>CALVKQ010000001.1 GCA_944332815.1 uncultured Clostridia bacterium
AAAATCAGAGATTTTCGCCCGGGGACCCCGATTTTTAGCCCCAGCCGAAAATCAGAGATTTTCGCCCGGGGACCCCGGATTTAGATCCATCCCGAAACCGAAGATTTCGTGACAGGGGACCCAAAGCACCCTGCGTGTACTCCGCACGCAGATCAAATGGCGCAAAATACGCTATTCCGTCGCACTTTGTGCTCCTTACAAATCCGGTTAGCAGCTCCACACAGCCGCAAGGCATCATGAGCAACACCCCACAAGCAATGTGGGGTGTTCGCGTTTGTGCCTGCTGCTGTGTTTCCGCAAAAGAAAAATGCAAGACGTTCGCTTGCTCCGCGTTTTCTCGCTTCTCTCAAAAACTATCCGCCGCTCACTCATTTTTCTTTTGCGAGGTTGGCGCCTACCGCCGCCTGTTCTTTTTTACAAGGGCGAGTGGGTTTTATGATATCGCACGAACCGGATTTTCACCTTTTTAGCCCCAGCCGAAAATCAAAGATTTTCGCCCGGGGACCCCGAATTTAAGCCCCATCCGAAAATCAGAGATTTTCGCCCGGGGACCCCGAATTTAAGCCCCAGCCGAAAATCAGAGATTTTCGCCCGGGGACCCCGGATAAGGCAGTCTTGTTAAAGGAAGAAAATTAGCTCCATCCCGACCGAATATTTCGTAATGATAATCACTGTTTGATGTACAGGCAATCAAATTGAAAGGCGGATCGGGGAAAGGTGGGGTCGTGTACCGTTTTTGTCCCGTAACGGCGTTGCGGTCCTTAAAAACGAGTCGCTTTTTATGCAAGGCTTGAATAACACAAACCGAGTCCGGCGTCGCCGATTTCCGTCCGGACCGCGTCATTCGCCTTGCCGACACGGCCATGCCGTTATTGCGGCTTAAAATATGAGGTCGGTGAGATAGCCGGTGCCTATAAGGACGGCGAGGAAACCGAAATTGATGAGCGAAAACAGAAGGAGGTAGCGCATGGTATTGCCGGGGGCGTGCTTGCGGTACTCGCCCAAGGTTATGAGGCTTGCTAGCGAGGACACCGGGGTGCCCAGTCCGCCTATGTTGACGGCTATCAGCAAGTGACGGTAATCGGCGGTGAAACGCGACAGCAGCACCGCGGACGGCACGTTGCTTATGACCTGGCAGGACGCCGTGCCCACGAGCAGCGGCGACAGTGCGACCAGCGACCCGAGGGCGCTCTCCACCGCAGGTATGCGCGAGAGGTTTCCCGAGAACACGAAAAAGGCGCAGAAGGTAAGGAGCAGTGCGTAGTCCACTTTCAAAAAGGCACGCGGTTCCAGCACAAGCAGCGCCAACGTGACGCATATGAGCCCCACGTAGAACGGAAAGACGCGGAACACGATGAGCACGGAGAGCGCAAACAACACGAAGTATATGAGCGTACGCCATACGGGAGGCGCTTGCACGGGCGGCGTTTCCAGAGCGACGGGCTCCGGCTTCACGAAGAAGCACGCTGCCGCGATGAGGAGGAACGCGACCGCAAACGGCAGCGCCATTATCGCGAAAAACTCCCCTGCGCCTATGGAATAATAGGAATAAAGATACAGGTTCTGCGGATTGCCGAAGGGGGTCAGCATGCCGCCGAGATTGGCGGCGATATTTTGCATTATGAACACGAACGCCGTATATTTCGTCCTGCCGCAGGAGGAAAGCACGAACCATCCGAGAGGGAGGAAGGTGACGAGAGCCATATCGTTCGCCATCACCATGGAACCGAAGTAAGTCACGAACACCAGCGCGAAAGTCACGCGGCGCATATTTCCGAATGCGCTGACGATCTTGCCTGCCAGCCACTCGAAGAAATGCCTCTCTTTGAGCGCGCTGACGACCGCGAGCGTGCAAAACAGACAGGACAACGTGTCAAGGTCGAAGTAATCGGCATAAGCGGCGTCGGGCGGCACAAAAATACACGTCACTGCCGCCGCCGCGATGGCGACGAGCAACACGACGTGACTTTTGGCAAAATCCGCCGCAGTATGCAGGACGGGATGTCCGGTTTGTCTGCTCACAAGCGTGCTCACGAGCAATATATTTATTCCTTTTTCAAGAAAAAAGCAAGCGTTCGGACGCAACTTCCGACAAATTTCCGTGCACCCGGGCATACGCGCGCGCTCAACGCAAAAAAACGGTGATCCCCACGCCGTCACGCCCCATCAAACGACACGCCATACCCACCCTTAACTCACCTGAAAAGCACGATCCAGCGATATGCCACGCCATCCCTTAACTCACCTGAAAAACAACAAAAGAGAGGGCGTCCGCCCTCTCCTGTGTCATCGCGTGTACGCGGTAGGGAGGGGGTCAGGGGCGCGGATTGCCGGGGAAGACGTAATCGTAGCCGTTCTCCGTGACGTAGATACGGAATTGCACGCGTTCGCCGTCAAGGGTGCCTTCCACGTTTATCACACGCATGCCGTTTTCCAGCTCGTCCTCGAAGGTGAGTTCCTCCGTTCTGCCGCCTTTGGAGATGGTCATGACCAACTCCTTCTCGTTCTCTTCCTCCTCATACTCCACGGTCATGGTTTCCTGCCTGACTCCGTCTTTGAAGACGGTGTAGACATACTCGACCTCGCGTTCGGACTCCCCGTCCTCCTGCTCGTTCTCGTATTCCTGTTTGACCTCGATGTAAGAGCTGTCGTCTGCGGAGGTATATGCGCGGAAGAAGAGTTCGCTCTCGCTCTCGCCCACCTCCGTTTCCGTCTGATACTTGCCCTTGACGTCGAACCTTCCGCCGTCCGCGGTGATGAGCACGCCGGTTATGGCGTAATTCTCCTCTCGCTCGTCTTCATCCTGTTCCGCGCCTATGGGCCGCTTGTCGTAATACAGTTCATACGTGCTGACGTTGCCGGCAAGGTCTGTGCTGAGCACTCTCATTCCGAAAGAGAAGCCGTACTCGGGCGCTATGCCCTCTTCTGTGATTCCGCTTTCGCCGAGCAGGCTTTGCACCAGGGAGAGATATTTGTCGAGCAAAGCCGCCTGTTCCTCTTCGCCGAGCGCCGCGCGCATACCGTCCGCTCCGGGGAGCGCCTGCGTCATGGCGGAAGCGACCGCCGCGCCGACCGCGCCCGTGTCGGACGCCGAAAGGATGGAGCCAACGGACGCCGCGCCGTAAGCATAAAACGAGTCCGCGTCCGTGATGCCGAAATCGCCCTGCCCGGGGGTGGGATCGGGTCGGGCGACGGGAGGCGCGCCGGGGGAACCTTGCAGCCACAAGGGAAGGAACACGCCCAAAAACAGCGCGGCAACGACCAGAACGGACACCACCGCGATGGCGACTTTGCGCCCGTCCGTGAGCGACCTCTCGCCGCCCTCCGCATAGGAAAGACGGCTTTCGCGCACAGACGAGAGCCCGAGGTCCCTCTTGACCTTTTCCTTCACTCTTTCATCGGGCAACACATCTGCACGATGTTGCGTGAGCAATCTTTTCACATTCTTTTTCATAGACTGCCCTCCTTTTCCAACGCCTTTTTCAACTTCTTCAACGCCTCGTTGTTCTTCCATGTGACGGTGCCTATCGGCAGCCCCGTCATCTCGGCGACCTCTCGCCGCTTATAGCCTGCCACCTGGCAGAGCATCACTATCTCGTATTCCTCCTCCGACAGCACTTTGCGCGCCAGGTCGAAGACGAAGGGCAACGACGTTTCCTGCGTACCGTACGCGCCCGGATCCGCCGAAAGATCGGTGACGGTTTCCCTGCCCCTCTTTTTCAGCGTGTTCAGCGCGATGGACTTGCCCACTTTGCACAGCCACGCGGTGAAGTTGGTGCCCGGCGTGTACTGTTCCAACGCGGACAGCGCGCGCACGAAGGTGTCCTGCAACACGTCCTCTGCGAGCATCTTGTCGCGGAGTATGTAGAACACGGCGAAATAGACGGCTCGGTGCGTGCGCTCGTATATATAGTCAAACGCCTGTGCGTCCCCCTCTTTAAGTCTTACGACATATCTGTCGAGTTTCTCGCCTGTCATATCCTTCCCGATATAATAACAAATTTGAAGCGATGTTTTGTTGGAAAGATCGCGACAAAACCTAAAAACGCGCGGCTCTCCGCTTAAACATCCCTTCGGGAAGATGATAGCAGTCCGCACATTTTGAGTCAAGTCAAAGAAATTTTCACGACCTTCCAACAAAACGCCCCTCCTCGGCTGTTATATAGGTGAACGGAGGCAGTACCCCCTCTTTCAAAAAGAAACTCAGGAGGCAACACTCATGAAAAAACTTATCATCATCCTTACGATATCACTGGTCGCGGCGGCGCTCGCGATAGGGCTGGTCGCCTGCAACGGCACGGACGACGGCGGCGTCAAGGGCGGCAGCGTGAACGGCGGCTTTCAGGACATGGACACCGCGGAAGAGATATACGGGTTCAGCGCCGCTTCGGCAGGCATGCTCATCTCCGCGATGAACGACGGCGGCGCCGCGGCAGCCATGGCGCAGTCTGCCGCAAGCGACGTAGCAGAAGAAACCCCGGCGACGGATCCCGTCACCGAACAGCTTGACGGCTATATGGCTCTGGTGGAGAGCCTGCTCTCCGACGGCGGTTTCACCGTGACGACGGGCGAGTCCGATGACCCCGATTACAAGGTGAAGAGCGTGATCACCTACCGCGATATGCAGGGCGGCACCCACTCCTACACCATGTACTATAACGAGGAGCTCCGCCCCGACTACGACGATGACGACGACCCGTATGAAGTGGAAGAGGAATACTCCATCCGCGGCATCATGATCATCGACGGCAAGCCCTATGAAATATACGGCGAGCGCAGCTTCGAGAGCGAACCCGGCGAACGCGAAGACGAAACCGAGTTCATCGTCTACCTCTCCGACACCCGTCGCATGGTGGTGGAACAGAGCGTGGAAACCGAGGACGGCGAGTACGAAAAAGAGTTCAGCTATCTCATCTACGAAGGACAAAGAGTGATAGAGCGCAGCACCTTCGAATACGAAGAAGAGCGCGGCGAGCTGGAGATCGAAATGACCTTTGTGGACCAAACGGGCGCATCCTCCGTGTTCTTCTTCGACCGCGAGCAGCTGCGCAACGGTGAAGAAGTCATCCGCATCCGCGTGGGCAGCATGCAGTCCTCCGAAGGCTACTACGTGCGCATAACGGACAACGGCGACGGCACCCATTCCTACACCTATGAAGCGATGCGCCGCGGCTGAAAACGCGCGCATCATCCTCCCCCTCCCTGTCGGGCATCCGCAGACATCTCCGCGCCCGGCAAAAACGAGGACCGCTCCGTGTCACGGAGCGGTCCTCGCTTTTCTAACGGTTGATATGCATAAAACGGCTCTTTATCTGCCGTTTTTGACAAGACCAGCCTTTTTCGCCAAGCTGTACATCCTGAAACCTCCCGTAAGGTCCGCGACGTCGAAACCCCTCCCTGCGAGTATCCTGCAAGCGATGTATCCGCGCAGCCCCACGGCGCAGGTGACTATGATGGGAGTATCCTTAGGCAGTTCTTCCGACCTTGCGCGCAGTTCGTCGAGAGGGATGTTGACGGAGTCCGCGATGTGCCCTGCCGCATATTCCGACGGGGTGCGGACGTCCAGCACGAAGTCCCCCTCCCCCACCTCCTCCGGGGAAACGACCTTCATCAGTCCGTCCAGCACGTTGCACGCGATGAACCCCAGCATATTGACGGGGCTTTTGGCGGAATTGAAGGGAGGCGCATAGCACAGTTCCAGCTCCGCGAGGTCGGAAACCTTTCCGCCGAACTTCATCGCGGCGGAGATCACGTCTATCTGTTTCTCCACGTTTTCCGCGCCCACTCCCTGCGCGCCGAGGATGCTGCCGTCAGGGGCAAAGAGCAATTTGAGCGTCATCTGCGCCGCGCCGGGATAATAAGTGGCGTGAGAGAAGGGGAAGGCATACACTTTGAAATAGGCGTCGCCCGACTTTTTGAGCTGCTTTTCGTTGCGCCCGACGGAAGCCGCCGTCAGCCCGAACACCTTCACCACGCTCGCCCCCAGCACCCTTCTGCCGTTTTGGGACGCGCGCCCCGTGATGTTGTCCGCCACGCTCCTGCCCTGCCTGTTCGCAGGTCCTGCAAGCGGTATGAGCGCCTCCGCGCCGTCCGTGCCCAGCACGCTCACCGCGTCGCCTGCCGCGTAAACGTCCGGGAGCGAAGTCCGCATATATCCGTCCACCTCTATACCGCCGTTCGGCGCGATCGCCGCGCCGGCAGCCGCGGCAAGAGAGGTTTCCGGGGCGACGCCGAGCGCGAGCACCACTATGCCGAACACGCCTTTGCTGCCGTCCGAAAACGCCACTTCAAGACCGCCCTCGCACTCTTTCACACTGCCCACGCCCGTGGAAGTGCGCACCTTGACCCCGTTCTTCGCGAGCTCGTCCGACAGTATGACCGCCATCTCGGGGTCGAGAGGGGGCAGCACCTGGGGCGCGAACTCCGCAAGGGTGACGTCCAGCCCCAGCCGCACCAGGTTCTCGGCAGTTTCCACGCCGATGAAGCCGCCGCCAGCCACCAACGCGTTCGTCACGCCGTTTCGGAGGATAAAGGATTTGAGCCCTACCGCGTCCTTGACGTCGCGCAGGGTGAACACTCCTTTTCCGCTCTGACCGAAGGTCTTTGCCGCCGCGCCGGGCGCGAGCACGAGAGCGTCGTAGCTTTCGTCGTACTCTCTTCCGCCGACCTCGCGCACGCGCACGGTCTTTGCCGCCGCATCTATCGCGACAGCCTCCGAGCGCACGCGCACGTCTATATTGAAACGCGCGCGCAAAAATCCAGGGCTCGCCACCGTGAGCGACTCCTGCTTCTCTATCTTGCCGCCCACGAAATAAGGCAGTCCGCAATTTGCGTAAGAAACGTCGTCGCCGCGCTCCAAAATGATGATCTCCGCGCTCTCGTCCAATCTGCGCAGACGGGTCGCGCAACTTGCTCCGCCGGCAACGCCGCCGACTATCACGACTTTCATGTCGCACCTCCGGGTTTTTTTCAATTATACTCCAACTTCCCGTCAGGGTAAAGAGGGCTCCGATGCAAAAAAAGCGGCAGACGCTCGGTCTGCCGCTTTTTCGTTAGAGAAGATCGATGGATGCTTCGCTAACAGGGGGGAGGATTGTTTGGCTTTCGCCATTTGGGAGGGTTGCACTTTCGTGCATCATAGGGAGGATATCGAAAGAACGTTTCCGCTCTTTACGCCTTGATTATTCCCCCTTCTGCTTAAAAAAGCATTGAAAAGCAAAATTTTTTTCTTAATCTTTCTTTAAGTTTCCGCCCCTGCCGCCGTTTGACATACCTACGCCGCCGTGCTATCCTTGACAGGACCGGGGAAAGGGCGCTTCGCCCGTACGCGGCCGCGCGCATATATGCCGTCGGCGCGCCCGGACAGGGGAAGTATCGCATTGAAAAAGAGCAAACGCATCGCACTCCTGGCGCTGTTGCTGGCGCTTACCGTCATACTCAGCCTGATCCCCATCAGGGTGAGTTCCGCCACGCTCGCGCTCACCCTGCTGCCCGTTTTCGTGCTCGCGCTCACGCAGGATATACTGACGGGGATGCTGGGCGGTCTGGTGATGGGGGTGACCTCCCTCGTCATGGCGTTCACACTGAACGCCGGCTCTCCCACCGCGCCCATATTCCAAAACCCTCTTGTGTCCGTGCTGCCCAGAATACTGGTGCCGCTCGCGGCGTTCGGGGTGATGAAAGGGCTGTCTGCGGCGGCGATGCGGATACGCGCCAAGCGCGCTGAAAAAACCGAGGCGGAGGGCTGCTCTCCTCCCGATACGCCCTCGCATGAGAGCGACGGCTCCGCGCCCACGGAAGCCCCCACGGAGGAACACGCGGACGCCTGTCCGTCGGAGGTGCGCGCGGAGGAAAGTGCGCCCGTGACAAAAACGGAAGCGCCGCGCGAACGGCTTCCTCGCCTGCTGCAAGCCCTGATAGACGGCTTGGCGTGCCTTGTCGGAGTGCTGACCAACACCGGAGCGGTGCTGGGGATAATGTGGGCGGTGTACGGAGGAAAGAGCGTCAACGACACCCTCATCTCCCCCGAATTCATGTCCGCGATGCTTTCGGTGAACTTCGTCATCGAGGTCATCCTCTTCCCCCTCGTCACGCCGCCTATCGTCTACGCTGTGCGGAAGAGCGCGCGGAAATGACGCTCTGCCGTCGGAACGTGTCGGCGCGGAAGGACACCGACACGCTTTTCCCCCTTCCCGTCCGACGCATACCCACAAGTTTCGCCCGTGCAAAAACGCCGTCCCGACGGACGGCGTTTTCTTTTCTTCGTCTGCGGAGCGGAAGGGCGTGCGCGCTCAATAGTAGCGCGTCTGTCCCTCCTCCCCTTTCAGAGCGGACATGAGTTTGTCGTAGTAATTGCCGAGGTAGTACTTCATGCTCGGGGACGCCGCGAGCGCGTCCGCCGCGATGTCCGGCGAAAGGGAGGAATAAAAGTCGAAAGCTATGTCGTAACGCTTGGCGTAATTCTCCTGTTTCGCGCCCGTATAGCCGTACTTCCTCTCCTCTTCGCGCTGTTTTTCCTCGCGTTCCAGCCTCTCTTCTTCCCTGTTCTTCAAAAACTCGGCGATGTCCTCTTCCCTGTCGCGCGCGTATTCCAGTTCCAGCTGTTCCACTTCGTTGTTGTACTCGGCGAATTTCTGCGCGGTCTTGTCGCGCTCCTCTTTGAGTTTTGCGATGCGCTCTTCCAGTTCCGCCGCGTATTTCAGGTCCAGTTCCTCGAAAGCCGCGTCCTGTTGCTGCTGCAAGGCGTTGAGTTCGGCGCCTATCTCGCTCATCCTGTCGTCGTACGACTGCTTGCTGTCCAGCTCCGCGCGCGCCTTTTCGGCGGACAGCTCTTCCTGCGCCGACGTGCGTATGCTGCTCCTTGCCACTCCCCTGCGCAAAGCGTCGTTGTCCGCTTGTTTTGCAAGTTCGCCGTAAAGTTCCCCGAGGTTTCTGAACTCCTCGTCAAGGTCGCGTTCCGCCTTGTCCGCCTTGTCCGCGAGCGCCTGCTCTTTCACGCCGAAAGAGTGCGTCAGATCCTGCTTTTCCGCCGCTTTTTCGTAGTCCACGCCCGACTGCGCGAGAGCAGCCAGTTCCTCGTCGGACGCAGGCGTATAGTCCACCTTTTCCAGTCCCAGGTCCTCGGGGAACAGTTTGTCGAGGTCGGGCTCGGGCTCCTCGGGCAGGGACTCGCGGTACTCGCGGTCAAGCGCCGCGAGCTGTTCCGTCACCGCCTTTTCCGCTTCGAGAGCGGCGTTCAGCTCCTGCTGCCTTTCCTCCTTCTGTTGAGAATCCGTCTTGAACAGATCCTTGAATTCATCCCAAAACGATGCCATATATCACCTCACGCATCCTGCGCAGTCATGAGCTGCGCCACTTTCTTTTCCAGCATCTGCACTCGGAAGGTCAATTCCTCCACGAGCGCAAGTATCTCCTTTATATCCATGACCGCCTCACACCGTCACATCCAGTCTGACGACCGGTTTCGACACCGAACATATCCCCGACTGCGAACGGAATTCCAACCCTATCTTCCTGCCGCTCTTCCCCACAAAGACGGTCTGCGGCATATCCGAACCGGGCAGCTCGAACACATATTTTTTGTCGTCCGTAAGCACCGTCATCTGCAAGGGGAAAGAAGTGGTGAGCGTGACATCTCTCACCGTCTTTATCGCGGACGTCGCCAAGTCGTTGAATGGGGTCCGGTACACTTTTTTGAGAGCGGTGCCGAGCGCGTTCCCGTCCTCCGCGACGGAAGCGAGCCTGAACACCCCGTTCTCCTTTATGCAAAAAACTATGTCCGCCGCCGTATGCGAACGGATGCCGCATACCGCCGTCACGTCCTTGCCCGCCGTTATGCACATATCCCCTTCGCGTATGTCGTAACGCACCACGGCGTTATTGGTGTAAACGCCCTGCGCCAGTTCTCCGATGGAGGTCGTGCACGCGAGGAAGTACGCCCCGTCGTGATACGCCGCCATCGCGAGAGAGGGATAAACGAGGGGCGGAAGCTCCTTGACGGAAGGTGTGACCGTGTAGCCGTCAAAGGAGAAAACTCCCTCGTCGGTGAGGAACATTATCCTGTCGCCGCACAGCACTATCGTATCTTTATATATCCTTCCCGTAGCGGTAAACAGCTTTTTCAGCGAAAATTCGCTTTGGTCGCCGTATGCCGTCAGGCGGTATATCCCGTGCTCGCGGAAGATAAAGAGATACCCGAGGAAGGACACCGCGAGCAGCGCATCGCCGCACTCGTCCGCAAAGGAGATGTAACCGCCCTCGTCTGCGGACACGTTCCAGTTCTCGGGGTCGAAATCGTCGGAGAACCACAGCTGTCTGCTCTCGCCGTCCAGGGTGCCGTACACCCTCTCGTTATGGACGGTGACGGAGGAAAAACGCGGCACGGAAGGCACCGTCTTCACCGTCGCGTCGTCCAGGATCAGAAAACCGCTGTTGCGCGCACTGATGAGCAGCACGTCCTTTCCTCCGTAGTTGTAACTCACCGCGGACGCATCCCCCGACACCGTCGCGTCGGCGACGAGGTGCCACGTATCGTTTGCGAACACCGCCGTATAATACAGTTCGCCTGCGGCAGTCTGCATGACCAGCCTGTCGTCGTAAGCGCCGCTCTCCCTGCGGCGGTAATGGAAGAGTTTTTCCACCGTGACGCCCTCCGGGAGGTCGGGATAATAGTGCCTGAACCCCTGCATGGAGGAGTGGAACCCGGCTCCGTTCATGAACCCGAGTTTGCCCGTGAGCACGCCGCCTTCTATGCGGTAATTGAGCATCTCGGGGGTGTAGTCCCAGTCCATCACGCTCTCGTCCACCGTGCTGCATATCCCTTTGAAACCTATTTTCAGCGTGCGCGCCGCGGTGCGGACCTTTTTCATTCGCTCCACCTCCCTGCGCCCAGCCTCATGGGACGTCCTTTGTATCTCACGGCGGAAAGCGCCGCGCGGAAGGACTCGTCGTACGCCTCCGCAAGGTCGAACACCTTGTCCGTGAAGTAGAACTGCGCGAGCGTCCCGTCCGAAAGTGCGGCAGCCGTGATGCGCATATCCGCGATCTCGTCGTCAAGCTCCGCCTCCTCGGGCAGATAGGCGTAACGCAACACCCCTTTCCCGGAAAAGCCTGCCAGCATCTCTCCTCCTCGCACGCGTATGTTCACGCGCCTGCCGCCTGCCGTGAGCGCCACGGGATAGAGCGCCCTTTCTGACAATCCGTCCGTCAGGATCACCCCCTCCGAAACGGTCACCTCCTCCTCCGCATAGAGTGGGATATACTCCGTCACGGCGTCCCTGTAAGCAATGTTCATTGCGGCGAGCAGCCTGTCTATGAGCGCCTGTTCCTCATCAGAAAGTTCGGTTTCCGAGAGGAGGTCTTTCTCGCCCATCTTGCACAGGCACTCGCGGATGACATCTTTCACCAACATACTTCCTCCTTGCACGCGAGCGCTGTCGCCGCTCTTTCGCAAGCGGCGGCGTGCGCGGCACGTTCGGCGGCGGCGCAGGCGCGTTCTATCTCGCGCAGCACCTTGTCCGCCCTTTCGATACGGGTTTCGCGGACGCGCGCGATAGTGCGCGCGTCCAGCTCACCGCGAGGCACGGTCAGCTGCAATGCCCCCGAAGCGTATATCTCGTAACGTCCGAGCGCGGCATTGTAGTAAAGCTCGTACCTGTCGTCAATTTCCTTCAACCTCTCCGCAACGGAGTAAAGGTCGTGCCCGACGGGGATGAGTTCCGCTCTTCTCACAGCCAGCTCGCCACCAAAGTGATGTCGGAGTTTATGCTCTCTTCAAACGTGAAGTTCTCTCCGTCCAGCTTCCAGCCCACGAAAGACACTCCGCTCTTGGTGGGGTTTGCAGGCTTGACCGCCTTTCCGCCGGGCAGGACGATCTGGGAGGGAACGTCCGAGCCGCCGTCGGAGTCGAACTCCACGGTGTAGTAATTCACGCTGCCGGAGGAAGAGGAGGAACCGTCGAACACCAGTTTCGCCTGTCCCATGGGACGCGCGCACAGAAGATCCGCATACTTGACGAGGGTCGCGCTGTAAGACGCTTTGCCGGGGATCTGATGCAGGACGCTGCCGCTCTCCCCTTCCAGCCATCTCCAATCGCACAGCTGATGCAGTTTGAAGTCCTCGGAGTTGAGCAGATAGACGGTGCCGTCCGCCACGAACCTGTCCGCCACGAAGGGCACGCCTGCGTAAGAGAGCGCCTTATAGCCGCCGTCCAGATTCATGTAATCGAGGTTGGTGCGGTTTTCGGTGAGATAGTCCACATACTGGCGTCTGGCGTCGAAGGACGCGACGATGAAGTCCACCGTGCCGCCTGCGACCTCCTCGATGACGTCCACCGCGGACTGGAGCGCGCCGGGCGTGACCTTGCCGCTCACGTTTTTGACGTAGGGTTTCAGGAAGCTGTAATCGCTGCGTGCAAGCCCGTAGATGGTGGGCGTGTCGCCGAACACCGCCTCCAAGCCCGTGATCTCGTTGCCCTTGGAACCCTGCACGTACAGCTTGTAGCCGGCGCCTATCGCGGACGCCGCAGTCGCGCTGAGTTTGACGGTCTTCGAGTCGCGGTCGATGGCGATTATGCGCGCGCCGCTGAGGGCGGTGTCCTTGACGTCCGAGGCGTTATAAACGTCCACGGTCATCCCTTCCATGAGAGCGCGCACGCTGTCCACGGTCAGGACGTCGTTGCTTTCGCCGACGTTTGCCACGGTGGTCGCGATAAGACCGCTGCCGTCGCCGTAAAGCATACGTCCGAAGTTGAATTTGCTGGCTTTGAGCAGCCCGTCCATTTCCGCGTTGAGCAGATTGACGAACGCGCCTGCGCTGTTCTGGGACGCTCTCACCGCCTTGTCGGATATCTCTATCCTGCCGAACAGGTTTTTGAGGGTGAGGGTGAACTGCGCGTAATTGTTGCCGCCGCTCACGGGCAGGCTGTCCGTTTCGCTGCCCGAGCCTATGCCGCCGTTGATGCCGTAAGGGGCGAGTTTCCTGACCTCTTTGCCCCAGACGTCCGCGCCCGTCTGACCTATCTTCGCGAGCAGCGGATTCACCCCGACGTTGAGTTGATCGGCAAGAACGCCGAGATAAAATGTCTTTAATGCTTTATCCGCATTAGTAAGTGTGACCATGTGATCCTCCTATTTCGTGTCTTTCAAAAAGAGGTCGCCTGCCTCTTCTATGCTCTTCGGGACCTTGCGAGGGGCGGGTCCGAACTGCCCTCCGTCGCGCATGACGACGGGCGGCTGTCCTCCCCGAAGCCCTTTGAGATAGTCCTCGATGACCGCCGCTTTGACCGCTGCGGAAGTGAGCACATACTCTTTCAGGAATTGTCCGTCCGACATCAGCTGCTCCGGCGTGCGGAAGGAAGAAGCCAGCACTCTGACCAGCGCCGTGCGCAGACAGTCGCGCTCTCCTCGGAGTTCGGGATGGCGCATCAGTTCCTTTGCCATCTCCTTTGCGAAAGGTTTGGCGGCAGGGGTGTCTTGAAAGAACTTGTCCACCGCCGTCTTCCACTCCTCCTCCGTGGGAGCGCCGGGCGTCTGCGCCTCTTTCAGCTTCTTTTCCGCTTCCGCGAGGCGCTGGGAACGGCGAGTGAACTCACGTTCCAGTTCGCCGTACGCGCGCAGCAATTCTTCGGGGTTCCTGAATTTGCCTATCGGCGTCCCCTTTTCTTCTTCGTTCACACCGCGTTGAGCGGCGTCCCGGGAGGAGCCGTCCTCTGTCGGGACCTCTTCCCGGACTTGCGTTTCCTTCTCTTTTGCGATCTCTTCGTCACGCTTTTTCATTGTCTGCTCCTCCCATACGTTTTTCCAGTTCCGCCACTCCCTGCGCGAGGGAGGCGAGTTCCTTATGTTTGTTGATGTGCGCGCTCACCCTGGCGTGGAACTTCTCGTTCTTCTCGCAGGGTGCGGACACGCAGAGTTTGGTGTGTTCGGTGATATGCAACGCGTGATCGTCCATCACGTCGGGCGCGATGTCACGGGTGCGCAGTTCGAAGTTTTCCCTCTCCGCCTTTGCCAGATGCGCCTCGTCCGCGTCCCTGGAACGCTCCCAGTTGCCGAAGCCCAATATCTCCAACAGCTTTGTTTTGGTGCGTGCGGAGATGACGCCGTTCTCGTCCGCGAACAACCCGAGGTTCAACAGGTCGTACACCATCGCTCTGCGCGCGGAGAGGGAGTCCTCCATCTCGTTCATGGTGTCGAACTGCACGTCCTCCGAGCCGAGGTCGCTTGCCGAAAACCGCATCACTTCCACTTCGCCGCCCTCGCCCACCACGCGTTTCATCCTGGGAAGGGAGGCGAACTGCTTGTAAAGGCGGATGATATGTTTGCCCACGCGCTTGACCGCCTCTCGCAGGCTGTCCGCGGTGAGGGCTATCCTGGTGTCGTCCTGTTCCAGCAGGAGGGATATCGCGGTGCCGGAAGATACGTTGGAGGGCACCTGCGAATAGGTGGTGACCTCGCTCACGCCGCTTATCATGACGAACTCGTTGAGCAGCTTCTCCTCCTCCCTGCTGAACTCCGCAGGCACCTGCCCGGCGTTGAGCAAAACGGGCGGCGCGCTGCCCTGCCTGTACACCAATATCTTCCCGGGCGGCAGCCCTTCCTCTTCCAGGGCTTCGGTGTCCACGCTGCCGTCCTCCACCGCCAGCACTCCCATGGCGATGCGATCCATGAACTCGTGCTTGCGGTTCTTGACCGCGTTGTACGCCCTCTGCACCGGGATGATGCGCTCCACCACGCTGGACCCGAAAAAGTTGCCCAGCGTTTCCAGACACACCTGCTTCGCGAACGGATAACCGCGCCTGCCGTCCTCCCCGTTGAGATATGGCAGCGGACCGTCGTGCACGAGCGTGTCCCCGGCGACTATGAGCAATCTGCCGTCGGGATGCGCTTCCGTGGGCATCTCGTACTTTTCTATGACGAGCACCGCGTCCTCCCTCGCCTCCGTGATCATCTTCGGAACGGTGGCGTGATAGCCGAATCCGCCCAACACGTCCGCATTCTCGAAGGAGAAGACGTTGAGGGTCTTACCCTGCACCCTCTTGTTCCATATCCGTCTGACGTCCTCCGTCCCCATCACCTTAACGTGCATGACGGAGGGTTGGGCGTCCAGTTCCGCAACGGCGATGTTCTCCGGGAATATCTCGAAGGGCGGACACACGGTGATCTTGACGTCCCCTTCGCGGAGGGCGCCGTCCGCCGTGAGCGCGATGCCCTTGGAGCTGTCCCAGCTTACCTTATAAAAGGCGCATCCCGTGACCTCGCTCCATACGTTCGCCTCGCTCATGAGCGCGCTGAACCCGTTCTCCCCCGTCACCGCCGCGATGAGTTTGGTGGCGACTTCCGCGGACGCGCGGTCATCGTCGTCGGGCGAAGAGGGGCGCACGCTCGTCTTTGCCTTGACCCTCGCGAGCTTGGAAAGACGGGTTTCCAGAATGGGGGCGATGTGGTTGTACACCTCGCGGCACTGCCAGTAGTACTGCCTGCCGTACTCCTCCACGTCGCCGCGCGAAGAAATCTCCGAAAACTGATTGCCGATGACGAAGTTCATGTTCAATCGCCAATTCAGTTCGACGGGGCGGCGCGCCTCCTGCCTCTTTTTGAAATCTTCCAGCAGAGCCGAAACGATCTCCTGTTCAACTTTCGACATTTTTCACTCCTTTTCTCTTTGCCGCCGAAACGCTCTTCGCGACGGCGGCGGACTTTTTCCCCGATGAAGCGAGCTCGGCGAGCAGCCTGGCTTTTTCTTTTGCGAGCTGCTCGTCGGACAGTTCCTCCACGCCCCTGTCCTGCGACAGTTCGAGGTAGGTTTTGAGCGCCGTGCTGTCCGGGGGATAATACTTTTTGGTGACCTTTCTTTTCACCAGCACCATCTCCCCCTCGCCGGACACGGCGTACTCCTCCTGCACCTCGTCGCGCGAGTAACCCGTCGCTTTTTTGAGGAGAGTTTTCAAAATCTCGTCATCCATGCTTTCTCCCTTCTTGCGGTGCGGACGAGGCTGTCTTTATCGCGCTGTATCACGCTCTTTTCGGGCACGGGCGGAAGGGAGGGCACGGGACGCGACATCACAAAATATCTCAACTCATCGAGAGCGTGGTCGTCGATCTTACGCGGCACGTCCCCCTCTCCCCACCAGTAACCTTTGAGTTCGCGGATGAGGTTCACGCAATTTTTGAAGATGAATATCGCCGGAGGGTCTTTGCAAAACAAGGACTTTACACGCTGTATTCCGCTGTACAAGTCCTTGTTCACGCGAGTATTCACGGATATCCCTCTCTCGGCGAAAAGTTCCGCGACGCTCTTTTCCGCAGCCAGCGTGCGCTGGGAAGCCGCGCTGTCTATGAGCGCGCGCAGCCTGCCCGAGGAGTCCCTTCTCCACCCCAGCGAGTCCGCCAGCGCAAGTATCCTTTCCGCGTGCCAGTCGATGTCCTTTCCCTTTTCGTAATGCTCCCCCACCACGTAGATGCGCCCGTCGTAGTCCACCGCGTAAAAGTGACAGCTGGTAGGGTTCCTGAGCCCCGGGTCGATGGACACGGCGCACTGCCAGTCGGACGGGACGGAGAAAGGCTCTATCACGTGACGCTCGGGGTCGAACTCCGGATACACCAGCCCCTGCCCCGTGTGGAAACGCCCGAACCTGCGCGACTGCTGTTCCTCCTCCGACATGAAGGAGGTCATGTTTTCCACCTCTTCCTCGGCAAGGTAGGGGTTATCCTTCCACTCCATGTGGCTGCACCACACCTCCGGGTCGCCGCGCTCGTTGAGCTCTATCTCGCCGTACACCCACGTCAGCCCTTTCAGCGGAGTCATGGTGCCGAAGATGTAGCCGCGGCGGTCGAACACGCGCATTCGGCACTCCTCGTAAACGTCGAAGGGCGGCTCTTCGTCGAACCACACGAAGTCCAGCGACGTCCCCTGGAACTTCTCCCTCCCCTGATCGCAGGATTTGAACCCTATCTTGGAGAGCCCTCCGAAGGCGTTGCGCACCGTGATGTGGTCGATGATGCCGTACTCGGGCGCGCCCTTTCTGCCGCTCGCCATCACGATGTCCGCGATGCGGCGAGGAGGGAGATATTTGAGTATCTTGGACTGCGCCACGTCGCGCTGCACCTGTTGGGTCAGGCTCACCACCCAGCCCTGCACGTCGGGACGGTTGGGCTTGTAGGGATGCTCCCCGAGGGCGAGCCATACGCTCTCCACCGCGCCGCACTCCGTCTTGCCCGACCTGTTGCCGCCGAACACCCAACGGTTGCGGCTGCCGCAGCGGTGGAACTCCATCTGTTTGAGATGCACCTTTTCCGCGTTATAAAGGCGAAGCGGCTCTGCTGCGCGTCTTCTCTGTTCGCGCTCCAACGCCAGGATCTCCCGCACCGTCTGTTTCTCGTCCATGCCGCAATGCTAAACGCCCCGTATCCGCGAATGCAAACTTTTATGTCACCCGAACTTCGCCGCAGTCCGTGGACGTGAGCGCGACATCCGCCCTCCGCGCAAAACGGAAAAAGCTCCGCGCGGACGGACGCACGCTGCGCGGAGCTGAAAAGCCGCGCCGCGTGCCGGACGGACGGCATTCCTCTTCTGCGCACGCGAATGATTTTGTGGGGGCAAAATGTGCTTAAAGACTTTATTTTTGACTATAATTATAGTAGTATATGAGTATGAAAAAATTTCTCGCCGTCATGTTCGTCATGCTCTTTGCCGCACTCGCGCTCACCGCGTGCGGTTTCGCATCCGAAAAGGACGGCGCAGCCCTCGCGGCAGGGGACTCGGATTACGTTTACATCCGCATCGCCCCCTCCGACGACGCTTTGAAAAATTCTTCCACCGCCTCTCCCTCCGCCGTCCGAGCGACCAACCGTTCGCAAGGCGAAAGCGTGACCGTCTTTCTGACGGAGGGTTACTTTTATAAGGCGGTGCGCTACAACGACGCTTTCTACGCGCTGGACGCCTCTCTCGGCAACGGCTTTTACATCGACACCGCACTTCCGGAGGACGCGGTCTACCGCACTCTGCCCGAAGGCGCGTCTGCGTCCGACGCCCTGCCCGACGTCCCCCTTACTCTGACGGCAGGAAAAAGCGTCACACTGCCCAACTACATCACCGTGCGCCCCGAGGACGAGGACTACACCTTCCGTTTCCTGGGCTGGGCAGAAGAGGACGCGGACGGCGAGCGCGGAATAGTTTTTGCGGCGGACGGTCCCACCGGCGCCACCATGTTCGGGACGGCGGAAGCCGACACTTTCCTGCCGTTCACCGTCCCGTGGCATCCGCTTGACGAGGCGAGGAGGCAAGCCCTCATCACGCCTACGCCCTCCGACGACGCCGTGCCCGACGACCTCACGGGCGGAGAACCTTCCGACGCCCTCCGCATCATCCTGATAACAGGCATCGCCGTGCCTGCGCTCATCATAGTCTTTCTGCTCTTCAAACCCTCCTCCGACAGAAGGCGTCCGGACGAAAGGCGGCGCACCGTGCGCGGCAGCGACACGCGCGGCGGCATAGATTACGACCGCGAACGCAGCTACGAAAGCGACAGAGAACGCTATGAACGCGGCTACCGCGACTATGAGCGCGACGACCGCGACCGCCGCCCTCCCGACGAAGGCGGAAGATATTGACCGTGGGCGCGGCGCGCCCCTAAAACACCAAGGAAAGGTAATTGCAAATGAGAATGTTCATCGCATCCGACATACACGGCTCGGCTGTGAACCTGGAAAGATTTTTCGGCATTGTGGACTCCGCGCTTCCGGAGCATCCCGACACCAAAGTGGTGCTGCTCGGCGACACCTACAATCACGGACCGCGCAATCCCCTGCCCGAGGGGTACGCCCCCATGCGCGTCGCGAAACTGCTCAACGACGCCATGAGTTTCATCACCGTCATCAAAGGCAACTGCGACAGCGAAGTGGACGAGATGATCTCCAACTTCCCCATAATAGGCGACTTCCACATGGACTGGAACGGGCGCACGGTGTTTTTCACGCACGGTCATAAGGTGAACCCGGACTGCCCTCCCACGGGCGTAAGACCCGGGGACGTGGTGTTTTACGGGCACTTCCACAAGCCTTCGGTGACGGAGAAAGAGGGCGTGCGCTACGTGTGCGTGGGCTCCGTCGGCATCCCCTTCGACGGCACGCCGAGAAGCTACGCCGTGCTGGACGAAGACAAAGTCACGCTGAAAGACTTCGACGGCAATGTGTTGGACTCTTTCGCGCTGAATGGCTGAAAACCGATTTTAATGCGAAAAACCTGCGCATAAACACCCGTTTTTGCGCAAGACCATACAAACCGCGATCATGATATACGGAGGGAACATGAACAGAATACGACTCAGGACACCATTTGAAGTTTCCGATGTGCCGCTTGCGGAATATCCTCGTCCGCAGTTCGCACGCGACAGCTATAAGACGCTGAACGGCTGGTGGGACTACGCCATCTATAAGGCAAAGGACGGCTTCCCCGGCTGGCAGGGAAAGATACTCGTCCCCTTCTCCCCCGAAAGCCTGCTCTCCGGGCTTCCCGAAGGCGTGGAAGTCATGCCCGACGACGTGTTGTGTTACAGGCTCAAATTCAATGTGGAAGAAGGGTTCATAAACGCCCACACCTTCCTGCACTTCGACGCGGTGGACTGCTACGCGACCGTCCGCCTCAACGACGTCGAACTCGGCACGCACGTGGGCGGTTACACCCCCTTCGGCTATGACGTCACGGGCGTGGTCAAACAGGGCGGCAACTTGCTCGAAGTCATCGTCACCGACCCCTCCGACACCTCCTATCATTCCAGAGGCAAGCAAAAGCTCCGCCACGGCGGCATATGGTACACTCCGCAGTCCGGCATATGGCAGAGCGTATGGATGGAGAGCGTCCCGGAAGTTTATCTCAAAGACTTCACCATCATCCCCGACATCGACCGCGACAAGCTCATCCTCAAACTGGACGCGGTGGGGACGGACGTCGCCGACATCGCCATCATGGACGGCAACAAACTCCTGAAAGCCATCAAGTGCCAGGGCAAGCTGGCGGAGATCGACTTCGACGGCTACGAACTGTGGTCCCCCGAGAACCCCAAACTCTACGACCTCGCCATAAGAGTGGGCAGCGACGTGGTGCGCTCTTACTTCGGGATGCGCAAGTTCTCCGTGGTGACCGACCGCAAGGGCTTCAAACGCCTCGCGCTCAACAACAAGCCTTACTTCCACTCCGGCGTGCTGGATCAGGGCTACTGGTCGGACGGGATGCTCACCCCTCCCTCCAACGCCGCCCTCGAATACGACGTCAAGCTGGTCAAGTCCATGGGCTTCAACATGATCCGCAAACACATCAAGATAGAGCCGCTCAGGTGGTATTACCACTGCGACAAGGAGGGCGTGCTGGTGTGGCAGGACATGGTGTCCGGCGGCACGAACTATAACTTCGCGGCGATAGGGGTACTGCCCTTTGTCGGCATCCACCTCAAAGACGACAAATACAAATTCTTCTCCCGTGCGGACGAGGAAGGCAGAAAGGAGTACATCGACGAGATGTACGCCACCGTCGCGCGCCTGAAAAACGTGGTTTCCCTCGCGGTATGGGTGCCCTTCAACGAGGGGTGGGGACAGTTCGATTCCGTCGCCGTCACCGAAAAACTGCGCGCAGCGGATCCCACTCGCATCATTGACAGCGTGAGCGGCTGGCACGACCAGGGCAAAAACTCTTCCCAGCTCAAAAGCCTGCACGTCTACTTCAAGCCCATCCGCATCCCCAACGACGAAAGGTGCATCGTGCTCTCCGAGTTCGGCGGCTACTCTCTCCCCACCGAAGGGCATATGTTCAGCCCCGACAAACTGTTCGGCTACAAGATGTACAAGTCCAAGGAAAAGTTCGCCGAAGCGTTCAAGGCTCTCTACGAAAAGAGCATAGTGCCCGGCATCGAAAAGGGGCTGTCGGCGACCGTGTACACCCAGGTCAGCGACGTCGAGGAGGAGATCAACGGGCTGGTCACCTATGACCGCCGCGTGATAAAACTGCCCATCGACGTGGCAAAGGAAGTCAACTCCAAACTCGTGCTTTGAAAACGCTTCCGAACACGAAACTCACACCGTAAGATACAGGGCGCGCCTCGGCGCGCGGAAAGGAAACAATGAGCATAGCGGATAAGATATTCGTCGCGACCTGCCGCGACATCATAGACAACGGAGTTTGGGACACCGACCTCAACGTGCGCCCTCGCTGGGCGGACGGCACGCCTGCGCATACGGTGAAGAAGTTCGGCATCGTCAACCGTTACGACCTTGCAAAGGAGTTCCCCATCATAACTCTGCGCAAGACCAACTTCAAAGCGGCGGTGGACGAACTGCTCTGGATATGGCAGAAAAAGTCCAACAACGTGCATGACCTGAACTCCCACATCTGGGACAGCTGGGCGGACGAAACGGGTTCGATAGGCAAGGCATACGGCTATCAGCTCGGGGTCAAACACATCTACAAAGAGGGCGAGTTCGACCAGGTGGACAGAGCACTTTACGACCTGAAACACGACCCGGCTTCCAGGCGCATCATGACCAACATCTACACTTTCGCCGACCTGCACGAGATGAACCTCTACCCCTGCGCTTACTCCATGACATTCAATGTGTCGGGCAAAAAACTCAACGCCATCCTGAACCAGCGCAGCCAGGACACCCTCACCGCAAACAACTGGAACGTGGTGCAATACGCAGTGCTCGTACATATGTTCGCGCAGGTCAGCGGACTGGAACCGGGCGAGCTGGTGCACGTCATCGCGGACGCCCACATCTACGACAGGCACGTCCCTATCGTGGAAAGGATATTGCAAAATCCGCAGTTCAACGCTCCGAAATTCAAGATGAACCCCGAGATAAAGAATTTTTATGACTTTACTCTCGATGATTTCGAACTTGAAAACTACGAGTACACTCCTCTGAAAGAGAAGGTGGAAGTGGCGATCTGACCACTCACGGAAAGGAGGACGCCCACGGGCGTCCCCTCCTCATAAAGGAAACACTTATGATCTCGATAGTCGCGGTAGACGAAAAATGGGGTATAGGCAAAAACAACGGGCTGCTCTTTGACATCAAGGCGGATATGCGGCATTTCGTGGAGCATACGCGCGGCAAAGTCGTCATCATGGGCAGCAACACTCTGCGCTCCCTCCCCGGCGGTATGCCCCTCAAAAACCGCGTCAATATCGTGCTCGACCCCGAAGGCAGCGACGCGGACGCTGCCGCAAAGGGTTACACTCTCGTGCGCTCCCTCGACGCTTTGCTGAAAAAAGCCTCGGGATATGCCCCTGACGACGTCTACGTCATCGGCGGCGCGATGATGTACCGCACTCTTCTGCCCTATTGCAGCGCGGCGATAGTCACCAAAGTGCAGGCGGACGGCGGCGCGCAGGTCTTTTACGAAAACCTTGACCTACTCCCCCAATGGACGCTTGCGGAGAGTTCCGCCCCCGTCGTCGACAGCGGCTACACCATGACCTTCTGCACCTACCGCAACACTTCCCCGAAACCTCTCGCCTGATATCCCCCCGGAAGCCCCGTCACCATTTGTCCCGGATAAAGCAAGAACACTCTAACTAGTGCACGTGTGGAATAAAGTTTAATAGGGGCTTGCGTCCCCGGACATGGGAGTATTGTACCACCTCCTTCCCTTCGGGAAATGGGACAGTACTCCTAACATTTAAGTGTTGTTTGCCCCCTTCCTTCGGGTTTCCCCCTAATTTACCCCACCGAAAATGCTTTCGGTGGGGACCCCGGACGTTCCCCCTTAAAAGGGAACCCACCATTTTGGGGGAAACCTTCGGCGCGACGCGATTGACACTTCGTGTAACAATCGCTGGACCTTTGGTTCGCGCACGATTGCTTCCGAGGACGGCACCTTTGCGGAGCCGCCATGTTATGGGGGTATTATACCCCCACACCCCCATACTTTTTCTTCCCCTGACATGGGAGTATTGTACCCCCTCCTTCCCTTCGGGCTTTCCTCCCCCGTGCCGAAAGGGTTTCACTCCTCGCATCATGCAGGACTAACTTTCCGCCTCTTAAAAAAGTTTGTTTCTTGCACTCACATAATCAAGCGGAAAACTGCACCCACCGAGAACCCGGCACGGGCGGAGGAATTCGGCACTCGCAAATCATAGCCCGTGTCTATTTAAGCTCACGACGTTGCTCGGCGCTCAGGGGGACGCGCCGCGACTTGCAAGCGTGGGCGAATGCTCGCCCGCGGTGCAAGTTTGGCTGAGCGGCGCGTTGTTCCGTCTTCGAAAAAGGAAGAGTTTTAATCAAATACGCACCGAACGAGTGAACGTGGAGAATAAAGGCATAGTTCCGTTTTTGAACGAGAAAGTAATTTATCAAGCACGCCACGAACGAGTGAACGCGAGGTATGGGGTGTTGTTCCGTCTTTTAATGGGTGTAAGTCGGGTTCAGGCACGCACGCTCATACTTTACGTTATACCGAAATAGGAACGCATTGGGACAATAGGGGACGGGGTAAAGCAGGGGTACCCACTTGTGGGGTTTGGGTGCGCAAATGTTCAAATGTGGGCAGACCATGCCCACATTTGAACATTTTTGCCCCGTCCCCATTTGTCCCGGATAAAGCAAGAGCACTCTAACTAGTACACGTGTGAAATAAAGTTTAATTGGCTTCATCCCCGGACATGGGAGTGTTGTACCACCTCATCCCCGGGGAGCCCACAAGATGCATACATTTTGTTCGGCATAAGAAAACCACCGCCGCAGATGCGGCGGTGGCAATTGTCTTTTTCTACGCGTCGGGGCGCGACCCGGGCGCGGTCGTTAGTGCCGTTCAGGGGCAAACGCCTGACGGCTGCTCGTCAAAACAGCTCGTACCCTGCTTCGAAACAAGCCTGGTTGGAGGGTATGAACTGCGGTTTTGCGGCAAAGACCTTCGCGATGGTGTCGAGCATGACCTGCTTGGGGAAGATGCCGGAGAGTTTGATGTAAGCGCCGAGAACGACGAGGTTGGACGCCTTGTCGTTGCCGACTTCGTGGGCGATCTTGTTCGCCTCGACATAGCAAACTCTCACATCGTCGCGATCGCACTTCTCCGAGATAAGGGAGCTGTTTATTATCACTAAACCGCCTTTTTTGACCTTATCCTGGAATTTGAACAAGCTGGGCGTGTTCATGGCGATGAGGCAGTCGGGCACCGCTATGATGGGGGAAGCGACCTCTTTCTCATCCAAAACGACGGAACAGTTCGCCGTGCCTCCGCGCATTTCGGGGCCGTAGGAAGGCAGCCACGTTGCCGCCATATTCTCGTACATTGCGGCGTAGGCGAGCATCTGTCCGAGGGACAGCACGCCCTGTCCGCCAAAACCTGCGACTATGACTTTTTCCATACTACTCTACCTCCTTGAACACACCGAGGGGATATTGCGCCGTCATTTCGTTCTTGACAAAGTCGAGCGCTTTGACGGGGGACATATGCCAGTTGGTGGGACAGGTGGAAAGCAGCTCCACAAAGGAAAATCCCTTGCCTTCCATCTGGTTTTTGAACGCTTGCAGGATGGCTTTTTTCGCCTTTTTGATGTTGGGGACGTCCGCCAGGGAGCAGCGCGCTATATAGCTTGGACCGTCCAGCGTGGCGAGCATCTCGCTCATGCGGATGGGGTTGCCGTTCACCTTGGCGTCGCGCCCGGAGGGGCAAGTGGTCGCCTTCTGACCGAGTAGCGTAGTGGGCGCCATCTGACCGCCCGTCATGCCGTAGATCGCGTTATTGATGAAGATGACGGTTATGTTCATCCCACGCGCGGCGGCGTGCACTATCTCCGCCATACCTATGGAGGCGAGGTCACCGTCGCCCTGATAGGCGAACACTATATTGTCGGGGTTGGTGAGCTTTATGCCCGTCGCCACGGCAGGTGCTCTGCCGTGAGCGGCTTCCTGCATATCGCAGTTGAAATATTTGTAGGCGAACACCGCGCATCCGACGGGCGCGATGCCGACCACTCTGCCCTTGAGCCCGAGTTCCTCTATCGCTTCCGCGACCAGCCTGTGCGCTATACCGTGCGTGCAGCCGGGGCAATAGTGCAAGGGCGTGTCGGTGAGCATTTCCGTTTTCTTGAATACCACTGCCATATTACGCCTCCTTCTCGACGAACTCCACGATATCCTCGGGAGCCATGACGTTGCCGCCCGTGCGGTTGAAGAACCTGACGGGTTTTCTGCCTTCCACGACAAGTTTCACGTCCTCGACATACTGCCCCATGGACAGTTCGACGGCGACGAACTCCTTGACGGAAGACTGCTCCGCAAGTTTGCCCAGCGCATCCTTCGGGAAAGGATAAAGGGTGATGGGGCGGAAAAGCCCTGCCTTGATGCCCTTCGCGCGCAGCAGATCCACCGCGCTCTTGGCTATCCTCGCCACCGTGCCGTACGCGGTGATGATCACCTCCGCGTCCTCGGTGAGATAGTCCTCGAACATGGTTTCGTTCGCGCACATATCGTCGTAAACCTTTTGCAGTTTATGGTTCATGTCTTCGAGCTCGTCGGGGACGATGTAGAGGGAATTGATTATCCTTCTCGTCGCGCCGAAGCCTTCGCCCGTGGTCGCCCAGGACTTCTTGGGGAAGGTCGCAGGGTCTTTCATTTCGGGAAGAGTGACCGCCTCCATGATCTGCCCCAGCATACCGTCGCCGAGGATCATGACGGGCAAGCGGTATTTCTCCGCCTTGTCAAACGCGTCGTACACCAGGTTGACGCACTCCTGCACGGAGCAGGGACCGTACACCAGCATCCTGTAATCGCCGTGACCGCCGCCCTTCACCGCCTGGAAGTAATCGCCCTGGGCAGGCTGTATGCCGCCCAGCCCGGGCCCCGAACGCACCATGTTGATGATGACGCAGGGAAGCTCCGCGCCGCAGATATAGGAGATGCCTTCCTGTTTAAGGCTGACGCCGGGGCTGGAAGAACTGGTCATCGCTCTGCCGCCTGCGCCTGCGGAACCGTACACCATGTTGATGGCAGCGATCTCGCTCTCCGCCTGGATGAAATGACCGCCGACCTGGGGCAGACGCCAGCTCATGTATTCGGGGATCTCGTTCTGCGGAGTGATGGGATAGCCGGCATAGAAACGGCAGCCGCCGCGGATGGCGGCTTCGGCTATTGCTTCGTTACCTTTCATCAATTTTCTTTCTGCCATACTACTTCTCCACGGTTATAACGCAATCGGGACACATCGTCGCGCAGAAGGCGCAGGCGATGCACTGCTCGGGAGCTATCTCTTCGACTACGAAATAGCCCTGATTGTTGCTTTCGGTGGCGGACACACGCAATATCTTCTTGGGACACGCGGTGACGCACAGACCGCAGCCTTTGCAGGCTTCCTTGTTGATCGTAAGTTTCGCCATAAAAACCTCTGATGCCGACGGGCGGAAACACCGCACGCCGGCCGGATATTATAATATAGTGCACCGTTGCCGGTGCACTAAATGTCGTTTTCGGTTCAACGCATCGGCGCTCATTCGCCGCTGTCGGCCATGATCTTGCTCATCTGTTCGAGGATCATTGCCATCTGCAGGTCTTCGGAGCTTGCCGCAGGTTGAGCAGGCTGCGCAGGCTGAGGCGCGGGCTGCTGATAAACGGGCTGCTGGTACACGGGCTGTTGAGGCGCCGGTTTGGGCTGTGCCACTCTCTTGGGTTTTTCGACCACTTCGCCGGGGACGACTTTCTTGTAGCCGGCAGGCAGAACGGTCTGGATGGTGGCGTTGAGGTCAAGCGTGATGACCTTGTTGCACAGTGCGCTGTTCTTGTCGGGCTCGATGACGCCGGCGATGACGTCCTTGCCGTGCCCTTTCAGATAAGCGATGAGCGGAGTGATGTCGCCCTTGCCGTAGATGAGGAAGAATCCGTCCACGTTGGGGTACTGGGCGAGCCTGGCAGCATCGATGACCTGGCGCAGGTCGAGCTTGCCCTTTCTCTTCTTGGGAAGAGTGGAGAGGGCGTCATAGCTGTTCTCCTGGATGAACTCACCGTAATCCTTGGTGCGCTTCGCCGAATAGCCGTAGAACTTGCAGACAGCGACTTCACCGAACGTCGCCAGCTCTTCAAGCGCGGCATTGAACGTGGCAAAGGGAACTCTTATGCTCTCGATGTCGGCGAGAACCACATACTTTTTCGTTGTTGCCATAATCTTCTCCTTTCTTGCGTGACCGCAATTATCATAATGTTCTATCATTTATACTATATAATAACAGTATAAATTTGTCTAGGCTTTGGCGGAATTTTTTTCTTCCCTTTTATAGTAGAAGAGCCACTGCTGCACGAACCCCGACAGCTCGCCGTACTTGCCGACAAGGGTCCCGGACAGCTTTTCCGCCGGCATATCGCCGTAATACGGGGCGAAGACCTTGCGTATCCAGGTGTCCACGGGAAAGACGTCGAAGCGGTTGAAACCGAACAGCAACACGCAATCCGCGACCTTCCGTCCCACGCCGTGCAACGCGGTGAGGCGTGCACGCAGTTCCTCCGTAGGGAGCTTCTGCCACTCCGCAAAGTCCTCTTTTAGGAGCGCCTCCGCCGTCCTTTTCAGGTACGGCGCGCGGTAACCTGCCCCCACGGAAGCGAAGAACTTCTCGTCCGCATCCGCCAGCGCCTCGACCTCCGGGAAGGCATGATAACCGCCCATATCCCTGCCGAGCGCGGCACATATACGCTCGATGATGCCCTTGATCCTCGGGATGTGATTGTTCTGCGAAATGAGGAATGAAAAGACGGTTTCCTCGGGCAGCTGCCGAAGGATATGTATCCCTTTCCCGAACTCGACTGCCGCCGAAACAAGCCCTTTATCCTGCACTTTCAACTGTATTATATCATAATTTGTGTCAAAATCAAGATATTTTTTGAAAAATGCCTCGTCGTCGCACTCGAAGAGATAATATTCCCCTTTGTCGCGTGCTTCCGCGCGGTGTTCGCCGGCAAAAATCACCGTGGCGTCGCCTTCGGCGCGAAAGCGGAACACCTGACCGCACTCCAAAGTCTGCGAAAGGGAGAAAGTGGGCGTCTTTTGCACTTCGAATTTCATCCTACACTGCCCTCGCAGTCCATTGACCCCATCCCGAAAAAACGGGACCGAGGTCGAACTCGGTCCCGAACGGTTTAGTCCGCATAGACGGAAACTTGTTTTCTGTCCTTGCCCACGCGCTCGAATTTCACGGTGCCGTCGACGAGAGCGAACAGGGTGTCGTCCTTGCCTCTGCCGACGTTGTTGCCGGGATGATACTTGGTGCCGCGCTGACGCACGAGGATGTTGCCTGCGAGCACGAACTGTCCGTCCGCGCGCTTGGGGCCGAGCCTCTTTGCCGCACTTTCGCGTCCGTTGTGGGACGAACCGGTACCTTTCTTATGAGCGAACAATTGGATCTTTATAAACATTTCACTCTACCTCCAAATTGATGAAGTCCGAAAACCCTTCATAGAGATCGGACACGCCGAGATAAGCCGTTCTCAAAATCAGGTCCGCGTCATGGCGTTGCATATCGGAGAGTTTTTCGGGGAGCGTGGCGGAGAGGAAGCCCTCCTTTTCGTCCACCTTATACTCCACGTCTATCCCCACAAGCTGCATGAGCCCCAGCACAGCCGTCTGAACGACGGAACTGACAGCCGCACAGACGATATCCTCGCCCTCTTCGGCATAGCCGGTGTGCCCCTTGCAGGTGACGCCCGATAGTTTGTCGCCGCGCCTTAAAAACCTGACCGTGGTCATATCTTAGCCTTTGATGCCGGTGATCTTCAGCTCGGTGTAGGGCTGACGATGACCTTGACGCTTTCTGATCTGTTTTTTGGGCTTGTAATGGAAGACATCCACTTTGGGGAACTTACCCTGCGCATTGACGACGGCTTCGACCTTGACTTTTGCCGCATCCGCGCCTGCCTTCACGCTGCCCTCGTCATCGACGAACATCAGCACATCGAGTTCGACTTTTGCTCCGACTTCCGCGTCGATCTTCTCGACCTTGACGAGCATATCCTTCTCGACCTTGTACTGCTTTCCGCCGCAACCAACGATCGCGTACATATTCTACCTCCTCTAACCAGTCTCGCCGTAATGGTGGTGGGGACGCCCACACTTAAACGACCACTTTCGAGCGGCTCGACAACCACTTTACCAAAAAAACGGCGCGGTGTCAAACGAATTTGCCGATATTATATATAATATACCGCGCGCAAGGCTTACCCCGGCCGAAAATCAAGGATTTTCGCAGGGGGACGCATGGTAGCTGCCGGCGAACGAAAAGCGGCGATCTCCGCGGAAATGACGTCGTGCCGAACGGGCGCCCCGAAGGACGCCCGTTTGCCGAATACTTTTGAATTATGCCAGACAGGAATAATACAAACCAGCCTCGGAGCAATTCTTTTCGGCGCTTTTGCACAGTCGGAACTTGCCAATATGTATACTATTGCCTGCGTTCCGCCAGCGCAACATCATCCGAAAATCTCTTGCTCTGAGGTGCGAGCAGTTCCGCGCCAGCCGATTTTTGGCTGAGCAAGGAAGTCGGCGCAGCTAATACCAGCCCGTATTAGCAAGGCGACTGATGCGGTTCAGGCGGAAATCGGCGGCGCAGAACCTGGTTCGTATTATTCCTGTCTGGCATGCCATGTTTTCCTGCATCTAACCGCGCGGATAGGCTATCGCTCTTCTCGGAAATAACTTAACCCGAGCGCCGCAGGCGGCTGATTTTCCTTCTTCTTGCGGAAGTTGAACAACACTATCATGATAGTTGTGACCGCATACGGCAGCATCTGCAAGAGATACGGCGCGTATGTCGGGAGCACTATGCCCGTCACAGTCGGGAAGTAGTTGGAGAACCAGAACAGGAACGCGAAGAGATAGGAACCCCATATCGCGTTGAGCGGTTTCCAGGTGGAAAAAATGACTAGTGCAACGGCAAGCCAACCTAACGCCTCTATGCTATTTGTGGTCGTCCAACCTCCGTGACCGTACATGATCACGTAAACCATGCCGCCCAAACCGCATATGCCGCCGCCTATCGTTGACGCCACTATCTTATAGCGATTGACATTTATTCCTGCCGCGTCCGCCGTGGCGGGACTTTCGCCGACTGCGCGCAAGTTCAAGCCGACGCGTGTACGCCTCATGATGATAAACATGACTATCGCCAAGATTATCGCCGCATACACCATGAACCCGTAGGACAGGAACATCTCGCCAAAAACGCCTGCTTCGATGTATGCATTGATGTTCATGTTGAATAGAGCCGCCGTTTCGCGAGCGGTCGCAAACGACAAAAATCCTGCATCGGCAAGCACGTAAATACCGCCGAAAGTGCCTATCCCGACGCCCAGGAAAGTGAGCGCAAGCCCCGTCACATTCTGATTGGCTTTGAGGACGACTGTCATCAAGCTGTACAGCAAACCGCCCAATGCGCCGCCGCCGAAACCGCACAAAAGAGGTATCAGGACCAGCAAAAACTCATTCGTGCTTGCCGCCGTCTTCTCATACATAAATCCGCCGGCAAAACCGGCAAACGCTCCGAGATAAACCATTCCGGGCACGCCGAGGTTGAGCTGACCGCTCTTTTGCGTGAGCGTTTCGCCCAGCGCTCCGTACATGATGACGGTGCCGTAGACTATGGAACTGGTAAACCATGCCACAAAACTAGTCATTGCGCACCTCCTCCTTTTCACCCTCGCAGACCGCGCTTTCGGGCGCGTCCGCGGACGCATCTTCCGCCGCCGTCGGCGAGGAAGGCGCGTGCTCCTCTTTTTCGTAAACTACGGTCTTATATTTGTCGCCGCGGAGCACGATGCGGAAAGCGCATTGCTCCACCGCCTCCACAGTTTTGTCCAACGCGCCTCTGCAAAGTTTGCCTGCCATGCCCTTCACCTTGTTCTCCGCCGTGGTGAAGAACTTTTCCACCGTCGCGCTCGCCTTGTGCAACGCCGCCGCGCACCATGCGCAGCCCTGCACCAGCCAAGGGGCTTTCTGTTCCAGCTTGGCGCGGAACTTGTGATACGCTTCGCTGACCTTCTCACCGGGGACTATCTTATAGTTCACGAAGAATTCGCATCCGATGAGGAAGAACAGAAGTATACCGATCAATATATACGAGGTATAGTCGTTAAGTTGCGTCGTAGTATTTCTTATACCCACGGCGCCTCTTTCAAAGAAAGCTATCCCCATCGAAACAAGCACCATCACCACGGGGTTGAACTTTGCCGTCCACGCCACTATTATCGCAGTAAAACCGTAGCTTCCGCCAAGCGTTTCCGCAAGCGTGTGCTCCACACCGCTGACATACAGCATGCCGACGACGCCGCATATAGCGCCGCTGATAAAGACCGTGCGCATAATGATCTTTGCCGTGTTCATGCCTGCGTACTTCGCCGTATTGGGGGAATCACCCACCACGGTGATCTCAAAGCCGTGTTTTGTACGGTTGAGATATATTGTCATGAAGACAACAACTATAGCGGCGATCAGGATTATCGCCCCGTAAGGATTCCCGAACAGCGGAGCCAGCCAACCGGCTTCACTGTTTGGATTTATAAGACCGATGGATGTATTGCCGCCCTGCCATATCCTCACCGTGCATGCCACGAGCTGGATGGCTATATAGTTCATCATCAGCGTAAACAGTGTTTCGTTCGTGCCGAGTTTCGCTTTGCAGAAAGCAGGTATGAACGCCCACAGGCCGCCGGCAAGAAACCCGAACAACAGCATCACGAACACACTGCCGGAATAACTCATATCCTCGGCAAAATACCACATCACAACAGATGCGAGCAATGCTCCCATCAACACCTGTCCCTGCGCGCCGATATTCCAAAACTTCATCTTGAACGCAGGCGCGAGAGCGACGGATATGATAAGCAGCATCACCGTGGAATTCAGCCACATATTTACCGAGAACTCAGTGTCAAAAGCACCTTTGAAAAGCAATTCCCATATCGTGTTGAAGTCGTAACCGGTCACCCCGTTCAAAAACAGCAAAATGACAAGTAGCGCAAAACCTATTGCGCACAATCTTATAAACAGACCGTGACAAATGCTCGAAGTGCCGCGTTTGATGACCCTGAAAAGGGGTTGCCTCTTCTGCTTTTTCGCGCCGACGTTCACATCGGCGGCAACAGCCGCCGCCCCTGCCGACACGGGCGCTTCCTGCGGAGTTTTTGAAAACTTTCTCATTCGCCTTCCTCCTCTTCCGTCTGCGCGTCGCGCTGCCTCATGGCGGCGAGGTCTTCCTCGTCTATGTTGGTGTCTGACGCTATGCCGAAATGCTTCTCCGTCTTCACCGCGCCGAGGTCCAACGCGCCCGTCATCATGAGCCCTATCTCCTCCTTGGTGGTCTTGTCCGCATGCACGACGCCCATCAGCTTGCCGTGGCAGATGACCATGATCTTGTCGCACAGCGCGAGCAGCACGTCCAGGTCCTCGCCGACATACATGATGCCCGTGCCCTTCTCCTTCTCTGCGTTGAGGATGTCGTAGATGGTGTAAGAACTGTTGATGTCCAACCCTCGCACGGGATAAGCCGTGATGATGACGTTGGGTCCTGCCTGCATCTCGCGCCCGACCAACACCTTCTGCACGTTGCCGCCCGAGAGCCTGCGCACGGGCGTTTCTGTGGAAGGGGTCACGATGTCCAGCTCCTCGATTATTTCCTCCGCCTTTTTGCGCGCCCTGTTCCTGTCCACAAAGGGCCAAAGGAAGGCAGGTAGCTTCTTCGCCTTATGCTCCGCGTCCCCCTCCTTAAAGGTGAGAGTCGCGTTTTTGTAGTCTTTCAGCATCATGTTGTCCGTCACGGACAGCGACGGCGCAAGCCCCATCCCCAGCCTGTCCTCGGGGATGAAACTCATTGCGATGCCCTTTTCTATGATAGCCTTGGGCGACAGACCTATGATGGAGTCGCCCATGTGATTGATCTCGCCTTTATACACCTTGCGGAGCCCTGCTATCGCCTCGCAAAGTTCCTTCTGACCGCATCCGGATATGCCTGCGACGCCCAATATCTCGCCGCCGCGGATATAGAAGCTCATGCCGTCTATGGCGACGGCGCCCTCGTCGTTTTTGACCACCAGGTCGCGTATCTCCAAAAGGGGCTTCTCGCCTGTGGGTTCGGTGCGACGGATGTTGAGGTCCGTCTTTCTGCCCACCATCATATCCGTGAGCTCATGCTCGTCGGTGTCCGCCGTGTTCACTGTGCCTATATACTCGCCCTTGCGCAGCACCGCCACACGGTCGCTTATCTCCATCACCTCGTTGAGTTTGTGGGTGATGATGATTATGCTCTTCCCGTCCTCACGCATATTGCGCATGACGTTGAACAGCTTTTCGGTTTCCTGCGGAGTGAGCACCGCAGTGGGCTCGTCCAGCACAAGTATCTCCGCGCCGCGGTAAAGCACTTTGACTATCTCCAAAGTCTGCTTCTCGCTGACGGACATGTTGTATATCTTCTTTTTGGGCTCTATCTCGAAGCCGTACTTATCGCAGATGTCCTTCATCCTGCGCGCGGCGGCTTTCAGGCTGTACTTCTCCTGCTTGCGCGTGAGCCCCAGCACCGTGTTTTCCACAGCCGTGAAGACGTCCACCAGCTTGAAGTGCTGATGCACCATGCCTATGCCGAGCGCGAACGCGTCCTTTGGCGAACGTATAGTGACTTCCTCTCCGTTCACCTCTATGCTGCCGTGGTCGGGATAATAAATGCCCGAGAGCATATTCATCAGCGTGGTCTTGCCGCTGCCGTTCTCGCCGAGCAGAGCGAGTATCTCGCCCTTTTTCACGTCGAAAGTGACGTCGCGGTTAGCCACCACCTCGCCGAAGGTCTTGGTTATGTTCTTAAAACTTACTGCCGCTTCTGCCATTTGTCTTGACCCTGCTCCACAAACACGTGGAGCGTTTTACGCCGCACATTCCGCCCGTGGGCGGAATGTGCGAAAAAGCAAGGGGCGGTCATCCGCCCCTTGCAAAGGAACTAATTAGTTCAGTTCGGTGATGCCGTCTATGCGGATCTCGAAGTAAGGCGCGGAGCGGAAAACGGATTCCGCAAAATAGGTCACACCTTCCTCGGTGACTATTGCTTCGGTATCAGGCGTAAAGTTACCATCAGGAATAACATTTGCCATCCAGCTGTTAACGGTTTCACCTTTCACAGTGAATTTGGAGCAATCGAACACCTGCAGTTCACCGCTCTGGATCTTTTCGACAACGGTCTTGACATAGGCGGAAGGATCTTCCTTGAACAGCTTCCCGTTGATGGCGGTGATGGCGACCGAACCGCGGTCATAACCGTGCGCCCAGTCAGTGGCTATGGTTTCGCCTTTCAGAGCGGCGGCAAGCGCGTAGGTATAATACACGGACCAGTCGTTGGTCGCGGAAGTGAGCGCGCAGCTGGGGGCAGCCACGGTCATATCCACGTTGTAACCGACGCAGTAAACGCGAGTGCCGCTGGTGTATGCTTCTTCGCAAGCAGTGGGGGCGCCGTAAGAGTCGGCGTGCTGGCTGATGATGATGCAACCCTGAGAAATGAGGCTCTTCGCGGCGTTGTATTCGCCATCCGGATCGTGCCAGCTGTTGGTGTACTGAACGGACATCGCCACATTGGGGACGATGGACTTGATGCCGAGATAGAATGCGGTGTAACCGGACACGACTTCCGCATAGTTAAACGCGCCGACATAACCTATCTTGATGTTACCGTTGCCGTCAATGTTGTTGGAAGAAAGCAGATTGTCTTTGACCAGCTGTTGGAGCTTCAAACCGGCAACAACGCCTGCCACGTAACGGGACTGGAAGGTATAGTTAAACGCATTTTTGAGGTTGCTCTGTCCGCTGCTCGCCGCGGTGTCACCCGTCATCGCTATGAACGTGAGACCAGGATTTTTCTGAGCCGTAGGCAGCATGACATCCTGATGACCATAGCTGTTGGAGATGATGAGCTTGCAACCTTCTGCAATGAGTTCATTTGCGGCGCCCTGAACCTTGGCGGTTTCGCTGTCGGGCAGGTTATATCTCCACACGATCTCGACATTGCCGCCTGCTTTCTTGATGTTGTCGACAGCGGTAGTGAGCCCCATGATGTGCGCATTGGAATAGCTCTCTTGCTGGTCACCGATCAGGATGACACCCACTTTGATGGTCTTGCCGGTCAGATCTCCGAGGTCGTCATACACGGGAGTGACATTGACTTCCGTGCCTATGGTCACGCCGGGACCTTCGTCGATCTTGTTCGTGGGCTTGTCGTTGCAAGCGGCAAGGCCGACTGCGACGGACACAACGAGTGCAAGAACAAGCACGAGTGCCAGGATCTTTTTCTTCATAGTTACCTCCGTATTTTGTGCCTTTCGGCTTTTTTACTGATTTCTGAACGAGATCTTCCCGTCGTCCGTCATCTCGTCGATGATGGCGAGGGACTTCACGTCATACCCTTCGGCACGGAGAGAGTCCCCTCCGCCCTGATATCCTTTCTCGATCGCCGCGGCGCACCCCACCAGCGTTGCCCCTGCCTGATGCACAAGGGATATCAGCCCACGCAGCGCCTCGCCGTGCGCGAGAAAATCGTCGATGATGAGCACCCTGTCCTCCGCGCGGAGATACTCCTTCTCCACGAACACGGTGTTGATGTTGCCGTGCGTGTAACTCTTCACTTCCGCGGTGTAGCAGTCGGAGGATATGTTGGACGTCTTGGATTTTTTAGCAAAAAGCACCGGGGCGTGGAAATGTCTTGCCGCATAGCAAGCGATCGCAATGCCCGATGCTTCGATGGTCATGAGTTTGGTGACGTGTTTGTCCCCGAAAAGCGCGTGGATCTCCTTTCCTATCTCCTCGAGAAGGCTGTCATCGATCAGATGATTGAGAAAGCCGCCCACCTTTAACACCTCGCCCGGAAATACCTTCCCGTCGGCAAGGATGCGATCCTCCAGAAGTTTCATCCTCGCTCCCCGTGTCGGATGGCGCCAACCTTTGAATATTACGCGTGTACCACGCGTGCGCGCCCACCCGATCAAAGAATAAAGTAATTATAAAGTTAAAACCCCTCCCTCCGAATTACTAGCCCCTTGGGAGTACGACATAAAATTACATTTTCCGACGCTTACCGCCCCTCCCCTCCTCGCACTTTGCCGCAGAGCGGCGCACCGCCTTTCGCCCATCCCATGCTTGCCTCCTCCCACAACCCTCCGCACACGCCTGCCCGGAATAACAGCCGGCACGGCAACGGCATGAGTAATGCGGTAGGTGGCAATAATCACAAAACCGCCCGTTTATCGGGCGGTTTTGAATGGTTTAAGTCCGGTTTTTGACGGTCAGTCCGCCGTCTTTTGTTCCTCTGCGGCGGAGGACGTTCCCTCTTCCGCGGCGGTTTCTTCCTCCTTCGCCGCACCGTCGGTGAGATAGTCGCGGCAGGCGTCTTCCAGCGCACGGCATATCTCGAACGCTTCGTTCATGTCCTTGCCGCGCACCACTATGCCGTGGCTCGCGATGATGCACGCGCACGCGTCGCCGATGGCGGCTGCCACGTTCTTGACCAGCCACGGTGTGCCGGAAGGTGCGAATTTGCTCACGGGTACGCTGTCGCCCAGCACCGCGCGGTATTTCTCGGGGACGGCGAGGGGCTGCCTCATCGCGGCGAGAATGCTGCCGTAGAAGGGGTGAGTGTGCACCGTGACCTTGCTCTCGGGATGCATTTTGAGGATGGCGGCGTGCACGCCCTTTTCGCTGGTGGGCTTGTTGGAACCGCGCCACTCCATGCTCTCCATGTCCACTATCGCCATTTGCTCGGGTTTGAGCATCACGTAGTCCAGCGCGGAAGGAGTCGCCATCATCTCTTTGTCGTTAAGACGGACGGCGATGTTGCCCCAGGTGCCCTGCACGAGGTTCTCTTCCAGCAGTTTGACTCCTGCGTCCTTAATCTCCTGCGCGACCGCTTTCAGCTCGTCGGTGTCGATGGCGGAAGGCTTCTCCGCCGTGTCCACTTCCTTGCCCTCTTCCGCGGCTTTCTGCGAAGACTGGTTCTTCTTGCTGTATTTGAGCTTGTACACCATGTGTTCGAGCCACGCTTCGAATGCGTTGAGATGCTGCGCGCCGCCCTTCTTCTCCGCAAGCAGATAGCCGTTGCACGCCTTATCGAGCACCAAAGTGCAGGTGTAGACCTCCGCAAGAGTGCGCCCCGTCACCACCGCGCCGGCGTCGGGCAGGAAGCACGCGTTGCGCGCGCCGGAGATGGCGTTCACCACTTCCGCCGCCGTGTTCTGTTTCGCAGCGCGGACGCTCACGCCGTTTATCTGCGCGGAATCCTCCAAAATGGGGGGCAGAGTCACTTTCTTTGAGGAAAACTCCAAGATGCTCTTGCTGTCCACTATGGCAGCCGCGCCGTCCTCGCCCTTGGATTTGAGCGCGCAGATGAGCAGCACCGCGGCGGCACGGAAGTTGCCTTCCAGCTCCTCCACGTTCTTGTCGGTGACAAACGCGATCTGCTCTTCCGCAAGGTCGGCAAAATCGGCGTCCGGAGTGGTGATGTAAAGACCGCCGTCCGCTTTTGCGGCTATATAACCGCACTCGATGTAACCGTCGGCGGCAAGCATCGCCGCATACTTTTTAAGACTTTCGTAAACTTGTTCGTTTTTCATTTTTCTATGCCCTCGAATCTTCTGGAATTTGCTTTGATATACGGCCGTTTGAGCGCGGCGTAAAGCGTCTTGTAATCGGCGAACAGCTTGTTATATATATCTTTGTTCGCGGTGTTGGGCTTATAGGTCGCCTCGATCTGCACGAAATTCTTCGCGTCCGCAAAGCTCTTCAATTCTCCAAGACCTATGAGCGCGATTATGGCGCATCCGAGCGCGCCGGCGTTTCTGGGGTTCTTGACCACGGAGAAAGTGCATCCCGTCACGTCCGCGATGATCTGCATCCAACCCTTGTCCAGTGCGCCGCCGCCTATGATGCGGAAGTTATTGCCCTCGAAGCCGTAATCCTTGCGGTAGTTTTCAAGGATCCAGCGCAGGTTGTAGGCAATGCCCTCGTACACCGCGCGCATGAGGTGCTCGCGAGTGTGCGTGGGATTGATATTGAACAGCGTCGCGCGCGTGGTCGTGCTGCTGACGGGGCACCTTTCACCCAGCATCCAAGGGGTGCAGATAAGGTGATCGGACCCTGCCGGGACGTTGTGGATCACGTTGTCCATATACTCGTAGATACCCTCGCCGAGCTGTTCTTTTTCGTGCTTGAAGAACTGATCGCATATCCACTGGATATTGCTGCCTGCCGCTTCCGTGATGCCTGCGATAAGGTTCATGTTGGGGTCCGCGGACTGTATCGCCGCCGCGCCGTGCATGAACTTGGTCGCCGTCTTGGAGGGCGCCGCGACCCATGCGGAAGTGCCGAGATAGATGTGCACCTCGCCGTCGCCGCACATGCCGCTGCCGACCACCGCGGACTGGACGTCATCGCATCCGCCGAACACGGGAGTCCCTGCGACAAGCCCCGTTTCCTCCGCGGCTTTGGGGGTGAGCCCTTTGCCGATCTTGTCCGTGCTCTTGCAAAGAGGAGGCAGCCTCTTCATGTCCACGCCGATGAGAGGGAACGCGCTCATCCAATTCTTCTTTTTGAGGTCCAGACCGTAAGAAGACGCGCCGGAAAGCTCCGCATACATCTCGCCCGTGCACTTGAATTTGAGCCAGCCGTTGACGTCGAGGAAGTACTTGGTCTTGGCGTAGACCTCGGGGCGTTTTTCCTTCACCCACGCTATCTTCGCCACGCAGTCCTTACCCATGATGGGGGTGCCCACTATCATGGTGAAGACTTTGGTGCCGCCCAAGCGGTTCATTATCTTCTGCGCCTGCTCCTCCGCTCTGCCGTCCACCCAGGTGATGTTGTTCATCAGATTGTTGCCCTCTGCGTCCACCGGGATAACGCCCTGCGCCTGCGTCGAGAAAACGATGCCCTTGACGTCCTCGGGCTTGATGCCTGCCTTTTCCACGACGGCTTTGGAGGTGATGCACACCGCCTTCCAGTAGTCGTTCGGATCCTGCTCAACGTGCGCCGGCGCCGGATAATAAGTGGGATAAGGCTCCGCGACGGTGGCAACGATGTTGCCCTTGAAATCGACCAACACGGCCTTATCGGAGCTGGTGCCGATGTCATGCGAAATGATGTAATTCATATTGCTCCCCTCACTGTATTCAAAACCGTTCGGGCAACGCCCTCACGGCCGGTTTTGTCGTTCCGGGTCGGGAATGTCCGTCAAACGCTGCACAGCGCCTGTCCGCGCCGACGAACCCCCGTGACCGTATATATTTTATACAAAAAAACCGTTTAGGTCAACACACGCGCGCACATTGAGCGCACATTTTCACCAAGTTTTGCAAAACTCCCACACCAAAACGCATAATGACGATGTGAAGCGTGAGCGCGCACCCGAACACACCCCACCCTCATCCGAAGATGAAAAAAATACTCTATTCCCCACACACACCGGTTTAGAGGTTTGGACACTTGGGGACGTGTTTGATTTGTCCAAAAATTAGACACTTGGGGACGGGCTTGTTTTGTCCAAAAATTGGACAAATTAAACACGTCCCCAAGTGTCCAAACTCAAAGAATATAAAACTTGCCAACGTCCCCTGACACGGGAGTACAGACCCCCTCCTCCCCGGGGACCCCACAAAATGCATGCATTTTGTGGGGAGCCCCATTCGGGACTCCTCCCCCACTCGGAATAGAGGACAATCCTCCTAAAATGCGGAACTCACTTTTTCATAAAGGCGCAGGCGGTGCGCCTTTATGAAAACACCTCTTAAAAAAGTTTGTTTATCGCACTCGCATAATCAAGCGGCGAACAGTACTCACTGAACGTCGCTCGTGGGGCGAGGAGGGCAACTCGACGCGCACCGAGCCCGTGTTTACTTAATTTTCGTCTAGCTTGCGAGGTCGCAGGTTCGCACCGCGACTTGCAAGCGTGGGCGATGCTCGCCCACGGTGCAAGTTTGGCTGAGCGACGCGTGGTTCCGTCTTTGAACAGGAACAAGTAAAAATCAAATACGCCACGAATAAGTGTGCGTGGGGAAAAGAGTATTTTGTTCCGTCTTTTAATGGGTGTAAGTCGGGTTCAGGCACGCTCGCTCATGCTTCACGTTATACCGAAATAGGAACGCGTTGGGACAATAGGGGACGGGGTAAAGCCGGGGTACCCATCTTTGATGGGGCTTGGGGGCGCAAATGTCCAATGTGGGACAAAACGCGTCCCCCATTGGACATTTTTACCCCGTCCCCATTTGTCCCGGATAAAGTAAGAACACTCTAACTAGTGCACGTGAAAGATAAAGTTTAATTGGGGTGCACGTCCCCTGACATGGGAGTACAGCCCCTCCTCCTCCCCTTCGGGGAAAGGGGACATTTCTCATACCTTTAAGTGTTGTTTGCCCCCTTCCTTCGGGTTTCCCCCTAATTTACCTCACCGAAAATGCTTTCGGTGGGGACCCCGGACGTTCCCCCTTAAAGGGAACCCACCATTTTGGGGGGAAACCTTCGGCGCGACGCGATTGACACTTCGTGTAACAATCGCTGGACACTTGGTTCGCGCACTACTGCTTCCGAGGACGGCACCTCTGCGGAGCCGCCATGTTATGCCGCTTGCAATGCGCCCGCTGCGCGAAGAGAGTGGCGCATTGTCGGCGCACTACTCGTCTAGCGCGACGCGATTGACGCTTCGCGTAACAATCGCTGGACCTTTGGTTCGGCACTCACACGGTCGCCGCCTGTTGCGGCTCCGCTCCGAATAAGTGAACGTCGTGTACGGGGTTGGGACGCGCCGCGACTTGCAAGCGTGGGCGATGCTCGCCCACGGTGCAAGTTTGGCTGAGCGGCGCGTTGTTCCGCCTTCGAATGAGAAAGTAATTTATCAAGTACACTCCGAACGAGTGAACGTGGAGAATAAAGGCGTGGTTCCGTCTTCGAATGAGAGAGTTATTAATCAAGCGCGTCCCGAACAAGCGTGCGTCGTGTACAGGGTGGGACATGACCCATTAATAACATATTTTAGTCAAGACACCTACAAAAAACCCCTGCCGGGATGCGGTGTGCATCTACGGCAGGGGCTCTCACAAATCGGTTTCCGAACGGTGTGTTCAGCGAGCGTCGGCGATCGCCTGCTCCTTCTTGCCCTTCTCCATCAGCTTCTCGGCTTTCTTGAGCTTCTTTGCTTTGAGCTTTTTCTGCTTATCGTTATCTTCGGGGATCTGCTTTGCCTTGTTGAGTTTGTACTCGGCGAGCTGGAGGGTATCCACCTTGGTGCGTTTTTTGACGAGGGAGAACACGTCGTCGAAGCGGTTGAGGGCTTCGTCGATGATCTCATCGGTGTCCGCCATAGAGGTGTAGAGCCTGCTGCCTGCGAGGGTGACGATGCCGTGGGACATATACGCCGCGCCCATATGCTCCATCGCTTCCTTCCTGATCATGATGGAATCCTTCTTTTTGAGGACGCCGATGAGGCTCAGGATGCACTTGGAGGAGAAGTCGTAGCTCATTGCGCCCGTGCATTCGAGGTGGACGATAGAGCCCTGGTTGTACGCCACGTAAGGCAGATCGTGTTTCTTGATGAGGTCCACAAGACCGTCGGTCAGCCTGTTGCCTGCAAGACCGGCTTTGACGCACGCGTTGTTCTTCTTGATCTCCTTGATGGCGACATAACCTGCCATTGCGGAGAGGGGGTTGGCTGCGAGCGTGCCGCCGACGTACGCTTTCTTCGCGCCGCCTGCAACGCCTGCCGCGAGGAGGTCGACATACTTGGCTTTGCCGCCGATGCCGCCTGCCGCAGGATAGCCGCCTGCCACGATCTTGCCGAAGATGGTGAGGTCGGGGACCACTCCGAACAGACCCTGCGCGCCGCCGACGCCCACGCGGAAACCGGTGACGACTTCGTCGAAGATGAGGAGCGCGCCGTACTTGTCGCAAAGCTCGCGGACTTTCTTGTTGTAATCGAAATCAACGGGACGGGTGCCGCTCTCGGGACCGACGGGCTCGACTATGACCGCCGCGGTGCCGCCGCGCATCTGGTTGAATTTGAGGTAATCTTCCAGCATCTTGGGGTCATTGGGACGCACTTCGTCAACGACGGAGAAAGTCGCGTTGGGGATGCCGTAGGATTCGAGGAACTGCCTGGTGCCGGGCACCTTGGTGCCGTAGACCATCTGATCGGACCAGCCGTGATAGGCGCCGCCCATCTTGATGATCCTCTTTTTCTTGGTCGCGCAGCGCGCCACGCGGATGGCGCCCATGACGGATTCGGTGCCGCTGCCCAGCATACGGAACTTTTCGACATTGGGCATGCACTCGTGTATCTCTTTCGCGATGAGCATTTCGGCTTCGTGGAACAGACCGGTGACGGGGCCGCACTCCTTGATGAGCTTGATCGCCTCTTCCTGGATGGCAGGATAGTTGCTGCCCAGGATGGTGGGGCCGCCGGCTTGCAGGAAGTCGATGTACTTGTTGCCGTCAAGGTCTTCCATGTAAGCGCCTTCCGCTTTGACGATGCACATCGGGAAAGGCTTGTTGAAAGCGAGGTTATGCTGCACGCCGCCGGGGATATACTTCTTCGCCTCGGTGGTGATGGCTTTGGACTTCGCGCACTTGATGTCGTAGTAATTGGTGCAAATGTCCTTATACGCCTCTTCCGTGATGCTGTAAATGGGTTGGTCGGTCAACTGTTTAAGACTTTCGTTGATCTCCTTCGCATTCGCCCAGCGAGTGACGCCGTAACCGGCTTCTTTTTTTCCGGGAAGTTCTTTGTAAGTAACTTTCATAATTTGCCCTCCGAAAACGAATTTTTTTCAACGGTAAAATTATAACAAACGCGTCCGACGTTGTAAACGGTTGCGACAGCCGAAAAAACAATACAATGCACGGGATATGTCTTTCAAAAAACATTTCCGTGCATTCTGTAAACAAAAAATTTACGCCGATCTTCGCACCGACGCCTCGCGCGGACGCAAATACGCAATTCACGGGCGCATGCGCGCCCGCGCGCGTAAGGAAAATGCCCTGCTCACGCAAGGCATTTTGTTGGCAAGGTTCAGTTAAACAGATCCTTGAACGCTTTGCCGAATTTCAGCACGGGAGCGTTGCTCTCACCGATCACGATGGTTTCCTTCGTGATGGGGTTGAAACCGGTCCTCTCGGGCTTATGCTTCAGCTCGTAGGTGCCGAAGCCGGCGAGTGCGACCTTATCGCCGCCCTTCATTGCATCTGCCACGACTGCCGCGTACGCTTCGACCGCTGCGGTAGCGTCTTTGATGGAAAGGTCTGCCTTGGCTGCAACTGCCTTGATAAATTCGGTTTTGTTCATAATTACCTCCTGATTTATGCCGTTCCCCCGGCGGAACTCCTCCGCCCCGAAACGCTTTACACACCGATTATAACCAATGCTGCGACAAAAATCAACAAAAAATTTTTTATGCACGCAAGTGTACGGCCTTTTCACGCTTCCCCACATACGCAACAGAGGCGATGGCTCCCCTCGCCGCACCGCGTTTTTCCGTGTTCTGACGGCATATTTCGAAAGGACGGAAAGGAACTGCGCGCCCCTCTCCGCCCGTGACGTGTTAACTAAAATCTTCACTTTACGGGGAGTTGCTCCCCTCGGATATTATCTGTGGGACACCACTCTGCCGTCTTCGGGGTCGATGAGCGCCGCCCAGTAATCCGTCCCCTCGCCTATGAAGGAAACGTAATAATAATAGGTTTCCCTGTCGCCGGTGACGAGTTTGAGATATATCTCGCGCCCGGGCTTCCCCTCCGCCTCCTCCGCCGCGATCCGCTCCGCGAACTGCTTCTCCGCCACATTCACGGCGTCCTCCGCAGTCAGCTTGCCTTCCATGACGTTTTTGAGCTCTATCTCCGCCGTCTGACCTCCTGCCGTAAGGGTTATCGCGGCAGGGAGGAACTCCGTCGCGGCGTCGCACCGAAACTCTCCGAACCTGCCCGTCGTCAATTTTCCTGCAAGGGTCGCGCCGCCGTCCGCCGAAGAAATGACGTACTCTATCTCCGTATAGTCGTTCACGTTCATGGGGGTGACGGTGAGTTCGGAAAACGCGACCACTTCCCCCACTTTCCCGTCCGCAATAAAGGGCGTTTCCCTGACGCCGGATTCCAGCGTGACCGCAAAGTCGCCGTTCTCGCCGACATACAGCGCGTCTACGCTGCGCGAGATATTGCGAGGGCTCTCTCCGCCGCCCTGCTCGTTGCACGCCGCCAGCACGCACATGAGCAGCGCGACCGTCAGTATTGCCGACATCAAAAGCAGTAACTTCTTTTTCATACCACCACCTTATTCACTCCTCCGCGCTTTTATGCCAGACAGGAATAATACGAAGCGGCCTCGGAGCAATTCTTTTCGGCGCTTTTGCACAGTCGGAACTTGCCAATATGTATACTATTGGCGGCGTTTCGCCAGCGCAACATCATCCGAAAATCTCTTGCTCTGAGGTGCGAGCAGTTCCGCGCCAGCCGATTTTTGGCTGAGCAAGGAAGTCGCCGCAGCTAATACTTGACTGTATTAGCAAGGCGAATGACGCGGTTCAGGCGGAAATCGGCGGCGCTGAACCTGGTTCGTATTATTCCTGTCTGGCATGCCGGAGCGGATGATACGAGGCGGCATTTCCTTAAATTTATGCACACGAATACGCTTGCGCGCGCAGTCGTGCGTGTGATAATATTGTCTAAAAGGCGGTGCAAGAATGGCGGAAAAGGAAGAACTGCAAGGCGCGGACGAACTCACACCCGATGCAAAAGGGGCTCTTCCCGTTTGCGGTCTTACTTCCGCGGAAGTGGCGGAACGCGTCGCCGAGGGCAAAGTCAACGGCGAACAGACCGTGCGCACAAAGAGCGTGGCGCAGATCCTCCGCTCCAACATCCTGACCTTTTTCAACTTTGTTTTCATCCTGCTCGCGGTGCTGCTTGCTGGTTTCGTGCCTGCCGGAATGGAAGGGATAGGCAATTTCGGTTTTCTGATACTCATAGTGTTCAACACCCTGGTGGGCATAGTCCAGGAACTGCGCGCGAAACGCACCATGGACAAGCTCTCTCTGCTCTCCGCACCCAAAGCGTTCGTCATCCGCGACGGCGAAGAAAAGGAGATCGCGATCGAGGACATCGTCCTGGACGACATCACGGAACTCGCGGCAGGCAGACAGGTCTGCGCCGACGGAGTGATCGTGGAAGGCAGCTGCGAGGTGAACGAGTCTTTGGTCACGGGCGAACCCGACGCCATAGTCAAAAACGTCGGCGACCGCGTGATATCCGGCAGTTTCGTGGTGAGCGGCAAGGCAAAATGCCGCGTGGAACACATCGGCGCGGACAACTTCGTGATGCAGATATCCTCCGGCGCGAAGTACTTCAAAAAGCCCACCTCCGAGATATGGCGCTCCCTCATGCTCATCGTCAAAGTGATGAGCATAGTCATCGTGCCTGTGGGCATCGCTCTTTTCTGCTCCAAATATTTCCGCGACACCTCCGCCGTCAACGATACGGTGGTCACCACGATAGGCTCGGTGATAGGGATGATCCCGTCCGGGCTGGTCGCGCTTGCCAGCACGGTCTTCTGCGTCAGCGTCATACGCCTCTCTCGCCGCAAGACCCTGGCACAGGACCTCTATTGCGTGGAAACGCTCGCACGCGTGGACGTACTCTGTCTGGACAAGACGGGCACCATCACGGAAGGCAGCATGGAGGTGGAAGGCATGCTGCCGCGCGACGGACTGACGGAGGAGGAGTTCCGCTCCGTCCTCAAAGACACCGTGACCGCGATAGGCGACGAAAACGCCACCGCGCTCGCGCTTGCCGCGCACCTGTCCGACGTGGAGATCACGCGCACCGCCGAACACACCGTGCCCTTCTCCTCCGCAAGGAAATGGAGCGGCGCGCGCTTTGACGGCGTGAGTTACGCCCTCGGCGCGGTGGAGTTCACCCTCGGGCACGGAGATGACGAAGTGCACCGACTCGCCGCCGAAAAGGCTGCGGACGGCTACCGTGTGCTCGCATTGGTTTCCTCAAAAGAGGACTTTGACGGCAACAAATTGCCTGATAAAGTGTCGTTTGAGGGGTTTGTCCTCCTCACCGACAAGATCCGCGACGAAGCGCCCGACACCCTGCGTTTCTTCCGCGACCAAGGGGTGGACGTCAAGGTCATTTCGGGCGACGACCCTGCCACGGTACGCGCCGTCGCAAAGCGCGCCGGGCTCGCCAAGTGCGACGAGATCATAGATATGTCCACGCTCTCCACCGAGGAAGAAGTGCGCGACGCCGCGACAAAGTATACGGTGTTCGGCAGGGTGCTGCCCGATCAGAAACTCACCCTCGTCAAAGCTCTGAAAGCCGCAGGGCACACCGTCGCGATGACGGGCGACGGCGTCAACGACGTCCTTGCCCTCAAAGAGGCGGACTGTTCCGTCGCTATGGCGTCGGGGGCGGACGCGGCAAAGAACGTCAGTTCCCTCGTGCTGCTGGACTCCAACTTCGCTTCCATGCCCCACATAGTCGCGGAGGGACGCAGATCCATAAACAACCTGGAACGCAGCGCCGCCCTCTACATCATGAAGACGGTGTACAACGTGCTGCTCGCCCTCCTGTTCATGTTCGTCAACGAGCCCCTGCCCTTCGAACCCAGGAACCTGACCCTGATAGGCGGCGTGACGATAGGCATGCCCTCCATCGTGCTTGCGCTGGAACCCAACAACGACCTGGTTCGAGGGCGTTTCCTCACCAAAGTGCTGTGCTACGCCGTGCCGGGAGGCATCGTCGTCATGCTGGGCGCCGCGGCGGTGATGATCGCAGGGCGTTACTTCATCGACGTATCCCCCGATCAGATCCGCACCATGTACTGCATAGTCACCACTTTCGTAGGGCTGGTATATCTTTTCCGTGTGTCCCTGCCGCCCACGTTCATACACATAGCACTCTGTCTGCTCATGGTGGGCATCTATGTCGGCTGCTACGTGACGGAGATCCCCCTCATCATAGACTTTTTCGGCGTGGACAACGACATCACTTCCGAGATGGGCGGCGCGATCGCAGGGATATGCGCGGTGCTTGCGGCGGTATACGCCGCGGTGAGCGTCCCGACGCGCGACCTCAATAAGCGGATAGACCTGTCGCTGAATTCCAAACTCAAACGCAAAGTCGCCGTGTAGCCCCATCACGCCCGAACGCTCGTCATTCGGGCGACTTCATAACAATTTCCGTTCCGCTATTGATTTTAAGCATTCTTTAATCTATCATTAGTTTATGAGCGCTGCCGATTTCAAAGAAGGATACGTAAGAAAGGACGCGAGCCTTTTCGTCGACAAGGAAAAGCCCGCTCTTCCGCCGCGCACGATAGAGGTATCCAAACGCGCCATCCTGATCTCAGTTGTGATAGTACTGGTGCTGGTCATCGCGGCGATAGTCATGACGCAGGTGCTGCCGCGCGGCGAATATCAGCGCGTGCCCGACGCGGACGGCAACGAGTCCATAGTGGACGGCTCCTACCGCGAGGACGACAGTCTGGCATCTCTGAAATGGTGGCAGGCGGTGTTTGCCCCCTTCCTGGTGCTGGACCCGACCATGGACGGCTCCCTTATGGTGTGGGCGCTGATAGCGCTGCTGCTGGTCATAGGCGCGGTGTTCACGGCGCTGGACAACACGGGAGTGCTGGTGTACATGGTGGAGTCGTTGCGCAACCGTTTCAAAGGCAAAAAATACGTGCTGCTCTTCCTGCTGCCATTCGCGTTCATGTTCTTAGGGTCCTCGGCAGGCATGTTCGAGGAGCTCATCCCCATCGTCCCGGTGGTGGTTCTGCTCTGTTACGCCTTGGGATGGGACGCGCTCGTGGGGCTGGGCATTTCCGTGCTCTCCGCCTGTTTCGGGTTTGCCGCAGGCGTGGTGAACCCCTTCACCGTCGGCATATCGCAAAACCTGATGGGCATCGCCATGTTCTCGGGCATAGAGATGCGCCTTCTGACCTTCGTCGCGGCGTACGTCATACTGATGGCTTTCGTTTACCCGTACGCGCGCAGGATAGAAAAGAAACCCCGACTCTCCCCCGTCTATTTGGAGGACACCCACAAAAAACACGGCTTCGACTTTGCCAACACCGTATTCGTATATGACGCAGGCAAATCCAAAGCGCTCAAATGGTTCGCGTGCTGGATGCTGGTCGTGGTGGGCGTCGCGGTGCTCTCCATCTTCATCCAACCCACCTACATCCCGGCGCTCGGTGACTTCGCGCTTGCGGACTATGTGCTGTACATAACCGTGGCGATATACGTGGTGGCTGGCATAGGCGCGTGCGTGATGTGCGGACTCAAAGGCAAACCCCTCTTCACGCAGCTGGGCAAAGGGCTGGTGACGCTGCTCCCTGCCGTGGCAATGATCCTCATCGCCAGCGGCGTGCGCTACATAATGGAGTCCGGCAACGTCATGGACACCATACTCTACAAAGTCACTTCCGCCTGTCAGGGGCAGTCGCCTGCGGTCATCATACTTCTCATCTACCTGGTCATATTCGTCTTCGAGATGTTCATCCCGTCGGGGTCCGCAAAGGCATTCCTGCTCATGCCAATGGTGGGGGCGATGTGCTCCCAGCTCGGAGTGCACGAACAGGTGGCGGTGCTCGCGTTCGCGTTCGGGGACGGGTTTTCCAACGTGCTGCTGCCCACCAACGCCGGGCTGCTGCTCATACTGGGCATGACGACGGTCAATTACCCCAAGTGGATAAGATGGAGCGGACCCATACAGCTCACTCTCTTTGCCGCCACCGTGGGCATACTCATGCTGGCGCAATACGTGGTGTACGCCTGACGGACTCTCTCGCGCGGCAATGTGCTCCGCATGATTGACCTCGCGGCAAAAACATAGCATAATAATACGTAACAGCGGCGGCTCTCGCCGATACGGAGTGGATATGGAACTTGCCGAAAAAGCTAAAAAGAGAAATTTCATCCTCGCACTCGTTTTCACGATAGGTCTGGTCGCAGGCATCCCCTGCATAGTCCTCGGCGCGGTCAACATGGACGACAACAAGGGCTTCGTCGCTCTGCTCGTGTTCGGCATAGTCGGCACGGTGCTGGGCTTCTACGGCTCCCCCCTCCTCTGGACCAGGCTCGCCACCGTCAATCAGGAACTCACGCTGGTGAAAGCCGTGACGCAGGAACACCTCCACACCGTCGCGGACCTCGCCCAACGCCTTTCCGTGAACGGCAAAACGGCGTCCGCCACCCTCAACAACTGCATCAGAAAAGGCTACCTCGTGGGCTTCATCCGCGAAGGCGACCAACTCGTCCTCAACGAGAACCGCGCTCTCGCCCCCACCACCTACGCCGTGCAGTGCCCCTACTGCGGCGCGTCCCTCACCGTGCAAAAGGGGGACTCCGCGAAGTGCCCCTACTGCGGCAGCGTCCTCACCGCCCCCAAAAAAGGCAACTGAGCCGCGCATTAAAGGCTGCACGCCGCCATCTCGCGCATATAATACGTTCATATAAGGGCTAAAAATGAGATTTTCCGGGTCGCGAAAGCTCGTGAGCTGCATATTGCTGCTGATTTTTCTGCTTTCGATCGTCACGTTCATACTGGCGTTCACCCTGCCCTATGACAGAGCGCTTGCGACCATCCCTACTTTCGAGGTGTCCGAAACCGAACTTTACGTCATCGACGGGGACGGGCTTTCAAAGGACTTGTACGCGATGATAGTGTCTTTGCAAGGCATAGTCGCGCAGGAAGAAGCCAAAATTTACATAAAGAATTCGGACAATTTTGTTTACGCGGAAAAGTTCGTCGCCGAGAAAGAGCTGACCGTGACCGAATTTTCCGACCCTTGGGCGCTGGTGCTCGCCTGCAAAGAACATCTCGCGGACAACGGTTACGTGCTTTTCGAAGGCGTCGGCAGCTTCACCGTCAACACCGCCGCCACCATCTCGGGCGCGGAAAAATGGCTGTCCGTCCCACGTTCGGCGCAAGAGGAGGCGGAACGCCGCGGACTGGAACTCAAAGCTGATATGACCCTGAAAAACAGGGACGGCAGCTACGTGAACACCTACGAGTCCCTGTACGAGCGGTATGAAGACGTCCTCAACAAGAACGTCCTGATACACCAATCGCCAGACCTTGCCACCCTCCGCGACTACGGCATCGCGGCGGCGGCTTTCTGTTTCTACACCGACGAAAGCAGCAAAAGCTCCGTCGGTTTCCGAGAAAAGGTCTTCTCCCGGACCGCACTGAACGCGCCCGTCCTCGGATGGAGCACCGACGAGATAGGCTATGTGGCGCAGACGACCCGAAACGGGTTGTGCGTGATAGCGTCCGACCACAGCTCCAACCTCAGCTATCTTTCGGGCTGCGACAGCGGCGAGCCCATAAGGCAGAAATACGTCGCCGATAATCTTGTCGCGGACGGCACGAAACACTACGTCGCGCTCGTCATGAGTGACGGCGACAATCTGCAATGGTGTCAGAACCTGCCCTTCACCCACCATTACAAGGACAGGCAAAATTCGACCGCCGACTACAAGCTGACCTGGACGGCGCCGCCCGTCATGGCGACCCTCGCCCCCGAAGCGCTGAAATATCTTTACGGCAACGCAAACGCAAACGACTCTTTCATCTGCGGAGTGTCCGGCATGGGCTACATCAACCCGACGATGTTCCCCAGAAGCCGACTTTCGTCGTTCGCCGAAATGACCGCGGAAGCGATGGGACGCGCGGACCTGTTTACGCTCGCCGTGCTCGACAACACCACGTCCCTCTATCGCCTCGGTATGGCGATGCGGAAATACGCCGACACGGACGGCATCCCGGGCGGCTTCATGCAGATAGGCGACAGATATCAGGAGCTTGGCGGCAGGATGATATGGTGCGGCGACAAACCGTTCATAAGCGTAAGAAAGTCGCTGTGGTACACACCCGACGACGGACAGAGCAAGGAGGCTTTCATAAAGCGACTTGCGGACGAGATAAACGCCATGCCTGCCGACCCGACTTCCGAAAACGGCTATTCCTACATAAACATACACCCCTGGTCCATGACGATAGCCGATGTGGACCTCTTCGTTTCGCTGCTGGACGAACACATCGAGATAGTTTCGGCGGAAGAGATGCTGCATCTCGTAAAAGCCAACGTCCGCCATTGACCCTCCCCTCCGAGGCAGCCGCGGCAAAGCCCTCCGCCGCGCCCCTGACCGCGCCCGTCCCGATGCGCGCACACACGCCGAAGGCGCTGCGGCTGCGGCGCATGAGATTCTAATAAAATTACGCTAACGGCACCTAAACATACCAAAACGCGCGTATAAACGCGCGTTTTTGTGATATCATCGCAAGGACGCGCTTCATGCGGCGCGCCCGACGCGAATTATTGCTTGTTCTTGAACTGCTGCTTCATGCGTTCGCTCCCCGACAGTATGACCTTGCGGATGCGCAGGTGTTTTGGGGTGACTTCCAGCATCTCGTCGTCGTTGAGGAACTCGAGGGATTCTTCCAGGCTGAACTTCCTCGGGGTGTTGAGGCGGAGCGCCTCGTCGGAGCCTGCGGCGCGCATATTGGTGACGTGCTTGCGCTTGCAGACGTTGACGCGGATGTCCTCGGCTTTGGGGGACATGCCCACCACCATTCCCTCGTAGACCATGGTCTGCGGATCGATGAACAATGTTCCGCGCTCCTGCGCGTTGAAGAGCCCGTAGGTCGCCGCCTCGCCCGTTTCGAACGCGACGAGGGAACCCGTGAATCTGCGCTGTATGGGTCCTTTGTAAGGCGCGTAACCCTCAAAGAGCTGGTTCATGACGCCCTCCCCTTTGGTGTCGGTGAGGAACTCGTTCTTGAACCCGAACAGCCCTCTGGACGGCACGACGAATTCCATCCTTATGCGGCTGCCTTTTGGCTCCATGGTGACGAGCTCGCCTTTACGCACGCCCATGCGCTCCATCACGGAGCCCACGCAGTCGGAAGGCACGTCTATGAACAGCCTTTCCATAGGCTCGCACTTCTCGCCGTCGATGGTGCGGAATATGACCTGCGGCGTGCCGACGCCGAACTCGTACCCCTCGCGGCGCATGGTTTCGATGAGGATGCTGAGGTGCATCTCCCCCCTGCCGCACACCTTGAAAGTGTCGGGGCTTTCCGTCTGATACACGCGCAGAGAAACGTCTTTCAGCAACTCGCGGAAGAGCCTGTCGCGCAGCTGCCTGGACGTGACGAACTTGCCCTCTTTGCCGGCGAACGGGCTGTCGTTGACGGAGAAATTCATCTCTATCGTAGGCTCGCCTATCTTGACGAAGGGGACGGGGTCTATCCTGCTCGGGTCGCAAAGCGTGTTGCCGATGGTGATATTCTCGATGCCGCTGAAACACACGATATCCCCCACCTTCGCCTCTTCGACGGGAACGCGCTTCAACCCCTCTATCTGGAAGAGGGTGACCACTTTGCTGCGGTAGGGAGAAAGCCCCGTGTAGTCGCACACCATGACCTCCTCGCCCACTCTGACGTCGCCGCGCTCTATCTTGCCTATGCCTATGCGCCCGACATACTCGTTGTAGTCTATCGCGGACACGAGCAGCTGCAACTCGCCGTCGGGGTCGCCCTCCGGAGGCTCGATGTAATTCAGGATGGTTTCGAACAACGGTTTGAGGTCGGTGCCGGGGACGTTGTAGTCGGTGGTGGCGGTGGCGTTCTTGCCCGAACAATAGAGAATGGGGCTCATGAGCTGATCGTCGTCCGCGCCGAGGTCGAGCAGAAGCTCCAACACCTCGTCGCCCACCTCCGCGAGCCTCGCGTCCGGGCGGTCTATCTTATTTATGACGATGATGATCTTGAGCCCGAGTTCCAGCGCCTTTTCCACCACGAACCTGGTCTGCGGCATGGGACCCTCCGCCGCGTCGACGAGCAGCAGTACGCCGCTCACCATTTTGAGCACGCGCTCCACTTCGCCGGAAAAGTCCGCGTGTCCCGGGGTGTCGATGATGTTTATCTTCACGCCGCCCCAATGCACGGAAGTGTTCTTTGCAAGTATGGTGATGCCCCTCTCGCGTTCCAGCGCGCCGGAGTCCATGACGCAGGTCTGCACCTGCTGATTGTCGCGGAAAGTCCCCGACTGACGGAGCATCCCGTCCACCAGCGTAGTCTTGCCGTGGTCGACGTGTGCAATGATGGCTACATTTCTCAAATCTTCTCTGATCATACGTTTCCTTCGGCGCGCCGCCGCGCCTTTTTCATGCGGCGTATCCGATGAACACCGCGCAAATCAAGTTTTATTGTAGGTTTTGAGCGTGTGAACCACGCATTATGTCATTCAGTCCATATCGCGCGAGAGCACGAAGTAGTACTTTTTCTCCTCATTCGCGAACTCTTCCTCAAGCCTCTTTTCTATCTCGGAAAGAGGGGTCTTGTTCTCGAAAGGCATCTCCACGTCGAAGATGATGTTGGTGTGCGACGCCCCTTTCACCAAACGGAAGTCGTGCAGGGAAAGCCCTCCCCCCATGGCTCGGAGCACTCCGACGCACCTCTCTTTCAGGGCGAGAGTTTCCTCGTCCTCGTTGTCTATGGGATCGATGTGCAGAGTGAGCCGGATGCCGAGCTCGTCATACACATCACGCTCTATGTTATCCGCGAGTTCGTGTGCGAACATGATGTCGTCGCGCGCAGGCACCTCAAGGTGCGCCACCGCAAAGTATCTCCCCTCCCCGTAAGAGTGGACGGCGAGGTCGTGCACTCCTATGACGCCGACATAGGAGAGTATCTTCTCTTTGAGCGCGTCCACGACCTCCGTCGGAGGGCGCGTCCCGATGAGAGGGTCGGCGGCTTCCAGGATATATCTGAAACTGGACACCACTATGAACAGCGAAACCGCAAGCCCGAAGTAAGCGTCCACGTTGACCCCTGTCGCGTCCATGACTATCGCGGCGATGAGAACTGCGGAAGTTGCGATGACGTCGTTGCGGCTGTCCGCCGCCGCGGCTTTGAGCGCCCCCGACGAGATGCTCTTCGCAAAGTCCAGATATATCGCCATCTGCACGAGTTTCATGACTATGGACGCCGCGAGCACCACGTACGTCCACACGTCCGTGCTCACCGCCTCGGGGCTTATCATCTTCTCCACGGAGGACTTGCACAGCAGCACGCCCACAATGAGGATTATGACCGCCACCACGAGCGCGCCTATGTACTCGTAACGCGCGTGCCCGTAAGGATGTTCGCGGTCGGCAGGTCTTGCCGCAAGTTTGAACCCTGCCACCGTCACCGCGCTGCTGCCTGCGTCCGAGAGGTTGTTCACCGCGTCCGCTATCACCGCCACGCTGCCGCTCACGAAACCCACCGCAAGTTTGAGCGCGCAAATGACGGCGTTCGAACATATGCCGAACACCCCGGCAGCCACGCCGTAGCGCGTGCGCACTTCGGGTTTCCCCGTGGACTCAAAGTCCTTTATGAGCAGCTTCTTCAACCACTTCATCACCAATCCTCTCTGTGCGAGATCTTGACGTCGTCGTAAAAATCGAAGTACTTGCGCTTGAACGCCTGCGTTTCGCTGCGTCTGCGTTTGAGTTCCTCCCTTGCCTGCTTCAACGCCTCGTTGGAAGGCTCTTCTTCGGGCAGATCCTCGGGAGTGAGCTTGGTCTTGTCCTCTCTCATATTATTCTCCGTCCGCGGAAGGCGCGTCAAAATTCGATGTGTTTGACGCCCTCTTTCTCGCTCCGCCTGTACAACACTATCTTGTTCCCCGTTGCGGCGACTTCTTCCGCGCCCAAACGCACGGACAGCTCTCGCAAAATTTCTTTCGGAGCCGCGCCTGCGGTTTTGAGCACCGTGATCTTCACAAGTTCGTGCGCGTCGAGCGCGGCGGAAAGGTCCGCCGCCATGTTATCATTCACGCCGCCTTTGCCCACCTGGAACCAGGCGTCCAACCCGTTTGCCGCGGCACGCAGCGCCGCTCTCTGTTTTCCGCTCAACATATCAAAACTCTCCCTTTTCGGAAAATATGCCGCTCTCCTCCACGATGGACGCCGCAAGCCCGACCAGCTTCATGCAATAAGGCTTCTCGGAATTGTGCGTGTTCCCGTGCGGATGCTCGGCGATGAGGTCGCGGCACACTATGCTGCCTGCGCGCTCGCGGAACTTCTCCGCCAGTTCGCGCTCCTTTGCGTAGAACTCTTCCTTATTTTCCTTGTCCAGCATATCGGGGTGCTGCATAAGCCCGAGCAGCATCGCCATGCCGCTCACCGCGCCGCACACTTCGCGCAGCCTGCCCATACCGCCCCCGAAAGGAGCGGACATCCTTTCCAGCACCGCGCGATCCACGCCCGTAAACTCCTGAAAAGCGAGCACCACCGACTGTGCGCAGTTATATCCCTCGAAAAAAAGCGCTTCCGCCCTTTCTGCCCCGGTCATATGCACCTCTCGACCCACGCGTCCGCGCGTGCTGCGCGCCTCCGCGCCGAATTATTCAACAATGATAGCACACCGCGCACCGAAACGCAACAAAACCGACGGACAAGAAAACGCCCTATCTCCGATTTTGCATATAAGTGACAGTCCGCGCCCCCTCTTTCCGATTTTTTACAGCCGAAGAGAGGCATACCGGACCGGCATACTTCCCGTAAAAGCGCGCATACTGATGTCCGAACGGATGCGCAGCGCACCCGAAAAACAACGGGAGGTAAAGATGAAACACATTTGCAAAACAGGCGAAAAGCCCGGCAGAGGAACTTACAGCTGCACCAATTGTCACACGGAGGTGAGCGTCGGCGACCGCGACAAACTCCCTCCCTGCCCTTCCTGCTCCAACAATGAGTTCACGGAAGTCCGATGACGCGCCCTCGCCGAAACGCAGACCGACGAAAGTCCCTCCGGCGTCCGGCAAAAAAAGAGGACGGCCGCGCGCGCTTGACGGAGTGATCCCATAACTCTGAAACGCGAGCGCGGCGAGCGCTCCGCCGGGCGGAGAACGACGGCGCGGTACGCGGACCGCATTCTTCCGCCCGGGCAGCAAAAACGGACGTTGACAGCGTCCGTTTTTTTACGAGCAACGGGACGCTCGGCTTCCCGTTGCGCTTTTCTTTTTCTCATCGTTCACTCGGCGCAGCGCGATCGGATGCTTCCTCTCACTTCGCCTTCGTGATGACCTCTTTCTTGCTCTTTTTCGTGAGCGTTATGGCTTCGGGGCGCTCGCCCTCGTGCACGTCCACCTGCATATTCGGGGTGAGGAAACCCTCCTCTTTGAGAGCGTTGTAGACGTTCTCCGTCATGCGGTATTTCACCGTCCAGTAGTCCGCCGTGAGGGTGAAGCATTTCAGCTGCATTTTGACGCAATTCATATCTTGACCGCTCATAACGACGCTGTAACCCTCGTCTTTTGCCAAAAGCGACTCGGCTTCCGCCACGCGTGAAACTATGTCGCGCACCACTGCCACATCGCTCCCCTTGTCCACCGCGATATCCACGACGACGCGGCGGAAACGGCACCCTTCATAGTTGATGATGGGGTTGTTCACCGCCTCGGAGTTGGGGACTATGATGACGGTGTCGTCATCCGTTTTGAGGGTAGTGTTGAAGAGGTTTATCTGGGTGATCCTGCCCTCCTCGTCGGCGATCTGAACGTAGTCGTCCTTTTTGAAAGGCTTGTTGAAGATTATCATTATGCCGCTGGCAATGTTGCCCAGGCTGTCTTTGAGCGCGAGCCCTATCGCCACGCCGCAGGTGCCTATCACCGCGATGATGGAAGCGGTATTGATGCCCATCGTCGCAAGCGCGGTTATGAGCACTATTATCTCCAGGACGATGTTGACCAGCGACACGATAAAACTGGACATCGCCTCGTCGCGTTTGGTGCGGCGAAGGATGCGTTTGAGCACCGCCTTGATGAGCCTGACGATGATCAGCCCGACGATGAGGATGATGATGCCGTAAAGGATGTTCAACCCGGCGTTCTTAAAGAAGTCTGCAACGCCCTGCCAAAATTCTTCCATAGGTTTCTCCCTGACGTTTGATGATAGGATTATACCACAAAACGCGGCAAAATCAACGCACAAACGGATATCCGCCGCGCGCAAAGCGGCTTGATTCGCGGACGCGCGTATGATATAATGATTATATGCCGATAAGTATAAGCGCAACGAAACGTACGGCGCGCGATGCCGCAGAAGGGAGGATGTGACATGCCCCCCGTTTCACTGATGATAAAACCGGCGTCGTCGCTGTGCAATATGCGGTGCAAGTACTGTTTTTATCATTCCCTCGCCGAGCAGCGCGAGTCGGCTTCCCACGGCATGATGAGTGAAGCCACCCTGCGCCGCACGCTGGAACAGGCTTTCGCGTACGCGGACGGGAAACCCGTCGCCATCTCCTTTCAGGGCGGCGAGCCCCTGCTCGCAGGCAAGGAATTCTTCGCCGCCGCGGAAAGCATGCTGCGCAAACTTGACCGAAAGCACTCTCCCGTCAGTGTGGGCGTGCAGACCAACGGCACTCTGCTGGACGAGGAATGGTGCAGGATGTTCCGCTCCTTCGGCTGGCTGGTGGGGCTGTCGCTGGACGGCGACCGCGCCGCGAACGCGCTGCGCGTGGACGCCGACGGAGAACCCACTTTCGACAGGGTTTACGCCGCCGCAAAGCTGCTGGAAAAGAACAGGACGGAGTTCAACGTCCTCTCCGTGCTCACCCGTCGCAACGCGGAAAACATAGGGCGGATATACGCCTTTTTCAGGCGCAACAAATTCCGCCACCTGCAATTCATCCCCGTGCTGCTCCCCCTTCGCCGAGATGGAGAAACGCGGGCTCCCGAAGAGGAGGACCTCCGCCTCACCCCGGATAGCTATGCGACCTTCCTCAAAAAGGCGTTCTCCCTTTACATGAAGGACATGATAGACGGCAGATACACGTCCATAAGGCAGTTCGACAACTTCGTCGCCCTCGCCAACTTCGGCCGTGCGGAACAGTGCGGTATGAACGGGAGCTGCTCACGGCAGTTCGTGGTGGAGGGGGACGGAGCCGTCTACCCCTGCGACTTCTTCTGCCTGGACGAGTACTGCATGGGCAACGTCAACGACAGCACCTTTGCCGCACTGGAAGACTCCCCTGCCGCCGTACGTTTCCGCGAAGAGTCCGCCCTCCGTCCCGAAAAATGCGAGAGCTGCAAGTACCTCCGCATGTGCGGCGGAGGTTGCAGGCGCGAGCGCGCGGACGTGGACAAATGCGAGGCGTACGCCGAATTTTTCGATTACGCCCTGCCCAACATGAAGCGCATGCGCTGACCGCGCCGCCGCTTCTTCCCGCCTCGGACGGCGTGCCCGTCCGCAAAACCGAACAAGTACCGCAAGAGGTAAAAATGAAATTGATCATCCCAAAAGGTTTCACCGTCGGCGCCGCCCAGAATGAGTTCACGGGCGTTACCGTCCTGCTCGCCCCCAAGGGCGCGACGGGCGGTGCGGACTGCCGCGGCGGCGCGCCGGGCACTCGCGAAACCGACCTGCTCCGCCCCGAAAAAATGATGGACAAGGTGAACGCCGTGGTGCTTTCCGGCGGCTCCGCCTACGGGCTGGCGTCCATGACGGGGGTCACGGAATGGCTGTCCCAAAACGGCTTCGGCTACAAGTCCATGGGCAAACTCGTCCCCATCGTTACGGGCGCGGTGCTGTATGACCTCAACCAAAAAGAATTGCACTATCCCGACGCAAAAATGGGGTTTGAAGCGTGCGAAAACGCATCTGAAACCCCGTTTACGGGTCAATACGGCGCAGGACGCGGCGCGACCGTCGGCAAGATAAGAGGCATGAAATACGCCTCTCGCTCGGGGGTCGGAGCCTACACCGTCAAGGTCGCCGGCGTGACCGTGACCGCCGTCATCGCCGTCAATGCGCTGGGCGACGTGTTCGACCCCGAACAGGGCAAGATAGTGGCAGGAGCCAAAGCGAACGACGGCAGCTTCCTCGACACGGAGCGCCACATCGTGAACGGCGGACTGATGAAGCTCTTCCTGGGCACCAACACCACCATTGGGTGCATCCTCACCGACGCGAAGCTGGACAAAGTGGCGGCAAACAAATTGGCGTCCGCATCCCACGACGGGCTGGCGCGCGCCATACGCCCCGTGCACACCGACTTTGACGGCGACACCATGTTCTGTCTGGCGTCGGGTCACCGTCCCGTCCTCAACCTGCTGCTCTTGCAGACCGCCGCGGCGTACGCCGCAGAGCGCGCCTGCGTGAACGCGGTGCAGGGCGTGAAGGACCTGACGGTCATATACGACGAAACGGACGAAGAAACGGACACGTGGCAGTGCGACTGACCGCGTCCGAACGCGGCTTCTTCGCCGCAGTGCGCGGATGTCCGCCGACAACACGTAAAGGACTTGCGATGGAGATAGCGATAATACTCAATTCCGGCGTGCCCGTCACGAGGGAGATCACCGCCGACAAAGTCATCTGCACTGACGGAGGGCTGCTGCTCTCACCCGTGCGCCCCGACTATCTTGTGGGCGACCTGGACTCGCTCGCTTCCCCACCCGAGGACATCCCCCTGCTCAGGCACGACTCGCACAAGAATTTCACGGACGGGGAATCCGCCGTGCGCTTTGCCGCGGAACTCGGCGCGGATCTGGTCACACTTTACGGCGTGACGGGAGGCAGATGCGACCACTTCCTCGGCAACCTGGCGACCATGGCGCTTGCGATGGAACTCGGGATGAAAGTGCGTTCTCTCAACACGGACGCGGAGATATACGGCGTGTCGGCTGAACTCTGCCCCGACTTCCGCATCCCTCTGACAGTCGGAGAAACCTTTTCGCTGATACCTCACGGCGGCGAGGCGACGGTCACGCGCGCTCGCGGCGTCGAATACCCTTTGGAGGAACTCACCCTGACTCCTACGGACACGCGCGGAGTGTCCAACCGCGCCGTTGCGGAAGAGGTGTCCTTCACCGTGACGAAAGGTATGGTGTTCTTCATCCGCGACATCTATTTCAGGTGATGTAAGAGCGAAAGCGCAAAGCGGATAACACAAAAAACGGATGACATCAAACAAACGGAGAGAGCGGCTGAATGCCGCTCTCTCCGCAAAAGGAAGGCGTTTGCCTAACGAAGACTTGCCGTATGAGGGAGGGGACGGGAGGGAGAGGCGCGCATCGCGCGGCGCTCCAGTCAGCCATGAAAAAGACAGATCAGGCCTGCTTGCCGTCCTGTCCGTCGCCGAAGCCGATGTCGTCTGCGTCCTTCTCGTCCTCGATGTCATATTCCGCCACGCCCGTCGTCGGCTGGACGGCGATGTCCATCTGCCTGCGGAAGGCACGGGAGAGCAGGAGCAGGACGCCTGCCGCAAGGTCTATGGCGAGGTCCACCACGGTGAAGGAGTTGTACGCCAAAGAGTAGTAGAAGAACTGATCCGCACCGTAGCCCCCTTCTATGGCATACGCGCCGAACGCGAACGTGCCGGAGAGGAGGTGGCACAGATAACGCAGCACCACGGCGACGGTCGCGCCCACGACGAATGCCGCTATCTTATTCTTCTTGATGGGCGTGCGCTCGAAGAATAAGCCGCTTGCCGCGATCATACCGAATGCGAGCGGATAGTCCAGCATGAACTGCACGGGGTGGATGATATAGGTGTCTTGAAGCGCTTGCAGGAAGCCGTAAATGAGGCAGACCATCACGCCCCTGCGAGTGCCGAACATCGCGCAGTAGATCATGAGGGGCAGGAGGCTTGCGAACGTCACGCTGCCGCCCTGGGGCAGATCCACGAGTTTAACGTAAGAGAGCGCAAAGGACATGGCGATGGCGATCGCGCCGTAGACCACGGACTTGGTTTCGTTGACTTCCCTCTTCTTGCCCACAAAGTAGATGGCGATGAGCGCGACCAGCATTGCCACGAAGGAAATGATGAGCGCGGTGTCGTTCATGTAGGGGGAATAATCCGTATCGCCCGAGATATTCTCTTTGAAGTAATCCGCCAACACCACCATGAGCGCTATGAGTCCGCCCAACAATCCCAGCCCGGTGATGACTGTCGCCACCTTGGTGAGGAACTTGTTGAACACGGACGCAAGCCCCATAAGGCAGCCGCCGCATAGCGCGATGAGCACGAGCGCGAGTATCGCCGGGAAGTAAGGCATGAAAGAGTCATCCGCCTCCATCTCGTAGAACGTCGCTGCCGCGAGCAGCGCGGCGGCGGTCAGGGCGACCCCGAGCAGGGTGCCTATCGCCACTTTGGAAAAATCTTTGAGCTTTTCTCTGCGGAACTTATACAGCAGCAGCGCAACGATGCCGAACGCCGCTATGAGAGCCACGACCGTATAAAGCAACGCAAAGGCCAGTTCTTCCGTCATAGTTGTATCCTCCGTAAAAGAATTTTCGTTTGCGCGTCGGGAATGAAAAACCCCGAACGTATGCTCGGGGCGTTCAACAAAAGGAATAAGGTCGTTTGCTTCCTTACGCGAGGATTATCTCACAAGTTGAAGGGTATGATCTCAGCCTTTCGGCACCCCTAGCGCATTTATCCTATCACCGCCCTCCTATCCTGTCAAGCGTGTTTTTGCCGCGTTCGCAAATTAATGCGGAGCCTTCCCCTCTCTCCGCGCCCTTACTCGCTCGCGCTTCTTTTTTCCAAATGTATAAAAACGCTTGCATATGCACGCGCGTTATACTATATATAATACAATAAGCCTTGCGCGCAGGCACGCGAAAGGCATATGATAAGGCAGAAGAATAAGAGAAGTACTATCGCTCAGGAGAATATCCGAATGAAAAAACTCAAAATGCCCAAGATCTTCACCGAATTCAAGGAATTCATCACCCGCGGCAACGTCATGGGGCTTGCAGTAGGCATGATCATCGGCGCCGCTTTCACGGCGATCGTGAACGCGCTGGTCAACAGCATCCTCAAACCCCTCATCAACGCCATCCCCATCGGCGACGGCGTGAGCGGACTCATCACCATGCTCGTTCCCCGCAACGCCGAAGGTGCAGAGATAGCGATGAGCGTGTTCCAAGCCGATCCCTCTGCTGCGGATCTCACCAAATCCGTCTACATCGACTGGGGCGCCTTCATCATGGCGGTCATCACCTTCCTGCTCACCGCGCTGGTGCTCTTCTTCATCCTGAAAGCCATCGCCTCCGCGCAGAAGGGCTTCGGCGGTTTGAAGAGCGACATGGACATGCTCTTCTCCGAAGAGGCCGAACAGCTCCGCAAAGAGGGCAAGAGCCGCAAGGAGATCAAAGCCATCATGCAGGCTCGCGCCGAAGAAGCCGCGGCAAAGGCCGCTGCGGAAGCGGAAGCCAACAAGCCCGAAACCACGGAAGAACTGCTCAAAGAGATCCGCGACCTCCTGCGCGCACAAGCCGCAAGCGGCGAGAAAGCGGACGACTCCGTCAAAGCGGCAGTCGCGGCTGCGGAAGCCGCCGTGGAGGAAAAGGTATAAGAAACCTTGCTCTCCTTCATCATCCGACAATTTGTGCTCAATCGTTGGACATCGGGCATAAATATGTTAGAATGACCGTACGGAGAACAAAGATTTCGACGCTATGACAGACACTCAGACAGCCGACGGCGGTGTTATAAAACCGCGGAAGCGCAAACTGAACCGGAAACCGTCCACCATGCAGATACTTGTGCTTGGTTACCTTGCCATTATCCTGCTGGGGACGTTTTTCCTTTGTCTGCCCATCTCCGCGAAAAACGGAGGATGGACGGCTTTTATCGACTCTCTGCTCGTCGCCACCTCCGCCACCTGCGTGACGGGGCTCATCACGGTGGACACCTTCCTGCACTGGACGACGTTCGGGCAGGTGGTCATCATCCTGCTCATACAGATAGGCGGACTCGGGTTCATGACATTCGTCACCCTCTTCTCTCTCGCGCTCGGCAGACGCATAGGGCTGTTCGAACGCGGACTCATCGCACAGTCCGCAGGCGCATTCGGAAAGGGCGGCATACTGCGCCTCATAAAACGCATCCTCATCTTCACCTTTTCGGTGGAGCTTCTGGGCGCGTGCATACTTATGACGCGCTTCGTGCCTGAATTCGGCGGACAGGGGGTGTGGTTTGCCTTCTTCCACTCCATCTCGGCATTCTGCAACGCAGGCTTCGACCTCATGGGCGTGAAAGGCACGGAGTTCGCCTCCCTCACCTCATACAGCGACGACTGGGTGGTCAACCTCACCATCTGCGCCCTCATCCTGGTGGGCGGCATGGGCTACGTGGTGTGGAGCGACATCTGGGACAAACGCTTCCGTTACAGGCAGTACCGCCTGCACACGCGCATAGTGCTGTGGTCGGCGGTCATACTCGTCTTCCTCCCTGCCCTGCTCATCTTCGCTTTCGAACAAGGCGGCAGCGTGCTGGAAGGCAAAGGTCCTGCGGAAAGTTTCCTCATCTGCCTCTTCCAGGCGGTCACCCCGAGGACGGCAGGGTTCAACACCGTGCCGATAGCCGAGCTCTCCGACAGCAGCATACTGCTCATCCAGATCCTGATGTTCATAGGCGGAAACAGCGGTTCCACCGCAGGCGGCGTGAAGGTCACCACCATGGTGGTCATCCTCTTCGGGCTGTACTCCTCCGTGCGCGGACACAAGGATATAGTGATAGGCAAACGCTCGCTGGACCTTTCGCTTGCCAAACAGGCGATGTCGCTGTTCACCATCTACCTCATCTTCGTGCTGACGGCGACCCTCATCATCTGCGCGGTGGAACCTCAGAACATCACCCTGCGCGACGTTTCCTTCGAGTGCGTGTCCGCGATCGCGACCGTCGGTCTGACCACGGGTATCACTCCCCTGCTGCACACCGCGTCCAAGTTCATCATCACTCTGCTGATGTTCTCGGGCAGGCTGGGCGTGCTCACCCTCGCGTCCGCGATGATGACCTCGAAAGTCCAGCCCCTCACCAAACGCCCGACGGAAAAAATACTGATAGGCTAGCCGCTCCACGGCAAAGGAGATAATATGAAATCCATACTCGTCATAGGAATGGGACGCTTCGGCACCTACCTCGCCATGAAACTCACCGAGCTCGGCAATCAGGTCATGATAGCCGACAAGGACGAGGATAAGATCAACCGCCTCTCCCACCACTTCACCGACGCGATCATAGGCGATTGCAGCCGCGAAGAGGTGCTGGAAGAGATAGGCGTCAACAACTTTGACATCTGCTTCGTCACCATGGGCGAGAGCTTCCAATCCTCTTTGGAGGTCACTTCCCTTCTCAAAGACATGGGCGCGAAGTACGTCGTGACCAAATCGTGCAGCGAGATACAAAGCAAATTCCTGCTGCGTAACGGCGCGGACGAGGTGGTGTATCCCGAGCGCGACCTGGCGTTCAAGACCGCCATCCGCTTCAACGCGGACAACATCTTCGACTTCATCCAGCTGGGCGCGGACTACGGCGTGTTCGAGATCAAAGTGCCCCACGAATGGGTGGGCAAGAACGTCGTCGGCGCGAACGTGCGCAAAGAGTACGGGCTCAACGTCCTCGCGGTCAAAAAGAACAACTCCGTGGCGCTTGCCGCCAGCGACTATGTGTTTGAAGACGGCGACCATGTGATAGTCGCGGGCGCGTTCAAAAACATCGACCGCCTCAAACACTGAACTTTCTTCTCAAAAAACATTCAGAAACCACCGGTCGGCCCGGTGGTTTCGCTTTTTTTTTACGCACGGCATCACGCTCTCCGCCTACCCTTGCATAACATCCATCGGTGCCCGTCCCGCAATGCGACATTTATATGCGGCGTCATCCCGCTCTCGTCGCATTTCAGCACAAAACAGCATTTGATGATGTTTATTTAAGTGTTAAACTGTCCGATATGCAGAAATCCGCGCTCAGGCGGGTTTACTGTTCCTGTCGGATAGAGTTGCGCAAAATTATGCGTTTGACACAAAACTATAAGTCTTATGCAATGGCGAATTCTGTCGCACCGTGAATCCGTCGGGCAATATTATGCTGCGGCGGTCGGAATGCGGCATATAACCGTTAAAGTGGAAACTCGCCTTTTTCAAATTGAATTGCTTGTCAATCACATACACTTCGTAGACATCTATCATATGAGGCTGATGTGGGTCCGCAACGGAATAGCGCCGCATCGAACCGTAAGGCATACTTGTATTGCATTTTCTCGCCACGATGACTTCGCCGTCAAGACCGACAAGGCTCGGAATAATCTCCAACGCAGCCCTCGCGTACAAAAACGCATCCTTTGACGGCAAAAATCCCATCGGCTCTTCTGCACAAAAGCCTCTGCCCGTGTAGTCGGCGGAAGAACACGGCTCGTCATCGAGTTTTGATATCATATATCGGATAAAATCGCAATACGGCATATTTAGATTCAGAGCTTCGGTGTTGAGCGCCCTCATAAAATAATAGACGCTGCGCGTCGTTTTCCTCATATAAGCATAAACCGTACCGAGCAAAATATTTAACTCGCCGTAATTGTGCAACCAGCCCACCCATTCTTCATTCGCCGCAAACGGATAAGCGGGCTTTTTCTTGTTGAGGTCGCTAATCCCGTGACAACAATACAATTCCGCCTTCGCCAGGTCCTTCTCAAAGCCGAACGAACCGAAAATATAAGCGAAAATCGCCCGCTTATATTCCAAGTATGACATCTCCTCTTCGTCTTTGCAGGGTATCGGAAGCCTTTCCGCCGTCAGCGTAAACCACGGATTGCGTTCCATCATTATCGCAAAGATATCCTCATCCATCTCCATCCCGCACGGACTTACATACTTTTTCACAGCCGCTCCTCCCGAACTTTTTTCTTTGTCCATCTCATATTTCTTTCGCAAAAAATTTGTGAACTGCTCAACCTCTTCCGTCAAATCGTAATCTTCCTGCCGTGATTCTTTCATTTTTTCTCCTCCCGTTTTTTCGTGCACCTTAAAACGTCGCATTTTCCATGCAACAAAAAATCATCCGACCGCCGTCACATCCCCTAACGCTGCATGATTTAAGATATCTCAAGGATTTCGAGGTCGTATTTTATCTAAAATCCGTCATGCTCAGAATAAAATTCACATCACCTTTATCGTCACGGAACTCTCATTCACCTCTATGGCAAGTTTTTTGGCACAGCGTGTGCACGTGGTCGTAAATTCCGTCCCCGCCGAGATCTTCCCTATCTTGCTCCCACAACCGGGACAATTTATGTAATAAAATGTCTGCCACTTCGGACCCGGCTTCGGAGCAGGCGCCGGAGCAGGCGTCGGAGCGGGCGTCGGAGCAGGCTTCGGAACGGGCTTCGGTAGGTCGGGTGTCGAAACGATCTTCAGATAGCCCTGCTCAAAGCATTGCGGCGATTGAAAGACTTTGACGCCTTCTTCACCTTCGAACCGTACACATGCGCGCCCGTCGATGATGCTCTTCAAAATGCCGATCCCGTATTTTTCATGCCTGACTATACTCCCGACGGGCGGCTCCTTCGGCTTCGGAGGCTCCGGGATGACGGGCGATCCGACTATCCTGTCACACCATGCACATATTTTATCTTCGTAAGTGTCCGCGTCCCGCCGCTCCCACTGACTGCACATATAGTATCGTCCGGCAAGATACCAAGTGACCCAATATCGTGCATAACCCGACGCATCGTAAACATCTTCCAAGTCGTCGACAAGCAGTGGGTATGCGATGTCGAACTTCCTTTTGCTGTAATCTTTATCATGCAACAGCTTGATAATGTCCGGCGTCAAATAGCCTTTGTTATACAACCACGAAAAAAGTCTTTTCACCCAATCCTGGGTTTTCTCTCCGCTTCGCTTTGTCGGATAGATCCTGTCCATATTATTACTCCTTGTTTTACATTTGTTTTATAAGCTTCGATTCATTCATTTATCTTTCGCGCAGGATCCGGCGATGGAGCTGCGTCTTTGTTTGATGTGCTGTTTTATTAGATCTGTCACGCGGGATATCCGCTTTGACGGCGATCGCGCTGTTTGCCGCTGCCTTTGGTGACTTTCACAAGGTTTGACCTGTCGTTCCGATGAGGGCTGCATAAATTGTTCGGCGCCCTCGAAGATCCCGTCACTTTTCGTCCGTTTCGAGAGAGGATTTCCAGTCCGAGCCTATGTCGGAGATGCCTATACGTGCCGAATACACCACATCGTTCAATACCCTACTGTACATTTTTCTGACGCCGCTGTGACTGGGGGTAAAATTCGCTGCATGAGAGGCGCATATCCCGAGTTTTCCGGCTTCGGAAACGGCGTCCATATTTGCGCCGAGGAAAATAAACTGCCATGAGTATTTCTCCTGCTGATGTGCAATCATCTCCCGCACTTTCTGCAAGCTGTAACTCATGCTTGAATTCTCCTCCCCGTCCGTCGTAATCACGAAAATGACGTGTTCGGGGCGTTCCTCTTCCGGGGTATTGCTCAGACGTACTCCCAAATTGTCTATCGTCCGTCCGACCGCGTCGAGAAGTGCCGTACCTCCGCGGGCAGAATAGTCATCTTTCGTCAGCGGCTTAACCTCATCAAGGGCGACGTGCTCGTGCAGCACCTGATAACTTGTATCGAACAGAACTGTCGTGATATATGCCTCACCCTCGATTTTTCTTTGTTTTTCGATAAATTCGTTGAACCCTCCTATTGTGTCCTCTTCAAGCGGTTTCATAGAGCCGCTGCGGTCCAGTACAAAGACCATCTCCGTCAGATTTTTTTTCATAAGACATTTCCTTGCATTTTATTTTACGTCTTTTTATCGACGCAATTTTAATTTTCTTCAAAGCGGTATATTCTGGTGAGAATCGGCAGCAGGCGCTCTGCCAAATCAACCCGCTTTTCGGATGACAATTCGCAGACCGTGTCTCCGCGGATTGCCCCGAGAATAAAGGCTATCTCCTCCGTCCCGAACTTTTTCCCTCCGAGATAACATCCCTTTTTTGTCTTTACTATCGGATATCCCATCTCGATGAGCGCTTCGATATTGCGTCCGACAGTCTTCCTGTCGCACGGCATCACGTCGTTAAGCCATTCGGCTATCTCCGTCTGCGTCATCGGGTGATTCCGGTCCGTATTCGATTCCAGAATCTTCAAAACGTACAGAATCAGATATTTTTTGCGGCTCAAAATCTTGTCCTCCATTTTAATTATAACAATGTGCTTGTACCAAAAATCGCCCACAATGTTTTTTTGCGAAAAATTAATTTCCGGACAGCCATATGCCGTTTGATTTATATTAATTTTCGCCGGATGAATTTTCGGCATTCTTTTCATATGCCGTTTGATATGTATTAATTTCGAGCATACACGTTTATATGGCTGCGAGCAACCATATAAAAAGTATAATACTGTTACTGTTGCACATAACCATTCCAAAGGGGAGTGCGCAGCCGTGAACACCATAAATAAAGCGCTCAAATTGCGCATCGAAGAACTGCTGAAAGAAAAAAAATATGACGAGATACCGACCGGCGATGAACAGCGGCATAACGCATTCTACCCTGAAAAACATTCTTCACGAAACAGTTTCGGACAGTCTGTTGTCAACAGTGATACTCATAGCCTCTGGTTTCAATATGACAGTGAGTGAATTTCTCGACAGTCCGTTGTTTTGCGAAGACAAGCCGGACATATAACGCAGAATACCGAAAACCGCACCGAAAGGTGCGGTCTTTTCGTTGTTTTAAGATGTAAGGACGAATGCAATGCGGCAAAGAGCGTTCTCGCGCCGTGCCGCGTCTTTACAAAAACTTTTCCTCTTCCGTGTCGTAAAGCCCCGTGTCCAGCAGCCGCAGACGGGGTATGACGGGGAGCGCAACGAATGAGAGAGTGGTGAACGCGTCCACGCCGGGATCCACCCCCATGGCGTGCGCGATGCGCTCCAACTCCTCCGTCCTTTTTGCCACTTCCTCCGCGCTGCCCGTCGCCATGAGCCCGAACGCAGGCATGGGGAGTTCCCCCACCGTCCTGCCGCCCGACGCGATGACGTAACCGCCGCCTATCTCTTGCAGTCTTTTTAGGGCGAACGCCATATCCGCGGCATTGTCGCCTGCGCATACGGCGTTGTGCGAATCGTGAGATATAGAAGTGGCGATCGCGCCGCCCCTCATACCGTAGCCCACCAGCTTACACACGGCGAAATTCCCGTTCCGCCCATGCCTTTCCGCCGTCACGAGCAGGTCGCACGGCTCGCCTTTCCCGACCTTTGTTTTCTCGGTGATTATCTGCCCTTGCACCAAAGAGAGCGCGACCCCGTCCAAGCGTCCGGGCACGGCTATATCCTCTGCGGATATCGTGTTGAGATGCACAGAATTTTCAAAAACGGCATGTTTATCTTCATGTTCCGATGGTTTAACCGTGAGTTTTCCGTTTTTCGCCACGACGACGCCGTCCTTCAAAACGCAGACTACTTCCCCCGTATCCTCCTTGGCAACAACTATATCGGCGCGCAGTCCCTCCCCTATGTTCCCCCTGTCCGGCAAGCCGTAAAAGCGGCAGGGAGAATAGGAGGACATCCTTGCGACATCTCCCCATCCGAAGCCCTTTCGGAGGGCGAGGGAGACTATGTGCGAGATGTGTCCTTCGCGCGCTATGGTGGCAAGATGCTTGTCGTCCGTACAGAAAGCGAAACGCCCCGTGTCCAGTCCCCTTTCCTTCACGCCGTCCAACAACTCGGAAGCGTTGCGCGCCGCGCTCCCTTCGCGGATATAGATGTTCATGCCCCTGTCGTAGCGCGCGAACATCTCTTCCTTGGTCGCGCACTCATGGTCGTTGCAAACGCCTGCGGCGACATAGGCGTCCAACATACTTTCGGGCATACCGGCGGTGTGCCCGTCCACCGTCCTGCCGCAAAAGAGTGCGAGTTTTGCCGCCATGCGAGGCTCTCCGTGCGCCGCGTCGGCAAATCTCATCACCTCGCCCAGTCCCACCACCATGGGATCGTCCGCGAACTCTTTCATGTCATCCGCAGAGAACTCGCCCGCGCCGTTGGTGTCCAGCTCCGTGGCAGGCACGCTTGACGGCAGGCATATAAATATGTCCGCGCGCGAACGGCGGCACTCCTCCATGAAGACGCGCAGCCCGGGCGCGCCTGCGACATTGACGACTTCGTGAGGGTCGGCGATGACGGTCGTGGTGCCGAAAGGCAGCACCGCGTCCCCGAACGCCGCAGGCAGCACCATGCCCGACTCTATGTGCACGTGAGCGTCCGCGAACCCTGCCGCGATCACCTTCCCCGTGCAGTCCAAGACCTCGTCCGCGCTTTCGTAGCCGCATCCGCCCACTCGCGCGATGCGCCCGTCCTCTACAAGCACGTCCGCAGAAAAAAGCACGGCACGTCTGCCGTCGGCGACCCTGCCGCCTTTTAAGAGCACTCTCATATCTCACCGCCTTTGCGCCAAAGCGCACGCAAGTCCGGCGCTCGCCGAACTTGCAAATCAAACAGTTTATACAATTATTTCCGCAGAATGAACTCGGTTTACGGTCATTTCAGGTTTTCTTCGATGAGCGCGTCCAGATACTTGGGCAAGTCCTTTTCCGCAAGCACTCCCGGGTTGTCCAGCAGCCATATGAGCAGGCTGACGAGCGCCCCGGCGTAGCATATCGCCGTCATCTGCGACGGCACCGAAGTGTGATGCGTCCCCTTGAACTTCCCCAGCTGATAACGGATGGACTGCGCCAAAGAATCCGTGAGCGTATGCACCACTTTCTCGTTGCGGTTGAACTCCACTATCCTCGCCACATGATTGTGTTTGTCCGAAAGATACTCCACCGCCATGAACAGCAGCTTGTGCATGAGCTCCTTGGGAGAGGCGGCAGGCACGTCCTGCGTGAAACTTTCGTAAACAGAATCTTTCAGTTCTTCCAGCGCGAAGGACAGCAAATGATACTTGTCCTCGAAGTGCGCGTAAAAAGTGGCGCGGTTGACCATCGCCCGTTTGCACAGGTCGATGACGCTTATGCGTTCGATGGAGCTTTCCTCCATCATTTCGAGCAGCGTGGCGCTGAGCAACTTGCGAGTGCGCACTATCCTGAGGTCTTCCTTATACTCCATAAACCCGACTTCCCTTAAATAAGTTTGTATCATTATCCCACAATACCCCCACGATGTCAAGATAAAATACAAAAGTCTGTTATCCTACATCGGGTGCGCTTTTGCCACGTCCGCCCCGTAACTGTCGCCCGAACGCGCCCTTGTCCGCAGACAAAAACCGACAAAATATCCCACGAAACGACATCCTCTCACGCGCTTGTTTTTCCCTCTTATTTTTCGTTTGCGCACAATTAACGGACGAAAAATGCCCTATAAGCCTTGATAAATGCGAAAATGTTTGTTATATTAGATATTAGCTTATTTATGCGTGACGCGCGCACAGCCGCACGCATAAACTGTACGGAGTGTTATGAGAGTTTCCGAAGAGATACGCAACAAAGCCGTGGATTACAGCTTGGATTCCATCAAGTATATCTGCGAAGAGATAGGTCCGCGCGAGTCCGGTATGCCTGCCGAGCGCAAAGCCCAGGAATGGCTGAAAGACCAGCTGCTCAAAAACGGTTGGGCGGACGAGGCGGCGATAGAGCCCTTCACCGTGTCGCGTCACGGGCTGGTCGGCTTCACGAAGATAGTTTCCGTGATGCTGGTCATCGCGGCGGCGATGCAGTTCGTCGCTCTTGCAGGCGGCGCAGCCGCGAATGCGGCGGCAAACGCCGTGACCATCTTCCTGTGCGGCGTGGGGCTGCTCATCACCGTGCTGGAATTTCTGATGTACAAGCCTTTCATCGACCCCCTCCTCCCCAAAACGGAGTCGGGCAACGTGTACGCCACCTACAAAAGCAGCGGCGAAACCAAACGTCGCATAGTCTTTTCCGGGCATTGTGACTCCGCCTACGAGTGGACGCTGATGAAGATAAAACCTGCGTTCATGATCGCGGTGATAGTTCTCTGTGTGGTGGGCGTGCTTGCGGCGGTCGCGCTCTGCATCGTGAACCTGGTGCGCGGCGAGCCTGCCGTATGGAGCCTGGTCGTGACCTCGGCGTTCATCCCCGTGTACGTGCTGCTCTACTTCTTCTGCACTTTCAAGGTGGTGGTCCCGGGCGCGAACGACAACCTGACGGGAGTGCTGGCGTCCGTCGCCGTGCTCAAATGCCTGAAAGAGAGCGGCATCCGCTTCGAGCACACCGAAGTCGCCGTGTTGCTCACCGGGTCGGAAGAAGCAGGTCTGCGCGGAGCGTTTGCATGGGCGCGCAAACACAAAAAGGAGATAATGTCCGACGGCACCGAAACCGTGTTCATCGGGCTGGAAACCCTGCGCGACTGGGATCATCTCAACATCTATAACCGCGACCTCACCGGCACCGTCGCGCATGACGCCGGCGCGGTCAAACTGCTGGACAAAGCGTCCGCCGCCTGCGGCAGACCTCTCAAACACTTCTCGGTGTTCTTCGGCGCGTCCGACGCCGCCGCAGTCACCAAAGAAGGGCTCCGCGCCACCTGCCTTGCCGGGATGGATCCCACCCCTGCGGACTACTATCACAACGTCAAGGACACCGCGGATAACATGGACAGAAAAACATTTGCGCTCGGTCTGGATATAGCCATCGAAGCTGCCGAGATCTTCGACAGAGAGGGGGCGCCGGAATGAGCATCGCGAGGGAAATCATGAAAAAGATCGCTTATCTCCTCATCATAGCGGCACTCGTGGTCGCGTTCGCATTCGCTCTCGTCGCCTGCAACGACAACGGCTCGACGGATAACAGCGGAAACGACAACACCATGTCCGACGCCGACTACGCCGCAGTGAAAGCCGCGGTGGAAGCCAGTTCGCAGAAGACCTCTTACGGTGCGACCGTCACCGAAGTCGCGGACGGCGTGACGACCGTGACGAAAGCGAACTTCTATAACACCGGCAGGGATCGCCTCATCCAAACGGAGTACGTTTCCGAAAACGCGGACGGCAGTGTTGCAGAAAAGGGGTTCACCGTCTATATCCCCGGAGAAAGCAACATATTCGCGGAAGCGGTCTATGAGGGAGAGAGCACTCTGCCCTCTTACAGCAACTTTGACAACGCCTCCGGCATGATCCTCCAAGAGGCTCTGACCGACTCCGGGCTGCTGTCCAGGGACAAGGTGAACGACCTGTTCAACAAGAACAATTCCTTCGCCCTCACCGACGGCACGAAGTCGAGCGCGGACGGATACACCGTCTACGTCTTCAAATTCGACAACGACGAAGAAAGCGGCAAAGCCACCATCACCGTGGACGGCAACGGGGTCCTCTCCGCGATGGAACTCGCATACGACGACGGCAGCGTCCTGAAAGCCGAGTACGTCTATGACCTCGGCGCGGTGCCTGCGGACGTGCCGACCACCTCCCCGGCGTGGTACACGGCGCACCCCAAAGCCGAGCAGACCGCCTGAAACCCGGCGTCCGCCTGAAAGCCGTAAGGCGCAACCCCGTGAATTACCCCACGGAGCGCGCCCGGCAAAAACCGCATAAAAAACGAAAGGTCCGTCCGAATGACGGGCCTTTTGAAAACCTGACATTTGAAAACGCCCGTCCGAAACGGGCGTTTTGTGCGATGGTGTCATTTGCGCCTGTCGGTAATTCTCCCGTCGCGCACGGGGTGCGTCCGACCTCGGCGCAAATGACTTTCGGCGGAATCTTCCGTTGCCGCTCCTCTTGCGGCGGTCCTTCCGTCAACACCGATATTCTACACCCTCCCCCTCGCGATTTCAACCCCCTTTTTCAAGTCATATCCGAAGTTTTGTGGGAATATCCCACACTATCCGCATACCGAGCAGAAATAAGGTGCGAGAACGCCGCCCCCTCCCACAAAACCGACATATCCGGGCGATATGCCGCTTATCCGCCCTGCCCGACGCATGATGTTGACAAACGGCGAATAAATGATTATAATATAGAAAACGTATCAGGGAGGATAAATTATGTTTTGCAGCAACTGCGGAAGAGAGATAAGCGACGGCGCGGCGATCTGCCCCTACTGCGCGGCAAAGCCCGACGCCAAATCTGCCGACGCTCCGAACCCCTTCACCGAAACCCGAGAGCAGTCGAACGGCGGCCGTTCTCAGCAACAGTATCAGCAACAATACCAACAGCAGTATCAGCCGCAATATCAGCCCTCGCCGACCAACGGGTTTGCGATCGCCGGATTGGTGTGCGCGTTCTTTTTCCCTCTGCTCGGCTTGATATTCAGCTGCATAGGCTTGTCCCGTTCCAAGACCATGAACGGCGAAGGCAAAGGTTTGAGCATCGCCGGCTTGGTTATTTCCCTGCTGTGGCTCGTCGCGGTCGTCATCATCATCGTTGTCTATGCCGTGGTTTTGGGCGCCTTGGTGGATACGCTCAACGACCCCAATACCTATTACGACACGGTCAACATGGCAATGGCGTACATCGGCGTGCTGTGACAAAGCGCGTGACGCCTTTTTCGGGCGGCATGGAACACGAAAAAATCAAGACCCCGTCGCAAACGCGACGGGGTCTTTGTCATCATTCGGGGAGCCGTATCACTCCCTGAAAAGGTACTCGGCGAGGTCCACGGTGAAGTCCTTCCGCACTTTCACGCCCTCGTCTTCCAGCAATTTTGCCTGCACCTCCCTGCCCCCGAAGGCGAAAGAGGGGGCGAGCGCGCCGAAACGGTTGACTATCCTGTGGCACGGGATGACCCCGGGGCGAGGATTGCAATGCAAAGCGTAACCGACCGCGCGCGACGCGTGGGGCGAGCCGCACATGGCGGCTATCTGTCCGTAGGTTGCCACCTTTCCCTTGGGCACCCTCATGACCTGTTCGTACACTTTGTCGTAAAAGCTCATACCGCGACGTTCTCCTTGTTGGCGTTTTGCGCCGCCTGATCGAGATAAGCGTTATCGCTTTGATACTATTCTTTCCGAAGTTTTTGCGCAGCCGAAGTTGTGGGTATGCAGGACGCTGCTGTCAGATGCCGAGCAGTTTCTCCGCCGTGCCGTGCAATATCTTTTCTTTGTCCTCTTCCGTGAACGCGCAGGAGCGTATCATCTCGGCGGCTTCCGCCGTATCGCTCCACGGCGAGTCGGAGGCAAACAGTATCCTGTCCGCGCCGTGACGGGTCACGATGTACTCGAAGAGGTCCTTCGGACAATATTTTGTCGCCATAGACGTGTCCATATACACGTTTTTCCCCACGAGATACTCCGAGGTTTCCACCCACTGCTCCTGACCGCCCAGATGCGCGATGACCATCTTTCCGCCGTCAAAGCGGTCGGCAAGGGCTGCGAACCTGCGCGGATTGCTCCTGTACGGCGGCGTGCCTATGGGGTCGTAGCCGGCGTGCCAGAGGATGATGAGCCCCTTGGAAAAAGCATATTCGTAAAAGGGGAACACGCTTTCGTCGTCCACGGTGAATTTCTGATATTCGGGGTGCAGCTTTATCCCCTTGAAACCGCGCGCGACCACGTCGTCCACATCCGCTTTCCAACCCTCCCACATGGGATAAGCCGCGCCGAACGTGATGAGCCTGTCGTCGTTCACCGTGGACGCCCAGGCGTTTATCTTCGCGACCTGCGAGGGCTTGGTGGCGATGGAGAGCACCACGCTCTTGTCTATGCCGTGCGCGTTCATATAGGAAAGCAGCCCGTTCCTTGTCATATCCGTGCAATGCCGATATGCCCCGTGCGAGTTTTTGATGAGTGCGGCGCGCGCTTTGGGCGCCAGTTCATCATTGAAAATGTGAGTGTGAAAATCTATTATCATACCCGAAAATTTTACTCTTTCCCTCTCAAAATGTAAAGCGATGCCGTGCCGAAATAATAAGGATATGCCTCAAAGCAGGTCTTTCACCGCTTTGTAATTGTAATTCTTTTTCAGCACGCGGTAAAAGGTGGGGATGGAAGAAAATCCGCACGCGAGAGCAGCTTCCGATGCTGTGCATCCCGTGTTTTTCATCATGTCCAGCGTATGCATCAGCCTGACCGCGGACACATAGTCCGTGATGGACGTCCCCAGCGCCGCATTGAACATCCTGGAAAAGTAATAGCGGCTGTATCCGAAATGCTCCGCCATGCTCTCCAACGTGATGTCGTCCGCGTAATGCTCGCTTATGTACGCCAAAAGTTCGTCCACGAAGGTCTGCCTGCCGCGCACGCCCTCCGTATATCCCAGCTTATCCGCTATGCGCCCCAGCAGCATATCGCAGTGCGCCTGCATGACGAGAGGATTGTCCTCCCCCTTTGCGAGCGCCTCCACGTGAGGCAGCAGAGAGCGGCAAAACTCCTCGTCCGTGACGACGCACCCGTTCATGAGCTTGTCGCCGAAGCGGTCGTAGTAGTCGCGCAGCATATGGTTGGGGAACACCAGCACCGTCTGACGGCTGCCCTCGCTCTCCTCGTAACCGTGCATCTCGTAGCTGTTGGCAAAGAAAATATTGTCCGCGCCGAGGTCCCTTTCCTTGCCGGAAGCGAAGAACTTCTTCCTCCCCTCCGTGACGTACATGACCTCCACTTTTCTGTGGAAATGCACGTGACACACGTTGTCGCAGTCCGCCGAAACGAAAAGCCGTTCGTCCCTTTCCCTGTTTATCTCATATTGAGCAAGCATAGCGACCCTCCCCGTCCGATTTCCGCATTTTACGGATAATGACAGCAATAATTGAGAATATTATAATCAAAATTTTAATGCACGTCCAGTGAATACGCACTACAATGTCCGCGAAAAATAAATAAAGCCATACCGAACATAAAGGAGGTGCCGACAATGAAAACCAAAACAGCGACCACGATGCAGACCAAGCGTACCGGCATCGCAAAACGCATCGGCGAAGCCCTCTTCTGGGCGACCCGCCACTGACCCTTTCGTCCGAACGGCTCACGGCGTCAAACGACAACGCCGTGGCATGCGCTCCCCGACCGCTGATCGAAGATCTTAGCCCGGGGATCCCGAATGTGGGTCATCTCAAAAACTAAATATTGTTGTATTCGACAAAATCAAAAGCCGTCCGGGGTTCGGGCGGCTTTGGTTTCGGTTGGTCGGGGGATGTTACTTACTGATGCTGGTCGCGAGCATGAACAGGTTGTCGTCGAATTGCTTTTTGACTTTGAGGGCTTCGATGACGTTCATGTCGATGGTGTCGCTGCCGCGCACGCCGACCACTCTGCCGCTCTGTCCGCATTCGATGAGTTCGACCGCGCGCGCCGCAAGACGGCTGGCGAGGACTCTGTCGAACATGGAGGGGGTGCCGCCGCGCTGGAGATAACTGAGGGCGACATGGTTGACCGTCCTGCCCGTGGAGGCTTTGACCTTCTCACGCAGCTCGTCGCGCAGGTCGTTCCTGCCCTCGGCGAGCACGATGATGGTGGAAGTTTTGCCCTTGTCGAAGCCCTTTTTGACGCTTGCCGCGATGGCGTCCACATCGGTGGGGGCTTCGGGGAGTATGACGTACTCGGCGCCGCCGGCGAGCGCGGTTTTGAGCGCGATGTCGCCGCAGTGCCTGCCCATGACTTCGAGGATCATTATCCTGTCGTGAGAGGTGATGGTGTCGCGGAGTTTGAGCATCGCGTCCAGCACGGTGTTGCACGCGGTGTCGAAACCGATGGTGTAATCGGTGTAACCCATGTCGTTATCGATGGTGCCGGGGATGCCGATGACGTTGATGTCGGTGAGCTGATGCAGGTCGGAAACGCCGTGGAAGGAGCCGTCGCCGCCGATGACGATGAGGTTCTCTATACCGCGCTTCAAGAGGTTCTGCGCCGCAGCCTGCACGACCTCGGGCTTTCTGAACTCGTCCGTTCTGCCCGTACGGAGGATGGTGCCGCCGGTGTGGACGCAGTTGGAAACGCTGCCGTAAGGCATCTCGATGATATCGTCTTCGATGAGCCCGACATAGCCGTGACGCACGCCGTAGACTTCATAGCCTTTGTTGAGCGCATAGCGGACCGCAGTCCTTATGCACGCATTCATGCCGGAAGAGTCGCCGCCGCTGGTCAGGATCGCGAGTTTTTTGGTTTGTTTGGATGCATTCTTTGCCATAATGACCTCCGGATACGTCCGTTTATCTGTCGAATTAGTGTACGCGCGCAGGCGCATACCTTGGTCTATTATATCCGCAGAAAGTAAAATTGTAAAGCAAAATCGCATCATGCCGGACCTGAATAATACGACGGATACTCATATTATTCCGGCACGGCATAAACATCGGTGGTGCGAATGACTCGGCTCGGGCGGAAACCCACGGCGCCAAACACATTCCGTATCATTTAGGAAGAGTATAACGCACATTCTCTTCCCCGACGAGGTTTGCGATGCGTTTGAGCAATTCGTCGCTCGGCTCCACCTTCTGACGGAACTCGCGCAGGCACATTTTACCCTCGGCGTTGCGCATCTGGGCGCGGACGGGCACGCTGCCCGGGAACATGGCGAGCAGTCCCGTGACGACCTTCGTGACGGCAGGGTCGCTCACCAGCACGTACACCACGCCCGAACGAGTGGCAGCCGCCGCCTTTTTTGCGGCATTCTCCCACACTTCCAGCCTTTCCAGCGAAAGTTTGGGTTCGCTCTCGTCGCGCAGGTCCAGCCTGCCGTAAGCCTTGACGGGAGAGTCGGATTCCAAAAGATGCCCGTAAGTTTCATAGGCGCGCGGATACATGGAAAAGGCTATGCTGCCCTCCCTGTCCTCCAATCTGCCCACGGCGAAACGCTGCTGTTTGCCCGTCATCTTGCGCTCGTGGGACTCGACGATACATCCCATGCAGACATTCCTGCCCGTGAGTTCGCGGTTCAACACGGACACTTCCTCGCCCTCCTCGTCGTACTCTTTGAGATAGAGCATGGAAGTTTCAAAGTTGAACTCCTTGCGCGTGTCCGAATAGTCGTCCAGCGGATGGCCGCTGACATACATCCCCAACACCTCTTTTTCGCCTGCGAGCAGCTGCGTCTTTTCGTATTCGGCAAGCTCGGTGTACTTCACCGACACGTCCTCGATGAGGGTGTCGAAGAGGGAGAGCTGCCCTTCCAGCTGGTTCTTCTTGTCCGAAGCGACGGCTTCCATGATGCGCTCGTAGGACGCCATAAGGGTGGAACGGGTCTTGCCGAAACAGTCGAAAGCGCCTCCCTTTATCAGGCTCTCCATCATGCGCTTGTTGACCTGCCCTATGCACCTCTCCGCAAAATCGCGCAGGTCGGAAAACGCCCCGCCGCGCGCACGCTCGCTCAACACGAACTCCATCGCCTGCTCGCCCACGTTTTTGATGCCCATCAGTCCGTAACGCACGTTGTCGTTCTCTATGGAGAAGAACTTTTTGGAGCGGTTGATATCGGGAGGGAGTATCTTGACTCCCGTGCGGCGCAGATAGTTGATGTAATGTTTCACCTCGTCCGCATTGGTTATGCGGTTGTTGATGACCGCGGTGATAAAGTGGATGGGATAATAGCATTTGAGCCACGCCGTGCGGTAAGACACCACGGAGTACGCCGCCGCATGCGACTTGTTGAACGCATAACTCGCGAATTTTAGGATCTGCTCGAACAGCTCCTCCGCTATCTCCTTGCTCACGCCGTTTGCGACGGCGCCGGGGATATGCTTTTTGGTGCTGTCGTCGGCAAGCACGCCGCCGTTGATGAATATCTCCTTCTGCTGTATCAGCACTTCGCGCTTCTTTTTCGCCATACTGCGGCGCATTATATCCGCTCCGCCGAAGGAGTAGCCGGCTATCTTCTGCGCTATCTGCATGACCTGTTCCTGATAAACGATGCACCCGTAGGTGTTTTCCAGCACCGATTTGAGCAGCGGATGCGCGTAATGCACGGAAGACGGATCGCGTTTGCCCTGGATGAAAAGGTCCAGGAACTGCATGGGACCGGGGCGGTACATGGAAATGCCCGCCATGACGTCTTCGAGATTGCTCGGTTGCAGTTGCATCATGAACTTTTTCATGCCGCCGCCTTCCAGCTGGAACACCGCCTCGCAGTCGCCGCCGGCGATGAGCGCGTACACGTTGGGGTCTTCGTAGCCCAGCTTGTCGAAGTCCACGTCCACGCCCTTGTCCTCTTTGATGTACTTTATCGCTTCGCTGATGTCGGTGAGGGTCTTGAGCCCCAGGAAATCCATTTTGAGGAGCCCCTGCGCCTCCACCATATTCTTGTCGAACTGCGTGGTGATATCGTTCCCGTTCCTGGACAGCGGCACGTGCTCCACGATGGGATCGCCGCAAATGACGACGCCTGCCGCGTGCATGGAGGTCTGACGGGGCATCCCTTCCAGCTCTATCGCGGTGTCCACCACCTTTTTCGCGGTGGGATTGGTGCGGTAAAGAGTCGCGAACTCGTCCGAATAAAGGCTGCTGCCCGGCGTCAGGCACTGTTTGAGCAGGACTTTGCCCACGGGGATATCCTTCACCCACTTGTTGGAGTCCGCAAACGGCACGTCGTAGACGCGCGCGACGTCCTTGACCGCCGCCTTGGCGCTCATGGTGGAATACGCGATTATCTGCGCGACGTTGGGCGCGCCGTACTTCTCCACGACGTACTCTATTATCTCGGGGCGCCGCACGAAACAGAAGTCGATGTCAAAGTCGGGCATGGACACCCTCTCCTCGGAAAGGAACCTTTCGAAGAGCAGGCTGTAACGCAGAGGATCCACGTCAGTTATGCCTATGGCATAAGCCACCAGACTGCCAACGCCGCTGCCTCTGCCCGGTCCCACCGGGATGCCGCGCTCCTTCGCCGCGTTCACGAAGTCCCACACGATGAGGAAGTAGTCGTTGAAACCGCATCTGTCTATGACGCCCAGCTCGTAATTGAGCCTCTCCTCTATTTCCGGCGTTATGACGTCGAAGCGGCGGTGTATCCTCTCCCACGCCAGATCGTGCAGATACTGTTTGGAGTCCCTGCCGTTCATGTCCGCGGTTTCGTAGTGAGGGATGAAGGTTTTATCATACTTCACGACGAAGTAGTTGCCGTCCACCTTGTCGGCTATCTCCTTGGTGCTCTGTATCGCCTCGGGGATCCAGGAAAATAACTCCTCCATCTCCTCGCCGCTTTTGAGATAGAAGTTATCGTTCGCGAAGCGCACGCCGGCAGGGTCCGTCTTTTTGCATTGCAGATTGATGCACATCATGGTGTCCTGCGTGTCGGCGTCCTCGCGTTTGAGATAATGTGCGTCGTTGGTCGCCACCACTTTGACTCCTATCTCCCTTGCGAGCGCGACGAGCGGCCGCAGTATCCTCTGCTGCTCTTCCAGCCCGTGGTCTTGGAGTTCGATGTAAAAATCTCCCTCCTCGAACATCCCTTTCAGACGCAGGGCGTACTCCTTCGCCCCGTCGTGATCGCCGCGGAGCAGCAGCTGGGGGATGCGTCCGGCAAGACACGCCGAACAGCAGATGAGCCCCTCGGAATACTTCGCGAGGGTGTCCAGGTCTATCCTGGGCTTGACGTAAAACCCGTCCACGAAGGATATGGTGGACAGCTTCATCAGGTTTTTGTAGCCCGTCAGGTCTTTTGCAAGCAAAATGAGGTGATCGCGGCGGTGCATGGTTTCGGGCGTCTTGACTCTGAGGTCGTCCGCCACGTAAAATTCGCTGCCGATGATTGGTTTGAGCTGCGCCTCCCTCATCGCGCTGACAAAGGTGTGCACGCCGTAAAGATTGCCGTGATCGGTGATGGCGCACGCGGTCATGCCCATTTCTTTGAGCGCCTGCGTGAGCGGAGATATGTGCAGTATCTTGTCCTGCTCCGAGTCGGACAGCACGTTCTGGTTGAGCCTTATCGCTCCGTCCAGCAGGCTGTACTCGCTGTGCACGTGAAGATGTACGAAATCACTCATAACTTCCTCTTCGGGTGTGTTCATTCCTCGCCGAAACCGTTTTCGGCGGCTAGCTGCGCGAGCTTGCGCAGACGGTGGTTAAGACAGCTCTTGCTCACGCCCAATATATCGGCGAGTTCGCTCATGCTGGCGAGAGGATACTCCATGCGCGCGTTCGCCGTGTCGCGCAGTGTGGCGGAAAGGGAATCCAACCCCACGCTTTCCTCTATCGCGCCTATCGCCATGAGCTGCCTGGACGCGGCGGCATAGGACTTGTCCAGATTCGCCGCCTCGCAGATGGTGACCCTGTTTATGCTGTTTGCGGTTTCGCGCTCGTCTATGATGCTTTTGAGTTTGAGCACGCTCTCCGAAAGCCCCAAAAGCGCCAGCGCGGAAAGTATGCTCTCCTTGTCCTTGATGTACACCAGCCTGAGCGCGCCGCGTTCGCTCACCTTTGCCTGGACGCCGAGATCGGCAAGAAGCTGCATTATCTCCTCCGCGAACTCATCCCCGTCCACGGCAAACTCGAAATGGTAGCCCTCCCTCTTCTCCTCGTCGCCGCCGGGAGAGGGAACGTAAACGCTGCCGCACACCATAAAGAGCCCTTTTAAGTAGCTCTCCGCAGCGCTGCGGCTGTTTTTGACGAAGGAGGGAACTCCCCCCTCCGCAAGACGGAGATCCTCCACCGCCTGGGCGGTGAACCCCGTGGGCACGGACACCGAAAAGGACGTGCCACCCTTTTTCATCCCCGATCTGATGTGCTCCGCCGACATCTCGAACTCGGACGGGTACAACATTTTGAGCAGCCCTATCACGGCGATGCACTGCTCATACGACGCGAGGTTGAACACGAGGTTGCGCCGTCTGCCCACTATGTGCAAGAAGCCCCCCTGCTTCGCCGCGGCGGACAGGAAAGCCCTGACCCCCTGCTCGTCGGAAGGGAGCGTCGTGAGCAATTCTTTTTCGGCGTTATCTTTGAAGGATGCCATGTTTACTCCGTCATTTTGTGCTTATAAACCCTTTTTTTGTGCGGAATACGGCAGTTCTTCCGATGCCGCACACTCTGTCTTCCGGGATGTTGTGCCGCCGCATGAACTCCTCCACTCTTCCGAACGCTCCCACCTTCCCGGTGGAGTGCGCGTCCGACCCCAGGATGAAGATCGCGCCGGATGCGGACACCTCGTCTATGTGCCTTTCGAGCGCGTCGATATGTTTCTCGTTTAGCTCGATGTAAATCCCCTTTTCCGCGGCGGCGCGGCACACCGCGCCCACGTCCACCGCCGCGCGGTGTCCGAGGTGGCAAAGCACGTCCACGGGATATCTCTCCATGACCGCGAGCCACGCGCGCGTGTTGCAGGCAACGAGTTCCTCATCCCCTCTCGCGCGCTCGCTCCCCCAGCCGTTCACCAACAAAAAGCGCGGTTCGCGGCATATATAACGCGGTTGCAAAAAGCGGTGGAACCCGACCGTAAGCACGTCGCAGGCGGCGACGATCGCGTCCGGCACGTCCAGGCTGCCGTCCTCCCCGGTGATGCTCGCCTCTATGCCGGAGTACACCTTCACTCCGCCCTCGGCGTTGACGGCAGCGATCTGCGCCTGCTGCTTTCTGAACTTCTCTTCCGTCTGTCTGAAAAACAGACTGCCGCAGCCGTGATCCGCAATGGCGATCTCTTTGAGCCCCAACTCGGCTGCGCGCACCGCTTTGTCGCGGACGCTGCCCCTGCCGTCGCTCGCATTCGTATGCATATGATAATCGCCGATGACCTTCATGCCCACCTCTTCGCAGCCCCTTTCGGGCGCGCGCAAAAACCGTGTAAACGATTATATCATATATTCTTTCAAAAAGGCAGGTCGTCCGCAAGAATTTTAAATTCTTTTTCCAGCGCTATCCCGAAAAGCTCCCTCACGCGCATCCCGACAAACTCCGCAAGCCCCGTAAGATCTGCGGCGCTCCCTCCCCCCGTATTCACCACGAAATTGGCGTGCAGTCGGGATATCTCCGCCCCTCCCAACCTCACGCCTTTCAGCCCTGCGTCCTCTATGAGCGCCCACGCAGGCAGCACCGAACGCTTGAACATACTGCCGCAGGAAGGTTTGGAGGGCTGATGCGCGCGCCTGTATGCGAGAAAACTCTCCCTGCGCGCCGCGCTCTCTTCCGCGCTCATGGGAATGAACGCGAACGTGACCGCCGTCACGAATCCTTCCGCGCCGCGGCGGTAGGCGAATCCGATGTCCTCCCCTCTTATCCGTCTGCTCTCCCCGGTGAGAGGGTCTGAAACTTCCGCCTCCTCGACGATATCCGCCGTTTCCTCTCCGAACGCGCCGGCGTTCATCCTGACCATCCCCCCTGCCGTGGCAGGCACGCCGCACATGAACTCCGCGCCGCCGCAGCCGCGATCCGCACATACGGCAAGGATGTCGGACACCCGCGCGCCGCCTTCCGCCCTTACCAGCACTCTGCCGTCCTCGCGTACGCCCACGCACCTTACCGCTCTCATCCTGCCCGTGTAGAGCACGGGACGGGACACCTCTCCGTCCGCGATGACCGTCTTGCTTCCGCCGCCCAAAACGAAGGGCGCTTCTCCGCCCGTCGCGACGCATTCCGAAAAGAACTCCGCCGCGCGCTCGGCGTCGGTGGGCGCGAAAGCGCATTTGACCCTTCCGCCGCCCCGATAGGTGGTGAAACGCGCCGCAGGGAGGTCGTGCATGATGTCCGTCCCCGTTCGGCGCGCCGCTTTAAGACAGTTCTCCGCCGCGCTCATACGACATATCTATGCGCGTGCGCGGCGTTATGTACCCGGGTATCTCCCGTTTAATCAAAGTCGTTATCCTCGGGGCGGTTCTTCTCCATAAGGCGGTAGGAAAGCTCGTCCAAAGGGTTCCTCCCCAGCGATTTCAAGCGGAAGTTGCGGCTTGCCGCCTCTATGACCACCGCGAGATTGCGCCCTGCGGAAACGGGGACGACCACTCGCTGGAACTTCACCCCGAGGATGTCGTAGACGAGGTCCTCGTTGCCCAGCCTGTCGTAGCTCTTATTGTCGTCCCACTTCTCCATCTCTATGACGAGGTGTATGCGCTTTTGGTTGAGGACGCCGCCCACGCCGTACATCGCCTCCACGTCTATGAGCCCCACGCCGCGCACTTCCAGCAGATTGGAGATGCGCTTGGGCGGATAGCCGTATATCTTGTTTTTGATGCGCTTGACCTCCACAAGGTCGTCCGCCACCAACATATGACCGCGGTGCACCAGTTCCAGCGCGGTTTCCGACTTGCCTATGCCGCTCTCCCCGATGAGGAGCACGCCTATGCCGCTTATGTCCAGCAGTTCGCCGTGGATGACGTCGCTCGCGGCGAGCGCGGTGGTGAGGTAATGCACCACATCGCTCTCTATCGCGGCGGTGGACTCCACACTGACGAAGAGCGCGGTGGCGTACCTCTCCGCCATGAGCCTCATGCTCTCCATGACCGCGTGCTTATGCGTGACGATGACGCAGGGGACGCCCTTGGAGAACAGCCTTTCGAACTGCACGTCCCTCTTCTCGGGCGCGAGGGAATCCAGATACGCCATCTCCGCGTTGCCCAAGATCTGTATCCTGTGTTCGGGGAAAAACTCGTCGAACCCTGCGAACAACAGCCCGGGACGGTTGGTCGCGGTGGAACTGAAAACTATATCCTCCGAGGGAGCGTAAACTATCTCCAATTCCAGGTCCGCCGCGAACTTTGCCGCGCTTATCGTGACTTCGCTTTTGCGCACGGGATTTTTGCCCATAACTCCTCCCGGGGCGCGGCGCACCCCTTTGTCTTTCCTTCTTCCGTTATTTCATAAAACGACGGAATGCCGCGTTTAAGTATCGTTTTTTAAGTTTCATCCTGCGTTTTCGGCGCATTCAGCGCTTCGAGCAGTTCTTTTGCCGACTCGACGGTGAACCCGTGGAGCGCGGCTATATCCTCAGCGGAAGCATGCCTGACATTCTCCGCCGAACCGAATTTTTCAATGAGAGCGTCCGCCTTTTTCCTGCCTATGCCGGGCACCTTCATCAGGACGGTTTCGGACATGTGTCTGCCGCGCAAAGTGCGGTGATAGGTGATGGCAAAACGGTGCGCTTCGTCGCGCACGCGTTGAAGCATCTGCAACGCCACGCAGTCCTTGGGCAGCAACACGGAAGTCTTGGGCGCACTGCCCAAAAACACCTCCTCTTCCCTCTTGGCAAGGGAAAGTATCTCCAACCCTTCCTCGCCGCATTCGGCGAGCGCTTGCAGCGCATAGGCGAGCTGCCCTTTGCCGCCGTCTATCAGGATGAGGTCGGGGGGAGTGGCAAAGCTCTCGTCCTTGCCCTCTTTGAGGCGCATGAGCCTCCTCGTCAACGCCTCTTTCATACAGGCGAAGTCGTTGTTGCCTTCCACGGTCTTTATGCGGAATTTGCGGTAATGCGACTTCTTGGGCTCTCCGCCCTCGAACACCACCATGCTCGCCACCTTGTCCGTCCCGGAGATGTGCGAGATGTCGTACGCCTCTATCCTGTTGGGCAGCATGGGCAGAGAAAGCAGTTCCGCCAGCTGTCTGACCGCGCCCTCCGTGCGCAGCAGTTTTCTCTCCTCCCTGCTGCCGTACTTTTCCAGCGCGTCGGAAGCGTTGGAATGGGACAGATCGAGCAGCTGTCTGCGCACCCCCTGCTTGGGGACTATCACTCTCACCGTATGCCCGGCGAGCGCGTTCACCGCCCTTTCCAGCGCGTCGGCGTCCCCTGCGGAATCGGTGACTATCTCGTCGCATACGGGAGGGCTCGATTTGTAAAACTGATAGATATAGGAAGATATGTCGTCGCACACGGCGTCGAACACCCTGTTTTCGCCGCCCACCAGCTTGCCTGCGCGCACCACCAGCATGTTCACCGCGCCGAGCACGCCGTTGCTTTCGTACGCAAAGATGTCCAGATCCAGGTCCTTCGGGAGGGCGCTGACCTGCTTGCGCACCAGATTGTCCAGCACTTTCAGTTTGTGTTTATAGTTCAGCGCCACTTCGAAGTTCTCCTCCTCCGCGAACGCCATCATCTTTTCCGTGAGCACGCGCTCCACCTCCCTGTCGTTGCCTTTCAGGAAGGAGATCACTCGCCTTATCTCCTGCTTATACTCCTCGCTGCTCACCTTCCCCGTGCAGGGCGCCAGGCATTTGCCGAGGTGGTGATTAAGGCACGGACGGGAGGGTTTTGTCAGGTCGCGGTTGCAGTCGCGCACCTTGAACGCCGTATGGATGAGGTCGGTGATGTCGCGGATATTGACGGACTGCATGTACGGTCCGAAGTACTGCGCGCCGTCGTTTTTGAGCTTGCGCACCAGCCGCACCGTGGGGAAATCCTCCTTCATGTCTATGCGCAGGAAGGGATAGGACTTGTCGTCCTTCAAGAGGATGTTGTACTTGGGAGCGTGCTTTTTTATGAGGTTGTTTTCGGTGACGAGCGCGTCCACCTCGCTCGGACATATGATATAGCGGAAATCGGCGACGTGAGCGAGCATCGCCATCACCTTCGCCGTCTTGTTGCCGGACTGATAAAAATACTGTTTCAGACGGGCTTTCAGCCTCTTCGCCTTTCCGACGTAGATGATCTCCCCGTTGCTGTCCAGCATCATATAAACGCCGGGATCCTCCGGCACGTCTTTGAGTTTTGCCTTAAAGTCCACGACGCTATTATAACCCACCTTTGCGGATTAGTAAATAGCAAAACACCCCGTGCACGGGCGCGCGGCTATGTCGCGGAGTTCTCTCCCGTTCCATCGCGAGGGAGCAGCGTGGGTCCTGCGACGGTGAGCGCGAACAGGATGGCGATCATCACCGCGGTTTCCGTGGAGGACACGCTCCCGTCCGACGCGAACACCGTCATCACGACGAGCAAAAACAAAAACCAGTTTTCGTTGAAAGCCATACCCCACCTCGCAGCACAACAGGTTATGCGCGCGCCTGCCGAAGTGTGCGCGGCGTTCAGGAGGCATTGACGATATTCGTCCGAAAAAGACAAATGCCGCTCTTTTTCCTCGCGGCATAGGAATTATCATGCAGACATGGAATCCCTGCTGGACGAACGCACGACGGAACTCATCCGCGATTATGTTCCGCGCAACGCCACTCTGCATCTGCTCTCCGAGTTTTTCGGAGCGTGTGCGGACGCGACGCGCGCAAAGATAATCTGCGCCCTCTCCATCTCCGAGATGTGCGTGGGGGATATCGCGCGCGTGTTAGGGTTGAATCAGACCACCTGCTCCCACCAACTGCGGCTGCTCCGCGCGGCGGATATCGTGACCCAGCGCAGAGAAGGCAAGATCGTTTACTATTCCCTGAAAAACCGCAAGATCGAGGACGTCATGTACGCCGGCGTAAAATTCCTGGGGCTGTGACCCCGTACACTCCGCGCACATGTTCGGAGCGCGGTTGAGGTGTGCAAACAACACTTAAAATTTTAAGAGGCCTGTCCCCCATTAAACCTTACTCCCCCACGCACACTAGTTTAGAGTTTTGAACAGTTGGGGACGGGCTTATTTTGTTCAATTTTTGAACACTTGGGGACGTGTTTGATTTGTTCAATTTTTGAACACTTGGGGACGTGTTTGATTTGTTCAATTTTTGAACAAAATAAGCCCGTCCCCAACTGTTCAAAATGAGTAACGTCCCCTGACATGGGAGTATTGTACCCCCTCCTTCCCTTCGGGCTTTCCTCCCCCACTCGGAATAGAGGACAATCCTCCTAAAATTTAAGTGTTGTTTGCCCCCTTCCTTCGGGTTTCCCCCAAAATCGTTCCCCCTTAAAAGGGAACCCACCATTTCGGGGGAAACCTTCGGCGCTCGCGCATGACTGCTTCCGAGGACGGCACCTTTACGGAGCCGCCATGTTATGCCGCTTGCAATGCACCCGCTGCGCGAAGAGAGTGGCGCATTGCCGGCGCACTATTCGTCTAGCGCTCGGCACTCACACGGTCGCCGCCTGTTGCGGCTCCGCTCCGAATAAGTGCGCGTCGTACACGGAGTTGGACGCGCCGCGACTTGCAAACGTGGGCGATGCTCGCCCACGGTGCAAGTTTGGCTGAGCGGCGCGTTATTACGTCTTTGAACAGGGGCAAGTAAAAATCAAGCACGCTCCGAATAAGTGCACGTCGTGTACGGGGTATTTTTTCCGTCTTCGAATAAGGGGAAGGAAGGGTATAATACTCCCATGTCAGGGACGTACACCCCATTAAATTTTGCTTCATACCCGTTCTTTGCGTGTTTTAAACAAGCTGTTCAGAGTTCGTCGAAAGGGTTTGTGTCTTCCGCGTCTTCGCGCGCTATTTCTTCCGCGGTCACTTCCGAGGAATGCTTGTCGCGGATGACGCGCGCGAGCAGTTTGCTCATGGTGCGGTAGACATAATTCATCAAAAGGTCGATGAGGAGGAGCGCCACCGTGCCGAGGATCGCGATCGCCCAATAATCGAAGTACGCCGCGACGTCCGGGGCGAGCACTTCTATCGCCTGCAAGCCGTAATACAGCGCGGCGAGAGCGGCGTTGATGAAAAGGATCTTGACGGGATATGAAACGAACCACTTCACTCCCCTCTCCCACATGACGGCAGAGATGAGAGCCATGGGTCCGAAGTATATGGCGTAACCCACAACGGTGGTAACGTCGCCCACCAAAAAGCCGAGCCCTGCGGACACGATATACGCGAACACCGCCGAAGCGTAGTAGCGTTTGGTGACGGGCGCCATCACCGCGACGCCTGCCGCGGCGAACATCGCCACCGTGACGTAGCGCACCACCACGCCCAGCCAGACAAACAAAAGCGCAAGCGCCGCGGATATCCCGGCAAGCGCAAGCGCATAAGCGGTTTTTCTCGGAGAGAAAACTCTTTTTTTCATCAGCAGCAGCGGATGAGGTCGCCGCCGAGGCACTCGCAGCAGCAGTCCGCGCATATCGCACACTGACAAGCGGTGCAGCACCCGTCCATAGCGGAGGGTTCGGCTTGCTGTTGATAGCTGCGTTGGGTGGCGTAATAGTTCTGTTGACCGCTCGCATTCTGTCCGTCGGACCCCTGCGCGGCGCCCTTCGCGAACGCGTTTCCGCCGTCTATCTTCTTCTTCATGCTTTCGAGCGAACGCTTATACTTCTCGTTTTCGGGGTCGAGGTCGAGCGCGAGCTCCAGCTGCTTCTTGCTGTCGTTCAACCAGTTTTTCTCATAGAAGATGATCGCCTGATAGTAGTGCCACTCGCCGCCGCGATAATACATATCGTCCAGCAAGGACTGGGCTTTTGCGAAGTCCTTTGCGGATATCGCCGCTTTCACCGCGTCGAATTGGGCGGCGTCGCTGCCGTCGCCGTCGCTTATCTTCGCCGCCTCGTGGGTGTAGCTCATCGCGTCCTGATACGCCTGATCCAGCACTTCCAGCATACGCGCGGCGTCCGAACCTGCCTCGCCCTCGTCAAAGACGTGCTGCTGATAATAAGCGCGCTTGGTTTTGTAGGCTTCCAGTATCTCGCTCTGGGACGCGCCTTTGGATATACCGAGGATCACAAACGGGTCACTTGGCATTTATCTTCTCCTTTGAGCAGTCTTTCCATCTGCATATTAAGCCCGAGGTAAACGGTGTTGGACAACATCCCTTCGCTGACCACGATATGCATGGAATTGTATGCTCCGACAAGTTTATTATAAGTCGAGCGCAGCAAAAAGTCGAGTTCCTGCGCGTTTTTCTCCAAAAAAGAGGCTTTGTCGCCGCAGCCGCCGTAGGCTGCGAGCAAGGGGTTATACCTGCCCTTTTTCTCGTCCTTCTCCACGTCGTCCACCGCGTCGAAGAGATACACCAGCCTGCCGAGCGTGTACATGAAGCAATCCGTATGCTCGTCCGTCTTTATCATAAGCCGCGTGACGTCGCGCATGAGGGAGGCAAAGCAGTCCGCAACGAGGTCGATGTCCGCGCAGTTGCGCTTTTCCAGCACGGAAAGTTTTCGGAAACTCTCGCGCATGAGCGCGTCCGCCTCGGGCATCCTTCTCGCCGCCGCGCGTTTTCTCGCCGCCAGCGCGCCCACCGCCGCCGCACGCGACTTCTTGCCGTCGTGCACATCGTCCAAAGCGTTGTAATAGACGAGCAGCACGGCAAGATCCGCCGCCTTTGCGGTGAGTTCGTCGGGCTTTATCACCGTCTTGCGTTTGCCGTTGATGAGGCACATCCTGCGCTCGAAGCTCACCTGCGTGTCCGTCAGAGAATGCAGCAGCGCGTTGTAAAACGTGACGTCGTAGTTGGTGCAAAGCCTTGTCAGCGGACCGCCCGTGCGCGCAAGCTGCTTGCACAAGCCGCAATAGTACGCCTGAAAGACGTTGAAGTCCTTGATGTACATATTGTTTTTGTCCGGTATGACGTAGCCAAACATACTCCGCTCTCACGCATCATACTGACGGAAAAAGATAAAACCTACCTTAAACCGCTCCGTTATTTGTCGAAGGACACCAAACCCACCTTCCGCTTGACCTTGGCAAGGGTGCGAGCGGCGAGCCTTGCCGCCTTCTGCGCGCCCTCCTTTGCCACCTCTGCGATGTACGCCTTATCCGCAAGATAACGCGCATACTCCTCTCTTATGGGCTTGAACTTGGCGGCGACCGCCTCGCCCACCGCCGTCTTGAACGTGCCGTAACCGCAGCCTGCGAACTCCTTTTCCGCCTCCGCCACGCTCTTGCCCGCGATGACAGAATAGATGGCGAGCAGATTGCTTATGCCCGGTTTGTCGGGGGAAGCGACTATCTCGCTGCCGCTGTCCGTGACCGCACGGCGGAACTTCCGCATGATGGACGCCTCGTCCTCTATGACGGACACCCAGCCGTTGGGGTCGGGGTCGGACTTGGACATTTTCGCCGTGGGCTCTTGCAAGGAGCATATCTTCGCCCCCGTTTCGGGGATGTAGCCGTCAGGGACGACGAAGGTGTCGCCGTAACGGTTGTTGAAGCGTATTGCGATGTCCCTGGCGAGTTCGAGATGCTGCTTTTGGTCTATCCCGACGGGCACCAGATCGGAACGGAAGAGCAGGATATCCGCCGCCATGAGCACGGGATAATCCATCAGCCCCATATTGATATTGTCCGCGTGTTTGGCGCTCTTATCCTTGAACTGCGTCATCCTGGACGCCTCGCCCACGTAGGTATTGCAATTGAGTATCCACGCGAGCTCGGAGTGCGCCGGCACGTGGGACTGGAAGTAAAGCACCGACTTCGACGGGTCTATGCCGCAGGCGAGTAGCTGCGCGAAGAAGCTCATGCACCCCTGCCTGAACTCCTGCGGTTCCCTGCGTACGGTGAGCGCGTGAAGGTCCGCAATGAAGAATACAGAGTCGAACTCGTCCTGCATCTTCCCCCAGTTGGACACCGCCCCCACATAGTTCCCGAGGGTGATCGTGCCCGTGGGCTGTATGCCGGAAAGCACTACCTTTTTGCGCTCGTTCTGCACTTTATCGTTCAATTCTGCCATATAAACACCTTGTTTTGCCGTTTGCGTTCACTCTTTGTCGGCGTCCGCACTCCCCTCTCCGTCACCCAGCACGAAGTCGTACACCGCCTGCTTCACTCCGTCGCGAGGGATGACTTTCGTGTGGCGCACGGGCAGCGAGTTGAGGGCGAGTATCCCGTCCGGGCACTCCGCCGCCGTGAACATGCTCAGTTTCATGACCGCCTTATCCGTGTCCTTTTCGCGCGCGTCCGCGACCGCGTTATACACGTCGCAGGCGAACTTGTACGGGCTTGCCGTGGACACGATGACCGTGGGCGTAGCGTCGTCCGTTTCATCCGCGTAGTCGCTGTAAACGCTGACCGCGACCGCCGTGTGAGGGTCGAGCACGTAATCGTCCAGGTCGAAGAAGTTGTGTATGGTTTCCTTGGTTTCGTCCTCGTCCGCCCAACCGGCTTCGAACACGTCGAAGTCGTGCGCGTCGAGTTCCAGCTCGAACCTGCCCTTGTTTTTGAGGTCGTCGTACAGTCTGCGCACTTTGGCGCTGTCCCTGCCCGTCGCTTCGAAGATGAGCCTTTCGAGGTTGGAGGACACCAGAATGTCCATGGAGGGCGACATCGTCTTGAAGAACTTGCGGTTGATGTCGTACTCCCCTTTCGAGAAGAAGTCGGAGAGGATGTTGTTGGCGTTGCTCGCCACTATGAGCTTATTGACGGGCAGCCCCATCTTATAGGCGTAATAACCTGCCAGGATGTTGCCGAAGTTGCCCGTGGGCACCACGAAATTGACCTTCTCGCCCTTTGTTATCTCCCCCGAGTTCAGCAAGTCGCAGTACGCGGAGATATAGTAGGCTATCTGCGGCGCCAATCTGCCCCAGTTTATGGAGTTGGCGGAGGACATCTCTATGCCGTGCGCTTTGAGTTTCGCGATGACCTCGGGGTCGGTGAACACCCTCTTGACCGCGGTCTGCGCGTCGTCGAAGTTGCCCTTTATCCCTGCGACGTGGACGTTGCTTCCCTGCTGGGTCACCATCTGCCTCTTCTGCATCGCGCTGACGCCGTCGGCAGGATAAAAGACTATGATCTCCGTGCCTTCCACATCGCGGAAGCCTTCCAGCGCCGCCTTGCCGGTGTCGCCGCTGGTCGCGACCAGGATGAGGGTGCGGCTGTCGTCGCCCAGCTTGCGTTTGGACGCCACCATAAGGTGGGGGAGCAGCGTGAGCGCCATATCCTTGAACGCGAAGGTGGGACCGTGCCACAGCTCCAGCATATACAGCCCGTCGTCCACTTTGACGAGGGGGCACGGGTCGTCGCCGTCAAAACGGGAGTACGCCTTCCGCGCGTAGTCCAGCAGCTCTTCGCACGAAAAGCCGTCCAGATACTCCGCGAGCACGCTTGCCGCGCGTTCGGGATAATCCATCTCCGTGAGCGCGTTGAGTTTCCCGTCATCCAAAACGGGGAAAGACGACGGAACGATAAGTCCGCCGTCATCCGATATACCTTTAACTATTGCTTCCGCAGCGGTGTAAGTGCGCATGCGGTCGCGTGTGCTTACATACTTCATTCCGATCCCTGATACTTTTTAAGAAATTCCGGGAAATCCTCCTCGTTCTCGCTGACGGTGAGGATGAACCTGGTGTCCGTGTTTTTTGCTATCGCGTAGATATCCGTGAAGAAGTCCTCCATCTCGGCGACGGGTCTTGCGAGCATACGGTGCGCGCCGTCGATGTAGAAGCTTTCTATGTCGTGGTTGCCTGCCAGGATGCCGCGGATGAACCCGATGAGTTCTCTCTCGTCCACGGCGGACTGCCCCGCCCTTTTCAGGCACTCCGTGTTGATGACTCTGATCTGGTAGCGGAGGGAGTACATATACCTGTCCGTATCGGTGAGGAAAACTATATCTCCCTTTGCGGTTTCGACATTGTCGTTTGCCATGTTGATGATGATCTTGGTTTTGCCGGTCCCTTTCGCTCCGGTGATGAGTTTAATCATATTCACCTCCGCTTCTATTTTATAGGATAACGCGCGCAATTACAAGAGCCGATTTAATTTCCGCCGCGATTTTGACCGTTACGCGCCGTTTACTCGTACTTTTTGAACTCCGCGTGTCTTTCGGAATCCAGCTCCGCGAACATGGCGTCCAGCTCGCCGTCGCTGATGACCGTGGTCCTGCCCTCGGCGTACTGCGCGTCCACGAGCTCTTTCATTTTCAGGATGAGCGCGTCGCGCTTGTCGATGTGCATCTCCTGCGGCACGCCGTAGAAGGAATTTATCCAGAACGCGATGCCTGCCACGCCGCTGAACGCGTCCACCACCACCCTCGCCGGACGGTGCAATATCTTCTCGGTGTCGAAGATGTTGTATATCTCCTGATCTTTCAGCATCCCGTCCGCGTGTATGCCGGCTTTGGTGACGTTGAAGTTCCTGCCCACGAAAGGAGTGCGCTCCGGGATGTCGAAGCCCATCTCGTGCTCGAAGTAATCCGCTATCTCCGTGATGACGGAAAGGTCCATGCCGCCCGCGCCGCCGCGCAGAGAGGCGTACTCTATCGCCATGGCTTCGAGCGGAGTGTTGCCCGTGCGTTCGCCTATGCCGAGCAAGGTGGTGTTCACCGCCGAACAGCCGTACAGCCACGCAGTCGCGGAGTTGACCACCGCCTTGTAAAAGTCGTTGTGCCCGTGCCATTCCAGCTGTTCGGAAGGGATCTCCGCGTAGTAACGGAAACCGTACACTATGCCCTGTACGCTCCTGGGGAGCGCGGTGCCGGGATAAGTCACGCCGTAGCCCATGGTGTCGCACGCCCTTATCTTGATGGGGATGCCGCTCTCCGCGGACAGCTTCATGAGCTCGATGGCGAAGGGCACCACGAACCCGAAGTAGTCCGCGCGCGTGATATCCTCGAAATGGCACCTGGGCACTATGCCGCGTTCCAGCGCCTTTTTGACGATGGTGAGATACTTCTCCATCGCCTGACCGCGCGTGAGGTTCATCTTTTTGAAGATGTGATAATCCGAGCAGCTCACCAAAATGCCCGTTTCCTTGATGCCGAACTGCTTGACCAGCTCGAAGTCCTTCTCGTTGGCGCGTATCCAGGACGTGACCTGCGGAAATTCGTAGCCGAGTTCCAGGCACTTTTCCACCGCTTCGCGGTCCTTCTCGCTGTACAGGAAAAATTCGCTCTGCCTGATCAGTCCGTTGGGACCGCCCAGGCGGTGCAGCATCTTATAAAGCGCGACGATATCCTTGACCGCAAACGGTTTGGTCGCCTGCTGTCCGTCGCGGAAGGTCGTGTCCGTGATGAAAATGTCCTTCGGACATTCCATGGGGACGTGACGCATATTGAACGCCGTCTTGGGGATCTCGCCGTAAGTGAATATCTTGCGGTGGAGATTGGGATGGGGCACGTCCTGCAAGTTGGGCTTGTAGGCGTGTTCCTCTATGACATGATGGTTCTTGTTGTAACGTATTATCATGAGTTCCTCCCCTCACTCGATGTTTTCGAGCAATTTATTCTGCAACGCGAGTTTGAGCGCGGATATCATCTCGTCCAGTTCCCCAAGCATGAACCTGTCCAGGGTGTAGAGGGTGAGCCCTATGCGGTGATCCGTCACCCTGCCCTGCGGAAAATTGTAGGTGCGGATGCGCTCGCTCCTGTCCCCGGTGCCTATCTGTGCGCGCCTTGCCGCGCTGTACTCCCTGTCCGCCTGCGAACGATAATGTTCGTACAGCCTCGAACGCAGCACTTTCATCGCCTTTTCGCGGTTTTTGATCTGACTGCGCTCGTCCTGACATTCCACCACTATGCCCGTGGGCAGATGGGTTATGCGGATGGCGGACTCCGTCTTGTTGACGTGCTGACCGCCTGCGCCGCCGCTGCGGTAAGTGTCTATTTTGAGGTCGTTCTCGTTGACGTTCACCTCGACGTCCTTTGCCTCGGGCAGCACCGCCACGGTGACGGTGGAAGTGTGTATCCTGCCCTGGGACTCCGTTTCGGGCACTCGCTGCACGCGGTGCACGCCGCTTTCGAATTTCAGGTTGCCCCATGCGCCTTTGCCCGCGATCATGAAGGTGAGTTCCTTCGCGCCGCCGAGTTCCGTGAAGTTCATATTGATCTCCTCCACCTTCCAGCGCATCCTGTCCGCATAGTGGCGGTACATCTTCATGAGCTCGGTGCCGAAAAGCGCCGCTTCGTCGCCGCCAGCGCCTGCGCGGATCTCCATGATGACGTTGTTGTCCTCGTCGGGATCTTTGGGGAGCAGCGCGATGCGTAATGCCGCCGCGTCCTCCTCCATCGCTTCGCGGAGGGAGGCTTCCTCCTCCTTCAACAGTTCGCGCATATCCGGGTCGCTCTCCGCCGCGAGCATGCTCTCGCACTCCGCCGCTTCACGCTTGTGCGCCAGATATTCCGCGTACTTTTCCGCCGCAGGCTGCAAGTCGGAATGTTCCTTGGAATAAGCCACGAAAAGGCTCTGATCCGCAAGAGTTTCGGGGCGCGCGAGAAGTTCGCCGAGTTCGGCGTATCTGGCTTCCAGCCTGTCCAGCCGTTCCAGCAGCTTATCGCTCATCTTCATGCCCCGATCTCCTCCTTCACCGCTGCGCGGAGCATCCTGTCCACGCCCTGCATATCCTTGTATATCTCGACGTCGAATGCGGAAAACAGCTCCTTAACCGCCTCCGCCTGTCCTATGCCGAACTCCGCATAAAGCACTCCGCCCACATTGAGATGAGAGGGCGCTTCCGATGCAAGTATGCGGTAAAAGTCGAGTCCGTCCTCCCCTCCGTCAAGCGCGGAAAGGGGCTCGAACTCCCTGACCCTTTTGTCCAGCCCGGCGATGTCCGCATGGGGGATATAGGGGGGATTGACGGTTATCAGGTCGAACTTCTCTCCCTTTACGGGAGCGAACATATCCCCGACCAGCACGCGCACATTCACGCCGGCGTTGAGCGCGTTCGCCCGGGCGACGTCCGCCGCCGCGGAGGAAATGTCCGTGGCTGTGACTTCCGTCCCTTCCACGCCTGCCGCTATGACAGCTATCGCTCCGCTGCCCGTGCAAAGGTCGAGCACCCTTCCGCCGCCGCGCTTTTTCAGTTCCTCCGCCGCCATGACTGCGAGTTCCTCCGTTTCGGGACGGGGGATGAGCACGGAGGGACAGACCGAGAGCCGCACTCCGCAGAAGTCGGTGTTCCCCAGCGCGTACTGCAAGGGTGCGCCGTCCTTCATTTTGAGGGCGACCGCACGCGCCGCTTCGAACTGTTCCTTGGTGACGGACTTGGCGGCGGCAAGCGCGCTGCGCTTCATGCCGGTCACTTCCGCAAGCACCCAATCGACGTCGCTCTCGTCGCAGTCGGGGGCAAGCTCCTTTATCTTGGCACGCGCCGCTTTCACGGGCACGTTGAACTCGAATTTGCGCTCCGGGATGTCGGGATCGGCGTCCATCGCGAGCACCGTCTTGAACGCCGTAAGGCTCACTTCCAGCATATCGTCCGTGGGCTGTTTGGTGGTGAGCTTCTGCATGAGCATCCCCGGCGCGCGCAGCACTCTGAACAGCAGACAGTCGGAGCGCGCGAGCAGTTTGAGTATCTCATAGGATATGCCTGCCACCACGGGCAGGAAAAGCAGCTTGACCGCCAGCCTGACCAGCGCGTTCACCACGCTGTCGAAGCGCGTCCAGCCTATCTCCTGCAACATCCAGTTGACCAGCGCGAACACTATTATGCTCACCGCCACCACGAAAAAGATGAAAGTCGTGCCGCAGCGGCTGTGCTCCGTGCGCATCCCTCGCGCGTTCTCCACGGTAAGATCCAGCCCGTGCTCGTAACAGCTGATGACCTTATGCTCCGCCCCGTGATACATGAACACTCGGCGGATGTCTTTCATCAAGGTTATGGAAAGCAGATAGCCTATGAATATGACGAGCATTATCGCCGCTTCGCAAAGGCTCAGAAGCGCGGGATGGTCGTTGGTGCCCGGGATCTCGAAGATGAGCCCCGTAAGGAAGTTGGGCAAAAACACGAAAAGCCCGACCGCGAGCGCGAGCCCAAGCACCAGGGACACCGTGGTCAGGATGTGCATTGGGTTGAGCTTGAACTTTTCCGCCACCCACTTGTCGAACTTGGTGGGCTCGGCGTAATCGCCGAACACCTCGGCGGAACGCATGAGCCCCCCCACGCCCATAAAGAGCTGCGTGACGAGATTGACCACTCCGCGCACGAAAGGCAGCCGCAGAAGAAAGTTGCGCTCGGACGCGTCTTTAATGCGCTTTGCCTCCACGGTGATCTCACCCGACTCCGTGCGCACGGCAGTGGCAAGCGAAGCGCGCCCTTTCATCATGACGCCCTCTATGACCGCCTGACCGCCGATGTAAGTGCGTCGGACGATCTTGCCCTGTTTCTCTTTTTTCTCTGCGCCTTTCGCGCCTTCGGATGCTGCCAAATCTTTCCCTTCCGCAAGAGCGCGGAGCGTCCGCCCCTTTGCTCCCATTCATGCGCCGCGACACGCGCTCGCGCGCGCAAACGAGAAATGCAGGCTGTCGTTAAGCCTGCATCTCCGGTTTTCGTCAGTCGAGATTGTATCTCTTCTTGAACTTGTCGACGCGGCCGCCGGTGTCGACCAACTTCTGCTTGCCCGTGAAATACGGATGGCACTTGGAACATATTTCGACCTTGATGACGTCCGTCTTCTTGGTGGTGCCGGTCAGGAACGTATTTCCGCAAGCGCACTGCACTGTGGCGGTGTGGTAATCCGGATGGATGCCTTCTTTCATTGTTCACTCCTGTTTTCGTATTTTTACGCCCACACGCGCCAATGTTTCCCTTCGAGGTCCCGACCCCGACAAGGGCAGGAGCTACGCGCATATGACATAAAGTTTCTTTATTATATCCACACCGAAAGCCCCTGTCAAGCGAATTCGCGGTGCGGAAAGAATGTCTTCTCTATTCGGAAGCGAGCAGGGAGAATATCTTCGCCCTCTCCGCCGCTATGTCCGAAGAGTCGAGCGCTCTCTCCCCTCTCGGAAGGGCGATCTCACCCTCCGCGGCGACGCGCGCAGGCACCCCGTCCAGCACAAACCAGCGGTCGGCGGCGAGCACGCACTCGTCGGCGTCGTGGGTGACGTAGACCACCGTGCGCGGTGATGCTGTGAGCAGTCTGCCCAGTTCGTCGAGCAAGCGGAACTTCAACCCTATGTCGAGGGCGCGGAAAGGTTCGTCCATGAGCAGCACTTCGGACGGAAAAAGGAACGCCCTCGCCATCGCGACGCGCAGGCTCTCGCCTCCCGAAAGCTCCGTGGGCAGCTTTTCCGCCTTGTCGCCGATATGCAGTTTTTGAAGCATATCGGCTATCCTTTCCCTCCTCTCCGCCTTATCGCGAAAAATCGCGCGAAGCGTCAGATCAAGGTTTTTATACACGCTTATCGAGGGTATCAACCTGTCTTTTTGAAAAATGTAGGATATGCCGCCCTCCGGTTTTTCTATCTCTCCCGAAAAGGGCACGAGCCCTGCTATCGCGTTGAGGAGGGTGCTTTTGCCCACTCCCGAACCGCCCATGACGACGCCTATCTCCCCGGGGGTGAAGTCGATATCGAAACCGTCGAAGACCTGCCGTTCGCCGTACGCGACGGTGAGCCCTCTCACCCGGATGCCGCTCGCTCTCTCTTTGTCCTTCATTTGACGCGCGTCCATCTTCTTCTGCCCTCCCACAGCTTTTTGAGCAGGGCGACGACCCCCTCAAAAAGAAAGCTCATCACGATGGCGACCACCGTCCACGCCATGAGCTGCGCTATCTCGAATATGACGCTCGCACGCTGCATCTCCACGCCTATGCTGCCTATCGTCTGCGCCAGCACCTCCGCCGCGATGACGACTTTTACGCAAAGGGACGCCGCGCTCCTGCACCCGTCCGCGACGGCAGGAAGCACGCTCGGGATGTATATCCCCGTCAGCCTGTCGCGTAGGCGTATCTTGTATACCTGCGCCATTTCGAGCAATTCGGGGTCCACGTTCGCTATCGCGGAATGCATGGAATTGTACAGCAGTGGGAAGCAAATGAGGAAGCCTATGAGCAGCGGCACTTCGGAATTGTCCAGCCACGCCACGGCGAGAAGTATCACCGCCATTGTGGGGGCGGCTTGCAGCACCGTGACTATCGGCGAGAGAACGCGGTGCATCGCAGGGAGAAAGGCGCCTGCCGCGGCGAGCGCCGCGGCAAACGCGAAGGAGAGCAGGAAACTCCCCGTCACCCTGCCGGCGGTGAGCCCTATGGCGCGCCAGGTTTCCCCTCTGCCCAGCACATCGCCGAGCGCACGGGATATCTCGTCGATCTGCGGTATGAGGATGGGGTTGTCCTTCGCCGCGGACACGACAGCCCACACCGCAAGCACAACGCCGAGAGCGGCGACGGGATACAGCACGTTTCCGAGCGCACGTCCGACCCTGCGTTTCATCACTTCTCTATCGCAAGTCCGTTTGCGGAAAGTATCTTTTCAAACGCGTACTGCGGCACCGCGCCCTGCCCTATGCAGCCCACGGTCTTGCCTGCGAGCGCCTCGGGCGAAACTGTGCCCTCGGTCTTCCCTATCATATAGAGTATGCCGCGCGTGTTGGAGCAAAGGAATTTGTACTCCGCGCCCTTCGTCGCCACAAGGTTGACGCCGCCGTTTGCCGGCATGATGACTATGTCGCCGTCCCCCTTCGCCATATGCGTCGCTATCTGGTTCGCCGGCACGATGTTGACTTTGACGGTGTAGCCTGCGACGGTGAGAGTGTCCTTTTTCGCAATGAGTTTCGCCACCGCGAGCGCGGGCGCGCCGTCGGGGACATAGAGCTCAAGCGTGCCGCTGCCCTCACCCTGCGCCGTCGCCTGCGTTTCGTCGTAGTAAACGGAGTCGGGGACGTTCTCGACGCCGTTCAGAACTTTGAGCATATCGTTGACGTCCGCTTTGACGCTTGCCGCAGGATACACCCCGACATTACACTTCGGGATGCTCGCAGCAGGGTAAGCGGAAGCGCTGCCTGCGTCTTTGAGCAGCTTGGTCATGGAAGCGGCGTTCTTAGTGATATACTCCACGTTTTCCTCGAACACGGCAAGGAGCGCGTCCACGAAGGTCTTGTTTTGGGCAAGACCGCTCCTTATGAAAGTGGAAGACATGGGGAAGCCGCTCGCATTGCCCGTCGCTTCCGCGTACTTCGCCTGCATGTCCATGACCACCTTGAACCCTTTTGCGGCGCCTGCCGTGGCGGCAGGTTCACCCACGATGCCGTAGTCTATCTTGCCTGCGGTAAGCGCGGCTTGCACCGCCGCTCCGTCCGCGTAATACACCACTCTGACGGCGGCTGTATTTTCCTTGTCGTTGCAAGCGGCAAGCCCCACCGCGAACGCCGCGACGAGCGCGGCGACCATCAGGACTGCCACCGTTGTTTTGAGAACTTTTTTCATAATATGCCTCTTTAAGTTTTATTTTTGTAGTATTAACACCTTGTTATGGTGATATTACCTAATTTCATTCCGCGAGTTCGAACGCCGTCAGCGCGGACTTGACCGCAATGTCGGGGAACTTCCCCAGCCTGCCCGTAAGGGCGGAAACGCGCTCCTGCGAGCCCTCCACGATGAGGGCGATGGCATTGGCTTCCCTCCTCGGCACTCCCATCCTGCCCACGATGATATCGGCAAAATCGGAGAGCACGCTCTGCATCTCCATCACCGTTTCGCGGTCGCCTTTGAGCACTATGCCCACAACACCTATCCGTTTCATATACCCTCCTTTTTATCCCCCGCCCGAAGAGTCGTGGCTCTTCCGGTGGGGACACCGATTAGAACCCCAGTCTAAAATCAGAGATTTTCACCCGGGGACCCCGGGATATTGGCTCCGATTTGAAATCGAAAATCAGCTCCGGGGAGCGATCTTGTCCTCGCCACGCCTTCGGGCGAAGGGACAAAAAAACCGACGCCCCGAAAGACGTCGGCAAACCGCGCCCGCAGGCGCGCATATCTTTTTCACCGTCGTCTTGCACTCCGAAAACTCATCGTTTGGGACGATTTGATTATATCATCTCACGTCGGATTGTCAACCGTTCGCGCGCTCAATGCGAGAACAGCACGCCTAAAATGAGCACCATCATCTTCACCGCGGCATTGTTCTCGGCAAGTTCCCTCACCTTTTCCGCATCCTCGGAGGCTGCGTCCGTGATGTATCCCATGTCGCCGAGGGCAGCCAGTTCACCCATATCTGCGTAGGCTTCATCCAGCTTCTCCGAGATGACGTCCACCGCCACCGACGGCAAAGGCGCGCCTGCGAAGCTGCTCGCTCTCTTCATGCACTCGTCCGCGATACGCGCCAATTCCGCGCGCCACTCTTCGGTGTACTCCCCGTTGGCGTCGCCGTCCGCGCCGACGGTGATCTCGACGGGCTCCTCTCCGTTCTCGGTCAGAGCCTTGTTGAGCAGCTCCACCATATTCAGCACGCTGCCGGACATTCGCCTGAGCCTGCTCTCGCTGACCTCGTCGGGAGCGAGCACGTACTCCCTCCACGCATTCTCAAACAACACGTCGCTCCACTCTCCCAGCAACGCCACTATCATTGCCGTCACATCGGAGGAGTATTCGACCTGTTCTCCGCCGTATACCGACAGCATGAGGACGAAGAAGTAAAGCAGCATATTTTTTTGTCTGTCGCCTTCTGCCGCTATGCGCTCGAATTCCGCTTTGAGCTGCGCGGCGCTGACCTCGTTCATAAAGGAGTACGCCGCTTCCGAAAGCAGGAGCAGCATGTTGACTTCCGAAAGAGCGTTGTCCTTTTCCGCCGCCAGCGATTTGAGTTTGCACACGAGATCATAAGTGTATTCGCCCTTTTCGTCCTTGTCGTAAAGGGGCACCGCCATGGCGGTGAGATAATCGGTCATGAGTCCTATCTCGCCGACAGCGGACTCCGCATATCCGAGCCACTCCGTCAGATCGCGCACTATTTCGAGGGGCTGCGCGAACCCGTCGAAGCACTCGCGCACGCTCGCCAGCGCGCGCTTGACACTCGCGGCTTTTTCCTCGGTCATCTCGTCGCCGAAACGGGCTATCCCCTCCACTACGCCGCTCAGCCACACGAACGCGTCCGCATCGCTTATGCCGGACAGCGCGCCCGAGCCGCCTGTCGATATGCTTTGCAATATAGAGGCAAGTCCGCTGCCGCTGCTGCCCGTGCCCACCGTCTGCTCGAAGTCGTACGCGAAACCGAAGAGGAGTTTTATCCCCTCCTCCGCCTCGTCCAGGGCGGCGACGGTCTGCGCTATCGTTTCCTCCCCTTTCAGGGACTCTTTTATCCTCTCCGCGCGCTCCACCGCCTCGCCTATATTGTTGAAGCCTGCCGACTCCACCTTGTTCTTTATCTTGTTCAGCCTCTCCACGAGCGCGGTGTACACGTCGTCCGTGCGATCGGCGACGGCGCGCAACGCCGCGAACCCGAGTTCGCTCACATCCTCCGACGTGAACCCCACTTCCGCGATGAGTTCCATCACGGCGTCCGCGTTCACGCGCGCGTCAAGAAGCAGCCTCTTCCCGTCCTCGGATGCGACAAACTCGGCGGCGAGCCTTATTTTCGCCGTCTGCAAGGAGGAATCGTAAAGTATGCCTACGATGACGTCCGTCCAAAGCTGTGCTTCCACGTGATCCCCGGGGGCGTCGAGTTTTGCGATCTCGTCGTCGGTCATATCGGGCAGCCATTTCTCGTTAAACGCCGCAAGCACGTTGCGTTCAAACAGTCCGACCGCCTCCGTCCTCTCCTGCTCGGGGGAAACGCCCTGCCCTTTATCGTCGTTGCAGGCTGCGAGAGTGAACGCCGTCGTCAGCACGAGCGCGAGCACGAGCAGCACGGCGAACAGCCTCCTGAGCCCCTCGCACGACCTCGGATATCTCCTTTCGTCATGGCAAAGTTTCATCACGACCTCCTCATTCCGTAACCGCGCCTGAACCCGAACAGGACGGGGATAAGCGCGTAGACCGCCGCGACGACCAGCCCTGCCGCCACCGCCGCGACCGCGTTATACATAAAGCCGAAATACAGCCCGAACATACGCAATGCGTGAATAAGACACATCGCCGCGAGCGCGCTCGCAGGCAGCGCGAATATGAATGCGCACGCGGCGGAAACGGTGTGTTCCAGCGTTTCCGCCCCCAACAATGCGTTTTTGGACAGCCCTGCGCCGAGCAGGGTGCTGCGAGTAACGGAGGCATACGCTCTGCCTGCGAACACATTGGCGAGCGCGACCGCAAACGCCAGCGCCGTGAGCATGAATGCGAGCGCGGCTATGAGGTCGAACACGTTTTCCAGCGATTTAGTATCCCACTCGTACGCTTCCAATGCCGGCACGGTGTAATAGTTCCTGTCCGCAAAGTGCGCCCTTATCATTTCCGCGGTGTCCGCCGCATCCGAGGACGCGATGACGACCACCGTGTCGGGGGAAAGCCCGAACGCGTCCGCAAGCGCTTCCGCAGATACTATGACGTAAGAGCCGTTGAACAACTCGTGGCGCACTATGCCGCCCACTTCCAGCTCCCCGATCTGTCCGTCAATGTCCAAAGTCACCGTGTCCCCGACGTCCACGCCGTAAAGCTCCCTCACCGACTCGTCCAGCACCGCCTTGCCCTCCGCGAGAGCGGCAATGACGTCCTCACGTGGGGTGAGATAGGCAAAATCGGCAAGTTCCAGCGCCCCCGACGACCCCAGCAGATTGAAAGTGGCGGCGTCCATCTCGGGCGAAGACACCGAAACCTGCCGCCACACCATAAGTTCCGCCTTGTCCACTCCGTCCAACGCGGTGAACTCGTTCTCGTCCACGTCCGAAGCCACGTTGGTGACCAACACCATGCGCTCGAACTCCGCGGTGAGCCCGGAGAATACGGACGTGGTGAGCGACCATGCCGTGAACAACAGCATGGACACCGACATCCCGACGGCAAGTATCTGCGCGGAACCCGACGCACGGCGTTCTCTCGCCGCCGAATAGCCTGTCGCCACAACAGACGGAGCATTCGTTTTCGTCATGACTCTCCCCGTCAAACGCACAAGACGAGGCGCGGCAGCCGCCGCACAGGCGATGACCAGCACCAGGTTTACCGCCGACAGCGCGCCCTTCCCTCCCGGGACGAGGTTTTCTATGAGCAAAGTCACGAGTGTCACCGCCGCAAGCAAAGAGGTAAGGACGGCTCCCAAACGGCCTTTGTCGGGCGCGCCCACAAGGTTCTCTCTCGCGGAGGCGCGGAAAACCCTTGCCAACGGATACAGCGACGCGCCGAAAGCCACCGCTCCGCCCACTGCCGCCGCCGCGACGAGAAGACCGGCGTTTACGGAAAAACTCAACGTGGAGGAAAGCACTATGCGCAGCATGAGCGCAAATATGCCCACGGCAAGCCCCATGCCTATCGCCGCGCCGACGACGCATATCGCCGCACTCTCGACAAAGAACATCCCGAGCAACCTCTTTTTGGTCGCTCCGACGAGAGCGAGTTTAGCCGCGTACGCCCTTCTGTCGCGCGTGCCAGATGTGAACACCAGCGCCACACCGACCAAACATAACAACGCTACCGCCGCCCCGGCTATGGTGACAGGCGCGGCAAGATTACGCGCGCGTGTGGAGATGTGATCGAGGTCCACGCATTCGGACACGGTATGGTCGCGGTACTCCTGCATGGCGGCGATGCGTTCGCGCACTTCGCTTATGTCCGCGCCCTCGCTCACGGTCACATACACTTCGTTGTAAACGGTCGTTCCGCTTATCATGACGGAGGACATCGCGGAGGCGTTCCCCAACACGGTGTACGGGGAATCGGAAAGGAAATATCCCGTGTTCTCCGCTATGCCTTTGATGTAGAAATTCACGGTGCCGCCGACCGACGTCAGCTTGCGCACGGTGATGACTCCGCCCGTCCGCCAACCGAAATGCTCCGCCGCGGCGCGCGACACTATCACGTCGTCGCTCTTTACGGGCAGTTCCCCTTCCGCAAGCTCGACGGCACGCAACGCCTCAACGTCGCCGTCCTCGAAACCGCGCAGTCTTACGTACTCCCCGGGCTCGTCGCCGCGTTCGGCAAGCGCATAAAGGGACACGGTGGCGGCAACTTTCTCCACCCCCTCGACCTCACGCAGCGGCGCGACGGAAATTATCCTGTTGCCGCCGCTCTTTGCCGCTATCATGATGTCGCTGTCGCCCTGATCTGCGGTTTCAACAGCAAAAACGTATTCATAAACCGCGCTTTCAAACGAAAACATACAGAAAAACATCGCCACGCATACGGAGATCGCCAGCACGGACGCCAGCGTGCGCAACGGTTTGGCTTTCAGGTTTTTGAGCGCGAGCCAAAGTGTCATTTTTGAATAAGTCCGTCCTCTATCTCTATCTTGCGTGAAGCGTAGTCGGCGTGCGCCGCAGAGTGAGTGACCATAACGAGCGCAACTCCCTTTTCGCGGTTGATGCGGTCCAGCAGTTCCATGACCTGGCGTCCTCTCTCCTTGTCCAGACTGCCCGTGGGTTCGTCCAGGAATATGAGTTTGGGGGAAGTGACCAAGGCACGCGCCAGCGCGACGCGCTGTTGTTCGCCGCCGGACAGCTGACGGGGCAGGTTGTCCAGCCTCTCCTCTATGCCCAGGAAACGGCACACTTCCGCAGCGACCTCCGCGCATTCTTTTTCCTTCCTGCCGTCCAGACGCAGGGGAAGGATGATGTTTTCGCGAGCGGTAAGATGGGGCACAAGATTGTCGAATTGATAAACGAACGAGATCTCCCTGCGGCGCATTGCCGCCATCACCTCGTCCGTAACGGAGGCAAGATCGCGCCCCAGCAGCGTCACGCTACCCTCGGTGGGACGGTCTATGCCGGCAAGGATGTAAAGCAGCGTGGACTTGCCCGACCCGGACTCGCCCAGCACCGCGACGAACTCGCCGTCCTCCACGACCATGTCTATGCCTTTCAGCACTTCCACAGTCCTGTCCCCGACGGCGTAGGATTTTTTCACTCCTTTGGCTTCCAAAATGCGGCAGCCCTTTTCAGATCCGACTTTACCCATTGCTTACCTCTCGTTTAATGATATCACACGCGCGCGCGTATCTCAACACAAAAAAATCACACGCGCAACATGAAAAACTCTCCCCGTCTTACCTCCTCTCGCCCGATCTTTCTTCGGACTTATTTCACCGCGCGCGCCGCAATTCTCTCCGTGAGCGTCGCGACGCTTTGCAAATCGCCGCATCCGTGTTATCATTTCGGTATGGCAAAAAAGATGTTTCAAGGGACGGATATAGGACGGCTCATGGAAGAGAGCGCGCAAAGCGGAGAAAAACCGCGCCTGCTCCTGCACGTCTGCTGCGGACCGTGCGCGGCAGGGGTCCTGCCTGCCGTGACGCCCTTTTTCGATGTCACGTTGTTTTACTATGACCCCAATATATTGCCGAAAGCAGAGTTTATCAAGCGTTTAGACACACTAAAACAGCTTTTGGCGCACTTTCCCGATGTAAAGCTCATCGTGCCCGAGCAGGACGAAGAGGAGTTCCTTTCCGCCGTAACGGGGCTGGAAACCCTCCCCGAAGGGGGAGCGCGATGCGAAGTCTGCTTCGCCGTCAGACTGAAAAAGACGGCGGAATATCTTGCTTCCTCGGACGGAAAATACGACGGGTTCGCCACCACCCTCACCGTCAGTCCGAGAAAAAATGCCGTCCTCATAAACCGCATAGGCGAGGAGGCGGCGAAAGAATACGGTGTGACATATTTCACTTCGGATTTTAAGAAAAACGACGGCTGGCTGACTTCGGTGCGGCTGTCACGCGAATACGGCTTGTACCGCCAGCATTACTGCGGCTGCGGCTTTCCCGTCCCGTACGATGCCGAACAAAGCTGACAGAGTTCGCCGCACCGGGATCCCCCGTATGCAAAAGGACCGAGGCCTTATACCCGGTCCTTTCCTGTTCTCCGACGAACGTGTGCGGTGTGCCGAAGTTTATTTGAAGTACTTGTTTTCAATGTCGGCGATCATGTCCAGCCTGCGCTGGTGTCTGCCGCCTTCGTACTCGGCGACGAACCATGCCTTGACGATGTCGCTCGCCTCTTCGGGAGTCACCACTCTGCCCCCGAGCGCGATGATGTTGGCGTTGTTATGACGCTTGGTCATCTCCGCCATGAAGGTGTTGGTGACCACCGCCGCACGAATGCCTTTGACCTTGTTGGCGGAAATGGAGATGCCTATCCCCGTCCCACACATGAGCACGCCGGCGTCACACTCGCCCGACGCCACAGCTTCCGCGACTTTCTGCCCGTAGACGGGATAATCCACCGACTCGTCGGTGTAAGTGCCGAGGTCAACGACCTCCGCGCCAAGCTCTTCCAGCGTGCGGATGACCGCAGGTTTGAGGACGATGCCGCCGTGATCGCAACCGATCGCAATTTTCATAAATTCACCCCTTGAGTTTGATAAGTTAATTATACTCCCCTCCTCTCCCGAGCGCAAGAGTCAGTTCTCGCGTTTTGTCGAAAATGCCCGGGACGTATCCGAGCGCGCTCCGAATAAGTGAACGTGAGGAAAAAAGTTTAATGGGGGCGTCCCCTGACAAGGCATACTTCCGTCTTCGAATGAGTGTGGAGTGTGTTCAAGCACACACGCTCATGCTTCACGTTATACCGAAACAGGAACGCGTTGGGACACAACGGGGACGGGGTAAAGCCGGGGTACCCATCTTTGATGGGGCTTGGGGGCGCAAATGTCCAATGAGGGACAAAACGTGTCCCTAATTGGACATTTTTGCCCCGTCCCCGTTGTCCCGGATAAAGCAAGAACACTCTAACTAGTGCACGTGTGGAATAAAGTTTAATAGGGGCTTGCGTCCCCTGACATGGAAGTATAGCTCCCCCTCCTCCCCGGGGACCCCACAAAATGCATGCATTTTGTGGGGAGCCCCATTCGGGACTCCTCCCCCACTCGGAATAGAGGACAATCCTCCTAAAATGCGGAACTCACTTTTTCATAAAGGCGCAGGCGGTGCGCCTTTATGAAAACACCTCTTGAAAAAGTTTGTTTATCGCACTTACATAATCAAGCGGCGAACAGTGCTCACTGAACGTCGCTCGTGGGGCGAGGAGGGCGACTCGACGCGCACCGAGCCCGTGTCTACTTAATTTTTCGTCTAGCTTGCGAGGTCGCAGATCCGCGCCGCGACTTGCAAGCGTGGGCGAACATTCGCCCACGGTGCAAGTTTGGCTGAGCGGCGCGTAATTCCGTCTTCGAACGAGTATAAGTTGAAATTAAGTACGCTCCGGATAAGTGCACGTGGAATATTAGGGTTTTTCCCCGTCTTCGAATAAGGTTTGGAAAAATAATTTCAACGCCCTTGCCTTAAACGGCGATATTTGGATGAAGAGCGCGAAAGCCCCACATATCCGGACGCGCGGTGTACTTTTTTTGCCCCAGCTGAAAATCCTCTGATTTTCACCCGGGGACCCCGATGTACATAAGCGGCCGGAGATGTGGGGCTGACAAAGCTATTCGCCAAATAGCGGCGTTTAACTTGTTAAAGCGCGATATTTTCGCGTCAGACAAGGAAGAACCGCGTTCCACGGACGCGCGGTGTACTCCTTGTACATAAGCGGTCGGGAACGCGGTTCTGACGCAGTATCACGCAAAATAACACACTTATCTAAACGGCGATATTTGGATGAAATGCGCGAAAGAACCCTGCCGAGAGGCGGAACGTACATTGACGTACGTGAGCATCTACGGCAGGGACTCTGACAAAGCAGTTCGCCAAATAGCGCCGTTTAACGGATGCCGATGATGGGAGGCACCCTCCTATTACTCACAGCAGCAGGCGCATCATAGTGCTGCGGCGCGATGTCCGCGGCTGCCTCTGCCGCTACGACGGGAGCGACGGGAGCGGCGGTGGGAGGCTGAGGCATGATGGAGTCGATGGGCTCGACCTCCACGGGGATGGGATCGGGCGCGCGATGCAGTTTGACGAGCACGGCGATGAGGATGGCGATCGCTATGACGAGAACCAACACCGCCGCCGCAAGCGCGATGATCCACCAATCAAACGCGGGCGCGGAGCTGTTGACGAACACGAGGTTGCCTATGTAGTTGGTCTTATACTCAATGGTGTTGCCGGTCACGGTGTAGGACTCGGGATCCATCTTGACGAGCCTGCCGTCCGCGTTGACGTAGTACACGCTGAAACCGCTTGCCACGCCGTCGGGGATGCGCGCCGTTATCGTGACTTCGTTTGCGAGAGTCGTGACCGCACCGTTGCGGTTGTTGAGCTGGATGCGCAGTATGCCGCTGACGCCGAGCTCCTCGTCCTCGCCTGCGAAGGACTGCACGTTGCTCTGGACGATCTGCCAGTAGCTTTCGCTGCTGTCGACGGTGGTATCGGACAGCTTGTAATCCACCGCAACGGGATCGCCGAAGTCGACGGTGACATAAGTCGTGCCATCGGCGACGTAAGCGACCTTGGTTATCTGGACGGTCATCTTGCCGGAGCTGTTGCCGACCGCGACATAGTTGGGGTTGTTCGCCTTGATCTCGTAGTCGTAGACGCCGGGTCCGGTGACCGAACTCACTATCTTGCCGTTGAAGCGGTAGACGACGGTGAAGTTGCCGACGGACGACCCATCGGACGTCGTGAACTCTATCTTGTAATTGCCGCTCACGCCTGCGGTCGCATCGTGCACGTCGGAACCGGGCACAACGGTGACCGTGACGGGTTTGGCGCTGACGCGCAGCGCGGTGACGCGGTTGTCGATGTAGTAGTTCTCCACATACTCGTCGCCTATCATGATCTCGAGTATGTACGCGCCTGCGTTCTTCATAGCCGCGAGGGACTCATCGCCGAAGACGTAAACGAGTTCCGCATTGGCGAAGAAGCCTTCCACCACTTCGCCGGTGAGCGCGTCGGTCGCCAGGAGGTCGGTGGCAGGAACCAGCCTGTACTCCGTATTCTCATACGGGAAGACGGAGGACACACCGGGAGCGAGGGTCACGATGACGCTCCTCTGCGCTATCTCGAAGTTGCCGCTTGCGGTGTAAGTGCCGACGTAATTGTATTTGTACTTCGAATCCGCCGCGATCTTTCTGGTGACGGTGATGCTCCACGAATAGTAGCCGGACTCCGTGGGCGCCGGGATGACGCTGCCGGTGATGGCATCCGACCACTCGAAGGTGTACTCATCGAGCGCCGTAAGTCCTTTCAAGACATCCTCCACAGTGAGTGCAACGGGAGAACCGTCGGCGGAGAGAGTGTACGGACGAGAGCCGTCGACGACGGGCTTGAACACGCTCGTATCCAAAGTGGGAAGCACGATGACGAGCTCGGGAGCGACTTCCGCGCCCGTGGCATCCACCAGCACCACCTCGTAGTTGGTGAGCGCGTCGGAGTCCATGGTGAGGAGATACTTGCCGCCGTTCAGATTTGCGGTGAGCTCGTAGTCGGTGCCGACCAACGCCGCGCCTGTGCCGTTCAGCTTATAGGAGTAAGCCGAGCGCAGCGCATTCATGAGCGTGGCAACGTTATCCTTGTCCGCAACGGAGTCAGAGCTGTACACATTGAAGGTGGGCACGGGCAGAGAGCCGACATAGTATTCGGTTTCAAACGCGCCGTCCGTGCCGTTGCCGGTCGCGACGACCTGCAATTTAGCGCGCGCTATGACGACGGTGCGTCCGGACTGTGCGGTGACGGTGAAGTTGGTCGCCGTGACGGAGGCTTTCGCTCCGCTGTACGAGCCTGCATCCACCTTGATGTTCCCGTTCGCGTCGAGGAAAGCGACGCCCGTCGAAGTGACGAGAGTTGCGGTGCCGACTGTGCCGTCGATGCGGACATACGCGCCGTCCGCCGCCTGCACGAAGGAGCCGTCGTCATTCCTGTTATAGAGTTTTTCCTGCGCAGGCGTGACAGCCGTCGCGTGGGCGAACGCCGCATTCCAGTCGGTGGCGAGGATGTAGGCGTACCCTGCCTCGTCCACGATGACGGGTTTTCCGCCGACGGAATAGCTCACGCCGTAATCGAGCGTGCTGCCGTAAGTGCCGGTGATATCGCCTGCGTCAGCGGAAGTCAGCGCGACGCTCATATCCGCCCTGGTGACGGTGGCTGCACTCGAAACGGTGTAAATGCCGCCGGTGTTGAAGACGTAATTGCTGTTGCCGGTCGCGGAGTTGATGGCGAAGATGACATCCTGTCTGCCGACGCCGACGCCGCCGAGGGTGACGGTGAAGTCGGCTATGGTGAAGTCATCCGCAAGCTCGGGCGCGCCGGGCACGACGAGGACGAAGTCGCCGTCGCTGCCGTAGGTGAGCGAAGCGGACAGGTTCACGGTGTCGTCGAACTTCTTGACGAAAGCGGAACTGTCGAGGATATCCACTCTGAACGCGATCTGTATGGGATCGATCTTACCGGTCGCGGGGAAGTACGCCAATCCGGGGTACTCCTGCGCCACGGTGAACCCATCGGGAGCCGCGGTGAACGCGCTCTTTTCGGCGAGGTAGACCGTCCTGCCGTTCAGGGTGAACTCGGCGAGGAATTTTGCTCTGACGTCGTCGGGGATATCGACGGAGGCGTCGTTGCGGCTGTACGCGACGTAATCCGCGACGCCTTCCGCATCTATCTTATAGTTGACGGTGCCGTTCTGCCTGTACAGTTCGAAGCCGTAGACGGTGCCGTCCTTGGTCGCCGCCGCATCCGCGGAGTCGTAGCCTGCCGCGAGCACTCTGACGCCGTAGCTCTGCTTGACGAACTCATCCGCGGTGACGAACCCGGAGAGGGACGCGGTGACTCTGTTCTCGATGACGCCCGAGTACGCTGTGCCGTCATAAGTCTTGCCGGGAAGGGTGAACTCCACTTGGAGGGTCGCCGGGGTGATATTCGCCCTGAGGCTGCTGCTGCTCGCTCTGAACGTGATGGCGTAGCTGCTTGCGACGTCCTGATTATGCGCAGTCTGTTCCGCATTGCCCTCCACGGTCTTCGCGACGAGCTTCACGGAGCCGCTCTCGATGCTGACGGAGATATTATTCGCGACGTCGGCGCTGTTGAAGCGCGCGCTGTACGCAAACTCGAGGCTGTCGATATCCTTTGCGGTGCCGATCTGCACGAAATCGTTTTCGTCATACGCGCCGTTGAAGTCGAGTTTTACGTCGGTGGTGCCGTCGTAGACCTTGCTTTCGGGCTTGATGCCGGTGATGTCGATGATGATCTCCTTGGGATTGAGCACAGCCTCTTTTGCGAGGAAGAGGTTGGACACGGCGTACTCGCCTGCCGCCTCGTTTATGGGCGTGTAGGTGACGTCGAAGTCGTAGTTATCCCAATCGAAGTTGCTGCTGACGGCGATCTCGAAGTTGACGAGGACGTCGTGATAGTAAACTCCGTTCTCGAAGTTTTCCGTCTGGACGTAGATGAAAGGCTCGTACTTTTCGCCGGTATCTCTGGCGAAGAGGTACACGGGGTTGCGGATCTCCGCGCTTTCGCCGTCTGCGACGTTATCGATGACGGGCGCGGTGACGGTGGAAGGACCGGCCTGACCGCTGTACATCACGCTGTCGCCCTCGGTGGCGAACTCGATGATGAAGGAGAGCGCTCTCTTCTGGATGGTGAAGCCTTTTACGAGCTCCTCGCCTTCCGTGCCGTTGAGTTTCTGTTCGGCGGCGAGGTAGTTATCCGTGCCGTCCAACCCTTCGCCGAGCGCGTAGTTGACGCCGTCGAGGGAGATATTCGCGATCTCGACCGCATAGGTGCCGACCTTGGCTTCCGCCGTAGAAGCGTCGAACGCGAGCGCGACATCCGCCGGGTCGAAGCCGCTGACGGAAGCGGAAAGCGTTTCCGCGAAGCCGAAGGGGACGGTCACGACATTGGTGCCGTCGTAGACCTTGAAGTTATTGGTGTCGTCGAACCCGAAGACTATGTCGTCGAGGGTGACGATACGTTTTGCGATATTTGCGGTGACGCCGGACACGGTGACCACGGTGCCGCCGCCCTCGCCTGCCGCGACCTGCACGAACCTGTCGTCGAGGTCGAAGTAATCGCCCAGATCCGCGTCCTCATCGGTGGGGAAGAGGATGGTGGGGAAGTAGATGCTGAACCTTGCCGTACCGCTGCCTGCGTTTGCGGAGGAGAAAGTGCCCTCGATGAGGGTCCACCCCCCTGCCATGAACGCCTCATACACGCCGGACGCCTGATCCACGACCTTGATGTTGCCGGCGGACACGACATCGGTGCCGTCGAACATCTTATCTGCGGAGAAGTGGGTCTGCGCGATGATGACGGGGTTGCGGAGTATGGCGTAGATGAAGTCGGTGATAAACTCATCTTCCGCGAGCAGGTAATTGCCGCTGTCCGTGCCGTCGAGCCTGATGCCCGTGAAGCGGACGGCGTAATTCTCGCCGAACGCGGTGACTTCCGCGCTGCCGTCCCAGTAATTTGCGGCGTCGAAGATAACGGTGACGTTATCGTTGTTGAGGATGACGGTGTTATCCAGGCTGATATACGCGTCGTCGGAAGCGGCGGAATAGCCGTCGTGACGCTTATCCGTGCCGCCGAAGACGGTGACGCCGTTGCCGTAGAGGGAGATCTCTTTCTGAACTATCTCGACGGTGACGCCGTCGAAGACGCCGGAGGCGAGAGTGACGTTGAGGTTGCTGCGGTCGGAGACGGAGAAGTCGTCGAAGACGAAACCGTACACGCCAACGTCGTCGTAGCGGTCATACGCCGCGCCGTCCATACCTTCGCGGTAGACGCCGGTGATGGTGGGTTTGCCGAACCGCTCTTCGTACCCTTCGGGCAGTCCGTCGAAGGTGTAGTCGAAGATATCCGCGACAGCGGACGAGATGTTATAGCCGGGGTCCACATCGCCGTAGACCTTGGTGCGGTACATTTCGGCGAGGGTGACGGCGGTGACGGTGACGTCCGCTCTGTTCACGACGAGGCTGTCCACGACCGTGCCGCCCCACATGTGGTACTCGTAGTTATAGTCCAGCGTGTTGAGTTCGGGGTTATTCTCGAAGGAAGGCACGAACTGGATGGTATATTCCCTCGCGCCGGAGTCGAGCACGTCGCTTGCCGAAGCGGCGTAACCGATGACGTTGACGGTGATGGTGAGCTCACCGGGGACGGGAGGGTTCTCCGCATTGGGGACGACGTAAGCGATATCGTACTTACCTGCGAGCGCCGCAGCGTCCCAGAACACGCCGTATTCGGTGGAGAAGACCACGTCCTCATGGAAGGTGATCACAAAGGTACCTGCCGCTGTCTTGACCGTGATCTCTATCGTGGCGGAGCCGGGCTCCACGACGATGATGACGTTGGTGATGCCGTCCGTGTTATGCGGCGAGGAGAGCTCGCTCGCATTGTTGCTGACGGCATAGACATTCTCGCTCACCATCTCGCCGACGAGCAGCTGCCCCCTGATGCCGAACTTGGTGACGTCGCCGTCGGTGGCGATATCAACGCGGACGTTCGCTATCTCCTCCTCGCTGTCCACGCGGACGGCAGGGATGGGATCGACGGGTCTGACTGTGACGGTGACGGGGCTGACGGTTATCTTGCCGTTACCCTCCGCGGCGAGGGACGCCGCAAAGTTCGCGCTGATCTCCATAGCGGACGCGCGGAACTCCGTGAAGTCGTACTCCCCTGCGTTGACGTGACCGAATTCGTTCTCGGTCGTGTTGAGGGTGAACGCATTGGAGGGGATGGCGATGAGCCACACGGTGTCGCCGTCCGTGACAGCGGAGGCGTCCAGCCCGAATATCGCCGCTATCTGTTCTGCGGAGGCGAACAGCCCGAGTCCGCCCTGCTCCGCGCTGTCGAAGTCGAAGTAGGACTTATCCAGCTGCACGGTGTAAGTGCCGGGCATCTCGCTGCCGTAACGGATGGGCTCCGTGTTCTGAAGTGCGGAGAAGACTATCTCCCTCGTGCCTATGACCAGCCTGTCCGCGCCCTGCGCCCAGGAGGACGTGACGGTATAGTTCCTGGTGGTGAAAGTGGCGACGAGCTGATGATCGCCTGCCTGCATATATCCCTCGACCTCGGTGTTGAGGGCTATGTTGTAGTCGTCCAGCTGCGTAAAGAGCTTGCCGACGTCCTTGCCGAGCAGCCCGGAAGTGATCTCGTAATCGATGAGTTCGCTGAGGTTTTCTGCCGTGACGTCGCCGAACACTCTCGTGCCCTCCTTGACTCTGACGGTGACGGAGAGGGTCGCCTTGTCGATGGTGTAATTGCCCTCCTGATCCGTTTCCGCCGCGAGGACGTAGTAGTCGGACTCTTTGTCCGCGTACAGTATTTTGATGGTATAAGTGCCGACGTCGAGCAGACCGCCCTCGGGATAGACCGTCTTATACGGCACCAAAGTCAATTTATCTTCGGGCACGACTGCGTCGTCCGAAGCGTCCGAAGCGTAAGTGACCTTGAGAGGCACCGTGATCTGCTCGCCGTTGTAGGTGCTTCTGTTGTTGGCGTACACCGCGTTGATGGGTCTGCGGTAAGAGAATACGAACTCGAGCGCGCCTTCCGTGTTGGGCAGCTCGGTGATATTCTCCGCCTCCAGCACCAGACAGAGCTTGCCGTCGCGGACGGAAGCGAACGCGTCCTTGACCGACCCTTCGGCGAACGCCGCGTCCGTAAGTTTGAAGTCGTGGTGATAGAACAATCTCGTCGTGCTCTCCGCGCCCTCCCCTTCGGGGGGTATCACGAGCATATACTCATAAGGTACATACGCGCCCGCGCCCGCGATGGAGCTGTCGAGTTCGGGGGCGAAAGTGGCAAGTTCGCCGCGGTTGAAGTATTGCCTCTCGCCGCCGGCGTCCTCCATGTGGAGGTCGAGCCAGGGGTTTCCGAACATAAGCTCGTGATCTTCGGACGCGTTGACGTTGACGGTGTACTCATTTGCGTCCGCAAGCACTCCGAACACGCCCGTTGCGCTGTTGTTGGCAGCCCTGTCCACGCCTATGACGTACGTGACGTAGTACCCTGCCTTCGCGCCGATGAGTTCGAGCTCCTCGATAACACCGGAAAAGCCGTTCTCGCTGCTTTGCATGTCGACGACCTGGAAACCTTCGGGGTTATTGGAGGCGCTCCACTTGGAGTTCCAGTCCGCGCCGGTGAACTTATCGTAGTCCGCCTTGAACTCTTCCTGCGAGCCGTAATATCTGACCAGGTAATACACCTCTTCGAACTCTACGCCTGCCTGATAGCCGAATATCGTGTTGATGCTCCAGCCAGAGGTGTACCACAACCTGCCCGTGCCCGTTTCGGGGTCGTAAATGCCGGAGGGGATCAGACCGTTCTCATTCGCGAAGAAATGATCCGTCTCCGCTCCGTTTTCGGACACATCGGGCGTCCCGGGCTTCTTCGTATCGATGTATATGGGCGCGCCGTCAGTCCAGGAGGGGGACGCTGCCGTCAGTTCGTAGGAGGAGTCGTCGGGCTCCTGATCCGCGTTGTTCCTCACCGTGAACGCGAAACTTCCTTCATGCACGGTGTCCGCCGCCGCAGCGTAAATCACGCTGATGACGGTGCTGCCGCCCGAAGTGCCCAGGCTCACGCTCACGGACGCGTACGGATCTCTCTCCGTGCCGTCCTCGCCGGTCGCGCCCGTCATAACGTAGTTGGCGCCCTCTTTCACCCACGCGCCGCTCTCCGCGCCGGAGGCGTCCGTCACCTTGACGATCTCGGTGCCCTTGACGTACACAAAATAATTGTAACCGTCCGTCCCCATCACCTCGACCTTATTGTCCGAGAAACTGGGGGTGAAGGTCATCTCCACGGTGATGGAAGTGCTCACATACACGGCGTCCTCATTCCCTGCCGCGCTGCCCTCGCTTATGATACCGTCCCTGTTCCCGTCGCCGTACGCGTACTTGCCGTCCTGCGTGTCGTAGCTGAGCTCCATATCGCTGAACGCCGGCGTCACGTTGTCCACCTTGAAATATATCGTCAAATATTCGGAGGACAGATACCCTGCGTAGTTCATCGCATATATCGTCATGCGATAGTACCCGGGCGTCGTCGCCCCCGTGCTTCCGTCGTACTGCCCGAAGCCGTTCAACAGCCCGTCCGCAAAGGAGTAATCCAGGTTATATGAATCGGAATTCACCGCGCCGAACGGATAAAGCGCCGTGACGCCCAGCCCTCCCAGCTGATTGTTGCTCACCGTGGGCTGTGCCGCAAGCCCTGCCACGGTGTCCGCCCTCTGCACAGAATAGAACAGCACGAACGGGTTGGTGGATGTCGCCGCGTCCGCAAGCAGCATATCCAGCGTCTGCCCCACCGTCCAGTTCAGATCGTTCACATTGTCCGCGCTGCTCACTATCAAATTGCTGAACCCGGGCGCGGACAAACTTCCGCTGAACGAGTCCGCCCCGTTCTTTATGCCGCCCACGTTCACCGTGAACGACGCCTCCGCATTTCCGGAGTCCCTTATCGCGAGTTTCAGTCCGCTCACGTTGTCCGAGAACCATATCCGGAGGGTCCCTGTGGCGCGCGCAGAGTCTATCGATGTCCATTGCACGTAGCCGCTGCCTCCGGTATAATTGAATGTCCCGGAAGTGCCGTTGCCGTTATTAGGCGTCGTCGCCACCCTGGTGTCGTTTATCCACACTTCACCGATGCCGGAATAGAACGTGTTCCCCGACGCGCTCGCCTGCACGTCGTTCCTGCCCGTTTCCACGACCGTCAGTTCAAGCATTTTGGCGTATTTGCTGCCGTTGCCTGCGGTGAGCCCTTCGCGGCGCACGATAGCATTCATCATGTTGATGGTGCCGCTCGACGCATTGCTCACGCCCGGATTGTCATACGGCGACACGCCCGTGATGTCCGACCTAAGTTCGCTGTTTATCGCACTGTTCAGGTGCTGCTCCACATTGGAGGTCAAAGTGCTGTTACCGGTCTGCGTCGCCTTGGGCGCGACCCCGTCCGCCGGCGGAGTCGTGGACGACCTGGTGAGATTGTAAGTGACCACGGGGTTCAGACACCCGACACGGTTGGTGCCGGGGTTCCTTATCGATGCATAAACATACCCATATACATATAATGTCAGGTATGCATTATTTGCGTTAATGCTTACCGACTTATTGATGTTGTACAAATAGTCAGACGCACCGCCTTCCCCCCAGTTGCCATAATCACCCTTGTTGAATGACACTCCTGTGGAATTTTGAGTGGTTATCGCAGCTGCGCACTCCGAACCACTGTCCCACGGACGATATACCTGCCCGGTGAAAACCGCAGTCCCCGTCCATCCGTTTTGCAGCATATAGTCTATCGCTGCCGGAATTTCTATCTGTATAGCCGCGTAAGTGAAAAAATTACCCCAAGTCCTTTCAGTTTCTGTCCCGAATGATGTAGTGGAGCTTCCCTTCGACCCCTGCCAAGTGGATACCTTGTGATCACCCGTATTCGACCACGAAGCGCCGTGGTAATAGCTGCTCGGCAACGAAGATGTTATGCGCGTGCTCACAGTCCAGGAAGTGCCTGTGCCGTGCATATGCTGCTGCGCGGCGGAGAAAGACGCCGCCGATGTGTCGTAACCCTGCGTCCCTTCACCGACCAGCGACCCGGAGAATGTAGCCGCCTCCGCGACGTTCGCGCCCGTGTCCGCATTGAGGTTGATGTCGTCGGCAAGCCCCACGGTCATCGCCAACGCGAACACCGTGGCAAAGCACATCAGCAAAACGATAAACTTCGTGGATGCGACCAAAACACTTCTCTGCCCGTTACGGCTCTTTCTCATAATCCCACCTCTCAAAAGCAACTTCCCTTGCGTCACTTTGAAATTTCTTGAAAATTCTCTTTTCTTTCCTCATGTATATGCGCACCCTCGCGCGCATACACACGACATTCTTATGCAGATTGATTTTACCACTTCTCCCACCCCCCTTTCAACCCCTTAACCAAAGTCACCCCCACCCCCTCCTCCTTTTAATCTTTCTCCCTCGCCCCCTCGCTGGGACAACAGGGGACGGTGCACCCCCTCCCCCTTTTAATCTTTTTGAACATATGGGGACGGGCTTATTTTGTCCAATTTTTGAACATTTGGGGACGTGTTTGATTTGTCCAATTTTTGAACAAAATAAGCCCGTCCCCAACTGTTCAAAATGCTTGACCGCTGTGTCATTTTGCGTTATCATGGTCTTGCAGAACACAAAGGAGGTCTAACCATGCCGCGCATCGCACGTCAAGCCCTCGAAGGCAACTATCACCATGTCATCGTCCAGGGCATCGCCCGTGAGAAGATCTTTGACACGCCGCTGCTCAAGTCCACCTATTTGAAGATCCTTTCCACCTTCAAGCAGGACTACGATGTCGCCGTCATCACCTTCTGCATAATGGACAATCATGCCCATTTGCTGCTCTTCTCGCCGGACAGCAAGGAGCTTTCCGATTTCATGCACAGGGTCAACACGCGCTACGCCGGCACCTACAACAAACTGAAAGATCGTGTGGGCTATGTCTTCCGCAACAGGTTCCTGAGCCAAGCCGTTTCGGATGAGGCGTATGTGATGAATTGCATGGTTTACATACACAATAATCCGGTTAAAGCTGGGATCGTGCAAAATGCCGCCGATTACACCTACTCCGGGTTGCGCTGTTATCTTGAAGGCAGAGGGCTCGTCGATTTCAATGCCGCTGCGGCACTTTTCGACACCGATCCGGATAATGTCGAAGCGATCATGGCGGAAAGATCGGCCGCAGCCGACGAGTTTTGTCCCGTGTGGCTGGACACCAAGGAAGATACGCCCTCAAACGACGCGCTCGCGCAGAGCATCATCGCGCACCTGACCGACAAACCTGCCCTGCTCCGCCACGATAAAGAACTCTTGCCCAAAGCCATTGAGCTGCTGCGCGCCGCAGGCATCTCTTTGGGCGAAATCGCGCGCTGCTTGTCCATCTCAAGATCAACCTTATATTACCTGACACACCCCACCCCTTGAACAAACCAACAAAATTGGACACTTGGGGACGGGCTTATTTTGTCCAACTTTTGAACATTTGGGGACGCGTTTGATTTGTTCAATTTTTGAACAAAATAAGCCCGTCCCTATATGTTCAATAGCCGTGTTCAAGAGCAAAAAAAAACGCCGCATCCGCGGCGTTTTGCAATGGTCTTGCGGTTTTATTTCCTCAATTCCGTCCTGCGTATCTTCCCCGAGATCGTCTTCGGCAATTCCTCCACGAATTCGATCACCCTCGGATACTTATACGGCGCAGTCAGCTTCTTGACGAACGTCTGTATCTCTTTTTTCAGTTCCTCCGTGGGCTCCTGCCCTTTCACGAGCACGATCGTCGCCTTGACCACCTGCCCTCTCGTGGGGTCGGGCACGCCCGTCACCGCGCATTCCAGCACCGCCGGATGCTCCATCAGCACGCTCTCTATCTCGAACGGTCCGATGCGGTAGCCGCTCGACTTGATGATGTCGTCCGTCCTGCCCACGAAGAACAGATAGCCGTCCTCGTCGCGGTACGCCATGTCGCCCGTATGATACAACCCGTCGTGCATCGCACGTTTCGTGCTCTCGGCATCGCGGTAATATTCACGGAACAGCCCGTACGGCCTGCCCTCGGAGATGTCGATGCAGATCTCGCCGGGCTCGCCCATCGGGGTTTCGCTGCCGTCGGCGGACACCAATTTGAGCTTATATATGGGCGTAGGTTTCCCCATACTGCCGGGTTTCGGTGTCATGCCTGCGAGGTTTGCCACCGTAAGCGTGGTTTCCGTCTGCCCGAACCCTTCCATGAGCGAATGTCCCGTCGCCGCTTTCAGCTGGTTGAACACTTCGGGATTGACCGCCTCGCCCGCCGTCGTGATATATTCCAGCGAAGAGAGGTCGTGCTTGCTCAGATCCGCCTTTATCATAAAGCGATATATCGTCGGAGGCGCGCAGAATGTAGTGATGCGGTACTTTTCTATCATCCCGAGCAGCTTCTCCTGATCGAACTTTTCGAAGTCGTAGGTGAACACGCACGCGCCGCACAGCCACTGCCCGTACAGCTTGCCCCACACGGCTTTGCCCCACCCCGTTTCCGCAACGGTGAAGTGGATGCCGTCCTTTCTGACATTATGCCACCACTTTGCGGTGAGGAAATGCGCCAGCGCGTAAGTGTGCTCGTGCGCGGCGATCTTCGGATACGCCGTCGTGCCGGACGTGAAATACATCAGCATGAGCTCGTCGCGCATGGGGGCGCTCCCGTCCGTCGGACGCGGATACACATCGGAACACGTTTCGTATTCCTCATTGAAGAATCTCCACCCATCGCGCGCGCTCACGGCGGACACCTTGACGGTGACCTGCGGACACTTTGCCGCAGCCTTTTCCGCCTCTGCGATGACGGTGCCCGTCGTCGTGCATATCACCGCTTTCACGCCTGCCGCGTCGAAACGGTACACAAAGTCTTTCTCTTTCAGCTGGTCCGTCGCCGGAATGCTGATCGCACCTATCTTATGGAGCGCCACGATGATGGGCCAGAATTCCCAATGTCTGCGCAGCACCAGGAGCACTCTGTCCCCCTTGCCTATGCCGACGGACTTGAAGTAATTCGCCGCCTTGGCAGACATCCTCATCATATCGCCGAACGTGAAGATCCTCTCTTCTCCCTCCGACGACACCCAGATCATGGCTCTTCTCTCCGGCTCCTCGGTGCCGTAGTAGTCGACCACGTCGAAGCCGAAATTGAAGTTGTCGGGCGCGTGGAAATCCACGCCCGTGAGCAAACCGTTTGCGTCAACTTTTTCGGTCAGAAATCTTTGGTACAGTTCCATATACGTTCCTTTTGATGATACATCCGAGCGCACCCGGACTTTATGTTTATTCTCTTTTTCCCCCTTTTTCCGGCGCGGCACTCGCCTTGCGCCCGTGCGGCAGAAGCCGCCTCACGTCTTTTCCCTTACAAAAGAAAATCCGGACGTTGCCGCCCAATTTTCCCCTTTTTCGGCACGCCTCACGGGTGCCGAAGCCTTGCTTCCCGTCCGCGCACCTCACGATGCGCGGACGGAAAAATCGGTCAGTCGAGATTCTTTTTCAGCGTTTCCAGCTCCGCGGCGAGCGCCTTGGGCAGTTTATCGCCGAACTTGGCGTAGAACTCTTCGATGTTCGCGGCGTCCTCTTTCCAAAGCGCCTTGTCCACCGTGAGCAGATCCGCCACGTCCTGCGTGGTCATATCCAGTCCGCTGAGGTCGATATCCTCGGGACGCGGCACATAGCCGATGGGGGTTTCCACCGCTTCCGCATCTCCCTCGGTGCGTTTCAGGATCCAATCCAGCACGCGCAGGTTGTCGCCGAAGCCGGGCCACAGGAAGTGCCCTTCCTCGTCCGTCCTGAACCAATTGACGTTGAAGAACTTGGGCTTCTTGGTGACTTTTTCGCCCATATCCAGCCAATGCTGGAAGTAGTCGCCCATGTTGTAGCCGCAGAAAGGCAGCATCGCCATCGGGTCGCGGCGCACCACGCCCACTGCTCCGCTTGCCGCCGCGGTCGTTTCGCTCGCCATGATGGAGCCCACGAACACGCCGTGCGCCCAGTCACGCGCTTCGTACACCAGCGGCGCGGTCTTTGCGCGCCTGCCGCCGAACACTATCGCGTCGAGCGGCACGCCCTGCGGATTTTCGAATTCGGGAGAGATGCAGGGGCAGTTCTTCGCCGGCGCCGTGAAACGGGAGTTGGGATGCGCGCCCTTCACGCCGTTTGCTCTGTCCTCTTCCGTCCAGGGGTTGCCCTTCCAGTCGATGGCGTTCTTGGGAGGATTCTTATCCAGCCCTTCCCACCACACGGTGTTATTTTCGAGGTTATGCACCACGTTGGTGAATATTGTGCCCTTGCGCGTAGTCGCGAGCGCGTTGGGGTTGGACTTCGCGTTGGTGCCGGGCGCGACACCGAAGAACCCGTTCTCGGGGTTGATGGCGTAAAGTCTGCCGTCCGCACCCACTCTTATCCACGCGATGTCGTCGCCGACGGTGAACACTTTATAACCCTTCTCCGCAAATTCCTTGGGAGGGATGAGCATTGCAAGGTTGGTCTTGCCGCACGCGGACGGGAACGCCGCCGCGATATACTTGGTTTCGCCGTTGGGTTTCTCGACGCCCAGGATGAGCATATGCTCCGCGAGCCAGCCCTCCTGCCTGCCCTGATAGGACGCTATACGCAGCGCGAAGCACTTTTTGCCGAGCAGCACGTTTCCGCCGTAACCGGAATTGACGGACATGATGGTGTTGTCCTCCGGGAACTGGCAGATATACCTCTTCTCCTCGTCGATGTCCGCCTTGGAGTGCAAACCGCGCACGAAATCGCCGTCGGGACCGAGCGTGTCCAGGACCTTCTGTCCTACGCGCGTCATGATCGCCATGTTGAGCACGACGTAAATGCTGTCCGTAAGCTCTATGCCTATCTTGGAGAAGGGGGAGCCGACAGCGCCCATGGAGTAAGGAATGACGTACATCGTCCTGCCCTTCATGGAGCCCTTGAAGATGCCTTTCAGCATCGCGTAAGCCTCGTCTTTCTGCATCCAGTTATTGGTGGGACCTGCGTCCTCCTTCTTCTCGGTGCAAATGAAGGTGCGTCCTTCGACGCGCGCGACGTCGTTGACGGCGGTGCGATGCAGATAGCAACCGGGCAAAAGTTCCTGATTGAGTCTGATCATTTCGCCGGTGGAAACGGCTTCGTTGCGGAGCGACTCGAGCTGTTCCTCGCTTCCGTCGATGAGGACGACGTTATCGGGCGTGCAAAGCGCAACGCTCTCATCGATGAATTGCTGAACGCCTTTGTTTGCAAATTTCATTTCTACCTCCGACGCACGGGATATACCCGTGCAGTTTTTGATTCCTGTTTTTGCGGCGACCCTACGGGGCGCTTCCGTGCGGCGCGACCGGACCGTTCGCGGCAGCACGCGCGCTCACACGCGCTTATATAAGTTGCCGAAATATAAAACAACTCGCGCGCCCATACTCGCGCCTGCACTTAATAAAGATATTAAACCCTGCCGCCCACTCTGTCAATCAAAACCTTTTCCGCCTGAAAATCACCGCCCTATCCGCCCGAGCAGCTGTGCCCGAGATAATTCGTCACCGTCATGGTATCGCAGATCTCGCGTTCGAGTAGCTTTGTGGGCTCTATAAACTCAATTTTATGGTCGTACAATGCTTTCATGTTGCTTTCTCCCTTTTTTTTAGTTATAATTAAAGCACCTCGGGAGGTGCTTTATGTCAAAGGCTTTGCGAATAATAGCTATCGTTATGCCCTTCGTGGTATTCGTTCTTTTTTTTGTTCCGCTACTCAAACAGAGCGTGCCCGACTGGTTTATTGAACTTATGGGGCATGATGGCGGAGTTTTTAGTTTAAGCAACTTTGCGATGTCGAGCATTACCGTTGAGCAAGGCTGTGTTATTACTTTTTTCGTGGTATCGCTTGCTTTGTCTTCTCTATTCGCCGTTCTTTGTCATAAGCAGATTGCATGTTGCGCATTTAACATTTTACCGTTGTCCTACTTTTGGATAGCCGCAATCGCGTTTGAGCAGGAATACAAGGGCATAATGAACTACTTTTTCCACGCCGCCTTTTATATCTCCCTTATCCTCTCCGCGTTCTTCCTTGCGGTGTTCGTCGCGTACGCCGTAAAGTGGCTTAAAGCCCGTTTAGACAGCCGCCCACCCCGTGAGCACAAGCCCACCAAAGAGGAGCGTATTGCGGAGCTGGAAGCCCGTGTCCGCGAGCTGGAAAACCGCGGCTAAATCCCGAGCCGCCTGCTCGGCATAAACAACACAAGCCCGATTATTTGTAGTGTCGTCATTTTCTCCTATGAAAAAGCCCACCTCCCGGCGAGCCTTCTCTCTACGTGTATTAGCTATTCTATTTGCAATAAGCGCGAAGAAAATTCGCTGCAATCATCGCATTCTTTTGCAATGGAGATAACCTCATCTGCTTTGCTCCGCCAATCTTTTGCACTCAACACAAGCGCCCCCGCGGCAAGGCACACCACTTGATGATAGCCCTTTTCTGCCGCTACTTGCGCAAATTTTTCTAAAACCGCCTCTTGCTCTTTTGTCATTTTATTATCCCCTTTGCCGCCAAAATATTAAGCATAGTGTCCATTTCTTCCTCTTGCGGAAACATAAGCACCCTTATTACTTTCGGTTTTATAAAATCACCGTTATCTATGACGATCTTATTCGGCAAACGTACAAAACGCGATCCATCCTCATTTCGATAAACAAAGTTCCCGTGCTGTTCGTCGCCGAGAGTTTTATAGTATTGCGCCCATTCCTGTTTGGTGAGGTTGATTTTACCACTTTTACCAGAGGAAGGCAATTCGTTTTTGCTAACCTTCTCGCCATCGTCTTTTGCTTTACCGCCCCCGCCTTTCTTCTTCCACTCGTCGTATAGCGCGAATGCCGCAGGGATGTTTATGCTCCCGTCTGCTTTGGTCGGGAGGTCTACACCTTCTTCTTCCGCCCAGCCAAATAAAAAGCCTATGTCCATACGCTCTCCTATTCCGCCGCGCGTCCGCTTCCTACAAGCGTGACTTCCACGACAGCGTTTTTCATAAAGTCGCCCAGCCCTGCGGCTTGGGGGTTCACCGATGTGAGGTCGTACTGCACCTCGTCCACAAACCACCACAAGCCGAGGAACGCTACCTCTTGCCGCTCTTTCACGGGTAAAGACTGCCCCACACGCACCACCGTCCGTTTTGCCCTGGGCAGCTTCATATGGCCCGAACAAAAGCCCGTGTCGTCACGGACACCCTTTTTGGGATATTTCTCATATATTGCGCGAAAAACGCTGGCACGGCGGCATACGCCTCTCGCGGCACCGCGCACGCCGCGGCGCGTCCTCCTCCTCCGCCGCACACGCCGACGTGACATTTTCTCCCGTCCGCACGGGCGGTCATGGCGACGCGCGCCGACAGGACTACTCTCGATTGCGCAATTTTTTATAACACTTCTCTCTAAAAATCCGATTTTGAGAATACTGCCTAAAAAATTACTCTCATAAGTCAAGAAATATAGAGTACTTTTGCCCGGTTTACCCCTCCCGTGAAAGTTTGCACAACTTTTCTTTCTTCGTGTTGAGATTTTCGCAAAAGAGCGCGGATGTTGACCGCACAGACGGCATCGCAAGCCGGAACGGCGCGTCCTCCCTTCTTTTACGCTTGCGGCGACGAAACGGCTCAATCTTGTATATTGCGCTCGGTTTTCGGGCATTTTTCCCGTTTTCCCCACTGTTTGCTCGCATTTGCAACACGCAGAAAGGTTTTCTTCCTTCATGTCGGAAACGGCGCGCGGAAGGCGGCAAAAGCCCTCCCCGACGGCTGTTCTCTCCTTCCTTTACCGCTTTTAGCCGTGTGGTCTTGAAATCCCTCGCGCGGACGTGTATAATCTAGTTATAAAACTTTTAAGTGAGGTCGTTTATGACACCCGAAAACATAGGCGCGCTTGTCGGTGGGATCATCGCAGGCATCATCGTCCTCTTCTTCGTCGTTCTCATCGTACGCACCGTTCTCAACCGCCCCAAGGTCGCACCGGGCAAAGCCACCGATCTGCCCGACATCGACAAAGCCGCCGCGGTGCAGCACTTGCGTGAAGCCATCCGCATCCCGACCGTGTCCATGGTGGAGGATTACGCGGATAACGTCCAACCCTTCATAGATTACCGCGACTGGCTGGAAAAGACCTATCCCCTGCTCAACGCCGCGGCGGAACGCGAGATAATCGCAGGTTACTCCATAATTTATCGTCTGAAAGGCACCGACCCCACCCTCAAAGGCGGTTGCTATCTCAGCCACATAGACGTCGTGCCGGCGCCCAAAGACGGCTGGGAGTACGACCCGTTCGAAGCGGTGCTCACGGACGACGGCTACATTTACGGGCGCGGCGCGCAGGATATGAAGAGCCACATGATAGCCCTGCTGGAAGCCGTCGAGTATCATCTCGCGCACGGGAAAAAGTTTGCGCGCGACCTCTATCTCTGCTTCGGTCACGACGAGGAACCCGGCAATTCCACCAGCGGCGCCGCAAATATCGTCCGTCACCTCAAAGCAAAGGGCGTGGAAATGGAGTTCGTCATCGACGAAGGCGGCACCGTTCTGGACGGCAAACTTCTCGGCATCCCTCACACCGTCGCCCTCATCGGCGCGTGCGAAAAAGGCAACGGCGACCTGGAACTCGTGGTCAAAAAGTCGGGCGGACACGCCTCCAACCCCAAGCCGCCCACCGCGGTCGGGCTGCTTTCCAAAGCGGTGGCAAAGGTGGAGAGCCATCCGATGAAGACCTATTGGACGCCCATGACCAAGGAAACCTTCAAATCCCTTTCTCCCTATTGCAAAGGGGCGTTCAAATTCATCCTCACCAACCGCGACGTCTTCTCGCCGCTGCTCAAATTCGTCTTCACAAAGGTCGCGCCCATGACCAACGCGCTGGTGCGTTCCACCTTCGCTCCCACCATGCTGTGGGGCAGCGACGCGCGCAACGTCATCCCCAAAGAAGCGCGCGCCAACATCAACTTCCGCATCATAACCGGCGAAACCGCAAACGACGTCAAAGCGTACCTTAACAAGCTCCTGGGCGACAAAGTGGAGGTCAACCTCCTCACTTATTCCGACCCGTCGCCGGAAGCGGACGTGCATTGCACGGCATACGCTCGCCTGCGTGACACCATAGTTAACACATTCGACGATATTGTGGTCGCGCCGTACATGTTCATCGCCGCGTCCGACGCCAGGTTCTACAATCCGCTCACGGACAACGTGTTCCGTTTCGGTCCCTTCATCAACTCTCTGGACGACCAATCGCGCATACACGGCATCAACGAACGCCTGCACGTCGACCAGCTGGAAAAGGCGACGCAATTCTTTGTGAAATGCCTGGACACCATGTTGGCAAAATGACCAAAGCAACGACCGTACACAAAACGGCTGCCGAGGCAGCCGTTTTCGTTTGCGCCGCTAAACAACAGCACCGCGCACTCCGAAAAGAAATGCGGACATCGACGCGGACAAAAGACGTCCTGGGCATGTAAGCCCGTCGCCCCTCACACACGACTTACGTCCCACGCCGTCCGACGCCCACGCACTTGCGCGCGCCGTAAACCTTATCCGCAGGACGCAGGCGGCTTTGCCGCGGCAACCGAACCTTTGCGCAGCAACTCACGCCGCATTCCACGCCGCCGCTCTCACCGCCTCCTGCCCCTCGCCCGTTAAGACACGATACGTGTTTTAGCCCCTCTCTGCTGACCTCTCACTTCTTTTTTGACATTCTCCCCGTGTAAAACACCCATCGTGTTTTTTTTTAAGCACGGCGCCTGTTTCCGCGCGTGGAGCCTCCTTTCCGACGGCAACTCCGTAAAGCCGCCATGGGGCGCGCGTTGCGGTCTGTCGGCAGCCGGAACGAGAGCCGCTTTGTGTGTGCGGAGGCGCGCTCTCACTACACGTTGTGCCGCGCGAAAAATTTCCGACAAAGTCTTGAAATGCCGTCGCATAGGTGCTAGAATTTTATCCCTGACGGATGATGGATGAAGGGGATTTTTTCGTGCCCTTCCGCCGCGCGGCAGATCGCGGTTTGCGGCAGGACGTCACGTCAAATAATATCGGGAGGTAAGCAGTGGACTTCGAGCAGGACGGCGTTCCCACCAGGTTGGACAGCAAGATACAGAAGCTCATCATTCTGTTCGTCTTTGACAAGATGGCGATATCGCTTTCCGAAGCGGCATTGCTTGACATTTGCACGTCCGAAAACGACTGGTTGAGCTATATGGAATGCAAGCAGTATCTCGGCGAGCTCATCGACACCAACCTCCTTTACCGCGTCCCGAAGAGCGAGTACATCAACATCACGCAGGACGGCATCGGCTGCCTCGCGCTCTTTTTCACTCGCATCCCGACCTCCATCCGCGACGACATCAATGCCTACGCGCGCGAAAACAGGATGCGTTACAAAAAACGTCAGTCCTACTTCTGCGATTACTCCAAAAACGCGGACGGCACCTACACCGTCATCATGAAGATAAACAGCGACATCGCCACGCTGATGGAACTTAAACTCGTGGTCGCCAACCGCCAACTCGCCAAATACCTTTACAAGAGCTGGGTGGACAAAGCCTCGCAGACCTACGCCCTCATCCACGATACTTTGCTCGACTGACCTGCCGCTCCACGGCACGTCGGAAGGGTGTTCCCTCGCTCCAAAAATAAGTTGTGAAAAATTAAATGTTTTCCCGTCCCCAAACAAGTGTGAGTTGAATATCAAGCACGCCCCGAAAAAGTGTGCGTGAGGAATTAGAGTACTGTATTCCGTCTTTGAATGGGCGTAGGTTTAATTTCAGGCATGCACGCTCATACTTCACGTTATACCGAAACAGGAACGCGCTGGGACAATAGGGGACGGGGTAAAGCCGGGGTACCCATCTTTGATGGGGCTTGGGGGCGCAAATGTTCAAATGAGGGCGTTGTTTGCCCACATTTGAACATTTTTGCCCCGTCCCCATTTGTCCCGGATAAAGCAAGAACACTCTAACTAGTGCGCGTGGGGAATAAAGGTTAATTGGGTTTCGTCCCCTGACATGGTAGTGTTGTACCCCCTCCTTCCCTTCGGGCTTTCCTCCCCCGTGCCGAAAGGGTTGCACTCCTCGCATCATGCAGGACTAACTTTCCTCCTCTAAAAAAAGTTTGTTTATTGCACTCACATAATCAAGCAGAGGACTGCACCCACCGAGAACCCGGCACGGGCGGAGGAATTCGGCACTCGCGCACTACGCCCGTGTCTACTTAATGCCCCGTCGGCGCTCGGCGCTCACTTTTCGCGCCGCGACTTGCAAGCGTGGGCGAATGCTCGCCCACGGTGCAAGTTTGGCTGAGCGGCGCGTTGTTCCGTCTTCGAACAGGGGTAAGTAAAAATCAAATACGCTCCGCATAAGTTCGCGTTGTGTACGAGGTTGGACGCGGCTTTGACGCAGTATCACGCAAAATAGCGCGCTTTCGTCAGTCGAGTTTGACCCCTATCAACTCACTCAAAAATCTCCTGTCCTCCAAAAACTTCGCTCCGCCTATCGCGACGCTGCTTGCGCCGTCCTGGAGGGAGGTGAGAGGAAGCTCGAATGCCTGTTCGAGGTACTCTTTGAGCCCGGGGATACGGCTTGAACCGCCGGTGAGAAAGATGCCTTTGCGGAGGATCTCGGCGGAAAGTTCGGGGGGAGTTTCGTCGAGCACGTGCATGACCACTTCCACGATATCGTCAACGAGGGGCAGGACGGCGTCGCGCATATCCGCCGCCGTGATGACGACGCTCTTTGGCGCGCCTTCGCGGCTGCCGCCCGACACGGGATAACTGCCCTCGTCGTTGAGGTAAAAGGACAATGCACCGGTTTTGAGTTTCTCAACGGTGTAATCGCCGAGTTTGACGCCGTAGTTCATATACACCGCGTCGATGATGGCGGCATTGAACGCGTCGCCTGCTATATTGACCGTGACGCCGTTTGCAATGCCGCGGTTGGTGACGGCAGCCACTTCCGTCTTGCCGCCGCCGATGTCCAGGAACAGCCCTCCTATGCTGCCCGTGTACGCGAGCAGGGACAGAGGAGATTCCACGAGAGTGACCTCCTTGACGCCTGCTTTAAGGAAACATTTTTCCACGGCGCGGCGGTCGCTGCCCGTCATGGCGCAAGTGACGTTGACGATGGCGTTCACGCGCGGACGAAGGATGCCGCCCGTGGGCAGTATCTTTTTAAGGAAACTCCTGATGAGCAAAGCGCACATCTCCTCGTCGGCGACCTGCCCTTCCTTGACGGGCGCCACCACCTGCGCGCCGCCCAGCGAAGAGGATATTATGCTCTCCGCGCGGTAACCTGTTTCGAGCAATTCCAGCTTATCGCCGTGCCTGCCGACGAGCGCGACGGAAGGCTCGCGCAAGACCAGCCCTATACCCTTTTGGTATATGGTGATGAATTTGCTGCCGAGATCGACGGACAATTCTATCTGCGCCACTTTTGCACCTCTTTGAGTACTTTTGTGAGTTTCTCCATCGGCAGCCCGATTATATTGGTCAGGCTCCCTTTATAGGACTGCACCACCACGCCCTCCTGGATGGCGTAGCCGCCTGCCTTATCGAAGGGGCGGTGGGTGTCCACATAGTTTTCTATCTCTTCCGCGGTCATGTTGCGGAAGGTGACGGCGGAGCGCACCGAAAAGGTGACTTTCCTGCCGTAGGCGATGACCGTGACCCCGGTGAAAACGAAATGTTCGCGCCCGTTAAGCTCGGAGAGCATTCCTATCGCGTCCGCACGATTATGGGGTTTACCGTACAATTTGTCGAGATAAACCACCGTATCCGCGCCTATTACCACTTCATCCGCATTGCCGCGGACTGCCGCGACGGCAGAGGCTTTGCGCTCGGAGAGCGCCCTCACCAACGCGCGCGGCGACCCGGCTTTCACCAGGCTTTCGTCTATATCGGAGGGGTGGACGACGAGGTCCTCAGCCACCTCGGAAAGCAGTTCCGACCTCCGCGGAGAGGCGGAGGCGAGCACCACCCTGTCAGAGAATTTCCAGGTTCTTGCCATATGCCGCCTTGAACTCCTGCGCGGCGGACAGCGCGTCCTTGACTTCCAGCGAGCAGTCGCCCTCCGTTTCTGTCTTGATGATGACGCTGTCGCCCAACACGTCGCAGGTGATGCCGGTGATAACGCCGCTCTGACTGCGGTCGAAACTCTCGGCTATGCGCAGTATCACGCTGAGTTTGCGCATGGCGTCCACGTCCTCGACGGTGAGCATATCCTTGTAACGCATGAGGTCTTCTTTGACTATCTCGTTCTTCCTGTGCCCTGCCGCCACGAACGCCGCCAACACCAGATCCTTATGCGGCACGCCGTAAAGGTTGCTGTTGAGGATGATGTAGCAGGAATGCTGCTCGTGGTGATAGTACTTTATCCTCATGCCGGTGTCGTGCATGAGCGCGGCTATCTTCAACACGCGCACGTACATCCTGGGCATCTTGTGCAGCACTTTGAGCTGCTTGAACAGCTGGATGCAAAGGTTGTAGACGTGCTCGGCGTGAGGGATGTTGACGTCGTAGTACTTCATCTGGGTGTGCAGCGAATGCCCGAGGACGTCGGTCAGCGGACGCTCGCTCACTCCGGGAACGGCGTAACGGAACATCGCGCCCTCGCGCAGTCCGCAGCCGCTTATGGTTATCTTGGGGAAATCGAAACGGGAGAGCACCGCTTTGATGACCGCGAGCGAACTGGGGAAGATGTCCGCCCTGCCGCTCGACAGCCCTTTTATCTTCATGGTGGAATCCAGGTCGAGTTTCCTTATGGTGGAATACAGCCCGTCGAACTCCGCCATGGGTATCTCATAACCGTGCGTCATATTGAAGGGATACTTCCTCACCATGCGGCTTATCCTGCCCAAATTCCTGAACGCGCCGCCCACGCCCACAAACGCGGTGTCGGGCTCGATGCTGTCCAGCCAGCTTATCTTGTCCAGCTGCTCGCCGATGAACGCCTCTATCTTGCTCGCGCGCGTTTCGGGCTCCGCACTGTAACTCTTGAAAAGGTCGGTGAGGGTCACGGTGCCGAAGGGAAGGGTTTCGTAATGTATGAGGTTGCGGCGGTTATAGTAGATGAGATTGGTGGAACCGCCCCCCATCTCCATTATGAGCCCTTTGGGGATGTCCATGGAATTGATGACCCCCTGATAGATGAGCAGCGCCTGCTCCTCCACCGTAAGCACCTTTATCTTGATGCCGCAAGTCATCGCCACCTCGTCGAGGAAGCTCTTCTGGTTCTTGGCGCGGCGCACCGCGGCAGTGGCGTAAGCGAATATCTTATCCACGTGGTTGGCGTCGCACAGCCTCCTGAACATGCTGAGCGTCTTTATGGTCTGCGCAACGCGCTGTGGCTTGATTATGCCGTCCCAGTCCATATCCTGACCCAGTCGGACAGTTTCTTTGAGCTCGTCGAACACGACGAAATAGCCGCCCTCCAAAATGTTGACCAGCACCAGTCTTGCGGAATTTGATCCGAGGTCGATGACAGCGATTTTTTCCATATTTACTCCTTCCGGCGCGGCGCGCCGCTGCATACCTCCGCCGCCGTGGCGGAGAAGCGTCACTCACATGATTTGATACATTTAGCCGGGCATTTGGACATGCACAGTCCGCACCCGACGCACTTGTCGTAATCGATGACGGGCAGATTGTCTTTGAGCTCTATCGCCTTTTCGGGACAGACCTTCGCGCAAAGACCGCATCCGAGGCATCCTTTCGCGCACATGGCGCGCACCTCTTTGCCTCCGCGGAGGCAGTTGGAACACGCGATGTACACTTTGGCGCTCTTGGGCACCCGTTTCACCAGCTTTTTGGGGCAGGCGGCGACGCATTTGCCGCAGGTTATGCACTTCTCACGGTCCACGACCGCATAGCCGTCCTCTCCGACGTCCATGGCGTGGACGGGACACGCGTCCGTGCACGAGCCCATACCGAGGCACCCCCACGGGCACACCTTTCTGCCGCCGCCCAACAGTTCCATGCTGCGGCAGTCGCCGTACCCCATATATTCGTATTTGTCGTTCGCGGCGTTACCGCCGTTGCAGGCGACCACTATCTTGGTTTCCGCCGCGTCCACCGCGACGCCCAGTATCTCGCCTATTATCTTCTTTTCCGACGCCGCGGTCGCGGAACAGGAGTTGACGTCCGCTTTGCCCTCCGCCAGCGCCTTCGCGAACGCATCGCACCCGGCATAGCCGCACGCTCCGCAGTTCGCGCCCGAAAGGTGTCTGCGCACCTCCTCCTCTTTCTCGTCCTTTTTGACGGCGAACTTCTTGCCCAGCACCGCGAGCAGCACCCCGAACACGGCGGCGAGCGCGAACAGCACGAGCGCCGACCAGAGCACGGTCATGGGATCCACTGCGGATATCATCAACAGAACGTTTCTCATCTCTCCGCCCTCCTCACGATATCATCCCCGAGAACGCCGTGAACGCAAGGCTCATTATGGAAGCCGCGATGAGCGTTATGGGGAAGCCTCTGAACGGCTTGGGGACGGAGTTCAGGTCCATGCGTTCGCGGATGCCTGCGAGCAGCAGTATCGCGATGGTGAACCCGGCGCCGCTGAACACGCCGTTGAGGAAGGACAGCAGCAGGCTCTCCGCCGACGCTATCCCGTAGGACTGGATGTTGAGTATCGCTACGCCGAGCACGGCGCAGTTGGTCGTGATGAGGGGCAGATACACCCCGAGCGCGCTGTAAAGCGAGGGCATGAATTTTTTCAGCACCAGCTCGACAAGCTGCACGAGCGCCGCGATGACCAGTATGAACGCGATCGTCTGCAAGTACTCTATCCCTGCGGCGACCAGCAGTTTCTGCACCAGCCAGGTGAACACGGACGCTATCCCCATGACGAAGATGACCGCAAGCCCCATCCCGAGTGCGGTGTCCGTCTTTTTGGACACGCCCAGGAAGGGACAGCACCCGAGGAACTGACATAACACGAAGTTGTTGACGAACATTGCGCCTATGATGAGCAGGAAGTATGTCATTTTTCATCCTCCCCGGCGCCGTCGCCTCCGTTTCGGACAGCCGCGTCCGCCTCGGACGCGCCCGCTCCTTCCGCCTCGGCGCTCTGCAACGCCGCAAGCTCTCCTTCCACGTGCTCGCGCACGCGCTCGTCTATCATCTTCCCTTCTTCCTCGTGCTTGGCGTCACGCTTGGCAGCCGCCTTGTCGGACAGCGCGTTGATCGCCGCCATCACCAGCCCCAGCGTAAGGAATCCGCCGGCAGGCAGCACGAACACCGACATGGAATAATCGGGCAGCGAGCCCAGCGTAAGCCCGAATTCCGCTTCGCCGAAAGACCCCACGAAGAAGGTGCCCGACCCCAGGAACTCGCGTATCACGCCGAGCAGCACGAGCGCAAGGGTGAACCCCAAGCCCATGCCCAGCCCGTCCAGCACGGAATCGCCCACCTTGTTGGTGCTGGCAAACGCCTCCGCTCTGGCGAGGATTATGCAGTTGACCACAATGAGCGGCAGATATATGCCCAGCGCGTCATACAGCGCAGGCACGAACTTGCGCAGCAGCATCTCCACCAGCGTCACGAACGTCGCGATGATGAGCACGTACGCCGGGATGCGCACCTTGTCGGGGATGACCTTGCGCAGCAGCGACACCAGCGCGTTGGAGCACACCAGCACCACCGTGGCGGCGACGCCCATACCCAGCCCGTTGAACGCGCTCGTGGAAATGGCGAGCGTGGGGCACATCCCCAAGACAAGGCGGAAGACAGGGTTGGAAGAAAGTATGCCGTTTGCGACTATCTTGCTCTTTCCCCTGACATCCATTTTCAATTCCCTGTTCGGACGAGCCTTTTTCATGCTTTCACCTCCGCCACGTTGGAATTGAAGGACGCCACCGCCGCGTTGACCGCATTGTTGAATCCTTTCGACGTGAATGTGGCTTGCGACACCGCGTCCACATCGCCGTCATCCTTCACCGCATCCTCGCCCTTGACGAGGTCGAACTGCCCTGTTTCTATGGCGTTCTTGCCCACATACTTGCTCTTGTTCGCGGAAACAACCTTGTCCATATACCCTGCGGTTTCCGACTGCGAATAAACTTCGATATCCGTGATGGTGCCGTCCGCCGCGATGTGGACGAGCAGTTCCAGAGTGCCGCCCTTTGCGCCGCTGCCCACCGCACGGAAGACGTAAACACTGCCCTCCGCGGTGCACACCTCGTACGCCGCGGCGACATAGCTGCTGCCCTCCGTAACGGCGTCGGGGAGCGCGATGACCGCATCCGCTTCCACGCCGTACTCACCGCCCAGCTGCTCTCTTATCACGGCGTCCGGGTCAACGTAAGTGAGCCAATTGACCAGCCCGAGCAGCACGCCTGCGACCAAAGCGATCGCTGCGAGCACCACGATGCACACCACTATGTCCTTTCCGAAAAATTTTTGTTTCTTGACCGCCTCCGCGCCCTCGGGGACGCGCGCTGCGTTTTTCATATCTTCACTCAACGCGCTCACCTCCCTCTTCGACCGCGGTCTGCTTTTTTGCAAACTTCGCTCTGACAGCCGCCGCCAGCTCCTTAACGTCCTTATGCGGAGTGCCGAAAGGCTTTCTCTTTATCTTTTCCAGCAAAGGCGTGACAATGTTCATGAGCAGTATCGCGAAGGACACGCCCTCGTTCATCGTGCCGTACTTTCTTATCACCACCGTGAGGAAGCCCAGCCCCAGCCCGTAGATGACCACCGCAACGGGAGTCTTGGGGGAGGTGGCGTAGTCCGTCGCCATGAAGAATGCGCCGAACATAAGACCGCCGCCCAGGAGATAAGTCCATACATACTCGCCCACATAGCCGCTGTCCGCAAAGAATATCGCCGTGAACAGCGCGGTAGAGCCGATGTACAGCACGGGGATCTTGACGTCTATCACGCGGCGCACGGCAAGGTAAACTCCGCCTATGAGCACGGCGAGAGTGCTCACTTCGCCGGCGCTGCCCCCTATCCTGCCCAGGAACATATCCAAAGCGCTGAGCCCTGCGGAAGGATCCGTTCCCGAGCTTATCGCCTCCTTGACCCCTTGCAACGGAGTCGCCGTCGTTATGGCATCGGGCAGAGATATCTCCACCCCCTGACGGAAGTACGCAAACAGGTTCGCGCCGTCTGAGAGGTCCACGGGCAGCACGAACTGCGTCATGACTCCCGTCCACGCGAGCATGAGGAATATCCTCGCGGTGATCGCCGGATTGGCGAAGTTCCTGCCTATGCCGCCGAAGAGCATCTTGACGACGATGATGGCGAACGCCGCGCCCACGATGGGCACGTAGAAGGGAACGACGGGAGGCAGATTGAGCGCAAGGATGATGCCCGTCACCACCGCGGAAAGGTCGCGCGTGGTCTGCGTGCGTTTGGTGATGATATTGAACACCCATTCGCAGAAAACCGCGCTGCTGACACTTAACACCGTCAAAAACAGCGGATAAAACCCGTATAACAACACCATCGCCAGCACCGCCGGGCACAGCGCGATGATGACGTCCAGCATTATGCGCTGCGTCGTGGCAGGCGACGTGATGTGCGGAGAAGAGGAAACGCGCAAATTCTTCATGTCACTTCCTCCTCTCTTTCAAAGTCTTTTTGGCAAGGCGTATCGCCTGCACGAGAGGACGCTTCGCAGGGCACACGTAGGAACAGACGCCGCACTCCATGCAATCCGTCACATACAGTTCCTCCGTCCTTGGGAAGTCGCCTGCTACGACCGCCTTCTCTATATCGCGCGGCGAAAGCTTCATCGGGCACTGCCTGATGCATCTGCCGCAGTTGATACACTGCGTGGGAGAGGTCGCCGCGCTCTCTTTCGCTCCGAAAAAGAGCAGCGAGGACGTGGTCTTACTCACGCACGCGTCCAGCCCCGACTGCGCGACCCCCATCATGGGACCGCCGCTTATCACCTTGACTATATCCTCGTCCGAACGCTCGCCGCGCGTCTTCTCCCTCACGAATGAGAAAGGCGTGCCCACGGGCATGAAGAAGTTGCCGGGCGCCCCCGTTTCGCCTCCGCCCACAGTGACCGCACGCGAAATGAGGGGTTCGCCCATATCCACCGCACGCGCGACCGCATAAGCGGTATGCACGTTATCCACCACGCAGCCCACGTCGGCAGGCAGTCCGCCCGGAGGGACCCTGCGCCCCGTGAGCGCGAACACCATCTGTTTTTCCGCGCCCTGAGGGTACTTGGTGCGAAGCAGCACGGGACGCACGTCGTCCGCGCCGCCGCACGCCTTTTCCAGCGCCGCATACGCCCCTTTCTTGTTGGACTCCACGCCGATGAGCGCCACCCCGGCTCCCACCGCTTTTGCCATCAGCCTCGCGCCGCGCACTATCTCCTCCGCACGCTCCGTCATAAGGCGGCAGTCGCAGGTGATGTACGGCTCGCACTCCGCCCCGTTGAGCAGGAAAAACTCGGGCGCGGTCTTGGGAGCGAGCTTGACGTGCGTGGGGAAGCCCGCGCCGCCCATGCCGACGATGCCGCATTCGCGCACGCGCTCCCTTATCATATCGGGGGTGGGGTCGTCAAGCGGCGGCAAAAACGCCGTCCTGCCCTCGAAGTCGTTCTCGATCTCGATATGGACACACTGTGCGCCCGTGGGGGTAACGCCCTTTTTCACGGCGGTCACTCTGCCGGATACGGGCGCGTGTACGCGCGCAGAAACAAAACCGCCGCTCTCGCCTATCGGCTGTCCTGCCGCGACAGTATCCCCCACCTCTACGACGGGGACGGCAGGCGCTCCTATATGCTGCGAGAGCGGAACGCGCAAAAGCTCCGGCGCGTCAAATTCGGCGAGCGGAACATTTGCCGTAAATTTACTGGCAGGAGGGTGCGCCCCTCTGCCGAATGTCCTGAATGCAAACTGCAAGTTTTCTTCTCCCGGTGTAAAATTACCCCCTTAAACGCGAGTGCACGGTTTACACTCGTGTTAATTATAAAGCAAATCCCTCTTAATGTAAATACCGAAAATTTCCAAAAGAGGCTTCCCCTAGGGAAAAGAGTCACGTATCACTGTATCGGCAGGGCTGATGACGCGGTCCGGGCGGAAATCGGCGGCGCAGGACCCGGTTCGTATTATTCCGTTACGGCATCACCTGGAAGAAAAGTTGCGCGCGACTCCTGCGGACAGCCCGAAAGCCGCGATGAGTATCAAAAAACCTCCGTACACTCTGCCCAGCCATTCCGCCGCATCCCGCGCGAATGCGGAAGTCACCGCGGCAGCCGCGAGCGCCGGCAGCAGCACGTAAGGCAGGGCGGAAGTTTCCACCAACCCGTTCTTGACGTGCATGGCGAGAGCGACGCTCCCGGTGGGCAGGAACGCCACGATGTTGGCGAACTGCGCCGCAAGCTGACCTGCGGAAAGAAATAGCACGAGTATGGGTATGGTGAGGGTGCCTCCTCCCATTCCCATACCTGCAAGCACGCCGCCGCACGTCCCGGCGAGAAAGAACCAAAGCGCGCGCATACGCACCTCCCCGATAAAGTATGTAAACGCGCGAAACGGCGTTTTAGCTTACGATATTGACATATAAACATCGCATATGGCGATTTTATGTCGTCATGCGCCCGTTGCCATCTTTATGCCGGCGAAGAGCATCAACCCGTAAAAAAGGAAGTCCAGAACGGGCGCCGCGAGCTTTTTGAGCGCCGCCGCGCCGATGATGCCGCCTGCCAGCACTCCTGCCACGGTCGGAGCGAGAAAGGAAGTGTCCGCCCCACCCTGCGCGGCGTACACCACGGCGCCGATAAGACACAACGGAAGTATGACCGCGATCGCCGTCGCATGCGCCTTCCTTTCGCCGAGAGCGGCGACGTAGGTGAGCACGGGCACGACCAACATCCCTCCGCCTGCGCCGAACAGACCGTTCACCGCGCCCACCGCCGCGCCGCACACAAAGAGCAGCACATTGCGTTTTTTGCGCTTATCCGGGCGGAGAGTGGCGAACTTGCTCACGTTTTTGACCGCCGCAGCGGAAGTCATCCCCGACATTTTCCCCTCCTTTTTAACCTAGTCTTTATGTTTTAAGTGAAAATATGAATTGCGGACCCAAAACGTTTGCAAAAAAAGTTTATTTGATTTAGAATATCAAAGCCTGTATTGTTTAAGTACGGGCGCGCGCTATGCGCGGTAACGATATTGCAAATCAACAACTTGTAAAGGATGTTATGAAAAGAAAAAGGATTTCAATTCTGGTTCTGTTCCTGATCCTCGCGGTGGCGTTCTCCGCGGCGGTGTTCTCCGCCTGCAACGACAACACCACGCCTGTCACCGAGGGTGAAACGATCGAAGCCACGGAAGGGCTGCTCATCAGCAACTCCGACTTCAAAGTCATCGGCACCGGCGGCGACTACCCTCACACCGTCACGGACTGGACGGGGGCGAAGCTCTACTCCTCCTCCACCGTTCCCGGCGATGTGATCTCCGGCGCGATAAGCCTTGACGAAGCGCTTTACTCCGCAGGACGCGAACTTTGGAACGACAACGGCAACGTCGACGCGGACGGCAAGACCCTCTATCAGAGGCTGACCGCGGAAGGCGGACAGGGCGGACATTATTCCGACGCGGAAGACGCGGTGAACAACATCCTCATGATCCATATGCCCACCACGGACATGGCGGAAAGTGAGGACGACGACTACGGCCCCACCGCATACGGTTACACCTCCAAGTCCTTCTCGCTGGACGCCGCTTCTTACTACAAACTCTCCGTTGACGTGCTGACCTACAACATTGCCGGCACCGACGACGAGGACAACGTCCCCGGCGCGAGGATATACATCGCTTCCGCAGGCTATGCGGAGATATCCGGCATAGACACGCAGGGCGAGTGGCGCACTTACACCATCTATATCGAGAGCGCGGCGACTTCCTCCACCTCTCTCACCCTCAACCTGGGGCTTGGCAAATACAGCTCTTACTACCGTGACGGTCTGACCACCGGCTACGCTTTCTTTGACAACGTCGTGCTGGAAAAACTTGCCGACACCGACGATAAAACCGCGCAGGAGCAGTACAAAGACGGCGTCGCGGAGGAACTCACCGAGTACGAAGCGATAGCGCAGGAATACGCCGATAAGAACGCGACCGCCGACGACGAAGAGGCGGACACCCGTTCTCTTGCCGCGCTTTACTCCGCGATGAGCACTCGCACCATGTCCCTGCTCGTCCCCAACGGCAGGTTCGATTACGGCTCCACCACGATAGGCACGAGCGCGCCCTCCGGCTGGTCGCTGGTGACGGGCAAAGACGCCCCCACCTCTTACCGCTTCAACGGCGTCATCCGCGCCTCCCTCTTTGAGGAAAACTATTCCTCTTATGCAGGCACCTATTTCGTGGACCGCGTCGCGCACACTCCGGCGAGCGGACTTTCCGACGTGACCGCTCTCATGGAGGGGCGTCTTAACGACAGCATAGGCGACAGCCTGTATATGCTCTCCCAGCAGATGATGACCGCCCAGGGCATCCGCACCTCGCGCGAGATAGTCATCGAAAAGAACGGGCTTTACGCCATCAGCGTTGACGTGCTCACTTACAACGTGTACGGCGGCGGCGTTTCCCTCATCCTCTCCGGCGACGGCGAAGACATCGTCATCGAAGGCATAGCGAAAAACAAGTACGACGGCATGGTGCTCTTCGGGCAGCGTCCTGCCGACACCTCCGTCCCCCAACCCGAGTGGACGACCTACACTTTCTACATCAAGGGCAACCAGTTCAAGGATATGTCCTATGATCTGACCCTGTGGCTGGGCACCGACAGCGCGGAAGACAACGAGGAGATGACTTACACTTACTACTCTTCCTCCTCCGCCTCCTCGACGGGCAGCCGGCGCACCACCTATTCCGCGAACGGGACTTTCTCTTCGGGATGGGCGTTCTTTGACGACGTGACCCTGAAGCGTTACTCCGCAGACGAAGCAGGCGATTTCGAAACCGCCATCGACGGCGTGTTCGCCGGCATGGAGCTCGATGTCGACGGCGGCAGCGCGAACGCTATCTTCGCCGACCTGACGGGCAGCAGTTACTTCGCGGAGCCCGACGCCTCTTACGGCGGCATAGCCGGCGACTTCCGCACCGACGGAACGGACTTCGACTTCAAGGGCGACACCAGCGGCAAACCCGTTGGTTGGACCAAAACCGAAACTTCCGAGGAAGATCATCCTTCCGTCGTGGAAGGCAGAGTGACGGCAGGTACGGTCAGCCTCACCGACGAGGAGTATTACGCCTCGATAGGCTCCGTGCCCGGCGTGCCTTACGACAACGTGCCCGACACGGGCATGACCATCCGTTCCACCGAGAACGTAGCGTTCTCGATGCGTTCGGGCAACATCGATATCCGCGCCAACAGCGCCTACACCATCTCCGTCTGGGTCAAGACGGACGGCGTGAAGGAAGGCACCGGCGCATATCTCTACCTCAAATCTCTGGACGAGAATGACGAGGAAACCACCCTCGCTTCCTTCACCGCCATCAACACCGCGGAGGTGGAAACCTACAACGGTTGGTCGGAATATACCTTCTACATCAAAGGCTCCGACGAGGGCCGCGAGGAAGTCTGGCTGGAATTTGCGCTGGGCAGCGGCAACAGGTTCAACGCCTCCTCCCTTGCGGAAGGCGCGGCGTACTTTGCCAACCTCAGCATGCTCGGCATCACCTACGCCGACTACTCGGACGCGGCGGCAGGCACCTACATCAAGAAAGCGGACCTCTCCTCCGGCAGCAAGAGCGGCTCGTTTGCCAACGGCTCCTTCGGCAACATCGACTACGATGAGCTGGAAGACGCTCTCACCGCCTCCGACGACCCCTCTTACGGCACTCTGCAAGAGAGCGACGTGACGGGCGTCCCCGAGGATTGGACCCTGAGCGATGCGGCTCTCTCCGACAATGAGAACTTCGTGGGCGGCGTCATCAAACTCAAAGAGTCCGCCCCCGGCACTTGGGGCGCGAGCACGCAGGTCAACAACCTCTTCCCCGACAATGCGGACTTCTTCACCGATATCTACGCAGGCGCCCCCGACACCGCGAAAGGCGCGCCCTATCTGCTCGCATTGGCAGGGCTCGGGGAGAGCTTCTCCGCAGGTTATCTCTCCGACAGCTTCACGCTGGACGCCTCCACCAACTATTCCGTGAGCGTGTGGGCGAGAGCAACCGAAGGCAGCACGGGCATGATCTTCCTGCAAGGCGAAGCCTCCGGCTCCCTCGTGAGCGACGATGAGGACGAACCTATCTACTTCTCCGTCATAGCGGACGGCGAATGGCACAAGTACACCTTCAACATCGAAGTGGGTCTTACGGACGTTTCCCTCAGACTCGGTCTGTGGCTGGGTGAGAACACGGGCATCACGGGCAGCGAAGAGGACGCCAAGGATTCCTCCGGCATCATCCTGTTCGACTCCGTGACCATGAGCGAAGGGCTCACCGAGGACGAGATAGCGGACTACGAGCCCGGCACCCTCAACGGCGAAGCGTTCGAAACCGTGAAGAGGATATCCTTCCACACCGACTCCTTCGACACTTTGGAAGGCAGCACCTCCTCCACCGACGAGGACGGCGAGAACATCCTCTCCACTCCCAACGGCTGGTCGGGCGCGGTGGGCGGCAGCGATCAGGATCGTGACGACACCATCTCCGGCGTGTTCAACACCTCCAACCCCACCACCGAAGTCATAGGGCCCGACCCCGAAGGCGGCGACGGTGTGTCCTATGTGACCGGGCTCGGTCCCGACCTTGACATCGACGATTTCAACGCTTCCGAACAAGAAGTCAACGATTGGTTGGAGAAAGAAGGTATAACCTCTCCCACCGACGCGGACAGAGAGGAAGCCATCGCGGCAATAAAGGCGGAGAAATACTATGAAGCGGTCGCGGCAAGACTGCTGCCCGGCGACGCGCTGCCCATGGACGGCGTGGACGGCAAAAACGTGCTCGTCATAAACAACATCCAGGACAGCGCTTACCGTTACAGCCGCTCGGACTACACCCTGACCGCGGAAAGAGCGTATCAGATCACCGTCCGCGTGTTCACCTACGGCATAGGGCATGTGGACGAGAACGGTAAGTGGACCGCGGCGTCCGCGGACAAGGACAACGGCGCTTACATCGAGCTCACCCTCGGCTCCGGCAGCGACGCGGAGAAACTCGTCTTTGACGGCATAAAGACGGAGAACGGCTGGGTCACCTACACCTTCCTGGTGCTGGCTCCCTCCGAAGACGTGTCCAGCGTGACTCTGCGCCTCGGGCTCGGCATCTACGATGCGGACGACGAAGATAAACTGGTGAGCGGCTACGCGTTCTTCGATGCGGTGTCCGTGCGCGATATCGGCGGCGAGAACGAGTTCGGTATGGCAGTCGAAAATATGCCCGGCGAGGGCGAAGAAGGCTACGGCACCTTTGCCCAGTGCAGGATCCCCGAAGAAGCGGAACAGGGTGCGACGGACAGCGAAGACGACTCCGCAACGCAGGCGCCCTCCAACTCCTTCAACCTCGACGCGCTGTGGTGGATGGTCCCGACCATCGTCATCGGGCTTGCCATCATCGCCGTGGTCATCGTCTACTTCGTCAGGAAGTACAAGAAGAAGTTCACCAAGAAGTCTTCCGACGATCCCACCGACAGCGTGTCCGCGTCCAACGTCCGCAAGAAGAAGAGCGATTACGACGCCTTCAACGAGTGACGTTAAAAGATAATGTCCGCTCCGGACGAAAGCCAAAGACTTTGTCCGGAAGATCACAAGGCAAAAAAGCCCTCTCGCAACGGGAGGGCTTTTTGTTGCCGTAACGGATCTCCGCCTTCACGACCGCAACGCGGCGCACCTTTCCCCGAATTTTTTCCGTTGCCCCGGCATATCATTGCTTGCGAGGCGAAAATTGAACGGTACGGTAAGATCTTTCTCCATAGTGACTATATTCTCAGTGGCTACGCGGCTGCTCTCCTTCCTTTTCAAGATATGGATGTCGCGCACCCTCGGCGCGGAAGCGGTGGGACTTTATCAGATAGCGTTCAGCGTGCTGCTCCTGCTCTTCTCCTTCACCGCCGGCGCACCCACCGTGCTGTCGCGCAAAGTCGCGGAATGTGCGGCGCGCGGCGACGTGAAACGCCAGAATTCTCTTACCACGGCGTCCCTGCTCATCGGGCTTATCTCTTCCTGCGCCGTCTGCGTCGTCTTCCTCGCCTGCTCACGGCACCTCGGCGGCATCTTCGCGGACGAGAGATGCATCCCCATATTCCTCGTCATGCTGCCCACGCTCATCACTTCTTCGCTGTACGCTCCCCTGCGCAGCTGGTTCTGGGGCAGGAAGAATTTCCTCGCTTTCTCCTCTCTGGAACTGGTGGACGAGGTGCTGAAAATAGGCTTTTCCATGCTGCTTGCAGGCGGTTTCTTCGCCGCATTGACGGGCGCGGTGGGAGTGGCTGTCGCACTCGTGCTGTCGGACGCGGTTTCCGTGGCGATACTCTTTGTCGTATTCTTCCGCTGTGGGGGCAGGCTCGCGCGGCCTACGGGCGCAAAGGAACTCATCTCCGCCACTCTTCCCCTCTCCGCGGTGCGCGTGCTCACCTCCCTCTCCGCCTCCCTCTCCGCGCTGGTCATACCGGGACAGCTGATGGCAGGAGGGATGTCCGCCGCCGTCGCCACCGCGCAGTACGGCAGAGTCGCAGGCATGGCGCTCCCCCTCATCATGGCGCCCGTCACGGTCATCTCCGCCCTGTCCGTCGTGCTCATACCCGACCTTGCGGAACTCGCCTCCACCGGCAAATACGACGAAATACGCTCCAAACTCCGCGTTTCCCTGCTGTTTGCCGCGATCGTGGCGTCCGCATTCTTCGCCGTCTACGTCCCCCTCGGGCGCGAACTCGGCATATTCTTCTTCGGCGACGAAGAGGCAGGCAAACTTGTGTCCTATGCCGCTGTGATAATCTTCCCGTTGGCTCTCGGGAGCATCACCACCCCCGTGCTCAACTCCCTCGGCATGGAAAAATTCTCCTTCATAAGCTACGTCTGTGGGCTCATATGCTCCCTCCCGTGCATATTTATCCTGCCGCGCCACATAGGCATCTACGCCGCCGCCGTCGCAAGCGGCGTGGGCTTCGCCGTCACGGCGTCCATGAACTCCGTCTTCCTCATGCGCAGGCTTGGCGCGCCGCAGGGGCTGGGACGTCCGCTCGGCGTGTGCCTCTTTTCCCTCCCACTCGCCATGCTCGGAGTATTTTTGGAAAGGCTCACCTCTCCTCACCTCAAAGAACTCTTCGTCATCATAGCCGTATGCCTGCCCGTGATGGGGATGTTCTGCCTGTTCATCTCGGCATTCGGGATAGTGGATGCGCGTGGGATCATCGCCATGCTGCTGCCCACGCGCGCCAAACGCCGCGCATAAAAGTCGTCCGCTTCCGCACAATAGCACCATGCTCAACCTGTTTGTGCGGTGCATAGTCATCTACTTCTTCCTGCTCGTCGCCATGCGCCTTATGGGCAAACGTCAGCTGGGAGAATTGCAGCCCTTCGAATTTGCCATCACCCTGGTGGCAAGCGACCTTGCGTGCATCCCGATGAGCGACCCCACCATCCCGATAATCTACGGCGTGATCCCCGTGTTCACGCTGTTCGTGGTGCATATCCTCATCACCAAACTCGCCTCGGGCAGCCTGCGCTTCCGCAAACTGCTCAACGGCAAACCCATCGTGGTCATCGAAAAGGGGAATCTGCTCCCCGACGTCCTCAAAGAACTCAACATGAACATAGACGACCTGCTGGAAGCCCTGCGCGCAGGCGGCTACTTCGACCCGGGCGAGGTGGAATACGCCATCCTGGAAACCAACGGCACGATGACCGTGCTGCCAAAATCGCAGTTCCGCCCCCTCACCCCCTCCGACGTGTCCGTCAGCACTCAGCCTGCGGATATGCCCGTGACGGTGGTCATGGAGGGCAGCTTTATGGGCGCGAATATGAAAGGTCTGCAAACGGTGGACAAGGAGCGCGTCATGCGCCTGCTGGACACCCTCGGCATGAAACAGTCGGACGTGCTCCTGCTGCTCGTGACGGGGGATAAGGTGTTCGTGCAACCGTACGCAGGCGACAGCATCACGGTCACTTTCCCCACGGAGGACGGCGAATGAAAAGGCTTGTCGCGGCTCTCGTCATACTCGCCGCCATCGTCACGGGAGGAGTGCTGGAAGCCGTGCGCGTGGAAAGCATATTCGACGAACTGGAAACGCGCATATACGCCCTGGAAGAAGCGATAAAATCTCCCGACGACGACGCGCTGGACGAAGTGAAGACCCTGACCGTCTGGTGGGAGGAAAAGCGCAAGGAAATGGAACTTTACACCTGGTCACCGGATATGCGCGCCTTTTCCGCCGCGCTCGCGGAAACGGAGGGGTCGCTGGAATGCGGCGACGACAAGAACGCGTTAAGCAAATGTCAGTCCCTCCTTACCATGGCGCACAACCTGCGCGACCTTCTGAACTTCAACGCCGCAGACATCATCTGAACCATGCCAGACAGGAATAAGGCAGTGCGTGAACGCCACTGCTCCGGGACGCGCACGGAACGCTTCGTGCGCGCCCGTCACTCCCCCTCGCCGCAAAACCTCTCTTTCATGTCGTAGATGTCCCCTGCGCCCAAAAACAGTACGACGTCATATGCGTGCGCTCTCATTTTCACCATATCCCATACTTCTTCTGCCGAATTTGCAAGATAAACTTTGCAATTCGGATAATTCGAGCACATCGCACTTTGCAACTCCGCGGACGTGGCGCCCTGCGCTTCGCGCTCTCTCGCCGCATAAACGGGCATGAGGATCACCTCCTCTTCCCCTCCCAAAGCGGCGGCAAAATCCGACATATAGCGCGCGGTGCGAGAGTAAGTGTGCGGCTGGAACACGGGCAGCACCCTCCCCCTCATTTTCGCCGCGGCAAGGGTGCATTTCAGTTCGGTGGGGTGGTGCGCGTAATCGAAGATCAGCTCCGCGCCGCACAGACGCCCTGCCTTTTCAAACCTGCGTTTCACCCCTCCGAAAGTTTCCAGCGCGGCGCACGCGGCGTCAAGTTCCGCGCCGAGCTCGCACGAAAGCGCCAGCGCGAACACCGCGTCCTCGGCATAATGCGCACCCGGGAAGTTCAGATGCGCCTTTGCGCACGCGCCCTCTGCTACGACCTCTACCGTTTGTCCGTCCGCGCATTCGAGTGTTCTCATAAACGAATATGTGCATTTGCGCATATGTGCACCATAAAGCGAAGCGCCCCCTCCATGCTCCGCGCCCTTCCCCTCTCGTATGGCGATATGCGCACCCGTCGATACGTATACGTCGCTTTCACGCACTATCGTGAGAGGACATTTTTCGACAAATTCCGCAAAAACTCCGCGCACCTCGTTTATGTCCGCGTAACAGTCGGGATGGTCGCATTCCATGTTGGTGATGACGGCGATATCCGGCGAAAGCGCAAGCAGGTGCCGCCTGAACTCGCACGCCTCCGTGAGAAACATCCCTCGCGGCAGGCTGCCGTCTTTTTCGCGCACGACGGTGAGGTTCCCCATGCCTTCGGGTTCGCCGCCTATGTGCCCGACGAACGGGATGCCGCAGCTCTTCAAAATGTGCGCGGTCATTGCCGCGACGGTGGTCTTGCCGTGCGTCCCTGCGACTGCCGCCACCGTGCGGAACTCGGACGCCACCTCCGCCAAAAATTCCTGCCGCTCCTCCATGCGTTTGCCGAGCGAACGCGCAGCCGCCACTTCCGCGTCGGAAAGCGGCACGGCAGACGAGCGCACCACCAGGTCCGCCTCCTTTATCATTTCCTCTCGCGATCCGAAATAAACCTGCGCGCCCAAAGCGGACAGCCTTTCCGTCGCGCGCCCGAGCACACGGTCGCTGCCGGACACGCGCGCCCCCGACAAAAGACAGTACTCGGCAAGCGCGCACATGCTCGCGCCGCCCACCCCCACAAAATGCACCCTTTTCCCAGCAAGATCCGGCATACTAAACTATATGCCGCGCCCATCCCTCCTAGTTCGCCCGACACCCTCTTTACTGGGAGTACAGACCCCCTCCTCCCCCGAACAGGAACGCGTTGGGACAATAGGGGACGGGGTAAAGCAGGGGCACCCACTTGTGGGGTTTGGGTGCGCAAATGTTCAAATGTGGGCAGGCTATGCCCACATTTGAACATTTTTGCCCCGTCCCCATTTGTCCCGGATAAGGTAAGAACGCCCAAACTAGTGCGCGTGGGGAACAAAGTTTAATTGGGGCTTCGTCCCTGACATGGGAGTATTGAACCCCCTCCTTCCCTTCGGGCTTTCCTCCCCCGTGCCGAAAGGGCTGCACTCCTCGCATCATGCAGGACTAACTTTCCGCCTCCTAAAAAAGTTTGTTTATTGCACTCACATAATCAAGCGGAGGACTGCACCCACCGAGAACCCGGCACGGGCGGAGGAATTCGGCACTCGCGCACTACGCCCGTGTCTACTTAATGCTCCGTCGGCGCTCGGCGCTCAGGGGGACACGCCGCGACTTGCAAGCGTGGGCGGATGCTCGCCCACGGTGCAAGTTTGGCTGAGCGGCGCGGTGTTACGCCTTCGAACAAATATAAATTAAATATCAAGCACGCTTCGAATAAGTGAACGTGGAAAAAAAAAGTATTTTGTTCCGTCCTCAAATGAGTGAAAGTCTACTTCGCTAAACGCCGCCATTTAGATGAAGTTTGCCCCATCCCGAAATCAAAGATTTCGCGACGGGGACCCCGTATGCGCGAAAACACCCATTAAAACGATGGCGCGAGCCATCGCTACGCGGAGTGAAAATGAGTGAGCTGCGCGATAGTTCCCGAGGAACGAGGAGCAAAGCGAACGTCTGTGCATTTTCACGACGCGATAAGGAACAGCGGATGTAAAAAAACAAGGCACTGCCACAAATGTGGCAGTGCCTGTGAATTATCATCCGCTGTGACGCCGGAGCTTACTTGAACGTACGTGAGCATCCACGACAAGGGCGTTGACAAAGTTCTGCGCCATACCCACAACTTATCACTAAACGGCGATATTTGGATGAAGAGCGCGAAAGCCCCACATATCCGGACGCGCAGTGTACTCCTTGTACATAAGCGGTCGGAGATGTGGGGCTGACAAAGCTATTCGCCAAATAGCGGCGTTTGGCTTGTTAAAGCGCGATATTTTAGCGTCAGACAAGGAAAAGCCCTCCCACACAAGAGGAGCGTACTAAGGCGTACGTGACTCGCAGTGTGGGCGGACTTTGACACAGTATCACGCAAAATAGCGCGCTTTAGCCTTCGGTGTGGACTAAACCGGGGCTACTACTGCTGTTACTACTACTATCCCCATCACCCTGCTTTTTTCCGCCGAAGACGCCTTCTTCGGTAAGGGTGCCGTCGAGGGCGAGGGTGCCGCCGGCGTTGAGCAGTCCGTCGGGGTCAAAGTAATGTTTCAGGGCTTTGTAGACATTGAGCTGCGAGGTGCCGATGGAATCTTCGAGGAAGGGCGCGAAGAGTTTGCCTATGCCGTGGTGGTGAGAGAGCGCCGCACCCGACTTCGCGATGGCGTCCAGGATGGAGTAATGATACTTTTTGAACGCTTCGAGGTCGGAGGTCTTGATGATGAAGATGAAGTAAAGGTTGGCGCCCTGCGGATAGCTGTGGGAGATGTGCGTGGTGCACATCGCATCCGGCCACGCTTTCACCGCTTTTCTGACGTCGCGGTGGACCTGCGCCATGTTGTCCCAGTTTACCGCGCATTCCAGCGTATCGATGATGATGCCGTAGTCCTGGATGGTGTCGCGCAGATAAGGATCGGAGAACCTGCCGTGCTCCCATGCCGTCGTGACGTAGCCGGTGAGGGACATGGCGTTATACTTATGCGCGATCTTACGCACGTTCTTGACGATGTTTTTCTGCAAGCCGTCCTCGCCGTCAGCGAACCCGAGCAACAGGCAACGACGGTTGGGCTTGAAGCCTTTGGCTGCGAGCAGCGTATTGAGCGGCGACTCCGCGATGCCGTACATGTGCATCATCATATCCGTTTCCTCCGCATCGGAGAGCCTGAACACGGAAGGATAACCGAACTCGCCCTGCATGACCTCGCGCATAGCCGCCATGCCGTCCTCCCAGGTGGGGAACATATACGAGAATTTGCGGTGTTTAGCGGACTTTTTGAACACTTTAAGTGTCACTTGCGTCAAAATGCCGAACGTACCCTCGCCGCCCATCATTATCTGATCGATGTTGGGACCGGTGGCTTTTCTGGGGGCGGAGTCGGTGCGTATCCTGCCCACGGGGGTGACGTACTCCTGGCAGAGCACCAGATCCGCCGCGCATCCGTAGTAGGTGGAATTCTGACCGCTGCCGCGCGTCACGACCCAACCGCCCACGCAGCTGTACTGGAACGACTGGGGGAAGTGTCCGCAGGTCAAACGGTGCTGCGCGCCGAAGTTCTCGGGGGCGTTGTTGAGTATCTTTTCCAGGTCGGGGCCGCTGATGCCGGGCTGCACGGTGATGGTCTGATTGACCTCGTTGAATGCGAGCACCTTGTTGAAGTTCTTCCTGAGGTCCAGGATCATGTTGGGGGAACACATACATTCCGTGCCGCGCGTCACGCTGGAACCGCCTGCGTAGACGTAGAGGTATATCTTATGCTTCTTGGAAAACTCCACCAGCTTTTCCACGTCCTCGGTGGTGGAGGGATAGACCACGACGTCGGGCAGATTTTCTATTATGCCCTTGCGCAATCTCATGATGTCTATCATGGTCTTGCCGTAGCACACCTGCGCGCGCTTGAAGTCGTCCGTGGTGACGTTGTCCTCGCCGAGTATCTCTTTGAGTTCGGCGAGCTGCGCCTCCGTGAGCCTCGTGGGCACATGGATGTCCACGACCTCATTGCCGACGTCCACCATCTCTTTGAAGTCGTCGTCGGTGAGGTGGAACTTCTCTTTCACCAACTTGTAAAGCCCCTCTTTGGGACGCTTGTATGCCGCCGGATCTCCCCATTTCATGATGGAGCGATAGCTTTTTTCCACTGGAGGATCGGTGATCCATTTGGGCTCGAACTCTTTGTAGGGTTTGTTAGACATGATCTTCTCCTTTTGCTTACGCTCAATATATTGTTGCCGTGGCAATGAGGTTTACGTCCGTCCCCACCACGGAAGCGGCGACGATATCGCCGCGATGCAGTTTCTCGGTCACTCTGATCCCGTTCACCAGCTTCATCAGCTCGCCGATCTTGCTTTTGGGGATCTCCCCGTCCGTCCTTACGGGCAGCACGGGCATGCTGTCGAACGCCGTCGCCACGGTGGAACAGACGGTGCGCATGGGGCAAGTCGCCTCCGCTTTCGCGAACGCCTCCCCTTTCTTGCAGGTATTACCGCTCACGACGCCGTTTTCCACCGTCATATGACAGCCTTTGGGACACACGATGCACACAAGTTCCATCAGTTTTCCTCCAATTCAACGCTGAGTTTGCTCTTCGCGGTCAACCCGAACGCGGAGAGGTCTATCTCCACCCTCTGCATCTCGGGAGGACGCAGGAAGGAGAACTTCTTCTTGTACACCTCTTTGCCGTCCGCGATGAGGCGCAGGGTGCCGCGATCCATATCCTTTGCGGAACGGAAAAAGAACACCACCCTATCCGTCGGCTTGGTAAGGTCTATGCGATGAGGCACATACGAGAGCAGTCCTTTGCCCTTTTCCAGCCTGACGCTGCTGCCGGACGGGGCGAAACGTGCGGCGTTCGCGCCTGCGTCCGCCGCGCACTCGGACACGTAGTCCACAAGGTCGAACACGTTGAGCGCGTTGCCTGCCGAGAACACGCCGTCCACGGAGGTCATGTAAGTCTGATCGCAGTCGGGACCCTTGGTGGCAGGATTGAGCTTTACTCCCAGCGTTTCGGCAAGTTCGTTTTCGGGGATGAGCCCGACTGAGAGGATGAGCGCGTCGCACTCCACCCTCCTTTCCGTGCCCTTTATCGGCTTCATCTTCTCATCCACTTCCGCGACCTCCACGGCGGTCAGTCTGTCCGCGCCGAACACGCGAGTGACGGTGTGCGACAGATGCAGCGGAATGTTGAAATCATGCAGACACTGATGTATGTTCCTGGTGAGTCCGCTGGGCTCGGGCTTGACCTCGTAGACGCCCTCCACTTCCGCGCCTTCAAGCGTAAGACGGCGCGCCATGATGAGCCCGATATCGCCGCTCCCGAGGATGACGCACTTTTTGGTGGGCAGTTTGCCCATCAGGTTGACGAAGTTCTGCGCCGTGCCTGCGGTGAACACGCCTGCCGGACGGGTGCCCTGGATGAGCACCTGTTTCGCCGTCCTCTCGCGACAGCCCGTCGCGAGCACTACCGCTTTTGCGGAAAGGTCGAGCATCCCCTCGCGGCTGACGCAGGTGATCCTGAACCCGTCCGCCGTCTTTTCCGCCGCCGTGACGAACGTGAGCGTGTATGCGTCCACGGGCAGCGCCTTCACCAGGTCGATGTACCTTTCGGCGTACTCGGGACCTGCCAGCTTCTCGCCGAAGCGGATGAGCCCGAACCCGTCGTGGACGCACTGTTTGAGGATGCCGCCCAACCTGGCTTCGCGCTCTATGACGGCGGTCTTCGCGCCCGCTTTGCACGCGCTCTCCGCCGCCGCCAACCCGGCAGGGCCGCCGCCTATCACTATGACGTCGTAGTTTTTCATTCGCCGATCTCCTCCCCTTTCTTGGTATCTCCGAAGAGTATCACGCTGCCCTCGTCCCCTTTCAGGACGTCCTCGGGACGGATGCCCTCGTGTTCGGCAATTATCTTTATGACGAGCGGAGAGCAGAACCCTCCCTGGCACCTGCCCATCCCGGGGCGCACGCGGCGTTTGATGCCGTCCACGGTGCACACTTTGAGGGGGGACTCCAATGCGTCGATGATCTCTCCTTTGCTCACCTCTTCACATCTGCATACGATCTCGCCGTACGCCGGGTCGCGCTTTATGAACTCCTCGCGCTCCTTTTCGGACAACCCTGCGAGTTTGGGCGTATGCCTGCGCACGGGGTCGAAATTCTTTTTGTCCTTTGCTCCCAACATCTCTTTGACCCATACGCGCACGTCGCACGCGATGGCAGGAGCCGCCGTGATGCCGGGCGACTGGATGCCTGCGGTCTGTATGACGTTCTTGGTGAATATGCCCTTGCGCACCACGAAATCCTCTTCGTAAGTCGCCGCGCGCACGCCTGCAAAATAAGTGATTATGTCCGCGGTGGACAGCTCGTCCGCCGCCACCTTCTGTTTGCGGATTATGGCGGTCACGTCCTCGATGTTGGTGGTCGTGTCCTCACGGTAAGGCTGCTCGACCGCATTCGGTCCCACGAGTATGTTGCCGTCCACGGTGCGCATGACGCCGCCGCCCTTGGTGTGCCCCACCGCGGCGTGAGTCTGCTCCTGCGCCTCCTTGGGGAGAGGAGCAAAGTAGCTGCGCGCAAAGGAGGAGATGGCGTAATACGCCTTCTTTTTGTCCAAAATGAGGTCCGTCCCCTTGCGCGGATGTATGGTGAACGTCCTGTCGCCTGCCATCTCCGCCACGACGTCGCTGTACGCGCCTGCGGCGTTCACGACTATACGCGGCCGCAGCGTACCGCGGTTGGTATGCACCGCCGTGATGAGCCCGTCCTTGACGTCCATACCCTCCACCACGGTGTTGAGGGAAACTTCCGCCCCGTTCTCTATGGCGTTCTCCGCAAGGGCGACCGTGACTTTATACGGCGACACCACGCCTGCCGACGCCATATACACAGCCCCCGTCAACCACTTGGGAGGATGCGGCTCTATCTCTTGCATCTCGGCAGGCGTCTTGAAACTCATGTCCGGCACCCCGAGCAGTTTGCCTTTGAGCAGCATGAGGGGCGCGATGATGTAGCGCTCCCATTTGGTGCTGAACATGAACGTCTGCGCCCAGCGCTCGAAATCGCATCCCAGCTCCTTGCACAACCCCTCGTACATGGCGTTGCCGCGCAGGACGTATTTGAGTTTGAGCTGACCGCGGTGCAGGTCGATGCCGGGATGTATGCACCCGTCGTTCCTGGAAGACGCGCCGGTCGCAACGTCGTTGGCTTTTTCGACAAGCAACACGCCGATATCCAGCTTCGCCAATTCGCGCGCGAGCGCACAACCCATGATGCCGCCGCCTACGATAAGCACGTCCGGCGTCTTCCCTTCCAGCGCGCCGTCGCGCAGGGAAGGCGTCTTCATCTTCTCGCTGAACCCTTTGAGGCGGATGTCGTTGAGGACGCCGAGCGACCCTTTCGACACCGCCGCCACGCCGCAGCGGTAGATGAGATCCCAGCTGTCCAGTTCGCCCGTCAGGCGCACGCAGCCGCGGCTCTCCTCCACGTTGACGGAGGGCGCGATCTTATGAACTCTTTTTGCGATAGCTTTCAAATTCATCGCACAACCTCACATGATCGGTTTTTCCTATTTGAGTGCGCGGAAGCGCGTCCACGCATATCACCCATCTGGGCTCGTGCCACTTGGAGAGCTCGTTCACGATATGGCGTTTCAGCCCCTTTATCTGCTCTTCCGACAGTTTACCCACCACAAACAGCGCGATAAACGGCTTGTTCTGCTCCCTGATCTCTATCGCCGCACATTGCGCGACATAGGGAAGTTCCACCGCCGTGCGCTCTATCTCCGCAGGGAACACGTTCACCCCGGATATCTTTATCAGACGTTTTTTTCTGCCCATGAAGAAGAGGGAGCCGTCGGGCAGCGCGCGGAACATATCTCCCGTTTTCAGCCACTTTTTCCCCTCTCTCTCCTCATACGCCGCGGCAGTCGCCTCCGGGTCGTCGAGATAACCCGTCATGAGCTGGTTGCCCGTGAGCAGCAGCTCGCCAGTGTCGCCCTGCCCCACTTCGTTGCCCTCCTCGTCCACGATAAGGCATTCCATGTTGACGAGGGGTTTCCCGAGCACCGCGCCTCCTGCCTTGTGCGGAGAGAGCACGCACACGCTCCCCGTTTCGGTCAGACCGTAGCCCGGGGAAAGCACGCAATCGCTGCCTGCCTCGCGCATACGTTCGTCGAAGCGCTTTTCCAGCTCCGCGTCCACGGTGTCCCCTCCCACGTAAACGTGCCTGAGGGAGCGCACTTTCTCGCCGCGGAACTCGGGCTCGGCGAGCAATTTGTTTATCATCCCGGGCACCGCTATCATGAGCGTGACGCGGTGCTTGGCTATGGCGCGCACCGCCTTGTCCGCCCGAAACACCGGCATGAGCACGGGGGGCGCGGCAACGCATATCACCGTATGCAGCCCCACGAACAGCCCGAACCCGTGGAACATGGGCAGCGCGGTCAGCATCCTGTCACGCTCGTCGAACCTGTCGTCCGAGAGCGTCGCGAACAGATTGTCCGTCAACGCGTTCACAGCCGCCGCCGACAGCACCACCGTCTTGGCGTCGCCGGACGTGCCGCCCGAGCGCATATACACCGCAGGCTCGCCGCCGTCCCCGGAATAAGGAGTGAACGCGACGGGACGCGGCAATCCTATATAGCCGTAAAGGGCATAAGGGCATATCACCCTCTTCACGCCTTTAAGACCTTTGCCCAGCCTTTTGAAATTGATGTCGGAAAGAAAAACCGCTTTGGGGCGCTGTTCGCGGACAGCCCTTTCGAATTCCCCTCTCGCCATGAGCGGATGTATCATGGACGCCACAGCCCCGAGGCGCGACACCGCATAAAAAGCGACTATCCCCTGCTCGATGGTGGGGAGTGCCAACATGACCACGTCCCCTTTCCCCACGCCGAGAGCGGCAAGCCCTCCGGCGACCCTCTCCGTTTCGCGAAAAAGCCTGCCGAAAGTCATGCGTCTGCCGCCTCTGATGAACGCCGTATCCCCCTCTTTTTTGGGGCGATAAGCGCGCATATGATCATAAAGCGACATTCTCTCCGTTATCATGTCTAAATTATAATCCGCACACTCGCGCGCAGTCAATATGCAAATCCTCTTCGCAACGGGATAAAGGCACAAAAAAATTTTTTTGTCGGATTGTATAAAGCGGCTCCCCTCCGTCAATAATCCAGCCGAACGGAGGTAACACCATGAGCAAAATTTCGGTTGCCGCAAAGAAAGTCGGCGAATTTATCAAAAGGAACGCATTCTATCTCCTCATACTGCTGTGCATAGCTTCTGTGGCGACTGTCATCGCGCTCGCCGCCAGCGGCGATTTCAGCGGTCAGGAACCCACCGTCGAGGCGGTCAATCCCCTCCCCGACGACGACAAAGACCCCGAACCCGTAGACCCCGATCCCGAGCCCGAAAAGCCCACCCTCTCCTTCGCCTCTCCCGTGAACGGGAGCGTGTCGCAGAACTATTCCGACACCACTCTGGTCTGGAATTCCACCCTCGGACAGTACGAAGTGCACCTCGGCGTGGATTTCACGGGCGACGACCTTTCCGTGTTCGCGGCGGAAGCAGGCACGGTCGGCGATGTGGTGAACGACGTGCTTGACGGCACTTACGTCGTCATCGACCACGAGGACGGCTATCAGACGCGCTACTACTCTCTCGCCGAAGACGTGAAAGTGAAAAAGGGCGACAAGGTGCAAAAAGGTCAGCTGCTCGGCACCATGGCTGCGACGCGCGGCTCCGAGAGCCTTGCAGGCAACCATCTCCACTTCGAGATGAGCAAGGACGGCGTCGACATCGACCCCCTCACCGTGCTGGTGCTGGAAGAAAAGTGATAAGCCTACACTTATGATGAAATAATCTCCCCCCTTGACCGAAGGGGACGCGGCAGATGCCGCGTCCCCTTCGGTTTTTCTTTTAACGCCGCGCCCGGACCATGCCGGACCGACTCAAAACAATTCTTATCGGTATGTCCGCACAAGCGGAACCCGTGGGCAAACAAACCGTCCTCCGAATTCCTCCGTTTTATTTTTCTCTGACGTACTCCAAGTGCATGGGCAGTTTCACGGGGAATATCTCGTCCAGGAGCTCGCGGCTGACCGCGCACTTTTTCGCAAACGCCAGGTTGACGAGCGGCGTGACTATCATGCTCGCCGCCATCGTCACGACGCCGATGAAGGGGGACTGCCCTATCCCTGCCTCGAACGCTTCGCCGAAGGAGGGGTCCCCTCCCCTTGCGCGCAGGATGTAGTAGCCCAGCCCCACGATGAGCGCGAACGTGAGCGCGAGCGAAGTTATGATGGACGCGTAAGCGCCAGCCTTGTTCGCCTTTTTGCTGTACAGTCCGTAAACATACGGACCCATGAAGCAGCCTGCTATCACGCCCCAGCTCAAACTCATCATGCTGACTATCGCGTCCACTTCCACTATCGCGAGCACGGCGGACACCGCCACGAACACCAGACACAACACGCGTATTAGGATGTTGAGGTTGCTCTCCGGCGCGGTGCGTTTTATGTAGCCCTTATAAAAGTCCACCGTCACGGTAGAGCTGGAGGACAGCGACAGCGCCGCAAGCGTGGACATGGAGGCGGAGAACAGCAGCACCAATATGAGCCCGAGCAGCGCGGAAGGCAGATTTTCCACTATCATGGTGGGGACCAGCCTGTCATAGTTGCCGTCCGGCACCTCGCTGACGAAACGCGTTATCATGCTGCCCATAAAGTACGCGCCGCACCCGACTATGGCGGAGAACACGGTGGATATCACCGCACCGCGGCGTATCGCCGCCTTGTCCTTTATGGCGTAGAACTTGTGGATGGACTGCGGCATCCCCCACATCCCGAAGGAGGTCAGGCACACCAGTATGACGATGTTGAACAGCTGATTGTCCAAAAAAGTCTTGCCCTCGGGCGTGGCTGCGTTCGGGACGAGGGTGAGGTCGGGGTCGGCAAACAGTGCGCCCAGCCCCTCTCCCCAGTTCATCTGCGGCAGATCCAGCAGCATGAACACCGTGACGACGATGCCGACTATCATGATGATGCCCTGAATGAAATCCGTTATGGTGGTGGCAAAGTAGCCCCCGAGGAAAAGATACGCCGCCGTGAGCCCGGCGAGGATAAGGATGCACCACACGGAATCTATGCCGAGCGCCGCCTCGAAGATGTAGCCCATCCCCTGATAAACGGAGGCGGAATATGGCAGCAGGAACACGAATATCGTAAGCGCGGAGAAGAGTTTGATATACTTGCTCTCATACCTCTTCTCGAAAAACTCCGGCATGGTGCGCGCCTGCAAAGAGGTGGTCATGACCTTGGTGCGGTTTGCGAGCACCAGCCACGCCGCAAGCGTGCCGATAAGCATGTTGCCTATGCCTATCCACACCGCGGACAGCCCGAAATTCCAGCCGAACTTGCCTGCGTAACCCACAAACACGACGGCGGAAAAATAGGTCGCGCCGTAGGCGAACGCGGACAGCCATCCGCCCACGCCCTTGTTCGCGAACATGAACCCTTCCACGCTCGTGCTTTTGCGCCGCGTGATGAGAGCGACGGTCAGTATCACCGCCATATATATGCCGAAGATGAGCCACTGCGGCCACACTTCGCCGTCTGCCGCCGAGATGAGCGAGAGCATACCCGTTCCTTCCTCCCCTTGCGCATATGCGCATATGTTAACTTGTCTTGCCGTTAAGTGCAAGGCTGTCCATGCCTGCACTTGTTGCCGCATCTATGCGAAGAAAAACTCTCACATTCGGACATATGCGCACTTTACCATGCGTAAACGTATGATAAAATGCGCATTTCTGCGTATTCACACATTTTATTCCAGCAGTGCCGGGATCTCGCGCACGGCGTTAAGCACATAGTCGGGCTTCACTTTTGAGCGCGCGACGTCCTCTGCGGAAGTTTCGCCGGAGAGCACCAGCACGGACACGAAACCGCAGTTCCTGCCAAAGGCGATGTCCGTGTACAGCCTGTCCCCCACCATGGCTATCTTGCGCGGAGGGAGATTGTACTTTAACGCTATCCTCTGCCCTGCCGTCTTATGCGGCTTGCCCATGACAAGGTCGGGCTCCCTCCCCACGGTGAGTTTTATCGCCGAGAGCATCGCTCCCACGTCGGGCATGGGACACCCCTCCGCCGGGCAGAAATTGTCGGGATGGGTGGCGATGAAAGGAATGCCGTCGTGCACGAAACGACAGAATTTGTACAGCTTTTCATACGTGAGCGAGGTGTCGAAGCCGATGACCGCAAGGTCGGGGGCGTCCTCCGTCAGCTCTATGCCGTACATCTCGAACTCCGCGCGCAGACGGTCGTTGCCGAGCAGGTACACCTTTTTGCCGCGGTAATTGTCCAAAAGATACTCGCAGGTGACCTGACCGCTGGTGTATATCTCGTCGGCGTAAACGCGCAGCCCCAGATTGTTGAGGCGCGCGATGTAATCGGTGTGCATCCTGGAACTGTTGTTTGTGAAAAAACAGATGCGCTTGCCCATCTCGCGCAGCTTGTTCACCGCGGCAAACGAGCCCTCTATCTCCTTGTCGCCGATATATACCGTGCCGTCAAGGTCGAACAAAAACAATTCGACCTCTCTTATGTTCTTTGCCATGTCATCCCTTCATACACCGTCAGGCGTTTTTCTTTTTCTCTCCGCCGCGCGCCTCCGCCCTCATAGCGGCGAACAGACCCGTCGCCGCAGCGAACCCGAGCAGACCTCCCGAAAACTCTCCGGCAAGCGACATCGCCCTCAGGATATCCCTCGACGTGAACGCGCTCTTCATCCAGAACCCGGCGTCCGGATACATCCGCCGCCACTTTCTCTCCGCGCCGCCGAGGTCGACGGAGGAGAGCTCCGCGAGCAGATCCATCCTATATTCACCGAGTATATAATTTATTCTAAAATAACCGCTGACGTCGAAAATGTCAAACGCTTGCATTACTTTCCCTCTGTCCTCACCCGTGAGCCGCGCTATCTCCTCCGCCGCGGAGTCGTGATCGACGGGCGGCAGCGTGTCTATCGCCGGCGAGGAAAGGTAGGATTTGTAAAACGCGGCGAGCGCGCACGCCGCCACAAAGACGTATTCTCCGCGCCTTCGCGCAGGCTTTCCTTTCTCCGCGGCGATGAGCGCGAGCATATTTGCGGTCACGTCGGCGGCGTAGCGCCTGCCCCTCGCCCCCGAAACTGCGACTTTGCGCGCAAGAGAGGAAGCGCTCTCCCCCTCCTCTGCCGAAAATATCCCGAACGCGTCCTTCTTTTCCGCGTACAGCTTCTCCGCGCACACCTCTTCGAACCTCTTTACGGGCAATGCCGCAAGCATGCCTACGGCGGCGGCAAACGCGTCCGCAGGCGCCCTCTCCAACACTTCGTCGTCCAGGAACACAACGTCCGCGCCCCCGTCGAGGACGCCGTCCTCCGACGGCGTCACGGGCAGCAGCGCGCATTCCGCGCCCCGTACTCTCGCCGCGCTCCGCGCCGCGGCAAAGGCCGGTTCTCCGCCCACGCCCAACGCGAGCATACAGCACTCCTCCGCAAGAGGGGCATCTTCCGCGCTCTTCACCGTCACCCGCGTCCCGAAACCTCTCAACGCCTCTTCGACGCGCTCCGACTCCGCCCGTCCTTCTTCGTCATATACAAGGAGCAGTCTGCCCCCTCCCGTCCGCTCGTCCAAAAGCGCAGGGAGCGCAGCGACCAGCCCTCTGCCCGTGTATATATCCGCTCCGCACAAATTCTCGCAAGGCGTGGGAAGCGGCGCAAATTCTCGTATCATACGCACCTCCGCGCGAATGATAACACGCTCTGCACTGCGGATCGCGGCGGAAAATGCCGCATCCCGTCGTAATATGAAAAAAGACGCATCCGCGCCTTTGCTCACGGGCTTTTCCGCTTTCGGCGGCGAGCCCTTCCTCCGGTTTATTCCGCACCGCGTTCACGGTGCGGACGCTGCTCACAACGTGAGTTTATAAATGTCGTTTTTGGGCACACCGCGTTCCGCAGCCACCCGTTTGACCGCCTCTTTTTTGTCCATCCCCGAAGAGATGTACGCCGCAAGATGTTCCTCGGGAGAAAGGGCGAGCAACGCGTTCTCCTCCTCCGCGCCCTCTATGACGAGCACTATCTCTCCCCTCTCCTCGCATTCGAATGAGAACAGCGAACTCCATACGACGCTCTCATGCAGCTTGGTCATCTCACGGACCGTGCACACCCGTCTGTCGCCGAGGACCTCCCCGAGTTCCGCCGCGAGCCTCTTCACGTCATGGGGCGCGGCATATATCACGATGGGAAGACACGCTCGCGCCGCCCTCTCCACCGCGAGTTTTCTCTCGCTCTGCTTTTCGGGCAGGAAACCAAGGAAGACAAAACCCTTCCCTTTCACCCCCGACAACGCCACCGCCGTGGTGACGGCGCTGGGACCGGGGACGCTTTCCACCTCCACCCCTTCGCGCACGCACAACGCGACCACCTCCGCTCCGGGGTCGGAAACGGATGGCATCCCGGCGTCGGTGATGAGCGCGACGTTTTTGCCTTCTCTGACAATATCCGCTATTTTACGCGCACATTCCTGCTCGTTAAACTTGTGATATGCAACAGTTCTGCCCTTTGCGCCTATATGCATGAGCAAGGGACGACTGTGGCGCGTATCCTCGCAGGCGATGACGTCCGCGGCGCGCAGCACCTCCGCCGCACGCGGCGACAGATCCCCGAGGTTGCCTATCGGTGTCCCTACAATATACAGCTTTGCCATCAGTCGTAAAGCTCCTTCATCCTATCTGTCTGCCTGCCTTCCGCGTCCGTCGCGTAAAGCGCTTCCGCACTCATCCCCGGCTTTCCTCCCTTTCTCGCCGTGACGACGAAAGAGCCTGCCTTGGCGTCCGGACGGGGGAACAGCACGGTGAGCCTTTTAGGCTCCAAAGAATGCGCCCTGAGCGCGCACAACGCGTCCGTCAGCCTTTCCGCGCGCATGACCAGCGTCAGATCTCCGCCAAAGCGCAGGCACGCCGCCGCCGTGGCAATGAAATCGTCGAGAGTGGCGTTCCCCTCCCTTTTCGCCGCCGCGGTCCTCCCCCCGTCCGTCCCGTCCGGGAAGTCGAAATAAGGCGGATTGCACACCGCTTTGTCGAAACTCTCTCTTCCGAGCTCCTCCGCAGCGCCGCGCACGTCGCGGCATACCACGCTCATCCTGTCCGACAGACCGCACCTTTCCGCGTTTTTTCGCGCGAGGGCGCAGGCGCGCTCGTCCGCGTCCACTCCCACGCACTCGCGCACCCCCTTTTTGAGGAGCGCCAACACGCCCATGATGCCCGTGCCGCACCCGAGATCGACCAGCCTGTCGCGGCTGCCTGCCGGAAGCAGATTGGCGCAGATCACCGAATCCTGCGTAAAAAGATAGCCCTCCGTGTCCTGCAACACGGAGAAGCCTCTGCCTATGTCTACAACGCGCTCCATCAGGCGCGCTCGACGCGTATCTTAACACGCGCGGATATCTCGGGGTAAACGCGCACCGTCACCTCGAAATCGCCGAAATCGCGTATGCTGTCCTTGATCTCTATCTTTTTCTTGTCGATGTCGTAGCCCATCGCGGCAAGCGCCTCGGAGATGTTCTCCCCCGTGACCGAGCCGAACATCTTGCCTCCGTTATCTCCGCCGCGCATTTTGACGACGACCGTCACGTCTTTGAGTTTCCCCACCGTTTCCAGCGCCGCGGCGCGTTCCGCCGCCGTCTTTGCCTCCTGCGACTTCTTGCGCTGCTCGGCGACATACAGGTTCTGGGTCGTTCCTTCGGTGGCGAGCCCCTTTTTGAGCAAAAAGTTGCGCGCGTAACCGTCGCTGACCTCAACGATCTCACCCTTTTTGCCCGTGCCTTTAACGTCCTGATTGAGAATGACTTTCATTTTGGTTTCTCCTTTTCCAAGATTATAACACACTCCGCTCCCAAACACAATAGCCGCCTTCGCGCAGCGCGTTCAGCCTCAAAAGGTATTTTTAGGACGGATTTCGGCAAAAATAGACCGAGAGGTGTTATATGAAAGAAATAATCTGTGAAACTTCCGACTGCGAACACAACCTCAAATGCCGCTGTCTTGCCGGCATCATCTCCGTGGGCGAAAACGCCAAATGCCTGAGCCGCATAAAACGCGAAGGCGGCGCGCTTGCCCAGTCCTTTGCCGACGTGGAGGCAGGCGAGGAGTTCGAAGGCGCTCCCAAGGACAGCATCGTCCAATGCTCGGCGGAGTGCGCCCTGAACGGCGGCGGAGTCTGCTCTGCGGACAAGATCACCGTGAAGGACTCCCTCTTCCGCGCGAAATGCCGCTCGCGCATCTCGCCGAAAGACAAATGACCTCGGACGGCGTGCCCGCGCCGCGCAAAACGCAACCGTCCGAAGCGCGCCGACCGCGCCGCCGATTGACATTTTTCCCCTTCTGCGCTAACATGAGCGCATGAGAGTGAAAGGTTTCGAGCCCTATTTCGCGGAGGGCTGCGACACGCTCATCCTGGGCAGCTTCCTCAGCGTGAAGTCGCGCGCGACCGACTTCTACTACGGTCATCCGCAAAACAGATTTTGGCGCACTTTGGCGGAGTATCACTCCGCGCCCCTGCCCACGGACAACGCCGCAAAAAAGGCGTTCGTCGCCGCGCACGGCATCGCGCTTTGGGATGTGGTGACGGAGTGCGAGATAGACGGTTCCGCCGACGCGACCATCCGCGACTACTCGGTGGCGGACGTCCCGTCCTTTGTCGCCGCGCACGGCATACGCCGCATTTTCACGGTGGGAAAACGCGCCCACGACATCCTGTGCGCCGCCTATCCCGAACTTACGGACATGGTATGCCTGCTCCCCTCCACCAGCCCTGCCAATCCGCGTTTCGACAAAGAAAAGTGGTTTGACGCGCTTCGCAATTTTCGTCGCGACGAACTCTCCTACAAATAGTCTTCCGTTCTCGACACAATGACATAATGACAAAAATCGCGGTTAATGCCGCGATTTTTATTTATAAAATTGTTATTTTGTCATTTGACGCACATAACCGTGCCGGCGGACGACTACGGGGACGGAAGCTGCCCCTCCTTCCGGATGCCCGTTATAAGACTCATGCCGGCAAGCGCCGCGACCGCTATCCCGGTCACCGACAAGACTGTGGCGTGTTCCGCAGCGTACCCCAGCACGCGCCCTGCCGCAAGCCAACTTACGCGCACTTTTCCGAGCAACGCGGCGTCGGGATAGGATGTCGCTCCGCCCTTCGTCCCCACCGCTATTCTGCCCGAGGACAGCGACAGCACCTCCCCCGTCGCGATACCGCGCACGGAACGCAAAACTACCCTGTCGCCCACTTCCAGCTCCGACGCGGCGCACGGAACGAACAGCAGCAAGGCATATCCGTCCTCGTACTCCTCGAGGGCGCAGCCCTCGCTCCCGAACGCAGGATATCCTGCCGCCACGGTGCTCACCGCCATGACCAGACAAAGCATTATGACCGTGAGTCCGACAGCGGTGGCGAGCCATGTGCAAACGGCCGCCGCAAGCCGCGCGACGTCATGTTTTACACTCACTGTCAGAAGGAAACCGTTGCGGTGATCGTCACGGAGATCTCCGCCCTGACTCCGCCCGTCCGTTCGGAATACAGCTTGTACAGCACGCGGTTTCCTCCTGACGCGTCGGGGACTGCCGTCCCGTCGGCATCTCCGGATCCTTGCAGGGCGTATTTTCCGAGGTTTTCGTAGCGCACGCCGTCAAGCAGCGCTTCGAACTCCGCGCTGTTTGACGCGACGACGAGCAGCCATACGGCGCTGTCCGCGGTCAATTCCGCAGAAGAGGTCGGCTTGCGGAACATACCCGAATCCTCCACATATGCAACTTCTTCACCGACATGCAGCAATCCGTCGCGCACGCTCAACGCCGACTGCGAAAGGTCGCAGGCGCGGTAAGAAAGCGTATCTCCCGTCTGCCCGACGACGAACGCGCTCACCAGCATACTGCCCGGCTCCGCCGCGATATTCTCCGAGAATGCGTACTCCGACTCGCATATGGAAGCGCAGTAAGCGGCGTATGCGTCCACGGCGGCCCCGGTCGCCGCGGTCTGCAACGCGGAGTCGGTGTACACCGTGTCGAACCACACCCAACACAGAGTTTTCCCGACGGCGAGCGAGGCGGCTACGGCGTTCACATCGTCGGAAATGTCCCCGAGCCGCACGGGCGTCCCGTCCGGACACGCGGCATAGAGGTCGTCCATGCCGTCGAAGGCGTATTCGGAATAGAATGACGCAGCCTCGGGAGCGCCGTCCTCCGCCAGCGTGTAAAACACCACAGGCATGATGTCGGCATTATCGGAGGAGAAAGTCCATTCGACGGGAGCGGAGCCGAAGTCCACCCCGTTCAGAGGGGCGGAACCGCTGTCGCCGGGCGCGACGCTGCCGCCGCCGAAAAGGTCAAGCGTGTACTGCGTATCCGTGTACGCCATATCGCCTGCGGTGGCGTTGTCGGAAGTCCAGGTATAAGTTGCGCTGAACGCCGCGAGCGTGCCTCCCACCGTGCACGAAAGCGCGACGGCGAGAGCGACGACGATCACCGCTATCTTGGCATAATTCGCCGTAGTTTTGTTATTCATTTTTCTTTTATCTTTTGTAAAGCGGTTCGGGAGCCCTTCCCCCGAAAAGCAAAAGGGACATCACAAACAAGAGTGTTCGTGATGTCCCCTTCTTCCGATTTTCACGACGTTAAGCGCAAATCACTTGATCTCTGCGACTGCGCCGACTTCCTTGAACTTGGCAACGAGCGCTTCTGCCGCGTCCTTCGGGATGCCTTCCTTGACAGCCTTGGGTGCGCCGTCCACGACGCCCTTCGCCTCGACGAGCCCGAGCCCGGTCGCGTCCTTGACGACCTTGATGACCTGGACCTTGTTGGGGCCGACTTCTTTCAGGATGACGTCGAATTCCGTCTTCTCTTCCTCTGCGGGAGCAGCCTCTGCCGCGCCGCCTGCCACGACTGCCACGGGTGCCGCCGCGCTGACGCCGAACTCCTCTTCCAGCTCTTTGACGAACTTGGACAGTTCGAGAACGGTCATGCTCTTGATTTCTTCCATAAGTTTCTGAAGATCTGCCATTTTTTTATTCTCCGTAATTTTTTATTATTTTGTTTGCCGCCCCTGCGGCGTGGTGATGTTATGCCTGTTGCTCCATCTTCTCCGCGATCTTGTTCAAGCAGACCGCAAGACCCGTGATGGGCGACTGCATGCTGCCGAGCATCTTCGCGATGAGGATCTCTCTGGACGGGATGGACGCGATGGTCTTGACGCCGTTTTCGTCCATGTATTCGCCTTCCACCAGACCGCATTTTGCCTTCATCTTGTTGAGCTTCTTGATGTTTTCAACGATGATCTTGGCAGGTGCGACCGCGTCCTTGTCGGAGAACGCCACTGCGGTGGGTCCGTTCAACGCATCGTCGAACTGCGTGTAGCCCAGATCGTCGAACGCACGCTTGACCAGACGGTTTTTGAGCACCTGATAATCCACGCCGGCGTCACGGAGCTGCTTTCTGAAAGCGGTGTCCTCTGCGACGTTCAGCCCCATGTAGTCGATGATGACGAGGGACTTCGCGGAGGATATCTTTGCCTTTATCGCTTCGACCTGCTGTTGTTTCAGTTCGAGAACTTCCTTGGATGCCATCTTTACCTCCTTATAAAATAAATCGTCACTCCCAAGACAGACGGAATGACGAACGCACAAGCGGTATCCACACTCCTCGGCAAGCATTGCATTGAGGCTTTCGCCGCTTGCTGTCTTAGGAACGCGCTTATTCTAGCAAAGCGCAAACTTTTTGTCAAATGTTTGAGCGCATCTTGCGGAAAACCGCGCGCTCCGCGCGGCGGCGTTGCCGCGCGGAACTATGCGCCTTTATGCCTGTTTGTACAGGATCTTCACGCTGGGACCCATGGTGGAGGCGATGTAGACGGATTTGAGATACTGTCCCTTCGCCGCCGCCGGCTTTGCCTTGACGAGCGCTTCCATGACGGTGTTGAAGTTGTCCATCAGTTTTTCCTGACCGAAAGACTTCTTGCCGATGGGAACGTGCACGATTGCGGTCTTGTCCACGCGGTACTCCACTTTACCTGCTTTGATATCGTGGATGGCGCGGGTGACGTCCATGGTGACGGTGCCGGACTTGGGGTTGGGCATGAGTCCCTTGGGGCCGAGGATCTTACCCAGTCTGCCCACCAGACCCATCATGTCGGGAGTGGTGACGACTGCGTCGAAACCGAACCAGTTCTCGGAGGTGATCTTCTGGATCATATCCTCCGCGCCCACGAAGTCCGCGCCTGCGGCTGCCGCTTCGTCCGCCTTCGCACCCTTTGCGATGACGAGGACGCGCACGGTCTTGCCGGTGCCGTGAGGAAGCACGACGACGCCCCTGACCTGCTGATCCGCGTGACGGGGGTCAACGCCCAGCTTGACGTGAAGTTCTATCGTTTCGTCAAACTTCGACTTTGCGGTCTGGATGGCGAGTGCCATTGCTTCCGCGCTGTCGTAGAGCTTGTTGCTTTCGATAAGTTTCTTGGAATCGATATAGTTCTTTCCGCGTTTCATAATGCCTCCTTATTCCTCGACGAGGATGCCCATGCTGCGAGCGGTGCCGGCGATCATGCTCATTGCCGCTTCCAGAGAACCGGCGTTGAGGTCGGGCATTTTGAGCTCGGCGATCTCCTTGACCTGTGCCTTGGTGATGGTCGCGACCTTATCACGGTTGGGACGGGCGGACGCACTCTCGATGCCGCAAGCCTTCTTGATGAGGACGGGCGCCGGAGGGGTCTTGAGGATGAAGGTGAAGGAACGATCCTGATAGATGGTGATGACCACGGGGATGATGAGGCCTGCCTGCTTGGAGGTCTTCTCATTGAATTCCTTCGTGAACGCGGGGATGTTGATGCCGTGAGGGCCGAGGGAAGAACCGACGGGGGGACCGGGGGTGGCTTTCCCTGCCGGGAGTTGCAGTTTCACGACTGCGGTTATCTTTTTAGCCATAATACCTCCTGACTAACGTGGTTTGACGAAGACATAAAGGATTTATCTTCTCCCACAACGTGCGCACGCCGCACGAGCGCTCACAATTTTTCGACCTGTGAGAAGTCCAGCTCGACGGGGGTGTCCCTGCCGAACATAGAAATGACGACTTTGACCTTCTGACGCTCCGCACTGATGGATTCGATGACTCCGTCAAAGTTTTCGAGCGCGCCGCTGATGACGCGGACATTGTCGCCGGGCTTGATGTCCAGATCCTCGAAGTCGATGACTTCCAGTCCCAGACGCTTGACCTCGTCGTCGCGCAAAGGCAGAGGACGCCCTGCGGGTCCGACGAATCCCGTCACGCCGCGAGTGTTGGTGACCATGAACCAGATGTGGTTGGAGTAGATCATCTTGATGAAGACGTAGCTGGGGAATTTCTTCCTCTGCACCACCTTTCTCTTGCCGTTTTTCTCGACGACGTCGTCCTCAACGGGAACCTTCACCTCGAAGATCCAATCCTGCAAACTGTTGTTTTCCACCATGTTGTGCAGGTTGTTCTCCACCATCGTTTCATAGCCGGAGTAGGTGTGGATGACATACCATTGAGGAGTTTCTCTGTTTTCCATTCGTCACCTCTCAAACCAGACCTTGCGGCCAATCGCCATTGACGACCAGGTGGGACAGCCCGGACAGCACGTAGTCTATGCCGAACAGCACCACGAAGAACACGACGACGACCACAAGCACGACGGCAGTGGATTTGACAACATCTTTACCCTTCGGCCAGGTGACCTTTTTCAGCTCGGAAATGACGCCCTTGATGCCCTTCCACATCCTCTTGAAGATGTTGGGCTTGTCGGATTTCGCGGTCTTTGCGGTCTTTTTGGCTTTTTTGTCGGCGGAAGAGCTCGCAGAGGACGCATTGTTATCCTCGTAGACGACGGGTTTGTCCAGTTCGCCTACCACGCGGCCGCGAGATCTCGCGTCGGAAGCTCCGGGTATAGAGTTGTTATCCGGCGTTTTCTTTGCCATATTGCCTCCTGACCCTTACTTGGTTTCTCTGTGAAGGGTGTGTTTCTTACAGAATCTGCAATACTTCTGAAGCTCCATTCTGTCGGGATGCTTCTGCTTATTTTTTTTGAGGTTGTAGTTGCGCTGTTTGCACTCCGTGCAAGCGAGCGTTATCCTCACTCTTGCTCCTTTTTGAGCCATTTGTCAGCCTCCTTTCGTGTTCCGGCTCACAGGCATACCCTGCACGGCCGCTCACGCAGCCGCGCAGAGTAACGCAAGTTTGAAAGAACACTTACTCTATTATCGTTGCAACGACGCCGGAACCGACAGTCCTGCCGCCCTCACGGATTGCGAAGCGCAGTCCTTCCTCGATAGCGATGGGGGTGATGAGGGTGATCTCCATGTCGATGTGGTCGCCGGGCATGACCATCTCAACGCCCTGGGGCAGTTTGATGGAACCGGTAACGTCCGTCGTTCTGAAATAGAACTGGGGACGATAGCCGTCGAAGAACGGGGTGTGACGGCCGCCCTCTTCCTTGGTCAGGACGTAGACCTGAGCGGTGAAGTGGGTGTGGGGATGGATCGTGCCGGGTTTGGCAAGGACCTGTCCGCGCTCGATCTCGTTGCGCTGCACGCCGCGGAGCAGTGCGCCGATGTTGTCGCCGCCTTCTGCGAAGTCAAGCAGCTTACGGAACATTTCGATACCGGTGACGGTGGTTTCGCGCTTCTCGTCGCTGAGGCCGACGATCTCGACCTTGTCGCCGAGTTTCAGCATGCCGCGCTCCACTCTGCCCGTTGCCACGGTGCCGCGGCCGGTGATGGTGAAGACGTCTTCGACAGGCATAAGGAAGGGCTTATCGGTGTCACGCTGAGGATCGGGGATGTAGCTGTCGACCGCGTCGAGGAGCTCCTGGATGCAGTTGAGAGCGGGATCGTCCCACTTGCCGGCAAGACCTGCTTCCATCGCTTTGAGCGCGGAACCGCGGATGATGGGGGTGTCGTCGCCGGGGAAGCCGTACTCGTTGAGGAGTTCGCGCACTTCCATCTCGACCAGCTCGAGAAGTTCTTCGTCGTCGACCTGATCGCACTTGTTCAGGAACACGAGGATGTAGGGCACGCCGACCTGACGGGCGAGCAGGATGTGCTCACGGGTCTGGGGCATGGGACCGTCGGAAGCGGCAACGACGAGGATCGCGCCGTCCATCTGCGCCGCACCGGTGATCATGTTCTTGACATAGTCGGCGTGGCCGGGGCAGTCAACGTGCGCATAGTGACGCTTCTCGGTTTCGTACTCGACGTGTGCGGTGTTGATCGTGATGCCTCTGGCTTTCTCTTCAGGGGCCTTATCGATCTCATCGTACTTCATGACCTGGGCCTGACCCTTGGACGCGCAATACATGGTGATCGCGGCGGTAAGAGTGGTCTTGCCGTGGTCAACGTGGCCGATGGTGCCGATGTTGACGTGAGGTTTGGTTCTTTCAAACTTCGCTTTTGCCATTTTGAATTCCTCCAATAGGTTTGTTTTTGAGTTTGTTTTATAGAGAATATATAAGGATATTACGTATAATACCGATATATATTATCTTTGGAATTTCTTGCCCGTCACCTTTTCCGCTATGCTCTGCGGCACTTCCGCATAATGGTCGAAGAGCATCGTGAAGGTCGCTCTGCCCTGCGTTATGCTTCTGAGCGTGGTCGCGTAGCCGAACATTTCCGAGAGCGGCACATCGCTTTCTATCGCCTGGATGCCGTTCTTCATTTCCATGCCGCGCACGCTTCCGCGACGGGAGTTGAGGTTGCTCATGACGTCGCCGACATACTCGTCGGGCACGTCTATCTCCACTTTCATGATGGGTTCGAGCAGGATGGGCTTCGCCTTCTCCGCCGCGCTGCGGAACGCCATCGAACCTGCGACGCGGAACGCCATTTCGGAGCTGTCCACTTCGTGCGTGGAGCCGTCCACCAGCCTGACCTTGAAGTCCACGACCTCGTAGCCTGCCATGACGCCCGCTTTCGCCGCCTCCTTGATGCCTTCGCTGACCGCGTTGGCGAACTCCTTGGGGACGACGCCGCCGACGGTTTCGTTGGAGAATTCGTAGCCGCCGCCGGGGTTGGGTTCCATCTCTATGACGCAGTGACCGTACTGACCGTGACCGCCCGTTTGCCTGACGAACTTGCCCTCCGCCCTGGACGGACGGGTGATGGTTTCGCGGTAGCTGACCTGGGGCTTGCCGACGTTGGCTTCCACCCTGAACTCACGGAACATCCTGTCCACGATGATCTCCAGGTGAAGCTCGCCCATGCCTGCGATGATGATCTGCCCCGTATCCTTGTCGGTGTACGCCTTGAAGGTGGGGTCCTCCTCCTGAAGTTTCAGGATGGCGGTGTTCATACGCTCCTGGCTCGCCTTGGTCTTGGGCTCTATCGCCACCTTGATGACGGGTTCCGGGAAGACCATGTTTTCCAACACGATCTGGTGGGACTTGTCGCAGAGGGTGTCGCCGGTGGTGCTCTTTTTGAGCCCGACCAACGCCACGATGTCGCCTGCGCCGGCTTCCGTCAGATCCTCTCTGTCGTCGGCGTTCATGCGCAGTATCCTTCCGATGCGCTCATTCTCGTTCTTGACGGGATTGAACACCATCATGCCCGTCTTGATCGTGCCGCTGTAAATGCGGATGAAGGCGAGCTTGCCGACATATTCGTCGGTGAGGATCTTGAACACCAGCGCGGAGAAAGGCTCGTCGTCGCCGGGATGCCTGACCTCTTCGCGGTCCACTCTGGGGTTCTTGCCCGTGATGGACGCGATGTCGGTGGGCGCCGGCAGGAAGTCGACTATGGCGTCGAGCAGACGCTGTATGCCCTTGTTGCGGTAAGAACTGCCGCACAGCACGGGCGTCATCGCCATCTCGATCGTCCCCTTGCGGATAGCCTTTTTCAGCTCCTCTTCGGTGACGGACTCACTGTCGTCCATGATGCACTTCTCGAAGATGGCGTCGTCAAAGTTCGCCGCCTCTTCCACGAGTTTCTTGCGCGCGTCCGCCACCTTTTCCGTCATATCGGCAGGGATCTCGCCCTCCGTGACGGTGATGCCGTTGTCCTCTGCGGAATAATAAAGCGCTTTGCCGGAAATGAGATCGACTATACCTTTGAAATCGCTCTCGCTACCAATGGGGAGGACGACGGGGACGGCGTTGGTGCGCAGTCTTTCGTGCATCATTCTGACCACGTTGTCAAAGTTCGCTCCGTTGATGTCCATTTTGTTGACGAACGCGATGCGCGGCACCTTGTAGGTATTTGCCTGACGCCACACGTTTTCGGACTGGGGCTCCACGCCGCCTTTGGCGCAGAACACCGCGACCGCTCCGTCCAGCACCCTCAGGCTGCGTTCGACTTCAACGGAAAAGTCGACGTGCCCGGGAGTGTCGATGATGTTGATCTGATGACCCTTCCATACGGTGGTAGTGGCGGCGGAGGTGATGGTTATCCCCCTTTCTCGCTCCTGCACCATGTAATCCATTACCGCTGCGCCGTCGTGCACCTCACCGAGCTTGCGCGTCATGCCCGTATAGAACAGGATGCGCTCGGTGGTCGTGGTCTTGCCGGCGTCTATGTGAGCCATGATGCCGATGTTCCTGACCTTGTCAAGTGCATATTTGCGCTGCATAAAGACTACCACCTATAATGTGCGAACGCCTTGTTCGCCTCTGCCATGCGGTGCATTTCGTCCTTCTTCTTGACCGCGCCGCCTGCGAGGTTGTATGCGTCCATGAGTTCGCCCGCGAGTCTTTCCTTCATGGTCTTCTCGCCGCGCTTTCTCGCAAAAGACACTATCCAACGTATGGCAAGCGTCTGTCTGCGCTCGGGACGGATCTCCATGGGGACCTGATAGGTCGAACCGCCCACTCTTCTCGCTTTGACTTCGAGCATGGGCATAGCGTTTTCGAGAGCTTTGCTGAAAATATCCAGCGCTTCCGCTCCGAGTTTTTTTGATGCAATATCGAAAGCCTCGTAGACGATGGTCTGCGCAGTCCCCTTCTTGCCGTCCAGCATGATCTGGTTGATGAGCTTGGTCACCACCTTGCTGCCGTAAACGGGATCGGGCAGAACATCTCTCTTGGGCACGCCGCTTCTTCTAGGCATATTGTCCTCCTTGGGTATTTACATTCGAAAATTTGATTATTTGGGGCGTTTTGCGCCGTACTTGGATCTGGCTTGCTTTCTCTTGGCAACGCCTGCCGTATCCAAAGTGCCGCGTATGATGTGATAACGCACACCGGGCAGGTCACGGACTCTTCCGCCTCTGATGAGCACGACGCTGTGCTCTTGCAGATTGTGTCCGATGCCGGGGATGTAGATGGTGCCTTCCTGTCCGTTGACGAGGCGGACCCTTGCGATCTTACGAAGCGCAGAGTTCGGCTTCTTGGGGGAAGTCGTCGTCACGGAAAGGCATATGCCGCGCTTTTGCGGACACTGCCCCATGATAGGCGTCATAGACTTTTTCGTCTGCTTCTCGCGACCCCGTTTTACAAGCTGGTTAATTGTTGGCATTCTGATTCCTCCTGTTTTACTTCCGAATGTACCTGCTCAACCCATGCAAGTGCAATCAATCTAGTCCTCACGCTTCATGACGGCAGCGGCGGCGGCGCCCACTTCTATGCCGCACGCCTCCCCCAGCCATGCCATCGTAGGCACGCGCATAACGGGGACGCCTGCGCTTTCGGCAGACCCTACCACTTTGTCCGTCAGGATGCGATCGGCATCCTCGGCGACGATCACACACCCGACCGTCCCTTCGGATAAGCCCCTCAAAACCTGTTTTGTTCCCACAACTTTCGAGGAGCGTTCCAGCAATACTTTCATTTCGTTTTCTCTGCTCATGCTCGTTTTTCCATAAGCTAAAAACAGCTCGCAATAAGCAAGCCATATCATATTACCAACTCGGGAGTGGGATGTCAAACGAATTGACGCGACTTTCCGCAAAAATTTTATTATTTATAATATTATCCCAAATGTAGTGTATCGCGCCCATACACAGGCACAAGCGCATACGCACAACGCTCGCCCGTATGTGCCGCGCGTTCGGCACGCGCCGTGCGCGCTTTACAGAGGAACGGTGGCTTTCGCGTCCAGGTCGAGCCCGGAGGGTCGTGCTCCGGAACGTATGAGGTAGTATGCCGCGGCGCCTATCATGGCGGCGTTGTCCGTGCAGTATTTCAGCTTGGGATAGTATATCTCTCTCCCCGTGGCGCGTCCCCACTCGTCAAAACGCGCGCGCAGACGCTCGTTTGCGCTCACCCCTCCCGCGACCGCCACTTTCGTGAGCCCCGTACGCTCCGCGGCGTGTTCCGCCGCGCGGAAGAGCTGCTCCACCGCACACTCCTGAAAGGAACTCGCGATATCCGCGCGCGGTATGACCTCTCCGCGCTGTTCCATGCCGTGCACGAGATTGATGACGAAGGTTTTAAGACCGCTGTACGAAAACCTTATCTCGTCGTTCCCTTTGAACACGGGCAGAGGCATCTTATAGACGGGCGACCCCTCACGGGCAAGCCGCTGTATCTCCAGACCTCCCGGGTAAGGCAGTCCCAAAACTCTTGCCACCTTGTCGAACGCCTCCCCTGCCGCGTCGTCCCCCGACTGCCCGAGCAAAACAGTCCGCTCATAGTCGGACACGCGCAGCAACGCGGTATGTCCGCCGCTCGCGAGCAGGCAAAGATAGGGAGGTTCCAGATCGCTGTCGATGTAATTCGCCGCAAGATGACCCTTGATGTGGGACACCGCGTAAAGCGGCTTTTTGAGAGAATATGCCAGCCCCTTGGCGTAGTTCACGCCCACGAGCAGCGCGCCCAGCAACCCTGCTCCGTAAGTGACCGCCACCGCGTCTATGTCCCGAAGCGCGCAGCCCGACTCCTCCGCCGCCCGGGCGACCACGTTGTCTATCGCGAGGGTATGGTTGCGGCTCGCTATCTCCGGCACCACGCCGCCGAACCTGCGGTGTATCTCTATCTGCGACGCAACGACGTTTGACAAAACGCGCCTGCCGTCTTCCACGACGGCGGCGGCGGTTTCGTCGCAGCTGGATTCTATCGCAAGTATCCTCATTTTCTCTCTCGATTTTATCTCGCGTTTTCCGTCATCTAAACGGGTGTATTATAATTTTTGCGCTCGCTCTCTGCCCTTCGTCAGAAGATGTCCGTGTCATTCCGCCACGGACATTTTGAGATATTCGTTGACGAAACCTTCGAGGTCGCCGTCCATGACCGCCTGCACGTTGCCCGTTTCGTAACCCGTGCGGTGATCCTTCACCATTGTGTAAGGGCAGAAAACGTAACTGCGTATCTGACTGCCCCATTCTATCTTTTTGAGTTTGCCGGAGATGGCTGCCGCCTCCTCTTCGCGCTCGCGTTCGCGGCGTTCTATCAGCTTGCTGCGCAGCATCTGCATGGCGACCTCGCGGTTCTGGATCTGGCTGCGCTCGTTCTGACACGCCACGATTATCCCCGTCGGGATATGCGTGATCCTGACCGCGGACTCCGTCTTGTTGACGTGCTGACCGCCTGCGCCGCTGCTGCGGTAGGTGTCCACTTTGAGGTCCTCGGGACGTATCTCTATCTCGGAGGTGTCCACTATCTCGGGCATGACTTCGAGGGAAGCGAAGGAGGTGTGCCTGCGCGCCTGACTGTCAAAGGGGGAAATGCGCACGAGCCTGTGCACCCCTTTCTCCGCTTTGAGATAGCCGTACGCGTTGTCCCCTTCCACGCGGAAAGTGACGCTTTTAAGCCCTGCCTCGTCGCCTGCCAACAGATCCAGTTCCGTGCAAGTCCAACCCTCTCTCTCCACGAAACGCGTGTACATCCTGTAAAGCATCTCGCACCAATCCTGCGCCTCCGTGCCGCCTGCTCCGGCGTGCAAAGTGAGGATGGCGTTGAGCGCGTCGTACTTGCCCGAAAGCAGCGTGGACAGCGTGAGGTGTTCCACCTCTTCGGAAAGCGTCGCGATGCGCTGCACGAGCGCGGCGTCCTCCTCCTCGCTGTTTTCCAACTCCACGATATCCACCGTTTCCAAGGCGTCGTCAAGGTCTGCGAGCAGCTTTTCGAAACGCGCTATCTTGCTGGAAAGCTGGCTGGATTCCTTTGCGACTTTCTGCGCGTTCTCGACATCGTTCCAGAACCCTTCCGCGTTCTGCATCGCTTCCAGTTCGGCGATGCGGGCGCGCAATTTCTCGGGGTTTATCCCCTGAAATGCGGTGTCCAACTCGGCTTTCAGCGTTTTAAGTTCGTTTTTCTTGTCCTGATAATTAAGCATATACCTCTCCCGTGGTCACGCGTTTTTCCCACAGCAGTTCTTATATTTCTTTCCGCTTCCGCAGGGGCAGGGGTCGTTGCGCCCGACCTTCGTACCGCTGTTGACGACGGGACGCGGAGGCTCGGGTGCGCCGCGGCGCGGCATGGGACGCGCATTGTCGGGCGTCCTTGGTTTTAATTCCGCTTTGAGCAGCAGGGCGGCGGTTTCGGAGTGTATGCGGCTGACCATGTCGTCGAACATATCCCAACCCTCCTGACGGTAAGCAATGACGGGGTCGCGCTGTCCGTAGCCTCTGAGTCCTATGCCTCGGCGCAATGCGTCCATGGCGTCGATGTGATCCATCCACTTGGCGTCCACCGTTTTGAGAAGCACCGTGCGTTCGACGTCGCCGTAATTTACACCGAGCGCCTCCGCTTCCTTGCGCTTGCTCTCATAATTTTCCAGCGCTATCTTCATGACGGCGTCTTTGAGCTTGTAAACGTCATAGCAGGAGCAAAGCTCGGGGGTCATGATATTGGTGCCTTTGGGCAGCATACGCTGTTCGAGAGCATTGTTGAACGCCTCGTAGTCCCAGGTGTTGTAATCCGTCTTGTAGTCGGCGTAATAGCCGATGATCTCCTCGGCGAGCTCCCCTATCATGTCCAGGATCTGATCGTGAACGTCCAGCCCGTCCAGCACTTTGCCGCGCTCTTTATAGATTATCTCGCGCTGCGCGTTCATGACGTCGTCGTAGCTCAGCACCTGCTTGCGCACGGAGAAGTTGCGGTTCTCCACCATCTTCTGCGCGCGTTCTATCTGCTTGGTGATAAAGGCGTTGGCGATGGGCTGCGTGTCGTCGAACTTCATGGTTTCGGCGATGGCTTTCATCTTATCTCCGCCGAATATGCGCGCGACGTCGTCCTCCATGGAAATGTAAAACGCGGTGCTGCCCGGGTCGCCCTGACGGCCGCTCCTGCCTCGCAGCTGATTGTCTATGCGGCGGCTCTCATGCCTTTCGGTACCTATGACGCGAAGACCGCCTGCCGCAAGCACTTTTTCGTGCTCCTCGTCGCATTCTGCCTTGAACTTGGCGTACACCTTTTTATACCGCTCGTCCGCGTCCGCGCAACGCGCCTTGAAGTCGGGATATATCTCCTTATATTTCTCCTCCGCGTCGCGCATCATCTTCTCGTCGTAAGCGTGCGGAGAAGCGGCCATCTCTATGACCTCGGGCTCGAACCCTTCATCCGCGAGCGCCTTTTTGGCGGAGTACTCCGCATTGCCGCCCAGCATGATGTCCGTGCCTCTGCCTGCCATGTTGGTGGCTATGGTCACCGCCCCGAGCCTGCCTGCCTGCGCGATTATCTCCGCCTCTTCCTTGTGGTGGTTGGCGTTGAGGACGTTTATCCTGGGCGTCTGCCCGTTCACGCCTTTGATGCGCTTGGCGTTCAGGTCCCTGCGCAGCTTGTCCGCAAGTTCCTCCGACTTCTCTACGCTGACGGTGCCCACCAGCACGGGCTGACCGCGCGAGATGCATTCCTCGATGTCAGCGATGATGGCGTTGAGCTTTCCGGGCACCTTGGTGTATATCCTGTCGTGCTCGTCGCGGCGACGGGAAGGCAGATTGGGGGGTATGGTCACGACGTCCAGGGAGTATATGCCCTTGAACTCCTCCTCTTCCGTCTTCGCCGTGCCCGTCATGCCCGAAAGTTTGCGGTACATCCTGAAAAAGTTCTGGAAGGTGATGGTGGCGAGAGTCTTGTTCTCGCTGCGTATCGCGACATGCTCCTTCGCCTCCACCGCCTGGTGCAGTCCGTCGCTGTACCGTCTGCCCACCAGCACGCGCCCCGTGAACTCGTCCACTATGAGCACTTCGCCGTCGCTCACGATGTAATCGCGGTCCTTTTTCATGATGCAGTGCGCTTTCAGAGCGCGCTGGATATGGTTGTAAAGATCGGCGTTTTCGAGGTCGGTGAGATTGTCCTTATGGAAATATCTCTCCGCCTTTGCCACACCTTCGTCGGTGAGCATGACCGTCTTTTCTTTCTCTTCTATGGTGTAGTCCGCTCCGTTGCGCAGCATCCTCGCAAAGGCGTCCGCCATCTTGTAAAGTTCGCTGGACTTGCCCCCTTTGCCCGAAATGATGAGAGGGGTCCTCGCCTCGTCGATGAGGATGGAGTCCACCTCGTCGATTATGGCGTAATTGAGTTCGCGCTGCATTTTGAGCGACTTGCGCACCACCATGTTGTCGCGCAGGAAGTCGAACCCCAGTTCGTTATTGGTGCAATAGGTCACGTCGCACAGATAAGACTTACGCTTGTCGTCGGCGCTCATGCCTGGGACGATGACGCCCACGGAAAGCCCCATGAAACGGTGCACCTTGCCCATCCACGCCGCGTCGCGCTGCGCCAGATAATCGTTGACGGTGACCACATGGACGCCGTGTCCGGCAAGCGCGTTGAGATAAGCCGGCATGGTCGCGACCAGGGTCTTGCCTTCGCCCGTGCCCATCTCGGCTATCCTGCCCTGATGGAGCGCGATGCCGCCCATCACCTGCACGAAGAAGGGACGCATGCCGAGCACCCTCGCCGCCGCCTCGCGCACCGCCGCGAACGCGTCGCAGAGGATGTCGTCCAAAGTTTCGCCCGCGGCGAGCCTGGCTTTGAATTTTTCCGTCTGGGAGGAAAGCTCCTCGTCGTTCATTGCGGAATATTTGTCCGCAAGCGCGTCCACCTGCGACGCGAGTTTGCGGAGTTTGCGGACTTTTCGTTCGTTTTCGTTGAAGATAGAAGCCATTTGCCGTCCTTTCCCCGACCTGAACGGGGTACGCGCGCGCTTACGCGCTCACGGCGCGCCGCGCGATTTATATTCAATCATACAGCCATTTTGTCAAAATGGCAATCAATTTTCGTTCCGCTCGGTACGCGCCTCCCCCGGCTCCACCCTTGCGGCAGGCACCGTCACCGCCGCCGTAAGCACCGTGACGCTGCGCACTTTCGCTTTGAGAAGGGTGCGAGCGCATTCGTCGGCGGTCGCGCCCGTGGTGAAAACGTCGTCCACCAAAAGTATCTTCCTGCCCTTGATATGGTCGGTGTACGCCGCGGAAAAACAGCCTTTGAGGTTTTCGGCGCGCTCCTTTCCCGTCAGCTCTTTCTGCGGAGTGGTGTCGCGCTGTTTGACGAGCGCCGGCAGCACGGGCATATCCAGCCTGCGTCCGACCTCCTCCGCAAGCAAAACGGATTGGTTGAACCCTCTCTTCCTGACTTCCGCCTCGCTCATCGGGACGGGCACTATCACTTCGCACGTCTCTCCGGAACGGATATACTCGTCCGACATCATCGCCCCGAGCAAAGCGGCGATATACTTTTTCTTCCCGAATTTGAGCGAATACACCAGCTTGCGCGCGTCACCGTCGTATCTCAGCGGCGAGATGTTTTTTGAAAACGCGCTCTCCGTGCGTTGACAGCGCAGGCAGTAGTCCGCCTCGTCTTTTATTGGCACGCCGCAGACAAGGCACCTGTGCCCGGTGATGAAAGGCATCCGTTTAAGGCAATCCGCGCAAAGGGTGTAACGGGTGTCGGCGACCAGTTCCGCTCCGCACACGTCGCAGGTTATCCCCTCGGGGTAAAGCGCGGAAAGAAAGGCTTTCGCCGCCCTTCCGAGCGCCTCTTTCATCCTGCCCGAGCGCTCCCCTTTCATCAGAACACCTCCCCTCTGCACTCCTCCTCGATGAGGTTGAGGAGCAGGGAGTATCTGCGTGCGGTCTCATTGTTCCTTATCATCTTCGCGACCGTCTTTTTCGCCCCCACTATGACCACGGTTTTCTTTGCTCGCGTGACGGCGGTGTAAAGCAGGTTGCGCGTTTGGAGCATATAGTTCGCGTCCAGCGCGATGACCACGGCGTCGAACTCGCACCCCTGCGATTTATGTATCGTGACGGCGTACGCGAGCGCGAGCTGCTCTATGTCGGAATATTGATAAACCGCCACTTTATCATCATCAAAACGCACGGTAAACTGCATTATCTGTGGATCGATGCGTTCAATGACGCCTATGTCGCCATTGAATACGCCCGTTCCTTTTTCCACGGTGCCGCCCGTGGTTTGCAGCCATTCCTGCTGATAATTGTTCTGCGTCTGCATGACCTTGTCCCCTTCGCGGAAGAGGGTGTCGTTCTGCCTGGCTTCCCTCTTTTCGCGCGAGGGCGGATTGAGTTTTTCCTGCAATATGCGGTTGAGCGTCACCGTCCCTGCGCTCCCCCTTTTCATGGGGCAAAGCACCTGTATCTCAGAGGGAGGTACTTTGAGATAGCCGGGCAGCCTTCGCGTCACAAGGTCCGCGGTGGTGCGTGCGATGGACTCCGAGTCCTCCTTTTCCTCAAAGAAAAAGTCGCTGCTCTTGTTGTCCAGCTCCGGCATCTCGCCGCGGTTGATGCGGTGCGCGTTGACAACTATCCTGCTGTCGTCCGACTGACGGTATATCTGCGTGAGTTCGCTCACGGGGAATCTGCCGCACCTGATGAGGTCGCTGAGCACATTGCCGGCGCCCACCGACGCGAGCTGATCCTTGTCCCCCACCAGCACCAGCCTGCTGCCCCGTTCGAGCGCGGAGAGCAGCGCGTTGAACACGTATTCGTCCACCATGCTCACTTCGTCCACAATGACGGCGTCCAAGGGGAGTTTGCGCTCGTTGTTGTAGGCAAACCGTCCGTCCCCGTCCTTCCAATCCAGTTCCAGCAGACGGTGGATGGTCTTCGCCTCCTCCCCCGTCGCCGCGGAAAGCCTTTTCGCCGCCCTGCCCGTGGGCGCGCAAAGCGCCACGCGCTGACCGAGATTGCGGAAGAGGTGCATGATACATTTCACGATGGTGGTCTTGCCCGTCCCGGGACCTCCGGTGACTATCTGCAAGCCGTTCTCCACAGCGGCGCGCACCGCCTCCACCTGATTGGGATGCAACTCGAACCCTGCTTCCTTCTCGAACTCGGCGACTTCGTAGTCGGTGTCCACCCTGAAATCCGCCGCTTCCGCCTGAAGGCGTATGAGCCTGCGCGCGATGTTGCGCTCGACGTTGTAATTGACCTTCGTGAGCACCGCTACGCACTCCCCCGTGTCATAACGCACGAGGTCGCCAAGCATGATAAGGTCCTCTATATTGTCGCGGACTCTGCGCTCGGTTTCGTCGCTATCCGACCTTAACAGCGTCACAACGTACGGAACAAGTTCGTTTTCAGGCAAAAAGTTATGTCCGTTGCGCACGGACGCTTCTTTCAGAGTGTAAGTGATCGCGGCGCATATCCTGTAATCGCTGTCGCGCGCGATGCCCAGTTCCGCCGCTATCCTGTCCGCAGTCTGAAAGCCTATCCCGTCCACGTCGTCAACGAGAGAATAGGGGTTCTTGCGCACCCTCTCCTCCGTGGCGTCGCCGTAGACGCGGTATATCCTGAGGGCGAGATTGACGGTCATGCCCAGCTGTTGGAGGAACATCACCGCGGACTGCATCTTCTGCAATTTGGAGTACTCCATGCAAAACTCCGTCGCGCGGCGCAGGGATATCCCCTTGACTTTGGCGATCTCGATGGGATACTTCATCATTTCCAGCGTGTCCACGCCGTAGCGGTCCACGACGGCTTGCGCGGTGACCGGTCCCATGCCCTTTATGAGTCCGCTGCCCAAAAACCTCACTATCCCTTCCAGCTTGGAGGGAGAACTGACGTACACCTTCTCGGCGGTGAACTGTCTGCCGTACATACTGCGCGTTTTGAAGTCCCCTTCCACGCGCAGGTTCTGTCCCTCGCTGACGGGGGGCATAGTGCCGACAACGGTAAAAGTGCCGTCCTCGCTTTTCAGATCGAGCACGGTATAACCCGTTTCCGCACTGCGGAAGATCACGTTCCTGACCTCTCCTTTGAGTTCCATATCCACCTATGCGGCGCGAGGACGCCCCTCCGCCGACGTGAAAGAAAAAGCAAGGCTCTTCCTTGCTTTTTCCTGCGTATTACTTTTTACAGCGTGTATTTTGCGAGGGCTTTTTTGAGTTCGTCCGTCCTGTCCGTCTTCTCCCAGCTGAACTCCGCTCTGCCGAAGTGACCGTAATTTGCGGTCGCGCGGTAGATGGGGCGGTCGAGTTTGAGCCTGCGGATGATAGCCCTCGGACGCATATCGAACACCTCGGACACTATCTTTGCCACCGTGGCGTCGTCCACCGCTCCCGTGCCGAAGGTGTCCACATACACAGACACGGGATGCGCCCTGCCTATGGCGTATGCCACTTGCAATTCCACCCTGCGGCAGATGCCTGCGGCGACGAGGTTCTTGCAGATGTACCTCGCCATATAAGTTCCACTCCTGTCCACCTTGGTGGGGTCCTTGCCGGAGAGCGCGCCGCCGCCGTGAGGGCAATAACCGCCGTAAGTGTCCACGATTATCTTTCTGCCCGTCACGCCGCTGTCGCCTGCCGGTCCGCCGATGACGAACCTGCCGGTGGGGTTTATGTACATCTTGGTGTTCCCGTCCAACCACTTTTCGGGGATCGCGCGCTTTATGACTTTCTCGACGATCTCCCTTTCAAGCTCCTGACGTTCCACGTCGTCGCTGTGCTGTGTGGACAGCACCACGACGTCCACGCGCTTGGGCTCGCCGCACTCGTACTCCACGGTGACCTGCGCCTTCCCGTCGGGGCGGAGCCAGGGGATCTCCCCCGACTTTCTCGCTTCCGTGAGCCTGCGAGTGAGCGCGTGCGCGAGCATTATGGGCAGGGGCATAAGCTCCGGAGTTTCGTCCGTAGCGCACCCGAACATCATGCCCTGGTCGCCTGCGCCGAGTTTGTCTATCTCGTCGCAACCCACGTAATCGGACGCCTCGTCCACGCCGCGCGCTATGTCGGCGGACTGCTCGTCCAAAGAGGACAGCACCGCGCAGGTCTTGTAATCGAAGCCCAGCGAACTGTCGTCGTAACCGATGTCTTTCACCACGCCGCGGACGATGCCGGGGATGTCGCAGTAATGCGAGGTGCTGACCTCGCCGAACACCATCACCATGCCCGTCGTGGCACACACCTCCACCGCAACGCGCGCGGACGGGTCTTCCGTGAAGATGTCGTCCAGGATCGCGTCGGCGATCTGGTCGCACACCTTGTCGGGATGCCCCTCCGTCACGCTTTCGGAGGTGAAATATCTTTTCTGAACGGAACCTTTCATATCATTTTGCTCGCCGCTGCGGCGTCGTCGTCATCCGTGTCCGCAGGCGCGGTGGAGATGTTCTTGTATATCTTCATACCCGTGCCGGCAGGGATGAGCTTGCCGATGATGACGTTCTCTTTGAGCCCGATGAGCGGATCCACCTTGTTCTTGATGGCGGCTTCGGTGAGGACGCGCGCGGTTTCCTGGAAGGACGCCGCGGAAAGGAAGGACTCGGTGGCAAGCGCCGCCTTGGTGATGCCGAGCAGCGTACGCCTCGCGTTGGCAGGCACTCCGCCGTTCTCGATCGCCTTCTCGTTCTCCTCCTCGTAGGTGAAGATGTCCACCAAAGAACCGGGGAGCATCTCGGTGTCGCCCTGATTTTCCACCATGACCTTACGCAGCATCTGACGCACTATGACCTCGATGTGCTTGTCGTTGATCTCGACGCCGGAGAGGCGGTAAGCGGACTGCACTTCCTTGGTGATGTACTCCTGCACACCCTTGACGCCCTTGACTTTGAGCATATCCTGGGGGTTGATGGAACCTGCGGTGAGCGGATCGCCTGCTTCGATGATGTCGCCCGTGTCCACTTTGAGTTTCGCGCCGAAGGGGATGGAGTAAGCCTTGCTCTCCCCGTCCTCGCCGGTGACGGTGATGGTGCGGTTGTCGTCCGCGACCACGACCGCGCCGGAGATCTCGGTGATGACCGCCTGTCCCTTGGGCTTGCGCGCTTCGAAGAGTTCCTCGACGCGGGGCAGACCCTGGGTGATGTCGTCGCCCGTCGCGACGCCGCCGGAGTGGAAGGTCCTCATGGTGAGCTGCGTACCGGGTTCACCGATGGACTGTGCCGCGATGATACCGACCGCTTCGCCCAGTTTGACGGGCTGTCCGCTCGCCATGTTCTTGCCGTAGCACTTGGCGCACACGCCGTTCTTGGTCTTGCAGGTCAGGACGGAACGGATGGTGACCTTCTTGATGCCGGCAGCCTCTATCTCCTTCGCCTGATCGTCGGTTATCATGCTGTCCGCCTCCACGATGACCTCGTCGGTGACGGGATGCCTTATCGCTTCGGTGGTGAACCTGCCGGCGATACGGTCGGCGAGGCACTCTATCTCGCTCTTGCCGTCGCTTATGGCAGTGATGTCTATGCCCTTGCTGTCGCCGCAATCCTGCTCGCGCACTATGACGCCGTGGGACACGTCGACAAGTCTTCTGGTGAGGTAACCGGAGTCCGCCGTTTTAAGAGCGGTGTCCGCAAGACCCTTTCTGCCGCCGTGGGAGGAAATGAAGTACTCCAAAACGGAGAGGCCTTCGCGGAAGGACGCCCTGACGGGCAGCTCTATCGTACGGCCGGAGGGGTCCGCCATAAGACCGCGCATACCGGAGAGCTGACGGATCTGACCCATGTTGCCTCGGGCGCCGGAGTTCGCCATCATCCAGATGGGGTTGAAGTCTTCCGCGCCGTCCACGAGGGCTTGCTCCACCTTGTCGGAGGCTTCCTTCCAGGTCTTGACGACGGTCTGGTAACGCTCGTCTTCCGTGAGGATACCTCTTGCGAAGTTCTTCTCCACGCGCTTGATGGTGTTTTCCGCCTCGGCGATGATCTCCTTCTTCACGGCAGGTATGTGCATATCGAACACGCTTGCGGTGATCGCGCCTATGGTGGAGTACTTATAGCCGAGCGCCTTGATCTTGTCCAGCACCGCGGCGGTTTCCGTGGCTCCGTGATACTTGAAGCAGTTGTCAACGATGAGGGAGAGCTGCTTCTTGCCTATTGCCATGGCTTTCTCGCCCAGCACTTTGAGGATGCGCTTGCGCAGGAGGGTCTTCTCGTGAGTTTCCTCACCCGCGACGTCCACGTCCGCCGCGTCGTTGAACGCCTTTGCGATGGCGTCCACCTTGGCGTCCGCGAGCTCGGGTTCGCGCAGTATCTCGCGCGCCTTCGCGCGCTCCGCGTCCGTAATATCCTTTCCGCGCAGCAGTTCCGCAAGAGCGGCGAACTGTTTTTCGTCCACGCGTGCGCCTATGCCCAGGATGCCGTCAAGTTCCAGCAGACCGGCGTTTCTGGGGTCGCGGCGGTTGACGAATTGCAGATCCTGCGGCAGGTTGGAGTTGAAGATGCAACGACCCACCGTGGTGTGCAGCATACGGGTGCCGACGGAGCCGTCCTCACGCGTATAGGGAGTGCGTATCCACACCAAAGACTGCAAGGTCACATCGCCGTCCTGATACGCCATGAGCGCCTCGTCGAAGGAGCTGAACATCTTGCCTTCGCCCTTGTCGCCGGGGCGGATGATGGTGAGGTAATAGGAGCCGATGACCATGTCCTGCGTCGGGGACACGATGGGTTTGCCGTCGGAGAGTTTGAGGATGTTGTTGGTGCACAGCATCAGGATGCGCGCTTCCACCTGCGATTCGATGGAAAGCGGCACGTGGACTGCCATCTGGTCGCCGTCGAAGTCAGCGTTGAACGCGCCGCAGGCGAGGGGGTGCAGCTTGATCGCTCTGCCCTCGACCAGGACGGGCTCGAACGCCTGGATGCCCAGACGGTGCAGCGTGGGAGCGCGGTTGAGCAGGACGGGATGGTCCTTGATTATCTCTTCCAGGATGTCCCACACCTGGTTCTTCCCGGTGTCCACGAAACGCTTCGCGGTCTTGACGTTGTGGCAGAGGTTCTGCTCCACCAATTTTTTCATTATGAAGGGCTTGAACAGCTCAAGCGCCATTTCTTTGGGCAAACCGCACTGATAAAGTTTGAGTTCGGGACCTACGACGATAACGGAACGTCCGGAATAGTCCACGCGTTTACCGAGGAGGTTCTGCCTGAATCTGCCCTGTTTGCCGCGCAGCAGACCGGAGAGGGACTTGAGGTCCCTGTTGCCGGGACCGCTGACCGCCTTGCCTCTTCTGCCGTTGTCGATGAGAGCGTCCACCGCCTCTTGGAGCATACGCTTCTCGTTGCGGACGATGATGTCGGGCGCGCCCAGCTCTTTGAGCTTTTTAAGACGGTTGTTGCGGTTGATGACCCTGCGGTACAGGTCGTTGAGGTCGGAGGTCGCGAACCTGCCGCCGTCCAGTTGCACCATGGGGCGCAGGTCAGGCGGAAGCACGGGCAGCACGTCGAGTATCATCCACTCGGGACGGTTGCCGCTGATGCGGAACGCTTCCACTATCTCCAAGCGCTTGATGGCGCGCGCCCTCTTTTGCTGGGTGCTGTTGGCGATGATGTCTTTGAGCTCCGCACTGTCGCGCTCGAGGTCTATCTCCATGAGCAGTTCCTTGATGGCTTCCGCGCCCATGCCGACTCTGAAATCCTCGGGCTTATACTTGTCCAGAAGATCGCGGTACTCCTTGTCCGTGATGACCTGTTTTTTCTTGATCTCGGTCACTTTGCCGGGATCGAGCACGATGAACGCGACAAAGTACAGCACCTGTTCGAGGTCCTTGGGGGAGATGTCCAGAAGCAGACTGATCCTGGACGGCACGCCGCGGAAATACCAGATGTGCGAAACGGGGGTCGCGAGTTCGATGTGCCCCATTCTCTCGCGGCGGACCTTGCTCTTGGTGACTTCCACACCGCACTTTTCGCAGATGACGCCCTTGTAGCGGACTCTCTTATATCTGCCGCAATGGCATTCCCAGTCGCGCGTGGGTCCGAATATCTTTTCACAGAACAGACCGTCGCGTTCGGGTTTTTGGGTGCGGTAATTTATGGTTTCGGGTTTGGTGACCTCGCCGTAAGACCATTCCCTGATCTTCTCGGGAGAGGCGATACCGATCTGTATTGCGTCGAAATTGCTGAGTTCGTACATTTACGGGACCTCCTTATTGCTCATCGTCGGCATTATCGTTCGTGCCGAAGATGTCGAACGCATTGCCGGATGCGGAGCCGGTGAGCGCGCTGAAAATGTCATCATCGTCGTCCGCGCCGGTGTCGAACATATCCATGTCGGAATTGCTCTTTGCAAAGCCTTCGAGCAGCCCGTCGCCGAGGATATCCACCTCTTTGAGGTCGTCGTCGCGCTTGATGACGGGGGTGTCGAAGTCCATCTCCTCATCGGAGTAATCGCGCAGTTTCACTTCGTCGCGATCCTCGGTGAGCACCTTGACGTCGAGGGCGAGCGCCTGCAATTCCTTGACCAACACCTTGAAGGACTCGGGGATGCCGGGCTCGGAGATGTTGTTGCCCTTGACTATGGACTCGTAGGTCTTCACCCTGCCCACCACGTCGTCGGACTTGACGGTGAGGATCTCCTGCAACATATTCGCCGCGCCGTACGCTTCGAGCGCCCAGACTTCCATTTCGCCGAAACGCTGTCCGCCAAACTGCGCCTTGCCGCCGAGAGGCTGCTGCGTGACCAGACTGTAAGGTCCGATGCTCCTTGCGTGGATCTTGTCGTCGACGAGGTGATGCAGTTTGAGCATGTACATGTACCCGACGGTGACGGGGTTCTCGAAAGGTTCGCCCGTTCTGCCGTCGTACAGCTTGATCTTGCCGTCCACTTTGCCCTGCTCGTTGACTATGCCGCACTCTCCGAACAGCTTCTTGATGTCCTGCTCGTCAGCGCCGTCGAAAACGGGAGTCGCGACCTTCCAGCCCAGCATATTGGCGACCAGGCCGAGGTGGACTTCAAGCACCTGCCCTATGTTCATTCGGGAAGGCACGCCGAGGGGGTTGAGCACTATTTGGAGAGGAGTGCCGTCCGCCAGGAAAGGCATATCCTCTTTGGGCAGCACGCGGGAGATGACGCCCTTGTTGCCGTGACGGCCCGCCATCTTGTCGCCGACGGAGATCTTTCTCTTCTGTGCGATGTAGACGCGCACAAGTTTCTCGACGCCGGGGCTGAGCTCGTCGCGGTTCTTTCTGGTGAACACCTTGACGTCCACCACTATGCCGCCTTCGCCGTTGGGCACGCGGAGGGAGGTGTCGCGCACATCCCTGCTCTTGTCGCCCAGCACCGCGCGAAGCAGTCTTTCCTCGGGGGTGAGTTCGGTTTCGCCCTTGGGGGTGACTTTGCCGACGAGGATATCGCCGCTGTGGACTTCCGCGCCCACGCGCACTATGCCGTCCTCGTCCAGATTCTTGAACGCGTCCTCGGAAAGGTTAGGTATGTCGCGCGTGATCTGCTCTTCGCCGAGCTTGGTGTCGCGCGCTTCTATCTCGTGCTCCTCGATGTGGATGGAGGTGAACACGTCGTCCTTGACCAGATCCTCGCTGATGAGGATGGCGTCCTCGTAGTTATAGCCTTCCCAGCTCATGAACCCGACCAGAATGTTCCTGCCCAGAGCGAGTTCGCCGTGATCGGTCGCGGGACCGTCCGCGAGCACGGTGGCTTCACGCACGACTTTGCCGTTCTCTCTGACCTCGGCGTACACTCTGTCGCCCTTCGCGACGACGGGATGCTGGTTGATGCAAGTGGACTGGTTGCTGCGCTCGAACTTGGACATCACGTACTCGTCCGTGGTGCCGTCCTCCGCCTCGACGATTATGCGGTCGGAGTCCACATACTTGACGAAACCGTCGCGTTTTGCGAGTTTGAGCGCGCCGCTGTCGTAGGCTATCCTGTGCTCCACGCCCGTGGCGATCATGGGAGCCTCGGGTTTGAGGAGAGGCACCGCCTGACGCTGCATGTTGGAGCCCATCAACGCACGGTTGGTGTCGTCGTTTTCAAGGAAGGGGATGAGCGCGGTCGCGATGGAAACCAGCTGTTTGGGGGACACGTCCATGTAGTCGACCTGTTCCCTCGGCACCTCGCGGATGTCGCTCCTGATACGGCAGGTGACGCGTTCGCGCACGAACTTGCTCTCCTCGTCCAGTTCCTCGTTAGCCTGTGCGACAACGTATTTATCCTCTTCGTCCGCGGTCATGTACACCACTTCGTCGGTGACCACGCCGGTCGCCTTGTCTATCTTGCGGTAGGGCGACTCCATAAAGCCGTACTCGTTGACGCGCGCATAGGTCGAGAGGGAGGATATGAGCCCTATGTTCTGACCTTCCGGCGTTTCGATGGGGCAAAGGCGTCCGTAGTGGGAGTGGTGAACGTCACGCACTTCGAAGCTCGCTCTCTCGCGGTTCAGACCGCCGGGACCGAGTGCGGAGAGCTTCCTCTTGTGGGTGAGCTCCGCAATGGGGTTGGGCTGATCCATGAACTGACTGAGCTGAGAGGAGCCGAAGAACTCCTTCACCGCGCTGGTCACGGGACGGATGTTGATGAGGTTTTGAGGGGTGATCTCCGCAGAATCCTGCGCAGAAGCCATCCTCTCCTTTATGACGCGTTCCAGACGGGAAACGCCGATGCGGAACTGATTTTGCAGCAGCTCGCCCACGGGACGCACGCGCCTGTTGCTCAGGTGGTCGATGTCGTCGCAGGTGCCGAACCCGAGGCGGAGCCCGAGGTTGTAGCTGACCGTCGCCACGATGTCGTCCGTGGTGATGTGCTTATACACCAGGTCGTCCACGTTCGCCTTTATCGCGAGGAGCAGCTCGTCACGATCGGTGTAAGTTTCGAGGAAGTTTTTGAGAGTGGGATAATACACCTTTTCCATGACGCCCAGCGCACGGGGTTCGCACTCCACGAACGCATCCAGGTCCACGGTGTTGTTGCCGATGGCTTTATACTCTCTGGCAACGCCGTCCGAGTCGCGATACGCCAGCCACACTTCGTTGACGCCGCTGTTCTGTATCTTCTTCGCCTGCTCTTCGGTGGGTCTTGCACCCTTTTCCAGCAAGATCTCGCCGGTGGAAGGATCCACGACGTCGCGAGCGAGCTCGTTGCCCTCTATGCGGTTTGCGATGGAGAGCTTCTTGTTATACTTATATCTGCCGACTCTTGCGAGGTCGTACTTCTTGTATTCGAAGAAGGTGTTGTTGATGAGGATGTCCGCGCCTTCGATGGTGGGCACTTCGCCCGGACGCAGACGCTTGAACAGATCCTTCTTGCCGTCTTCGACGCTCTTGCAATCGGCGTCCTTCCTGCAAGTGGCTGCCATCATCTCGTCGCCGCCGAACAGCTCCGCAAGCTCGTCGTCGGTGCCGTAACCGAGCGCACGCAGCAGCGTGGTGGACGTGATCTTCCTGGTGCGGTCCACGTGCACCCACTGGACGTCGTTCTGATCCTGCTCGAATTCCAGCCATGCGCCCCTGTTGGGGATGACGGTGGTCTTATAACGCGGATTGCCGTTGCGGTCAAGCGACTTCTCGCTGTACACGCCCGGGCTCCTCACCAGCTGACTGACGATGACGCGCTCCGCCCCGTTGATGATGAAAGAACCGGAGTCCGTCATGAGCGGAAAATCGCCCATGAACACTTCCTGCTCCACCACCTCGCCCGTTTCCTGATTGGTCAGTCGGGTCTTGACGCGCAAAGGCAGCGCGTAAGTGGTGTCGCGGTTTTTGCATTCCTTGACGGAATACTTCGGTTCGCCCTCGAGAGAGTGGGAAAGGAACTCCAGCTTCAGCTTGCCGGCGAAGTCCACGATGGGAGAATAATCCCTGAAAACTTCCCTGATCCCGTCATGGATGAAGTTCTGATAGGAATCCTTCTGCACCTCGATGAGATACGGAATGTCCAAGACGTCCTTGATCTTCGAAAAATCCTGACGCTCGGTGTTTCCGTACATGACCTTGTGAATTCTTTGGGACATGTCTTACTCCTTGAAATTACCGATTTTGTTCCCCGCAAAAATTTTTTTCAAAAAACCGTCTTTCGCGGAAAGCACTTGTTTTTTTTGTTGCTCTGCGCTATACTAACGCCGTTAGATATAACCCCCTACCCCCAAAATACGGGATTTCGAGGGCAGGAATAAGCATTATTGCGCATTTTCCTATTATATCGGCGTTTTGCAAGTCTGTCAACCGCTTGCAAAAGAAAAACGGAGAATTTCGGGATTTTTTCCGCGCTCCACCCGTGCGAGCGGAAGAAGCCCCCGAATAAAAGGTGAAAACATGAGGATAGACAAATTTCTCAAAGTTTCGCGCGTCATAAAAAGGCGCACCGTCGCGGCGGAAGCCTGCTCCGGCGGACGCATAGAGATAAACGGCAAAACCGTGAAACCGGCAAAAGAAGTCAAACCCGGCGATATTGTCACCGTGTCTTTCGGCAACGATTCCCTCACCTTCGAGGTCCTGAACGTGGACGAAAAACAGACCAAACGCTCCGCCTGCGAGATGTACCGCATAATGCCCTGACGCCACCATTCCGCGAACTTATTTTAACACGCGCTCCCCTGCGGAGCGCGTGTGATTTACTTGCGCTCATGCTTCACGTTATACCGAAACAGGAACGCATTGGGACACAACGGGGACGGGGTAAATCGGGGTCCCCGGGCGAAAATCCTTGATTTTCGGCTGGGGCTGCATCCGGGGTACCCACTTGTGGGGTTTGGGTGCGCAAATGTCCAATGTGGGACAAAACGTGTCCCTCATTGGACATTTTTACCCCGTCCCCATTTGTCCCGGATCAAGCAAGAACACTCTAAATTAGTGCGCGTGGAAAATAAAGGTTAATTGGGGTTTCGTCCCCTGACATGGGAGTACAGCCCCCCTCCTCCCCGGGGACCCCACAAAATGCATGCATTTTGTGGGGAGCCCCATTCGGGACTCCTCCCCCACTCGGAATAGAGGACAATCCTCCTAAAATGCGGAACTCACTTTTTCATAAAGGCGCAGGCGGTGCGCCTTTATGAAAAACACCTCTTGAAAAAGTTTGTTTATCGCACTGACATAATCAAGCGGCGAACAGTATTCGCTAAACGTCGCTCGTGGGGCGAGGAGGGCGACTCGACGCGCACCGAGCCCGTGTTTACTTAAATTTTCGTCTAGCTTGCGAGGTCGCAGATCCGCGCCGCGACTTGCAAGCGTGGGCGAATGCTCGCCCACGGTGCAAGTTTGGCTGAGCGGCGCGTTGAACCGTCCTTGAACAAGTATAAATTAAATACCAAGCACGCCCCGAAAGAGTGCACGTGAGAAATAGAGTATTTATTCCGTCTTCGAATGGGCGTGAAGTGTGTTCAAGCACGCTCGCTCATGCTTCACGTTATACGGAAAACAGGAACGCGTTGGGACAATAGGGGACGGGGTAAAGCCGGGGTCCCCACCTGCGGTGGGGCTTGGGGGCGCAAATGTTCAAATGAGGGCGTTGCCTGCCCACATTTGAACATTTTTACCCCGTCCCCGTTTGTCCCGGATAAAGCACGCCCCGAATAAGCACGCGGCGTGTACAGGTGCGCGTTGTCCCGTCTTTTAATGAGTGTAAATAAAACCCCACCCTCACTCGCGAAAGTCCCTCTTGAAAACGCGGCGCGGCGCCGCTATAATATTTTTGACGCGCACACGCACATACGCGACCGCGCGACAGGTGGTTATGGCTCACATCAACGTCGTCATTGCGGCAGGCGGTTCAGGTCTGCGCTACGGAAAAGAAAACAAATTGCTGGAACCGTGCGGTTCCTCCTGCGTGCTGGTCGAAGCGGTGAAACCTTTCCTTGCCTTTCCCGAGGTCAGGCGCGTCATCATTGCTGTGGACACGGACTCGGCGGACGAGTTTTTGGACAGTCTTGCGGCGGCGCATTTGGACGAAGACAGGCGCGTGACTCTCACTCGCGGCGGCGCGAGCCGCACCAAAACGGTGAAATACGGCTTGCAGGCGCTGGATGAGGAATGCGACCTGGTGCTCATCCACGACGGGGCGAGGCCCTTCGTGTCGCGCGCGCTCATAGAACGGGTCATTCGCGGAGCGGAAGCCACGGGAGCGTGCATTCCCGTGCTGCCTTTCACCGACAACATCCTGCGCGTGACGGGTGGAGTGCCCGAACCGTTGGACCGCACCGACTACCGACGGGTGCAGACGCCTGCCGGCTTCGCGCGCGAACGCGTCGAAAGAGCGTATTCCCTCTGTGAAGAGGACTGCCTGGACGACTTCACCGTGGTCCACCGCTACACGGAAGGGGCGGTTTCGGTGACGGACGGCGACCCCAAAAACGTAAAGATAACCGTCAAAGAGGATCTTCGCACCTCTCTGGTGGGGTTCGGCTACGACATACACCGCCTGCAAGAGGGCAAAGGCATAAAGCTGCTCGGGGAACGCATCCCCTGCCCTTACTCCTTCGTGGCGCACTCGGACGGCGACGTCGCGGTGCACGCGGTGATGGACGCCATCCTCTCCGCGCTTGGCGAAAAGGACATCGGGCATCTCTATCCCGTGGACGACCCCAAGTACGACGGGGCGGACAGCATGAAACTGCTCAAAGGCGTGTTGAAGATCATGCACGCCAAAGGACGCTCCGCCGCAAGTCTTTCCGTGTGCATCATCGCGGAAAAGCCGGTCATAGCCCCTCATGTGGACAGGATGCGCACGCGCATGGCGCAGGCGCTCGCACTGCCCTCCGACAAGATAGGCATCACAGCCACCACCAACGAGGGAGTGGGAGATATCGGCAACGCGGAAGCCGTCGCCGCCTGCGCCTATGTCCTGCTGAAATAACCCCGCCCCATACGGACGGGAAGACTGAAAGTTTATCTGTTTAGAGAGAGGCGATTAACACCACTCTGCTTCCGCTTTAAGCGCAAGTATTTCCGCGGAGGGCGCAAATTTAACGTTGTTAACCTGACTGATGGTCAACTCCGTCGGAGTTTTTTCTCCGTTGACAAGGCATTCGTACCCTATGGTAAGTGTCGTGCCCGAAAGGATGACGCGACCACTCCCCGCAATATATCCGGGAAACGCAAGCCCTGCAAGCTCGTCATCAAGCACTATTCTTCCGTCTTCATCAGTCATTAAAATGTAGATCAATTGAGAATGAAACTCGAAATTGAGCCGCATCACCCCCGCGATCCCCTTTTCGGGAGATACATCGGAGTCTTCAATAGCCTGCTCGAACGTTTTTTTCTCCGCCCTTATGTTTGACGCATCGTTTGCGTCGTAAACCAAGCGGTAATAGACACCGTCCTCATAGGTATAAAGTGTTTCTATTCCGACAGAGAATACCCGGCAATTATTGTCATCAACATAAAGTACACCCACAGACTCATTGCCGGTAATGATATAACCCGACGAAGCCATCATTGCATCTTGTATCTCCCGCGCAGTTTTTCCCTCGGTAAAGATCTTGTCACCCGCTCCGCCCTGCGTGTCGTTTCCGCCGGTGCCAGCCATTCCTCCCTCGTTGCAAGCAGCAAGCCCTATCGCAGCGCACGCAACGACCGCCAAAACCAGCAACAACGCCGACATCCTTTTCCCCATATTTTCCCCCTTTCTCGGCTATTCATAGCCGCACCTTTATATTTACAGTTATAACCTACCCCCCCCCCATTACGTCAAGTGTTTTCTATCTTTTCAACAACACTCTCAGATTTTATAAAGTTTAGCGAAGGGGAAAATGCCCTCGCCCAAAGTTCACGGCGAACCCGGAGAATATAAAATGAACAAATGGGGACGTTCCTCATTTTAGACACTTGGGGACGGGCTTGTTTTGTCCAAAAATTGGACAGTTGGGGACGGGCTTGTTTTGTCCAAAAATTGGACAAATCAAACACGTCCCCAAGTGTCCAAACATCTCCCGATTGCCTGCGCCGCCCTAAATCCAAAACGCCTTGGGACATATCGGGGACCACGAAATTAGCCCCACGATAAAATCGAAGATTTTTCCGTGGGGACCCCGACTAAACCCCATCCCGAAATCGGAGATTTCGCGACGGGGACCCCGAGTTTTGCCCCAGCCGAAAATCAAAGATTTTCGCCCGGGGACCCCGTAGTGATGTCAGCGGATAACCGCGATATTTGAATGCAGAACGCGAAAGCACCCCTCTTTCGGTGAGGCGCGTACTATATCGTACGTAACGAACCGAAAGAGGGGTGCTGACAAAGTTGTGCGCAAAAATCGGTGCGAACGGCAACTCGTTCAAAGACCGAAACAGCTGACATCAATATTTGGATGAAGTGCGCGAAAGAGCCGCCCGAGCAGACAGGAGTGTACTTGTTGTACATGACTGTTTGCGAGGGCGGCTCTGACAAAGCAATTCGCCAAATAGTGATGTCAGCGTTTGGAGAATTGGGGGGCTTTGCGCGCCTTATGCAACCCATACTTCTTGCGTTCTTTCTGTCTGGGGTCGCGCTTCAGGTAGCCTGCTTTTTTGAGGATGGAGCGATACGCTTCCTTGTCGCAAACGCAGAGCGCACGGGCGATGCCGTGACGGATCGCGCCTGCCTGCCCGGTCATACCGCCGCCGCGGACGTTGACGATGACGTCGAACTTATCCGTTGCGCTGACGGCTTCCAGGGGCTGATTGACGATGAGGCGCATGGTGTCGAGGGGGAAGTAATCCTCGAAGGTGCGCTTGTTGATGGTGATGTTGCCCTCGCCGGGGATGAGGCGGACGCGCGCGATGGCGGTCTTCCTTCTGCCGGTGCCGAGATATTGAACTTTCTTCTTAACGGTTTTCTTGGTAGCCATATTCACACCTCACCTTATTTCAGTTCCAGCGCGACGGGACGCTGTGCCTGATGATCATGCTCGCTGCCGGCGTAGACGCGGAGCTTTTTGAGCATATCTCTGCCGAGAGAGTTCTTGGGGAGCATACCCTTGACCGCCTTATAGACGGCGAACTCGGGCTTCTCGTTCATGAGCTTCTTGTACTGCACTTCTTTCAGACCGCCGATGTAGCCGGTGTGATAGCGATAGTATTTCTGCTCGAGTTTCTTGCCGGTGAGAGCCACCTTTGCGCAATTGATGACGATGACATGGTCACCGCAGTCGACGTGGGGAGTATATTCGGGTTTGTTCTTGCCCTTCAAAATGGCGGCAACCTGAGAAGCCAGACGTCCGAGCACCATATCGGTGGCGTCGACGACGTACCACTTGCTCTCCACTTCGCCGGGTTTTGCCATGTAAGACTTATTGTTGTTTGCCATTGCGGACAAATCCTTAGCCATACAGACCTCCAAAATTTTCGTGTGTATTCGTATATATAGACTGCAAGGCGAGGGGCTAGTTCGCGCTTACAACAATATCCGCATACGCCTGCGTACAGACGCTTAAATATGATATTAAACAAAACAAACACTGTCAAGCGATTTTTGCCTCAAAAATAAATTCCGTTCCTCCTCCCCGTCCCTGCGCAACATATTGGGGTCACAGCGCCTTGTCTTTTTGCGGACGACCAGACAAACCTCCGCAAAATGCGAAAGCCGCCCATTCAGGACGGCTCTTTTCGTGCTTCATGCTGCGCACAAACGGAAAACCGATGCGGCGGTCACTCCTCCTTTTCCTTCCCGACGGGTATCTCCTCCGCGACTACGGTCATCTCCCTGCACGGCACTTCCACCGCGTTGCCTGCGGACGAAAGCCGCTCGGGCACGGTGAATTTGACGTCGCCGTAATTGCAGAAAACGACTTTTATCCTCTTTGTTACGCAGTCGGAACTCGGTTTTATGTCAAAATGCGTGACATTGCCCTCCGTCCTCGTGCGGAAGGATATACTGCCCGTTTCGTCATACATGGTGTACTCGCCGTCCCCTTTGAACACCCTGACTTCCAGCGCGTCGAACAGCTGCGAGTTGCCCTCTCTTGCCGCGAGCATGGGGACGATCGCCCCTTCTTTCGCAAAGACGGGGATGCGGTCGAACGGGCTCTTCAACACGGCAAGGCGTTCCCCGTGATAGACCTCCCCCGTGAAAAAGTCCGTCCACATCCCTTTCGGGAACCAGACTTTCGTGCGCGCGCTGCCGTCCCTCTTCGCTTTGGTGACCACGGGCGCGACCAGAAGTTCCGACCCGAAGGTATATTCGTTCTTCGCGTCGAAGGCGAACGGGCTGTCCCAGCCGTAGTACATGGGCGCGCAGAGGGGTATCCCCTCCTCCGCCGTGCGCACGTTGGCGGTGTAGAGATAGGGAAGCAGGCGGTGGCGCAGGCGCATGAAGTCCGCCGCTATCTTTTCCGCCTCTTCACCGTACAGCCACGGTTCTTTCGAGATCCCGTTCTTGGTGGAATGCAGCCTGTCGATAGGCGAGAAAACGCCGAATTGCAACCACCTGACGTAAAGCTCCGGGTCCCCTTTTCCGAACATATGTCCGCCTATGTCGTGCGACCACCACGTATAGCCCACGTTGGTCGCGAGCGCGGTGAACCACGGTTGCAGTTTCAGGCTCTTCCAGCACACCACGGTGTCCCCCGAGAAACCCAAAGGATAGCGGTGCGAACCCGGTCCGGCGTAACGGGAAAGTATGATGCCGCGTTTGCCGTCGCGGCAGATGTCTTCGGTGTGATAATGGTTGAGCAGCCAAAGGGGGTCCAGCCCTTTCATTTTGGACTTGGTGCCCTGCTGCCAGTCTATCCACCAGAAATCCACCCCCTCCGCCTCGTACGGGTGGTGGAGGATGCGGAAGTACGCCTCACGGAACTTCTCGTCGGTGAGGTCGAACTCCACCGTCTGCTTGGTGGACGGGTCTATGCCGCAGGCGCGCGCCATCTCGGGATACTGCTCCTCGTAGTATCTCACGCCGTCGCGCGGATGCAGGTTCATGGTGACGGCGAGCCCCCTCTTTTTCAGTTCCGCGAAAAAGAGTTTGTGGTCGGGGAAGAGCTCCTTGTTGAAGGTGTACCCCGTCCAGCCCGCGCATTGAGTGGGATTGTGGGGCTTGAACTCTTCCGGCACGCCGTCAACGATGTGCCAGTCCATGTCTATCGTGGCGACCGTCAACGGGATATCCCTCTTCGCGAACTCGTCCATGAGCGCGAGATATTCCTCCTGCGTGTAGGCGTGATAGCGCGACCACCAGTTTCCGAGGGCGTATTTGGGCAGCAACGGAGTGTGCCCCGTCAGTTCGTACCACTCTTTGAGTCCGCCCGAAAAATCCCTGCCGAACGCGAAAACGTACTTGTCCGCAACGCCCTCTTTGCGCGGCGCGACGGAGCCGTCCGGCTGCAAGGTGAAAGAGTGCGAATCGTCCAATTCGGCAACGCCGTTCGAGGACATCACGCCGCTTCTGATGTTGGCGAAAAAGAACATATCCTTGCCCTTACCGTTCTTTTTCATGCGCACCACGCCGAACGTCCCGTCCAGCGTGCGCGCCGTGCCTCCGAGATTGGTGCGCGCGGAAGGACACACTCTTTTCCCTCCCGACACACACTCCGTCGCAAGCGTCTTTTTGTCTACGATAAATTGCGTGCTTCTTGTCGTAATACACACTTTATCCGCCGTTTCGTTCACTTCAAACTGCGGTTTTGAAAAAGACCTGTTCACCACCGTCTGCGTGGGCGCGTCGGTGAACACGCCGTCTTTGCTCCTTTCTACGCGCAATATCCTTTCCGACAATACGGAAAGACGGAGGTCGCCCGTCCTGATGACGAACTCCTCCGCCGTGCGCGATCTGCCGTCGTTGTAACGTGACATGATCCTCTCCTTTTCTTGTCGCCCCGTATCGGGCGAAGCGCTCACTTTTCCTCGGGCTTCAACACCACCGCAAGGAAGGTGCAGGGGGCGCCGTCCACCGCTATCATGCCGTGGGGCTGACCGCTGTCGTAATATATCGTGTCGCCGGGACGGAGCACGTCCACGTTCCCTGCGACATTGACCATCAGGCTGCCCGTCAGGATATAGTCCATCTCCTGCCCCTTGTGAGCGGACAGAGGTATGGGCTTGTCCTCCGCGCCTTTGACGTACGGCGCGGTGACGAAGAAGGGTTCCGCCGTCCTGCCGCGGAAGTTCTGCGCCAGGTGCTGATAGCTGAAAGAGTGCCTGCGTTCGGTGAGGACTCCCTGCCCTGCGCGCACTATGCTGTACGACGACAGCGTGGGAGTGTATCCCGTGAGCAGCGCGGTCACGTCCACGCCGAACCGCCCTGCGCAGTTATACAAAAAAGTGACCGAAAAATCCTTTTCGCCGTTCTCATAGGCGAGATAGGTCTTCTCGTCCACGCCTGCCGCCTCCGCCATTTCGGGGACGGATATCTCCATCATTTCGCGCAGCCCTTTGAGCCTTTCCGCGATCTCCTTGGTGTTGGAATTGTTCATATTCACCTCATATGCGCCTATGCGCCTCTTATCCTGCGGCGGCGCGTATCGCGCACGTCCGCGCATTTACCGGGATATTTTAGCAAATTTTCCTCCGAAAGTCAATGTCGGGAACACTTTCTTCCGCTCGGGGCGCGCGCCGCGCTTTTTTCATATATTGTCGTATCGGACATTCGGAGGTAGTTATGTGTGGGATCATCGGTTACACGGGGCGCCGCCGCGCCGCGAAAGTTTTGCTCTCCGGGCTCGCCGCGCTGGAATATCGCGGCTACGACAGCGCAGGAGTCGCGCTGGTCGGCAAAAAACTCACCGTATGTAAATGCGGAGGCAGAGTGTCCGCGCTCGCGGAAATGCTCCCCTCATCCAAAGCGCACACGGGCATAGGGCATACTCGCTGGGCGACCCACGGCGCACCCTGCGCCGAAAACGCGCACCCTCACCTCTCCTTCGACGGCAGGATCGCGCTGGTGCACAACGGCGTCATAGAAAATCAGGAAGAATTGCGCCGCGAACTCGTGAAAGCAGGCGTTCCCCTCGCCTCCCAAACGGACAGCGAACTGCTCGCCCACATGCTGGCGGCGGAGAGCGGCGATATGTGCGACAGGCTGCTGCGCGTAGCGGAACGCGCCCACGGAGCGATGACCGTGCTCGCCGTCGTCGAGGGAGAGGACAGGATATACTGCTACCGCCGCGGCGCCGCGCTCGTCATCGCGGAGGGCAACGGCGAATGTTTTGCGGCAAGCGACATGACCGCCCTCGCCCCCTATGCAAAACACGTGACCGTGCTCCGCGACGGAGAATGCGCCGTGCTCTCCCCGAACGGAGCGGAGCTCCGCACGCCTTGCGGCAAAGCGGACAGGGCGCGCGAGATAGACGTTCGTCCCGTGCGCGCGAGCGACTGCCATATGCGCGACGAAATAGCGGAGATACCTTCCTCGCTTTCCGCCGCTTGGTCCTCCTTTACGAACGCTTTTCCCGACCGCGAGGAAGCTGTTGCGCGCCTTAAAAAGGCAAGCCGCATAGAGCTGTTCGGCTGCGGCACGGCGTATCACGCCTGCTTATACGGGCGCGAGGTGCTTGAAAGGCTGACGGGCATCCCCTGCCGCGCCCTCCCCTCCGGAGAGGCGGAAGAACTGCGCTTTTCGGGCAAGGATACATTCTCCGTCTTCGTCACCCAGAGCGGCGAAACCGCCGATACCCTACGCGTGCTGAACGAGAGCAAGAAAAAGGGAGCGTACACCCTTGCCGTCACCAACTGCGAAGGGAGCTCGGCTGCCATGGCGGCGGACGGACGCCTTTTCCTGCGCGCCGGAGCGGAGATAGCCGTGGCGGCGACAAAGAGTTATTGCAGTCAGCTCCTTGCGCTGTGGCTGCTCGCAAAAGCCGCGGAAGGCTCGGGCGGAGAGGAAGACAGCGTAGCGTCCCTGATCGCAGCCTGCAAAAGCGCGCTCGCTTTGCCTCTGCCCTCCCTCCGCCGCGAACGGGAAAAGCTGTTCTTCATCGGCAAAGGGTTGGACCTCGTGACGGCGAAAGAGGGCGCGCTAAAATTCAAGGAAGTCACCTGCCGCACCGCGGAAGCCTACGCCGCAAGCGAACTCAAACACGGACCCATCGCCCTTGCGGACGCGGAAAGCGCGGCGGTGGCGGTCGTCACGGACGCAGCGTCTGCGGTCAGGATGCGCGCGGCGGTGAGCGAACTGCGCGCAAGAGGGACGCGCGTGTTCGCCTACTCTTCCGTCGGGGACGTAGGCGCGGACATCACCTACACCCTCCCCGATCCGGACGACTGCCTCCTCTCCCCGATAGCAGCCGTGATACCCTTGCAGCGGCTGGCGCTCGCCACCGCCGAAAAACTGGGGCTCGACCCCGACAAGCCGCGCAATCTGGCAAAGAGCGTGACCGTCATATGATGACTCCCGCCCCCTCTTAAAAGAGATGTCCGAAACGCAAAAAACACACTTCCGAAGCGTAACTAGCGCATTTGCTGTATTCTCCGATAAATGACAAAAAGCGGCGTTTAACGCCGTTTTTTGCATATTAAAACCCGTGTTACATCTTTCCCAGCCTCTCCGCGATCTCGGCGACGTCGCCGTAAACGGTGAGCGTCGCAATGCCGTCGCGCGCGGTCGGAGTTTTGTTGACGAGCACCAGTTCTTTCCCGTTGAAGCAGTCGGGGAGCGCCGCCGCAGGATAGACCGCGAGCGAGGTCCCGGCAATGATGAGGACGTCCGCTCGGGAGATGTCCGCGACTGCTCCGTCCAGCACGTCGGAGTCCAGGTTTTCGCCGTAGAGCACCACGCAGGGGCGCACCGTGCCTCCGCATTCCGGGCACTTCGGCACCCCCTTCGACCGCAGAATGAACTGCTCGTCGTAGCCTTTTCCGCAGCGGTCGCATCTGTTACGCTTGACGCTGCCGTGCAACTCCCAAACTCTTTCGGAGCCTGCCGCCTGATGCAGTCCGTCTATGTTCTGTGTGACCACGGAAAGCAGTTTCCCCTCCCTTTCGGCACGCGCGAAATAGAGGTGCGCGGCGTTGGGCTTCGCATTCGGATAGAGCATCTTGCTCCTGTAAAAGTCGAAGAAGAGGCTGGGGTGCAGGGTCAGGCACTCGTGCGACAGCATATATTCCGCGCTGTACCCTGCAAATCTGCCCGAGTAAATTCCTCCGGCGCTGCGGAAATCGGGGATGCCGCTGGGCACCGAGAACCCTGCCCCCGTGAACAGCACCGCCCTCTTCGCATTTTTGATCACGGCAGCCAGCCGCTCCACGCTTTTTTCGATGTCCTCCATAAGCGCCTCCTCTCGGATTATACTCCTCTCCCGACGGGAAACGCAACCCCCGACCGCGCGAAAACATTTGATATCGGAGGAGGAAAGTATTATAATCATATGGTCAAAAGCGCGCCGCGCGGCGCGAAAACGGAGGCAATAATGTTCAATAGCAAGATGTATGAACTGGGCAGTCACCGCTCCGTCATAAGAGATCTTTTCGAGTTCGGCAAAAAGAGAGCGGCGGAGGTCGGCGCGGACAAAGTGTACGACTTCTCTCTCGGCAACCCCAACGTCCCTGCTCCGGACGGGGTCAAAGCGGCGGCGGAAAAGCTGCTCGCCCTCCCTGACAACACCGTTTTGCACGGCTACACCTCCGCGCAGGGCGACGCCGACGTCAGGCGCGCCGTGGCGGACAGCATAAACGCGCGCTTCGGCGCAGGCGTGTCGCCCGACTTCATTTACATGACCTGCGGCGCGGCGGCTTCTCTCACCATCACCCTGAACGCGCTTTCGGAGCCGGGGGACGAATTCATACTGCTTGCCCCCTTCTTCCCCGAGTACTCGGTGTTCGTCAAGGCGGCAGGCGCCACCCCCGTGGTCGTCCCCTTCGACGCCGCAACCTTCGCGCCCGACCTCGACGCGCTGGAAAAAGCCTTGAACGCGCACACTAAAGGCATCATCGTCAACTCCCCCAACAATCCCTCGGGGACAGTCTACTCTCGCGCCACATTGGAGCGCATCGCCGCCCTGCTCTCCGCAGCGTCGGCAAAATTCGGCACGCATATCGTCCTCATCGCGGACGAGCCTTACCGCGAACTCGTCTACGATGACATCGAAGTGCCCTATCTTATGAATGTCTACCCGGACACGGTGGTGTGTTACAGCTGGTCCAAGTCCCTCTCCCTGCCCGGCGAACGCATAGGCTACATCGCCATCTCTCCCCGTCTTTACGAGAAAGAAAGCGTCTACGCCGCAGTGTGCGGAGCAGGCAGAGCGCTGGGCTACGTCTGCGCCCCCGGTATGTTCCAGCGCGTCGCGGCAGCCTGCGTGAACGAACTGCCCGACATCGAGGCTTACCGCCGCAACCGCGACCTCATTTACTCCGCTCTCACGGAAATGGGCTACGACTGCGTGCACCCGGACGGCGCGTTCTACCTCTTCGTGCGCTCCCTCGAACCCGACGCGAACGCCTTCTCCGACCGCGCGAAAAACTACGGACTGCTCATCGTCCCCGGCGATACCTTCGGCGCACCCGGGTATGTACGCATCTCCTACTGCGTGAGCCACGACATGATCGAGCGCTCCCTCCCTGCCTTCCGCGCCCTCATCGACTCTTACAAGAAATGATCGGTCACCCGAAGACACCGCAAAAAAGCCCGTTGCATCTGCAACGGGCTTTTCCATCCGATGTCGTATTATTCATATCTCCCTTACGGGCAGCCCGTTGATGGTTTTCTCGGGCACGGCGCTTTCGTTTTCTTTATAGCATACGTAATAGTACTCTTTCCCTATCCGGGACAATAGGGGACGGGGCAAAAATGTTCAAATGTGGGCAGGGAATGCCCACATTTGAACATTTGCGCACCCAAACCCCACAAGTGGGTACCCCTGCTTTACCCCGTCCCCTATTGTCCCAACGCGTTCCTGTTTCTATATAACGTGAAGCATGAGCGAGCGTGCCTGAACACACTCCACGCCCATTCGAAGACGGAATAAATACTCTATTTCTCACGTGCACTCTTCCGGGGCGTGCTTGATTTACAACTTTCTCATTCAAAGACGGAACCACGCGCCGCTCAGCCAAGCGTTCACAGGCGGCTTGCCGCCGCTTGAACGCCGCGGCGCGTCCCAACCTCGTACACAATGCTCACTTATTCGGGGCGGAGCCGCAACAGGCGGCGACCGTGTGAGTGCCGAGCGCTAGACGAGTAGTGCGCCGGCAATGCGCCACTCTCTTCGCGCAGCGGGCGCATTGCAAGCGGCATAACATGGCGGCTCCGCAGAGGTGCCGTCCTCGGAAGCAGTAGTGCGCGAGCGCCGAAGGTTTCCCCCAAAATGGTGGGTTCCCTTTCAAGGGGGAACGATTTTGGGGGAAACCCGAAGGAAGGGGGCAAACAACACTTAAAGGTATGAGGAATGTCCCCTTTCCCCGAAGGGAAGGAGGGGGTCTATACTCCCATGTCAGGGGACGCGCTCCCGAACTTTTTTATTATAAAAGTGCGCCGAGTGTTGCGAGCGAAGCCGCAACTCTCGGCGCAATATTATATAAAAGTTTGGGGTCGAGGGGCATCATGCCCCTCGCCGGGGTGCAGGGGCAGCGCCCCTGCCTGGTTCAAGAGGCGGCGCCCCTGCCTGCTTACGCCCCGAAGTAAGGTGAGCACCGAAAGGCGCTCACCTTACTTCGGTGTTGACATAGGGCAAACACGCCTCTCTTGCTGCGGCGAGGAACTCTTTGGAGGGGGGCTTGAACCCCATGCCGTGGTCGACGTAGGGTTGGAGATAGAAGATGCGCGCGCCGGCGATCTCTTTGGCTGCCTCCACTATCTCTTCCTGTTCGAACTGGGGGATGACGGTCATGCGGAACTCGTAAGGTATCTTGGTCTGCGACATGAGATACGCCGCGGTCTTGCGCAGTTTGGCAGGGTCCGCCGTCCTTGTCGGGGACACGCGGAAGTACTTGTCGAAGGGGGCTTTCACGTCCATTGCCACATAGTCGAACAGTCCCTGCTCGACGCCCTCTTTGACCACCTCGGGGCGCATGCCGTTGGTGTCCAGCTTCACCTGCATCCCGATGTCGCGGAGTTTTTTGGCAAAGTCGAAAAGGTCGGGCTGCAAGGTGGGCTCGCCTCCCGAGATGACCACGCCGTCCAGCAAAAAATTTTCCTTTATCCTTTCCAGGATGGCGTCGTCGGAGAGAAACTCCTTGGTGTCCAGGATCTCCGCGTTATGGCAATACCAACAGCGGAGGTTGCACCCTCCCACAAAAACTATGGCGGCGATGTTGCCGGGAAAATCCACAAAACTGTTGGGGTTGTAGCCTGCTATCCTCATATATGCTCCTTTGCCGACGCGCGCCTGCTTACATGCGCGCAGTTGCAAAATGGACGGTTTGACCGTCCATTTCGCTTATATAAACCGCTTATTCTTACAGTTTGACCGTTTTAAGCTGTTCGGGTTTGAGCTCGTATTTGACTCTCTCCCTCCACTCCTCTTTCTTGCCGTTGTTGAAGTTCTGCACCGGGCGCAGGTAGCCCACGACTCTGGTGTAGACCTCCGCATCCGCGCCGCACTCGGGGCAAGTGAAGTGCTCGCCGTCGATGTAACCGTGGTTGGGGCAGACGCTGAACGTCGGGGTGATGGAGATGTAAGGCATCTTGGAGGTTTCGAAGACCTTCTTGATGAGCTTCTTCGCCGCGTTGATATCCTTGACGCTCTCGCCGAGATAGAGGTGCTGGACGGTGCCGCCCGTGAAGAGGGACTGGATCTCGTCTTGCAATCTCACCGTTTCCATGATGTCCTCGCCGAAGCCGACGGGCAGTTGCGCGGAGTTGGTGTAATACACATCCTCTTCGCCTGCGGTGATGATGCCGGGATAGTACTTCTTGTCAAGCAGCGCGAGGCGGTAGGAAGTGCCTTCCGCGGGCGTGGCTTCCAGGTTGTACATATGCCCCGTTTCCTTTTGGAACTCCACCATTATCTCGCGCATATAGTTCATGACGCGGATGGTGAACTGCTGTCCTTCGGGGGTGGAGATGTCCTTGCCCATGAAGTTGAGGCACGCCTCGTTCATGCCGATGATGCCGATGGTGTTGAAGTGATTGGACCAGTACTCGCCGGTGCGCTCCTTGACGCCGCGCAGATAATGCGTGGAGTAAGGATACAAACCTCTTTCGGACTGGGCTTCGACTATCTTGCGCTTGATCTCGAGAGAGGTCTTCGCGATGACCGCCATATGACGCACGCGCTCCAGGAACTCCCCTTCCGTCTTGCTGAGGTAGCCGATACGGGGCAGGTTGATGGTGACGACGCCGATGGAACCCGTGTGGGGGTTGGAGCCGAACAGACCGCCGCCGCGTTTTCTGAGTTCGCTGACGTCGAGGCGCAGACGGCAGCACATGCTCACCGCGTCCTCGGGGTTGAGGTCGGAGTTGATATAGTTGGCAAAATACGGGATGCCGTACTTGCAGGTGATCTCCATAAAGGCGTTGACCACTTCGCTGTTCCAGTCAAACTCCTTGGTGACGTTGATGGTGGGGATGGGGAAGGTGAACACTCTGCCCTTGGAGTCACCCTCCAACATGACGTCGCAGAACGCCTTGTTGAAGATGTCCATCTCCTTCTGGAACTCCTTGTAGGTCTTGTCTTTCAGTTCGCCGCCGATGACCACGGGCTGATCGGCAAGAGTGCGCGGCACCTTGATGTCGAACGTGAGGTTGGAGAAGGGGCACTGGAAACCCACTCTCGTAGGCACGTTGATGTTGAACACGAACTCCTGCAAGCACTGTCTGACCTGCTCGTAGGTCATGTTGTCGTAGTAAATGAAAGGCGCGCAGTAAGTGTCGATGGAGCTCCATGCCTGTGCGCCGGCGGTTTCGCCCTGCGTGGTGAACGTGGAGTTGACCAGCTGACCGAGGAAGGAACGAAGGTGTTTCGCCGGACGGGATTCCACCTTGCCGCTCACGCCGCCGAACCCGTCGGTGAGGAGCTGCCTGACGTCCCAACCTGCGCAGTAGGGGCCGAAGAAACCGAGGTCGTGCAGATGGATGTCGCCGCTCTCGTGCGCCTCACGCACCTCTTTGGGATAGACCTTATACAGCCAGTACTTCTTGGTGAAGTGCTCGCGGACATAGTTGTTGAGCCCGTTGACGCTCTTTTGCATGTTGGCGTTCTCTTTCACGCCCCAGTCCTTGTCGGCGAGATAGCCGGTGAACAGCTCGGAGGTTTCGCCGATGAGCGCGGAGATCTTTCTGGCTTCCTGACGCCTCTCGCGGTAAAGGATGTACGCCTTTGCGGTCTGCGCGTGTCCTTCGTTGATGAGTACCTCTTCCACGAGGTCCTGGATGTCCTCGACGGACGGGATCTTGTCCACGAACTTGACTTCCGCCGCCTTGACGACGAGCTCCGCAAGCTCCGCCGAAAGCTCTCTGTTCTTGCCGCCGCAAGCCTGTGCCGCCTTGAAAATGGCGTCTGCGATCTTTTGCTTGTTGAAGAATTCAATTCTTCCGTCACGCTTAAGGATCTTGATGATCATACCCTTTCTCCCTGTGTCGAATAATAGTAGTTCAGGTCGGAATTTGTCGCCCTCCCCGAAGATGCACGACAATCGTATCACAACAATATGTTGTTGTCAACGGGGATAAGACCACAAAATATTGTTTTCTTGTGAAACTTTTCCGCGCCTTGTTTCACGTCGCGGAAACACGCAGTCGGAAGAGGGAAAAAGCCGTGTCGCGTCCCCTTTTTGTCCCACGCGGAAAAGCGTTCTCTTTTTTACCTTTTAAGTTTGCGCGCATTTCCGCCGCCTATTCCGCGCCGGGATGACATCCGTTCCTCGCCCACAATATATATAACGTTTTCCGGTGCGCGCGTAAAACGCGCGAAATTTTCAGTTGAAATAAAGCATAATAATGCTATAATGTTATAAGCGTTCCGATTTTTCGGGAAAAACCGGCTGAGGCGGCATCTCGTCGCCCGAGGAAAAGCATGAAGAAACACACGGGAAAATTTTTGATACTTTTGCTCGCCCTTCTCATGATATTCGCACTTGCGGCGTGCAACGATCAGAGCGGCGGCAACGACAACACCGACCCGGGCGGCAGCGACCCCATCACCCCTGCGACCTACACCGTCCACTTCGACGCGAACGGCGGCGCCGACTTCGGAGATGAGTTCGACCTCAAAAACGTCGCTTACGGCAGCACGGTGAGTCGCCCCACGCGCAACGGCGAGCCCTACGAGCCCTGGCGCACAGGTTATATCTTTAACGGCTGGAATTACGGCAGCGACAAATTCGTCTTCGAAGACGACGAAGAGGGCACGCCCACACGCGTCACTTCCGACATCACCATTTCCGCGTCCTGGGTCGCGAGGCAGGACGAGCACACCCTGGTCACCTCCGCCAACAGCAAGAAATATCCTTACGGCGGCAACGCCGAGTACGGCAGCTGGACTTATGAGGGGAACGTCACCCTCGTGAGAGCGTCCGGCTCCGATGTGGACCCCGTGTTCAAGACGGAGTATGACAACGCAGAAGCCGTGGGCGCCATCCCCACCGTCACTTCGGACGTGGAGGGGGACTGGTTCGCGTACTGGTACTACGTCACCGTGGACAAGGACGGCAATGTGACGGAAGTCCCCTTCACCACTGCGCGCACTTCCGCGGACGACGACTCCGCGCTCAAACTGCTTTCGGAGTACACCCTCAATTCCGCGCAGGTGCTCTACCCCAAGATGCACAGCCAACTGCCCGTCTACACCCTCAAATACGGTGACGAAGTGCTCGGGGAGTTCCGCCTCGGGGACACCGTGAACGTGAACGACATCACCGAACCCACCCGTGAAGGTTACGTCTTTGACGGCTGGTACTACACCGTCACGACGGGCTCGGGAGAGAACGAAAAAGAGGTCGAATACTCCTTCGTGCTGCTGGAAAGCACCGAGAACGGCGACAACCGCGCGGACGCCACGGTGTTGAGCGAGGACATCGCCACCTCTGCCGAAGACGGCTACACCCTCTCCGTCTATCCCAAGTGGGTGCGCACGGTGACGATCGGGAACGAACAGGATCTGAACGATTTCCGCACCGGACTCGAAGCGACCCTCGCAGGTGATGACGAAGTGGAAAAATACGCCTACATCAATGCGCAGATCTCCTTTGCGGACGGGATATCCCTCACCCTCTCCGACGCCGCGCCCCTCTACACCGCGGACGCGCCCTTTGCAGGCGAACTCCAAGGTAACGGCGCGACCGTCACCATGAACTATACCGACGCATACACCGGCTCCGTGCTGGCGTTCATCGGCGCGTCGAAAGGCAGCATATCCGACCTCACCGTCACCCTGACCGTGAACGGCTTGGGCAGCGGCGACTCCGTGATAAACATCGGCGCGGTGGGCAGGAACTCGGGCAGCATATCTTCCGTGACGGCGACTCTGACCGTGGGCGGCGCCGATGCGGCGATCGCCGCGGAGGGCAAGACCCTCTACATCGGCGCGATCGCGGCAAGACAGCTCGCAGGCGCCGTCCTCGAAGACTGCTCCGTGACCAAAACGGAAGCGCACATCTCCTCCGCCGCGGCGGTGTATGTGGGAGGCGCGCTCGGCATAGCCGGTGACGCCGCTTCCTCCGCGAAGGGGACGACGGTCGCCGCCGTAACTTTCAACGTCACCGCCACGGGCAGCGTGTACGCAGGCGGATTCGTCGGCAACGCGCTCTCCATCTCCGCGATCGAATGCACCGTGAGCTCCGCCAACATCACAATCACGGCTTCCGACGTGTACGCAGGCGGATTCGCAGGCGCGTTGAGCGGTGGGAATTGTAGCACCTGCATCGCAAACTCCGCGATGACCGTCAACGCCGCACGTTCCGCAAGATCGGGCGGATTTGTGGGAGAGAACAAGTCCCTCCTCGCCAATTGCAGCGCGCGCACCGCTCTCACCGTCAACGCAGGCGACGGCAGCAGCGTGTATGCAGGCGGCATCGCAGGCACTTCCTCCCGTTTCAACATCGGCGCCTCCACCTCCTCATCCGCGACCGGGGACATCAACACTTCCTACGGCGGCGGCAGGATAACGGTGAACGCGGCGACGGAAAACGCTTCCGTGCGCGCGTACGTGGGCGGCGTTGCCGGACGCATGAGCGATATGCGCTCCGAGCGCGCGTTCGCCGACGTTGACATAGAACTGGGCGCAGGGATCTCCGCCGACACGGTCAACGCCTTTGTGGGCGCGACGCAGAGGACCGTCAACTTCTCCGGCTGCTACTATGCCTCCGACTGCCTGGTGAACGGCGCGGCTCCCGAAGTGGATTACTCCAACGTCAAAGGCATCGAAAGCGACAAGTTCAAGGACAGCGACTGGCTGCACAGCGACGAAGGTCTGAACCTTGACCCCGTCTGGCAGGGCACCGAAGACGGCCCCGTGATAGTCATCGACTCGGGCGACGCGGACGACGATACGTCGGACGGCGGCGAAAACGCGTGACCCTCGCATCCCGACATACGAAAAGCCCGTTGCCTGAAAGCAACGGGCTTTGTTTTTGTGCTCCCCGGATAGGCTCTCCGCGCCCGAGTTTACTTAATAACCGTCTGACTTGCGAGGTCACGGTTTTACCGCATCGAAAATGCTTTAGCCGGTGACCCCTGCCGCGCCGCGGCATTCAAGCGGCGGCAAGCCGCCTGCGGCGCTTGCTCTTTGAGCCGCACGGTCGCCGCTCCCGAGAAAAAGAGCTCATTTCAAGGTCGCCGTGCGCACTATCCTTCTCTTCTTCACCCAGCGTCCCATATAGCGGAGATTGCCGTCGAACTCGTCCCCTATTTCGCGCATTTTTGCATACATCGCGGTTTTAAGCCTCTCTTTTTCGCCGTTAAACCTCTCATCGTGCGCAAGGTTGCGCGTCTGCAAGGGATCTGCGATATTGTCGAACAGATATTCGGTCTTGTCCGAACGGTACACGGCGTATGTGAAACGCTTATCCCTCACCGCGCGCCATTCCCTGCCCGGTCCGAACACCGCGGTGGGGCCCGTCCCCATCATTAGTGAAGGGGTGTCGTCCGTGGCGTCGGTGGTCAGGCAACAAGAGAGGTCCTTCCCCTCGACCTCACTCGGGCACTCCGCCCCCATCAGCGCGAGCAGCGTGGGCATGATGTCCACGGTGTTGAAACAAAAGTCGCGTTTCCCGGGAGAAATGCGGCTGCCCCATTTTATCAGGAAGGGCACGCGCACCGCCTCGTCGTAAAAGATGTTTTTCGCTCTTCTGCCGTGCGCGCCGAACATCTCGCCGTGATCTGATGTGAACACGAACACGGTGTCCTCCGTCACGCCAAGCTCGTCCAATGCCGCGCGCAGTCTGCCCACGTTATAGTCAAGGTCGGCGACCATGGCGTAATAGACGCGCATCCACTCCGTGAGTTTCCCCCTCTCAAAGGGGAAGAACCTCGCCCAAAGGTCGGCGTGGCGGTCGTTGCACGGGAGATAGTTCCCGGGCAGGTCGAACTCCGTCCCCTCAAACATATCGAGGTATTTTTGCGGCACATTATCGCGCGTCCACGGGTCGTGCGGCGTGCCGAGGGAGAGAAAGAGCGCGAACGGTTTCTCCCCTTTCGCCGCTTCTTTCAGCCGCTCGATGGCGAGGTCGGTCATGAAGTCAGGTTCGTAACCCTCGGCGTATATCTTCTCCGGGGTGTCCAGATGATAGTAGGCGTAGGGGGCGTAATATCTGTGATGAAAATTGTATGCGGCAAAGTAGCCGTCAAAGCCCAGCCTGTCCTCCCCGGGAGGGATGAAGGAGTTCTTCACGTCGAAATGGTTGCCGAGCTGCGCCGCGTAAAGGTGCCACTTCCCTATGTATGAAGTGTCGTAACCGGCGTCGTTGAGCACATGCGCGAAACAACGGTGGTGCGTGTTCATGCGGATCTCGTTGATGACCATGCCCGTGGAAGTGGTGTACTTGCCCGTGAGCAGCGACGCGCGGTAAGGCGCGCAAACGGGGTGCCCGGAAACGGCATTGACCACATCCGCGCTCTCCGCCGCCAGTGCGTCGATGTTGGGAGTGCGCGCGCGGCTGTCGCCGTTGTAACCCAGCGACGCCCACCTGAGCTGATCCGCAAACACGTAAACGAGATTAGGCTTTTTCATATCACTCCTCCGCGGCTCCTTCGCCTGCGGCTGCCGCCTCTGCGCACATCTCCGCCTCTTCTTCCGCCTCTTCGGACGGTTGCTCGGCGGCGCTGCGCAGTTCCGCAAGCCTTGCGCGCATCTCGGCGTCGCGCTTCTTGTTAAGAGGATAAAGGAGCATGAGCACGAGCATGAGCGCGAACATGACGAGGGGCACCACGGTGGCGAGCAGATATATCCCGTCCGCCGTCCGTTCGCTCTGCCCTGCGTAGCCGTTGGCGGCGACGTAACCCACCGCGCCTATCAGAGCCGGCACTATTGCCGCGATAGCCTGCCCTATCTTGCGCATGAAGGTGAACGCGGCGTAGCCTATCGCCTCCTCGCGCCTGCCCGTCGCCAGCTCGTGACAGTCGATGACGTCCATGGCGAGCGCCCATATCTCCAACGTGAAGAAGCTCACGCCCACGCCTTGCAGGAAACAGAACGCGATGAATATCCACGGGTCGGGGATGCGCCACACCGTCATGACCAGGGTGGCGGCGACGGACACTATCAAACCGTAGACGCATATCTCCTTTTTGCCCACCTTTTTGATGATAAGCTCCGTGAACGGGATGACCGCGACCATTGGCGCATAGGTCGCTATGGTGACGAAAGTCATCATGCCCTCTTTCAGATAGTAGACGTTGAACAGATACAGGTTTATCGCGCTGATATACATGGAGGACGCGATGAGCAGCATCCCGGCAAGGCTCATTATGACGAAAGGTTTGTTCTTGATGAGCGACCCGAGGGCTTTGCGCAGGCTGGTCTGCTGCGCGGTGGGAGGATAGTCGTAGTTCTCTTTCGTGAAGAAGAATGCGATGAGATAGCTCGCCGCCATGATGACGGCGATGACCGCCATGCAAACGACCAACTTGTTGCCGTCCAGCAGCTTGTCCTCCTCCCCTGCGGCGTTTATGAAAGTGGAATAGACGATGAGCGGAAAGAGTATGCCGGCAGGCACGCCGCCTATACCTCCGCCTATCGACCGCGCGATGGACAGACGGCTGCGCTCGTTGGGATCGCGCGTCATGACCGTGGCGAGCGACCCGTAAGGCACCAGCACGACGGTGTACAGCATCCCGTAAGCGATGTAGGTGAAAAACGCGAAAACTATGCACTCCGCAAGCGACATATCCGGGATGGGCGCGAACATGAGCACCGCAGACAGCGCGAGCGGCATTCCGCCTATCAGAAAATATTGTCGGAATTTGCCGTACTTTGTCGGTTTTGCGCGCTGCGCCAGCCAACCCATGATGGGGTCGTTTATGGCGTCCCATACGCGCGCGATTATCATTATGACGGTCACCGCCGTGAGCCATGTGGCGGCGGTCTTGTCATCGAACTTGGCGCCCAGCACGTCCGTGTAGAACAACGTGAGGTAAGACCCCACCGCGGCAAACGCGATATTGTTGCCGAGGTCCGCCACGCCGTAACCGATATAACTCTTCAAGCCGAGTTTTTTCACTTTTTCCCTCTCATCGTCGAAGTGCGGAACGAATGACGCTTCCACACCACCATGATAAAGCCTGAAACCGCCAAAATCAATACCGTCCGCCGATAAAAACGGTCCTTGCCTTCAAATTAAAGTCGTCATTTTCAAAAAAAGTCCTCGGGCGCTCGTTCTGGAGCCCGAGGACACTGCCGGACGGCGCGGCGCGCCGTCCGGTCATCTCGCTTTTTTGCCGTATTCACGGCAATGACTTTTTATTTTTCGTCGTCCACGGAGAGCTCGACGGGCATCTCCATGGGAGCGGCATCCTCCGCGGCAGGTGCGGTGGAAACGACGGGCGCGGTTTCCGCAACGGGCGCCTCATCGCTCTGCTCTGCGACGGCGTCCGCCGTTTTGACGTCCGTCACGGGCGCGCTGTCGGGGACGTAAGTCCCGTTCTTCACCGCTTCTTCGTGCGCCGCTATCTTGTCGATGAGGCGGAGCACCACGTCAATGCCCATGCCCACGGTTTCCTTCTCGAAGCGTTCGGGAACGTCGTAGAAGGTGTGGTAATAGTGTGTGAGAGTGGGGTTCTGCGCCGCGAAAGTTATGCTCTTCACGCCTGCCTTGGTGAAGGGGGTGGAGTCACAACCGCCGACGGGGTTGGCGATGTTGCCCGGATTCTCGATGCCTGCGTCGATCATGGACTCGGTGAGCAGTTTTTCCAGCGTGGGATCGAAGTGCGTGAACTGCCACACGTCGCCGTGTACGACCTGGAAGTGATCCTTGTCCGCAATGGAGTCGATGTTGATGTTCCAGCAGTTTTTGAGGATATCCTCGCCCGCGTGTCTGCGAGTGAAATCGATGGAACCTCTCAGCCCTGCCTCCTCCGAACCGCAGTTGAAGTCGATGATACGGCAGCCCTTGGGCATCTTGTCGGGGTTTTCCTTGTAGTACTTGGTGACCGCGTAAGCGATGGCTATGCCGGTGGCGTTGTCCATCGCGCCGGGGGACGCCGTGCGCGGATTCTTGTCCGCCCACATGGTGATCATAAAGCAACCGGGGATGACGAACAGGGGGATGAGGATGTAGAGTGCGACGGAGAGGTCGGAAAGCCCCATCGCAAGGTCGTAAAGCTCTTTTTCCTCCATGCCGGTGAGTTCCGCGCCTTCCTCTCCCAAAACATACGCCAAGTCGAACTGAGTCACGAGTGCGAGTTCGCCGAAGAAAATGACGGCGGAGCAGATGAACAGGAAGAGGAACGCCAGGATGCCTATGCCCATCTTGATGAAGACGGGGACGGGACCGCCCTTCGCGTTTTTGGTGGCGGCGGAATGCTTCCAGTTCCAGCTGGTGTCGGTATGGCCGGAAACCATGATCGTGTAGTCATACTTGCCGTCCTCGGGCAGCACTTCGCCGTACACGTTTTGGGACGGCTGCTGCTTGAAGGCGAAGTCGAACCACGTCTTGTAGAGGAAGACGCTGCACACCAGCCAGATGAGGGTCGCAAGACACGCGAAGAACGCGAGCCCGTGCAGTCCCACGAACAGACCTTGCGCGACGCCGTAGCCGGACGCCGCAGGGAAAAGCATCAGTATGCTTGCGCCGATACCCACCCATCCGGCATACGGGATGCCGCCGATGCTGGCGCGAGGCGCGACAAGGAATTTCTCCTTGACGGGCTTGATGCCGATGGCTTGCAGCTTGTCCGCCATGAAGTCGGCGAATTTTCTCTCATTCTCCGACCCCGGCAGGCGCGAGCCTATGTCGTTCGCAGCCGTTTCGACTATGCCGTACGCTTCGTCGGCATACTGTTTCAATTCTTCTCTCATAATGCCTCCCTTTCCGCCGCAGCGGAAACTTTTTCTTTATCCGAGTCGCACGCAGTGGCTGCCGACCGAATTCTCATTTTTCTATCCTCTCCATGCCGCCCATCCACTTGCGGAGCACCTCGGGAACGGTGACGCTGCCGTCCTCGTTCTGGAACTGTTCCACGATGGCAGGGATGAGCCTGCTGGTGGCGAGTCCGCTGCCGTTGAGGGTGTGGACGTACGCCGGTTTGCCCGTCTTGGAGTCGCGGTAACGGGTGTTGTTGCGGCGCGCCTGATAGTCGCCTGCGTTGGACACCGAACTGCACTCTTTATATATGCCCATGCTGGGGATCCAAAGTTCCACGTCGTAAGTCCTTGCCATGGACGCGGAGCAGTCGCCTGCGGCGAGTTTGGACACTCTGAAATGCAATCCCAGCCCTTCCACGAGTGCCGCCGCCTTGTCCACCAGTTCGTTGAAGGCTTCCATGCTGTGCTCGGGATGCGCGTACTGCACCATCTCCACCTTGTTGAACTGATGTCCGCGTATCATGCCGCGTTCCTCCGCCCTTGCGCTGCCTGCCTCCTTACGGTAGCAGGGGGTGTAAGCGAAGAACTTCATGGGCAGTTTGCTCTCGTCTATCAGCTCGCCCGCATACATGTTGACCAGCGCGGTTTCCGCCGTCGGGAGCATGAAACGGTTGCGGTGCCTGTCCTCGTCCAGGTCCAGCCAGTACACCTCGTCGCTGAACTTGGGGAACTGCCCCGCGCCGTAACCGCAGGACCAGTTGAGCTGATGAGGAGGCAGGATGAACTCGTAGCCGTCCTTCAAGTGCTCCTCTATGAAGTAGTTGAGCAGCGCCCATTCCAAACGCGCGCCCACGCCGCGGTATATCCAAAATCCGTTTCCGCCCAGCTTCACGCCCCTCTCGTAGTCGATGAGCCCCAGCGAGGTGCAAAGGTCCACGTGATTTTTGAGGGGGAAGGAGAACTCCGGCTTCTCCCCCACCACCTTCACGACCCGGTTGTTCTCCTTATCGCCGGGGAGCAGGTCGTCGTCGGGGAGGTTGGGCAGACGGGAAAGGAAGTCGCTTATCCTCTCCACCAACGCGTTGATGTCGGCGTCACGGGCGGAGATCTCGTCGCCTATCTCGCGCATCTCCTTGAAGATATGCTCGACGGGCTGCCCCTCCTTTTTGAGTTTGGGTATCTCGGCGGACACCTTGTTGCGGCGCGCTTTGAGCTGTTCCACACTGCTTATCGCCGCCTTTCTTTCGTTATCCCACGCGATGACGGGGGACAGGTCGGTGTCGCAGCCCTTCTTGGCGAGAGCCGCCGCCACGTACTCCGGATTTTCCTTTATTTTGTTGATATCCAGCATAATATTCTCCTTGAACGCACCGCGTCACGCAATGATATTGACAAGTCTGCCCGGCACGATGATGATCTTCTTGGGCTGCGCCCCGTTGAGCTGCGCGCTGACGGCAGCGACCGCCGCTTTTTCTATTTCCTCCTTTGCCGCTCCGGAAGGCACGGTGACGCGCGCACGGAGCTTGGAGTTTATCTGCACCGCGAGTTCGATCTCGTCGCGCACCAACGCCTTTTCGTCCGCCACGGGGTAACTCTGATCGAAGACGGAATAGGGCTGCCCCAACATCTCCCAAAGTTCCTCCGCAAAATGCGGCGCAAATGGCGCGAGCAGCAGCACGAGATCCTTCACGCAGTCTTTGAACATCACGCTCTTCTTCGCGACGGCGGAATCGTAAGCGTAGATGGCGTTCACGAATTCCATTATCCTGGCGATCGCGGTGTTGAAGGAAAAACTCTCCATATCGGCAGAAACAGACTTTATCGTGGTGTTTCTGACGTAATTAAGTTCCTTTTCCGCTTTTTCGGGCGCTCTGTCCTCGTAATTCATCTCATAGCACTTCTTCACGACGCGTTCCACGCGGTCGAAGAATTTGCCTATGCTGTCCAGCCCGTTCTCGTTCCAGGGACCGCCCTCGATATAGCTGAACCCGAACATGAGATACATCCTGAACACGTCCGCCCCGTACTTGGCGATGCTGTCGTCGGGGGAAACCACGTTGCCGCGCGACTTGGACATCTTGTTGCCGTCCGAGCCCAGGATGGTCCCCTGATGCACGAGGGAGAGGAAGGGTTCGTCGAAATCGAGATAACCCATGTCGCGGAGCGCTTTGGTGAAGAAACGCGCGTAAAGCAGGTGCATGCACGCGTGTTCCGCGCCGCCGATATACTTGTCCACGGGGAGCATCTTGTCTATCCACTCGCGGTCGAACGCCGCCTTGTCGTTGCGGTTGTCGGGATAGCGCAGATAGTACCAGCTGGAGCACACGAAGGTGTCCAGGGTGTCGGGATCCCTGCGCGCAGGTCTGCCGCACACGGGACATTTGACGTTCATGAACTCCTCGCACTTTGCAAGGGGGCTGACTCCGTCGGGAGTGAAGTCCACGTTGTAAGGCAGCTTGACGGGCAGATCCTCCTCGGGCACGGGGACGACGCCGCAGTGCTCGCAGTGTATCATCGGGATGGGCGCCCCCCAGTAACGCTGACGGCTGACCAGCCAGTCGCGCAGGCGGTAATTGGTTTTGAGCGCGCCTTTGCCCTCCGCTTCCAGTTTCTTTATGACGGCGATCTTGCCCTCCTCCGAGCTCATGCCGTCGAACTCGCCGGAGTTCACCATCACGCCGTAGTCGGTGTAAGGCAGTTCGTCGGGGGAACCGTCCGCGCTCTTCACCACCCTTTCTATGGGCAGACCGAGTTTTTTCGCGAACACGTAGTCGCGCTCGTCGTGTGCGGCGACGCCCATGACCGCGCCCGTGCCGTAGCTTGCCAACACGTAATCCGCCACCAGGATGGGGACTTCCCTGCCGTTGACGGGGTTGATGGCATACGCGCCCGTCATGACGCCCGTCTTTTCGCGGTTGCTCGCGAGCCTGTCTATCTCGGTGACTTTGGAGGCGTTGAGCTTATACTCTTCCACCGCCGCCTTGCACTCCGGCGTCGTGATGACGTCCACGAGAGGATTCTCCGGAGCGAGCACGACGTAAGTCACGCCGAACGTCGTATCCGCGCGCGTGGTGAACACGCGGAACTTCTCCTCCCTGCCCTTGACGGAGAACTCTATCTCGCCGCCGTAGGACTTGCCTATCCAGTGCTTTTGCATGAGCTTGGTCTTTTCGGGCCAGTCCAACTTGTCCAGATCGCGCAGCAGCTCCTCCGCATACTCGGTGATCTTGAAGAACCACTGCGTCAGGTTCTTGCGCACCACTGTGGAGCCGCAGCGTTCGCATTCGCCCTGGATGACCTGCTCGTTGGCAAGGACTGTGTTGCAGGAGGGACACCAGTTGACGGGAGCGGCTTTGCGGTACGCCAGCCCGTGCTTGTAAAGCTGCAAGAACAGCCACTGCGTCCACTTGTAGTACTCGGGCACGCAAGTGTAGATCTCATAGTCCCAATCGTACATCGCGCCTATCTTTTTGAGCTGCTCCTCCATGGTGGCGATGTTCTTCATGGTGCTGTCCTGGGGGTGTATGCCCGTCTTTATCGCGTAATTTTCGGCAGGCAGCCCGAAAGCGTCGAAGCCCATGGGCTGGAACACTTCGTAGCCCTGCATCCTCTTGAAACGGGCATAGGAATCCGCAGGGCCGTAGTTGTACCAATGCCCGGCGTGCAATTTCGCGCCGGAAGGATAGGAAAACATTTCCAGCACGTAACATTTCTTGTCCACTCTGCTGCGGTCGAACTTGTAAAGCCCGGTGTCCGCCCAGATCTTCTGCCATTTTTTCTCTACTTGTTTAAGATCCATAGATTCTCCTTGAACCATAAGTTTAATACCCGAACGGCGTTTAGTCAAATATTTTGCGCGCACAATGCGCGTGTGCGTGCAAAAATAGGTGCAAAATGTGCGTCTTTAACGCCATTTGCCTTTCACGGACGCCCTTTTGCGGATAGGGCGCGCACGGCGTCAAACAAATGAACGCCAAATCATTGAGAAAAGCGCAAATGTATGATATACTGACATGAAATCGGGACGTTTGTCCCAAAAGAGGCGAGGATAAGATGTTCGTTACGTTCGAAGGGTGCGAGGGCGTGGGCAAGTCCACCCAGCTGAATATGCTCAAAGAGTATCTCAAAAAGACGGGGCAGGACGCCGTGTATGTCCGCGAGCCGGGCAGCACCGCCATCTCCGAAAAGATACGCTCCATCATCCTCGACCCCGAAAACACCGAAATGACGGCGCAGACGGAAGCTCTGCTTTACGCCGCCGCACGCGCGCAACTGGTCGCCGAGGTCATACTCCCCTCCCTCGCCCAAGGCAGGACGGTCATCTGCGACAGGTATGTGGACAGCTCCGTGGCATATCAGGGCTATGCGCGCGGACTGGGGACGGAGTTTGTCCGTTCCGTCAACGCTTTCGCTCTCGAAAACGCCGTGCCCGACGTCACCGTGTTCATAGACCTGCGCCCTTCCGCCGCGTTCAGAAGCGTGCGCCGAGAGGACAGGTTGGAGCAGGAAGCGGCGGATTTCCACGACAAGGTATATGAGGGCTATATTGCACAAGCAAAGGCTTCAAACGGCAGATTTGTCATGATAAAACCCGAAAAGGACAAACTTGCCACCCATAAGAAGATACTGGACGCATTGCGTGAAAGAGGAGTGATCAAGTGAGCGTACCCCTGTTCGAAAACACTCTGCGCGCCAGCCGCGCGTACTATCTCTTCGGCAAGGATATGCAGCTCGGGCTGGGGCACGCGTATATGGTCATCTCCCCCGACGACGAGATAGTCAAGGAGTTTTTCACGCTGGTCGCGGCAAGGATGTACTGCGTTTCGGGCAGAGCGTGCATGGAGTGCCGCGGTTGCAAAACGGTGCTGGACGGCAATAATCCCGACGTGTTCACCGTCAATCCGCAAGGCGAAAAGATAAAAGTGCAGGAAGTCAAGGACATGGTGTCCTCCGTGAGCATAAAGCCCATAAGCGGTGTCAAGGCTTATTTCGTGTGCCGCGCCGACCTGATGACGCAGGACGCACAAAACAAGCTGCTCAAAACCTTGGAGGAGCCGCCCGAAGGCGTGACCATCTTCCTGGGCGTCGCAAACGAAGCCGGCGTGCTGGAAACGGTGAAGTCGCGGTGCAGGAAGCTGTACATCGACGTGTTCGACCGCGAAACGGTATATAACGCGCTGACAGCCCTCCACTGTCCTGCGGAAAACGCCGCGATAGCCGCCGCGTGCTGCGAAGGTCAACTGGGAAAGGCGCGCCTCATCGCGTTCTCGCCCGAGTACGGCAACCGCTACTCCGACGCCCTGACCCTGCTGGAAAGATTAAAAAAGAGCCGCGACGTGCTCGACGCCGAGTCCGTCCCCTCCCTCCGCTCGGGGGAGAGCGAATTTCTGAAAGTTCTAACGGTGGTCCTGCGCGACATCACTTCCGCAAAGGAGGGCGCTCCCCTCTTTTTCGGGGCGGAGCTCGCGGGCAGGATAGAAAGGCTGGCGGAAGGGTTTTCCCTTCGTGCGCTGGCGCTGTCCGTGGAGGCGGTGGCGCGCGCGCAGGAGAAACTCTCCTTCTCCGTCAACCCGACGGCGGTCATAGACGGTCTGCTCTTCGACATATTGGAGGTCAAATACAAATGGCGATGATAGTCGGCATAAAGTTCCGCAACTCAAACAAAGTGTATTACTTCGACCCTGTTGGGAACGAGTTCTGCGAAGGGGACGGCGTGATAGTGGAAACCGCGCGCGGTCAGGAGTACGGCACGGTGTCCATCCCCAACCGCGAAGTGGATGAAAAAGAGGTGGTATCCCCCCTCAAACCCGTCGTCCGCAAAGCCACCGACGAGGACGAGAAGCGTCTGCAAAAGAACCTCGCCGACCGCGAACCGGCGCTGCGTACCATACGCGAAAAGGCGGCGGAACTCGGGCTCAACATGAAACTCGTGGACGCGGAGTACACCTTCGACCGCTCCAAACTCATCTTTTACTTCACCGCGGACGGCAGAGTGGACTTCCGCGAACTCGTGCGCGCCCTCGCTTCCATATTCAAAGTGCGCATAGAACTCAGGCAGATATACGAGCGCGACGACACCAAGATGCGCGGCGCGCTGGCAGCGTGCGGAAGACCCTGCTGCTGCACCACTCACCTGCCCGACTTTGAAAAGGTGTCCATAAAAATGGCGAAGGTGCAAGGGCTCTCGCTCAATCCTCAGAAGATAAGCGGCGTATGCGGCAGGCTGCTGTGCTGCCTCAAATACGAGAACGAGTATTACAGCGAAGTGTACAAGAAGATGCCCAAGATAGGCAGCAAGGTCCACACCGCGGACGGCGACGGCGTGGTGGAGTCCAACGACATGATAAAACAGACCTCGCGAGTGCGCGTCCTCACCAAGGACGGCTCTTACGACGTCAAGACCTACAAGCTCGAGGAACTGAAAACCACCGCCCGTCAGACCGAACCCGACGACAGCGCGGAGGAAGACGTCCCCAAGGCGTGACGCCACGAGTCAAAAGACACTTACGGAGCGCACCGCGCTCCGTTTTTCTTGCCCCGTGCGCCGCGTTTCGGGAGCGGAAGTTCGGGTTCGCAATTGCGAATTTTTGCCTGTATGCACGGCGTTTTCCGCGCAATCGGTTGAACTGCTCCGCCGCGTGTGCTATCATGATTGCGGTCGAAAGACCAATATGTATAAAGGAGTGGATACCATGGCAAGAGTTATCAGCGATGAATGCATTTCTTGCGGAGCGTGCGCGGACACCTGCCCCGTGTCGGCTATCACCGAAGGCGACGGCAAGTATGTCGTCAATGCGGATGAGTGCATCGACTGCGGCGCGTGCGAAGACGGCTGCCCCGTCGGCGCGATCTCCGAGGCGTAATTAGCACTTTGATCAAACAAGACAAAATGACTTGAACGAAAGCGCGGCAAAATGCCGCGCTTTTGCATATCCGCCGCCATGCCGGACCGGAATAATACGGACCCGGTCCGGCACAGGACGTCGTCATATCAATGTGAACGTGACGGAACCCCCGTCCTTATCGAACGTCAGTTCATTGTCGACGCGGTCGTATTCCGCACCGTTCGTGCTCGTCGTGAAGCCTATCTCCGCCCCGTTGCCGCTGCCGTCGCTGTAAGGCGCCGTCACCGCATATCTGTGCCCGGGAACATACTCGATGATGAGAGTGACGTAGCCGTCATCGTCGATGGTGTACACCGGCGTGTGCCCCTGCGGATTGTCGGGCGCGAAAAACGTCTGGAAGCGTTTTGCGTCCGTGCTTGCGTCATAGTCGAGGTCCTCGAAAGAGAAGGTCAGGTTTTCCTCATCCACCGCGGTGATCTGGAAGCGCACGGTTTCCGTCCACTTCTCCACCGGCCGGATGGGCTCGGGCTCCGACACCGTGACTGTGCACACCAACACGGACGCGTCGTTGAAGCCGCGCTTGGCTTCAAGCACTATCTTCGTGGTGCCGGGCGCGATCTTGGAACGGTCTATCCTGACGGTGCAGTTGTCCACATATCCGCTGCCTCCCGACCTGTCGTTTATCTCTACGGTGATGGCGTCGTCGGGGATGACGTTCTTGTCGAGCGCGAACGCCTCCGCTCCCTCATTGATGCTGTACATGGTTTCCGTGACGTCCGCCACCAGCTTGGCGTCATCCCACTGCGCGAAGTAAGAATCGTCCTCGGAGTCGGGCTTCCATATCTCTATCGAAGTCACGTTGTCCGCATTCCATCTGAGGAAGTTGTCCTCCGGCGTGTCGGCGTAACGGTCCGCGTCCACCGTAAGGGTGACGGGTTCCGCCGGCATGGTGAAGGAATAACTGCCGTCGGCGGACGGGGTCAAACGCTTATACCTCATGTTCCTGCCGTAGAGCTCGACGTAATTGAGTATGCTGTCCGCAGGAGAGGAGAGCGTGACTTTGAACGTGACCGTATCCCCTTCGTATGCGCCTTCGGGCAGCCCCTCCACCGTGAACACATCGGACGCGGACGGCGCCTGGATGCTGTAACGCGTGCCTCTGCCGCCGCCTCCGCCTCCGTTTCCGCCGCCTCCGTCGGTTTTTTCGTTACACGCCGCAAAAGCGACCGCCAGCGCGGCTATAAGACAAATCACAAGCATGACAGCTGCGAATTTCTTCATAAGACCCTCCTTTGCGCAAAAACGCACGTATCGTTTTCACTTATGATTATATCATATCTCCGTCCGTGCGCAATATTTTTCTTTTCTCCCCTCCTCGCAAGCGGACATAACGACCGCCGCGCAAAACCTCTGCGCACGCCCCGGGCATCTGTCAAGCGGATGACGCAGCCCGGGAAGGATCGGGCAGCGCCGCCGCTCCGACTTCACACTCACCGTTGACAAATTCGTTGTATTTTAATATAATGTATCTACCACATCAAGGAGAGAACTATGACGACCGAAGGCGACGGCGACAGTAGCAGCGCCGAACCTCGATTGCACGAATACGAAAAAAGAGCCGAGGACATGACCGCAGCGGATGCGGCCGTGTCCTTTTGCGTATTCGGGGCTCTTCTCCCCTCCCCTAGAACTGCTTCGGGCGCGGCGCATGCCTGCTCCCCCTTCACCCATCGGTGCGATAACGGGGCGACGCCCCGACGCGAAATAAATACTTTTTCATCGGAGGAAAAAAGATGAAAGACGAAGCAAACCCACGACCCGTCTGGCACTCCGTCACGGCTGAGGAAGCCGAACGGCTGCTGGACACCTCCCCCGAAGGGCTGTCCGACAAGGAAGCGGCGGCACGCTTGCAGAAGTTCGGGCGCAACACCCTGGGAGAAGTCAAACCCAAGAGCATATGGCGCATGATATTCGAGCAGCTTGCCGACATCATGGTCATCATCCTGTTCATAGCGATGGTGTTCTCGCTGGTGATGTACTTCATCGACGGCGAGGGTTTGGCGGAAGCCATAGTCATCCTCGCGGTCATCACCCTCAACGCCGCCGTCGGCGTGGTGCAGGAGAAAAAAGCGGCGGACGCTCTTGCGGCACTCAAAAATATGACCGCGCCCACGGCGCGCGCGTTGCGCGAGGGCGAAGAGAGCCTGGTCCCTGCCGCGGAACTCGTCCCGGGCGACGTCATCTATCTCGAAGACGGCGCCATCGTGCCTGCGGACGTCAGGATAATCTCCGACAACAACCTGCGCATCCAGGAGGCGTCCCTCACGGGCGAGAGCGTCCCCTCCGAAAAGGACGGCGCGGTGGTCCTGGCGGAGGACGCTCCCCTCGGCGACAGGGTGAATATGGCGTATTCCTCCTCCGTCGTCATGTACGGCAACGCCGTCGGCGTGGTGGTGGAAACGGGCGCGAACACGGAGGTGGGCAAGATCGCCGATATGCTGAAAAAGCAGGACGATTTCCAGACCCCCATCAAGAAAAAACTTAATTCCGTGGGCAAGATCCTCACCGTCATAGGGCTTGCCGTGTGCGTCATCATCATGGCGATAGGATTTGCAAGAGGGGGCAGGACGTGGCAGTCGCTGGTGCTGCTGGGCATCTCTCTTGCCATCTCCATCATCCCGGAAGGACTGCCTGCCACCGCGACCATAATCATGGCTTTCGGCGTGCAGCGCATGGCAAAGCGCAACGCGCTGGTCAAGAGCCTGCCTGCCGTGGAAACGCTGGGCAGCGCGACCGTGGTCTGCTGCGACAAGACGGGCACGCTCACCCTCAACAAAATGACCGTCACCCATTTCGCCGCGGCGGAGGGGCTGAAAAGCGGAAAACTGTCCTCGGCAGACAAGGCGGACGAACTGCCGGAGAGCGTAAAAAACGCCATGGTCTACGCCTGCGCGCTTTGTGGGAACGCCACCTTCGACCCCGACCGCGAAGGGGAAACTCTGGGCGATCCCACGGAAGGTGCGCTCATCACGTTTGCGCTGAAATACGGGGTTGACGCAGACGAATATGAAGATAAACATCCGAAACTGTTTGAACAGCCCTTCGACTCCGAGCGCAAGCGCATGACCACGGTGCATGACATGGACGGCGTCCTCACCGCCTACACCAAGGGCGCGGTGGACGAGATGCTGCCCCTTTGCACTTCCGTCATGGACGGGAACGGCATCCGCCCCATGACGGAGGAAGACCGCAGGAACATCAACGCCCTTTGCGAAAGGATGAGCGGCGACGCGCTGCGCGTTCTGGGGTTTGCTGTGAACACCCTCCCCTCCGTCCCCGACGAAGAGGACGACATCGAGCACGACATGACTTTCGTGGGCGTAGTGGGCATGATCGACCCTCCCAGGAGCGAGGTCATCGGCGCGATAGACGCCTGCCACGAAGCAGGGGTGCGCGTCATCATGATAACGGGCGACCACAAAGTCACCGCGCTCGCCATCGCCAAACAGTTGCACATCTACCGTCCCGGCAACACCGTCGTTTCGGGCACGGAACTGGACGAGATGTCGGACGAGCAGCTGGACGAGGCGGTCAGGACCGCGGCGGTGTTCGCGAGGGTGTCCCCTGCCGATAAGCTGCGCATAATACAGTCCCTGCGCAGGTGCGGCGAAGTGGCTGCCATGACGGGCGACGGCGTGAACGACAGCCCCGCCCTCAAAGAGGCGGACATCGGCGTCGCCATGGGCGTGACGGGCACGGACGTGGCAAAGGACGCCGCGGACATGATCCTGCTGGACGACAACTTCACCACCATTGAGCAAGCCATCCGCGAGGGCAGGCGCGTCTACCGCAACATACAGAAGGTCATCCAGTTCCTGGTCGCCGGGAACATCTCGGAGATACTCACTCTCTTCCTCGCCTTCTGCCTCGGGTGGGAGGATCCCATCCTCGCCATCCATATCCTGCTCATCAACCTGGCGACGGATTCTCTGCCTGCCATCGCTCTGGGCGTGGACCCTGCGGACCGCAACGTCATGAAAGTGCCGCCCGTGAAGAGCGGAACTCTGTTCGAACGCGGAGTCATAGTGCGCATAATCACGCACGGACTGTTCATCACCGCCGCCGCCATCTCCGCCTACTGGATAGCGGAAGCGTGCTACGGCGCCACTCCCGAAGAAACGCACGCCATCGCCATGACCATGACCTTTATGGTGCTGGCGCTCTCGCAGCTCGTCCACGCCATCAACCAGCGCTCCAACACGGACAGCGTGTTCCGTCCGGGACAGGGGCACAACAAGCAGCTCTATCTCGCCATGGCGGCTTCGCTCGGCATAGTCGTGCTGGTGTCTTTCGTCCCCGGGCTCATGGACTTTTTCAGCCTGGTGTATCTCGACGTCTATCAGTACCTCATCGTGATAGCGCTCTCCTTCTTCCCCCTCGTGGCGGTGGAGATAAGCAAAGCGGCGATCCGCCTGCACAAGAGGATGAAGCGTTCCGCGACGGGCGCGGAGCTCCCTGCGGAGGAGTGAACGGGCTCGCGGAAAGAGTAAAACCCGAAGAACTCCCCTTCTCGCGTATGCGGCGAGAGGAGATGAAAAGAGGGGGCGCAAAGCCTCCTCTTTCTTTTGGGTGTCTAATCACCCGACATTTCACCGTTTTTGTGCACGGTGCGCGGCGGCGAACATTCGCGGCTGCTATTGATTATGCGCGCGCATGGGTGTATAATGTATAAAAATATGTTTGTGAGAGGGCGGCTTGGATATGGACAAATTCCGCGTCATCGAGATCAAAGAAAGCGTCTTTGCCGACAACAACGCCGAAGCGGCGGAGCTGCGGCTTTCCCTTAAAAAGAAGGGGACGTTGCTCATCAATCTGATGTCTTCCCCGGGTTCGGGCAAGACCACATTGTTGAAACGCACAATAGCGGACCTTAAAGACGAACTCAGCATCGCCGTGCTGGAAGCGGACATCGATTCCGACGTGGACGCGCGCGCCGTGGCGGAAGCCGGGGCGAAAGCCATCCAATTGCACACGGGCGGTATGTGCCATCTCACCGCCGGCATGACCCGTCAGGGCATAGAGGAAGTGGGACTGGATGGCATCGATCTCGCCGTTCTGGAAAACGTGGGCAACCTGGTCTGCCCTGCGGAATTCGACACGGGCGCCGCAAAAAACGTGATGATACTCAGCGTCCCCGAGGGGGATGACAAACCTTTGAAATATCCGCTCATGTTCTCGGTGTGCGACGTGCTGCTCATCAACAAGACGGATGTTCTGCCCTACTTCGATTTCGACGTGGACGCTTGCGTCGAAAGGGCGAAAAAACTCAACCCGTCCATAGAGATATTCACTCTGTCCGGCCGCACGGGCGAGGGGTTCTCCGCTTGGACGAACTGGCTGAAAGAGAGCGTCAAGGAATGGAAAACCGCCGAACGCGTGGGCGATAACGCCTTCGTCAGATACGGCAGAAAATAAAATCGAGAGGGAAATATGGCAATCAGAAAGAAGATCGTGAAGCTGGCTAAGCTCGCAGGCGGCACCGCCGGTATGCTCAACAAGATCGACGAAAACGCGCCCGAGTACTACGCTCTGGCGTGCTGCGTCACAGATGAGGAAGCGGACGTCGCTCTGCTTTTGAAGTGGAGGACGCTCACCCCCGTTTCCGAATTGCAGGAAAAGGCGAAAGCCAAATACGGCTACTCCCCCGAAAAGACGCATAAGCTGCTGCTCGACCTCGCCTGGAAGGGCGTGCTGCGCGTCAACAAAGTGGGGAACGACGAGGATGCGTTCTTCATCCAGACCTTCGCGCCCGGCATTTTGGAAATGATGGTCGGCAACAAGGAACTCGTCGAAAAGCATCCCGAGATCGCACGCGCTTTCGAGGAGTACACTCGCATCAGGATGGCGTCGCTCTCCCCCATGCTGCCGCAGGGCACCGGGCTCATGCGCGTCATCCCCATCGAACGCACCGTGGACGGCACGTCCAAGGTGGAAACGGTGGAAAGACTGAGTTACTACATAGACAAGTACGACATCTATTCCGTCGCTCCCTGCTCCTGCCGCAGGACCCGTCGTATGATGGGCGAAGGCTGCGGTCACCTGGAACATGATATGTGCATCCAGATGGGCAAGGGCGCCGAGTACTTCATCCGCATGGGCAGAGCGCGTCAGATCACCAAAGAAGAAGTGTACGAGATCCTGCAAAAAGCGGAAGAGAACGGGCTGATGCACGAGATCCCCAACATCGACGGCACGGGCAATACGGTCGCCATCTGCAACTGCTGCCGCTGCTCCTGCTTCGGGCTGCGCGTCGCGAACCTCTTCGGCGGCTATCGCGTCGTATCCAGCAACTTCCAGTCCAAGGTGGACACAGAAAAGTGCGTCGCGTGCGGCGCCTGCGTGGAAACCTGTCCCACCAACGCCCTGCGCCTCGGTCAGAAACTCTGCACCGTCACCCCCCTCAAACAGGAAGAGGAACGCAGAGTGGTGGACTCCGTGTGGCATAAAGAGGACTGGAACGTGGATTTCCGCACCAACGCAGAGGACGTCGTGCCCACCGGCACCGCGCCCTGCAAGACCAAGTGCCCGGCGCACATCGCCGTTCAGGGCTACATCAAACTCGCCGCACAGGGCAAGTATGACGAGGCTCTGCAAGTCATCAAAAAGGAAAATCCCCTGCCTGCCGTCTGCGGCAGGATATGCAATCACGCCTGCGAAGACGCTTGCACGCGCGGCCGTATAGACCAGCCCGTCGCGATAGACGAGATCAAGCGTTTCATCGCCGAGCGCGAACTCAAAAAGGAGAACCGTTTCATCCCCAAGAAGATGCACGATTACTCCGACAAGAAGATCGCGGTGATAGGTTCCGGCCCCGCCGGTCTGTCCTGCGCGTACTACCTCTCCATCGACAACTATTCCGTCACCGTGTTCGAGAAGGAAGACAAGCTGGGCGGTATGCTCACCCTCGGCATCCCCTCCTTCCGTCTGGAAAAGGATGTCGTGGAGGCAGAGATCGACGTGCTGCGCGAAATGGGCGTGGAGTTCAAGACGGGCGTGGAAGTCGGCAAGGACGTCACGTTGGACGAACTGCGTAAGCAGGGCTACAAGGGCTTCTACATCGCGATCGGCGCACAGGGCGGACGCGGCATAGGCGTGGAAGGCGAGGACGCGAAGGGCGTCATCCACGGCGTGGACTTCCTGCGCGACGTCAACTCCGGCAAAAAGACGGACGTCAGCGGCAAAGTCGTGGTCGTCGGCGGCGGTAACGTCGCGGTGGACGTGGCAAGGACCGCCATCCGCGAGAACACCGAGAGCGTCACGATGTACTGCCTCGAAAACGAAAAGGAAATGCCTGCGAGCCGCGAGGAAGTGGACGAGGCGTTGGAAGAAGGCGTCAAGCTCATGAACGGCTGGGGTCCCAAGCGCATCATCGTCAAGGACGGCAAGGTCGCCGGCGTGGAATTCAAGAAGTGCGTTTCCGTCTTCGAGAACGGCAAATTCGCACCCAAGTACGACGAGAACGACACCATGACCGTGGACGCCGACTACGTGCTGCTCACCGTCGGTCAGTCCGTCGTGTGGGGCGATCTGCTCAAAGGCAGCAAGGTCGAACTCAACCGCAACAACACCGCAAAGGCGGACGGCTTCACCTATCAGACGGCGGAACCGGACATCTTCGTGGGCGGCGACGTGTTCACGGGGCCCAAGTTCGCCATCGACGCGATCGCGGCAGGCAAACAGGCTGCCATCTCCCTGCACCGTTTCGTGCAGCCCGGACAGAGCCTCGTCCTCGGCCGCGACAGACGCCACTTCATCGAACTGGACAAGGACAACATCGACGTCAAAGGCTTTGACAACACCCCCCGTCAGTCCTCCGGCATTGACAAGAGCAAGGAAAAGACTTTCCGCGACGCGCGTCTTGCCTTCACCGAAGAGCAGCTCAAAAAGGAAACCGAACGCTGCCTCGGCTGCGGCGCAACGATCGTGGATCAGTACAAGTGCGTGGGCTGCGGCCTTTGCGTCACCAGATGCCGCTTTGACGCCATCCATATGGAAAGACGCCCCGAGGAGTTCTACTCCGGCAAGCTGGAAACTCTGCCCTTCCGTGCGGTCGGCTATCAGATGAAGCGCATGGGCAAGATAACCGCAAAAGCCATAAAGGACGCCTTCGTCACCGACAAAACGGCAAAGTCCGACAAGTAAAAAGTAAGACCGTGGGCGGCGCGGCGCGCCGCCCCGAAATGAGGTAATGTATGCACGAACTCGGGCTTTTGGCCGAAATCGTAGATAAGATAGAAGAGGTCGCCAAAGAAAATAAGGTGACCGAGATAGAAACCCTGGTGCTGGATGTCGGGGAATATTCGGGCGTCGTCCCCGTCTATTTGGAGGAATGCTTCCCTGCCGTCATAGAAGGCACTCTGCTTGAAAAAACCAAGCTGCAACTCAACATCATAAAGGGCAAAGCCTTCTGCCACGATTGCAAGAAAACCTTCATGATCGCAGGCAACGAGCAAAACTGCCCCTATTGCAATTCCCAAAATTGCGAAGTCATCGAAGGCGGCGAATTCGTCATAAAAGAAATAGTCGCACGCTGACCGCTCCCCCTCGACAAAAAACCGCCGTTTCTCCCGAAACGGCGGTTTTTATTACCTATCCTATCATTTAATCCACCCTTTATGCCCATATCTCCCTTTTTTTACCAAGCGACATGCGTCCGACTGCGCCTATCGTAAGACGCTATGACTGCTCTTTCCCCTCTGCAAATTTCGTTTCGAGGGAGGCGGCGTATTTTTGGAGGTAGACCTTGATGATGCTCATCACTTTGTCGTATTCCTCCTGGGATTTGTAGAGGAAGGGGTCGGGGATGGGGGTGTATTCGCCTTCCGCGGCTTCGGAAAGGGTCATAAATTTCTTGCGCTGACTTACGGGCGTCAGCCACTTATGCATCCTGGACATCCCGATGATGACGTCCGCATCACGGAATTTTTCGGGCTCGCACCATTTGAACGACGGTTTGAAAGAGGCTATCTCCTCATCCGAAAAACCCTCGCGCCTGAGGCTCACCACAGCTTTCGGGAATATGCTCCTGCTGCGGTTGAACACGGCGGAGGAACTCACTTCCACTCCTGCGGCGGACAGCGTCGGGCTGTTTGCGACCAGACGACGGAACACGAACTCCGCAAAGGGGCTGCGGCAGACGTTACTGGAACAGACGAACAATATCTTCATAATACCTCCGCCGCCGGATCGGACGGCACAAAGATCTCCATATCGCTTTCGGGATAGGTGCAACAAGGGTGTATTATCCCGTTTTCCGCATCCTCTCGCGTTCTGCGGTCATGCGCCGCATCCACGGCGAACTCTCCTCTTTTCACAACGCTCCTGCAAAAACCGCACTCTCCCACCCTGCACTGCGAAAGCGCGGCGAGCCCTGCCCTCTCCGTCGCGGTCATGACCGTTTCCGAAGCGCGCATAGGGATGTCCAGCGTCCTGTCCGCCATATGCACGGTCAGAGTGAAAGTCCTGCCTTCGGCGTCCTCACGGTCCGTGACGGAATTTGCGGAGAATTTCATGTTCGCGACCATCCCGTCGCCCGACAATTCGCGCGCTATATGCCCGTAAAGCGCGTCCCCTCCGCAAGCGAACAGCGTGCTCTTTTCTTTTACGTACTTGTGCAACAATTCTTTGGTGAAAACGCCGCTTTCCGCCCAATCGGGCGCGTCGTGTTCGACGACGTATATCACCTGCACTTTATCGCCCTTCAAACCGTCCAGCACATCGCGGAAAAGAAACTCATATGCGTGCTGCACACAGAAGAACAGCGTCATGGAATAGGGTTCGCTGCCCTCCGCCGCCGCCTTTGCCATGGAGAGCATGGAGGTTATGCCCGCGCCCCCTGCGACGCCCACGATATGCGCGCAGTCGCGCTCCGCGTCGTAGACGAACCTGCCGTCGGGGCGGCTTATCTCCAACACATCCCCCTCCTTCACCTCGTCCACGAGATAGCCGGAGAGTATGCCTGCCTTTTTGACGGTGGAGATGTACACCCCCTCCTCTGCCTCTTTCGGAGAGGAGGCGAGAGTGTAAGCGCGCGTGACGCGGCTTTCCCCCACCTTTGCGGTGATCGCGATATAATTGCCGGCGCGCTGGGGCGCGAGCGCCTTCGTCCTCTCCCCGTCCGCGCGGAACACGAAAGTTTTAAGCCCGGGAAAATGTTCCCGGACGCTCACTACTCTGACGAATTGTTTGCCCCCGTCCACGGGAGCCGCCGACGCACTCTTCATCCCGACCTCTCAATCCATTGCAAGGACTATCTTGTTATACAATATCTCGCTCCAAATATCGTACAAAAATATGAACGGCCACAGCACGAAGTTGAACAATCCCGTGATGAGCGTCCCGGGGCGCCATGACTCAAAATAGCGCATGATGCGCAAAAGCCAGGGCATTATGAAGCAAAACATCATCATCAAGATGACTTTCAGCAATTTGGGCAGTTGCTCGAAACGCTGCACGGGAGTGGTTTCATCGGGAAGTTCCGGAATGCTGACCGTGAACACGGAGCCCTTCCCCTTTTTGGAGCGCACCTTTATCTCTCCGCCGTGGCGGCGCGCTATCTGCTGCGCGACGTAAAGCCCTAAGCCGGAATTTTTGGAATCCGTCCGCGAGGACTCCTCCATAAAAAATTTATCAAAGACGTAAGGCTGATTTTTCTTTTCTATCCCCTTGCCGTTATCCTTCACCCTGACGAGGAAAAACTTCCCGTTATGTCCGAAGGAAACGACTATCTTTCCCCCTTCCTCCGTGTACTTGACGGCATTGGAAACCAGGTTCTGGAACACGCGTTCCAGCTCCCTTCGGTCGGCATATATCTCCGCGGACGGGATGTGCCGCACCTTGTAAGTGATATTCTTGGACTTGGCGAGCTGATCGTACTTTCCGAACACCGCGCCCAGGAAAGTGCGCGTGTCCACCTTCTCTTTGAGGGAGTCTATCTCGTCTATCTCGTGCTTGGAGGTTTCGACGAGTTTCAGGACGAGCCCGTTGAGCTGTTCCGTCTTTTCGGTGATGAGCGCGAGATAATCCTTGTCGTCCATCCCGTCCTGCAAACACTCCGCATACCCCGAAATGAGTGCGAGCGGCGTTTTGACGTCATGGGCGACGCTGGCGATGGCGAGCTTGTTCTGCTCTATGGCGCGCGCGTGCGCCACACGCTCTTCGAGCAGCGTGGCGCGCAGTTTTTCCAGCGCACGCAACGCCTTTCGCTGCGCGGCGGAACCGCGAGGTTCTATGGGCGTGGAAACGTCGCCGGCGTTCAACGCGTCGATGGCGACCTGCACATAATTTTTGCGTCCTCTCAATCCTGCCATTTGTAACCCAGCCCCCAGACGGTGACCACGTTTTCTATGCCGTATTTGGCGAGTTTTTCTCTGAGCCTCGCCACCGTGACGGCGACGGTGTTCTCGTCGATGTAGTCGTCATAACCCCACACCACGTCGATGAGTTTTTGTTTGCTGAATATCTGGTTCGCGTGTTTGGTGAGGTGGTCGAGCAGGTTGAACTCTTTCAGAGTGAGAGGCACGCTCTCGCCGTCCACCTTGACCTCGTGACGGGTGGAGGATATCTTCATCCTGCCGTACACTCTCTCGCTTTTCTCCTGGGTGTTCAGTTCATAGTAACGGCGCAGCTGTGCATTCACTCTGCCCACCATCTCTTTGAAGGAGAAGGGCTTGGTCATATAGTCGTCCGCGCCCAGCTCGAACATCCTGAGTTTCTCATCCTCACCCACTATCGCGGAAACCACGATGACGGGGATGTTGTATTCTCTGCGGAGAGAACTGCACACTTCGTAGCCGTCCACGACGGGCATCATGATGTCCAGAAGCACGAGGTCGGGCTGCATACTGCGTGCGTACTCCAACGCCTGCGCGCCGTTGAACGCCTGATAAACGGTGTGCCCTGCCTTGATGAGGTAGTTCCTCATCATATCGTTGAGTTCGGTGTTATCCTCTGCGATAAGTATCTTCCTCATACACTTCTCCTTAATGCAGCTCTATGCCGTGTTCACGGAAATATCTGACATACGCTCCGCGCCAATACGCGCAGACATCCTTTTTGGTGAGCCCCTCGCGCGGCTCGGCGAACTTGTAAGCGCCGTTCACCTTCCAGCCGTTGAGCACGCCTATGGATATAGCGTCCGCCGGGCAGTTGAAGGAGCACGCGGTGCACCCTATGCAATCCTTGCCGAACACGGGCAAACCGTCCTTCATCTCGATGTTGAGCATGGGACAGAGCTTTTCGCACCTGCCGCAGGACACGCACTTGTCCGCGTCCACCTTGAACAGCCTGCCGAGATAGGGCATCGCGCCGTGTTCCACCGCGACCACGAACCGCGTAAGTTTTGCAAACAGCCCTGCTTTCAGCTGCCTTTCTTTGCCCTCGAAGATAGCGTCCGCGTCGGAGGGAGCGGTGTTTTTTGCCGCCTGCCACATGAGCGCCGCCATATCGTCGGAATGACGGAATATCATGTTGTAGGGCATGACGTAGTGGAACTCCCCTTTCTTGACGTACCCTTTCTTTTTCAGGATGCGGTCAAGGATGCGCGACGAGGCGTCGTTGAGGTGCAACGGCTCGCCGCTGGTCTTTATTATATAATAACCTTTGTTTTCACATTCTGGCAAGTCCTTTGCAAGATCCACCACATTTTGCGGCGCGTTGAACCCGTGGACGGGATAGCCCACCACCAACACGTCCGCAGAACGCACGTCAGGCGCCGCCATATCCTCGCGTATCCTCACCGTTTCGCACTCTGCGCCGCGCTCGCGCAGCCGTGCCGCGAACAAATCGCATACCTTACGCGTATTTCCGCTTGCGGACATCACCGTGAACAGCACTTTCATATCAATACCTCCTGTACATGGCTTTGTCGCCGTTGAAGAAGTATTCCGTGTTTTCTTCCCTCGCGTGAGTGTCGTACCACACCTGCGCGTAGAAAGGCATGAACTTCGCCAGCCTGTCGAAATCCCACGGCTCGGGCTGACAGCATACGGGGCACCAGTGTCCGGCTTTCAGCACCGTATAAGGCGACGCCCGGAATGTGTGACCGTCATGGCACTCCCATTGCAGCTTGGTGTAAAGGTCGCCCTTCACCATGCTCTCGCTCAGGCACTTGCCGCCGCGATACTCTGCCGCGCCCTTCATGTCCTCGATGTCGAGCTCGCTGTCCGGCTTGCTCTCGTCGTAACCGTGATTGAGCAGGAAGCCGTACTTTTTCAGGTTCTCCGTCTTGCGCATTTCGTCGTAATCAATGTTGCCGTCGGCGACTTCGCCCTTTGCCAGCACCGGGAAATCCTTCCAGCTTTTCGCCATGCATTTGATATTGTCTTCACTGCCGAAAAATGCACGAATACGACCTTTATCTCCCTGTTTGACCCATTCAAGCGGCGAATTGTCCGTTCCGAGCAATCTCTTGAAACCGAGTGCGGAGATGAGCCCGGAGGGCACGGCGGCGGCAGCTTTGTACACGGGGAACTTCTGCACTATGGCTTTGCAAAACTCGTCTATCGTCTGATGCTGATAGTCGAACATCCCGTTAAGAACATCCCCGTCCGCGAACCACAGCCCGTGGAAATTGCGGATGGAATTCCAGCCCGGGCTCATGACTTTCTCTATGTCGCTGCCTATTGTGGTGAGGAGCTTCGCATAAGTGTCGTAACCCGTTACGCGGTTCGCCGCTCCGCCGCCGAGGTTGTAACATCTCTTCCAGAACGCGTCCACCTCGCCTTTGAGGTCACGCTCAACTATGCGCTTTATCAGCAGACCGCTGTCGGGCGCGGTGGACCATTCGAGCGGCACGTTGATGACGGTGTGGAACATCAGCCCGTCGCTCATATTGTCCTTCATCATGTTGTAGTGCACCATGGCTGTCTGCCTGATGACCGCCCAGTTTTTGAGGTCGCTGTCCAGCACATACCTCTCTCCGCGCAGTTTGCTTGCGGCATACACGTCGTAAACGCTGGGGAGCAGCGGATCGCCCACCCTTCCCCAGGGGTGCAGATAATTGCGGTGCCCGTACAACGCAACGGTGGAAATGTGCACGAACTTGGGCTGTTTTTCCCCCATCGCAGTCACCGCGTCCACCATGTTGCAGGTGCCGATATGATTGGCGCGCTTTGCCCCCTCGGGGTCGTGATCGGACGCCGGTGGGATGATCGCTCCCACATGAAATACGTAATCGCTGTCCGCGACCAACTGCTTGCAGGACTCCGCGTCCGCGAGATCCCCCCACACCGCTTCCACGCGCTTGCCGTAGCTGCGGCGCGCAGCTGCCGCAAATTGCTTATCCTTAGTCGTGCGGCGGACCAGGAACTTGACCTTTTCCACCTCGTTTAATTCCAGGAGCTGCCTCAGACACTCCCTTCCCATATTTCCGCTTGCTCCCGTGAGCGCAATGATGACCGACATATCTCGCCTCCTGTTCTTTTTTCACTTTGATTCTACTCCCCGACTCTTACCCCCTCTTGACGAAAACCTTACATTTTTCTTACATTTATCTTTATACCCTACCCGACCGCCCCTACTTTCCCTTTTCAGCACATAAGGAAAAAGCCCACGTTGCCGTGGGCTTTTTTCGTTTCGCGTGATTTCTTGCGAGGGTTCTTGATGTTCGCCTGCGCTGCCGCTTATGCGGCGAAGCAGCTTCGGCGGCCTGTCACCCTACAATTACTTGCGAGGGTTCTTGATATTCGCCTGCGCTGCCGCTCATGCGGCGAAGCAGCTTCGGCGGTCTGTCACCCTACAATTACTTGCGAGGGTTCTTGATATTCGCCTGCGCTGCCGCTTGTGCGGCGAAGCAGCTTCGGCGGTCCGTCACCCTACAATTACTTGCGAGGGTTCTTAATGTTCGCCTGCGCTGCCGCAAGACGTGCGATGGGCACGCGGAAGGGGGAGCAGGAAACGTAATCCAGACCGACGTTGTGGCAGAACTCGATGGTGCTGGGATCGCCGCCGTGTTCGCCGCAGATGCCGAGGTGGATGTCGGGACGGGTGGCTCTGCCGAGCTCTGCCGCCATCTTGACGAGTTTGCCGACACCGACCTGGTCCAGCCTTGCGAAAGGATCGGACTCGTAGATCTTCTTGTCGTAGTACGCGCCGAGGAACTTGCCTGCGTCGTCGCGGCTGAAGCCGAAGGTCATCTGTGTGAGGTCGTTGGTGCCGAAGGAGAAGAATTCCGCTTCGGTCGCGATGGCATCCGCGGTGAGCGCCGCACGAGGTATCTCGATCATGGTGCCGACCTTGTAAGTCATCTTGACGCCTGCCGCCTTGATGCACTCATCGGCGGTTTTGGTGACGACAGACTTGACATACGCCAGCTCTTTGACTTCGCCCACCAGGGGGATCATGATCTCGGGCACGACGTTCCAATCCGCGTGTCTTGCCTGCACTGCGAGAGCCGCCTGGATGACCGCCTTGGTCTGCATGACTGCGATCTCGGGATAGGTGACGGCGAGTCTGCATCCGCGATGACCCATCATGGGGTTGAACTCGTGCAGAGAGGTGATGACGTCCTTGACTTCCTTGACGGTCATGCCCATATCGTCGGCGAGCGTCTTGATGTCTGCCTCTTCGGTGGGGACGAACTCATGGAGAGGAGGATCAAGGAAGCGGATGGTGACGGGAGTGCCTTCGAGCGCCTCATACAGCGCTTCGAAGTCGCCCTGCTGCATGGGAAGGAGTTTGGCAAGAGCCTTTTCTCTCTTCTCAACGGTGTCGGACACGATCATTTCGCGCATTGCCATGATCCTGTCGGGCTCGAAGAACATATGCTCGGTGCGGCAGAGGCCGATGCCTTCCGCGCCGAAGGAACGCGCCTGACGTGCATCCTTGGGGGTGTCGGCGTTGGTCCTGACGTGCAGAGCGCGATACTTGTCCGCCCATGCCATGATCCTGCCGAAATCGCCCGTGACGGAAGCGTCGACGGTGGCGATGGCTTCGCCGTAGATGTTGCCGGTGGAGCCGTCCAGAGAGATCCAATCGCCCTCATGGAAGGTCTTGCCGCCCAGCGTGAACACTTTCTTTTCCTCGTCGATGACTATCTCGCCGCAGCCGGAAACACAGCAGGTGCCCATGCCGCGCGCGACGACCGCCGCGTGAGAGGTCATACCGCCGCGGACGGTGAGGATGCCCTGTGCGTAATGCATGCCTTCGATGTCCTCGGGAGAGGTTTCGAGGCGGACGAGCACGACTTTCTTTTCACCTTTGTTGGTGACCCAATCGGTGGCGTCTTCCGCAGTGAAGACGACCTTGCCGCATGCCGCGCCGGGAGATGCGGGGAGCGCGTGTCCGATGGGCTTCGCCGCTTTGAGCGCCTTGGCGTCAAACTGAGGATGCAGCAGCGCGTCGAGCTGTTTGGGGTCGATCATGCAGACTGCCTCTTTCTCGTTGATCATGCCCTCGTCCACGAGGTCGCAGGCGATCTTGAGAGCGGCGGTCGCGGTGCGCTTGCCGTTTCTGGTCTGGAGCATGAAGAGCTTGCCCTCTTCGATGGTGAACTCCATGTCCTGCATATCCCTGTAATGCTTTTCAAGGGTGTCGACGATCTTCACGAACTGCTCGTACACCGCAGGATTGGTTTCTTTGAGGTGAGAGATGGGGGAGGGGGTGCGCACGCCTGCCACGACGTCCTCGCCCTGCGCGTTCATGAGGTACTCGCCGAAGAGCCCCTTCTCGCCGGTGGCGGGGTTGCGGGAGAACGCAACGCCGGTGCCGGAGGTTTCGCCCATGTTGCCGAACACCATCATCTGCACGTTGACCGCAGTGCCCCAATCGCCGGGGATGTCGTTCATGCGGCGATAGTAGATGGCGCGAGGATTGTTCCAGCTGCGGAAGACCGCCTTGATGGCGCCCATGAGCTGTTCCTTGGGATCCTGGGGGAAGTCCGCCCCGATCTTCGCCTTGTACTCTGCCTTGAACTGTTCGGCGAGTTCTTTAAGGTCGTCGGCGTCGAGTTCGGTGTCCTGCTTGACGCCCTTCTTTTCCTTCATCTCGTCGATGAGTTCCTCAAAATACTTCTTGCCGACTTCCATGACGACGTCGGAATACATCTGAATGAAACGACGATAGCTGTCGTATGCGAAACGACGGTTGTTGGTCTTTGCCGCAAACCTCTCCACGACCTCGTCATTGAGCCCGAGGTTGAGGATGGTGTCCATCATGCCGGGCATGGAAGCACGGGCGCCGGAACGCACGGAAACGAGCAGCGGATTGTCCAGAGAGCCGAACTCCTTGCCGACGAGTTTCTCGAGCTTGGCGATGTTTTCCATGATCTCCGCCTGGATGGAGTCGTTGATGACTTCGCCGTCATTGTAGTACTGCGTGCAAGCCTCGGTGGTGATGGTGAACCCCTGGGGCACAGGCATACCGAGTTTGGTCATTTCCGCAAGGTTCGCGCCCTTGCCGCCAAACATAGCGCGTCTGTCGCAGTTGGCTTCGCTCGCCTCTTTGAACTGGTAAACGAATTTCTTCATTTGAAACCTCCTGATGGTTCTTAAATTTCTTTGTTTTAATCATAGAGAGTCTAGCAAAAAAAGATATTTTGGGCAAGCGATTTCGGTTGCGTTGGGATTTTTTTTTTGCTAATATGATTAAGACGAAAACATTTTGAGGTGCAGAATGGACTCCGACTGTCGAAGTTGCCATCATCCAAGATAATCCGCTCGTGTCAGAGGGTTTTCTCCGGCACGGCGTTTTATGCGCATCACCGGAGGAAACGATATGCTCCAGGTCTACAAGAAACTCAATAAAGCAACCATCACCGTGGATCTCGCTCTCGTGAACGAAACCTACGATTTTCGCGATCACTGGATCCATATGTCCAACCCCACCGACAAGGAGATCGAGCTCATTGCCCGTTCCACCGGCGTCGCGGAGGACATGATCAAAGCCGCGCTGGACGAAGAAGAGCGCGCGCGTGTGGAAAAGGACGACGACACCGGCGCCCTTCTGGTGGTCACCGACATCCCCTTCACCGAAGAGGACGAGGACCATTACACTTACACCACCCTCCCCTTCGGCTTCATCTCCACCTCCGAGGTGATGATCACCGTCTGTCTGGAAGAAACCAGCCTCATAGACGATATGCTTTCGGCTCGCTTTGTGAAGGACTTCAACTTGCACAAACGCACCCGTTTCCTCATACAGCTGCAATACACCATATCCAAAAAGTTTCTCCATTACCTCAAACAGATAGACCGCGCCAGCCAGCGCGTCCAGAATGTGCTGGAAAGATCCATGAAAAACGCGGAGCTCATCGAGATGCTGGACCTGGAAAAATCGCTGGTCTACATCTCCACCTCCCTGCGCTCCAACAACGTGGTGCTGGACAAACTGCCCAAAATGGTGAAGTTCTTTGAAGAGGACGAGGATCTTTGGGAAGACGTGGTGATAGAAAACAAACAGGCTATCGAAATGTCCAACATCTACCGCGACATACTCTCCGGCACCATGGACGCGTACGCCTCCATCATATCCAACAACCTGAACGTGGTCATGAAAGTGCTGACCTCCCTCACCCTGCTGGTCGCCATCCCGAGCATGATAGGCGCGTTCTGGGGCATGAACACCGGCGTCCCCTTCGAGGACGAAAGCTGGGGATTTTGGGTGGTCATCGGCATATCCGTCGTCGTCTGCCTCGTCGCAGGCATCGTGCTTTGGAAGAAACGCTTCCTCAAATGACCCTCCGCGCGGACGGCTCCTCCCGAACCGCAGGACGCCTCTCCCTCCGCACCCCGACCCCACCCTCACCGCACCGGACCTCCCGTCCGGTGTTTTTTTGATCCGCGCGTTTAGATGTCGGAAAACCTCCGTTTTGCGGACATCTATCCACCCCTGCTGACGGATGCCGTTACCGTCATCGGAAGCGATGTCTTCTTCGGCGCTCCTCCCCTCCGCAAAAAACATCTCCACATCAAAAGCCGCCCTGTGCGAGCGGCTTTTGAGAGTGTGACTATTCATAAAGCTAAGGGTCAGTCGGCGTTGTCGAGGGCTTCCAGGCGGATCTGCCTCTTTTCCTCTTTGGTGAGTTTTTTGCCTTTGCCGACGGGTTTGCTGTCGCCGTGCTTGACGAACGCCATGAGGATTATGGACAGGGCGATGAAGATCGCGCTGTAAATGAACAGCCCTCTGTCGGAGATGTTGTCCATGACGAGTCCTGCGAACATGGGGGTGACCGCCTGGGCGGACATGGTTGCGACGTAGTAGTAGCCGGTGTACTGCCCGACGGTGGAGTCGGTGGAAAGCTCGACGACCATGGGCAGGGTATTGACGTTGATGATGATGAGCCCGAAGCCCGAGATGAGATAGAACAGCGCGAAGAGCGCGGCAGGCACCAGGGCGTTGGAATCGGGCTTGACGAAGGCATAGATGAGCAGGAAGCTGACTATCGCCATCGCAAGACCTATCATTATGGTCTTTCTTCTGCCCAGTTTCGCCGCCATATAGCCCACGGGGATGAAGGCTATCGCGCTGATGCCCATGCTGATGCCGGAAATGATGGACGCGACGCCGGCGTCCAGGTTAAGCGCCTTTGTGGTGTAGACCGAAAGGTTGCTCGACACCGCGTTGTAGCCCATGAACCACATGAATATGGAGCCCAGAATGAGCAGGAAGCTGATGAACTTCGCGCGTTCGGACCCGGACTTTGCCTCCCACCATTCCTTGGGAGAACGGAGCTTGCGCGTCTTGGCTTTCGCCATTTCCAGCACTTCGGGGGATATCTCTTCCTTCCGCTCTTCCGCGGCATCCTCGTCGGCGAGCACGTTCCCTTCCGGAGCCTCGTCCGCGGCTTCCGCAGCGGCTTCGTCCTCGTCGGCGATGCCGTACTCCTTGCATATCTCGTGGCAGCGATCCACCATCTTCTTTTCGCGCACGAAGGCGAGGAACCCTGCCAGCAACAGGAGCATACCGCCCGCCACCGAGGCGAAGATAATGACATAGTTTTCAAGCCGCTCTCCGAAGAGGACGACGGTGTAGATAAGGAAGGCGATCGCGCCCCCTACGCCGCCGCAAAGGTTGATGACCGCGTTGCCCTGCGAGCGCAGAGGCTTGGGCGTGACGTCGGGCATGAGCGCGACCGCAGGCGAACGGAAAGTCGCCATCGCGATGAGGACGAGGAGCAGTATGACCATATAGATGACTATGCTCTTATGCCCTGCCGCGGTGTTGGTGACCTGTTCGTAGATCTGATCACTGATCCAGGTGTTCATACCCGTGGCGGCGAACTTGTCGTAATTCTCGTTGCTTATCCTGATGTCGTCGTAAGTGAGAGTGCCGTCGCCGTTCCAGTCATCGAGAGTATAGGCAAGGTCCGACACCTCGGCGTCGAGGGCGACCTCCTCACCGTTATACTTATAAGTGGTGTCCCCCAGCATACCGAGGAAGGCTTTTGTCGCGGTGAAGTTCGCGTCGTAACGGATGGCGAGGAACTGCTCCCTGTCGATATTGTTCATCGCCATGTAATCGCGGTCGGCATAGTTTCCGCCCTTCTCCCAGAACTCGGTGAGGCGCTCGTTCATGAACTTGTCCTCGTCCAGCTGCGCGAGGTAATAATTCTCTTTCTCCATAGCCTTCTCCTGCTGTCCGAGGGTGGACACGGGGACGAAGACCATGAGGATGACGGAAGCCAAGGTGCCTATCACGATGAAAGGCGTACGCCTGCCGTACTTCTTGACCAGCTTGCCCTTTGCGTTGTCCGAGAGCTTGCCGAAGAGGGGGAGCATGAACAGTGACAAAAGGTTGTCAAGCCCCATGATGAGACCGCGGACGGTGTTGGAAAGACCGTAGGCGTGTTCGAGGAGCAACGGCACGACAAAGTCATACGCCGTCCAGAAGATCATGATGATGGCAAACGCAAAACCGACTTTGAATGTCTGGGCGTAATCCAGACGCAGCGGCTTTCGGGGTTCTCCCTCCCCTTCTCCGCCGCCTGCTGCGGCAGCAACGTCATCCGACGCTTTCACCGCGGCGGCATCCTCCGGGGACATCTTGATGGAGTCGCCCACGCCGTTGATGTTGTCGTCCATAAATTCCTCCTTACCCAAACGGGACGCGCGGAAGTGCGCGTTAAAGTAACTATATTATACCCTATCCGCATATCCCGTGTAAAGAGTTGATTTCCCGACCGATATAATTTTTATGTAAACGGTGTTGAGGGCGCGGATATCTCCGCGCCCCCTTTTCTTCAAAATACGCCCTGCCGCGTCCGCTGCGGCGGATGCGTCCGTCACGCTCTGCGATGCAGATATTTGTAGCTATAAGTTGACACCAGCGCCTCCGCAGCCAGAGCAGGATCGGCAAGCGTGCCCGTGGGGATATCCTCTCCGCTCGTTGCGGTGCTGCTTGACGTAAAATACCATCCTTCGGGCTGCTCGAATATGACGGAGGTCAAGCCCGTGCAATGCCAGAAGGCGTTACTTTCTATGAGCATCACACTCTCCGGGATGGTGATCGACGTCAATCCGGTGCATTCGTCGAATGCCGAATACCCTATCCTCTCCACGCTGCCATCGGTGGGTATAACACTGTTTTTGCACCCACGGACGAGCTCCTTGCTTTCCGTTTCTATCAGACAATTACCTTCGCTGTGATAGACGGGATTCCCTTCCGCGACAGTGATGGACTCCAAGGCGGAGCAGCCATCGAAAGCATGTGCCGATATATCGGTCACGCTTTCGGGTATCGTGATCGAAGTCAAGCCGCTGCAACCGGCGAAAGCTTCATCCAGTTCCGTACATCCCTCGGGCAAAACGATCGTGGTCAGCATGGAGCAATTGTAAAATGCGAACTCCGTTATCTCGCCGGCATTGATGACGACGGAACGCAATGAAGCAGGAAAATAGTATGTCGCTTCTCTAACATACCAAGATGTACTGGTACTGCTGGTCGGCACACCGTACCTATAACACTGCTCCACGCCGACACTTCCGTCATACTTCGAAGTCCCGAAAACGAATCCGAGCGGATATTCTCTGTAGCGGGTAGAAACAGGGTAGACAAGCGGCAGGGTGACGCTTTCAAGTGAACTGCATCCGCTCAACACCCCTCCGCTCAAAGATGTCACGCTGTCCGGGATGGTGATCGAGGTCAATCCGCTGCAACCCGAGAAGGCTCTCTCCCCTATGCTCGTCACGCTGTCCGGGATGGTGATCGAGGTCAATCCGCTGCAATCCTCGAAGGCAGAACTCCCTATGCTTGTCACTCCGTTGCCTATGGTGACCGAGGTCAGTCCGCTGCAATTATAGAAGGCTCGATACCCTATGCTTGTCACACTGTCGGGGATGGTGATTGAGGTCAAACCTCTGCAATACGCGAAGGCATAGTCCCCTATGCTCGTCACGCTGTCGGGGATGGTGATTGAGGTCAAGCCGCTGCAATTATAGAAGGCTTGATACCCTATGCTTGTCACACTGTCGGGGATGGTGATTGAGGTCAAGCCGCTGCAATCCTCGAAGGCAGAACTCCCTATGCTTGTCACTCCGTTGCCTATGGTGACCGAGGTCAGTCCGCTGCATCCCGAAAAGGCACCTTCTTCTATTTCCGTCACACTGTCGGGCAAGACGAGCTCCGTGATATTTTTGCAGCTGGCAAACGCGTAGGCGCCTATGTGCGTAACATTGCTCCCTATCCGAACGGTCTTTATATTGGGCACGACGAAACGGTCCTGACCATCATCGGGGCGATTCATCGGCGGAGAGAACAGTCCTCCGGGGATACGAGTCACGCTGTCACCGAACGTGACAGTGATGCCGTCGCTTTGCGTGCCTGCACCGGAAAAGACTTTCAGGATGCTAGATACATAATACTCCACAGAACCGTAAATGAAATCATCCACGGCGACGGCATTCCAAATTATCTCCTCGAGCGCGGTGCAGTGCGCAAATGCACTGTCCTCTATCTCGGTCAATCCTTCGGGGATGGTGACGGAGGTCAGACCGTTGCAGTTATAGAAGGCTTCTTTGCTTATGCGCGTCACGCTCTCCGGAATAGTGACGGAGGTCAAACCGGAGCATCCGTAAAACGCTTTTTCGCCTATCGTGGCGACGCTTCCGTCGGAGGGTATCACGCTCGCGCGACAGCCCATGGCGAGGGTCTTGCTTTCCCTTTCTATCAGGCAATTCCCGGCGCTGTGATAGACGGGATTACCCGGCGCCACATCCAACACCTCCAAATTCGTGCAATCGGAGAACAGCGACCGGTCAACGTAGGTCAGTCCTGCTCCTATGGTGAGAGATGTCAATGCCGTGAGATCGTCGAATGCATAGCTTGTTATGCTCGTCACGCTGTCGGGGACGACAAACTCCGTGAGCGAGGGCGCAACATACCGGAGTTCACCGCCGAGCACCAAATAATCGCCCGTAAATGTGACGGTGACGTCCGTCGGCGGCGCAGTCGTCCCGTCCACCACGCCGGAATCTGTGTTGAACACAACGCCGGTGACGCCTTCGGGCAGGGAGCTCCACCCCATCGCTTTCATGAAAACGGAAAGCAGATCGTCGCCTTCGCGATAAGTTATCTCGGGAGCGTCCTCGCCTCTGCCCAGGATGTCGGGGACGGTCATCGTGTAATCGGTGTCGTTACGCCAATTCGCATAGTACGTGACGTCCTCCCAATGGCGCATGCCCGTGGAGAACTGTTCCGCCTCGCCCGTTATCCAGCCGTCGGGCGCCGTGTACCACCCCATAAAGACGTAATTTCCGCTCGTTCGCTGAACGTTGGGCATAGAGCCCAGTTTGTCCCCCAGGCTCAACGTGTACGAGCTGCGCCCTTCCTTGAAGCTGCCGCCCCGCGCGTCGAATCTCACGTCCACTTTGGAGATGTTGTCCTCCTTTCGGATGAGGGACACTCGCTTGTATTTCGTGCCGTCTATCTCCACCACATCGAAGCCGTCCACTTTCTTGAAACTCATCGGAAGTTCGATCTCGCCGAACAGTTCGTCTTCCATCGTGAGTTTGAGCGTATCTCCGTCGCGTGACCATTTGCCTTCTATCAGGTCATCCCCGTCAGGAGAGCTGAACGTGCCGACGCCGAAGCTGAAATAATCGTTGGGGTCGTCCACATTTACGTAAATGCCGCGCAGACCGCAGAAAAACACCAGCAGGATGACGAGCGCGATGAGCACCAGCACCCCGGCGACGATGAGCGTCACGACGTTCTTTTTGCTTTTGAAAAAGTCACCCGGCTTGCCGCTTCCTCTGCCCGATGCGCGCACCATCACGAGCTGTTCGCCCGGGCGCGCCTTATCCGACCACTGCGTCATATACTGCGCGCGCTGTTCCGCCTCGGACGGTTTAGTCGGAGCGACGGGCTGCGGAGCTTTCTTGTTGAAGGATGTTCCGCACGTCGCGCACTTCCATTGCCCGTTTGCCTGCGGAAAAAGTTCTCCTCCGCATTTAGGACATTTTGCCATGATATCCTCCTCCTTGTTTATATCCTCTCCGCTCGTTGCGGTGTGCCGTAAGTTCAGTCTTGCGAATATGCGATGACGCTCGCGGACAGGGGTGGGATGTACAGCGTTTCCACGCTCTCCCCCGTGAATGCGTCGAAGGCGTTCACCTCTCGCCACTGCGCATGGAAACAGGGATTGTAATAAGTGCGCAGCACTTCCCTGCCGTCATCGGACACGCGCTCGAACACCGTAAGTGCGCTGTCGTCGAGAAAACGCAGCCTGCCGCGGAGCGCGTTGCGGTTCCTGCGGCGGAGCTCGCCCAGCGCGCGGTAATGCCCGAGCAGATCGTCATCCTCCCTGCCCCACGGATAAGTCCCGCGGTTGAGGGGGTCTTCGAAGCCCTCGACGCCTGCCTCGTCACCGTAGTAAACGCAGGGGACGCCGGGCAGAGTGTACTGCAATATCGCCGCGGCTTTGAGGCGCAACTTCGCAAATGCGTAATATTCCTCCGAAAGCCTGTATCCCCTTCTCTCCGCCTTGGAATAGGGCGCTTCCACTCCCGAGAGCGCGGTGAGAGCGCGCACGGTGTCGTGGGAGCCCAGGAGCGTGAAACACACGTCCATGCTCTGTTTGGGATAATGTTCCGCGATGAGAGTCACGGCGTCGCGGAACTTCTCTCTGTCCCCTCGCATGATGAGTTCGAATATGGCGCGGCGGAAAGGATAATTCATCACGCCGTCCAGTTCCTCCCCCATGAAATAGGGGCGCCAGGTGCCGTAACTGACCTTGTCGGACGCGTCCTCCCACACCTCGCCGATGATGAGAGCGTCCTCCTTTGCGGAACGTATCTTCGCGCACAGCAGGTCTGTAAAATCCGTGGGGAGCTCGTCCACCACGTCCAGCCGCCAGCCGTCCGCGCCCACGGCGGTCCACTTGTCTATGACGCCGCCCTTCCCCGTGATGAGCTTGCGGAAACCCTCTGCGCTCTTGTCTACGGTGGGCACCACGGTGGATCCCCACCAGCAGTGGTAATTGTCGGGATGCTCATAGAAGGTGTACCACCCGTAATAGGGAGAGTCCGCCCCCTGATACGCCCCTTTCCCGGGGAAATTCCCGAACTTGTTGAAGTAAACGCTGTCCGCGCCCGTATGGTTGAACACGCCGTCCAGCACCACGCGCATACCCTGCGCTTTCGCCGCCGCGCAAAGTCGCCCGACTCCCTCGTCGCCGCCGAAGAGGTCGTCCGCTTTCATGTAGTCCGCGGTGTCGTAACGGTGGTTGCTGGAAGAGAGAAAGACGGGGGAGAGATAGATGGCGGTCACCCCCAGGCTTTTGAGGTGATCCAGCTTCGAGATGACGCCGTCCGCGTTGCCGCCGAAGAAGTCGTCCGCGCGGTACTCGCCGCCCTCGTCCGCGATGTCGGGCAGGTCGTACCAGTCCGCGTGCAGCCTGCCGCGCTTTGTGAAACGCACCTCGCCCTCCCTTGCGAAACGGTCGGCAAAGATTTGATAGACCACCCCGGATTTCGCCCAATCAGGGGTTTTATAGTCGCATTTCGTCACGGTAAGCTGCCATTCCGGCAACCATTCTCCTGCCACGGCGCAGCCGCCCGACCCCCTTCCGTAATAGGTCGTCCTGCCGTCCGCCATGCTCTCGAAGCGGTAGTACCACAGCCCTGCCGAGGGTGCGGTCACGCCCCCCGAATAGACGCTGTCATCCCCCGAAAAATGCGAGAATTTGAGTTCGGAGCGGAACTCCTCCGCCCCACGCCTCAGGATGACGGTCACTTTGTCCGCGCGCTCGCCGGCAGGCAGCGTAAAGCAAAACTCCGTCCTTTTCCCTGCGACGGAAGCGCCGTACGGCGTCTTGTCCCTCAACGGGTCGTAATACATGAGCCCCTCCCGTAAAACAAGTGCATCCGCCATTTTCGACGGACGTCAAAAGCCGCGCCGCATGATGCGGCGCGGCAGTCGTTCATTTTATCCTTTGGACGCCCCATATCCTGTCCGCGTACTCTTTCACCGACCTGTCGGCGGCGAAGAACCCGGCTTTCGCGATGTTTATGAGGGACATCCTGTTCCAGCGTTCGGCATCGCGGTAGACCTCGTCCACCTTCTTCTGGACGTCGCAGTAAGAGGCGAAATCCGCAAGTACCATATACGGATCGGGGGTGCCTCCCCTGCCTATCGTCAGGCTGTCCGCGATCTCCGAAAAACTCACGCCGCCTATGCCGTGGCGCAGCGCGTCGATGACGCGTTTGACGCGCCCGTCCGTCTGATAATAGTGCGTGGGATTGTAGCCCCTCCTCCAAAGTTCCTGCACCTCGTCGGCGAGCAACCCGAAGAGGAAGATGTTCTCGTCGCCCACCTCCTCGTGTATCTCCACGTTGGCGCCGTCCATAGTCCCCACCGTGAGAGCGCCGTTTATCATGAACTTCATGTTGCCGGTGCCGCTTGCCTCTTTGCCCGCGATGGATATCTGTTCGCTGACCTCCGCCGCCGGCATGATGAGCTCCGCGAGAGTGACGCGGTAGTTTTCAAGGAATACGACTTTGAGTTTCCCGTTCACGTCGGGGTCGTTGTTGATGACCTTGCCCAGCGTGCAGATGAAGCGGATTATCTGCTTCGCCATATAGTAGGCGGACGCCGCTTTCGCGCCGAAGATGAAAGTGCGCGGTTTGATGTCCAGCCCCGGGTTTTCTTTCAGACGGAAGTAGAGGTCGAGGATGTGCAACGCGTTGAGCAGCTGCCTCTTGTATTCGTGCAATCTCTTGACCTGCACGTCGAAGACGGAATCGGGATCCACATCCACGCCGTTCGCCTCCTTGATGTACGCCGCGAGCCGCACTTTGTTGTCCCTCTTTATCTGCGCGAGCCTGCCAAGCACGGAGGAGTCCCCCATATAGCGCATGAGGTCTTTGAGCTTGTCGGCGTCCGTGAGCCAGCCCTCCCCTATGAGTTCGGTGATGAGGGAAGCGAGTTCCGGGTTCGCCTCCGCCACCCAGCGGCGGTGAGTGATGCCGTTGGTCACGTTGGTGAACTTCTCGGGGTGCATGGCGTAGTAATCGCGGAAGACGTCGTGTTTGAGGATGTCGGAGTGCAAGGCGCTGACGCCGTTTATTGTGTGCGAGGTGACCAGGCACAGATTAGCCATCTTTATCTGCCCGTCCGCGAGTATGGCGTTGCGCGTCACGGCGTCCCAATTGGAGGGATAGAACTGCCAAAGTTCGCCCACGAAACGCTGGTTTATCTCGTGCACTATCTGATAAATGCGCGGCAGCAGGGTCTGGAAGAGGTCCTGCGGCCACTTTTCCAGGGCTTCCGCCATGACCGTATGGTTGGTGTAGGAAATGCAGCCCGTGGTGATCTCCCACGCCTTTTCCCAGCTCATGCCGTACTCATCCAGCAATATGCGCATGAGTTCGGGGATGCAAAGGGTGGGATGGGTGTCGTTGATGTGGATGGCAACGCAGTCCGCGAGGTTGTCCAGCGACGGATTGGTCTGCAAATGCCTCTTGATGATGCTCTGTATGGACGCAGACACGAAGAAGTACTGCTGTTTGAGCCTGAGGGATTTGCCCTCTATGTGATCGTCCGCAGGATAAAGCACCTTGGAGATGGACTCCGCCATCGCCTTTGCGGACATCGCCTTGACGTATTCGCCGCGCGAGAACATGGACATATCGAAGTCCACCGGCGCCTTTGAAGACCACAGCCTGATGCGGTTGACGGTGGAGGTGTGATAGCCGGAGATGTTCATGTCGTAAGGCACCGCGAGCACGGTGGTGTAATCGCGCTGACGGACGGTGAGTTTGCCGTTTTCCCAATTCTCGTCCACGACGCCGCCGAACTTGACCTCATAGGTTTCCTCGGCGCGCGGAGAGAGCCAGACGCTGCCCATTTTGAGCCATTCGTCGGGCTGTTCCAGCTGCCACCCGTCCACGATGACCTGCTTGAAGATGCCGTAATCGTACATTATTGAGAAGCCGCTTGCGGCATAGCCCTCGGACGTGAGCGCGTCCATATACGCCGCGGCGAGCCTCCCGAGTCCGCCGTTCCCGAGCCCTGCGTCCGGTTCGAAGGAATACAGCTCCTCGAGGTCCGCGCCCAGGCTCTTGACCGCTTCCGCGACCTGATCGGTTATGCCCATGTTGAAAAGATGGTTTTTGAGGGATCTGCCCAGCAAAAACTCCATGGACATATAGTAGACCTGTTTCGCGTTCTGTTCGCGCACCCTCTTTTTGAAGTTGACGCGCGTCTGGGTGAGCAGGTCGCGCACGCAAATGCAAGTGGCTTGATACAGCTGCGTCTTGCTTGCCTCTTCGGGCTTGACACCGAAAAATCTCGCGAGCAGGGAAACGACCTGACTTCTGAATTCTTTTGCCGTGATGTTGAATGCTGCCATAATACCTTCTTTTCCCTCGTTTCCCCCACCGAGAGATGTTTATTTTTTGCCGCAGGGCGGCATACGCCGCCCCGTTAGGAGCGGCGGATATGTCTTATCCGGCGTCAGATGCCGTTGTAGATGTCGATATACTTCTTTGCGGAAACCTCCCAACCGAAGTCCGCTTTCATGCCGTTGGAAACCACCGCCTTCCAGTTGTCCTTGTCAAAGAAGGTGCCGTACGCTCTCCACACCGCATCCAGCATATCGTACGCGTTGTACGTCTTGAAGGTGAACCCCACGCCCGTCTTTTCCACGGGATTGTAAGGCTCCACCGTGTCTTTGAGTCCGCCCGTTTCACGCACGACGGGGACGGAACCGTAACGCATGGCTATCATCTGGCTGAGTCCGCAGGGTTCGAACTTGGAGGGCATCAGGAAGATGTCGCTCGCCGCATAGAGCTTGCTCGCCAGATCGCTGGAAAATTGGAGTATCGCGCGGAACTTGGTGGGATACTGCTCTTCCACGCGCTTGATCATGTTCTCGTACTTCCAGTCGCCCGTGCCAAGCACCACCATCTGCACGTCCGCGCGCATTATCTCGTCCACGACCGCCGCCACGAGGTCCATGCCCTTCTGCTCGGTGAGCCTGGTCACCATGGCTATCATGGGACGGTTCTCGTCGTAGCCGAGGTCTATCATCTCGCACAGCGCCTTTTTGTTGAGCTTCTTCTTGGAGTAAGAGCGCAGGTTGTAGTTCTCGAACAGCGCCGCGTCCGTCTTGGGGTCGTACTGCACGGTGTCTATGCCGTTGATAACGCCGTGCAGTTTGTACCTGCGCGCGGAGAGTATGCCCTCCAACCCGTAAGAATAGAAGGGGTCGAGGATCTCCGTCGCGTAAGTTTCGCTCACCGTCGTCACCGCAGAGGACGCCTCGATGCCGCCCTTCATGTAGTTGACGCAGCCGTCGTTCATGACCAGCTGATGCGCCCACTCGGGCAGCCCCATGACGTCGGAGAGCAGCTCGGTGCCGTACTTGCCCTGGAACTCTATGTTGTGGATGGTGAACACCGATTTGATGTTCCAGTACTCCTCCGAGAAGCGGTAATACACGTCCAGATACACGGGCGTGAGCGCCGTGTGCCAGTCGTTGCAGTGCAGCACGTCCGGGAAAAAGTTGATGAGAGGGAGCACCTCGGGCACCGCCTTCGAGAAGTAAGCGAACCTCTCGCCGTCGTCGAAGTGCCCGTACAGCCCTCTGCGCTTGAAGTAGAATTCGTTGTCGATGAAATAGTAGGTCACGCCGTCGTAGACCGCCTCATAGACGCCTGCGTACTGCCTGCGCCAGCTGAGGTCCACATAGGTGGAGCCGATGAAACGCATCCCGCTCTTGAAGGAATCCTTGATCTCTTCCTTGTAATACGGAATTATGACGCGCGCGTCATGCCCCAGCTTATTGAACGCCTTGGGCAGCGCGCCGGCGACATCGCCCAGCCCTCCCGTCCTGACGAACGGCGCCGCTTCCGATGCTACGAATAAGATTTTCATGCTGTTTTCCTCCTTGTGTCAGGGATGTCGTCAGATGATCTTGTTCTTGACCACGACCATGGGGTAACTCTCGTATCCGGCGAGCCTCCTGCCCGACTGGATGATGCAGGACTTGTCCGTGATGACATAGTCCAGCTGCGCGTTTTCCATAATGATGCCGTTCTCCATGACGATGGAGTTGCGTATGACCGCGCCCTTCCCCACTTTGACGCTTCGGAAGAGGATGCTGTTTTCCACCGTGCCGCCCACTTCGCAGCCGTCCGCGATAATGGAATTGTGCACGTTCGCTCCCTCTTTATACTTGGTGGGCACGCTGTCCTTGACCTTGGTGAGGATGGTGGAATGTCCGTAGAACAGATCCTCCCTCACTTCGGGGTCCAGAAGGTCCATGCTGCGCTTGAAGTAGGTGGGGATGCGGTCGATGACCGCGACGTAATTGTCCACCTCGTAGCTCATGACGTAAAGGTCTTCGAGCCCGGCGCGCACTATGTCCTTTTCAAAGTCGTAAGCGCCGTGAGCGTAAGCGTTGTCGATGAGGGAGATGAGCAGGTCCTTCTTGATGTAGTAGATGTTGAGGTTGCAAAGCTGCTTGCCCGTGTCCGTGGAAACGGGGAAACGCAGGTCCTTTATCCTCTTATTCTTGTCCGCGGTGACCACGAGCTTTCTGGGCGTGACATCCTCCGTGCTGTAAGTGAGCATGGTGATGTCCGCGCCGCGCTCGACATGGAACTTCGCCACCTCGTCGAAGTCGATGTTGAAAGCGATGTTGGTGTTGCTGACCACCACATAGTCCTCGGAGGATTTGAGCATGAAGCCGCGCAGCATATAAAGCGCTTCTATCTTGCCCTTATACACCTCGTGCGCCGCGTTGAACACGAAGGGCGGATAGACGGAAATGCCGCTGTTCTTGCGGTTGAGGTCCCAGTCGCGCCCTTGACGGATGTGGTCCATCAGGCTGTTGTAGTTGTTCCTGGTGATGATGCCTATCTTTGTGATGTTGGCGTGGACGAGGTTGGAGAGCACGAAGTCGATGAGGCGATACCTGCCGGCATAAGGCAAACTTGCCGTGGTGCGGTGTATCGTCAGGTCGTTCAGATGGCTGTCCTCGTCGGACGCGAACAAAACGGCGAGTGCGTTGTTTTTCATGTTCTCCTCCTTATCCTATCATTTCGTTTGCGCCGACCACGCTGTTTTCGGGCAGTTCGTAGCCGGGTGCGATGACGCTGATCTTCCATTCGCCGGGCTTGCAGTCGGAGAGCGTTTCGCCCACCATGCAGCCCTTGCCGACAATGGCGTCCCATCCGACGATGGAATAGCGCACGTCCGCGTTTTCCTCCACCACGGCGCCGGGCATGATTATGGACCCCTCAACGTAGGCGTTCTTGCCTATCGTCGCGGAGTGGGAAACTATGCTGTCCTTGACCGTGCCGTGCACGACGGTGCCTTCCGAGATGAGGCAGTTTTGCACCCTGCCCGTGGGAGAGATGAACTGAGGGGGTTCCGCGATGTTCCTCGCGTATATCTTCCAGCTCTCGTCGTCGAGGTCGAGGTCCTCCGCGGAGGAGCCGCCCTTCAGGACGTCCATGTTCGCCTCCCACAGGGAAGAGATGGTGCCGACGTCCTTCCAGTAGCCGTTGAACTGATAGGCGAACATCCTCTGCCCGTCCGCTATCATCTTGGGGATTATGTTCTTGCCGAAGTCGTTGTCCGACTCCTTGTTCTCCTCGTCCTCGACCAGGTAACGGCGCAGCACGCTCCACGTAAAGACGTAGATGCCCATGGAGGCTTTATTGCTCTTGGGCTGCGCCGGTTTCTCCTCGAACTCGTATATCTCCCCGTTCTTTTTCAGGTTCATGATGCCGAAGCGGCTCGCCTCCTCGATGGGGACGTCGCGCACGGCGATGGTGCAGTCCGCCTTATTCTTTTTATGCGCGGCGAGCATCTCGGCATAATCCATCTTGTAGATGTGGTCACCCGACAAAATAAGCACATAATCGGGGTTATAGTCATCGATAAACTCGATGTTCTGATAAATGGCGTTCGCCGTGCCCTTATACCACTCACCCGATTTCGCGCGCATGAACGGGGGCAGGACGAAGATGCCGCCCGAGAGCCTGTCCAGGTCCCAGGGCTGCCCGTTGCCTATGTACTGGTTGAGTTCGAAGGGCTGATACTGCGTGAGCACGCCCACGGTGTCTATGCCGCTGTTGATGCAGTTTGACAGAGGGAAGTCGATGATGCGGTACTTCGCCGCAAACGGCACCGCAGGCTTTGCGACATCCTTTGTCAGAACGCCGAGCCTGGTCCCCTGTCCCCCGGCAAGCAGCATGGCGATACATTCCTTCTTGACCGATTTTTTCATTTCTTTTCCTCCTTATTTACTGCTCTCAGGAACATGACCGAATTGGGCGGTATGTTCAGTTTGACGGAATAGGGATAGCCGTGCGACGGCTTCCCCACGGCGCGGAAAGACGGACGCCTCTCCTCCGCCCCGCCGTACTTTTTAAGTGCGGAAGTCAGTTCCGCCTTGTATATCTTGTTCTCGGGCACGCCCATGACGTACTTGCGCCTCTCCACGGGCGAGAAGTTGACCACGCACACCACATACTCCCCGTCCGCCGCCTTGCGGATGAAGGACACTATGTTCTGTTTGTTGTCGTCCACCACTATCCACTTGAAGCCGTCAAAGCTGCAATCCAGCTGCCAAAGGGCTTTGTGTTCGAGATAATACGCGTTGAGGTCCCGGATGAACTTGCGGAAAGTGCGGTGACGGGGATAGTCCAGAAGGAACCAGTCCAGCTCCTGCGCATAGTTCCACTCTATGAACTGCGCGAACTCGTTGCCCATGAAATTGAGCTTCTTGCCGGGATGCCCCATCATGAAACCGTAAAAGGCTTTCAGGCCCTCGAACTTCTGGTCGTAGTCGCCGGGGACTTTGTTTATCATGCTCGCCTTGCCGTGCACCACCTCGTCGTGAGAGATGGGGAGGATATAATTCTCCGAATACGCATACGTGATGGCGAACGTGAGGTCGTTGTGATTGTCCTTCCTGAAAAAGGGATCGAGGGCGAGATAATGCAGACAGTCGTTCATCCAGCCCATGTTCCACTTGAAGTTGAAGCCCAGTCCGCCCTGATACGCAGGCAGAGTGACCATCGGGAACGCCGTGGACTCCTCCGCTATGGTGATGGCTCCGTGATGTTTTGTCAGGATGGCGGTGTTCATCTTCTGCAAAAATTCCTTGGCTTCCAGGTTATAGTTGCCGCCGTAGACGTTGGGGGTCCACTCCCCGTCCTTCCTGCCGTAATCGAGATAGAGCATGCTCGCCACCGCGTCGCAGCGGATGCCGTCGATGTGATACTCGTCGAACCAGAACATCGCCGCCGAGATGAGGAAGCTCTTGACCTCGTTCTTGCCGAAATCGTAGACCTTGGTCCCCCACTCCTTATGCTCCCCTTTCCTGGGGTCGGCGTACTCGTAAAGCGGAGTGCCGTCGAACATCGCCAGCCCGTGCTCGTCGCGCGGAAAATGCGCCAGCACCCAGTCCAGTATCACGCCTATGCCCGAACGGTGGCAGCGGTCCACGAACTCCATGAAATCGTGCGGAGTGCCGTAGCGCGAGGTGGGGGCGAACATCCCCGTCACCTGATAGCCCCAGCTGCCGTCGAAAGGATACTCCGTCACGGGCATGAGCTCCACGTGCGTGTACCCCATCTTTTTGAGGTAGGGGATGAGCTGGTCGGCAAGCGCGGTGTAACTTAAACAGTTGCCGTCCGAATACCTGCGCCAGCTGCCGGCGTGGATCTCGTAAATGTTCATGGGAGAGCCGTAAGGGTTATAATCCTTGCGCTCCGTCATCCATTTGCGGTCCTTCCAGTGATAGCCCGTGATGTCGTAAAGTTTGGAAGCGTTCGCGGGCGCGGTTTCGAAATGCAGCCCGTAGGGGTCGCATTTGAACACCGTCTTGCCGCGCTTGTCCGTGACCGCGTACTTATAAGCGTCGTACTGTTTCAGCCCCGGGATGAACAACGACCATATCCCCTCCTCCTCTCGCATGGGGGAGGCGTCCTTGTCCCATCCGTTGAACTCGCCGACGACGGAAACCGCCGCCGCATTGGGCGCCCACACGACAAACCTCCATCCCTCGACTCCGTTTTCCGTCGTCGGGACGGGCGAAAACATCTTGTGCGCCTGATAATTGGTGCCTTCGTGAAAAAGATAAGTTGCGTAGCTGTCCGGCGTTGAGGACATTAATCCGACTCTCCGAAAAGTATTTGCACTTCTGCCGTATTATTATAACAAAATATATGCGCGCACACAAGAGGGAATGTAAAAAATCGTCAAATCCGCGTTTTCTTTTGCTTTCCTTTCGCGCTAATTGTAGCTTTTTCGGGCGATTTTCCCCAATTCCGCAAAACTACGCCGCGCCGCTTACGGCAAGGTGTCCAGCAACAAACAGCCGAATTTCCCCTTAACTCGCTCCGCCGCGCGCGCCGCGCTCTCCGCTTCCGCAAAAAACGCGCACACCGCACTTCCGCTCCCCGTCATCACGACGCCCTCCGCGCCGCAGCCCGAAAGCGCTTCCGCCGCCCTGCCCACTTCGGGGCACAGTCTGACGGCAGGGGCGAACAGGTCGTTGAAAAACTCTCCCTTCCTCCCCCGGAGTTCCCCCCTCGCTTCCATTTCGTCATACAACGCATACGCCGCAGCGGTGTCCACCCTCCCCCGAGGCAGGACGATCAACACTTTGCGTGGGATATGAGGCAGTTTTTCCACGCATTCTCCCGTCCCCGTGACCCGTGCGTCGCCGCCCGTGTACATATACGGCACATCCGACCCGAGGGTGAGGAGGAAGCGTGCGTCCGGCGTTTCGCCGCGCGCCGCCGCGAACAGTCTTGCCATGCCGGCAGCCGCTGCGGAGGAACCGCCCAACCCGGCGCCCGACGGGATGCCCTTTTGGATGAGAAAACGGAAGTCGCCTCCGAAACGCGCGCGCAGTTTTTCGTACACTTCGTTCAGATGAGGCAAAAACCTCTCCCTTTCAAAGCCCTCCGGGACGGCGCCGAACACGAATCTGTCCCCCTCTCCCGTCAGCACGCTCACTTTGTCGTAAAGGGACACCGAACACACGCGCATATCCAGCGTGTGCATCCCCTCCCGTCTGCCCGTGACGGCGAGCGAGCGATTGACTTTTGCCCCGATGAGTACTTGCTCCATGAATTTATTTTACCACTTTTTCCGCGCTCTTTCAAGCGCAACGGGACGGCACGGGAAAAGGCGCAGGGAGCCGGGACGCGCCGCCTGCACGGACAATGAGTTCAAACGCGCCCGTCCGCGTTCCGCATCACCCGGTAACGCCGCATCGGCGTTAAACTTAATCCCCAGCCGAAAATCAGAGATTTTCACCCGGGGACCCCGAAATTAACCCCAGCCGAAAATCAAAGATTTTCGCCCGGGGACCCCGACTAAACCCCATCCCGAAATCAAAGATTTCGCGACGGGGACCCCAGATTTAGCCCCAGCCGAAAATCAAAAATTTTCGCCCGGGGACCCCAATAAAAATGCACAGCGCCGCAAGGGCGCCGTACATTTTTCCGCGTCCCGTGTCGGGAGCGGTCACGTCTTTTGATGAGAGGGCTGCATCATGCCTGACGCTCGGTGAGGTTGAGGTCCAGCTTGATGAAGTCCAGCATGGCGTTGAGGGTGTAGGAGCCTTTCTCCCCTTCCATGGTCAGCACGAGGTAGGACTGGCTGTCCACGTCGGAAGGAGTGAGGATGATGCCCTTATAGACCGTGCCGTCGGGATAGGTGATCGGGCGCATGGTGTAAGTGCTCTCTATCGTGATGCCGAAGCCTTTCGGGAGCTTGAAATCGGTCACGCCCTCGCCGCCCTCGAAGAGTATCTTGGCAAGGTTGGTCAGGAAGGCGTCCATGTCCCCTTCGCCCGTGATGTGCATCCCGAGAGAGGTGGCGGCAAGGTCGAACATATGCGCCACATTGTCCGAGATGGACACGTTGGGGTCGGAAGGCACGAAGCCGGGCATTATGGGTTCGAGATAGGTGTTCACGAAAGAATCGAGGTCAAAGCCGGAGGAAGCCAGCATCTCTCCTATCTTCTGAGGGAAGTCCTCATCGAGCAATGCATTGAGGTCTTCAATGGTTTTGTCGGAGAATTTCAGACTTATGGTCAGTTTGCCGTCTTTGCTTACGGTCGCGCCCGACGCTGCCTCGTCTATACCGCCGATGAGAGTCGACGCCATGATGCTTATGATAGGATCCAAACCGGCGCCGTCCAGCATCCCGCCGACATCGCCGAGCGTCATGCCCCAAATGCTGGTGTTTTCCCAATCCACCGCAAAGCTGATGTCATAGTCGTCGGCAGGGCGTTTTTCCTGCACGGCATAGGAGTAGTCCACCTCGGAGTAATCGGGCATCTGCCCTCTCGTGGCGTCGAAGAACGCCTCGGTGACTCCTGCGCAGTCCGTCGCGGCGTCTATCGCCGCTTCCGCGGCGGCTACGTCCGCGGTCGCCGCAAAGTATTGCCTGACCACGTTCTTGCGCATGGCTTTATATTCCGCGACAGCCTTCTGCTCGTCCGCGAGCCCGAGCTCGTCGAGCAGCTCCTGGGTCTTGTCCGCGAGCACGGCGTGCCCTTCGTTGGAGGGATGTATGCCGTCGGGATAGATGAGGTCCTTCGCGCGCTCGGAGTCTGCGGCGTAAACTTCGTTGAACGCCTCATGCCCGTCCGCGATGAGGAAAGCGTCCTCGTAACCTTCCGTTTGGAGCACGGTGTTAAGCGCGCCGTTCAGCCTGGTGATGAGGCTCTCGCCCAGATCGTGCAGGTTCTCGAGCGTGATCTCGTCGAACCCGGCGGCTTCCAGCGCCGCGCGCGTTGCCTGCTTGATGAGAGGGGTGTTCACGTCCATGATGGGGTTGTAGACTGCCTGGAAGATGATGGGCGCGTCGGGGTTGAGCTCCCTCAGCCTGTCCACTATGCCCTTGAGGTTCTCCACCGAACCGGCAGTCCTCACGCCTTCATCGTTCGTATACCCGTTGAGCACGCGGTCTATGCTGTCGTATTTGCCCTCCGCGGCTTCGAGTATGACATTATGCAGCGTTACGGGAGCGGACTCGAAAGCTCCGTCCTTCCTGTCCTGCAACACGTCGTTGCCGAGGATGGAGATGTGGATGACGTCCGCCTCCTTGACGTGCAGCAACAGACCGCGCGCGCCGTCGTAGTCCAAGTCTTCGTTTTGCAGAATGGCAAGCAGGTCTTTGGTCAGATGCCCCGAAACGGAGTGGTTGTAGTACTGATAATCGTTCCTGCGCCCGAGCACGTTCGCGTAAGCATACTCGTGACGCAGCCCGAGAGGCGACGCGCCCAGGATGCCCTCCGCGATGGAATCGCCGAGATACACGATGTCCGTCTTGTCCGCCGGCGGCTCGTAAGGTCCGAGCACTTCTTCCTGATCGTCGTTGTTGCCCGTATTGCCCGTGGTATTGCCCTTGTCGTTGCAGGCGGCAAACGTCGCCAGGCAACACACTGCCAGGATCAGACACAGCAGGATCGCAGTCAATTTCCTGTTCATATACTCTCCTTATCCGACTCCGCGCGTTAAACTTCCGCGGAGCACGAATTTATTATACACCCTTACGGCTACAAAAACAACAGTCATTTTGCAGGGAAGACGCGGCGAGAGGACGGGAGCCCCTCCTGCTCCGTCACTTCCCCCCAGCCGACTCGGACGAGCCCACGGCACGTGCGCACCAAAAGCGCTCCGTCCGGCGCGACATCCTCCGCAACGCCCTCCGACGCTCCTCCGCCTTCTGCGGCAAACAGCACTTTCCTCCCGAGGGTGACAAGGCAGTCCTTATACTCGCCGATAAGGTCCTCCCCTCGCGCCTCGAGGTCCGCGAGCCGAGAGAGCAACTCCGTGAGCCTGACGGAAGCGTCCATGATGAAAGCGCGTCTGTCCCCCTCAAACTCGTGCTTTAAGGCATCATTTTTGCAACATAAAACCGCCGATGTGGCGATATCGCTCAATCCGCCGAACTCCTCTTCCCTTTCAAAAAGGTTGATGCCGACCCCCGTGACCAGCTTTCTCCTGCCGTCCGACGCAACGATGCTTTCGGGGAGTATCCCACATATTTTTTTGCCCTGCACCACCACGTCGTTGGGCCATTTGAAACGGGCGTCCAATTCAAAATACTCCTCCAACAGAGCGCGCACGGCAAGCGCGGACAGCACTCCGAAACGGGTGAACATCCCTTTTGCTTCGCACACGAAGGAAAGATAGACTCCGCGGTCGCGCAAAGAGAGGAAGGGACGCCCCTCCCTGCCCCTGCCTGCGGTCTGTTCCGCCGCCGCCACCGAAAAGCGCTCCTCGCCGCTTTCGCGCGCGATGCGTTTGGCTTCGCTGCCGGTGGAGGAAAGCGAAGCATGGAAAAAGCAAGGCAGGAGCCTGCCTTGCTTTGTGTACAGTGTTATCACGCCGCCCACGCGTCAGACCATCGGGCCGAACACCGCCATGAAGAAACCTGCGGCGACAGCCGAACCTATAACGCCCGCGACGTTGGGGCCCATGGCGTGCATGAGCAGATAGTTTCCGGGTTTTGCCCGCAAGCCTTCCAGGTTGGACACCCTCGCCGCCATAGGCACTGCGGAAACGCCGGCAGAGCCGATGAGAGGATTGATCTTGCCCTTGCTGAGCCAGCACATCAGCTTGCCTATCAACAGACCGCCCACGGTCGCGAACGTGAAGGCGACGAGCCCGAGCACCACTATCTTTAATGTATCTCCGGTGAGGAAGGTTGTGTAATGCGCGGTCGCGCCGACGGAAACCGAAAGGCAGATGGTGACTATGTTCATGAGCGCGTTCTGCGCAGTGTCGCTGAGTCGCGCGGTCACGCCGCATTCACGCAGCAGGTTGCCCAGCATCAGGCAGCCGAGCAGCGGCGCCACGGAGGGCAGGAAGAGGCAGGTCGCGATGATGATTATGATGGGGAAGAGGATCTTCTCCCGTTTGGTGACCTTGCGCGTGGGTTTCATGACTATGGCGCGTTCCTTCTTGGTGGTCATCAGCCTCATGATGGGGGGCTGGATGACGGGGATGAGCGCCATATAGGAGTACGCCGCGATAGCGATGGCGGCAAGCAGATCGGGCGCCAGCGCCTTGGTGAGCCATATCGCCGTGGGACCGTCCGCGCCGCCCACGATGCCGATGGACGCGGCTTCCGGGCCGCTGAACCCGAAGCACACCGCGAGGAAGAACGCAACGTAGATGCCGAACTGCGCCGCCGCGCCCAAAATGAGAGATTTGGGGTTGGAAAGCAGGGGCTCGAAGTCCGTCATCGCGCCCACGCCCAGGAAGATGAGGCAGGGGTACACGCTGGTCTTGACGCCGATGTAAAGGATGTCGATAAGTCCGCCGTTGTTGAGGACGTAGAGATAGTCGACGCCGTTTGCGGCGACTTCTTCACTCGTCCAGAACTCGGGGTGGAAGATCCAGTCCGATATGGGGCCGGGGATGTTGCTGAGCAGCATGCCGAACGCTATGCCGACGAGCAGCAGCGGCTCGAACTTGAACCTGATGGCGAGGAACAGGAAGAAGCAGGCGATGACGATCATCACCACATTGCCCCAGTCGAGATTCAGGAACCCCGTGGACTTCATCAAACCTTCGAAGGTTTCGCCGTAATCCACGTTGCTTCCTGCCGCGCCTAAAAGATGCGATGTAAGCGAGAAGTTCATTGCCGCCTCCTTACTCTACGTCAAAAAGAGGATCGCCGGTGTTGACGACTGCGCCTTTCTGCACGTAAAGTTTGGTGAGAGTGCCGCCCTTGGGGGCAACGATCTCGTTCTCCATTTTCATGGCTTCCAGGATGATGACGACATCCCCGGCTTTGACCGTCTGCCCCACCGAGAAATTGACCGCGTTGATGTTGCCGGGCAGAGGGGAGGGTACCGTGTTCTCGCCTGCCTGCGCCTTGGGTGCGGCAGGAGCCGCGGCAGGAGCCGCCGCAGGAGCCGCAGCAGGGGCGGACGCCAAGGGAGCCGCAGCCGCAGGGGCAGCCTGGGGCGCCGCCGTGGGAAGAGCCGCTTCGTACTCCGCCTGAATGACGGCTTCCCCCTTTTCCACTTCCACTTCGTATATCTTTCCGTTCAATGTGACTTTATAGATCATTGTTTCACCTCCGCGTCCTGTGCGTCGTCCAGTCTTCTGATGCTGACAAATCTGAGTTGATTGAGCGGCGTCCCGAGGGAATCCGCCACTATCGCCATGATCATGGCGGCGTCACGCTCTTCCGTGCGGATGAGAGTGAGCTCGCCGCAAGTCCCCGTGGCGAGGGGCTCGGAAAGAGGCTGCGCCTCCTCCTCTTCCGCCGTTTCCTTCTTCTTGAAAGGATTGCGGAACTTGGGCAGTTTGTCCGTTATGACGTGTCCCTTGTCGGCAGCAAGCCCCATGAGCATGACTATCAGCATGAGGATAATGAGCACGACGAACACTATCGCGAAACCGATGGCGGATATGATGAGTGCATCAAGCTCGGTAATTTCACCCATAACGCCTCCTTATTCCACGGGTGCGATGGTGTAACGCACCACTTTTTCCTCTTTCGCTTTGCGCGCGGCGAAGTACTTCTCCGCCACCTGGGGGAAGAGGACATAGTCCAGCACGTCCTCGTCGCTCTTTGCGATGCCTTTGAGTTCCTCTTTGGTCTTCGCAAAGACGGGTTCGAGGGTGTCGGCGTATCTGCCTTCGATAGGCTTCTCGTCGCCGAGGGCTTTCTTCATCACTTCGGGGCTTATCTTGCCGGGCGCCTTGCCGTACTCTCCCCTGCAATACGCCTTGACCTCTTTGGAGATGTTCTTATAGCGTTCGCCTGCGAGCACGTTGGAGGTGGCTTGCACGCCCACCATCTGGCTCATGGGAGTGACGAGGGGCGGATAACCGAGATCGGCGCGCACCTTGGGCGTTTCCGCCAACACTTCTTCGAAGCGATCCATCGCGTTCTGCGCTTTGAGCTGGGCGACCAGGTTGGAGAGCATCCCTCCCGGCACCTTGTAGTTGAGCGCGTCGGTGTCCGTCGCGAGCATCTTGGCGTCCAGCTTGCCGGACTTCAAAAATTCGTCGCGGACGGGCTTGAAGAAATCGTTCACCTTTTTGAGGACGGCGGCGTCCAGCCCCGTGTCGTAACCGAGCTGGGTGAGCGCGAAATGCAAAGTTTCCGTCGCAGGCTGCGAGCTGCCGCCGCTGAAACAGGAAGTCGCCGTGTCTATGACGTCCACCCCTGCTTCCACCGCTTTGAGATAGGTCATGAACGCCATGCCCGTGGTGCAGTGCGTATGCAACACTACGGGGATCTTGACGCTCTGCTTGATCTCGCCGATGAGCTCGTACGCCTCGGCAGGGCTCATGACGCCTGCCATATCCTTGACGCAGACGGTGCTCACGCCCATGTCTTCCATCTGTTTGGCGAGCTTCGCGAACGCCTGGATGGTGTGCACGGGGGACTGGGTATAGCTGATGGTGCCCGACACTTCCGCGCCGCGCTTCAATGCCTCGTCCGTCGCCACTTCGATGTTGGTCAGGTCGTTCAACGCGTCGAAAATGCGGATGACGTCAATGCCGTTCTCCACGGACTTCGCGACGAACATCCTGACTATCTCGTCGGGATAGTGGCGGTACCCCAGCAGGTTCTGACCGCGCAGGAGCATCTGCAATTTGCTGTTGGGCATCGCGGCGCGTATCTTCCTGAGCCTTTCCCAGGGGTCCTCGTCGAGATAGCGCAGGCAGCAGTCGAACACCGCGCCTCCCCAGCACTCGACGCTGTAATAGCCGGCTTTGTCCATCTCGGGCAGGATGTCGGCGAATTTTTCGTACGGCAGCCGCGTTGCTATCAGTGACTGATTGGCGTCGCGCAGCACAGTTTCGGTGAAACCTATCTTCATGCTTTTCCTCCGTCTATATCCTTTATGTAACGGGCGTATGCGCCCTTACTTACTTTATCTTTCCGCTCTCGATGTCGGTGAGAGGGAGCATGCTTATCTCAAACGTGCCGTCGTCGGCGATGTCTATCACGGTGCCGCCGCGCTGCGCCTTGCACTTGGCGGTCGGGATCTGCCCCAGCGCCGCGACATAGGCAAGATAATCTATGCTCATGCCGTAAGTCATCCTCATGCCGAGATACTCGATGGAAAGCGTGTTGAGGTGATCGTGCCCCACAAAGAACCCTTTCAGGCTGCCGAGCTCCGCCATCCTCTTGATAAAATTGCCCTCTTTCTTTTTGGGATAACCGAAATACTGGTCCTTTTCGCCCACGAAACCGAGGTGATATTTTGCGCCGGGCTCGCCGCGGTAGCACTTCTCCCAACCCTCCTTGAACTCCTTGGGGGGGATGTGGAAAAATGCGAGCGAGGGGATGACGCTCCCCTCCGCGGAATTTTGGCGTATCACCTGCTCGTACCAGTCTATCTGATCGTCGTGGATAGTGTCGAATCCGCTGAAAAAGGTGCCGCCCGTGTACATGTTGCTGTCTATCATCATAAGCATCATGACGGGCTTCCCGTCCGCGGTTTCGAGGCGCATCGCATGATTGCCTACTCCCGTGAGCGCAGGATCGCCCTTTTCAAACAAACAGGACTTTAACGTCATGTAATAGTCCGCTAAACGCTCCTTTTTGTAAAAAGCGATGCACTCTTCGTCATGGTTGCCGAAGGTGAAAGTCCAGGGCACGCCCAGCGCGTCCATGCACTCGCCGAACTTCTTGGACGCCTTCAGATTGTTGCTCGTGCCCGAGTACATGAAGAGGGGGTACACCATGTCCCCCGTCACCACGACGAGGTCGGCGTGCGACGCGCCCACTATCTTCCGGACGGCGTCGAGGGCGAGCCTGTCCTTCTTGCGGCTTAAAAGCCCTCCGCCTATGTGGATGTCCGTGAGTTGCAGTATCCTGAACGGTCTGCCCTGCGCCTTTTTCACGACGGTCATGCCGTCTTTCTTTTCAAAGACCGCCTTCGCCATCACTTCTCCTCGTCCTCGGAGCCTGCGTCCTTAGCGTCCGCAGTCGGGTCCGCGATATCCACCGCGTCCTCTTCGAACACCTCTCCTTCCGCCTCGCCGAAGTTGGCTTCAGGAGCGGCGGCATTGAGTTCGCCGCCCTCCGCGCCTGCCGTCACGGTGACGTAACCGCCGGGGTCCTGCTTGCCGTAGAGCTCGTGCACGAGAGCGGTGCGCTCCGCCTCTTCCTCGTCGGAAAGCACGGTGCCTGCCTTTCGCGCTTCGATGAAGTATCTGACGCGCGTAAGTTTCTTGTTGGTGATCTTATAGTTGAACGACGCCCAAAGCGCTATCGCGATGAACACGACAATGGCAAGCCCCATGATGAGCCTTATCGCCAGCAGGACCTCTTCGGACTGCGGGATGTATTTGGTGGGGTCGTCGCTGTCGTTGGAAATATATCCGAGCGGATCGAGTATCCAACCGATAAGCCCTACGCCCAGTGCGCCGGCGATCTTTCTCGCAAGCGTCATCATGCCGCTGTAAGTGCCGGTGGAGCGCTCGCCCGTCGCCATCTGCCCCACGTCCACGGTGTCCGGGAAGATTATCCAGGGCATCATCTGCGCGCCGCCGAAACCGAAGCCCATGAGCACTGCCGCGATGGGGACGAGGATGGGATGCGCCCAGCTGGGATCCATGACGCAGAGCAGGATGCCTGCGATGATGTAGGCAGGCAGCCCCATGCGGAAGGCAAACTGCTTGCTCTTCTTGTCCATGACATAACGCGCGAGGGGGAACATGATGACCGCAGACACCATGAGAGGCGCGATGATGAAGAGAGAGGACATATCCCAGTCAAAGAGCTTATGGCCGTGCCAAACGTCCGTCGCATAGTAGACGGCGAGGGCGGAGATCATGTCCAGGCAGATGAACGCCGCAACGTACATGACGATGTGCCAGCGGTAGGAGCGGTTCTTATAGGGGGTGAGATAGCTGTTGAAAAACTGTTTGAGGTTGAATTTCTCTTTGGGTGCGGTCGCCTTGATGCGTTCTTTGACAAAGAGTCCGCAGATGATGAGTCCGCCGCCGAAGAGCACGCCGAAGATGATGGAAAGCGACAGCCAGAACTCCGTCGTGGACATGTTCGGCATGAAAAGGTAACCTTTTTCATTGATAAGCGCTTCTATGAACAGCAGAGGCAGCACGTATGCAAGTCCGCTCGCCGCCGCATTGAACACCAGTTTGACCGTGTTGGCGTTGTTGCGCTCCTTGAACGAAGGGGAAATGTCGCTTGACATGGAACAGTACGGCACCATCGCGATGGTAGAGAACGTGTTCCACAAAATGTACATGATGACTATGAACGCCGTAAATCCGCCGACAGACACTCCCCAGTCCCTTATGGGCATGAACATCACGAAAATGCCGATGAGCAGCAGCACGCCGCCCGAGAACATGTACGGCTTACGCCTTCCGAACCGCCCCCTCGTATTGTCCGAGATGAAGCCCATAAGAGGGTCGGTGATGGCGTCCCAGAACTTTGCGACGAGCATGATGGTGGAAGCGATCGCCATCTCGATGCCCATCGTCGTCATGTACTTCAACATGACGCAGGACATCAGCGCAACGCCGCCGCCATCCATGAACGCGCCGCAACCGTAAGCTAACTTTTCTTTGGTGGGGACATAGTCCGGGGATTGCCTGTAAGACAGGTCTTTAACGGGTTTTTCGGCTTTTGTTCTTGCCATAAAAACTCTCCTCAAACGTAATCAAGAGCATGATAACATACGCGCGCGCCTCCGCGCAATCCATTAAATACAATTCCCCTCGGATTTTTAACTTATTTTTAATCTCACGCCGACCCCATCCCGGGGAACATCCGCGCTTGACGGAAAAATCCACCGATCAACTATGCGTTGTTCTCCAAAGCGAGCAGAAGGGTTGCAGGTCGCATTCTTGCGAATGCGAGGGCAAGGGAGTTTACTTGGGCGTAAATGACCGAAGCCAGAGCATGAAGTAAGGATGTCGAGATGCGCCCTTATCCTCGCTTTGGCGTACCATGAGGGATTCGTGAGGAGCGTGCTCGACACGCGACGATAAAGCGAATGCGCCGCACGTATTCTGCGAGCGGAGCCGAGCAGGCGGCGCAGAGCGTCACCCGTGCCGGACAGGACCGATCCGGACCTGCCTCGGAGCAATTCTTTTCGGCGCTTTCGCGCAGCCGGAATTTGCCAATATGTAAACTATTGCCTGCGTTCCGCTTGCACAAAATCATCCGAAAATCTCTTGCTCCGAGGTGCGAACAGTTCTTCGCCGTCAATTTTTACAAGTAAAAAAAGCGTGACCCTGCGGCGGCGAACCCGATCCGTATCGCTCCTTTCCGGCCTGGTAAGAATCCCTCGGGGAACCGACCCCATCCCGGGGAACATCCGCGCCTGACGGAAAAATCCACCGATCAACTATGCGTTGTTCTCCAAAGCGAGCAGAAGGGTTGCAGGTCGCATTCTTGCGAATGCGAGGGCAAGGGAGTTTACTTGGGCGTAAATGACCGAAGCCCGAGCATGAAGTAAGGATGTCGAGATGCGCCCTTATCCTCGCTTTGGCGTACCATGAGGGTTCGTGAGGAGCGTGCTCGACACGCGACGATAAAGCGAATGCGCCGCACGTATTCTGCGAGCGGAGTCGAGCAGGCGGCGCAGAGCGTCACCCTCGGGTAAGAATCCCTCGGGAAAGAAAAAACAGAGCCGCGAGTTTATCCGCGACTCTGTTTGGCGTACCATGAGGGATTCGAACCCCCGACCTTCTGGTCCGTAGCCAGACGCTCTATCCAGCTGGGCTAATGGTACACGCTCTCACGAGCATTAAGATTATATTGCGTCGGGCGTCCCGTGTCAACTGTTTTGACGCGGTTGCAAAAAGCGTCGGGGAGCGGACTTTTGTCGGGAGGCGCAGGCGGCAGACGGGGAAAATTGTTCCTCCACTGTTGAAATCGCGGCGAAATGAGAATATAATCGCTATATAAGCATACGTGAAAGCACCCGGCTTCTCCGCCATCGCAGCGGCGACGGGGCGGAGCATGAAAGAGGGTTTTCCGAAAACGCGCGCAAACAGCGAGTTAAACACACAAAAACACGGCATAAAATCCGTTTTTATGCAAATCACCGAGCAGGCGGCGGCATGAACATAATCCTGAAACACACCCTTAACAGCATTGTGCGCAATCCCGTGCAATCCGTCATCGTCGTACTTTCCACGGCGATGATAACCGCGTGCATGCTGCTTTGCCTGACCATATCCTACCTCTTCGAGGTGAACGTACATCTGTGGGCGGACGCGAACTATGCCGGCAGCGATGTGGTGATAGACAGCACAAACGAAGAAGATGTCGCGAATATAGACGCCTACATAGAGGAACACGCGGAGGAAGTTTCAGACCACTACACATCCCTTGTCAACTATCTCACCGTGCAGTCCGCCGAGGAAACCGTACAAGCCAGGCGCATATCCACGCCCGACCCCGAAAAGCTGAACAGGCTGACGGGCGCGGAGGTGCTCCAAGCCTGCGTAAACGACACGGAGTTCATTTCCGCGTACGTTTCGCCGGCGTTTTCGGACGTGATGAAGCTGGGGCTCGGGGACACCTTCACCGACATGTACGGCAACACCTATTTCATCGTGGGGATATGCAACTCTACCGCGAGATATTACGCCACTCCTTACGTCGCGTTCGTGAGTGAGAGCGATGGGCAAACGGCGGCAGGCTCCTACTATGTGTATCTGCGCGATCCCGACGCGCTGCGCCCCGACGGCAGGACGGTGAAAGACGCCTGGCGAGAGGAGGTGAGCGTACTCATCGGCAATTCGTCCGGGGTGCGTGCCGCAAACGACGTCACACAGGCGGATGCGGACAGGTCCGTGCGCGGCAGTATGCAGCTGATGTCCGTTGCGGCTGCCGTCATCACCATCGTCATGGCGTGTCTGCTCTACTCCTCCTTCTCCGTCATCGTGCGCGGCAGGGTGAACGAGCTGGTCAAATTCAAAGCCGCAGGCGCAACGCCCATGCAATCCACGCTGATACTGCTCACGGAAGCGGTGGTCTACGCCCTCGTGGGCGCGCTCATAGGACTGGGCGTGGGAGAGGGACTGGTGCAATATATAAACTCCCTGCTCTTCTCGGGCGTGGTGTCGGCAGGCATAGTGCCGGAGGCAGGCGACTATCTTGCCGCCCTCGCGATAGGCGCGTTATGCGGCATCGCGGCGTGCGCTCTGCCCTCCGCTCGCATGGGCGCAAAACCCATACGCAGGCTGCTCGGCGGCAGCGAACGCATGACGGCGAAGATCCCCGTGTGGGCGGCGGTGCCGCTGACTGCGGCGACACTGTCTTTCAACATCGCGGCGTTTTTGCGGAAGGGACTGCGCTCGTCGCCGTGTCCTTCATCTCCGTGGCTCTCTCCCTCGTATGGCTCATCCTTATGATGCCTCACGTGCTGTCGGGGATATGCGCGCTGGGCGCTAAACTCTCTCGCACGGGTGCGGCGAGCCTTGCCATGCGCGCCGCTCCTCGCAACGCGGCGGTATCCTCTTCGCACACCATGCTCGCCGCGCTCATCGCATTCATCAGTCTGGGGATGTGTCTTATAGACATAGTGAACATGACGGGCATCCCGTCCACCTCCCGTTTCGGCGGAGATTTTTTCGTGACCGCGGCGGTCGCTGACGACGAAAGCGCCATGGCGGAACTGGAAAGGTGCCTTGCAACGGACGGCATCACCGACGGCGCGTTCGTGCGCGTAGTGTATGCCGCGACACTCGCCGACGAGAACGGGAACGCTGTCGGCGGAGGCAACGACCCTGCGGCGGAGATGAGCCTTTACGCCGTAAACAAAGCGGCGGATATACGCTATCTCGTGAGCACCCCTCTGCCCGACGACGTCATGCGCCGCTTTGACCGGATGAACGCCGAAGGCGGAAACCCCGTCATCCTCTCTTACAACATGGCGCACCGCTTCGGCTTCGACGTGGGGGACAAAGTTCGGCTGCTCACGGCAACGCACCTCGGCGCACTCCCACTGGACGGCACTTTCACCGTGGTGGGCATAGACTCCACCGTGACCTCGGCGGACTTCCTCGCTTTCCTGCCTGCAAGATGCACCTACATCAGCGACGCATATCCGGACGGCTCCTCCCTGTACATAGGAGGCAGTTACATCTTCCGCCTGTCCGGGGACAAAAGCCGTTTCGCGGAGATACGCGAAAAGCTGGACAGCGACATCCTCACCGTCTACACGCGCGAAGGGTTCTTCCCCAGCGAAGACGGCGACAACATAGACGCGGAACGCATCCTCGGCATATTCTCCGCCATCATCTACGCCATAGCCGCGGCAGGGCTTGCCAACCTCATCGTCATCACCGCCGGGGAACGCAGACGGGAGTTCGATATCCTGCGCCTTTCGGGCATGACGTCGGGGGACGCCGCGCGCTATATCCTCTCCGAAACCGCCGCCCTTTCCGTGAGCGGAGCCTGCTTCGGGCTGCTCTTCGCCTTCTTCGCCAACGGAGCATCTCCCGGCATAGGGCAACTCATAGAAAAGTACTTCCCACTCGACATCTTCCCCTCTCGCATCGCAGTGATAGCCGCCGTGGCGACGGGCATCTTCACCCTGCTGTGGACGGTCTGCCACCTCATCGCGTACGGGCAGATATCCTCTCTGAACTACCGCCGCCGCGCGGACCGTATGCTGCGCTCCGACTGACTCTCCCCTCCCTTTCCGACCGTCCGACAGGCAGCGCGTTAGACGACATGTGTCGGCGTGTTGCCTATTGACACAATTTGCCGTCAGGTGTATCATTAACTACGGAACTTTCCGTTCCCCAAGGGAGAAATTATGAGTAACGATTATGTGCTTGCCATCGACTTCGGCACGCAGAGCGTCCGCGCCATCATTTATAACGACCGCGGCACGGAGATCTGCAAGGCAAAGGTGCCTTTCACCCCTTACTTTTCACTGAACAGCGGCTGGGCGGAACAGCATCCCGAAACCTACTGGGACAATATGGTGAAAGCCATACACCGCCTCAAAGAGGAGTACCCCCTCGGCTTTGACCGTATAGTCGCCGTGGGCGTGACCACCATCCGCGACACCATCACTTTCGTGGACAAAAACGGGAAAGTGCTCCGTCCCTTCCTGGTTTGGCTGGACGAGCGCGAATGTTCGCACGTGGAAGAGGCGATCCCCTTCTCTCAAAAACTCATCCTGAAAGCCGTCAAGATGTGGGAGCCTTTCTGCGGCATCCGCAAAGTCACCAAGATGAACTGGGTGCACGAAAACGAGCCCGAAGTGTGGAACAACACTCATAAGATAATCCAGCTCTCCGGCTACATCAACCTGCGCCTCACGGGGAAACTGGTGGACAGCGTCGCTTCGCAGATAGGACACCTGCCTTTCGACTACAAGCACCAGTGCTGGCAGACCAAGAAAGTCATCAACACTTACCTCACGGACGCCGGCGCGGACAAGATGATAGACCTCGTGGACGCCACCACCGTCATAGGCACCGTGACCGCGGAAGCAGCCGCGGCGACAGGGCTCAAAGAGGGGCTGCCCGTCGTGGCGTGCGGCTCCGATAAGGGCTGCGAAACCTTCGGTTCCGGAGTGCTGGGCCCCGACAAAGCCTCCATAAGCATGGGGACCACCGCGACCATCCAGCTCACCACGCAGAAATATGTGGAGCCCGAGCCTTTCATGCCTGCCTACCCTGCCGTCCTCAAAGGCGTGTATAACCCGGAAGTGGAGATATTCCGCGGCTGTTGGATGGTGACCTGGTTCAAGGAACAGTTCGGCGAGCGCGAATGCGCCCGTGCGGCGGAACTGGGGTGCTCCCCCGAAGAGCTGCTGGACGAACTGCTGGACGTCACCCCCGTCGGCAACGAAGGGCTGGTGTTGCAGCCTTACTGGTCGCCGAAGATAAAGATCCCGTGGGCGAAGGGCACGATGATAGGCTTTTCGGACGTGCACACGCGCGCGCACTTCTACCGCGCCATAATCGAAGGCATCGGCTTCGGGCTGTACGAAGGGCTGATGAGCATGCAGGAGCGCTCCGGGCAGACCATAAAGAGCATCATGATCTCGGGCGGCGGCTCGGTTTCGGACAGGGTGTGCCGCGTCATAGCCGACATCCTGGGCGTGCCCGTGTGCAAGACGCAGACCTACGAAAACAGCGCACTCGGCTGCGCCATGCTGACCTATATGGGCATGGGCATATTCAAGACGCCGCAGCAGGCGATAAAGAATATGGTGCACGAAGGCAAGTGCTATGAACCCGACATGAAGAACCACGACAAATATATGCTGCTCTACCACACGGTGTACGAACGCGTCTACCGCAAGAACAGGAAGACCTTCAAGAATATCCGCGCGTTCAACCGCAAATATCCCGTGCCGAAAAGCTGAAAATTGCGTTTTACATGCCAAAACGCGCGGATAAACCGCGCGTTTTGTTTTTATTCACGTGTTGGCTCTACTCTTCGTCCGCGACGGGAGGCGCGCGCTCGCAACCTCCCGAAGGCGCGTCTTCGCCCGTGTCCCGGCGTCCGATTTGCCGATGCCGGACCGGAATACGGAGCGTCACATGAGCAGCGCGCCGCGGTCGACGTCGTTCACGACATAGAGGATGTTCACCTCCTCTCCCGTCGCCGCATCGATATAGACGAAGTAAGTGCCGTCGCTCTCGCACTCGAACTCATAGGTCAGCACCTCGCGCGTTTCGTCCATGGGGATGAGGGCGAGCCTCCCTCCGCCGACAGTGGGCAGAGGCACTTTTTCCGCAGCCTCCTCCGCCGTGAGCACGGGGGAAGGCAGAGTGCGGTCGGTGTGGTTGAACACGTAATGCATGGCGTCCAGCCCCGTCACCCTGCCGCTGCTCTCGTCAAGTTTGACTTTTATGAGGTCCGGATAGAGGAGCGCGCCGTCCTTAACGGGCGTGAGGTTGACGTAAGTCACTCCTTGGGCGGAGGCGCACCACACCACCGCGAGATCTCCGAAACCTGCGTTCTCGGCAAACCTGCGCGCGGCGGCAGGGAGTTCGGGGTCCACCTCCGCTACTGCGCTTTGCTCCGCGTTCATGTTGTAAGCGACGAGCATACCTCCCTGTTTTGCCAGCTGCGCGAAGCCCACCCCGTCCTCCGTCGTCACGGAATAGTTATAGGTCAGGATGTCCGAGTTGGTTTCGCCGCGGTACTCCACGCTCTTCGCCTCCGGGATATACTCCGCCAAAAGCCGCGCGCCCTCATCGGGGTCTATCTCCGCAAGCCCATTCAACGCCTTGCATTCGCGGTGTTCCAGCGCGTCCGAAAAGGGCCCGTCGTATATCATCTGCGGATAGTTCACCTCGGGGTCCACGAAGGAGTCGAACGCGCCCGTGAACTCGGCAAGCATCCCTCCGTCCCCCAAAAAAGGTCTGCCCTCGCGGACTCCCGAACGGGTGGACTCCAACGCGCTCTTCAAAACGCGCGTCATCTCGCGGAGCTTCCCCAGCTTTTGCAGTTCCTCGGGGGAAAGGGGCTCGCCGCTTTCCAGCCTCTTTGCCAGATAATGGGCGTAGTCCCCCGTCTGTCCCACAAACTTGCTCGCCTGCATGACTCCCTCTTCCCCTCCGCGAAAGGCGGAAAGGCTCACCCCGGCAAGGTTCGCCGCCCCCCAGATGTCGTAAAGGATGTCCTGCTGCGCCGCCGCGGTGTCCGCAGCCGCGAGCTTGCCGAGGTTCACGTCCAACTCGTCCGCGCTGTCCGCCAGGTCGTAATAATGACGGGTGTACACCCCCTCCATCTCGTACATATACTCCGCGCGCAGCCTGTTCATGTTCTCGCTGTACGCCAGCGCCACCGACAGCCCGGCTATCGCTCCCACCGAGAGCGCGGTCACCACCGACAGCATCACAGTCTTTGCCGTGCGCTTCTGCTTGTTTTTCTTCGCGGCGTTCTGCCTGTCCGCCGACTTCTCCTCTTCGCCGAGCTGCTCCGCGTACGCGACGAGCGCGGCTTTTTTGTCTTCCTCTTCTCTGCGTTTCATATTGTCCTCCTAACAGAAATTGTGTTGTCCGATGACCAGCTTTACGGGACGCGACAGCATCCATGCGGACGTCGCCGTGCGCGGATTGTAATAAAACAGACAGCCGTAAGTCGGATCCCATCCGTTCAGCGCGTCCTGCGCCGCCTTCCTCGCCGTAGCGTTGGGAGTGAGGTTTATCTGCCCGTCCGCCACGCAGTCGAACGCCCCCGATTGATAGACCACGCCGGCTATCGTGTTGGGGAAACTGGGACTTTTAACTCGGTTGAGCACCACCGCCGCCACCGCGACCTGCCCCACGTACTCCTCCCCTCTCGCCTCACCGTAGACCACGCGCGCAAGCAGTTCGAGGTCGGAGGACGCCACCCCCGAGGAGCCGCTCCCCGACGATGAGGAAGAGGAAAGGGTCATGCCGAGCGCCGCCGCCGTAGCGGCTCCCACGACTCCGTCCGCGGAAAGTCCGTTCACGCGCTGGAAGTGCTTCACCGCGCTCTCCGTGCCCGAACCGAATATCCCGTCCGCCGCCCCGTCGTAATAGCCCCAGTTTTTGAGCTTTTGCTGCATCTCGCGCACCTTGTCCCCCGTGCTCCCCCTGCGGAGAGTCCCCGAAGAGGAAGAAACGCTCCCCGACGACGAGGAGGAAGAAAGGGTCATGCCGAGCGCCGCCGCCGTGGCGGCTCCCACGACGCCGTCCGCGGAAAGTCCGTTCACGCGCTGGAAATACTTCACCGCCTCACGCGTGCCCGAACCGAATATCCCGTCCACCGCCCCGTCGTAGTAGCCCCAGCTTTTGAGCTTTTGCTGCATCTCGCGCACTTTATCTCCCGTGCTGCCCTGTTTCAACGTGGCGGCGTCCGCGGCCCCGTCGGGAAACACCGCGCACACGGACAGCACGATGGCTGTGACCACGAGCAGCGCCGCAAGTGCGAATACCGCCCTTTTCAAACCGATCGAATACATATACACCTCCGCCGCTAGTTTCACTCCCCCGGACGTTTTTATGTATGCCTCGCCGCGGAGTGGACATAATCCCTGCGAGGTCATCATGAAAAAACGCATCGTTTTGGTAATTATCGTCCTATGTCTGCTGCTTTGCACGGTCGCCCTGTTCGCGGCGTGCGACTCTCTGCGCGAGGTCGTCCTTCCTCCTCGCGCCACCGCCGCCGATATAGCGGACAAAGTGGTGAGGATACATATCCGTGCGAACAGCAACTCGGAAGAAGATCAACGCGTAAAACTCGCCGTGCGCGACAGCGTCACGGCGTTCCTGACGGAAGAATTGGAGGGTTGCCTCACGCGCGAAAATGCGCTGGAAGTGCTCGCCGAAGACGGCGAAAAACTGCGAGAGATAGCACAAAACACCCTTTATGACAACGGATATGATTATAAAGTGCGTGTTGAGTTAAAAAAAGAGAATTTCCCGGAGCGCGAATACGACGGCTACGTCTTCCCCGAAGGAGAGTACGACGCGCTCATGATATACCTCGGCGAGGGCAAGGGGGACAACTGGTGGTGCGTGGCGTTCCCTCCCCTTTGTTTCGTGCCGGCAGACGGCGGCGAGGATATCGCTTACGTTTCCTGGGTGAAAGAATTTTTGGAAGATATCTTCTCCTGACCCCGTGACGGTAAGCCGCATAAGCGTCCGCGCATACGCAGTTCCCGTTTTCGAATGTCACAAAGAGTCGTCGTAGGCGCGCAGCACCTCGAAGAGCTCGTCGGAAATGACGTGTTCTATGCGGCAGGCGTTCTCCTCCGCGACCTCCTTGCTCGCTCCCATGGAGCGCAGCACGCGCGTTATGACCCTGTGTCGCTCGTAGACCATGGCAGCCCTTTCCAGACCGCTCTCCGTAAAAGTGATGTCGCCGCCCTTGCCTATGTTGATATACCCCTTTTCCAGCAGCAGATTGACGCCGCGCGACACGCTGGACTTGGCGTAACCCAGCTCCTCCGCCACGTCGACGGAACGGACATTGCCCTTCCTCTTTTTTATCAACAAAATGGTTTCGAGATACATTTCTTCGGATTCGTGCGTTCTGTTCATACCGAGCTCCTTTTCGCCGCGTCCTTTTTTGAGAGGATATGTTCGCATATGCGAACGTGTGTGTTCTTAAAACGGGAACGGCGCGCACCGTTCCCGTCCGACGGTCTTAACGAAACAATGATAACATCTTTTGCCCCGGATTGCAAGCGTCCTTTCAGCCGAGGGCGATGTCCAGGATCATCATCAGCACAAAGCCGCTGACCACTCCCCAGGTGCCGAGGTGGGGATGTTCCGCGAGTTTTGCCTCCGGGATGAGGTCTTCCGCGACGACAAACAGCATCGCGCCGGCGGCAAATGCGAGCATCCACGGCTGTATCACCTGCACGTACGACGTGAGGAAGAAGCCTATCACCGCGAAGATGGGCTCCACTATGCCGCTGCCTGCGCCGTAAAGGAACGCTTTCATCCTGCTGCCCGTCGCGGAACGAAGGGGAAGCGCCACCGCCGCGCCTTCCGGGAAATTCTGCACCGCCATGCCTATCGCGAGCACCAACGCGGCGTAGTACGCCTCCGTTTCGCCCGTCGCGGCGGCGGCTCCGAACACCACGCCTGCGGCAAGCCCTTCGGGGATGTTGTGGATGGTGACGGCAAGAAACATCTTCGTGGACATGGCGGCGCTCGACGGCATGCCCTCCACCTCGTTGGTGGCGATGTGCATGTGCGGCACCACTTTGTCAAGCACGGTGAGGAACACTCCGCCCACCACGATACCCACCGCGGCAGGCAGCCATGCCAACTTTCCGTAACTCTCCGCTCCCTCGATGGAAGGGATGATGAGCGACCACACCGACGCCGCGATCATTATGCCTGCGGCAAACCCCAGGAACAACGTGTTGAACTTCGGGGAGATATCCTTCTTGAACACAAAGACCACCGCCGCGCCTGCCGCCGTGCCGATGAACACCAGCACGAACCCGAGCGCGGTAATGCCCGCCTGACTCATAACCGTACCTCCGCGCCCACGCGCGCGCTCTCCTTAATTTCGCACGCATGAGCGGAAAAATTTTTCTCTCTTTTACGCCCCTTTCACGGGGCAACACTTTTTACGGAGCTTTTAACTCACTCCGTATCCGAGTCGTCCTCGGCTCTTGCGGACAGCTTGACCACCTCGCCCGTCTGCTTTTTGACGTACGTGTTGTCCAGCTGCGCGCGCAGGTTGCCGACCACGCTGTCGATGTAAGCGCGGCGCAGTTGTGCCTGCTCCGCCTTCTCCTCTTCCGTCAGCCCCTGCGTCTTCGCCTTTTTCGCAAGCTCGTTTATCCTGTCTATATCTATTGCCATATTTCCACCTATGCCAGACAGGAATAATACGAACCAGCCTCGGAGCAATTCTTTTCGGCGCTTTTGCACAGCCGAACCTTGTGGGTATGTATACTATTGCCTGCGTTCCGTCCGTACAACATCATCCGAAAATCTCTTGCTCTGAGGTGCGAGCAGTTCCGCGCCAACCGATTTTTGGCTGAGCAAGGAAGTCGCTGCAGCTAATACTTGACTGTATTAGCAAGGCGAATGACGCGGTTCAGGCGGAAATCGGCGGCGCTGAACCTGGTTCGTATTATTCCTGTCTGGCATAACAAGTTTACGTGCGCCAATCGATAGGCTCAACCCCGTTTTTTGTCAGAAACGCGTTCGCCTTGACAAAATGTCCGCACCCGAAGAAACCGTTGTAAGCGGACAGCGGAGAGGGGTGCGCGCATTCCAACACCAGGTGCCGCGGCGAGGTGATGAGCTGCTTCTTTGCCCTCGCGTTGCCTCCCCACAGCAGGAACACAAGCGGCTGTTCCCGTTCGTTCAGGCGGCGTATCACCGCGTCCGTGACCTGCTCCCACCCTTTGCCGCGATGGGAATTGGGCTGCCCGGCTCTCACGGTCAGGACGGTGTTGAGCAGCAGCACTCCGCTCTTCGCCCACGGGATGAGGCAGGGCGAAGTGTCCGTGATGCCCAGTTCGTCATGTATCTCCTTGAAGATGTTGACCAGCGACGGCGGCGCAGGCACGCCGGGTTTTACCGAAAAGCACAGCCCGTGCGCCTGCCCTTCCCCGTGATAAGGGTCCTGCCCGAGGATGACCGCTTTGACGTCCTCGTAAGCGGTGTAACGAAGCGCGTTGAATATGTCGTGCATGTCCGGATAGACGGTGTGCGCGCGATATTCCGTTTTCAGAAACTCGCGCAGCGCCGCATAATTTTCGGACGCGAAAACGTCTTTCAAAAGTTCGTCCCAGGAATTGCCTATGTTGACCATACGCATATTATATCACACCCGACGAATGTTGCAACAATGCCGCGGCGGATTGTTGCATATCGCTAACTTTTCTCTTATGCCAGACAGGAATAATACGAACCAGCCTCGGAGCAATTCTTTTCGGCGCTTTTGCACAGTCGGAACTTGCCAATATGTATACTATTGGCGGCGTTTCGCCAGCGCAACATCATCCGAAAATCTCTTGCTCTGAGGTGCGAGCAGTTCCGCGCCAGCCGATTTTTGGCTGAGCAAGGAAGTCGGCGCAGCTAATACCAGCCCGTATTAGCAAGGCGACTGACGCGGTTCAGGCGGAAATCGGCGGCGCGGAACCTGGTTCGTATTATTCCTGTCTGGCATAAAGCGGCGCCGCCCCTCCCGAGCAGAGGCTCTGCCCCTGCACCCTGCGAGGGGCGTTATGCCCCTACCCCTTGCTTTTTATGATATCGCGCCTATGGTTGCGGCTTCGCTCGCTACGCTCGGTGTGCTTTTATTATTGAAAGTACGGGGGTGTGGGGAAATAATTCCCCCACAAAGAGGAAGAGAAACTCCCCCCACGGCGCGAAGTATAAAAACGGACGGCGTGCGGCATACTACCCTCGACAGGCAAAAGTCTGAACACGGGGCGATCCCCCAAAAGGAGTGAACATGGAAAACACCAAATCCAGAGCAAACGGCAGACAGTCTTCCGCGGCAAGCGAAAGCGGCAAAGCGCAGTCGGGCAAGCAGGCGAAAGCCTCCAAGAACGCTTCCGACTCCAAGAATTGCAAAAACTGCAAGTAAAGTTTGCGGACATCGGAACGGCCGACAAATTGTCGGTCGTTCCGCTTTTATCGGGAATTTCCCCGCGATCCCGTTTTCCGTCATTCCCGCAGACGCGGAGCGCGCGGGACGTTATATTTTTGTTTTTGATTTTGCTATGTAAATATCTTGCATTGTCTTAATAAATATTATATAAATGTTTCATGAGCGACAACACGGCTGTATCCGTCGAAGGGGAAGGGAAACTCGCGGTCAACCCCATGCTACCCTCGCCCGCAAAACCGCGGCGCAACGCGTCTTTCGAACTGTTGCGCATCCTTTGCATGTTCTTCATCATAGGACATCATTTCATCTGCCACGGCGGGTGGGACGGCGTGACGGACGAGGTGACCGCGGCGTTCATCAAGCTGTTCGGCGCGTTCTTTCTGCCCTCCGTCAACCTTTTCGTGATGATCGGGGCGTACTTTATGTGCACTTCGACGTCGGAACGCGTGGGCGTGCGCAAGATAGCCAAGCTGTGGGGACAGGTCTTTTTTTACAGTGTGCTGCTCTTCGTGGTGTTCGTGGCGACCGACACCATCCCCTACTCCGGCGAATATCTGTTGCAGACTCTCCTGCCCACATTGAAAGAAAAGTATTGGTTTTTCAGCGCGTACATCGTCATGCTGGTGCTGTCGCCCTTCCTGAACGCCATGCTGCACAACCTCTCCCGCCGCAGCCACCTGGTCCTCTGCCTGCTCATCCTGGTCGCCGCCGAGATCACCTCCGACGCGAAAGTGCTCAACACCACGGGCATCTCCACTGGCTATAATGCGGTGTGGTTTTGCTGCCTCTACGTGATCGCGGCTTACCTGCGCCTGCGCGACGTCCGTCTCACCCGCACAAAGGCTATACTCGGCGGCATCGTCTACGTCGCAACGATCATCGTGGGACAGTTCGCCTATCTGCACTACTCTTCCGCCCTCGTCTGCCTCTCCGCAGTATACGTCTTCCTCGCCTTCAAGCACCTCAACATCAAGAACGAACGCCTCGCAAACATCATCCGCTTCATATCCCCGCTGACCTTCGGCGTCTACCTCATCCACGACAGCCCCGAAATGCGCTCGTATATGTACGAAAACATCTTCCACTGCTCGCAGATGTACGACCTTCCCGCGGCATTCCTCATAATGATAGCGTTCGCCATCGCAACGTTCATAGCCTGCGCGGCGTGCGAATTCCTGCGCCGCGAACTTTTCGACTTCGCCGCCGCCCTCTTCAAACGCCTGAGATCCCGCAAGCGAACTGCTTAGCCCGACGCAAGTTCATTGCAGCCAAGGGAATGCGCAAAATCGGCTGTGCGACGTGTTCGGGCGCGCTCGCTCGGAGGGTACGGCGAGTTCGGGCGCGCTCGCTCGAAGTTCGCGTCGTACTCGGAGACACTTGCTCAGAGGGTACGTTGTACTCAAAGAGTATAAAACAGGTGACGTCCTCTGACAGGGTAGTTAGAAACCCCCTCCTCCCCTACGGGACTCCTCCCCCACTCGGAATAGGGTTCCCTCCTCCCAAAATGCGGTACTAACTTTTTCATAAAGGCGCAAACCGCGTCTTTATGAAAACACCTCTTGAAAAAAGTTTGAGTCTCGCACTCACATAACTAAGCGGATGCTGGTACCGGCTGAGCGTCGCTCGTGGGGCGAGGAGGGCGACTCGACGCGCATGAGCGACATCTCTATTTAAGTGTTCATCTAGCTTGCGAGGTCGCAGATCCGCGCCGCGACTTTCAAGCGCGGGCGCAAAGCACCCGCGCTTGAAAGTTTGGCTTTGCGGCGCGTAGTTCCGTCTCCGAAAAAATGTGCGTCGTGCTCAAATACGCCCGCTCCAGCTGCTTGTCACTAAACCGCGCCATTTGGATGCAGAACGCGAAAGCACCCCTGCTATCGGAGTCCCCACAAAGCGGCGCAACAGGCGAGCACGCTTTGTGGGGAAAAGGAGCAACCGCGCGCAAGCAAAAGGAAAGCCACTCTTTCGAGTGGCTTTCTTGCAGTTTAGCGCGGATTGCGACGTAGGCGCGTACTTAGACGTACGTAACGAGCCGAAAAAGGGGTGCTGACAAAGTTCTGCGTCAAATGGGCACGTTGGCATGAAACTAAAGCGCGATATTTTCGCGTCAGACAAGGAAAAACCGCGTTCCACGGACGCGCGGTGTACTCCTTGTACATAAGCGGTCGGGGACGCGGCTTTGACGCAGTATCACGCAAAATAGCGCGCTTTAGTCGGCTTTGTAAGGGAGCAGAGCCATAACCCTAGCACGCTTGATGGCGGTCGCCAACAGACGCTGGTGTTTGGCGCAGACGCCGCTCATCCTACGGGGAAGGATCTTGCCCTTTTCGGTGGTGAAACGGCGGAGCTTGGCTGCATCCTTGTAATCGATGTCTTCGGCGTGCTCGACGCAGAAGGTGCAAACTTTTTTCTTGGGGACCCTCTTGGGGGGACGAGGGGCTTTCACTTCTTCACTCATTTTAGATTCTCCTTGATTTTAGAAAGGCAGATCGTCGTCTATGGGAGTGAGATCGTCGAACTCGGCGCCGTCCCTTGCCTCTTCGCTGCGCGTGGAGAGGAACTGCACTTCGTCGGCGGCGATCTCCGTCACATAGCGACGGGATCCGTCCGGGGTGTCATAGGACCTGGTCTGCACGGAGCCGCTGACCGCCGCTTTGCTGCCTTTTTTGAGGTAACGCGCGCAATTATCGGCCTGTGCTCTCCACACGACGACGGGCAGGAAATCCGTTTCGCGTTTGCCGTCCTTGGCGTAGGACCTGGACACGGCGAGGGTGAAACGGCAGAACTTGACGCCGCTGGACGTGGTGGACAGCTCGGGATCTCTCGTGAGATTGCCAATCAAAAACACCTTATTCATAACTGACTCCTTAACTCTTATGTTACTTCTTGACGATCATTCTTCTTACGACATTATCGTCGATGCCCATTTGTCTGTCGATCTCTGCCTGCGCGGCGGCGTCGCACTCCACGTTCATGAGAACGTAGTAGCCTTCCGTCTGCTTCGCGATCTCGTAAGCGAACTTTTTCATGCCCCAGATGTTGGTGTCTTCCAAAGTTCCGAGTTTCGCGGCGAGCGCATTGTACTTCTCGACGACCTGAGTTTTGCGGTCATCTTCGATGTCGCAACGAATAATGTACAGTATTTCGTACTTATTCATGGCTTACCTCCTTTTGGACTTGATGCCCCTTTCGGGGAAGGACTAAAACTCCGCCCGAGCGGAATTGCTTGATAATGATAATATATAAACTAATTAAAGTCAAAGATTTTCGGGCAATTTTTTGACGCCGCGTCAAATTTTAGAAAAAATCGTCAAGCTCAATCCTTTTTTGCGTCGGCGATGAGGCGCGCTATCTTCTTTTTGGCGTTGTAGATGGTGTTGTCCACTTTCTTTGCGGAAATGCCCAGCCGCTCGGAGATCTCCTTGTACGGAACGCAAGCGAGGTAGAGCCTGATAACGGTGAGGTCGCGCTCGCCGAGCACCTCGCCCAGCGCCTCGAAAAAAGCCTCTTCCGCCTCCTTCGCGATATATTGCTGCTCGGGGGAAAGCTCCGGCGACACGATGTCGGAGATGGCGACGCCGCCCTCCCGTGCGCTCTCGTCGTCTATGCGCAGGCTGTCGTTGAGCACGGCGTTCTTGCCTGCCGCGGCGCTGCGCACGGCGTCCAGCACCCGATTGCGCATACACGCGGAAGCGTAAGTGGCAAACTCCGCCCCCCTCATCGGGTCATAGCTGCGCACGGCTTCCAGGAGCGCGATGAGCGCGATCTGTTTGAGGTCGTCGCCGTCGCCGCCCACCAGCCTGTACGAACGCGAAATGCCCTCCGCAAGCTGCGCGTACCGTTTTACGAGTTCCCCTTCCGCAAACGTATCGCCGCCCTGTGCCGCGGCTGCAAGTTCGCGGTCGGAAAGTCTGTCGTAACCCTTCATCCTCTCTGCCTCGCTATCTCGTAAAGCACGACCCCTGCCGCCACCGACGCGTTGAGAGAATTGATCTTCCCGTACTCCGGGATGGTGACGACGCCGTCGCAAAGTTCGCGTGTGAGGCGGTGGACGCCTGTGCCCTCGCTGCCCACCACTATCGCGATGTTATCTTTGAAATCGACCTGTTTCGGGGGTTCACCGCCGAAATCGCACGCATAAACCCACACATTGCGCTCTTTAAGTTCTCTTATTGCGTCGTTGAGATTGGTCACTTTCGCGATGAGCATATGCTCCGTCGCGCCGCTCGCAACTTTTACGACGGTGTCCGTGACGGTCACGCTCCTGCGCGCCGGGATAATTATGCCGTGCGCTCCGAAACACTCCGCACTGCGCACGATCGCGCCGAAATTGTGAGGGTCGGTGATGCCGTCCAACAGCACTATGCACGCCTTCTCTCCGCGCTCCGCGGCAAGCGCCAGGATGTCGTCAGGGGAGCAATAAGAAAAGTCGGTGACCTGCGCCGCGACGCCCTGATGATTGCCGCCGCCGCAAAGCCTGTCCAGGGCAGCCTTTTCGACGTACTCGACGGTGGCTCCCCTCTTTTTTGCTTCCGAAAACAGCTCCGAAAGACGCGCGTCGCGCTCGCCTTTCACAAAGTATATTTTCTCCGCGGTCTTGCCTGCGCGAAACGCTTCGCGCACGGGGTTCCTGCCGTAGATCAGCATTGCTCTTCCTCCTCCGCCGCCATGCCTAAAAAGCGCGCGAGCCTCTCCGTCTGCCCCGTGAGATAGAGAAAACCGAACACCGCTTCAAGGCCGCTCGCCCTGCGGTACTCCGCCCTTTCGGCGTGTTTTGCGGACGTCTGTATGTGGCAGTTCCGCGCCCTGCGGAAAATGTCCGCCTCCCTCTCGCTGAAAAGGGGCGAAATGCGCGCGCTTGCCGCAGCCTGCGCCACCGCGTTGACCGCTTTGGTGACCTCTTTGTGCTGGGCGCCCGTCTTCCCCCCGTCCGCAGCCGCGACCGCCGTGCGCATGTAAAGCGACTGCACCGCGTCGCCGACAAAAGCCAGCGACATGGGATGCATCGCCGCCGTTTCATCCTCGGAAAGCGGCTGCAAAAGTGCAAATGCGGCATGTGTGAAATCTTTCATGCCAACACTATAACATACTTTGCGCGCGAGCGCAAACGGGCGCGAGAGGATATGCCGTTGCGCGCGGCGGCGTTTTGCGGTATAATGTGTATATGGCAAGAAACACCTATTCCCAAAAAGGGCTGCGCGCCCTGCTGCTTACTCTCATAGCGCTGGTGGTCGTCATCGCGATAATAGCGGTGGTGATATATTTCGCCATGCCCGACCTTTACGGCGAACTGCTGGACAAACTCTCGCCCGACCGCGGCGAACAAACCTCCTCCGACGACGGCACTACTCCCGGCGAGGAGCCGGACGACGATGGCGGCGGTACTCCGCCCACCGTGATTGCGCCCGGCGACGGCGAACTGCAAGTGCATTTCTTGGACGTGGGACAGGGCGACAGCATCCTCATCCTCTTCCCCGACGGCAAGGATATGCTGATAGATTGTGCGAATTACAACAATTCCTCCTCTTACCGCACCGAAACCCTCGCCTACATTGATACTTACGTCACGGACGGTCAGCTGGATTATCTGATGCTTACGCACTGCGACAGCGACCATGTTTATTTCATGGACGAGGTGCTGGAAAATTATCAGGTGGACAATGTGTTCATGCCCAATGTCCTGGCAACGCACGATAAGGTCGCAGAAGCGGATCTGCCGCAGGAACAGCTCGACAGGTTTACGGACGAAAACACCGTAAGCACCGCGTGCTATGCGGACTTCTTCATCGCCGCACTCACGGAACCCGACTGCACCGTCACGCTCAACGTCGATCCCGACGAGGACACCAATTCCATAGTGATAACCGACGGCACGAAACTCTCCGACGGTACTTATGAGGGCGCGACCTACATACTCACCTTCTACTGCCCCACCGAGGAATATTACGCGGAGAGCGACCTTTCGAGCGCGGAAGAAAAGAATGCCATCTCCCCCATCGGCATCCTGGAATATAACGACGTGCGCATAGTCCTCACGGGCGACAGCAACGAGATAAACGAACCGACATTCGTCGAGCGCATCGGCGGATATGTCGACTGCGATGTGCTGAAAGTCGGGCATCACGGCAGCGAAACTTCCTCGACTGAAGAGTTCCTCGACGCAATAAACTGCGAATACGCCGTGATAAGCTGCAACGCGGACGGCAACACCTTCTCCCACCCTCGCCAGAACACCCTCGACCGCTTCATCGCGGACGACATGACCATCTACCGCACGGACAACAACGGCAACATCGTCCTCACCGTGGACGAGAACGGAGAGATGACTTTCACAACAGAAAGAGAGGCGGATCAAGCCGTCAACCGAGTAGGCGCAGACGCCGCATAAAGAGATCGCGCTCATCCGACAGCAAAAGCCCGTTGCAAATCGCAACGGGCTTTCCTTTGATGCATCCTCTTGTTATGCCTTCACGGGCAGGGTGTTTATGGTTTCCTCGAGCACTGCGTTTTCGTCCGGTCTTGATACGATGCGATAATACTCATCCCCGTTTTCCTCCTCCTCCGCCGCCGTTTCCGCCCTCGTCGTTGCACGCAGCAAACGCCACGGCGAACACCACCACGCAGCAAACCAGAGCCATCAGAAAACAAAGTTTTTTCTTCATGTTCTCCTCCCTTTCGGCGCTTCCGCGCCGCCATATTGTATACCTTGGTTATAAGTTACCCCCCCCCCCATTACGTCAGGTGTTTTCAATATATTTCACAAAACACTCGCATTTTTAATGTTTGTGGGGGTATTATACCCCCACACCCCCGTACTATTTTCGTCCCCTGACATGGGAGTATTGCACCCCCTCCTTCCCTTCGGGCTTTCCTCCCCCGTGCCGAAAGGGCTTCACTCCTCGCATCATGCAGGACTGACTTTCCTCCTCTTAAAAAAGTTTGTTTCTTGCACTCACATAATCAAACGGAGAACAGCACTCACCGAGAACCCGGCACGGGCGGAGGAATTCGGCACTCGCAAATCATAGCCCGTGTCTATTTAAGTTCACGGCGTTGCTCGGCGCTCAGGGGGACGCGCCGCGACTTGCAAGCGTGGGCGAAAATTCGCCCACGGTGCAAGTTTGGCTGAGCGGCGCGTTGTTCCGTCTTCGAATGAGAAAGTTGTAAATCAAGCACGCCCCGAAAGAGGGCACGTGGGGCATGGGGTATTATTCCGTCTTCGAATGAGCGTAGAGTGTGTTCAAACACGCTCGCTCATGCTTCACGTTATACCGAAACAGGAACGAATTGAAACCAATGGGGACGGGGTAAAGCCGGGGTCCCCACCTGCGGCGGGGCTTGGGGGCGCAAATGTTCAAATGAGGGCGTTGCCTGCCCACATTTGAACATTTTTACCCCGTCCCCATTTGTTTCGGATTAGGAAAGAACACTCTACTCCAGTGCACGTGGACAATAACGGTTAATTTGATTTCGTCCCTGACATGGGAGTTTGGTCAAGCACGCTCCCAATAAGCGCGCGTGGGAAATTGGGGGTATTTTTTTCCGTCTTCGAATGAGTGAAAGTCTACTTCGCTAAACGCCGCCATTTAGATGAAGTGCAAGGAAAGCGCCTGCGAGATGGACAGGAGCGTACTAGGGCGTACGTGACTGTTCAGACGATAGGCGCTTGACACAGTTATTCGCCAAATAGCGGCGTTTAGCTCGTTAAAGCGCGATATTTTAGCGTCAGACAAGGAAGATGCCCTGTCCACGGGTGCGTAGCGTACTCCTTTTGCCCCAGCTGAAAATCAAGGATTTTCACCCGGGGGCCCGATGTACGTAAGCAATCGTGGCAGGGCGTCTAACGCAGTATCACGCAAAATAGCGCGCTTTAATAGCTTTTGGCGAAGACAACAGTATGCTCCGCCTTCCTCCCACAATACACGCAGGTGTCCCCGACGGGGGTCTGGTCGAAGGGAAGGGCGCGCGCGGAGGCAGCGGTTTCGGCTTTGATGGCGTCTTCGCATTCGCGGCAGCCGCACCACATGGCTTTGACGAAACAATGTTTGTCGAGCGCGTCGTTGAAGGACGCCATGTCGTGGCATTCCACGATGTGGCTGTGCAGGAAGTCGGAGGACCGGCGGAACATGGTTTCGTGGATGTCGTCGAGCAAGGCAGGCACTTTTGCGGTTATGTCGCCGAGCGCGATGGTGCCTTTTTCGTGGGTATCGCGGCGAGAGAAGACGGCAACGCCGTTTTCTATGTCGCGCGGTCCTATCTCTATGCGCAGGGGCGCGCCTTTCATCTCCCACTCGTTGAACTTCCAGCCGACGGACTGATCGCGCTCGTCCACTTCCACTCTGACGCCTGCGGCTTTGAGGGAGGCGGCTATCTCGCGCGCCTTTTCGAGCACGCCTGCTTTATGTTGTGCGACGGGGATGACCACGACCTGCACGGGCGCGACTTTGGGGGGGAGTTTGAGTCCGCGCTGATCGCCGTGCGCCATGATGAGCGCGCCGATGAGCCTGGTGGACACTCCCCAGCTGGTCTGATAAGGATTTTTGAGTTTGCCGTCGCGGTCGAGATACTTGATCTCGAAGGCGGAAGCGAAGTTTTTGCCGAGGTAATGGGAGGTGCCGGACTGCAAAGATTTGCCGTCGAGCATCATCGCCTCCATGGTGTAAGTTTCCACCGCGCCGGCGAACTTCTCCTTCTCCGTCTTTATGCCCGTGAGCACGTCTATCGCGAGCACGTTCTGCATGAACTCACGGTAAACTTCCAACATGCGCAGGGTCTCTTCCCTCGCTTCTTCCTCCGTGGAGTGGAGGGTGTGCCCTTCCTGCCACAAAAATTCGCTGGTGCGCAGGAAAGGACGGGTGGTCTTCTCCCAACGCACGACGTTTGCCCACTGGTTTATGAGCAAAGGCAGGTCGCGGTAGCTTTGCACCCATTTGGCGTACATGTCACAGATGATGGTTTCGGAAGTGGGGCGCACCACAAGTTTCTCTTCCAACTCCGTGTTGCCGACATGCGTGACAAGCGCGACTTCCGGGGCGAACCCTTCAACGTGCTCCGCCTCTTTCATCAGATAGCTCAACGGAATGAAAAGGGGGAAGTACGCGTTTTTATGCCCGGTGGCTTTGAAGCGACGGTTCAGCTCCTCCTGGATATGCTCCCATATCTCGTAGCCGTAGGGACGGATGACCATCGTGCCCTTGACGGGACCGTAGTCCACCAGTTCGGTTTTGAGGATGACGTCAGTGTACCACTGCGGAAAATCCTCGTTCATATCCGCTATCTCTTTGACGAATTTATTGTCTTTATCCATGGTTTACCTCCGGGAGGCTCAGATGTCGTCCTCGTCCTCTTCCTCGTCTTCGTCCTCTTCGTAATCGTTTTCGTCGAAATCCGGGATGGACTCGTCGAAATCGTCGGGCTCGTCGGAATAAGTTTCCTCCTCCTCGTCCTCGGCGTCCTGCTCCTCTTCCTCCTGAAGAAGGGTGAGGGATATCTCGGTGTCGTCGTCGGCGAGCGCCGCATCGGCGTCCTCTTCGACGAACTCCTTCCAACCCTCGTCCTCGTCGTCGGACTTGTCGGCTTTTTCGGACTTCTGTTTCAGCCTGCACTCCGCACAGACATCTTCGTCGTCGGACAGATAATTGACCTTGCAAACGGGGCAGATCCTCTCTTCGTCGTAAGCGCCGTCCTCGTCGTCTTCTATGAGGCTGATGGTGCTTGCTTTGCCGAGCTCCGCCTTGCACACTTCGCAAAGCTCTTCCTCAACGGGGATCCAGTTAAGTTCACAACGCGGACATTTTTTGTATTTTGCCATGTCTTTCCTCACGTCATTTCGGAATTTTCATTTATTATATTTATATAGCGCGCATATGTAAACCGTTCGGAGGAACTTTTTTTAACAAAAATAGTATTGCGTATAAATAAGACAAAAAAACCGACGCGTCGGACCTCTGCCGGAACCTCCTTTTCCGCGCGCGTCCGCCGCTCCCGACCGCAAAAAATCGAAGTTTTTCACGCTTTGTTTTCAATCATTTTATCCGTGCATTTGCAACATATTGTATGCGTTTCCGCACCACTCAACTAGATATGCGCATCATTAAAAATGCGTGAAAAATATTGTTGAAATCTTGCGCGCGATTGTTTAATATCTTTGACGGAAAAAGCAATATCCTTTTGCGTAGGCGCATCGTAAGTTATGACATCAACGCCCAAAACTCGACAAATTTCAGGAAAAGCCGCGCTTTTCGGCTTTCTCATGCGAAATTTGTCCGTGCTAGAATAATGTTACCACATTTTGGAGGAAAAAATGAAAAAATCGATTATTATTGCCGACGATAATGCCGGACTCGTGGCAAGCCTGAAAGATTTTCTCGGTGACAAGAACGGCTACGAAGTGGTCGCCGTCGCGGAAAACGGCGCGGAAGCGCTCGCCGCGGTGGAAAAGTATGATCCCGACTTTCTCCTGCTCGACATCGTTATGCCCGAACTGGACGGCTTCGGCGTGCTCGCGGCGCTCAAAAACCCTCGCCCGACCGTCATCATGATGTCCCAGCTCAACACGGACGCCTTCGTGCAAAAAGCGCTGCGCTACGGCGCGAAATACTTCCTGGCAAAACCCTTCAACTTCGACCTTCTCCTCACCACCCTCAACGAGTTTTCGGAGGACGAAGCTCCCCTGCCCGTGAAAACGGTGCGCCAACCCGTGCGCAGAAACAGATCGCTGGACGAAAAGATAGCCAACCTCTTCATCTCGGTGGGCATCCCTGCGCACATAAAAGGATATCAGTTCCTGCGCGAAGCGATAAAGATCACCGTGGAAGACCCGGAGATCATCAACTCCATCACCAAAAAACTGTACCCGTCCATCGCCGCAGTGTTCAACACCACTCCCTCCAAAGTGGAACGCGCCATACGCCACGCCATAGAAGTGGCATGGAACCGCGGAAAAATAGAGAACATAAACAACATCTTCGGCATGAAGATATACTCCGCCAACGAGAAACCCACCAACGGCGAATTCATCGCGCTGGTCGCGGACAAAATGCTGTTGGAGGGTGCATGACACGCCTTCTCTCCCCCTTCGCGGCGAAAACCGACGCCCTGTGCAAAGTGATGCGTGCATAGGGCGTCCTCGCCGCATAATGCGCCAAACCGCTGTTAATATGTGGTTTTAGCGCATTTAACTTCTTGTTTTGTCAAAATACCGCTTATAAAAACCGTTCGGCACGGGCTCGCCTCCGCGCCGCATTATCCCGTTTGCCGAACACCGCGCCCTTCCTCACGGTAAGGGCGCGACTCTCTTTTGCCGCTTCCGCTTGACAAACGGACGCCCTGCGCCTAAAATAAAACAGCATCGCATAAGTTTCCGTAGCTCAGTAGGATAGAGCGTCCGCCTCCTAAGCGGAAGGTCGTGGGTTCGAATCCCGCCGGGAACGCCAGCAGACCCCACTCAAAAGTGGGGTCTTTTGCTTCCCACGGGATTCTCTCCCCGTGGCTGACGCTCTGCGCCGCCTGCTCGACTCCGCTCGCAGAATACGTGCGCCGCATTCGCTTTATCGTCGCGTGTTAAGCACGCTCCTCACGAATCCGCCGGAACGCCAGCAGACCCCACTCAAAAGTGGGGTCTTTTGCTTCCCACGGGATTCTCTCCCCGTGGCTGACGCTCTGCGCCGCCTGCTCGACTCCGCTCGCAGAATACGTGCGCCGCATTCGCTTTATCGTCGCGTGTCAAGCACGCTCCTCACGAATCCGCCGGGAACGCCAGCAGACCCCACTCAAAAGTGGGGTCTTTTGCTTCCCACGGGCTTCTTACCCAGCCGGAAAGAAGCGATACGGATCGGGTTCGACGCCGCAGGCTCGCGCTTTTTCGCTTATAGAAATTGACGGCGGAGAACTGCTCGCACCTCGGAGCAAGAGATTTTCGGATGATTTTGTGCAAGCGGAACGCAGCCAATAGTTTACATATTGGCAAGTTCCGGCTGCGCGAAAGCGCCGAAAAGAATTGCTCCGAGGCTGGTCCGGATCGGTTCTGTCCGGCACGGCTGACGCTCTGCGCCGCCTGCTCGACTCCGCTCGCAGAATACGTGCGCCGCATTCGCTTTATCGTCGCGTGTTAAGCACGCTCCTCACGAATCCGCCGGGAACGCCGGCAGACCCCACTCAAAAGTGGGGTCTTTTGCTTCCCACGGGCTTCTCTCCCTGTGGGTATGTGTGTGGGGGTGACATAATGTGTGACTGCTCAAAACAAAAGGCGCCGAAGGGTTCGGCGCCTTTTGTTTTATGCCAGACAGGAATAATACGAACCAGGTTCCGCGCCGCCGATTTCCGCCTGAACCGGGTCCGGCATCGGAAAGATTTTACACGGGCGGACAGGAGCGGCGCGAAGGGGTCCTGCGGTGCAGAGCTCTGCCCGTACGGCGGATCACGCCAGCGTGCGGAAGTAGACCAGTCTGTCGCCGGGGGTGAGAGGCAGTTCGAGCGTGGGATTTTGTTTCATTATGTCGTCGGGTGTGGCGGTGAGCGCTTTGCACACGTCCCACATCTCGTCCCCTTCCGACACGATGTAGAGGGAGAGCGCGGAGTCGTTCCTTTCCTTTTCCTCCCCCACCGTGACCTCGGAGATATACTCCGCGTCGCAGCACTCCCGACAGCAAAGCAGCAGATCCACCTCCGCTTCGATGTCCAACTCCCCTCTTCTCGCTTTCGCTTTTATGCTTTCGACGAAGCACACGGCGTCGCAGTCCGCGCCGAACTCGCCGTCTATCTCCACGGAATAAGGCACTTCCGCTCTCACCGACTCTATGCCGTTTTCGCTGCGGTAGATGATGTCGGCGGTCAGGACGCCCTCCACCAGCGCGCCGCCTTCCGTGACCTCCGCTTTTGCGGCATAACAGCGCGCGTACGGGATGGCGACGACGGCTTCGGCAGGCGCTCTGCCCTCGAGCGGCGCCGTACCCGATATGCTCTCGGAGGAGTACTTCATCCCCCCGAAATAGGTGAACTTCCTGTTCTCGCGGCGGAGTTCCACTTCGTTTGTGAGCATGAACATATCCGCGATGACGTCCGCGGTGCGGCAACGTATGACGTTCAGTCTGACCGCGACGTCCCCTTCAAAGCGGATGATGTTCGCACCTGGCACTCCTGCGAGCACCAGCTTGGACGTCCTGACCGAAACGGACGCGCAGACCTTGTCCCCCTCCTCCGCTCCGTCGGCGGAGATCTCCTCCGCGAAGGGGATCGTCATTTCGCGTATGCGTATCTCATCGTCCTCGGAATAAGTGACCGCGACGCGCACTTTGCCTTCCACCTTGACCGTGCCGTTGCCTGCGGACGCGGAAGTGACGATCGCCTGAGAGTCCGAAAGGAGCACGCTGTCCACGTCGCCTGCGTCCGCCTCGTCACTGACGTTGACCACTGCCGACCGCACCGCGACGAGAGAAGGTAGGGTGACGCTCTCCTGTGTCTTATAACACTGCTCCGCGTCCACCAGGCACTCCTCCTCCGTCCTGCGCACCGCATAGGCGCGCACGGAGATCATCGCCGTGAGCACCACGCCGTCCGCAGTCTTAACATCCGCTTCCACGACGGACACCTCCGCGTTCACGCTGTCCTCCGAAGAAAAAGCACCTTCCGCCTTCAAAGAAAAATCGGCGTTGTAATCCACGCCCTTGGGCGCGCCGTCACGGGTCTGATAGACCAGACGGAAATTCACTCTGCCCGAAACCGCCGCATATCCGTCGCCGGCTTCCGCGGAAAGCACCCTGCCGTCCACGGCAAGGGAGAGCACGCGCGCCACGTCGCCTACGTCCAGCCCCGACGGAGAGAATTCCACCACCCTTTCCACGGAGGGTGCGCTAACGATGCTGCTTGCGTTGAATTTTTCGTATTTGAACATAGTCGCCTCCATTCCTCAACACCGTATGCGGAAAGAGGGAGGATTATTCCTCGTTCGCCGCCATGACCGCGGCAGGTATCATCGCTCTCAAAAAAGGGAATGCTTGATGCATGAGAGAAATAGGCAAAGGAATAGGAGAAGCAAAAGCGAGAGTGCAAAAACTCGCAGGCATACCGCTGCTCATGAAGGTGAGCGAAGGCAGAGGACGCAGCGCTCTTTTCCGCGCCAGCATCATCGCCGTCTTTCCTGCGGTGTTCACCGTAAAGACGGAGAACGGAGAGGTGCGCACCTTCTCTTATTCGGACGTGCACACTCGTGGAGTGATGTTCCTGCCCGACGACAAATGACCTTCCTCCGCACACGGTCGGGCGCATCGGAGCGGCGTTACACAGAGAGAGTCCGACGCGCCCCGGCAGCCGCATGAGCCGTGCCGCGCCTTTCCGCAACATAATGTAATAATATGCAATAAACCGCCGAAAAAGGCGGTTTATCTTTTTGTTTTGTCGTTTTATTGCGCTTTTTGTGAGTAAAGCGCGTCGACCTACTTCTTGCGGATGGGGCTGCTCGCCGCGGCTTGACCGTCTTCCGCAGCCATCGCGCTCCCGTTCGCGCTCCCGTTAGAGCCGTCTTTTTTCTTCTTGTGATGACGCACCAAAAGCACCGCGCCGACTATCGCGCCCACGCCCAACGCCGTCCACAGTATGGCGAACAAGGGATGCGCCGCCAAAGACTCGTAGTGCACGGTAAGGGTGTTTTGCACGAACACCGTGCGCCCGTCTTCCAGCGTTACTCGCGCGGTTATGTCGAAGTCGCGCCCGGGCGTCCCCGACGGGGTGAACGTGAAGCGGTCGCCGGTGGCGGCTATCTCGCCGTTGACATACCAGTTCACGCTCTCGTAGGCGACGTCTTCGAGAGTGGTCACCGCGAAGGTCATGGTCTTACTTTCCCCGTACAACACTATATCGCGCGTGATATTTCCGCCCGTGCCGCGCACGTACGCATCCGAGGAGAGATAACTCTCCTCCACGATGAACGCGTCGCTGCCGCGGAAGGTCTGCGCGCCTACACTTATGCGGAACTCCTCTTCGAAAGTCTTCGCGGAGGCGCCCTCGCCCACCGTCAAAGTCGCTCTCACGCCGAACAGTCCTTCTTTGTCGAACAGCTTCCCTATGCTGCCGCCAGTGCCCAGCGGCGTGGATGAGGCTTCTTCCTCGTTGCCGTCTTCGTCCTGTTCGTATTCGACAAGCGTCCATGTTACATTGTCGGGAAGGGTGGGATCGGTGTCGCCGGTGGGATAGAGCGAAACGGAAAATTCGAGATACGACCTGCCCTCTCCCGTTTCGCGGAGGGTCTGCAATCCTATCTCCGCTCCGGACTTAACGGTTTTTCCGTTACGCGCGGCGGTGATCTCCATCGCGGTCACGTCCATCCAACCGTAATCTATGTCGTGTATATCCTCGGAAATGAGTTTGAGGATGTCCAGCTTCTTGTACTCTTTCCCGTCGCGCGCGGTGACGGTCGCGTCGTTTTCGGCGAGGCGTGTGACCATGCGCGTGATGACCGAGTTGCGCGGCATCTCGAAGTCGGAGGCAAGATCCTCCGCGGTAAGGCTGAGGCGGAACAGCGCCGCCGCAAAAGACACGAAAGGCGCCGCCATGCTCGTGCCGTCTGCGGAGGTATTATACTCCCCGTTCGTCGTGGTCGCCAATATGTCCTCGCCGGGGGCGAAAATGTCGTACGCCGCGCCATAGTTGGTGGAAGAATGGTAACCGCTGCGCCCCTGCGCCATGACGCCCACCACGTTGTCGTACGCCGCAGGATAGAAGAAAGACGTGTCGCTGGACGTCGTTTCGTTCCCTGCCGCCGCCACTACGGTGGCAGTCTGCGCGGCTTGGGCGATGACCGCCTGCAATTCCGCGTCATTGCGCCAGCTCGCGCCCGTGCCCGACTTTGAACACAGCGAAAGATTGATGACGTCCGCGTCTATATTCTCGCTTATGGCGTTGGCAATGCCCAGCCTGATGTTGTCACGGCTGAAGGAATTGACGGTGATGTCCGCCGACGTGTCTTCCGCCGCCTTCGGATAAGACGCCTTGACGGGATATATCTTGATGTAATCGGACAGCCCCGTTTCACGAATGAGCAGGGCGATTATGCTCGCGACCGCAGTGCCGTGCTTCCCTTCCGACTCGTCCGTGATGTCGGAGGCGAGAGAACTCTCCCCTTCGGCGTCGTAATAAGAATTATATCCGAGATACTCGCCGTTCTCCGCTCGGAGGAGCACCCCGTCGAACACGGAATTGCCCCTGTCCAACCCGGTGTCCACCACCGCGATGACCACCGGCTCCACCGCGTTTGCCCTGAGCACGGGCAGGATGCTATCCGCCACGTACCCCCTTATCTCGGCAAGGTTGAGCTCCTCCTGCGCGAAATACCACAGCGCGTCCGTGTCCAGACCGCCGTATATCCCTGCCGTCGTAGCGTCCGCGGCGCCTACGGGCTCTGCGTAACTCACGCCGCTCGCGGCGCAAGGCAAAAGCGCGGACAGCAGCACCGCGAAAACGAGCGCCGTCACGGCAATGACAGTAAGTTTCTTCCCCGAAAAAGCCATTTGCCCTTCCTTTTGCCGAACGCGGCGGTCTGCCGCGTCCGCTTGTATTATGCGTTGAGCAGCGCCTCGGAAAAGCGCAGCCTTCTCAAACTCTCTTCCTTTCCGAGCACCACAGCCATCTCTATCGCTCCGCCCGGCGTGGAGGGCTGTCCCGTGAGCGCGACGCGCATTGCGAACATCACCTGTCCGCTCTTCATGCCCTCCTCTTCCGCCGCCTTGACTATCGCGGCTTTGATGCTTTCCTCATCCCACTCCGCGAGCGGCTCAAGCGCAGATATCGACACTTTAACTGCACGTTTTGCCACGTCAACATCCACTTTCATCTTTTTGTGCTCATACATCCCGAGATCGTACTCCCCGAATCCGTTCAGGAAGGCTATCTTTTCGGGTATCTCGCCGAGCACGTCCACCCTGGTCTGCATGAGGGAAGCGATCTCCTTTGCGTCGAACTTCCCTTCGGGGTCCGCCTTCGCTATCCAGGGCGCGCTGACGCGGAAGAAATCCTCCGCGCTCATCTCTTTAAGGTACTCGCCGTTGAGCCACCTCATCTTCGCCTCGTCGAATATGGAACTCGACACCGAGATGCCGTCCACGTCAAAGTACTCCGTCATCTCCGCCATGCTCATCTTTTCGAGGTTGTTCTTGGGGCACCACCCGAGCAGCGCGACGTAGTTGACCACGGCTTGGGGCAGATACCCTTTCGCGACGAAATCCTCGAAGTTGGCATCGCCGTACCGCTTGGACAGCTTGCGCGTGGCGTCCTTCATGATGGGGGGCAGGTGCATATAGTGCGGACGTTCCCAGCCGAACGCGTCGTAAATGAGGTTATACTTCGGCGTGGAGCTGAGATACTCCGTGCCGCGGATGACGTGCGTTATGCCCATGAGATGGTCGTCCACCACGTTTGCGAAATTGTAGGTGGGCATCCCGTCCGATTTGAGCAGTATCCCGTCCTCTATGTCCTCGGAGGAAACGGATATCTCGCCGAAGACCATGTCCGTGTAGGAAGAAACCACTCCGTCGGGCACTTTTTGCCTGATGACGTAAGGTTCCCCTGCGGCGAGCCTCGCCTGCACCTCTTCACGGGAGAGGTCGCGGCAGTGGCGGTCGTAGGTGTGAGTGCCGTTCTCGCCGTGCAACCCTTCCAGCCTCTCTTTGGAGCAGAAGCAGTAATACGCGCCGCCCAGTTCCACCAGCTTTTCCGCGTACTCGCGGTATATCCCTGCTCTCTCGCTCTGCACATACGGCCCGTAAGCGCCGCCTTTGTCGGGGCCTTCGTCGTGATCCATCCCTGCGGCGGCAAGCGTGCGGTAGACCATCTCCTCCGCGCCCTCGACCATACGTTCGCGGTCGGTGTCCTCTATGCGGAGGATGAACTTGCCTCCGTTATGCCTTGCGAACAGATAGGCGTAAAGCCCCGTGCGCAGATTGCCTATGTGCATGAACCCCGTGGGGGAAGGCGCGAATCTCGTCCTTACGGTGTTATCCATCTCTACCTCTTTTTATCTGTTATCCTGTGCGTCCGACTCAGGGAGCAGCCCGTTCTCCTCAAAGGAAAAGCTCTCGTTGTCGGTGTAAATGATGTGATCGTACAGTTTGACTCCCATGCCCGAAAGCACCGCGGCGATGCGGCAGGTCACGTCGTAGTCCTCCTGCGAAGGACGCGCGTTCCCACTGGGATGGTTGTGCGCGATGACCACTGACACCGCGTTGGTGCGCAACGCGAACTCCGCCACCGCTCGCGCGGATATCTCTACGCTGTCGCCCGTGCCCCTTGCGAGTTTCTCGAACTTGATGAGTCCGTCCTGCGCGTCGAGCGCCGCCACGCCTGCCACTTCCGTCGGGACGCCGAACATCTCTTTTGCGATATGCTCTCTTACGGCGCGCCTGCCCGTGAGCGCGGTCCTCTTTTCGGAAACGCTCACCGCGTAACGCCGCAATATCTCGGGCAGCACGGAAAGAAAGAGGGCGGCGTTCCCCGTCATGCCGGGGACCTTTTCCAATTCGCTCGCATCCGCGTTCAACACTCCGGCAAAGGAGCCGAACCTGTCCATCAGCGCGTGCGCCATTTCGTTGGTGTTCTTGCGCGGTACGAAAGAAAACAGCAGAAATTCGAGCACCTCATGATCCTGCAAAGGTCCCGTCCCCGTCATTGCTATCCTTTCGCGCATCCGCATCCTGTGTCCGTCATGCGTTCCCATGTTCCGAAAACCTTGCGTGCGCACACGAGCGCGCAGTTATAATTCTTTGAAATTATACATTATGCACACATCAAATGCAAGTTATTCCCCACAAATACGCTTTCATGAAGACGCGTCCGTGCTCCCCTGCTGCCGTGCCCGTCCCTGCCTCATCCCGGGCAACGGCATATGCCGCATCAAAACGCATATCGCATATGCGCCATGTTCACAAAGCGTTTTTGCGCGGTAAAACCTCTGCTGTGTCAGAATCTGCTTCTTTCTCCGCCACGCCGCGTCAGGCTCCCTCCGAAAGGAAACCGTCCACGGCAAGGAATATCGCGTAGGCAAGACGCGCGCGGTAGTCCGCGTCGAGCAGGTGCGCCTCGTCGGACGGATTGGACAAAAAACCGCATTCCACGATGACGGCAGGCGCCGCGCTCTGCCTGAGGATATACTTGTCCGCGGCGAGCGGCGCGAACTCGCGCCCTGCGTCCGGGAGATTGAACCCTGCGTTCAGTTCGCGTTGGACAGCCTCGGCAAGCGCGCGCCCCTGCTCCGAACTTTTGTCGAAGAACACCTGCGCCCCTCTTCTGGAGCGCTGATGGAAAGTGTTCATGTGCATGCTTATGACCGCCGCGGCGTCCGCCTCTCTTATGATCTCTCCTCTGCGCTGCATATCCGCCGACTTTTTGTTGGAGTCCGTCGCGCGGTAAAGACCGCCGCTGCCCTTTCTGGTGTAGACCACGTCGTAGCCGCCGCTCTCCAAAAACTCTCCCACCAGCTTTGCCATGATGAGATTGAGTTCGCTCTCCTTAACGCCGGTGTCCTTGCCCGTGACCCCTCCGTCCGCGCCGCCGTGCCCTGCGTCCACCACCACCGTGACGCTGTCGTCATACGCTGCGGTGAGCGCCGCCGCCACGGGCAGCGCGCCGAATGCGACCGCCGTCACGAGGCAGACCGCCACACATTTCAGCACTTTCTTCAGACCCCTCTTTTCCATCCCGTTTTATGCATATCGTTTCACTTTTGAATTTATTCACGCAAGCATAAAAATGCAGTCTTGTCCACCGAGTTGTTCACATTTTGTCGTGAAATTGTGGATAAATCGGTGCATAACTTAGGTTTTCACGTCATAATTGTTTGCGCCCACGCGCAAAAGTGGGTGTATAATGGCAGCTTTTCGCCATAAAACGCGCGCTTTTTTGAAACAATCGGCATTACGCCCCGTCGGAAGGCATAATTTGTTGCGGAGGTGCCATATGCCGAAACTGTCCGAGCTCGTGAACTGCGATGTTATATGTTTGAATGACGGCGCCCTTCGCGGAAAAGTCGCAAATGTATATTTTGACGAAAATTGTAGAAAAATTGTATATTTTGACCTGACGTGCGCGGAAGGGAACGTCCTGCTCCCCTTCGCCGCCGCAGCTTGCGTCCGCGACGCCGTGACGGCGGAAAACGCGCTGCCATTCCTGGCGCACGGCGACGCGGATCTCACCTCTCTCATCCCCTCGCCGCTGGGGAAAAAGGTGTACACCGCGAGCGGCAGGGCGCGCGGAAAGGTGACGGAACTCCTCTTCTCCGCCAAAGGGAAAGTCACCGCGCTGGAAACGGAATCCTCCTCCTATTCCCCTTCCGCGTTCGCGGTGTTCGGGGACGTCCTGATATTAAAAGAAGGCAGGAACGGGAAACGCAGATCCCCCTCCGCCGTCTTTCCCGAGCCGAAAGAGGATTACCCCGTCGCCGTCCTCCGCGACGACTCGCCCTCCCCATCCCTTTCCTCGCCCCCACAGTCCGCGGCGGCAGCCAACGCGCCCCGAAGCGGCGCGGATATCCGCGCGGCGGAAGCGGAAAAGGAGGGCGGAGTGTATCTCACGGACGCGTCGGGCGGCGCGGAGGTGTTGTACGGGCAGGAGGAGTTCACCCCTTACCGCGTCATTGCGGACTATAACTTTCTGCTGGGCAGGACGCTTTCGGACGATCTGGTTTCCTACTCCGGGGAAAAGCTCGCCTCGCGCGGCGACCGCGTGACGGTGGAGGTCGTGGAAAAGGCGCGCAGAGGCGGAAAGCTGATGGACCTCACCCTCTCCTCCCGATGAAAGCGCGCAAGTGTTTTTGGTCTGCTGCTGCGGCATGCGTCGTGCTGCTCGGAGCACTCGTGTGCTGCTGCTCCTGCGACCGTCCTCTCCCCTCTCCGAACACTCCCGTCCCCGTCTACGACCTGGACATCACCTATGACGGAGAAAACACCCTTCTCCTCCGCGAAGAACTGCTCTTCACCAACCGAACGGGCGGAAGTTTGAGCACCCTCTCCCTCCATCTTTACGCCAACGCTTACGCGGAGGGCGGCGTTTGCTGCCTTCCCGAAGAAAGGGAGGATGTGTACTATAACGGGGAGAGTTTCGGCGGAATAGAAGTTTATAATGTCGAAATCGACGGTTCAGGTGCGGAAAGTGAGATAAAGGCGGACGGAGGCATATTGTCGGTGGCGTGCAGGCTGGATGAGGGCGACACCGCGACTCTCACCTTGAACGCACGCATCACGCTGCCCGAATGCAACGCTCGTTTCGGAGTCACGCAGTCGGGCACGGTGAACCTCACCGCCTTTTATCCCGTCCTCTGCGCGCACCGTAACGGAGAGTGGCGAGAGGACGCGTACGCCCCCGTCGGCGACCCGTTTTTAAGCGACATCTCCTCCTTTTACGTCACCCTGGACGCGCCTGCGGAATACGTCGCGGCTGCCTCCGGCGAAGTGACCTCCTCCTCTTTGCGCGGCACGGAACGGCACACGGAGATCACTGCGGAAAACGTGCGCGACTTCGCACTCTTCCTCTCCCCCGAGTTCGAAGTGTACGTAACCTCCGCGCAAGCGGACGGCAAGGATGTGCGCGTCGCTTACTATCACACGGGCGACGGGGACGCCGCCCGAACGGCGCGGCTCGCGGCGGACGCGTTGGAATTCTTCTCATCGGAGTTCGGCGCCTACCCTTACCCGTCCTTTACGCTGGTGACCACCGAGGTGGGAGCGGGCGGCATGGAGTACGGCGCGCTTGCCGCAGTGGACCCCTCCGTCACGGATGAGCAGGAGCGCGCCATCACCGTCGTGCACGAAACGGCGCATCAATGGTGGTTCGGCGTGGTGGGTTCCGACCAGTTCAACGACCCCTGGCAGGACGAGGGGCTGACGGAATTTTCCGCGATATTCTATTTCCTTTCGCACGGCGATGAGGAGGTCTACCGCTCTTCCGTAGCCTCCGCGAAAGCCTGCCTTGCCTCCTATCTTGCCCTCCCCACGGAGATAGGCTTTGACCCGAACCTGCGGCGGCATCTTTCCACCTACGTTTCCGTGGGCGAGTACGTCGCGGTCACCTATTGCAAAGGGCTGCTGCTCTTTGACGCGCTGTATGCATTGGTAGGCGACGACGGCATGCGCGAGGCTTTGACGGTCTACTTTTCGGAGAACGCCTTTTCGGTCGCGGACGCGGAGGACATCATTTCCGCTTTCACCGCCGTTCACTCTGGCGCCGCCGCCGTCTTCGGGGAATATCTCTGCTGACTTTTCATGACGAAAGGCGCGGAGCATATCTCCGCGCCTTTGTTTTCGGGATGTTATTCCTTTCTTATTACCTGATGTACATCGCGTCGGGGTGCGCCTTTTTGACGACCTTGTACGCTTCGTCGGCGACTTCCCAGGTGTACTGCATATCTTCGTCGGTGAGCGCCGCATTGATGAAGTGGTTGTGGTGCGAGGTGAAGAACACGCCGCGCTTGACGCACTCCGCGACCCATTCCTGATGCAGGATGGTGGAGGGATAGTCGTTGTTAAGACGCATATAGAACATCGCGGGCTCGCCCGTCACTTTGAGGTCGAAACCGTTTTCTCTCGCGACTTCGACCAGCCCGTCGGTGAGCTTCCTGCCCTTCTTGGCGTTCTCCTCGACGGCGTGGGTCGCTTTCGCCTTTTTGAGGGTGGCGATACCTGCCGCGAATGGGACTGCGGACAGCCAGTAGCTGCCGGTGTACATGATGTCGGAGGTCGCGTTTTTGAGCTTCTCCGCGCCGCAGACTGCGGACACGTTGTAACCGTTGGCGATGGCTTTGCAGAAGCAGGAGAGGTCGGACTTGATGCCGTAGTGGAAGTCGCTGCCCTTCTCGTCGATGCGGAAACCTGCGCGCACGTCGTCGAAGATGAGGACTATGCCGTTCTTGTCGCACAGCTCGCGCATCTTCTTCCAGTAACCCTCGGGGGGAAGCTCGTTATCCACGAAGGTGGGATGATAGTAAGGCGTGGCGATGAGCGCCGCGATCTGACCGGGATACTTCTTGATGAGCTTCTCGAACTGATCGGGAGCGTTCCAATCGATGTAGAGGTTGTTGGCGATATCCTCTTCCGTGATGCCGGCATAGCCCAGTTTCTGCATCCAGGGCGCGACGCCGTGATAGTAACCTTTGACGAGAACGACCTTCTTGCGGTTGGTGTACGCACGGGCGATCATGACCGCGAAGGTGGTGGCGTCGCCGCCGTTCTTCGCAAAGAACGCCCAGTCCGCCATGTTGATGGTGTTGACCATCTCCTCCGCGAAATCTATGAGCAGCTCGGACGCGAGGGTCGCGCAGTTGCCCTTTTTGAGCTGTTCGATCGCCGCCGCGTCAACGTCGGGATCGTTGTAGCCGAGGAAGTTGGGGCCGTAGGCGCACATATAGTCGATGAACCTGTTGCCGTCGATGTCCCAGAAGTAAGCGCCCTTCGCTTTGGACATGAACAGCGGATAGGAACTGACGGGGATCATACAGCCTTCGGAGGGACCGAGGTGACCGTAGATGCCGGCAGGCACGACTTTGAGGGCGCGCTTGAAGGCTTCCTGGCTTTTGCTGACATCGTAGATTTTCTTTTCCGTATATTTGAGTTCCATAATTCCCTCCTTATGCAAGATAGATGCTGACCTGGCTGAGCAGCTTCGCCATCTGTTCGAGCATTTCCACAAAGCCGTAGACCTGGAACTGACCCGTGCCCATGCCCGTGAAGCTGGAGGTCTTGCCGTTCAGAAGGTCGTGCGCGAATTGCAGGTCGCCGAAGACCATCGTGGCGCGAGGCTGCGCTACCTTGCCCTTATTGGTGACGAAGATGTGGTCCTTGACCGTAATGTTCATCGCAAGATCGGTGCCGCCCACTTCGCAGGCGATGACGCCGTCGGGCATACGCCTTGCAATGGCTTTGCCGACATAGTCGCTGTTGGCGATCTCGCTCATTGCGTAAAACGCGGTGTATGCGGTGAGGACGGTGTTGGTTTCAAAGTACGCCGGGTCTTTGAGCAGCTCGTCCTTCTTCTCGGGCGCGGGCTGGAGATAATAGCTCAGTCTGTCCGCAAGTTTGGTGAAAGTGTCCAGCAGGAACTTCACTTTGAACACATTGTAGAAAATGGGGATGACCGTCTTGGGCTTACCGGTCTTGGGGTTGACGGGCGGCGCAATAAGGTTGTTGAAGTGTTCGGGAGAGGTGAAGTACAGCTTGAGCGCGGACTTGCCTTTGCCTCTGGTGAACGTGCATTTGCCGCCTTTGAAAGTGAGCACGGCTGCCCCCACTTCGGGCACGTTGAACTCAACACCGAGATCCACGTCCTTGATGAGGTCCTTCGAAACGGGGTCCATAACGCAAAGATCTTCGATGTTGCGGAGCACCGCGAACAGGTTTATCTTTGCCATTGTGACATTGTCCATAATTCCTCCTTTACCGCAGTACGAAGGAAAAAAAGCACGTTCTCCCCCTCCGAAACCGCTAAATTAAACTTGTCCTTTAATTATGATACTTTATAGCCGGACATGTGTCAATACCAAATCCGAAAATTAGTTTAATTGTTTATGATTTTAAGTTATGCCAGACAGGAACACCTCGCAAAAACGCCGCCCTGAACCGAAAGAGCCGTACGGACGCGGCGGCAGGCGTTTTGCGGACGCATGAAAACACCCGTATCTCGTTTGAAACATAAAACCCCTCTCGCGCTCCTTGCATGCTCAGGCATGTAAGAGTCGGAAGAGGGGTTTTTGCCGTTTACGTCATTCCCCCGACGGGCGGAGGAGCGCCTTTATCATTTCTTGCGTGCGACCGCGCGTTCCGCCGCAGCCACTATATCCTCGACGGTGAGGTGGAACTTCTCACTGAGGTACGCCTGCTTGCCGACCTCGCCGAAGGAATCCACAACGCCTATCATCTCGACGGGCGCGGGGCACTTTTCCACCACCACTTCCGCGACAGCGCTGCCCAGTCCGCCGAAGGTGCTGTGGTTCTCGCAGGTGACGATGGCGCCGGTGGCTGCGACCGCGTCGCAGATGGCGTCCGCATCTATGGGTTTCCAGGTGTGCATATTCACCACCGCGGCGGATATGCCCTTTTCCGCGAGCGCGTCCGAAGCCTTCAACGCTCTGTCCACCATGATGCCGGAGGCGATGAGCGTGACATCCTTGCCGTCGCGCACTTTGACCGCTTTGCCGAGCTTGAAGTCCAGCGTGTCGTCAAAGATCTTCTCCGTCTTTTTGCGGAACATACGGATGTAGACCGCGCCGGGATAGTCGATGATCTGAGGCAGAGCCTTTTGCAGCATGGTCGCATCCGTGGGCTCGAAGCACACCATCTTGGGGATGGCGCGCATGAGGCTCATATCCTCAAAAGGCATATGCGTGCCGCCGTTCGCTTCCGCCATGACGCCGGGGTCGGAGCCGACGATCTTGACGTTCAGCTTGCTGTACGCCACGGAGATGAAGATCTGATCGTAGCAGCGTCTGGTGGCAAACGGCGCGAAACTGAACGCGAAGGGCATCTTCCCGAATGCCGACATACCTGCCGCCACGCCTATCATGTTGGCTTCGGCGATGCCGACGTTCACGAACCTTTCGGGGAAGGCTTCCAGGAAACATTTTGTTGCATGACAGCTCATGAGGTCGGCGTCCAGCACGACGATACGGTCGTCTTTTTTCGCCGCTTCGACGAGTCCTGCCGCCATAACTTGTCTGATCTCTTTTTCGTCGGTCATTATTCGTACCTCCCCGTTTCCTTTCTCCACACCTCTTCGGGCACGGACATACTGTGGCAGTTCGCGACTCCCTCGGTGAAGGAAGCGCCCTTGCCCTTGACGGTGCGCAGGACTATCATGGAAGGCTTGTCATGCTGCGCCTTCGCCGCGTCTATCGCGTCGGAGATGGCGGCAATGTCGTGCCCGTCCACATCCTGCACGAAGAAATTGAACGCCTTCCACTTGTCCACTATGGGTTCCAGCCCGTTGATGGATTCCACCGGACCGTCCAGCTGCATGCGGTTGCTGTCCAACAACACGATGAGGTTATCCAGCTTCTTGGCGCCTGCGAACATGCTCGCTTCCCAGATCTGCCCTTCCTGGCTCTCACCGTCGCCGATGAAGCAATAGATAGTCGCCGGATTGCGGTCGATCTTGGCGGCAAGCGCCATGCCCACCGCGGCGGACAGCCCCTGACCGAGAGAACCTGCCGTCATATCGATGCCCGGCGTCTTGTTCATGTCGCAGTGAGAGGGAAGATTGGTCCCGTTGCGGTTGAGCGTGGTCATCCATTCCTTGGGGAAATAACCGAGGTCGCACAACACGGCGTACATGGCGGGACCTGCGTGACCTTTGGACATTATCACGCGGTCGCGGTCCTGCTTTTTGGGATCCTTGGGGTCTACGTTTGCTTTGTCGTAATAAATGACCGTCAGCGCGTCCATGACGGACATGGTGCCGCCGATGTGACCCACACCGAAATGACCTATGATCTCGATGGCGTCGTCACGGAGCTTGCGCGCTTTGGCAGTCAAAAAATCGAGTTTTTCTTTCTGCATGGCATTCCTCCTTATCGCCCCGAGTATATCATCAAACCGCGCCCATTTCAATAGGCGTCCGAAAAAAAGTTCATAAATTAACGATTTCGCATATTTTTTTTAACGCCGCAAATGCTAACGCAAACCCGAAAACCGCGGCGGAAAACGCCGCAAAGGAGCAGATATGATAAAAGCCTTTATCCTCTCGGCGGCGCTCGCCGCACTCTCACTGCCCTCCGCGCTCGGCATCGCGCAGGCGGAGGACAAACACATCCCTACCCCCATCCCCTCCTCGGACAGCTGCGTCGCGGAGGAGAGCTCGGTCGCGGACGGGAAGAGCTGCAATTTTGCGGACTCTCTCCTCGAAAAACTCACCCCTGAAGTGGTGGAAGTCTACGAAAGAAGGATATCGGGACGTCCCGTGGTGTCCCACATGGACGAGGCGTGGCTGGCGCTCGCGTCCGCGCGCGCAGGCGTGTCCGAACAAAAGTTCAAGGCGCTCGCGCTGCTTGCCGACCTTATGGCGCGCACCTCCAAACCCGTCCCCGTGGCGGCGCTCGCCAAACTCGGCGACTTCGAACTCCTTATGCTCGCAAGGAAGCACGCAGGGATATATCTGGACGGTCTGCCCGAAGAGGAACGGGAGTCCCTGAAAGCGGAGTTCAAGGCTGTTTTGAAATAAAACGCCTTTAACAACACGAAAACGCGCGGTAAACGCGCGTTTTTGTCGTTTATGAGGCGGCGTCGATGGGCGTCACAAGCCTATCCTTGTGCAAGGCACCCTGCCGCCGAGCAACTCCCCTATGCCGTAACGGCTGCTGCCTATGATAACGGTGGTCCCGTTCTTCAACGGCTCTTTGATGTACTCCAGTTTCGCTTTCGCGCCGTGCGCGCCCTTTCTGGATGCGCCTGCGCAATGCGTCTGCAACTCCTCGACGTTCTCGATGAGCTCGTACACGTCCTTGCCGCTCACTCTCTCTACCAGCGTGCTCTCGTCGTCCGGGTCGGAATAGATGCCGTCGGTGGTGGTCATGATGAGCAGGGTCTTACACTTGACAAGGCAGGCGATCTGGCTTGCCGTTTCGTCGTTGTCCACGCACTCGATGGCGCGGCCGCGTTCGGCGCGTATCCTGCCTATCTCGTGCTTGCGGTTCTCCTCATAGCTCACGGGGTCGTTGTAGTTTATGATGGGGATGGCGTTCTGCCCCGGACAGCGGCAAAGCATCTCGTAAAGGTGCGCGCGCTTCTCCTCGTCGTTGAAATGCTGATGCTCAACAAGGATCTGCCTGACGCTGAAACGGCTGTCTATGAACTGCCTGTACGTCTGCATGAGGATGGACTGCCCCTGCGCGGAATAGTCCGTTTTATTCTCCTCGTCCGTGCCGTGGAGTTCCCTGCCCGTGCGCTTGACGTAATCCAGCCTGCCTATCTCCGTCGCGCCCGAAGTCACCCAGATGTAACCGGGACGCAGCTCGCGCGAAAGACGGGCGATGATGTTGTAGTTCATGTCCTGATAGTCGCGGTCGATGAGTGCCATCGATCCTATCTTTCCTACGAGTTCGATGTCGAAATCTGCCATATCCTTCTCCCTGAAACTTGTGGAGTAGGGAAATTATAATATAACCGCCCGAAAAAAGCAAGGAACGGGCAAAATGTGCAAAAACGACGTTACGGCGGAGGTCGTCCTCCGCCGTAACGCGCGTATTACGCGATAACTTACTCTGCGGTGAGCGCCGCAGCCTTTTTCGCGTTGTGCTTTTGTATGAGCCGCACGATGAGCTTGTATATCTCCACGCAAGGGATCACGGCGAACGCGAGCGCGATGGCGATGCCCCACTCCATACCGTCGAGCTCCGTCGCGCCGAACTCCTCGTTGACGCCGGGCACCACCACGATGAACACGGTGAGCGCCACGCCGATGAGGAAGCTCAGGTTGATGTACTTGTTGGCGAACAGCTTGCGGTTGAGGATGCTGTGATCCTGCGAACGCATGGAGAAGGAATGGAACAGCTGGATGAGCGCCAAACTCACGAACGCCATGGTCATCGCTTCGTCGTGCCTGATATCCATGCCGCCGTCGATGGCGAAGCACCCCACGCAGAAGGACGCCATGACCAGACCCGTCTGTATGAGCCCCTGGAGGATGATGTCCACGCCCGTCCTGCCTGCGAACAGACTCGAATTGGACTTTCGCGGAGCCTTCTTCATGATGTCGCGCTCCGCCTCCTCCATGCCGAGAGAAAGTGCGGGCAGGCTGTCTGTGACCAGGTTTATCCAAAGTATCATGAGCGGAGTGAGGAAGGTCTGTCCCCAAATGACCGTCGCGATGAACAGGCACAGCACTTCGGCGATATTGGCGGACAGCAGGAACTGGATCGCCTTCTTGATGTTGGAGAAGATCTTCCTGCCCTCTTCCACCGCGCCTATGATGGTGGCGAAGTTGTCGTCCGCAAGCACGAGATCCGCCGCGCCCTTGCTGACGTCCGTGCCCGTGATGCCCATACCTATGCCGATGTCCGCGCGCTTAATGGACGGCGCGTCGTTGACGCCGTCGCCCGTCATGGCGACCACCTTGCCCTTGCCCTGATAGGTGGTGACTATCCTCACCTTGTTCTCGGGGCTGACGCGCGCGAACACGGAGTACTGCTCTATGGTGGCGGAAAACTCTTCGTCGGACATACGGTCGAGGTCCGCGCCCAGAATGACCTTGTCCCCTTCGCGCAGGATGCCTATCTCCGCCGCTATCGCGGAAGCGGTGTCGATGTGGTCGCCCGTGATCATGATGGGACGCATGCCTGCTTCCTTGCACACGCGCACCGCATCCTTGACCTCCGCCCTGGGAGGATCGATCATGCCGACCAACCCCACGAATGTGAGCCCTTTTTCCAGCTCACCGCGCTCGGCAGTGTCGGTCTTTATCGCGACGCCGAGAACTCGCAGCGCCTTTTTCGCCATCTTGGAATTGGCTTTCCTGACCTCTTCCACATCCTTTTCCGTGACGGGACGCACGGTGTCGCCCACCATGACGGAGGTGCAAAGAGGCAGCAGCATATCCGGCGCGCCCTTGACGTACGCTACCCTCGCCCCGTCATGTTCGTTGACGGTGGTCATGAGCTTGCGCACGCTGTCGAAAGGAACTTCGTCCACGCGCGGATATTCCGAGGTGAGTTTCCCGAACTCGTAGCCGCAGTCTTCCGCGAACGCGACGAGCGCGGTTTCGGTGGGATCGCCGGTGAGCCCCTCGGAGGTCTTCACCGTGTCGTTGCAAAGCGCCATCGCACGCAGGAAAATGCGGAAGTCATCCCCTTCCGGGAGCGCGTCCTGCTCGACGGACTTAAAGCCGCATTCAGGCAGATAATAGCCTTTTACGGTCATCTGATTGAGAGTTAAAGTGCCTGTTTTGTCGGAACAGATGACTTCGCAGCATCCGAGAGTTTCGACGGAAGGCAGGTTTTTGACTATGGCGTTGCGCTTGGACATGCGCTGCACGCCGATGGCGAGCACGATGGTGACGACGGCAGGCAGCCCTTCGGGGATGGCAGCCACCGCGATGGCGACTGCGGTCATGAAGGCTTCCATGATGTTGTCGGGCTCTCTCACCGCCTGCACTATGAATATGACGGCGGCTATCGCCAGCACGAGGATGCTGAGCAGCTTCGCCGTCTTGCCGAGCTGTTTTTGGAGAGGAGAGGTCTGCTGCGACCCGTCCGTGAGCATGGTCGCTATCTTGCCCACCTCCGTCTTCATGCCCGTGTGCGTGACCACGCCCGTGCCTCTGCCGTACGCCACGGTGCCGCCCGAATAAGCCATATCCGCGCGGTCGCCGAGGGGCGCGTCCGCCGCGACCGTCTTTTCCGCGTCCTTTTCAGCAGGCACGCTCTCTCCGGTCAGCGCCGCCTCCTCTATTTTGAGGGAAGCGGAGGTGAGCAGCCTCATATCGGCAGGCACGATGTCGCCGGCTTCCAGCTTGACGATGTCGCCGGGGACCAACTCCTCGCTTGCAAGGTGCTTCCATTCTCCGTCGCGCAGCACCTTGGAAAACGCCTTGTTCATATTTTTCAAGGCTTCCATGGCGTTTTCCGCTTTGTTCTCCTGCACGACGCCGATGACGGCGTTGAGCACGACGATGAGCAGGATGACGCCCGCGTCGATGAGTTCGCTGTACTCACCCTCCACGAGCGCGATGACCGCGGACACCACCGCCGCCACGAGCAGCACGATGATCATGATGTCCTTGAACTGTTCCAGGAACTTGACGAGGAGGCTCTTCTTCTTGCCTTCCGCAAGCGCGTTCTTTCCGAATTCGGCAATGCGCTTGTCCGCCTCCGCAGTCGTGAGTCCGCTTTCCGTCGCGTCCATCGCCTGCAAGACCTCTTCCGCCGTCTTGTCGTGATACACGACTGCCGGGACGGCGTTTTCGAGTTCCGCCTGCGCTGCGGCGTCCGCCTTCTTTTTGCCAAAGATCGACATATTCTCTCCTTATTGTCCGCGGCGTTGCCGCCGCATTTTGTCGCTCTCGCGCTCGCGCACGCCACGCATGCGCGCGCCCGTTCTTATTAAAAAAGACTTTTGCCGCGCAAAAGTCTTGTAACCCCTTATCGGGGCTGCCTTGCCAGGGTGAGGACCCATGATGTTGACAATGGCATTAAACTACTCCCTTTCGTAAGTGCATTATATGTCGGCGGCGCGCCGGGTGTCAAGCATTTGACCGCGCCGCGCCGCAACATTGGCTTCATGCGCGCGGTTTCATGGTGGGGAACAACAGCACCTCGCGGATGGAATAACTGTCCGTAAGCAGCATGACCAGCCTGTCCACGCCCATGCCCATGCCGCCCGTGGGAGGCATGCCGTATTCGAGCGCGTTGACGAAATCCTCGTCATAGGGCTGCGCTTCCTCGTCCCCCTGCGCCTTTGCCGCCATCTGGGCGGCGAACCTTTCGCGCTGGTCTATGGGGTCGTTGAGTTCGCTGAACGCGTTGGCTATTTCCTTCGAGGCGATGAACAGCTCGAACCTCTCCGTGAGCCTGGGGTCGGACTTCTTCTTTTTTGCAAGAGGACTGACCTCGACGGGATAATCGATGATGAACACGGGCCCCGTGAGTTTCTCCTCCACGAAATTGTCGAACACTTCGTAAAGCGCCTTGCCCCACGTGGTGTCCGCGGAAAGTTCCAGCCCCTTGGCGTTCGCCTTCGCGATGAGCTCCGCAAGCGGCTCCGCGTTAAAGTCCATGCCAACGTACCTTTTGACCGCATCCGCCATCGTCAGTCTTTCCCACGGACCTTCGAAGGAGAGCCTCTCCCCCTGATAGGTGATGTCGAGGGTGCCGCACGCCTTCATCGCGCAGTGACGGATAAGGTTCTCGGTGAGGTCCATCATGGCATTGTAATCCACATACGCCTGATAAACTTCCACGGTGGTGAACTCGGGGTTATGCTTGGGGTCCATCCCCTCGTTGCGGAATATCCTGCCCACCTCGTACACCTTCTCGAAGCCGCCCACTATGCAGCGTTTGAGGTAAAGTTCGGTTGCGATGCGCAGATACATATCCACGTCGAGAGTGTTGTGATGCGTGACGAAAGGACGGGCGTTCGCGCCGCCGGCGAGAGTGTTGAGAACGGGCGTTTCCACCTCGAAAAAGCCCTCCCCGTCCAGATACTCGCGTATGGCGGACACTATCTTGCTGCGTTTGACGAAGATGTCCTTCACGCCGGGATTGGCGATGAGGTCTACGTAACGCTGGCGGTATCTGAGCTCGGGGTCTTTGAGCCCGTGATACTTCTCAGGCAACGGGAGCAGGGATTTGACGAGCAGAGTGTACTCCGCAACGTGCACGGTGATCTCCCCCGTCTTGGTTTTGAACACCTTGCCCCTGACGCCTATGATATCGCCGACGTCCAGCTTTTTGAACTCCTGATAAGCCTCGACGCCCATGTCGTCGCGGCTGAAATAAAGTTGCAGATCGCCGTCGCTGTCGGAAATGTGACCGAAGCTGGCTTTGCCCATGACTCGCTTGGACATGAGCCTGCCGGCAACGGACACCTCGGTGTCCTCGTACGCGCCGTAATCCGCACGTATGCCCCCTGCCGTCGCCGTGCGGCAGTAGGTCGTGATCTCAAACGGGTCTTTGCCCGTTTCCCGAAGCGCGTCCAGCTTGGACTGCCTCACCTTGCGGACTTCGCTGATGTCCTGCTCGGGAAGCGCCGCTTCCTGTCTGTTGTCGTTGGTGGATGCGTTCACTTGATTTCCTTTATCTTATACCTGATGGTGCCGCCGTTCGGCGCGGTCATTTCCACAACGTCGCCGGCTTTTCCGCCTATGAGCGCCTGCCCGAGGGGAGATTCGTTGCTGATACGGTTCTGCGCCGCGTCCGCCTCCGTCGTGCCGACGATCTGATAAGTTTCGGGCTCGTCCTCCTCGTCGCCGTCCAAAAAGGCTACGACGATGGTGCTGCCCAGCGACACTTCGTGCTTGCTCAGATTGTCCTCGTTGATGATGACGGCATTCTGGATCTTCTCTTCGAGTTCCTTTATCTCGGACTCGACAAAACTTTGCTCTTCTTTTGCCGCGTCGTACTCGGCATTCTCGCTCAGATCGCCGAACTCGCGCGCGACCTTTATCCTCTCCGCGACCTCTTTGCGCTTGACGACCACGAGATACTCGTGACGCGCTTCCAGCTCCTTCAGTCCGTCACTGGTGAGAAAAACCTCTTTCATTCTTCCTCTTCGGCATCGGCGTCCGCCTCAACCTTTCCCTCCGTTTCGTTTTCTTCCTTATCGTTATCGTCGTCTTCCGCTTCGGAGGGGACGTCCTCCTCCTCAAAAGACTCGTCTGCCACTTCCGCCGCGAGCTCTTCCGGCATCTGCTCGGGAGCCGGGGTATCCTCCGCCGCGGCTTCCGCCTCGGTAGCAACGCTCTCGTTCTCGACGGGAGCCGCCGTTTCGGCTGCCTCCGCGCCGCCGTCGGACACGCGCTCGACCAGGTTGGGGATCGCCGCATAGTTGGGCACGTGCGCCGCGACTTTCTCCTCCACCTCTTCGTTCACCTTGTTCATGTCCGCCTTGAAACGCGCCTGCAAGGACACTATCTTGAACTCTATCGCGTGGAAGCGGAACCCCAGCGCGCCCTTGACCTCCTCTTCCAGCAGCGTGCGCAGGAAGGTTTCCGTTTCAAACACGTCGCGGTCGGTGATGCGCACCGCGACTTTCAGTTTGACGCCGTACTCGTTCACGATGAGCGCGACTTTGCCCGTCTTCACGCCTTCCAGACCGCGGAAAGTTTCCTTGACCAGCTTGCGGATGACGCCGAGAGTCGCCTTGCAGGAACCGCCCTGCTCGTTGCGGAGAGTGATCTCGCGCACCGTGTCGCTGTTCAGGAAGAGCAGCGTGAGCGAACACGCCGCAAGCAGCAGATACAGCACACTGAGCGTGATGATCAGACCTCTGACCAACTGATTGTCAAACTCTTCGGGCGTTATTCCGCCGAATGCCGTGACGATCAGGATGATGATCAGCACCAGTGCGACGATCAGCCCTGCCGATGCCAACACTTTCTCGATATTCTTTTTCATATTGCCTCCCTCGGCGCAAGCGCCGCCATGCTTTCCGTTCGGATCGCGCTCCATCCTGAGGAGCCGCCGCAGAACCGCATATGCGCGCACCGCGCGCGTGGTTCTATTATTTTTCATATAATATAAACGATACGCGCGCATCAGTCAAGAAAATGTCCCCATTTCTGTTTTCTTTTTCAACTTGGTGCTTGTTTTGCTTGCGTTTGGTCGAAACAGGAACGCATTGAAACCAATGGGGACGGGGTAAAGCCGGGGTCCCCACCTACGGTGGGGCATGGGGGCGCAAATGTCCAATGAGGTGGACATTTTTGCCCCGTCCCCATTTGTTTCGGAGTTGTATGCGAACTCAAACAACACTCGCTCAAAGTTCGCGGCATACTCAAAGAATATAAAACTTGCCAACGTCCCCTGACATGGGAGTATTGTGCCCCCTCCTTCCCTTCGGGCTTTCCTCCCCCGTGCCGAAAGGGCTACACTCCTCGCATCATGCAGGACGGACTTTCCGCCTCTTAAAAAAGTTTGTTTCTTGCACTCACATAATCAAGCGGAGAACTGCACTCACAGAGCACCCGGCACGGGTGGAGGAATTCGGCACTCGCGCACTACGCCCGTGTCTACTTAATGCCCCGTCGGCGCTCGGCGCTCACTTTTCGCGCCGCGACTTGCAAGCGTGGGCGAATGCTCGCCCACGGTGCAAGTTTGGCTGAGCGGCGCGTTGTTCCGTCTTTGAATGAGAGAGTTGTTGGTCAAGCACGCCCACAATAAGTGAACGTGAGGAATAGAGTATTTTATTCCGTCTTCGAATGAGGAAGTTGTAAATCAAGCACGCTCCGAATAAGCGAGTGTCGGGAATGAGGGATATTTTTCCGTCCTCGAACGGGTGTAATTCTACTTCGCTAAACGCCGCCATTTAGATGAAGTTTGCCCCATCCCGAAATCAAAGATTTCGCGACGGGGACCCCGTATGCGCGAAAGAGCCCCTGCCGAGAGGCGGAGCTTACTTACTCGTAAGCGAGCATCTACGGCAGGGGCTCTGACAAAGCAGTTCGCCAAATGGCGGCGTTTGGCTTGTTAAAGCGCGATATTTTAGCGTCAGACAAGGAAGATGCCCTGTCCACGGGTGCGTAGCGTACTCCTTGTACGTAAGCAATCGTGGCAGGGCGTCTGACGCAGTATCACGAAAAATAGCGCGCTTTAAGCGGAGAGGGATTGATCCCCATACCTTATCCACCCCCTCCTCCTCATTATTTCCGAGAGGAAGAAACAGACGACGGCAGGGATGACGAAGGCGCAGAGGACGATGCCGAGGGCGAGTTTCCATTGCTCGGGCATGCCGACTTCCATGGAGGCGTCTATGGTGCCGAAGATGCCGACAAGACCGGAGGTGCCCATGCCGCCGCCGACGGCGTTGCAGCGCAGCTCGAAGACGCAGGTGGAGAGGGGTCCGACTATCGCGCTTGCCACGATGGGAGGGAGCATGATCTGCGGACGGCGCATGAGGTTGGGGATCTGCAACATGCTGGTGCCTATGCCCTGTGCGATGAGTCCGCCCCACCTGTTCTCGCGGAAGGACTGGACGGCGAAGCCGACCATATGCGCGGCGCATCCGACCATGGACGCTCCGCCTGCGAGGAGTATGGCGTCGTAGGTGGCGAAGTCCACCGCACCCGTCCCGAACGCCGTGACCACGGGGGTCGCAACGGAGAGCCATATCGCGGCGGAAGATGTGGGGAGTGTGAGCAGGATTCCCATGACGACGGCGATGATGATGCCCATGACGGCAGGCGTCGCCGCAGTGGCGAGCGCAACGCCCTCGCCTATGAGATCCACGAGCTTGATGAAGGGCCACGCCACCCATATCGCAAAGAGGCAGATGACGAACATGAATAGGGGAACGACCACGATGTCCACCTTGGTCTTGCCTGCCACCAGTCTGCCCAGTTCCACCGCGAGTACGGATACGACGTAAGCGCCGATGGGGTTGCCGGGAGCCCCGGGAGCGACGCCGGAAAGCACCGACGCAGGCGAGGAGGCAGCCGCAAAAAGTCCCTCCGTGAAACCGTCCGTAACGGAGGACGCGAACGCCCCGACGAGCCCTGCGACCGCAGCGGTGAACATGACGAGTTTGGGGGCTTTGAGCGCGTGCGCGATGCCTATGCCTATGCCTGCGCCCATCAAGAGTTTGGCAAGGGAGGCGACGGCTATTATCCCACCTCCCACCGTCATGCCGGCTTGCGTGCCTGCGTCCGAGATCCAGGTGCCGATCTGCTCCAATATGGTGCCTGCGATGAGGGTGCAAAAAAGCCCCTGCGACATCCCCGTGAACGCGTCGATGAAGTAACGCGTGAACCCTTTCTTCAAAAGATGAAGAATGTATTTACGCGAAAACTCGGGTTTTATGTCATCTTTTTGTGCGGTTGAAGCGTCGATTTTGTCATTATCTTCTTTTCCGTTCTCGGCTTCGGCGGCGCGGCTCGCCGCGTATTCTTCCTTTGTCATCCTGCGGTATTCCGCCGAATCACGGAAGAGTTCAAGCATCTTGTCCATCCTGCCCCTCCCATTTTTTTCGTGCCATCCCCACCACCGTGGCAAGGGTGAGCGCGTAGAGCGCGCCGGCGTCTTCGCGCCGAAAATCTTCCCCTTTGGGTCCGTAGCTTTTTGCATTGAAAAACGCGCAGTCGCACCCTGCGTCCGCAAGCGCGTTCGCCTGATAACCGTGCAGCGCGTTGAGTTTGCTGTGCAGTCCGTCGCAAGGCGGCATGAGGCAAGGGACACCCGTCTTTTCCACCGCATCGAAGAGCGCCTGCTGCGCCAACCCCGAAAACTCGGTGCCGCGCAACGCGTCCCTGCGGAGCAGGGATATCCTTGCCCCCTCTATATCCCCTATGACGAGCGCGACCGCCCCCTTTATCTCGGGGTGCGCCTGCGCGAACGCTCTCGAACCGGCGTGCGCGGAATTCTCTCCCCCGAAGGACACATAGCATACCCTCGTCCCCTCGGGCAGCAGTTCGGGCGAACGGAGCAGCGTGCGGTACACCTCCGCCGACACCGCGGTGGAAATGCCGTTGTTCTCCCTGGCGTGCCTTTGAAAGGGGGAAAAGTGCACGAGCAGCGCGAAAATGCCTGCCAAAGCGTTGAGGAAAGGAAGTATGCTGAGGGTGGTTATCTTGGGCACGGTGTCCGAACCGACGCAAAGTTTGACTATGCAAAAAAGGATGAACAGCGCCGCCGAAACGGGCACCACCACGAACACGACCTTGCGCACCATGTCGAAGTTGACGAAATACGACCCGGGCGAAGCGTCGTGATTGGAGGCTATCACCACCAATTTTTCACCTTGCTGCTTTTTAAGAGGTATGCTTTCGCTGAATACGTTGTAGGAAACCTTTTTGGGGTAAAGGATGCGGACCGCGCCGCCGACGCCCAAAAACGCCGCCGCGGCGCCCAAACCGAACACCACGAACACTCCGAGCGCCACGATGATGAGGACGGAACCTGCCACGCGGCTGCCGCCGAAGGATACGAAATACAACAGCGCGGCGACAAAGTACACCACCGCGAACAGCGCGCAGCAATTCCTGCCTGCGTACGGCGGAGTGCGGAACGCTTCCATCCTGGTTGTCGCAAAAGGAGAAAGCTCATCACGCAACGCGCGCGCGCAAGCGGTTTCCTCGTGCGTGGAAGTGAGCCCGTCCGCAAAATCGGACAGCTTTTTTATGAGCTCTTCCGCACGCTCGTTCACCGCCTCGCGTTCGTCTGCGTTCTCCCTCTCGTCGTGTTCGGTGGGACGCTCTTCCCCGTCCTGCGCCACTTCCGCACGCGCGACGATATAATCGTTCTCTTCGCCCATACTCTCTCCTCACGCGGTGAAACCGCCGTCCACCGTGAGCACCTGCCCCGTTACGTAACCGTGCCGCAGCAAAAACACCGCCGCCGACGCTATCTCTTCGGGAGAAGCCAGCCTGCCGAGAGGGATATCGCGGCAGATATCCGCAAGTTCCTCCTCTCCATAGCATTTCATCATGTCGGTGTCCACCGCCCCGGGCGCCAGCGCATTGACGCGGATCCCACTGGGCGCGACCTCCTTGGCGAGGGCGAGAGTCATGCCTATGAGCGCGGCTTTGGAAGCGGAATACGCCGCTTCGCACGCGCCTCCTCTCACTCCCCAAACGGAGGACACGTTGACGATGCTCCCCCTCTTTTTCTCTATCATGTACGGCAGCAGCTCGCGAGTGACGTAAAACGCGCCGTCGCAGTTGACCGCAAACATCCGCCGCCACTCCTCGTCCGTGACGTCCTGGAACAGACCGCGCCCGGATATCCCCGCGCAGTTGACAAGCATTTCGGCGCCGCCGAACCTCTCACGCGCGGCGCGCACCGCCTCTCTCACCGAAAGAGGGTCGGAAACATCGCAGAAAAACGCTTTGACGCCGCCGTAGACTTTCAGTTCCTCCTCCAGAGCGCGCGCCTCTTTTTCCGATGCGCAATAGGTGAAAGCCACGTTGCATTCGGGCGCCAGCGCGCGGACTATCGCCGCGCCTATACCCCTGCTTCCTCCCGTCACAAACGCCGTTGCCACGCCTATACCTCCTCTTCACGGTCGGCGGCTGCCGCCGACAATATGACCCCAGCCCGAAATCAGGGATTTCGCGTCGGGGACCCCGAATTTGACCCCAGCCCGAAATCAAGGATTTCGCGTCGGGGACCCCGAATTTGACCCCAGCCCGAAAATCAAGGATTTCGCGCCGGGGACCCCGAAACAAAAAAAGGCGGACAACGCCGCCTTTTTTAGGCCGAACTTACTCCTCTTCTTCCTCTTCCGCCTTGGCGTCGAGGTCTTCCTGGGTCATCTTGCCCAGCAGCTTGCCCTCGAACCCGTCGGTCGGAGTGTCGAGATCGAGCCCGTCGAGATAGTAGAGGTAACCGTAATCGTCGGTGTTGAACCACACCAGACGGGAACCTGCGAAATCCAGCTTCAACCAATCCGTCTTGACGCCGGAGGCGATGACCGCTCTGACGTTCGCGCTGTCGCCGCTCGCCACATCGAGGTTAATGCGGTAGAGGGCGTTGGACGCGGTGTAATAAACGTAATCGCCTATGACCTTCTCCACCTTGACGGAGGAGCCGGTGCCGATGATAAGGTTGGCGTCGGTGTAACCCACGCTGTCCGCGGTGACAAGATACACGTTGTTGCCGACGGTGGCGAGGATGCCCTTATCCCCTCCGAGCGCGTAGAAAGAGCTCGGTTCGGTCTGCGCCAGCCTCTTCTCGTTCTGAACGGAATATTCACTTGACAGAGAGAAAGTGTTCATATAAAGTCCCTGCGACTTGGACGAACCGTTCTCGTAGATGGACTTGGTGTAATAGAGGGTCGCCTCGGTGTCGGACACAAAGCACACGTCTTTGAGAGAGTAAGTGAACACTTTGTCGTAGTCCGCCACGCCGACGGAGGAGTCGTAGGTCGCAAGAGTCTTGCGGTCGCTGCCGTCGTATTTCACGGCGCAGAGCTCGTTGTAATGACGGTAGCTGTCGTCGCCCGTCACGGTCTGCGTGTAGAAGATATAGTCGGTGACTACCGTGCCGGCGGAAGGATCCCACTCCGCGTCATAGCCCCACAGGATGCCGGACGCGTTCTCGATGAGCACGCCCATCTTCACGCCGCTGCCGTCGTCCACGCTCTCGCCGGAGGGCATCCCCGTGAAATCGAAGTAACGGAGGGTGGAAGTGCTGCCCGGGTCGGTGTAAAGGACGCGCGTGGGGGTGAAGAGATACTGGCAGCTGCGCGAATTGACGTTGCCTATCCTCTGAGTGACCGCGCCGTCGGTGCGAGTGCGCATGAAGTCGGTGTAAGTGGTGTTGGGGTTGCCGGAAGTGTCGGACTCCGTGTTGGGAGAGGCGTAATATATCCAATCCCCGAACACGGCAAAGCCGCCGCCCGTGTACTGGTTGGAAATGACGAGGGGCACCACGACCTGTGCGGTATCGTTATTGATGGTGCCGTCACTGTTCTTTTCGGCGCGCATTATGCTCTGCTTATACGCAGAACCCCAATTGTTGACTTCGACGTCGCCGAGGTAACCGTTGATGAAGTACACGTACTTGCCCTGCTCGACGTAGTAGCCCCCGTTGGACACCACTTTCGCCTGCGATTCGCCCATGCCTATGCCGTCCCACACGTACACGTCGTTGCACGCCGCAAGCAGCGTAGCCGCTATCGCGAGGGTCGCTATGAGGGCGACGATGACTATCACTTTCTTTCTTTTCATATCATTCTCCCGGAAATATCCGTTGTCGTTTGCTCCACGAGGGGAATTAATTATACCTTATCCTGCACGGTTTTACAACCGCAACGCGCATACGCGCGCGTTTTTACATTATATACTTTCTTGCCTTTTCTCGATATCCAGCTTGATATGCACGTCTTTGAGCTGCCTTTCCGTCACTTCGGAGGGCGCGCCCATGAGGATGTCCCTCGCGTTGCGGTCCATCGGGAAGGTGATGATCTCGCGGATGTTGGGCTCCTCCGCCAGCAGCATGACTATCCTGTCCACACCGGGAGCGATGCCTGCGTGCGGCGGCGCGCCGAACTTGAACGCGTTATACAATGCGGAGAACTTCTGTTCTATCACGTCCTTGCCGTAGCCCACTATCTCGAACGCCCTCTCCATTATCGCGGGCTCGTGGTTCCTGACCGCGCCGGAGCTTAACTCCACGCCGTTGACCACGCTGTCGTACTGATAGGCGAGGATGTCGAGAGGGTCGGAGTTGTTGAGCGCGTCCAGACCGCCCTGCGGCATGCTGAACGGATTGTGACAGAACGTGAGGTTGCCCTCGTCGTCGTATTCGTACATCGGGAAGTCCACTATCCAGCAGAACCTGAACGCGTCCTTCTCGATGAGGTCCAGCCCGACGCCCAGTTCCGTGCGCAGGAAACCTGCTTGCTTTTCCGCGTCCTTGCTCTCCGCCACGAGCGCCACGAACGCACCGGGAGCAAGCTCCAACCTGCCGGTGAGCGCGTCCTCGCAGTCCGCCGCGAACTTGGCGATGCCGCCGGTGAGCGCCCCCTGCTCGTCCGTCTTGAACCAGTACATATTCTCCGCGCCGTTCAGGCGGCACTTTTCCGCCACGCCGTCTATGAACTTGCGCGTCGGGGAACTGCCGTTCACCGCTATCGCTTTAATGACCTTGCCCTCCGTGAAGAAAGGCGCTTTGCCAGTGAGGATGTCCGTCACGTCTTTGATGATGAGGGGGTTGCGCAGGTCGGGTTTGTCCGTGCCGTAATCGCGCATGGCGTCGCGGTACTTTATCCTGCGGTACGGTCCCTTGTCCACCTTGCGCGTGCTGAACTCCGAGAACACGCCCGTAAGCACCTCTTCCATGACCGCGAACACGTCGTCCTGGGTGGCGAAACACATCTCGGTGTCCAGCTGATAGAACTCGCCGGGGCTCCTGTCCGCCCTCGCGTCCTCATCGCGGAAGCAGGGCGCGATCTGGAAATATCTGTCGAACCCGGACGCCATGAGCAGCTGTTTGTATTGCTGCGGCGCCTGGGGCAATGCGTAGAATTTGCCGGGATGCAGGCGGCTGGGGACGATGAAGTCCCTCGCGCCCTCGGGAGATGAGCTGGTGAGGATGGGGGTGGTTATCTCCAAAAAACCCATATCCGTCATCTTGCGCCTGAGCCAGCTGACCACTTTGGCGCGGAAAACTATCTTGTCCTTGACCTCGGGGTTGCGCAGGTCGAGGAAACGGTAGCGCAGACGGGTGTCCTCTCTGGATTGGGTGGAGGTCGCAATCTCGAAAGGCAGCTGTTCGTAGCACCTTCCCAGCACTTCCACCTTCTCGGGCTCTATCTCGATCATGCCGGTGGGCATATCGGGATTGGGCGAGCTGCGGAGGATGACCTTGCCCTCCACGGACACGGTGGACTCTCTCGGGATGGAGCGCACCAGTTCTTTCATCTCCTCCGTGGTCGCGACGGCTTGGGTGCTGCCGTAAAAGTCGCGCAGCACGAAAAAGATGACCGCGCCGAGGTCGCGCGTGCCGGAAAGCCATCCGGCAAGTTTAACTTTCTGTCCCACATTGCTCTCGCGGAGTTCTCCGCAAGTGTGCGTTCTGTACGTCATAGTCCTATCCTCACAGCAGGTGTATGCCCGCTTTTTCGCATTTTTCTCTCATTTCGTCCGGCCAGATGCTGACCTGCACCTCGCCGATGTGCGCCTTCTGGAGCAGGAGCATGCACAGCCTGGACTGCCCTATGCCGCCGCCTATGGTGAGGGGCAGCTCGTCGGACATTATCATCTTGTGATACTCATACTCCATCCTCTCCTCCGCGCCTGCGAGGCGGAGCTGCGCGGCAAGGCTCGCCGCGTCCACTCTTATCCCCATGGAAGATATCTCCAAGCTCTCGCCCAGCAGTTCGTCATAGAACAGGATGTCGCCGTTGAGCGCCCAATCGTCGTAGTCGGGGGCTCTGCCGTCATGCGGTTTGCCGTCCGAAAGCGCGCCGCCGATGCCCATGAGGAACACGGTGCCGAACTCCTTCGCAACCGCGGTTTCCCTCTCGTGCGCGGTGAGCCCGGGATAACGGTCCAACACCTCCTGCGCAGTAAGGAAAGTGACCTCCCTCTTCAATTTGAGGTCTATGACGGGGAACTGCCGCTTGGTTTCCTCCAAAGTGTCCACGATGGCGCCCACTATGCGCGACACCGCCATTTTGAGGAACTCGGGCGTGCGCTGTTCCTTGGAGATGACCATCTCCCAGTCCCACTGATCCACGTAGATGGAGTGCACGTTGTCGCACTTGTCGTCGCGGCGGATGGCGTTCATGTCCGTGTAAAGCCCTTCGCCGCCCTTGAAATCATAGCGTTTGAGCGCCATTCTCTTCCACTTGGCGAGGGAATGCACTATCTCCGCCGCCCTGCCGTCCTGTTCGAGGATGTCGAAAGCGACCGCGCGCTCCACCCCGTTGAGGTCGTCGTTCACGCCCGTGCGCGACACGACGAAAAGGGGCGCGGACACGCGCTCGAAACCGAAATTCTTCACAAAATTGCGCTGGAAAGCGTCCTTGACGAACTTTATCGCCTTCTCCGTTTCGCGAACGCTCATTTTGGGAACGTAATGCTCAGGTATAGTCAGTTGATACATATCTCACCTCATGCCATCAGGTCGCCTGCGGTGCGGCTGTAAAGCTGCACGTCGCGGATGTTGCCTATCCCGGTCACGTACATCAGGATGCGCTCCAGCCCCAGCCCGAAACCGCTGTGCGGCACGCTGCCGTATTTGCGCAGTTCCATGTACCCCTTGTAATCGTCCAGGTTCATGCCGCGTTCCGTCATGGCTTGAAGCAGCTTGTCGTAGTCGGCTTCGCGCTCGCTGCAACCTATGATCTCGCCCACGCCGGGGACGAGGAGGTCCGTCGCCGCGACCGTCCTGCCGTCCGGGTTCTGCTTCATGTAAAAGCTCTTTATCTTCTTGGGATAGTTGGTGACGAACACGGGCTTGCCCAGCACCTTTTCGGTGAGGTAACGCTCATGCTCCGTTTGCAGATCCAGCCCCCACTCCACGGGGTAAGCGAACTTCTCGTCCGCCTTTTTGAGGAGCTCTATCGCGTCGGTGTAATCCAGCACCGCGAAATCGCTTGCGACCACGCTTTCCAGCTTTGCCCTGAGCCCGGGCTCGCACACCTTCTCGAAGAAGTCCACTTCGTCCGGACACTCTTCGAGCACCGCGTTTATGACGAACTTGATCATGCTCTCCGCCACCTTGATGATGTCGGGCAGTTTGGCGAACGCCACCTCCGGCTCTATCTGCCAGAACTCCGCCGCGTGACGGGGGGTGTTGCTGTTCTCCGCGCGGAAAGTGGGCCCGAACGTGTATATCTTGCCCATCGCCATCGCCGCCACTTCGCCTTCCAGCTGCCCGGACACGGTGAGCCCTGCCTTGCGCCTGAAAAAGTCGCGCGCGATGTACTCCGCCTCGTCCTTTGCGACTCTCGCGTCCTCGTAACCGTTGGTGGTCACGCGGAATATCTCGCCCGCGCCCTCGCAGTCGCTGCCCGTGATGATGGGCGTGTGGACGTAAGTATATCCCCTCTCCTGGAAGAAGCGGTGCAGCGCGTAACTCACCTTGCTCCTCACGCGGAGCATGGCGTTGAAGATGTTCGTCCTGACGCGCAGATGAGGGATGGTGCGCAAAAATTCCAGCGTATGCCTCTTCTTTTGCAGAGGATAATCGGAGGGACAATCCCCGATGAGGGCTATCTCCTCCACGTTCAGTTCGTAACCGCTGCCTTCGCGCGCAGCAGGCACCACCACGCCCTCCGCCTCCACGGAAGCGCCGCTTTTGAGGCAGGGAGAAAGCGCGTCCGCATCCAGCACGGATTTGTCCATGACCAGTTGCAGATGTTTGAGCGACGTGCCGTCGTTCAATGCGATGAACGCCATCGTCTTGCTGTCACGGGCGGTGCGCACCCACCCTGCGACCTTGACTTTCGTGCCTGCGTACTTGTCGCCGTGCAGCACGATTTCGGAAATATCGGTGTAACTCATGCTTTCCTTTTCCGCACGGGACACGCGCCCGTGCGCTCGTATATTAACTCTTATGAGTAACCATTATAATGAAATCTCCCTTTTTTGTAAAGGAATTTCGCCCTCCCCTTAAAAAAGTTGACTTGCGCCGCCGCGGAGGATATACTGATTGCGATTTGCATATCCCCTTTCAGCGAGGTAATGTCATGTACGACGTCATCATTCTGGGCGCCGGTCCTGCCGGGCTCACCGCAGGCATTTATGCCGCGCGAGGCGGACTCAACGCCGTCATCGTGGAGTCTTCCGCCGTGGGCGGACAGGCGTCCCTCACCGCCGAGATCGAGAATTATCCCGGGTTCGAATCGGTGAACGGCTTCGAGCTGGTTTCCATCATGCAAGCACAATGCGACCGTTTAGGCGTCACTTTTGTGTTCGACAACCCCGTGAATGTGTCGTTGGAAGGTGAGATCAAGCGCGTGACGACCGCCGCTTCCGGCACCCTGGAAGCACGCACCGTCATCATCGCGACGGGTGCATTGCCGCGCACCCTGGGGCTGCCCAACGAGAGCGCCCTTATGGGAGGCGGCGTGTCCTATTGCGCCACCTGCGACGGAGCTTTCTTCCGCGGCAAACCCGTGGCGGTCGTGGGCGGAGGGAACACCGCCGTCGAAGACGCGCTCTACCTTTTGAAATTTGCCTCCGACGTCTGGCTCATACACCGCCGCGACGCTCTCCGCGCAGACGCCATCCTGGCGGACAGAGTGAAGTCGAGCGGCGTAAAGATAGTGTGGGACAGCGTGGTCACCGAACTGGTCGGCGAAAACAAGCTGCGCGCCCTCACCCTCAAAAACGTCAAAACGGGGGAACTCTCCTCCCTCGCCGTCAACGGCGTCTTCATCGCCGTGGGACAGACTCCTTCCACGGCAGGACTTACGGGCGTGGAACTGGACGGCGGATACATCGTCACCGACGAGGAAATGCGCACCGCCCTCCCCGGAGTGTTTGCCGCAGGCGACGTCAGGAAAAAATCTCTGCGCCAAGTCGTCACCGCCACCGCGGATGGCGCGATCGCGGCGGAAAGCGCAATAAAATATCTCAACACAACTCGCTGATTTCCGCATTCTAACCGCGTGTTTTACTCCCCGACCGCTTCGCTCGGCCGGGGATATTTTTTCTCCTCACAACGCATGACGCGACAAAAAACGGCATCTCCCACTACTCGTGCGGAAGAACGCCCCCACCACAATTTTTAAGCATTTTTTAACAAAACTTTGCGCCGCTATTCATTTTGATTTGCACTTTTGTAAGGTTTTTCAAAAAAATACCAAAAAATTTTTTATTTTTTTACAAAAAACGCTTGACAGTCTTTTTCCGTGATGATATTATGCAACCGTAATCGAGAGCAAGTGCTTGAAGTTACCCAACAACAGCTCATAATTTTCCCCCTTATCATAGCAAGATGCGCAGAGGCAACTCTGCGCGTTTTGCTATTTCGGCTCGGCGTGACACAAGGGGCTCTGCCCCTTGACCCCGCGAGGGGTATTATGCCCCTCGACCCCGTGCTTTTTATAATATTGCGCCGAAGGCTGCGGGCAAACCAGCAGCCTTCGGCGCATTTATCGGTTCGCAAAATGATTTGCTATTGTCGCGCACAACGGTGGCGCCGTGCGCGCACCTACGGCGGATCGTCAGCAGAACAGAGCCAACATCAGTATGATCGTCAACAAAATGCCGATCCCCACGATCACCACCGCAGATATGCTCATGTCACGCACATCGGAGGGCACGCCTATCGTGCCGTTCTGTTTCATTTTGGCGAGCACTACTATCCCGAGGATAAATCCTACGATCGGCACAAAGAAAGTCAACACTATCGCCGCGATCGACATGGAGCGCAACTGGTCGTTTTCCGCATCCACACTTGCATTCGTTTTTACACCGCAATTTGGGCAAATATACGCCTTATCGCTGATTTCTTTGCCGCAATTTGAACAAAACATAATAGCATCCTCCCGTTTATGATACATCTAAATACTAACCGTAAAAAATACGGATGTCAACAAATTTCCGTATTTTTTACGACAATAAGTTTATGGATATGTTTTGTCAAAGGCTTCGAGAGTTGCGGATGGAAAACAAAATGACGCAAAAGCAGCTCGCACAAAAAATCGGGACGACCGATGACTGCATTTACTTTTGGGAAAAGGGACGATCCGAGCCCTGCATTGCAGAGATCATCGCCATTGCCGACTTGTTCGGCGTTTCCACCGACTACCTTTTGGGCAAAGATGAGGTGTGACTCGTTTCCGGACGGTCGCTTGACACCAAGTAAAGAACGGAGCAGGCAAATGCCTGCTCCGTTTTGATTTGAAGTGCTTACTTCTTCTCGGGCTTGGGAGGAGGCACGAGCATCGCCTGGCACTTGGTCATGAGGTCGTTGAAGGACACCGCATAGCTGTCGGCGGCGCCGTAAATGGTGACCGCACCCTTTGCCACGGCTTCCACGAACTCGTACCTGCCGGTGAGCACCGCGAGGCATCCGTCGGGATCGGGGAATTTGAAGAGCACGAAGGGGTACTTCCTCTCCCCGTTGCCTGCCTTGGTCCTGCCCTGTTTGACGCGCAGGTAGCTCTTGATCTCGGGATAGATCTCCTTGCCGTTCGCATCCTTGGTGGCGCCGACGATGAACTGATAGGTCCTGTCCGGCTGCTTCTTGGTCCATTCCACTATCTCGGGCCAGCCTTCGCGGTTGGCGGTGGACAGCGCGCGCGTGATGAGATACAGCGAAAGTTTGACTTTCAGATACTGTTCCCAAGGCTGATCCGTGCCGGGGGTGAAGGAAGGCATGGTCTTGGTGAGCGTCAGCATCAAGAAGAGGAACTTGAGCGTGACGGGATTGAAGATGTTCTTGAGCAGGGGGGACACTATGCCGAGCATCTCGACGGGAGAGCTCCCCTTGAACACGCCGAGCAGGCTCGGGATGGACTTGAAGTACATCTTCACGACTTTCAGCCCGTCATATTTGCTGCCGTCTTTCATTTCGATATAGCCCGGATACTCTCCCTGGAACACCTTGAAGCGCTTCTCGTGGAGAGATTGCTGCGCCATATCTTCCGTCAGGAACACCATATAGCACGCGACGGGGTTAGCGTCGTCGGCGGCTCTGAATTCCACCACGGCGTTGACATTTTCAAACTTTTTGCGCTGCTTCTCGTCCTCTTCGAGGGGGACGCGCAGTGCCGGAAAGGCGGCGGCGAAGTATATCTTGGCAGTCAAGACGTCTTGTTCGCTTGCTTTCATACCTTACCTCCTTTTAGTCCTCGTCGGACCAGTCGTCTTCTTCGATCTCCTTGCCCATGATCTCCATAACGGTTTCCATGATGCCCTGGCTGGAGAGTTTATACTTAGCATAAAGATCCTCGGGTTTGCCGATGGGACCGAACTCGTCGGGGATGCCGATCTTGGTGAGGATGCAGCGCTTGCCGCTCTGCGCGAGGACGGACGCGACCGCGTCGCCCAGACCGCCGATGACGTTGTGCTCTTCCACCGTGACGATACGACGGGTCTTGACTGCCGCCTCGATGATGGCTTCCTCGTCGATGGGTTTCAAAGTGTGCATATTGATGACCTGCGCGCTGACGCCCTGCTCCTCGAGCATGTCGCCGGCGATGTAAGCGTCACGGGTAGGCACGCCGCAAGCGATGATGGTGACGTCGTTGCCTTCTTTCAGAGTCATCGCCTTGCCGATCTTGAAGCCCTTGCACCATTCGTCTTCCTCGCTCTCGTGAAGGAGGGGCTCCATGCCTCTGCCGACGCGGAGATAGAAGGGGCCGGGGACATCGATGCACTGCTTGACCGCGATGGCGGTTTCATAAGCGTCCGCAGGGATGACGACGGTCATGTTGGGGATTGCGCGCATGATGGCGAAGTCCTCGATGCAGTGGTGGGTGGAACCCGCAGCGCCGAAGGAAACGCCGCCGTGAGTGGCGATGACCTTGACGGGCAGCTTCTGATAAGCAGCGTCCGTCCTGATCTGCTCGCCGCCTCTCAGGCACGCGAAGATGGCGAATGTGGAGGCAAAGGGGATGAACCCGACTTTGGCAAGGCCTGCCGCCACGCCGAAGAGGTTCTGCTCCGCGATGCCGACGTTGAAGAGTCTGTCGGGGAATGCTTCACCCAGCAGACCGATGTTGGTGGATTTGGCAAGGTCAGCGGTCACGCCGACGATGCGAGGGTCTTTGGCTGCGAGCTCGGCAAGAGTTCTGCCGTACATTGCGCCGGAAGACATCTTATTTCCGTCATAGACGTTCCATGCAGTTCCCATAGTATTCCTCCTTAAAACTCTCTGTTCTCGATTTCGTCAATGAACTTCTTCACTTCGCTCTCTTCTGCGCCGAACGAGCAGTAGTGACTGGTCGCCTTGCCTTCGTATTGCTTGACGCCGTATCCCTTGACGGTGTCGGAAATGATGCAGACCGGACCTTCCGTATACCAGGCTTCCGCGAGGACTCTGTCCACGTCTTCCATCTTGTTTCCGTTGCATTTGAGCACTTTGAACCCGAAGGATTCCACCTTCTTGTCCAGCGGTTCCAGGGACATGACGTCCTCGGTGTTGCCGTCTATTTCAAAGTGGTTGCGATCGATGATCCAGATGAGGTTCTTGAGCCCGAAGTGAGATGCGCTCATCGCAGCCTCCCAGTTGGAGCCTTCCTGGCACTCGCCGTCGCCAGTCATGACGACGACCTTGCTGTCGTAGCCTTTCAGGCGAAGCCCCAGCGCCATACCGACGCCCATGGGCAGCCCGTGACCGAGAGAACCGGTGGACGCGTCGCAACCGCGTATCTTCTTGCTGTCGGGATGCATGCCGTACGCGGACTCCGTCTTGTTGAAGTTCCTCATGACTTCGTCAAGTTCGAGATACCCTCTCATCGCAAGACAGGGAACGTACGCGAGCGCGCAGTGACCCTTGGACATGATGAAACGATCCCTCTCGTCCCAATCGGGATCGGCCGGGTTGATGTTGAGATACTTGAAGTACAGCGCGATGAGCATATCGGCGCTGGACATAGATCCGCCCACATGGCCCGAAGTGGCATTGAATGTGGTCTGCACAATGTTCAGACGCAGCTCTTTTGCCTTTGCTTTCAGCTCGGCTACAGAAACAACACTTGGCATTTTTTGCCCTCCTACATAATTTTCCTTTTAGTTTGAAACTATCCGACAAATAGTTTACTATTAAATTATAGATTAAAAGTTTCGCTCCGTCAATACCGAAAATCGCATTATTTTATATTAAATAAACTACGGTTGTATGCCGGATATCAATATAAACGGAATGAAACGAAAATGACGCGGTATATATCCCCGACTTTTGCGGACACTACCCCAAAAGGAGGCATATATGAAGATCGCAAGAGAAATGGTGCGCAGCACCTCCATGGGCATAGACGCCATCGACCGACTGCTCCCCTACACGGAAAACGAAGCCCTCACCAATGTGATGAGGGAACAAAAAGAGGATATGGAGCAAATGCTCACCGAAGCCAAACGCGGATTGAGCGGCGACGAGATCGCCCAGGCGGAGGGCGGCAAACTCTCCAAAACCGTGCTCAAAGCGAGCGCTATGATGAGCGCGATGATGAACAACGACCCGTCAAATCTTGCGCGCAAACTCATCGAAGGCTACGAAACAGGGATAGTCAGTTTGCAAAAATGTATCAATGAGATGCAAAAAGAGCACGATGAAGTGCCTGTCCTTGCAAAAGACCTCGTTAAGTGTTACGACAAAAACATCCGCGCCCTCCGAAAGTTCCTGTGATCCGCAAGGCACGGGTGTGAAGGAAATTTGGCAAGGCTTTCCCCGTATACAACGCTCACTTATTCGGAGCGACGCCGCAACAGGCGGCGACCGTGTGAGTGCCGAGCGCTAGACGAGTAGTGCGTCGGCAATGCGCCATTCTCTTCGCGCAGCGGGCGCATTGCAAGCGGCATAACATGGCGGCTCCGTAAAGGTGCCGTCCTCGGAAGCAATTGTGCGCGAGCGCCGAAGGTTTCCCCCGAAATGGTGGGTTCCCTTTCAAGGGGGAACGATTTTGGGGGAAACCCGAAGGAAGGGGGAAAACAACACTTGAATGTTAAAGTTCCGTCCCTTTATATGGGAATGTGGGGAATAAAATTTAATTTGGTTCACGTTCCCTGACATGGGAGTATTGTGCCCCCTCCTTCCCTTCGGGCTTTCCTCCCCCGTGCCGAAAGGGCTGCACTCCTCGCATCATGCAGGACTAACTTTCCGCCTCTTAAAAAAAATTTGTTTCTTGCACTCACATAATCAAGCAGAGGACTGCACCCACCGAGAACCCGGCACGGGCGGAGGAATTCGGCACTCGCGCACTACGCCCGTGTCTACTTAATGCTTCGTCAGCGCTCGGCACTCACTTTTCGCGCCGCGGCGTTCAAGCGGCGGCGAGCCGCCTGTGAACGCTTGGCTGAGCGGCGCGTTGTTCCGTCTTCGAATGCGAAAGTTGCAAATCAAGCACGCTCCGAATAAGTGCGCGTGGGAATTAGAGTGTTTTATTCCGTCCTCAAACGTGTGTAAGTCTGCTTCGTTAAACGGCGATATTTGGATGCAGAACGCGAAAACGTCCTTGTCGGGAGGCGGAGCGTACATAATCGTACGTGAGCATCCACGACAAGGGCGTTGACAAAGTTCTGCGCCAAATAGCGCCGTTTAGGCGTATATTAACCAAACCAACCCATACCCCACCAGCACTGCTATCAACGTGAAGGGGACGCTGATCTTCATGTATTGGAGGGTCTTGACTTCGTAGCCTTCTTTGCGGAGAATGCCGGTGGCGGTGATGTTGGCGGAGGCGCCGATGGGGGTGAGGTTGCCGCCGAGAGTCGCGCCGGAGAGCAGACCCAGATAGAGAACGGTGGTTTCCGCGGCGCCGATGCCCATGCCTGCGGCTATGCCGGTGATGACGGGGAGCATGGTGGCAACGTAGGGGATGTTGTCGATGAAGGCGGACACCAGCACGGAAGCCCACACGAGCAGCGAGTAAAGCGCGAAGAGGTCGCCGCCGCTGATCCTGACGAGGATGTCCGCGATGTCGTCGATTATGCCGACGGATTCCAGTCCGCCTATGATGAGGAAGATGCCTGCAAGCAGGAGCAGGGTCTTGAAGTCTATCTCTTTGAGGGTGTTCACCACGCCGGAGAAGTTCTTGCGGCGGATGACGGTGTACGCCATGCCGACGATCATGAGCCCGACGCATATGATGCCGGGAGTGACCTCGGGTTTGTCCTGCACGAAGGATACGCCTATGAGCAGCGCGAGCATGGCGATGAGCAGGAAGGAGGGGAAAAAGTCTTTGACCTCGGTGCGGTCGGAATACTCTATCTTCTGATTATCCTTTCTGAAAATTATGAGGAGATAGGCGGTGGCGGCGAGCGCCGCGATCTGCACTATCCAGAACATCCCCATCTTTCCGTCCATCACGAAGAAGTCGATGAAACTCATGCCCGTGGCGCTGCCGAGCATTATGGAGGTGGTGTCGCCCACCAAAGTCGCCGCGCCCTGCAAATTGGAGGACACGGCAATGGCTATGATGCCGGGCACGGGAGAGATGTTGAGCTTTTTGGAAAGGCTGAGCGCGATGGGCGCGACCATGAGCACGGTGGCGACATTATCCACAAACGCGCTGACCAACCCTGCAAACAGCGAGAGCGCGATGATCGCCCATTTGACGTTGGGCATCCTGGCGATGAGGAGGTCGGCAAGCAACGCCGGCATTTTGGACTCGATGAAAAGCGCGACGATGCCCATCGTCCCCGAGATGACCATGAGCACGTTCCAGTCTATCGCGGCGCCGAACCGATCCCACGGAAGTATATTGAGGCAAAGGAAGAGCACCCCGACGAACGCCGCGATGTACGCCCTGAACTTCGGCAGCGCAAGCAAAAGCACATAAGTGACCAAAAACAATACTAACGCCGCTATTTTCACAGTTCATACCCCCGTTTGTGTCATCTGCGCCCTTGCCGTCTATGCAACGCGGACGGAAGCGCGCCGCTTTCCGACACTTTGATTTTATTGCCGCAGGGCGGCGTTGTCAACCCGGTGCGCGCTAAAAAGAGGTAAGACCGCGGCGTTTTGTGGCTCATTTTGTCTTGTGCCGACGGAGGAACGCGCTCCGGGATGCCCACCGACCGACGGAAAAAATTTTTACAAATTTTTTACGATTTTTCCGCAATCGGTTGATTTTAACGCGCTTTAAGTATATTATGTATCCTCTCAAAATATTAAGGAGGTGCGTATATGGCTCTTTCGGTGTCCATGCTCTGTCTGTCATGCCTGAGTGTGGTGCTTGCCACGGCTTTCGGGGCAAAAGCACGCATCGGCAAAGTCCGCATACGCATCTATTGGGTGGTGCCTTTCGCCTGCGCCGTGACGCTCGTTGCGACGGGCGAGGTTCCGACGGAACAGCTTGCGGAACAGTTCTTCGGCGATTCGGACATGAACCCGTTGAAGACCCTCGCCATCTTCCTGTCCATGAGCGCGATGAGCGTCTATCTGGACAAAGTCGGCTTTTTCAAGCTGCTCGCCACAAAGGTGATGAAGCACGCCGGGACGAGCCAGGTGAAGCTGTTCATCCTGCTCTATCTCATCATTTCCGTGGTGACCATCTTCACCTCCAACAGCACGATAGTCCTGACGTTCACTCCTTTCATATGCTATTTCGCAAAAAACAGCAACATCGACCCCGTGCCCTTCGTCTTCATGGCGTACGTCGCCGCGAATACGTGGAGCATGTTCCTGGTGATAGGCAACACGACCAACGTGTATGTGGCGACTTACTTCGGCGTGGAGTTCATGGAATATGTGCGCATGATGGCGCTGCCCACCGTGTTTGCCGCGGTGACCTCCTTTGCACTGCTCTTCCTCATCTTCCGCAAAAAACTCAAAGAGCCCCTGCAAGCCAGCGAACTGGAAGTCACCATACGTAACGTCCCTGCCCTCATCGTAGGCGTGACTGGGCTTGGGGTGTGCACGGTGCTGCTCATCATCTCCTCTTACATAGGGCTGGACATGTGGATCGTCTGCCTGTGCTCTGCCGGCGCGGTCATGGTGGGCGCGGTGATATGCCTGCTGGCAAAGGGACAATCTCTGCACCCTCTCAAAAAGACGGCGAAACGCATGCCTTGGCATCTCGTCCCCTTCCTCATCTCCATGTTCGTGGTCGTCCTCGCGCTGATGAACAACGGCGTGACGGAAAAGATAGCCTCCGTGTTCGACAACGAGTTCTCCCTGCTCTCCTTCGGCGCGCTGTCCGCAGGCGCGAGCAACCTGATGAACAATCTGCCCATGAGCATGTTCTTCGTGGGCATCCTGTCCTCCGTGTCGGAGCCCAACCTTATGCAGGCGGTGTTCGCCACGGTGATAGGGTCCAACATGGGCTCGCTGCTCACGCCCGTAGCTTCCATGTCAGCCATGATGTGGCTGTCCATCGTCAAGCACAAGAAAGTCGATTTCCGTTTTTTCGATTTCGTGAAAAAGGGCGCGCTCATCACTCTTCCCACCCTCGGCGCGGCGCTCGGGGGGCTCGCAGTGATGTTTGCGATCTGACGAAATTGTTTTGCCGCGGAATACGACTTGAAAAAGAGCGCCGAAGCCCTTCCGCATCATCTCTGCCGACACACAAAAAACTCACATTTTTGCGTTTGCCATCTCCCCTCCCTGTTGCTAAAACGGGGACTCCCTGCTATAATCAAAGGGTATGGAAAGGGCAAACGAGATATCATTCAGCAATTTCAGGGACCTCGGCGGGCTCCCTCTGCCGCAGGGGGGAGAGATAAAAAGGGGAAAGCTGTTCCGCGCATGCCGGCTGATGCCTAAATGCGAAGAGGACAAAGAGTTCCTCGCATCATTGCACCTCGACTGCGTGGTGGACCTGCGCGTCCCTCGCGAGATAAAGGAAAAACCGGACGAACTGCCGGAAGGCGTGGAATATGTCAACGCTTCCGTCTTCGGCGACACCAAATTCCAGGTGCTGGCGCCCACTCTGCGCTCCAAGCTCGCGCTGCTCTTCTGCACCGACGGTCAGTTTGACGAGATATTGCAGGGCATACGCGACTCGTATGCATATATGCCGTATGCGAAACACGCCTATAAGCTGCTCTTCGACAGGCTGAACGCAGGCAAGACCGTGGCGTTCCATTGTACGGCAGGCAAAGACAGGACGGGTGTGGCGGCGATGATGATAGAGCTTGCGCTCGGGCGCACGCGCGAACAGGCGAAAGCGGAATATATGCTCTCCAACGAGCGCCGCGCGCACTCCAACTCCAAGATAATGCAGCTGATAAAAAAGGTTCCTCTGCGCGAGAAACTCTACGAAGTGGTGAATTACTCCTCTCGCGTGCACGAGGAATTGTTCGACACGGCATATGAGGCGATCTTCTCCAAATATCCCACGATAGAGGCGTTCCTTGCCGCCGAGTACGGCGTGACGGAGCAGGACATAGCAGGCTGGAAGAAAAATTACACCGCAGCGACGGAAAACGCATGAAAAAACAAAAACTCTCATTCGAGGACATGAAGGAGCTTCAGGAGAAGCTCCTCTATGATATCAAATTCGCTTACGTCAGGACGGGGCACGCCAAAAACGAACTGCTCGGGTTCCTGACGGTGTTCAACGCGCGGCGTTCTTTCAAGGTCAAAGTGACGCGCAGGATATCCTATGCGCCCGACGACCCGAGGCTTTATCTCAACATCTACGAGCGCAAGGACCGCGACGCTCGGCGCAAGTCGCCCGTCTTCGTGTACATCCACGGCGGCGGCTGGATAGGCGGACTGCCCGAAACGAGGGAGGCGTTCAACACGCGAATAGCCGAGGCAGGCTACTTCGTCGTCAGCCTGTACTACGGGCACTCCCCCTTCTACCCCCACCCCGAACCCATACAGAACATCTACAAGGCGTTCGCCTGGCTTAAAGAACACGCGGAGGAGTACAACATAGACGCCGACTCAATATTCGTGGGCGGCGAATCCGCAGGCGCGCACCTCTCCGCCATGGCAGGCGCGATAGCCACCGACCCCGAATATAACGCGCGTTTCGACCTCCACCCTCTCAGCCGCCATCAAAAGATAGCCGGGCTGGTGTTGAACTGCGGCGTGTTCGACCTGGAAAAAGCAGTCGGGCTCCCCTTCCGCAACATCGAACTGTATGTGCAGTCCTACTGCGGAGGGAAACCTTTCGGCGCCCTCTCCGAAGCAGAAAAACGGGAGATATCCCCCATCTATCACGTCACCAAAGACTTTCCGCCCACATTCGCCATCTCCGCGCAGTGTGACGCGCTAGCCATCCTCACCTTCGATCTGGTGGAAAAACTGCGCTCGCTCGGCACGGACGTCGAACACTACCACGGCACGGGGAAACTCGCCGTGCACGCGTTTGCGGTCGTCCAGGTGCTCCGCATCTCCAAAGAAGCGATGTTCGGCATCCGCGCCTTTTTGCGCTCGCACACCAACGAACAACTCCTCCCTGCGCGGAAAAAGTGACGGGGGTAATAGGGGTTTCGTCCCCTGACATGGGAGTACAGCCCCCCTCCTCCCCGAACAGGAACGCATTGAAACCAATGGGGACGGGGTAAAGCCGGGGTACCCACCTACGGTGGGGCTTGGGGGCGCAAATGTCCAATTAGGGACAAAACATGTCCCTAATTGGACATTTTTGCCCCGTCCCCATTTGTTTCAGAGTTATACGCGAACTCAAACAACACTCACTCAAAGTTCGCGTCGTGCTCAAATGCGCTCGCTCAGAGTTCACATCGCACTCAAAGAATATAAACTAGCCGACGCACCCTGACATGGGAATATTGTACCCCCTCCTTCCCTTCGGGCTTTCCTCCCCCGTGCCGAAAGGGCTGCACTCCTCGCATCATGCAGGACGGACTTTCCGCCTCTTAAAAAAGTTTGTTTCTTGCACTCACATAATCAAGCGGAGGACTGCACTCACCGAGAACCCGGCACGGGCGGAGGAATTCGGCACTCGCAAATCATAGCCCGTGTCTATTTAAGCTCACGGCATTGCTCGGCGCTCAGGGGGACGCGCCGCGGCGTTCAAGCGGCGGCAAGCCGCCTGTGAACGCTTGGCTGAGCGGCGCGTTGTTCCGTCTTTGAACAAGAGAGTTGTTGGTCAAGCGCGCCCCGAAAGAGGGCACGTGGGGCATGGGGCATTATTCCGTCTTCGAATGGGCGTGGAGTGTGTTCAGGCACGCACGCTCATGTTTCACTTTATACCGAAACAGGAACGCGTTGGGACAATAGGGGACGGGGTAAAGCCGGGGTACCCATCTTTGATGGGGCATGGGGGCGCAAATGTTCAAATGAGGGCATTGCTTGCCCACATTTGAACATTTTTGCCCCGTCCCCGTTGTCCCGGATAAGGGTTGTAAATCAAGCACGCTCCGAATAAGTGCGCGTGGGGTATGGGATATTTCCCCGTCCTCGAACGGGCGTAAGTCTACTTCGCTGAACGCCGATATTCGGATGAAGAACAAGGAAAACCCTCCCACACAAGAGGAGCGTACGTAACTCGCTGTGCGGAAGGGCTTTGACGCAGTATCACGCAAAATAGCGCGCTTTAATCGAGGTCCTCCCACAACGACTCATACGCCTCCCTATTATAAGAGATGTTCGACTCGTAGTGAGCGACGCCGAAGGCGTTGACCTTTTCCTCGTAGACGGAGGCGCGGCGGCCGGAGAGGAGGGTGTCCTCTATCTGCTGACGGATGGTCACGCAGTCTTCGAGGGTCCTGCCGTACTCTATGACGTAATCGAGGGGCAGCGTGCCGTAGGGAAGCTCGCCCGTTGCGTTGAAGTCCAGATCCACCTGCTGCGCGTTGCCGTCGGCATCGGTCCTGACGCCTTTGAGGGAGGTGTCGAAGGGCACGCTGGTCGCCACGAGGATGAAGATACCTGCGTAGGCGTTGCTGGTGGAGCCGGTGTCGATGAAGTTGTCGCCGAAGACGTACGAATTGTCAAATCCGCCGCCCTTTTCCTCATTGGTATAGGAGCCGGTGCCCTGTCTGATGAGCGCACGTCCCTGCTCCGTAAACGCGTCGATGTAAGAGGATTTCTCCCCTTCGGGCGTGATGAGGTAACCGAGTCCGCCGTTGTTGGAGTCGGAAGAAGTGCCGCCGGAGTCGTCGCCCACGAGGTAGAGCCACGCGGTGGCGAGCTCGCGCATCCAGTAGACGCCGAGCACTTCGGGCAACGGATTTTCCGAATTATTGACTGCGGCGGTGACCGCCTCAAAGCTGTTGTATATCTGTTTCACGATGCCCGTGACGTCGCCGCTGTCGAACGCGGGGACAGTGCCGGGCAGATATGCCATAGAGGGGCAGGCGGTCACGTTGTACTTGATATCCGCCTCACCTGTCGCGGGGTCGTAGACGAACTCCACTATTTTGTTCCAGTCCGCGTCCTCGTTCACTTCGCCGACGCACTCATGGTTGGGACAAGTCATGGGGTCGCACCCGGAACTTGCCGCGCAGCTGTGCTTGTCGCAGACATAGTCGGGGTCGTAAACGGGGTTGGAAACGCGGATCTCCATCGCGCGGAGCAGCTTGTCGCGTTCCGCTTTCACTACGCCGTCCGCATAGACGCCGTGGTTCACCATCTCGGTGAGTTTCGCGAGGTCCTCGTCGGAGAGGCGGAGCAGGATGTTGATGACAAAGCCGTAACGCTCGTCGGCAGCGGTGTACTCATGATAATAGGTGCTTGCGAGCGCGCTCGTGAGCGCTTCCTCGTAAGAGGCGCGGTTGCCGCCGAAAGTTTCCAGATTGGCTTGCACCATCTCCTGAAACCTCGCGTTGACCGCCGCTTCCGTGACTTCGGGGACTTCGCTTTCGCCGAGCAGCCTTTCAAACCTGGTGATGAGCAAAGTCTTCATCTCGTTGTCGAGATAGTACTGATAGCTCGTGCGCAGGGAGTTGAAATCCTTCACGACGTCGCGCACCGCTTCGTCGAGGTAATCGTTGATATATTTTTCCTTCTTCGCCTCGGTGTAGGAGGCAAGGCATTCCAGTTCCACCTCGCCGCTTTCGATGAGCGCGCGGTAACCGTCCGTGAGTTTGCCGCTCTCGTCTATGGCGCGAGGAGCCTCTTCGGGCACGGTGTCGGAATCGGGATCGTAATCGGCGTCGGGATCCTCCGCCTCGGTTTCACGCACGGGACGGGGTTCGTAATAAGGCTTCCACACCGCATAGAGGTTGTAACTCTTCTCCCCTGCTTCCAGATCAAGGGTGATCGCGTCGTTGAAGTCGTGGATGAGGTCGAGGTCGATGGCTTCATCCTCTCCGATGGGAGAAGTGGACCAGCCGTAGAAGGTGTAACCCTCGCGAGTGGGATCGGTGGGCTCATACGCCACGGTGCCGTTCTTGATGCGCTGACGTTCCACCGCGCTGCCGCCCTCGGAATTGAAACGCACGGTGATGGAATCCTTGCCGTTATACTCCTCGTAAGTGCCGCCGGAAGAACTGTCGGAAGAGGACGGGGTCTTGGCGCTGATGATGGAAGCGAGCGCGGAGTTGATGGCGGAAAGCACGTCTTCGTTCACGTTTTGGACGGCGCGGTTGCGTTCGCTTTTGGAAAGCAGACTTTCCACCGACACGTCGGCAGGCGCTTTTCCGAGCCCCTCCATCTTCACCAGTTCGTCCTTGACGAAGAGCACGAGCAGTTCGCGCTGCGCGAGCGATTGCAGCAGATAATCCGCCGTCGCCTGATAACTCATGCCGTAATAGGTATGATAGACATAGGCATAAGAGTTGAAGCTCATCTCCAGCTCGAACTTGCGGATGGTGGCGGTTTGACCTGCGTAACTGACGGTGGCGACCACCTGATTGGCATCTCGTTCCTCATTGCGCACTATGATCGAATCGCAGCCTGCCAGGGTGCCGATGCACACCGTCAAGGCGATCACGAGGACTAACAGGAACGCTATTCTTTTTTTCATATACACTCCGAAAAGTATAATCTTTTTTGCAATAGTATAGCTATTATACACATACGCGAGCGTGCTCGCAAGCATTTTGACTATAAATCGGGGGTTTAATGCCCGGCAAAAGTCGCGAGGGGCTTCTCGCCGCAGGGTGAGCCGCGCTGCTCCTGCCGCTTTACGCGCTCTGTCCTCGCCGCGGTCTACGCCGCACCGCTCCCTGCGGACACCGCCTCCCTGAAAAAAGCGATGAGCTTGTCCAGTTTCTGCGCATTGGTAAGCCCTCTCACGTCAAAGATGAGGGAGGGAGGCACCGCGTTGGTCAGGACGGCGTCGCTGCGGTGCGCCGCGACCGTCTTCATCAAAGTTTCGTCGCCGAACACCCCTGCGTCCGCAAATATCACGCCTGCGCCGTTGCGGTTGACTATGACGCGCGCCGCGCCGAACCCTCTCGCGAGGTTTTTGAGCAAAGCGACGTTGAGCAGATTGACGAGCGCTTCGTCAGGCGTGCCGTAAACTTCGTTGAGCTCCGCAAGCACGGCGTCCCTTTCCTCCACGCTGTTCACCCCTGCCATACGCTTATAGATGCGCAGCTTGTCCCTGCCGCTGACGTAACCGTCGCGGATGTAGGCGGAAACGTCCACCTTCATCTCCACTTCGCGCTGTTCCTCGGACTTCCTGCCCGTGCGCATCTCCTCCACGGCTTCGTTGAGCAGTTCGATGTACATCTCGTAGCCCACGCGCTCGATATGCCCGTGCTGTTCCGCCCCGAGCAAAGTGCCGGCGCCTCTTATGGACAGGTCGGAAAGCGCGATGCGGAAACCGCTGCCTATCTCCGTGTTCTCCATGAGCGCTCGCAGCCTTTTTTCGGCGTCGGGGGTGAGCGTCCCGTTGTCGGGGACGGTGAAATAAGCGTGCGCCAGCACTCCGCGACGTCCCACTCTGCCGCGCAGCTGATAGAGCTGCGATAGCCCGAATCTGCCGGAATCCACCACTATCAACGTGTTTGCGTCGGGCAGGTCTATGCCGTTTTCTATTATGGTCGTGGCGACGAGGACGTCATACTTTTTCTCGTAAAACGCGGCTATCCTCTTTTCCAGTTCGCCGCCTGCCATCTGCCCGTGCGCAGTGATTATCCCCGTGCCCGACGGGAGCATACTCGAAAGCTTTGCGGCAAACCCGTCCAGCGCGTCTATGTCGTTGAGCAGCACCAGCGACTGCCCTCCTCGCGCGCACTCCCTGGTGACGGCGTCGACGACGAGCGCGTCCGAATAAGGAGTGACGTAAGTCTGCACGGGCAGCCTGCCACGGGGAGCGGTTTCCAGCAAAGAGATGTCCCTCACCCCCGACAATGCCATGTTGAGAGTGCGGGGGATGGGCGTCGCGGAAAGAGTGAGCACGTTGACGAGAGGATTGCGCGCTTTGAGGAGCTCCTTGTGCTCCACCCCGAAACGCTGCTCTTCGTCCAGCACCAGCAGCCCGAGGTCCTTGAACTCCACCCCCTTGGACAACACTTTGTGCGTGGCGACCGCCATATAAAGCGTCCCCTCCCCCAGTCTTTTCACGGTGTCGGCGTTTTCGGACGCGGTCTGCAACCTGGTGAGCAGCGCGCACTCTATGCCGAACGGAGCCAACCGTTTGACGAGGTTCTCGTGGTGCTGCCTCGCAAGGATGGTGGTGGGCGCGACGAGCACCGCCTGCCTGCCGTCCATGACCGTCTTGAACATGGCGCGGAAAGCGACCTCCGTCTTGCCGAAACCCACGTCGCCCACGAGCAGCCTGTCCATGATCCTGCCCTGCTCCATATCCTGCTTCACGGCGTCTATGGCTTTGAGCTGATCCGCGGTTTCCTCATATTCGAAAGAGTCCTCGAACTCCTTCTGCCACACGGTGTCGGGGGAATAGACGTGCCCCTTTTTCTTTTCACGTTCGGCGTAAAGGCGGAGCAGATCCACCGCAAGTTTTCTGACGGACTTTTTGACCTTATCCTTTTCTCTTGCGAACTCCTTGCCGCCTATCTTGTTGAGCTTCGGATGCTCCTCGCCCACGAACTTTTGGAGGTTGTCCATCTGGTCCGTGGCGACGTAAAGCACGTCCCCGTCGCGGTAGCGCAGCACGACGTATTCTTTGTCGAACTCGCCCGCCCTCATTATGGTGGTGCCTTCGCACAAACCTATGCCGTGCACACGATGCACCACATAATCACCTGCTTTCGGTGCGGTAAACTGCGTTTTCGGCAAACTTATGCTTGCGCCGCGCCGTTTTCCGACGCACTCCGAAACGCCTATCACCGCCACCTTTTCGTCAGGATAAACAAAGCCGGTTTCTATCGAGAGCGGCGTCACCTGCACCGCGGCGTCCGCGTTGCCGTCGGCGGAGTACTCCGAGCCGACTTCCTGTTCGGCAAGGCTCTCGCGCACGCTCTTCGCCCTCTCGGGGCTGCCCGTCGCGATGAGCACCTTGAAACCGCTCAGCACGAAATTGCGCAGGTCCTGTCCCACGCTCGCCGGAGAGAGGTAGTACTTGGTCACGGGACGGGTCTTGGGCGTGAGCAGCTTGGTGGGAGAAAACAGAGGATTGCCCAGTTCCAGCGAAGTGAAGGAAACTTTGCGTTGCAGCATTATCCTGCGCCTGACTTCGTTCACGGTGAAGAGGGCGTCTTTATGCTCGGGCAGTATCTCCCCTGCCGCGGTGAGAGGCTCCAGCCTGCCTCGGAATTCTTTGGTGAGTACGTCCAGCTTGTCGGAGATTATCTTGGGTTCGTCGAATATGACGACGGGAGGGACGACGTTCTCCCCCTCCCCGAAAATGTCGAAAAGAAATGCGGAACAGTCCTTTGAAAACACCTGCGCCCATGCAAGCTCCACGGGAGCGGCGCCCACGCACACTTTGGGGAGCAGCGCTTGGGCGGCGGAATTCTCCGCCCGGGAGGCGAGCGCCGAGCGCACCCTCTCCGCGTCCTCCTCGCCGAACACCACGTCCGTCGCCGGATAGACGACCAGCTCGTCCAGGTCGTCCACCGAAAGCATGCTTGAAAGGTCTATGCTCCTGACGCTCTCCACCAGCTCGTCAAAGAAATTTATCCTGTATGCGCCCTCTGCGGTGCATATGTCCAGGATGTCGCCGCGCAGGGCGAATTCGCCGGGGTCTGCCGCCATGTCGCGGCGCGTATAGCCTGCCGCCGCCAGCCTGTCCGCCGCCTCCTGCGGAGATATGATGTCCTCCGGCGATATGCGGAGGGTGAAACGGCGCATTACCTCCGCGCGAGGGAACTTTTGCAGCAATGCGTCCGCGCAAACGACGGCAATGTCCGCGTCCCCCGACGCCAGCTTCCCCAGCGCCGCAGCCCTCTCCATCGCGCCGCGTTCGGAGTAGCCGCTGCGGCACATGAGCACATCGTCGCGGTGAGAAAGGAACACCGCCCTCACCCCCGGGAAGGAGGATATCTTGGTGAACATACTTCTCGCCGCCGGCGGATCGGGCGCGACGTATATCCTCTTTGCCGGGATGCTCGCCGCAAGATGCGCCTTCGCCCCGTCCGTTATGCGGACGACAGCCACGCCGAAAAGGTCGCCCGGAAGTTTAGGGGACCCTAACCGCGAAAGGCACTCAAGCCCCTCGCCCATGTTTCGTATGTCCAGCATGACGGGGGTCATTTTCTTCTGTTCAACCTCTCTTCCACGCGTTGCAGGTCTTTGCCGCCGATGATGTCGACAAGCGCGTCCGCGGCATCGCCGACGCATTTGTCTATCGCGGGTCTGTCGGCGTAGTCCACCCGGGAGAGCACCAGATCGGTGATGGCGACCTCTTTTGCCGCAAGTTCCTCCGTCTTTATGCCTATCCTCAACCGCTTGAACTCCGTGGTGTTGAGTTCCTTCACTATGCTGCGCATCCCGTTATGGGTGCCTGCGCTGCCCTCCTCGCGGAAACGCATCCTGCCCACGGGCAGATCCGCGTCGTCGTACACTACGATGAGCTCCTCTTCCGAGTCGCAGTACTTCTTCACAAGCTGTTTGACGCTCTCGCCCGAAAGGTTCATGAACGTCTGCGGTTTTGCCACGACGAAAGGCACGCCGTCCAGCTTCCCCTTTGCGGTGAGCGCGGCGCATTCCTTGCCCGTGAAACGCAGCTTGCACTTTTTGGCAAGCGCGTCCGCCGTCATGAACCCGATGTTATGATAGGTGTTGCGATAGCGCGTGCCGGGGTTGCCCAGCCCTACCACCAAATACATATGCCCTCCCGTGACGGGAAGGTCAGTCCTCCTTCTCCGTCCTCGAAGTTTGCTTTTGCTTTTCCCGCGGCGGCTTGACCTGCTGCCTGCTCCTGCCTATGACGAACGCGCCGCTCGCGACGTCCTCCGTCACCGTTGTGCCTGCCGCGACGAACGCGCCGTCCTCCACCCTGACGGGAGCGACGAGATTGACGTTCGCGCCTATAAAGCACCCTTTGCCCACGGACGTGCGGTGTTTGCGGCTGCCGTCGTAGTTGCAGAACACCGTGCCGCAGCCTATGTTGCTCTCCTCCCCCACTTCCGCGTCGCCTATGTACGCCAGATGCGCGCTCTTAGCGCCGCTCGCGAAGGAAGAATTTTTTATCTCCACGAAATCGCCCACCCGACAGCCTTCGCCCACCTCCGCGCCGCGCAGCCGCGCGAAAGGACCTATCTCGCTGCGCGCGCCCACGCGCGACGACACCAGATGCGACATCACCACTTTCGCGTCGCGACAGATCCTGCTGTCTTTGAGGAAAGAGCCTTCCACTCTCGCCCCCTCCTCCACGACGCTTTCGCCCTCTATCCTGCAAAAGGGCATGAGTTCAGCCCCCGGCAGTATCGCCGCGGTATCGTCCACGACCGTATTCGCGACATCCGCGATGCGCACGCCCGATGCGAGCAGGCGGTCAAGTATGCGCTCTTTTAGTTGATTATACACCAAAGCCGCGCTTTTTGCACCATCAAGTTTGACGAAGTGCGGCGAGGTGAGAAAATATCCCCTCCGCCCGTCGGCGGCGCTCACCAGTTTCGCGCAGGACTCCCCTCCGCCCAGCGAGAGCACCCCTATGGAATGTTTCTTAACGTACTCCGCGCCGCGCAGCACATCCTCCTCCGTGACGAGGGGCATATCGAGAGGGATGACCGCATGAAGCAGCCCCTCCTCTAAGACGCACTCCTCCGCACATCTCACTTTTGCGCACTCGTATGCCGCGAATTCGCGTGTGAGATACTCCTCCGCGCTCCTGCCCAAAATGACCTGCCGCGCCGCCGAACTTTCAACAAACCAAATCTTTATCTTCATAATACGCTCCGTTAAATATGTTTTTTGACCATGATATGCCGCTGCGCCCTCATTTATGCACACAAAAAACGAATGCCTTTGGGAACGCCTCCTTCCATCGGACAAGCTCCCCGAAAACCGCAAGCGCCTCCCCTTCCGCAAGGCGGCATGACTCTCGGCAGCATCCTGCCGGGCGCGGATAAACACGCCCTTTTCCGTCTGCGTACACGAAATGAGCGCGAGGCATTGCCTCGCGCTCCGTTAAGTGTTGCCTCCGCTGCCGCGGAGGTGCGCCGACCGAGGCGTCAGTCCGTCCCCGTCGCCCGGCGGACAGCCCCCTCTCCCGTCACGTCCGCTTCGGACCCGCGATCGGGAGCGCCGCTTTCGACGGATGTCCCTCCGTCGTCGCCGCACACGTAGTCATAGTCGATCTCTGCCGGCGTGTACGGCAGTCCGATGGCGCACGCCAGTAGCGTAGCCAAAGCGGAGAGCGCGGTGATGACGATGATTGCCACTTTCTTTTTGTCCATAGCTGCTGTCCCCTTTTGCGTATTTGCGCGGACGGACGACAGCCGGGTCGGCGCCTACATACTGCCCCTTGCTCCTTCCGAAAATCAAACTTTTATGTCATGCCGGACCGGAATAATACAAGCCGGGGTCCGCCACCGCCGATCTCCGCCCGGACCGCGTCGTTCGCCTTGCCGACACGGTCGGGCGAGCTCCGAACCGCGACTCCCGACGAAGGCGTCGACCGCGGACGCGGCAAATAGCAAAAGGAAAAGGCGCCGCTCATGCGGCGCCGGATGGCGGTTTCCCTGTGGGATCACCCGTTCTTCTTTCTCTTCTTCCTGAAAAAGGCGCCGAGGAGCGCGGCGCTTCTCTCCGCGAGCACTCCGCCCGTGACCTCGACGTCGTGATTGAACAGCCCCTTTTCAAACAGATCGACCTTGCTGCCTGCCGCACCCGTCTTGGGGTCGTGCGCGCCGAAGACGAGCCTGCGGATGCGCGCGTTTATCATCGCGCCTGCGCACATGGGACAGGGCTCCAACGTGACGTACAGGTCGCAGTCCTCCAACCACCAGTTGCCCACCGCCTGCGCCGCCCTTTCCAGCGCGACTATCTCGGCGTGGCGCACGGCGTTGAGCTCCCTCTCCTTAAAATTTCCACCCTCCGCTATGATACGCCCGTCCTTGACGACCACCGCGCCCACGGGCACTTCGTCCGCAGCCGCGCACTCCGCGGCAAGTTCCAAAGCCCTGTTCATGAACATCTCGTCCGTCGTCATCCCGTCCTCCTCTCGCGCGCTCTGCCGCACTCTTTCATTTGTGATAGGGCATCCCTTCGTTTATGGTGACCGCGCGGTAAAGCTGTTCCGCGAGCATCACCCTGAAAAGCTGATGCGGAAAAGTCATCGCCCCGAATGATACCACCGCATCCGCAGCGCGGAGCGCCCTCTCGTCCAACCCGTGACTGCCTCCTATCAGAAAACTGAACTCCGACACGCCCGACGCGCACTTGTCCGCAATAAACTTTGCCAGTTCCTCGCTGGACAACCGTTTCCCTCTGCCGTCCAACGCGACGACGCACCCCGACGCCTTTGCGAGGAGGGCGGCGCTCTCCGCCTCCTTCTGCTCGGAAGGCGACTTGGACGGGGGCGCAGGCTGCACTTCCGTCACGGAGAACGCACAATGCGCGGACAGTCTTTTTGCGTACTCGCTCACGGCGTCCGCAAAATATTTCTCTTTCAGTCTTCCTATGGCTATCACGTTGAACTTCATCATTGCCGCACCCTCAAATGTAACCCCACGCCAAACTGAACGCCATTGCCGCCACGCCTATCGCGACGACAAGCAGGAACGCGACGTCGCGCGAAAGCGGCAAAGCCTTTTCCGCGCCCACGTCCGCGACGGGCAGTCTGCCCTCTCGCAGCGCGTCGCAGCGCATATTTCTGAAAACGTAAAGTATCAGCAGGAGGGAGAGGATCGCAAGCACACACAGCGTCGCAAGACCTCCCACCGAACCGTAAAGCCAGCCGTCCGCTACGTTTATCACGTCAAAGACGGGCACCAGTTCGCCGTAACCTATTATCACGCTCAGAAAGTTGTTGAAAAAATGCAGGAACATCGCAGGCAGCACCGAACCCGAAGCATACATCGTATAAGCCGCCACCAGCCCCAGCACGAAGGTGTGCGCCAGCTGTTGGATGTTCTGGTGCATGAGCGCGAACAACAGAGCGGACACGAACACGGCTTTGACGCCCGTCCCCCTGTACGTCGCCATCAGTTCGCCGCGATGGGTCAGTTCCTCGAACACACCGGGGAGCAGCGCGGACAGCGCGAGTTCGGAAAACAGCGCGGCGTAAGTCTGTTCGGAAGGGGCGCTCCTGCCGAAGGAAAACCCCGTCAGCGCAAGCAGATTATGCCATACCGTGCTTGCCAGCCAAACCAATAACACCGTAGGCACGGCGATGACCAAAGTGCGCGCAAAATCGCGTTTTGAGCATTTTACAAAGCCGAAAGTGCGCGGTAAAGTGCGTATCGCGTCTTTTGTGCCTCCGCCGACGATGAGCCACCAGCCCACGACGGGCAGCGCTCCGAAGCAGAACAGTTGGGCAAAGACGGTGAACCATATCCCTATGTCCACCCCCACCGCGTCGCTCACTCCGACGCCCTGCGAGATGCGGAGGAGCAGCATCATCACGATGACCAGAAAATAGACGATCCCCCCTCCGGCGCGCGGTTTCATATCGCAAGCCCCATTATGAACGCGAACAGCCAATACACCGCCGCGAGCCCCACGGCTATCCACAGCCCGAACATCGGCTGCGCTTTGCCGACATACGGGATGTCGCTTGAAAGGAAAAGGGCGCGCTCGGTGTTCCGCCACCCTTGTCTGGTGAAGAGGGAGCCGACGTAACGGAACGCGTCCTTAACGCCGCGCAGTCTGTCCGGCTTTGTCGGGACGTCCGCATAAGCGTTGATGGTGTACTCCTCGAACACCACTCCGCCCTGTACGACGGTGAACCGGTCTTTTTTGCGAGGCGCGCTGCCCAGGCGGTGATAAGCGTAAAGCAGGAGCACCAGGATCAGCGTCCCTCCCACCAGGCTCACCGTGCCCGTCAGCCAGTTGTACGCCCCGAGGTCGGCTATCGCGGCGTCTATCTCGGGGATGTACGCCGTCATGAGCAGACTGAAAAAGTTGTTGAGGAAGTGCACTATCACGCACGGCACCAGCGAGCGCGAGAGCATGAACAGCACCGCCAGCACCACGCCTATACAGAACTGATAAGCCGTCTGCACGGGATTTGCGTGCATGAGGGAGAACAGCAATGCGGAGATGAACACCCCGAACAGCGCGCCGCGCGACGCCAGCCCCGGCAGTACGTTGCCGCGCATGAGCAGTTCCTCGCCGAGCGCCGGGAGCAGCCCTATGACGAAGACGGAGAGGAAGAACACCCCCACGTTGTCAAAATCGATGGCGGCAGCCGTCACTCCGCCCGTATATCCTATCGCTCCGAAAAACGCCTGGAAAAGCATGGACACCGGCAAAAACGCGATTATGGTGAAAACGGAGATGGGAAGAAGCAAGAGATAGCGGTAAGGGTTTTTCATGGGACGGAGTTGCGCCACGGCAGGCAGGTCGTACTTCCTCCACACCGAAAACAGCCACACCACCGACACTATCGCCACCTGGGTGACGACATAACCCACCCAGTTCCCAATGCTCATCCCGGCGAACGTCCCCGTCCTGCCCGACAACACGAAAGCGAATATGTTGCCCAGAATGGACATTCCGCACAAAGCGAACAGATAAAGGCTGCCGCTCTCGCCGGCAAACAGATTCTTTCTCATTCTACTTCAAACACCTCGCTGACCGAGTCCTGACGCGCCACCGCGACGGTGATGTCCGCGCAGCCTCTGGCGTCCAGTCTGCCGCACACCGCGCCGAGGGCGAGCTCCGGGAGATTGTTGTTCTCACTGAGATGCCCGAGCAGCATGGTGCGGCACGCCGACCCCGCGAGCCTTTCGGCAAACAGCGCGGTCATGTCGTTGTTGAGGTGACCCAGACCTCCCGTTATCCTGCGTTTGAGGGGCTCGGGATAGCTGCCGCGGAGCAGCATGTCCAGGTCGTGATTGGCTTCGATGAGGACGACCTCGCTTTCGCGGATGTTGTTGAACACCCCCACCGTCGGCTTGCCCATGTCCGTAGCGACGCTCACCTGCGCCCCCGTCCTCAGGCGGAAGGAGTAGCCGAGAGGGTACGCCGCGTCGTGAGGTATGCGGAAAGGGATGACATCGATGTCCCCTATCGTGAAACCTCCCTCATAGAAGTCCACTTCCGTGTAGCCGTGCAGTTCGCCCTGCCTGCGCAGTATCGCCTCCGCCGTCTTGGGATGGGCGTAGACGCGCGTTTCCTTGCCCAGCCTCGGGAGCGCCGCGATATGGTCCGTGTGCTCGTGCGTCACCACCACTCCGTCCAGTTTCGCCGCCGACAACCCGAAAGCGCGCAGCGCCGCATTCAGCCGCGAATAGGATATGCCGGCATCCACCAAAACGGCGGTGGAATCCGAAAACACGAGTGTGGAATTTCCTTTGCTGCCGCTCGCGAGCGACACGATACTTATCGACATTATTTCCCGTTTATATTAACAAATCATGAAAAGAGGCACTCCGGCGAGTGCCTCCCGTTGCCGTCCCCTCTCAGATCTCGCTGTGCGAATGCAACACGGTTTCTTCCCTGTCCTCCCTGCGCACGCAGACCGCCGCGAACACGACGGAGAGGAGGAATGCAAGACCGCTGAGCGCAAGCAGAGTGAGGATGTCCGCGTCCCACGCCGCGTCGAACACTTTCTTCACCACTTCGTAAATTATCTCCGCGGCATAGGCTGCGGCGGAAAGGAAAGTGAGCGCCATAAAGGTCTTGCGCGCGTATCTGCCCGTTATCAGACCGAGCAGGGACACCACGAACCCGACCGCGGCAAACGCCGCCGCCGCTATGTTGACTATCGCGAGGAAGAGGTCGAGCGGCTCGCCCACTTCCGCCCAAAACTTTATCTGACCTATCACGTCCACCTGATACAGGGAGTACTCCGCGTGTATCTCGGGCTTGTAGTACGCAGTCAGAAACGCCGCTATCATGAGCGCGGAAAGCAGGAACATGACCAGCGAGAACACCCTGTTCTGCAACGCGGCACGCGATTTGCTCCTCGCCGCCGCCTGCTCCGCCCTGTCGAACTCCACCGCAGAGGAGATGTCCGACTGCGCCGCAGTTCCGCTTCCGTCCGTGCGCAGGATATCGCTGTCCTGCGTCATGTAAGGCACGACCGCGAGCGGCACTATGATGGGCTGCAACTGTATGGTGTTGTGCTTGGGAGCGACGATGGGCACGGGCCCGCCCACCCCCACGGGTTTGGTGACCGTGGTGGTCGCGCCGGCGTCCTGCTGCGGAGTGCCGTACGCTTCGCTCTCATAGAGCACCGGTTCCTCGACGGGAGGCTGCGTCTGCTGCACTTCCGTCTGTTCGGGCGCCGTTGTGATGACGTGATTATCTTTCTTTGCCATATGTCCTCCGTGCGCCCGAGGGCGCAAAGATCGTCCTGTTTTACAAGTCGTGTATGCGCGTATATCCCGTGCGCAGCGGCGTGATGAAGGAACACACCGCCGACAGCACCACGTTTATCAGCGCGACCGCGAACAGAGTGAAAAACTCGTTGGTCTGCCAGCCGCGGATGAAGTCCTCCATGAAATCCATCTGTTCCAGCCCGATGTCCTCCGCCCCGGCAAGCGCCGCAATGAACACCGCTATCACCGAAAGCAGGAAGACCGCCGCACACGCGGTGTACCTCCTGGGCTTTATCGCGCCGAACATCCCCGTCACCGCCTTGACCACGTTGACGAGCACCGCGATGAGCCCCACCGTGAGCAGGATGTCGGGGACCATGTACGCCCAGACCGCGTTCACCGCCTCTCCTTTCCAACCTGCCTCCGCCGTCACGCGGAAAGCGTCTATCCACCCCGAAATGACGTCAAATCTTTCGGGGATGAGCTTGAAAGGAAGCTCTGCGGTGACGTCCGCCGCCGCAAGTATGAAAGGCAGAAGAGCTGCCGCCGACGCGATGAGCATGATGGTCCCTGAAAGGAAGTTGCGCGTGCGCACGCTGCGCTTCCAGCGTCTGCCTGCGTCCCTTTCCTTGGGCTGATAGTCGGACGCGGTGGAAACCTCCTCCCTTCTTTCGTCCTCCTCCCCGGCATAGTCCAGCCGCGGCGCAAGCACGAACTCCTGCACTACGGCAGGCATCCTCTTGGTCGCCGCTCCGTCCAAAGGCGTGGGAGCAAGCCTTATGCCGGCATCGTCCACCTGCCGGCGTTCGGAAGAGTTATTCTCGTTCATATCTTACCCGAACCGTCCGTTTCCGAGCCCGTTTCCGCTCCGACGGCGACAGCCTGCGCGTCGGGCACGGGCATGGCGTCGAAGTCGTCCGCAGGCGTATACTGCATGAGCGGCTGCTCCTGCGTGACATATGGCACGAATGCCACCGGCTGCACGATGGGAGGCATCTGATAGGGCTCCCCCGTTTCCTTGTTGTAGAGCACGGGACCGTACGGATATCCCCCGTAAGGATAACCCGGCATAAAGTGATGCGCGCCCGAGAAATTGGGCGTTTCCTTTTCCTCCGCCGCTTTCTCGATGGGCTTGGTCTGCGCCTCCTTGAACGCCTCGCCTGCGAACTGCTCGAAAGTGGGCGTCTTTTGCGCGTTGAGGTCTTCCTCGGGAGCTTTGAGCTGTTTCACCCTCTTTCTTATGGGCGCGGACTGCTTGATGAGCCCCTTCTCCAAAAGTTCCACGGAACGCGCGCGCAAACGGCCGCAGCGCGTGCACCGCACGGCGTCCGACGCGTTCACCCCTCCGCACACCGGGCAGACGAAAGGATCTTCCAGTTCGTCCATATTCTCCGCCGCGGAATAGGGGTCGGCGTAAAACGCGGAGTAATTCCTGACTGCGGAGGAGAGCTTTTTGAGCTGCGCCACGTCCTCCGAGCCCAGTTCGTTTATCTTCTCGCGGTAAGCGTCCAGCATGACCGTCTGTTTGGAAAGCTCGTCGTTGGTCTTGCGGCGGTAGTCCTCGATGTCCTGCATCGCCTTTGCCTTATCCTTTTCGACGCGGCTCTTCATGCGCGCTATCTCGCGCTCCGCCCCCGTCATGCGCTCCTTTATCATGAGGTCCACGTTCATCTTGTTGCGGCGGAACTCCATGACGTCCTCGTCCGTGAACGGGGTGTCGGGATACTCCACGGGCGCGCCGCAGTGTGAACAGAATTTGGTGCCGGGCAGATTCTCCGCTCCGCATATGGCGCAGACGGGACGCCGCAGCACCCCGAGCATCTCGCCGCAGTTGGCGCAGAACCTGCTGCCTGCGTTGTTACGCGTGCCGCAGGCAGGGCATTTCACTTCGTAATTCGCAACGACGTCGGCGCCGCAGGTGGCGCAATACGCCTGTCCGCGCTCCACTTCGCTGCCGCATACCTTACAAGTGAACATATATCACCTCATGAAACATATTATCGCGATCATACTCCCCTTTCCGGGGATCGACAAGCCGTTTTACGGCTTAAAACCGTCCTTCAACCCGACTATGCAGTTGAACTCCCCGTTCCCCTTGGACACGAAATACCCTTCGCGCAGGAACTGGAAACGCTCTCCCTTCGGAGCGGCGGCGGCAAACCTCTCCGCCTTGCCGTTCAACACGGTGTGAGAGTCGGGCTCCAGCCTGTCCATATAATCCCCGTCGCCGTCCTTTATGAGATAGTCGTAAAGGTGGAGCTTCACGTCGGCGCAGTCCGCCGCGTTCACCCAGTGGATGGTGCCTTTCACTTTGACCGCCGCGCCCTCTTCGCCCGACTTCGTGCCCGGGATATAATCCACGTGCACCACGCAGGGCTCCCCGTTCTCGTCCGTTTCGTAGCCGACGCAGCGCACGACGTACGCCCCTTTCAGGCGCACCGTGCCCTCCGGTTTCAGACGGAAGTACTTGGGCGGCGGATCGGCGGAGAAATCCTCCCTCTCGATATACAGCTCGCGAGAGAAAGTCGCGGTGTGCGTGCCTGCCTCGGGATCGCGCGGATTGTTGTCCACGCTCACCTCTTCCCACTTCCCTTCGGGATAGTTGTCCACCACCACTTTGAGGGGGCGCAGCACCACCATCGTCCTCACCGCATGGTCGTTAAGGTATTCGCGCACGCAATGTTCCAGCATGGCGATGTCCACCACGCTGTCCGCCTTGGCGACGCCTATGCGCGAGCAGAAATCCCTCACCGCCTCGGGAGGATATCCCCTCTCGCGGATGCCCGACAAAGTGGAAAGACGGGGGTCGTTCCAGCCGCTGACCACCTTTTCGTCCACCAACCGTTTGAGGAAACGCTTGCTCATGACCGTATGCGTAAGGTTGAGCCTGGCAAACTCTATCTGTCTGGGAGCCGGATCGAAGCCGCAGTTCGCCGTCACCCAGTCGTAAAGGGGACGGTGGTTTTCGAATTCCAGCGAACAGAGGGAATGCGTGATGCCCTCTATTGCGTCCTCCAACGGATGAGCGAAATCGTACATGGGATATATCACCCACTCGTTGCCGGTGTGCGGATGCTCCGCGTGGCAGATGCGGTAAATGACGGGGTCGCGCATATTGATGTTGGGCGACGCCATGTCTATCTTTGCGCGCAGCACCTTCTCTCCGTCCGCGAACTCGCCCTTTTTCATCCTCTCGAAGAGGTCCAGGTTCTCCTCCACGCTGCGGTCGCGGTAAGGGCTCTCCTTGCCGGGTTCGGTGAGAGTGCCCCTCGTCGCGCGGATCTCCTCCGCGGTGAGGTCGCACACGTATGCCTTGCCTGCCTTGATGAGCTCCACCGCGCACTCGTACATCCTGCCGAAATAATCGGAAGCGTGCAGCTCCCTGTCCCACTCGAAACCCAGCCAGCGGATGTCCTCCTTGATGCTCTCCATATACTCCACGTCCTCTTTGACGGGATTGGTGTCATCGAAGCGGAGGTTGCACTCGCCGCCGAATTTTTCCTTTATGCCGAAGTTTATGCATATGGCTTTTGCGTGCCCTATGTGAAGATAGCCGTTGGGCTCGGGCGGAAACCGCGTGATTATCTTATCGTGTTTGCCCGTTTTCAGATCGTCGACTATGATGTCCTCGATGAAATTGGCAGGTTCGGGGATGTTTTTTCTCTCTTCCATACGTGTCCGTATGCGCGAAACGCGCCGCGCGTCAGTTATATTGCAAAGTATAGAATACACCAAACGCGCGCATTTGACAAGTGCGCGCGGATAACTTGACGGCGATGAAAACCGCTATTTTTTGTGACAGGGGCCCGAAAGATCCGCCTCACCGGAGTTCAGCCGCATATATCCGTCCTCGTAACGGAAGCCGAAACCGACCAGTTCGGGGTGTTCCCCCGGCACCGCGAGAGGCACCGGATTGAGAGAAAATTTGAAAAGCATCGCCCGAAGGAAAAATTCCTTATCCCCCGGGTTTATGTCTTCGTTTTTGACGATAAAGTGCGTGATCGTGACGACATCCCCCACTTCCGTGCGCATAAGCCCGACGGGGACGCCGTCCTCGCGCATCACGAAATTCGCGCCGCCGACAGGGACGTCCACCCCGAGTTCGCGATACAGTGCGGACAGAACTTCCGCATCCTTTTCAAACCCTACCGTCAACATTGTCCGTCACCGTATCCCACACTCACGAGAGTCAGTCCCTCGGGCGGAAGGGTCTTACCCGCGAGAGTTCTGTCCCCCGTTTCCAACACCCTTTTCACGTCCTCGACGCCCAGCTTTCCCAAGCCTGCGTACACCAACGTGCCTGCGATGATGCGCACCATATTATAAAGAAAGCCGTTGCCCGTGACGTAGATGTCCAGCGTGCCCGAAGTGAGCCGTCCGTCCTCCGTCTTCCCCTCGTGTTCCAACACGACGGAATACACCGTGCGCACCGTGCTCTTCACCACGGAGCCGCTGGCTTCGAAGCCTTTGAAATCGTGTTCCCCTTCTATGACGTCCGCGCAGGCGCGCATGGCTGCGAGATCCAAAGGGAGCACGATGTGAGCGTGCGTGCTTTCCAGCATGGGACGGCGATGACGGGAAACGTAAACGGAGTAACGGTAAGTCTTGTGCTTTGCGGAAAAGCGCGCGTTGAAATCCTCCTCCGTCCGTTCGCAGGATAGCATGCTGACGTCACGCGGAAGCAGCGCGTTCACCGCAAACGGTATCTTTTCGGTGGGGATGGACGTGTCCGCGTCAAAGTGCACCACCTGACCTTCGGCATGGACGCCGGCATCCGTTCTGCCGCTCGCTGTCGCCTGTGTAGGGACGCCGAACACCTCCGTCAGGGCGCGCTCCAACACCTCCTGTACGCTGAGCCCGTTGAGCTGCCGCTGCCACCCCACGTACTCTTTTCCGAAATAGGAAATGACCGCACGGAACCTCACACCAACCCTCCGAAGATGAGCGAGTCCATCACTCCGCCGAAATAATATCTGTCCAGCATTATCGCTACAAAGTACGCCGCGATGAGCAGGAAGCCCACATAGTCCGCCGCCCCGAGTTTCATGACCTTCATCTTTGTGCGGTTTTCCGTGGCGTTATAGCACCTGGCGTCCATCGCGAAGGCGAGTTCGTCCGCGCGGCGGAAGGAGTTGACGAAGAGCGGTATGAGCACGGGCAGCATCGCCTTGGCGCGCGCTATAAGTCCGCCCGTGTCAAAGCTCGCTCCCCTCGCCTTTTGTGCGGCGATTATCTTGTTCGTTTCCTCGAACAGCGTGGGGATGAACCTGAGCGCGATGCTCATTATCATGGCGATGTCGTGCACCGGCACCTTGATGTATTTGAGCGGTTTGATGAGGCTCTCCGTGCCGTCCGCCACCTCCACGGGAGTGGTGGTGAGGGTGAGCAACGACGCGCCGCAAATGAGCAAAACCAGCCTTAAAGCCATCTTTATGGTCGTGTGAACACCTTGATCGGTGATTTGCAGCGATTTCCAGCTCCACAGCACTTCGCCGCCTTTTATCATGAACAGGTTGACCAAAGACGCAAACAGCACGATGAATACGATCGCTCTCACCGACTTGAGCACGGACAGCATCGGCAGCCGCGCGATGAGGATTATCGCAAGCAGCACCGCCGCCGTTATCATAAACCCGAAATATGTGTTCACGAAGAATATCGCCACCACGAACATTATCGTGAGCAGCAGTTTCATGCGCGGATCCATGCGGTGCACGACGGAGCCCGTGGGGTAATACTGACCGAAAGCGACGTCCTTAAACATTCTCTCCGTCCTCCCTTTCTCCGTCCTGCGCGGCAGGCTCGTTCGCCGCTCTCTTTGCCTTTATCTCGGCGAGCGCGTCCGCGAGCGCCGCAGGCGTGACTATCGTGCGAGGGAGCTCTATCCCCCTTTCCGTCAGTTTGTCCGCTATCCTTGCCGCGCTCGGGAGCGCGAGCCCTGCTTGTGCCAGTTTTTCCCTTTCGCCGAACACCTCTTGGGGAGATCCGTCCGCGACCACTCTGCCCTCTTTGAGCGCGACTATCCTGTCCGCCATCTCCGCGATGTCGTCCATATAATGGGACACCATGATGACCGTGGGGCTGACCTCCTCGTGCAATTTGCGCACCAGCGCGAGCACCTCCCGTCTGCCCACGGGGTCCAACCCGGCAACGGGCTCGTCCAGCACCAGTATCTTGGGCTCCATGGCAATGACGCCGGCTATCGCCGCGCGGCGTTTTTCGCCGCCCGACAGTTCGAAGGGACTGCGCTCCGCAAATTCGTCGTACGGGAGCCCCACCACTTCGAGGGCGCGGCGCACTCTGCGGTCTATCTCGTCCTTTTCCAGCTTCATGTTCTTGGGTCCGAACGCGACATCCCTTGCCACGGTTTCTTCGAACAGCTGATATTCGGGATATTGGAACACCATCCCCACCGTAAAGCGCAGCTGTTTGAGGGACTTCTTGTCCGAGGCGCTCATGCCCGCGACGACGACCTCCCCCTCCTGCACTTTGACCAGCCCGTTGAGGTGCTGGATGAGGGTGGACTTGCCCGACCCGGTGGCGCCTATCAACCCGACGAATTCCCCCTCTTCTATCGCGAGGTCAACATTGTCGAGCGCGCGCTTTTCGAACGGGGTCTTTTTGGAGTAGGTGTAAGAGAGCTTTTTCAGTTCAATTGCGCGCATATGCCCTCCACAAGACCGTCCTCGTCCGTCACGGTTTCCGAAAACGCGAAACCGCGCTCGGTGAGCATCCGCGCAAGCTCCGTCGCAGGGGGCAGCGCCAGTCCGCACGCCTCCACCTCGGGGGAGGCGAAGACCTCCTTCGGGGTGCCGTCCAGCACCAGCCTGCCCTTGCGCAGCACGATGATCCTGTCCGCCTGCGCCGCTTCGTCCATATTGTGCGTGATGGAAATGACCGTGATGCCGGTCGCGTTCAGTTTTTTTGCCACTTCCATTATCTCCGCTCTTCCCTCGGGATCGAGCATGGAAGTGGATTCGTCGAAAATGATGATGTCAGGCTTCATGGCAAGCACGCCGGCTATCGCCACGCGCTGCTTCTGACCGCCCGAAAGTTTGCTCGCGCTGCGCTTGCGGAACTCGCTCATGCCCACTGCTTCCAGCGCCCAGTCCACGCGCTCGACGATCTCCTCGCGTGGGATGCCCACGTTCTCGGGGCCGAACGCCACGTCGTCCTCTATGACGGTCGCGACCATCTGGTTGTCGGGGTTCTGAAAGACCATGCCGGCTTTTCTTCTTATGTCGAAAGTCCTCTCCTCGTCGCGCGTATTTATCCCCTCGATGAGCACGTCGCCGGCGGAGGGAGTGAACAACCCGTTGAGCAGTTTCGCGAGGGTGCTCTTACCGCTGCCGTTCATGCCCGTGAGCGCGACGAATTCCCCCTTCTCCACCGAAAAGGAAACCCCTCGGAGCGCACGGACGGTCTGCCCCTCTCCCACTCTGTAAGAATAACTGGCGTTGTTAAGTTCTATCTGCGGCATAATACGGGATTATAACACGCGGCGGAAAAAATGAAAAGCGATTGCCGCAGCCCTTTGCAATTTACATTTTCATACTCTCCTTCTCCCCTCCGTTCCTCCGCAGCCCTCCCCCCTTGCTCGCCGCCTTTCTCCCCCCTTCCGAGAATGACGTGGGCGCGCGGCGGATATCAAAGCTGCTATCCGGAAACGGAATTTCATCCGCCATTTCTGTGCTTATAAAGCCGCACTTATGTCAATAACTTGCAACGGAAGATCCTTTCTTTCGGAAGGAGCGGAAAAACCGGGAACACCCGTATGTGCGCTCGTTTCCGCCCGTGCGCCCACGCCCCTGCGCCCACGCCTTTATTCAGTCATTTATTTTCCGACTAAAACTATTTTATTACAGTTGATTGACTAAAATCCGGCGCGATAGTATAATCCACTTTGCACGAGCCGAAAGGCTTTTCTTACGATTACAAGTTTATACACACTATGGAGGTCTTTATGAAAAAGATGACTATCGACGGTAATACCGCAGCGGCGCATGTCGCATATGCGTTCTCCGACGTCGCGGCGATTTACCCCATCACGCCCTCCTCTCCCATGGCGGAAAACTGTGACGAATGGGCGGGGCAAGGCAGGAAAAACATCCTGGGCAACGTGTTGAAGATCGTCGAGATGCAGTCCGAAGCAGGCGCCGCAGGCGCAGTGCACGGTTCCCTCGCCGCAGGCGCGATGACCACGACGTTCACCGCCAGCCAGGGCTTGCTGCTCATGATCCCGAACATGTACAAGATCGCCGGCGAGCTGCTCCCCTGCGTCTTCCACGTTTCGGCGCGCGCTCTCGCAGCCCACGCGCTCAGCATTTTCGGCGACCATGCCGACGTCATGGCGTGCCGTCAGACGGGCTTTGCGATGCTGGCGTCCAACTCCGTGCAGGAAGTTATGGACCTCAGCCTTGTGGCGCACCTGTCCACCCTCAAAGCCTCCGTCCCCTTCATCAACTTCTTCGACGGTTTCAGGACCTCCCACGAAGTGAGCAAGATCGACGTCATCGATTACGACGAGATAAGAAGCCTTGTCGACTTTGAGGACATCGACCGTTTCCGCGCGCGTTCCCTCAACCCCGAGCATCCTCATCAGGCAGGCACGGCGCAGAACCCCGACATCTACTTCCAGAACAGAGAAGCCGCCAACAAGTATTACCTCGCTGTCCCCGGCATCGTCCAGTCCATGATGGACAAAGTGGCGAGCGTCACGGGCAGGCAGTATCACCTGGTGGACTACTACGGCGCGAAGGACGCCGACCGCGTCATCGTCCTGATGGGCAGCGGCGCGGAAGCCGTGGAAGAAACCGTGGATTACCTCACCGCGAAGGGCGAGAAGGTCGGCGTGCTGAAAGTCAGGCTGTACCGCCCCTTCCCTGCGGAACAGTTCGTTGCGGCGCTCCCCAAGACCGCCAAGAAGATCACCGTCCTGGACCGCACCAAGGAAGCAGGCTCCCTCGGCGAACCCCTCTATCTCGACGTCGTTGCCGCGCTTGACGAGCTCAAAGTCAAGGCGGAAGTGCTGTGCGGCAGATACGGCCTTGGCAGCAAGGAGTTCAACCCCTCCATGGCAGCCGCCGTGTACGAGAACATGAACGAGGGCAAGAAGAACCACTTCACCGTCGGCATCGTGGACGACGTGACCGGCACCTCCCTCGAGATCAAGGAAAAGATCGACGTTGCCGATCCTTCCACCATCTCCTGCAAGTTCTACGGCCTCGGCTCCGACGGCACCGTCGGCGCGAACAAGAACAGCATCAAGATCATCGGCGACCACACCGATAAATACGCGCAGGGCTACTTCTCTTACGACTCCAAGAAGTCGGGCGGGCTCACCGTGTCCCACCTCCGCTTCTCCGACAAGCCCATCCGCGCGACCTACCTCATCGACCAGGCGGACTTCGTGGCTTGCCACAACGAGTCCTACGTGCTGCGCTACGATATGCTCTCCGACCTCAAAGAGGGCGGCACCTTCCTGCTCAACAGCATCTGGTCCCCCGACGAGATGGACAAGCAGCTCCCTGCCGCGATGAAGAATCAGATCGCAAGGAAGCACATCAAGTTCTACACCCTCGACGGTCTGGACGTCATCCGCAAACTGGGCGCGTCCAAGGGCGTCAACACCGTCATGCAGGCGGCATTCTTCAAGCTCGCGAACGTCATCCCCTATGCCGACGCCGAGAAGTACATGAAGGAAGCCATCAAGAAGACGTACGGCAGAAAGGGCGACGCGGTCGTCAAGATGAACTGCGACTGCATCGACAACGCCATCTCCTCCCTCAAAGAGGTCAACTATCCCGAAAGCTGGGCGACCACCACGACGGGTGCGGATCCCCTGCCCGTCCCCAACGACGAGTACTACAAGACCTTCATCGCGCCCATCATCGCGCAGGAAGGCGACAAACTGCCCGTCAGCGCGTTCTCTCCCGACGGCATCGTCCCCACCGGCACGACCAAGTTCGAGAAGCGCGGCATAGCCGTCAGCGTCCCCGAATGGGATGTGAGCAAGTGCATACAGTGCAACCGCTGCTCCCTCGTCTGCCCTCACGCGGCGATCCGTCCCGTGCTCGCCACCGCGGAAGAACTCGCGGACAAGCCCGAAAGCTTCGTCACCAAAGCCGCCATCGGCTTCAAAGGCTATGAGTTCAGGATGCAGGTCAGCCCGTATGACTGCTCCGGCTGCAACAACTGCGTCAACGTCTGCCCGGCGAAGGAAAAGGCGCTCACCATGATCCCCATTGCGGAATCCATCGAAAAGGACGCCGCCAACTGGGATTACGCCGCTTCCCTCAAAGAAACTTCCGCTCCCATCCCTGCGGACAAGGTGGCGACCGTCAAGAACAGCCAGTTCAAGAAGCCTCTGTTCGAGTTCTCCGGTGCGTGCGCAGGCTGCGGCGAAACTCCTTACGTCAAGCTCATCACCCAGCTGTTCGGCGACAGGATGATCATCGCCAACGCCACCGGCTGCTCCTCCATCTACGGCGGCAGCGCCCCCACCTGCCCCTACGCCAAGAACGATAAGGGTCAGGGACCTGCTTGGGCTAACTCCCTCTTCGAGGATAACGCGGAATTCGGCTTCGGCATGCACCTGGCGTATCAGGCAAGGCGCAACGTGCTGAACAACATCATGAGCAACATCATCGGTCTGGACACCGTGTCCCCCGCCATGAAAGAGGCTATGACCGAATGGATGAACGGCAAGGACGACGGCGAACTCTCCAAAGCTGCCGCAGCCAAAGTGCTCGCCCTCCTGCCCGAAGAAAAAGCCAACGCCAACGGCATCACCCTCGACCTCCTCGAAAAAGTGGAAGCCAGAAAGGATTGCCTCGTCAAGAAGTCCGTCTGGATCGTCGGCGGCGACGGCTGGGCGTATGACATCGGCTACAACGGCGTGGACCACGTGCTCGCCAGCGGCGAAGACGTCAACATCCTCGTCCTCGACACCGAAGTGTACTCCAACACCGGCGGTCAGGCGTCCAAGTCTACCCCCACGGGCGCTATCGCGAAATTCGCAGCCACCGGCAAGCGCACCAAGAAGAAGGACCTCGCGCTGCTCGCGATGGACTACGGCTACGTCTACGTGGCGCAGGTTTCCATGGGCGCGGATATGAACCAGGTCGTCAAAGCCTTCGCGGAAGCGGAAGCCTATCACGGCCCCTCCATCATCATCGCCTACGCACCCTGCATCAACCACGGCATCAACATGACCAAGTCCCAGCTGGAAATGAAGAAAGCGGTGGACACCGGCTACTGGCAGCTCTTCCGTTACAACCCTGCCCTCGCCGACACCGACGCCAACCCCTTCACGCTGGACAGCAAGGAACCCACCGAGGATTACCAGTCCTTCCTCATGGGCGAGGTGCGTTACGCCTCCCTCGTCAAACAGAACCCCGATGCGGCAAAAGTCCTCTTCGCCAAGAACGAGCAGGACGCCGCGGCAAAACGCGCCTTCTACGCGCGCAAAGCGGAGTCGAACTGGAAACCCGGCAAGAACTGATGCTAAGTTACGCAAACGCCGCCCACTCGGGCGGCGTTTTCTTTTTCCACGCATCAGTTCTTGCCGTTCCGCGGCAATTAAATTTGCCGCTCCGCCCACTCATACGGAATTTCTAACACTCGCCGCTCAGCCAAACTTGCACCGTGGGCGAGCATCGCCCACGCTTGCAAGTCGCGGCGCGTCCCAACCCCGTACACAACGCTCACTTATTCGGAGCGGAGCCGCAACAGGCGGCGACCGTGTGAGTGCCGAGCGCTAGACGAATAGTGCGTCGGCAATGCGCCACTCTCTTCGCGCAGCGGGCGCATTGCAAGCGGCATAACATGGCGGCTCCGTAAAGGTGCCGTCCTCGGAAGCAATCGTGCGCGAGCGCCGAAGGTTTCCCCCAAAATGGTGGGTTCCCTTTCAAGGGGGAACGATTTTGGGGGAAACCCGAAGGAAGGGGGCAAACAATACTTAAATGTTAAAGTTCCGTCCCTTTATATGGGAATGTGGGGAATAAAGGTTAATAGGGGGTTGCGTCCCCTGACATGGGAGTACAGACCCCCTCCTCCCCTTCGGGACTCCTCCCCCACTCGGAATAGAGGACAATCCTCCTAAAATGCGGAACTTACTTTTTCATAAAGGCGCAGGCGGTGCGCCTTTATGAAAACACCTCTTGAAAAAGTTTGTTTATCGCACTCGCATAATCAAGCGGCGAACAGTACTCACTAAACGTCGCTCGTGGGGCGAGGAGGGCGACTCGACGCGCACCGAGCCCGTGTCTACTTAATATCCCGTCTAGCTTGCGAGGTCGCAGGTTCGCGCCGCGACTTGCAAGCGTGGGCGATACTCGCCCACGGTGCAAGTTTGGCTGAGCGGCGCGTTGTTCCGTCTTTGAATGAGAAAATTATTTATCTAGTACGCACCGAACGAGTAACCGTGGAGAATAAAGGCATACTTCCGTCTTTGAATGAGAGAGTAATTTATCAAGCACGCTCCGAAAGAGGTCACGTGGGATATTGGGGTGTATATTCCGTCCTTGAACGAAAGAGTTGTTGGTCTAGCACGCCCACAATCAGTGAACGTGCGGTATGGGGTATTGTTCCGTCTTCGAACGAGAGAGTTTGATTAAGGACGCTCCAAATAGGTGCGCGTGGAAAACTGGCGTAATTTTCCGTCTACGGATTTTGAGTAAAGTCGGCGAGATAACCACCGAGGTCGTCTTCCAGGCGGTCGCAGACGGAGCGCATCATATCCGCGGTGGCGCCGCTGTACGGGTCCTTCACGCCTGCGGTGAAAAAGCCTGCCGCATGTGCGGAACGCGCCCCCACAAAGCCGTCCTCCACCACGACGCACTCCGACGGCTCCGCGCCGAGCGCCTCCGCCGCGGCAATGTAGACGTCGGGGGAACTCTTGTCCTTGCCCACATCCGCCACGGACACGAACGCGTCGAACAGCTGCCATACGCCATGTCTTTCCAGGCACGCTTGGGCAAGGTCGCGATCCAGCGCTGTTGCAATTGCAAGGGTTTTATCCGCGCTTTTCAGCGCATAAAGCAGCTCTTTTGCGTGCGGAGTGAGATCTATCCTCTCCCTGTACGCATCACCGGCGATGCTCCTCCACACCTGCGCGACGCCCTCCGCGCCGCACGCGAGCCCGAAGCGCGCGGCGGTGTATGCCGTGCCTCCTGCGATGTCGAGGTGGTTCACGTGCGCCACATAATCCTCCGGCATATCGATGCCGAAGTGCGCGAGCGCCTTGGCATAAACGCCGTACCACAGCCCGGTGGACGCGAGCAGCGTTCCGTCAAGGTCGAATATATAGGCTTTCGCTTCCGAAAATCTCATCAATACCATATCTCCGGCGCAAGTTTTCTGCGGTAGCTGCGAGCGAGCACTCGCACCCCGTTTATGCGCACGCTCCCCTCGCTCTTTTCCCCGGAGGAGCTGACCGCGCGCACCTCGATGTCCTTCACCCCTTCTTTCATCCCGTAAAGGAGGAGGGACTGACTTTCTCCCTCCGCGAGGTCCCCGAGATAGAAGTCGGAAAAATAGCTCTGCTCCTCGCCGTCCGAACTCACGATCAGGTAAGAATGCGCGCCGCTCGCCCTGGGAAAATGCAGTTCCGTCCCCTTCTCCGTCACTTCCGCCCAAGCCTTACCCTCGCCGAACACGGGCGCGGAGCGCGTTTGCGCCGCTACGCCCACGGACGCGAAACGCGCAGGGAGCAGCACGCGGCGGTCGGGGAGCTGTTCCGTCCCCGTGCGCATATTATACCTCATAACAGTGACCGCGTCATCCGAAAAATCCAAAACATATCCCATGGGCGCCGAATACGCGTTCGGGGGCACGCTGCCGTTCGCCTTGCCCTTTTCCATCTCCGTGTATGACAGCGACTGCGTGCCGAACGCGGTGTAAGACCCCTGCCAAAAACTTCTGTCGTCCAGCAACGAATAATGGGTGTGCCCGGAGAAATTCACCACTCGGGGATGCCCGTCGAACACCCCCGTCAGGCTGTCGTCCCCCCACCTGTCGCTGCCGTACACGGTGTTACGGGGCGCGTTGTGGGTGATGACGAACACGGGACGTCCGGAGCCGTCCGCTTCCGCTGCTGCGATCTGCTCCTGCAGCCAGCCTCGCACCTTGGCATAGCCGTTATACATGCCGCACCCGTCCGGGGACGCGCCTATGAAATGCCACCCGTTCACCACGAAATGCGCGAACGGACTTTGCCCGAGTTCCCTCTCGAACAGGCGGCGCGGAGCAATGTGCGCATAATAGTCGTGGTTGCCCATTATCGACAATAACAGCGGTTTATCATCACCGAATGCGGTGTTAAAACAGCGTTTATACGTTTCATACCCCACCTTGGACGCTCTGTTGCATATGTCGCCGGCGAAGACCACCATGTTGCACCCGAGCTTTTTAAGGGTGCCGAAACACGCGAGCAGATTGCGCTCGAAGGTGGTCGGGGTCTTGTGGCGGAAAGGTGTCAACTGCGAGTCGGAAACGACACCGACCCGCAGCTGACGAGGGACAACGATATAACGAATATCGGATATAAGCTTCATAATCGAGGGGTCACTCCGCGGCGGTGCCGCCGGGGTTTTTCTCCCCGTCCGCTTCCTTTCCGGACAGCGTGACCGCTTCGGAAGTAAAGACGCTTTCGGTGAGCGAGGGCTCCGCCTCCTCTTCCGTGACGCGCACGGGGGACACGCCCTCCTCTGCCGCGGCTGCGGCTGCGGCTTCCGCGGCGGCTCTCTTCGCCGCGCGGCGCTCTTCGAGTTCGGCGAGGATGGCCTCTTTGCGCTTGCCCGTGTAATCGTAGAACAGCATCGGGATTAGGGAGAGCGCGAACCCTATCGCTGGGATGAGCGTGGCAAGGGCGAACATTCCGTCCCTTACGGATCCCGTCTGCGGCACGTATTCGCCCGACACCGCAGGCTGGACGTAACCTATCACCATAAGTCCTATGATGACGCCAAGCGCGCCCACCGCGTTGTTGAACTTGGTGACGAAGGAGTTCCAGCTGAAACATATGCCTTCCATACGTTCGCCCGTCTTCCATTCCAGATAGTCCAGGCTGTCGCCGACCATGGGGTAAGGCAGGGTGTTATAAGCGCCCAGTCCCAGTCCGCCTATCGTCATGAACGGGAGCGCGGCGTAGATGTTGACAAGCCCCACTCCGAAGCCGCCGCCCAGAAACACCGCGCCTATCGCGCCGTAAATGAGGGACGCCTTCTTATAGCCGAACTTTTTATAGGTGGGCGGCGTGAGCAGTATACCTGCGAACATGCCTGCGCCCACGACCAGGTAAAGCAGCACGAGGACGGTGCCCGACTCCAACCCGGGGATGGTGACCACATAAATGGAGATGTAGACGGCGACGGACATGATCATGTAACGCGGCGACGCGAGCATGGACATGAGCAGCGCGAGCACCATGGGCTTGTTTTTCGCCACCGCCTTCATCATATCCTTGACCTTGATCTTTTCCGTGCTGGTCGCGAACCTCTCCTTGCTGTGCGCATAGAGGTAGAAGTAGGCGGCAAACGCCACAAGTCCCACTATGACCGCCAGCACGAAATATATCCACTTCGCAGGGACGAAGAAGTCCAGCAGCATATAAAGCACCGTGGGGCAAAGTCCGCCGATGGACCCCACCGTCACGTAAAATGACAACAATGCCGCGCGCTCGTCCTTGTCGGGGGTGGCGACGCTCATCATGCCCATCGCAGGCACGTCCACCAGCGTGTACGCCAGCCCGAAACCGACATACATCACCATCGCCCACACCATTTTGCCGGGCTCCGCCCCCGTCAGGGGGAAGAACATCAGAATGGCGACTATCCCTATGCAGAAGGACCCTATCTTGACATAGGGGCGCATCTTGCCCTCTTTGGTGTGCGTCTTGTCCACCACTATGCCCATAAGAGGGTCGGTGATCATGTCGCTTATCCTCCCCACCAGCAGCAGCGCGATGATGAACCACCACTCTTTCAGGATGAGGATGTCCGTGACGTAATTGAGAAAATAAGAGGATACGATGCCGGACACCATATAGCTGCCGACGGCAACGAACCCGTAGGCAAACTTTTCTTTGCCCTTGACTACATTACCGGAATTGCTCATTTCAAATGCCGCCCGAACCTACTTGGCGGCGCTCCTTCTCTCTTTAACGGCGCGCACGAGGGAAGCTATGCCGCACGCCGCAAATCCCACGCCCACGATGACCGCCAGCGCGACGATCGCGTCGATAAATCCCAGATCCTTCTGCCTGTTTGCCAGCGTCCAAAACCCGAAAGCAGCGGACGCTCCGCCTGCCGCCGTGATGAGCGCGTCCAGCGCAGAGCGCAGTCCGAACGCGAGATCCGCGCGCGACACCGCCTTGCGGCTGACTTTCTTTTCCGCGCGCTCGGGACGGGAACAAACGGCAGCGATATCGTTCATAGTCAATTCTTCGGTGCTCATGATCGCCTCCAAAGTTTTTCTGATATCAGTGTAAAAAAGCGATGTCACGATCTTTCCCGTCCTTTGTAAAAAACCTGTAATTTTTTGTCGGGCACCATACGCGCAAAATACCGCATTTTCCCTGTTTGCGCTTTCATGCGCGTCTATTCGCGCGCGTACGCTTTACATTTCGCGCGCGGGCATTTATACTGTTTTTGCCGGGCGGCGACCTGCCGCCCGCGCAAGGAGAATAACATGAAAAAGAAACTGATAGTCATAGCGCTCATCCTCGTTTTGGTGCTGTCCGTTGCGCTGGTCGCGTGCAACGAGAAAGAAACCACCACGCCCACCGACCCCGACATCGATGAACTGCCGATCGGCAGCGGCACTTTTGTGGATCTTTCCGCGATGCCCGAAGGGACGGCGAAGGAGTACGCTTATCTCTACTCCCAATATCCCCTCGCCACCGATGACAGCTATTTCGGCACTTACGGCGCTCCTTATCAGGGACATCCCGACAGCGTGCTGCTGGACAACGGCAACATCCTTGCCGCTTTCCCCAAGAGCCACGGCAGGTCCGAAACCATAATGATGCTCAGCACGGACGGCGGCGTCACCTGGACGGATATCTTCAATGATGAAAACGTAAAACCCGACAGTTTCTATCACACCGAAGAAACCCCCACCATCTACAAGCTGGATTTCACCGACGGCACGCAGAAACTCATCACCATCTCCGGACGTCCCAGCTGGGCGGATCAGCCCGGCGACAAGGGGGAAGGTTGGGACGCTGCGGTGTCCTCCTCTCTGGGCGAAGACGGCAAGTGCAACGGGCTGGTGTGGAGCGAACACGAGAACTTCTACGGCCCTAACGCCACGCGTGAAGAATATAAGCGCGCGGCAGGCGCCGAAAAGTACGACGCGGTCGTCGCCATGAGCAGCCTCACCCAGATGAAGGACGAAAACGGCAACTACATCGACAAGTGGATGGGCACCTATCACGACGACAGGAACTTCACCGTCTACAAGACCTACCTCACCTTCAACGAAGACGGGCTGATGGAATGGTCCGAACCCGAACGTCTGCTCGGTCAGAAAGGCGAGTGGCGTCAGGTGGAAACGGACAACGACTTCTGCGAAGTCGAAGTGCTCCGTTCCCCCGACGGCAACGAACTCGCCGCGCTCTTCCGCGTCAACACCAAACAGTCCTGCTCCTACGTTTCCTTCTCCGAGGACGAGGGCGCGACGTGGAGCGAACCGCAGACCGTCGCGGCGGAACTCACCGGCGAGCGTCATAAGGCAGAGTACGACCCCGTGAGCGGCAAGCTCATCATAACCATGCGTAGCATCGTCTATCCCAGGAACAACCCCAACCTGGGCTGGTATTCCTACGGCTGGGTCGCTTGGATCGGCGAATATGAAGACCTCAAAAGAGGGGAAGACGGCCACGGCGATATGCTCGTCAAGCTCGCCCACACCTACGGCGTGGACGGCGAGGAGATCGCGCTGAGCGCCAACGCCGACACCGGTTACGCAGGGCTGACCGTCATGGCGGACGGCACCGTCGTCGCCATCTCTTACGGCACCTTCTCCCCGGCATCCGATGAGGATCTCGGCGGAAAGACCTACGTCATGGCAAAACGCTTCAAAGTGAATGATCTCGCAACCGTCGGCGGCGTCACCCTCCGCTGACCCTAACATAACTCCGAACGGCTGCTCTGGCTGCCGTTTGCCGCAGGCGGCAATACCCCCTCGCGGCAAAACCACACAATGACCCCGAAGGCGGCGCACTCGCGCCGCCTTTGCTCTCCCTCTCCCCCTCTCTGCCCCTCACCCTCTTCTCGCCATGCTCTTCTCTTTCTTCCTTCGGTCCCCTCTCCGCACCGCGCTCGCCCCTGTTCCGCCATGCCGAAAGGGATAACACACCCACGACCTCTGCGCCGCCGCTTTCCACCAAGCCGCGTCATTCGCCTCGCCGACCCTGCCCCGGATAAGAATAACGCTCATATGTTTGCCTCTCGCCGTGCGCATTTTTCAAAATGTTTGACATCCCCATTAGAGTGTGCTATGATATGCAAGCAAAAAACATTCAGCACGGAGAAGTACCCAAGAGGCCGAAGGGGCTCCCCTGCTAAGGGAGTAGTACGAGTGAATCGTAGCCAGGGTTCAAATCCCTGCTTCTCCGCCATTAGGGAATAATACGAACTCTGAAAACGAGTTCGTATTATTCTTTTCTGTTGACTACTTCGGTATTGTTGCAAAACGCAAATGAGTACCCCAAATTTTGCCGTTTCGGGAGGCTCAGCGTAGCACAGCTTTCGCGGAAGTCAATGTGAAAAATTATCGCTGAAAAATTGAATAAATCATAATGGTGAAGCCGGGAAGGATTTCCTTCTCGGCTTTTTCTTTTGCCCTGAAACAATCAGACAGGAACGCAATATTTTTTCGTTTGTCATTGACTTCCGTGAGATCAAAACGCAATGAACGGACATCTGCTCAATCGGTGCTACTCCGCCTCCGCCGAAAGGCAAAATAAAATTTGGAGGTAACTCTATGAAAACAGATGTTTCCA
>CALVKQ010000002.1 GCA_944332815.1 uncultured Clostridia bacterium
AAGTCCGGGCGCGTGTCCAAATACTACAAGTGCTGGAACGCCATAGGCAAGAAGAACTGCACGGCAAAGTTCATACATAAAGACCTGCTGGACAACATCGTCCTTCAAGCCCTGCAAAACACCTTGACGGGCGCAAACCTTACTTTGGTCGTGGATGAGATATACAGGCAGCACAACGCGAAACTGCTTGGAGAAAACCCCGTCAAGTTGCTGGAGAAGGAATTGGCGCAGATCAACAAAGCCATCAACAACATTCTCAAAGCCATCGAGCAAGGCATCATAACCGACACGACCAAAGAACGCCTGCAAGAGCTTGAAGCAACGCGCCGCGAGTTGCAAGAGAAACTCATCTTTGAGCGTATGCAGGAACAGGTCGTCTTGGACAAGAAAACCATCGCGGACTATCTCAAAGAAGCCGTCAAACAAGAGCCGGAAATGATGATAGACTTGCTTGTCGATAAGGTGTATGTCCACGAAGACCGCATAGAGCTGATACTGAACTACACAGGCACGCCGCCGAAACCAAAACGAAGAATAGACGATAAGCCCGAGAACCCTGAAGGTGAAAGCCTTCGGGGTTCTCTCATTTTTACAACGGAAACCTCCGTTGATATCTATTCCTATCAGGGAATAAAGAAAAATCGCCCCGAACCAAAATTCAAAGGCGTCTGCAAAAAGTCTGTTTTAATTGAGATATAGGAGGAATATCAATGGATATTGCTGTTCAAAAGTGTTCGGGCGAGGTTAAGCAAACGCACATCTACTCATAATAATCAAACAAAAGAAATCGCCGCTGTAATCTTTTAACAGCGGCGATTTTTTGTTCAAATTAGACAATTTGAAAAGCAAAATTTACTCTTCAACAAGGAAATAGGCATCAAGGACGGTTTTTACCGACAGGGCGTACGCCTTGCAACAGGCGTGGTTCATCTTGTATTGCAATTCCGTGAACAGGCGTTGACTTTCGATGTATGAAATGGAATGGGCAGCCTTACGCACAAAATCTCTGCGGCAGTTCATTATTTCTTGTATTTTTCTCTTCCCTATCATTTTGCGTATTCTGTCCGCCTCGGTATAATCGTACCCCGCCGCATAATGCATTATCCGCATATAGTCCTCCTGAAACACCGCTACGCCCGAGGCGTCAATCGACTCCTCAATGCGCCTGTACGAATTTTGGAGCGGTTCAATCGAATCCAAAACGGTAACGCTCGTATCCCCGACCGACAAAACCAATCCGCCGTCGTGTTTGCATAAAAGCGCCTCGCCGTAAATCTTGTTCATACGTTCCATAAATGCAGGCAATATTTCTTCGGGCACGCAAAACGAAAACGGCATTTCGGGCTTTTTGCCTTCTCCGAAACCGCGTTCGAAAATCAGTCCGTGTTCTATAGGGTCGAGTTGCGTCCCCGTAATACCTATTGTGTACGCCACAAGTGAGCAGCACCCTATCCCGACAAAGCACGGGATGTCACTCAAGTCTCGCAAAATTTCGGCAATGGACTGCGCGAACAGAAAATCCGCCGCCAAGCCGAGTTCACCTATCACCGTCATCTCCGCATAGAGCCGCTCGTACACCTCATCGGGCGTATATCCGCTGTCGGGCAAGGCGTCGTTGATGAGTTGTTCAAGATAGAGCATTTGCCTTTTCGCGTCCAGTTCAAAAATGTTCTTCTCTATCTTTATTCTGCTTTTGTCTTTAATCAAATCGTAAATCTTTGCAGCCGCAGGAAATCCGCATTTCAACGCCCGCTGGATGTTCACAATGCCGATTTTCCCCTGCCTTGCCAAAAGTGGAAGCTCGGCAATCACCTTTTCTATTGCGTCGACATCCACAAACCTCTTCTTTTTTGCCGCGTTATTCTCGTTGTCTTTCATAATAATCGTCCTCCGTCTCCCAAATAATAAAAAAAACAATGCCCCAAAAACGGGGCACTGCATTGCTTCTCAAAAATTGAGCTGCTAATTTCACTTTATAAATTTTTCTTTAAGCGGCTTAAAGAAACTATCAAAGAATAAGTCAACAGTTCTTTCCACGCATTTTTTTTCATTCTCAAATAACTTGTAAATCGCAGATTTCTCCTTTTCGCCGTCATATCTGAAATTTAGTGTTGCGCCATCCACCATAACATGTTTCCAGTTCAGCCACCACCACTTCGGGTCCCCATGTTTGCCACCATTTTTCAAATCGAATATTTTTATCAACTCTTCCTTGTTTTGAGGAGCCACGCTTATTTTGGACGATTCGCGTTCTTCTTTAATATACGGACAACACAATCCAATAAATAAATTTTCATCCACTTCTATCCTGATGGCTAAACCCAAGTCATCGCCAAGCACATTGCTGTATTTGGTTTGCAGATGCTCTTTCTTCACCAAGTAAGTAAGTCCCGGGTAGTTTCGCCTCCTCCCGTAGTAATTATCTATCGCTTTGCTGTACCCGCCCCACAATTCGATTTCGTCTATTATGGTTTCGTCTTTTAGCCTGTCTGCAATGCTCTTTTCGACTTTTGCGAAAAAATCCTTCATTTTATACGCTTTGACTTCATTTAAATGAGCGTTGATAAATACTGCGGATTCGTAATCGTTTTTGTTTTTTATGATACTTTTCATAACTGCCACCTCCTTCTCGTATGCTGTAAACATTTTAATTGCGTTGCAAAACTGACTGACACAAAACTTGAAATTATTGTCGTCATTACCATCGATAAATTCATTCAACCACTTACCTATACCCTCCCAAGTGATAGGTATTATATCTCCACCATCTTGTCGTGAACAGCTTTTATCAGACGGCATTTCACCAAAAAGAGTTAAATAGCCGAGTTTCAACCCGTCAAAATAATATTTTGTTTTTGCATACTCCAGGTAATCTTTACATTGATTCGTCCTGTCCTGTGCATCTATTTTTGCCTCGATTGGTATAAACAATCCCCTATCCCAATTCACCAGCACTATATCGATCCTCTTTCCGTTGGGAATCATATACTCTCTTAAAGATGTCCAGCTTTTTTCGTCTCCAATCGTTTCCTTGTCAAAATGCATAACATCCGTAAGAAACGATACGATCATCTGCGCGCCGTACTCCGGGTTATATTCCGCATTTAACAACCGTGATAAAAACTTGCACATTTTTGTCTCGTCGCGCACAATGTCTTCCATGATAAATATGTTCGGAAAAGAGAATGTCGCATCGTACTTCAATTCAGATACTTTTCCCTCAACTTTATCCATCAGTTCCCCGATGTTTTTTCGCTCTTCTTCCTGCATCTTCTACTCCTTGTACTACATATATTTTTCCGCCGCGGAGGCGAGTTTTTCTCTTATGCTGTCACGAAGGTGCTGTGGCGACATTATTTCCGCATAATTGCAATACTGCATCGCCCAATATTCCATTGCTCTCGGGCTTGCCGTCAAGGTCACCTGGATTGTTTTATCATCGGTTGCTTTGACACCCACGTCCGTCCCGAACCAATCCACAATTTCGTCAAAAAACCATTCGGGGCAAGTGAGCGATATCGTTTCCGGCTTATCCGCGTACATATACGGACGCGAAAGAGCAAGTTCTTTGTAATTTATTCCGTGCTCATATCCTTTTACTTCACGAAGCGGAGTTCGAGAAGATTCCTGTATATGAATGTTGCTGATTTTATCCACCCTGTAAAAGGTCACATTCCCCCAATACTCTTCATACGCCATAAGAAAATAATGCTGATTGCGCAGTATCATCTGATAGGGGCTCACTTTGTGGGATTTGGACTTGTGAAGCTTTTTGTCGATGCCGTATTTGTTGTAATCGAAGGTTATCTGTCTGTCGTTTTCTATTGCCTCGTCGATGAGATCGACATTGTAAAAAAACGCCGTATTCTGGGATTTGCTCCAGTCGCCCACCGAAAAAACATGCTTGACATGCGCCTTGAAATTGCGTCCGCCGAGTTTTATCAGTTTTTCGATCAACTCTTTGGAATGAGCCGCGTTTATGTGACGGCTGCACAGCACGCTGTCGATGAGGATACGCAACTCCGAATTTTCGAAAGGTCTTTCGGCAAGATAACATCCTTTGCGCGTGTTCACAATGTCAACGCCCATTTCCATAAGACACGATACGTTCCTGCCTATCGCTTTTCTTTCCGCCTCTACCCCGTAATTTTTGTCCAGCAGGTCGATTATCTCGCTCTGGGTCAACGGATGCTCGGCGTCAGAATATTCGTTAAGCACCTGATAAAGTCTTACAATAAGTGTTTTTTTCGCTTCCGAGGACATGTTCCCTCTCCTCGCTTAATTCTACCATCGAAATTTATACATTTCAACTGCTTTTTTATATTGAATGTATATGTGTTGTCCTACTACCTTTGATTAATTGTAATATTGATAATGTACCATTTTCGGTGCATTGCTTCTTTGCCAAGTTTGCCGACGCCAATTTGCCTCCGTTATATAATCGTTTGAGAATGTCAAAATGATCGTACAGATGACATTACGGCAATTTTTGAGAATGTCGGTTTTTGAAAAATTCTGTTTCAGGGCTGTTGACAATGCTTTTTCAAAATATACCGCAGACAAAACCAATGTCGGGCGAAGACTCCGACAATCGCAGAAAACTCATTTTATGACTTCCGATTTTTGCCGCTCAAGGTTTCGGGGATGACAACATTCTCATCGTTTCCTTTATACCAAGTAAGGCGGTATCCCTCTTGCAGACAGAAACCGTTTTCCTCGACTTCCGTGAGTTTCCGTTTTTCCTCTTCGCATTTATCGCAGGAATAATGCTCGTCGACTCGCACTTCGCAGCGTTTTCTCTCTATCCCCAACGCCTTTTTTATTCTGCGGACATCGGAGGGAGTGACGCATTTGTCCGCATACAGGACATATCTCCTTGCTCTCACATCGTAAAGCAGTCTGCCGCGAGGAAAAGTGACGAAATCGCCCCACACCCTTCTGCCTTTAATTTTTTTTCCTGCCGCAAGTTTTTCCCACATATCGAAATGGGATTTGGAATAGTTTACGAAATCCTCACCCTCTCCGACCTCCCTGCTCTCGCGGTCGAAAACGATTTCTCCTCTGATTACCCAGAATATTCCCGTTTCAACTCTCATAATTCACCCCGTGTACATAATGTATTTCGTCGGGCTTGACCCTTTCGACAAGCCTGCGTACCGCGTTCCCGTCCGCGTGACCGGAAGTGTGTATATATTCCTTCCGCACTCCGCCGTTTCGGAAAATGTCGAGAAAATTTTTCATCGCTCCTTTTTCCTCGTAGCCTTTCCACATTGAGTAAACCAGCGTTGCTTCTGTTCGCACTCGCAGAAGATTGCGGCAAATCTCCCCCATCGACGAACGCACAAGCATTACATACCCGCCCGCGATGTCGGCAAGCGCACTCGCGTCGCCGCCCTCCACGACAAAGCCCGTATGCGAACGCGGGTGCGGGATACTGCCGCCCGCGGCATTGAGTATTTCCGCCTGTCTGCCGTCGACGACGAGTTTCTTTCCGCATTTGCGACAGGCTTTGTAGACGGTGACTATGCGGTCGAAATTGGTGGCCGATGTCAACACATACACATCGCCGTCCGTCGCGGAAAATACCTCTCGGAATTCCTTTTCCAGCTGTCTTTCCGATTTGTTCTCGCCCTTTCCCATAGCCGTACTGTCGCAAATGAGGACATCTACCTTTTCGGGCAGGCGCTCGAGCAAAGCGGGAAAACTCTTGCGCCCGTTCGCGCGGAAATCGCCGGTATAAAGCACGCTTTTCCCGTCCGCTTCGAAAAGCAGCATACGACTGTCAAGCGCGGAATGATCGCACACAAACGGAGTGACCGTCACACCGCCGAATTTTTTCGCGCCGTCCTGCCCTACCACATTGCGAAATTTTCGGCGACACAGCGATTCCAGCACTCTTTTGGTGCGCGAACCGACATACACGATACATCTCATCGACATATCCATATCCGCAATGATCCCCGCATGGTCGGCATGATAATGCGTCACGAAACACGCATTGTAATCCCCGCTTTTCACCACTCTTTCGCGCAGAGCCGTGCCTTCCGCCGTGGGATTGAGTTCCACCCCGCATTCCACGAGGATTCTGATTTGTCGGTAGGCAATTTCAATAAGGTTGGCGCCGATTTTGCCTTCGCCGTCGAGTATGCGATAAGTGAGTTCGCGCGGATACACCTCTCCGACGGCGTCGGGTAAATTTTGCTCGAACATTTCGCCGCCGCGTTCCCCGTAAAGTTTCCGCGCCGCGCGGCCCACCCTGTCCACGAAGTATCGCCTGTCCCAACTCGTGCCGTCCCGATTGCCGCAATTCCTCGCAAGATAGGTCATCGTCTGCCTGAACTTGTCGGGAGCAAACACAAGCAGACGCGCCATGTCCGTGGCAAGACCGTATTCGATTCCGTTCAGATTCACTTTTTCGCACGGCATTGAAATTATGGTGTCGCACAGCGTCTCGCTCTCTTCCGCCGTAAGTTCTCTCTGCCAAAGGTCCGTGATTTTGAAATACATTTCACTCACCGCAAAAATTCCGTCCGCAGTTATCCCGAAGAGCTTTTTCACATCTTCGAAACTGAATTTCTCCGCGCCGAGACGAAACCTGCACGCCATCGCGTATTTTTGCACTTCCACCATATCTTGCCAGGGCTCGCCCACCGTCTTCATGCCCGAAATGGCATAGTGCCCTTTCAACCCGCAATCGCGCAGCAACACCCGCAAATCCCGGCTTTGATCGAAACTCGCGCACCTCACACGGATTTCAGCGGCTTGCGTTCCGTCGGTTTCTTCGCTCCATGCGCCCTGCGCCTTAAGAAAATCGCGGAACTTGTACACTATGTCCTTCTCCGTTTGTCCTGAACGCTCCTCCCCGTCCGACGGAACGCGCTCTTCTCCCGCGTACTCCTCGAACATTCCCTTGAGATCTCCGTCCACGATGTCGATTGCTCTTATAAAGCGCAATTTCCCGTCCTCTTTACCCATTTCGAAAAATACCATTCCTGCCTCCAATTTATATATGATATTATTATTTCCATATCATATTGTCCAACCGAAAAGCGGCTTTGCGCCGCATTTTCAATATGTCTCTATTCTCGTTCCCAGCGCTTCGATCAGTTTCCCGAGAGCGGGTCTTTCGCCTATTTCCCGCCACTCTTGTGCGGCTCGGCTGTCCGATTTCACCCACACCGCCTTTTGCAGGCGTTTGGCGTCTTTTGCCCAAGGTATTTTGTCGGCGGCGGCAAGCGTCGCGAACAGTCTTTCGCGGTGTGGCGCAAGCAGCCTGAAATATGTCTCTATTTCCAGTACGCAACGAAGCAAAGTTTCCTTTGACCTGTTCGCGCCCTCCACATCGCTTCCCTTGACTTCCACGAGCGTCAGCGTCGCAGTGTTTTCGTCGTATGCGACAAGGTCGACATTGATTTTCAATCGCTTCAGGATGTTCACCTGATAGTTGACTATTCTCCCGAATTTGAAGATTTCCTCCGCGCGACGGTTGAAGCGCGCAAGGCAGAATTTTTCTTCGTTGCGCACGGATTTGTTCCTTTCGCTGCTGCCGTCGTGCCCGTCGAACGCAAAAGAGTCGCGCACCTCACCCTCGGGCAAACGCAATTGCTCGCCGTCGAGAAGCAGACTTGCGATTACCTCGGTGTAATATTCCCCGGTGTCGGCTGTTTTGCCCGCATAATTGACCTCCGCGCGCTCGTAGGACGGCTTGATGCTCGAGCGAAACGCGCGCACTATTTCCCCGCAGGTATAGCCCATCACTTCCCCCTCCCGACGAAATAACTCGCCGTCTTTATTCCGGTGATCTTATCCCCCACCCATACCGAACGCGCGCTGCCCTCACCGTATTCGTCGGCATATTCTCCGTACTGAAACAAATATCCGAAACACGCCCCGAGCGCCAGCTTTTCCTTGCGTTCCAGTTCTCTTTCGAATATGTCACTCCTGCTCTTGACATAGACATATATGGGAGGCAACTGCAGAACATCGTTGCAGAATTTTATGTGGCTCATCAGTTCGTCGTCCTGTATGTCGCGAAGGAACGCGTCGAAATATTTGCTCTCCTCCGCAAACCACTTTGTACCGCGATATGTTTTGTTGAACTTCACGATGTCGAAATCCACAACCCCTTCCTCCTCCCGCTCGTCCGCCCGACGCGGCAACGGAATACGATATTGAAAAATTCGCTATCATATTCAATACAACACAATCAAACGATTTTGTCAACGGTTTTGTTGTGCCCGCCTCATTTTTCACTGCGCAACATTCCGCTTCGCTCAATCCGCCGTTACTGGAATCCGCAAAACTCGAAGCGTCTGTTTCCTCTCCGCCATTACTGAATTTTTTAATCGGAATTTGACACTAAATCGCAGCGCAACCGTTGATTTTATCACCGCAATATATTAAAATCTTTATGTAGCAGATCCATCCCCTCACACAATCAACGGCAACCGACTGTGCCCTCGACGCTGAAAAAAATGACTAACCGGAATTCCAAAATTCAAGCGCCCTGCCAAGTTTGCGGTAAAAGTGTCCTTGTCGACCCGTACGGCAACGGCTTTTGCGAAAACTGCGGCTGGGTTCAAAACCGGGAGTATGACAAATACCCCGACGATGTCCGCTACCCGAATACCGTTTCTTTCAACAAAGCAAAACGGCTTTTCGCGGAAGGGCAACCTCTCTCTCCCTCTTTTGAAGATTTTATAAAAGGCTTAAAGTTCTACAAGGAAATGCAGTTCGATTACGACGGCAAAACTTACGGCGTGCTGATAAGAGAAAACGACTCCGTTCACTTCTATCTCTTCCACTCTCTCGAAACCTATCAGATATACCCTTCCGTCACCGCCTTCTACGAAAAAGCCCACATCAACGGCACCCCTCTCTCCTCACTTTGGCCAGAAGTGCTCAATGCAGGATATATGATTTCATAATAGTCACATAATTCAAGCGAAATAATTTTTAATTGCAATATCTTGTAATGTCCCTATAACCGCATCATAATCCGCCTCTTCAAACAACAATTTCTGCGTAATATCTCGGTAATCACTTTTATAGATTTTACGATCAATTATTTCTTGAAGTAAGCGGCTTATATCAACTCCAACTTCAGCTGCAGAGCTTTTTTGACTATTGCGGCGTACTTCCCGAGTCTGTGCAACCAATTCTCCGAATTCGTCATCGAATTTTATGTGCGGATAAATTTTGTAAATATCGTACAGATGCCTCGAGTGTTCCGTCACTCTCCCGTCCAAGTAGCAGTCGCAAACGGCAAACACTTTGTCGATGAATGTTCTCACAACAGATTGTACTCTGATTTCAAAGGGGGCAAATTCGTATTTAGCCACAATCGAGTCGAATCCGGCATTATGTAAAAATTCGTATAACAGACTGCTCACTTCACGTAGCTCTGTTGGAAAAGCTGGAATGCTGTAATATGTCTCCACTGTCACATATTTTTATGGCCACTTTTTATCAAGTATTGCTACACCACCAGATTCAATTTTTCGTTTCAAAAGGGTTTTGACGGGTACTGCGATTATTTTTTAGCAGATTGCTTTATCTGCGAATGATAGAAGTAATTTATAATGATGGGTTTGCCTGTGGGGTTGCGCAGGAAAGGTTCTTCGTCGATTACATACATGAAATCGTTTGCGCAGGCGTAGTCCGCAACCTTTTGGTCTAATATCTTCCAATAGGTCGTATCGTTCTTATTATAGATTTCGCGGTACAGCGGCAAAAGAGGGGGATACTTTTCCTCAATATAGTTCATGACGTCTGCCTTGAAATTGCCGCGCAGATTCAGATTTTCCAGCCAGATATAGTCGCAGAAGTCCTTGATTTTTTCAATAATGTCAAATACTTCGGTGATTTCAGGGAATATGGGCGATATAAAGCAGGTTGTTCGTATGCCTTCTTCGTGGCACTTTTTCATTGCCGCAATCCTGCGCTCTATGGAAACAGCGCTGTCCATATCGTTCTTGAAATTTTCGTCGAGTGTGTTTATCGACCAACTTATAAGGGGAGACGGGAAAGTCTTTATCAAATCGAGGTCGCGCAGCACAAGATCTGACTTGGTGGTGATAATAAGGTTTATTCTGCTGCCCTGCATCTGCTCTAAAAAGGCGCGCGTGCGGCGGAACATTTCCTCCTGCGGATTATAAGCGTCCGTGACCGAGCCTACGATCATCGTCTGCCCGTCGTACCTCTGCGGGTTTTTGATCGGCTCCCAATGCTTGACGTCGAGAAAGGTTCCCCACGGCTCGTCATGCCCCGTAAAACGTTTCATGAAACAGGCATAGCAATACTTGCAGGCGTGCGTGCAGCCTACATAGGGGTTTACCGAGTAACCGGCTATGGGCAGGTTCGATTTTGTGAGTACGGTTTTTACCCGTATATCGCGTATCTTTACTTCGTCCATATCAGCCTCCCAAATTGTTGAGGATGCGTTTCAGATAGCTTTCAAATTGCTCGACCTCCTCGTCCGAAAAGCCTTTGTAATAAATATCTTCGATCTCTTTTGTCACGCCATCGTATTCATCTTTGAGTGCGGCGGTTTTTTCAGTCAGGCATACAAGTGCGCTACGCCTGTACTTCGAAATAGGCGAATGAATACGGTCCCAAGGCAAATTCCGCCGTGCCATCCGTAATGGTTGCATTGAGCGGCTTTCCGTCGGCAGAGCATTCCCAAACAGTACCCGATACGACAGTTCCGTTCGGAATATCCGCGCCGCTGATGTTTGTCACGATATTTTTACCCGTGTCGGCGCAGTTGGAAACAAGCATCCCGGTTGTTCCGTCTGATATATCGGTGACCGCGATCGCCCACAACCCATGCCCGGACGTAGTGACGCTGAGTTGCATCGGGGAAGTCATCGAATAGAGTCGATCATATGCGCTCATCGCATACGTACCTGACAGCGGTTGTAATGGTTCGTCTTTGTATTCTTCGAGCAGCTTGCGCATAAAAGAATTCAATGCCTCCGCGCCGCCTGCCATATACGCTTCGATCAATTCGGAAAGACTTTCGTTGCCGATATCGAAGTACGGTTTGTAGTAAAGGCCGCACCACATACCGGTCATCTGCGAATCGTAGTACAAAGCGGCGTCGACAGCCGAATTTTGGAGAGCGATCAGCGAGGCGGCAACATACGCCCCAGATTTGTTCGAAGAAATAATGCGGTAGCTGTCAGCGAGAGATCCTTCGTCCCATCCCGATACGAAATTCCATTCGTCAAGTATGAGCAACGCATTTGAATAGCCGTGTTCCGCGAGCATATTCTTAAAAACGGAATACTGATCGGAGTTGTATTGTTCAGGATCGCTACGATAGGCATGAACGGACAGAAAATCCAGAGGATAGCCACCGACGGCTTTAAGAAAAGCCCCGATGGTTTCGGTAGTACTTGTCGCAAGCGCCGGTCCTCCGATTTTGACTTGCTCCCCGAATTCTTCCCGGATAGCCTGCGCAGTTACGCGATATAATTCGTAATACTGTTCGAGAGTGCCGTTCCACATTGCCGATTGATCGGGTTCGTTCCAGATCTCGTAATATCGAATGCCATACTCGTAAAAGTAGTGACGTACGACTTCCGTGCAGATATTTGCCCACTTGACAATGTCTTCCGGGACTACGGTATAACCGCCTGAGCCCGTATGGTCTATGCTTTCTCCCAAACGGTAAATGATCTCGGCATCCGGTACGGCGGTAAGTATCGATCGCACATATTCGTCCGTCTTATCGAAGTCGTAATTGGTTATGTCCTTTTCATCGGCGGAAAAGTCGGGGAAGACGCAGTGTATGTCGACATAGCCGTCTCTTCCGAACGGATATTCCGTGTCGTGCAAACGTACGAAAGGAGTTCCCATATTCGCAAAATATTCCGAAGCGTCGATATACGGCTCATCGAATATTCCGATACCGTTTACAGGACCGTTATTGATACCGTGAACAGGCTTCATTTTATCGGCAACGACAACGGATCCGTCGATTGCGATCGATGCGGACATATAACCGTTGTCGGTTTCGGAGATAGGTATGCGTCGCGCATAGAATGCCGTGTCGCCGTCGATCAGTGCGGGGAAGGTCGTTTTTTGTCCGGTGTAGTCAGCGTCGGAGTACCAACCGTCAAATACCATGCCCGCGACCGTAGGTACATCGGGACAGCTCACGGTGCCGTTTTCGACTTTAACGGCACGATAAAGCGTGCCGTCTACATAAAACCACGCAGTACCGTCGCTGCGCCCGGGCGAAACAACAATTACGGAAACCGCTATGGCACCTCCCAGTAATATGGTCAATACGATTACAGCGACAGATAATGCGGCTATGACTTTTTTAGCGGTATCTTTCATTGACGCCTCCGTAAAAAGTATATCATGTGATCGCGTTAAAATCAAGATTGCTCTACTTACAATAGCTTTCAGGCAATAAAAGACCGTGAGCCGAAAAGCAGCTTCGTGAGCCCTTTACTATATCTGCGCTTGTCAGAAAAACTTTTATCCGCAATAAGCAAAAGCAGGTGGGTTCAAAAACAAAAACTCTGCCGTAATGCAAAGGTCATGATATTGCTTGGATAAGGGGTCGTTGCCGTGCTGCTATTGCCGGCAAGGATCGTCGTATGCGCATCAGTATACAATATAATTATAGCACTTTTTGAAGCAAAAAGCAAAAATCATACGTAAAAAATCTTATGGCACTATGGCGGGTGTTTGAATAAACAAGTGCGGCTTTTAGGCATTGTGGTGCGGCATTGCCGCACCACAAACCTTCGCGCTTCGCGCTCGGGCGTCGCAGCCAAGCACACGCCACGAAAAAGACAACAAAAATAAAACGAAAAACCAAACCGAAAGCGCGGCGGCGCGGAGCCGTCCCCGCTAAACCGCTTGGGATCGGCTGCCGCTTTTCCGCCGTGCGATCCTTTCTCCTTATTGGTTTTGCCGTTCCGTTCACCTCTTGAATTTTGCCTCTTTCGGCAGGCTTAAGTTAGCATAGTCCTCGCGCAAGTCAACGGTCGCAAAATCGTCGCTTAAAACACCCATAGAAACCATTCGAGAGTCTGGTAAGGTAAGTTCCCTTGCTCGGCTCTTTTTTCGCATATAAGCCGTTCTGCGAGCCTTTAACGCAACGATTTTGTCTTTGTTCCGTTGACTTCCGCAGACCGACAGGGAATTTGCTTTCTTTTCACCGTCCCATGCTGCCCCGCCTGTTGCCCGAAAAAGGCAAATCCAATTCAAGAGGTGAAAGAAAATGGAACAAAAGAAAGTGATAAGAGATTTCAAAGTCCTTACGGAGCAAATATCTCCGGACAATGTAGCGGTAATGGCGGAACTCATAGCCATGCGCGAGACCAAAGCGCTCATAGGATATTATGGGTATTACGCGGAAAAAGCGCATAAAAACCTTTGCCGGGACATCTTCGGCAAACACGAGCCCGAATATATCTTTTCGGACAGTTACGACTTCGTCCAAAGCGTGGCGTTATTCTTATGCGGCCACTTCGGAGAGCATCCGGACGACGTCCTGTATATCTCCAAAAAAGGCAAGCCGAGGACAATAAAAATAGAATGCTATCGCATTGTCACGAGAATGCTGGCAAGAGGCCACAGAGCCTTTTGCAGATGTCAATGCTTTGAATTCACGAAAGAAGAACCTGAACTCGTATATGAATATCAAACAGACGAGGAACAGGACTTCTCACGCGCAGACGAGATCGCGGCTTCCCTGAACCTCACTGAAAATATGAGTCTTGCACTCGATTATCGTATGTCCGGCTTGAGCTATCCCGAGATAGCGAAACAGCTTTCCAGAGCGGTAAGCACGGTATATGAGTACTTCGAGAAAATGCGCGCGAGGTATTCCGCCATATACGGATAACAGCGAAAAAGCCCCATGTTCTCTATATACATAACTTTTTCAAAAATCTTTTCAAATAGGAAAATAGCCTTCCTATTTGACGGGTACCATGTGGAAAAACAAACGAAAAACTTTTTCAAAGTGGCAAGAAACCTTGCCTCTTTGGAGTGTACCCTCTCCACGAAAGGAGAAAGCGAGGGTCAACCTGTCGGAAATTCCGACAAGTACAACCTATCCGCAAAAGGAGGAAACAGCCATGCAAAAATCGCTTAAATATCTGCCTTGCACGGGCTTCACATAGGCAAAGCGATAATCTAACAAACAACCGTAACAAAGAATGAGAAACGAATAAGAACCGGTGCGCTCTTATTCCGACAGCAAGACTGCGTTTTTCATTCCCGACAAAGCAATTTGAAAGGAGTTAAAAATGCAATCGAACTGTTCGAGAAAAGAAAGGATAACCGTCCGTGAGGAACTCATAGGCGGCAAAAGATATATCGTTGTCAGTCATTATGCAGGCAAGAAGGATTTCAAAAAAATCATCTGCGATCACGCTTTCAGACAAACGCTTGCAGAAACGGATCACCCGACAGACTGACCGCACGGGCGGCTTGATGTTTTGTGTGTTTTGCCGTATAATAAAAGCACACCGAATAAAAAGCCGCTTCGATTCAGAGGAGTAAAAGAAATGACATCGAAGCAAAACAACAAAGACTACATCGTCGGCATGTATGTAAGACTTTCCCGCGACGACGAACGCACGGGCGAATCGCTGTCCATCGAGAACCAGAAGGCGATCCTGAACGAATACATAGAAAAACAAGGCTTCACGCTCTACGATATCTATGTGGACGACGGCATTTCGGGAACGACATTCGACCGTCCCGGCGTAAAACGGCTCTTGGACGACGCCAAGCAAGGCGTCATCAATACCGTGCTTGTAAAGGACATGAGCCGCTTCGGCAGGAATTACATTATGGTCGGACAGTATCTCGATTACGTGTTCCCCGCTTTCGGCATCCGGTTTATCGCCTTATCCGACAACATCGACACCGAGAACAAAGATACCGCCGCCATGGATATGATGCCCATCACAAACGTATTCAATGAATGGTGGGCTGCCGCCACAAGCAAGAAACTTCGTGCCGTGCGCATCCAAAACGCCAAGAAGGGCAAAAACGGAATGTCTCATGCCCCATACGGTTACATACTCGGAACGGACGAGAAACGCACCTTGCAAGTAAACGAAGAAGTCGCGCCGGTCGTAAAGCGGATATTTGAAATGCGGGCGCAAGGACTGACGCCGAGAAAGATCGCGGATGTCCTGAACGCCGAAAAGGTATTGACGCCAAACGATTACAGGCTGTCAAAGACTGGCGTTACGACCGTACCCGCTTCGCTGCACCTATGGAACACTTCCGTTCTCCGCACGCTCTTGGATAATCCGGCTTATATCGGTACTCTGGCACAGCACAGGACTACCACCGTTTCCTACAAGAATCATAAGTGGCAACGGCGGCCGAAGGAAGATTGGATCGTGATCGAAAACGCGCATGAGCCGATCATATCCAAAGAGTTATGGAACAGAGTGAAAGAGGTAGAGTCTTCCGTCAGTCACGGCAAACGTACAAAACGCGGCTATATGCATCCGCTTTCGGGTTTACTGTACTGCGCAGACTGCGGTGCAAAAATGCGTTTGGGTTGGAATATGCCGAAAGACATACCCTATTTCAACTTCAACTGCGGAACACGTTCGCGCTGCGGCTCGTCCGCCTGTTTCAGTCATTTTATAACGGTCTCGGTGTTAGAGCGGATCGTGCTGAACGACGTGAGAGACAAAGCACAGAAAATCGTTGCCGACGAACGGGAATTCAGGCGGAAGTTTCTGGAACATACCGCAAAGCTCGCCGACAAAAACCAATCCGACGTTAAAAGAGAACTCAAGCGAACGGAACAGCGCGTTGCAGAACTCGATAAGCTCATAAGCGCGGCGTTCGAAGAAAAGGTCGCAGGTAAGATCCCCGAAAACGTGTGCTTGCAGCTGATCGACAAGTACACCGCAGAGCAAACGGAACTGAAAGAACGGATTTCTTATCTTACGCAGGGACTTGAAGAAAAGCAGCGAGCGGCAACCGACGTGGACGAGTTTATACGGCGAATGAAAAAACACATCAATGCCCCCGAACTGACAAGAGAGCTCTGTCTGGAGCTATTCGAGAAACTTGTCATCGGCGGCAAAGAAACAGTCACGGGCAAACCGCAAGAGGTACATATCTATTACAAGATAGACATCGATAGCATTTTGTAGCCCTTACACACAACAACCCCTCCGAACAACTTTATGTCCATTTTGTTGTTTGGAAGGTATGAACCAATACTACTCTGCCGAACTGTCACAAAAAATACTGCGCGGCCTTAGAGAGAGTTACCTGAAAGGGAACTACACCGGCGGAGCTATCCCTTTTGGCTATGATGTGATCAATAAAAAGTTAGTAATAAACCCTATAGAGGGTGAAGCTGTCAAAGACATGTTCCGGCTCTTTTTACAAGGTTATACCGCCGAATATATTGCCACTGAACTAAAACGACGAGGCATTCGAAACAAACGCGGGGAATATCTGAAAGTCAAAGCCATTTATTAAATGCTGAAAAACAGCTGCTACAATGGCAAGACCGTACACCAGAATACCGTTTACGAGAATATTCATCCAAAAATAATTGACGATGATACTTGGCAACGTGCTTGTATAATCCATGAAAGTAATAAAATCGCTCCCGGAAAGAAAAAAGATATATTTGAGTACATTCTTTCCGGAAAACTTTACTGCGCCAAATGTCATCACTCATTGAAAGGTATTAGCGGCACAAGCAGATGGGGAACCAAACACTATTACTACGTATGCAATGGCAAAAACAATAAATCGAACCGCTGTTCCCTCCCTTCTTACCGGAAGCAGGAACTAAAAGACCTTGTTATCAATAAGACTTTGGAATTGCTCTCCAATGAGGATTCGCTTCATTATTTGGCAAAAGAAATTTGTGTCAGACTTGAAAACGCAACAAAACAAGATACCGCATTGAAAGCGCTTGAGTCAAAACGCAATGCTGCTCTGAAAGCCTCGCGCAATCTTATTGCCACCCTTGAACAAGGCATAATTGCCGAACAAACAAAAATACGGCTGAAAGAACTGGAAACACAAATCACTCAACTGGACTTTGACATCGATATGGAAAGACAACGCTCGCATCTTTATGTCACTCCAGACAATGTATATCGATTCATACAGAACGCTGTCACTGGCGACCCGACTACATTTGCTTTTCGAAAGGCCTTGGTCAAACATCTGATAAAAAGCATACTCATAGACGACAATAAGATAATAATCAATTATCATTTCACCACGCCCATCGATCCGCCTAAAAAAGAAAGTGACAAGTCTATCCGGAATATTATAAAGTCTGCTCAACAAATAACACCTGTAGATGAAATTCATTGTTCGTCCAAAAGAGAAACCTCTCCACCACACTAAACCTAAAACGAACCACTTTGCGTGCAAGTCGTTTTAGGTTTTTTGTTTTGTCATAGCGAAGCGGAATAAGAAAAGTATTCCGGCGCAGGTTTTCCGCGCTTGACAGCCGCGCCGCGCAAGGCTATGCTGATAGCATGGAAAATAACTTGGACGTCGCACTTGCGACACATTCCCTTTCAAAGAGTTACGGCGGCGTCAAACGCGTCGATGATGTGAGCATGACCGTGCGCCGCGGCGAGATATACGGGCTCATCGGCAAAAACGGCGCAGGCAAGACTACTCTCATGCGTCTTATACTTGGCATTGCGTCCACCGAGAGCGGCAGCATAGAAATAGGCGGCAAAAGCGACTCCGCGTCGCTGTCCGCCGCACGGGCGAAATGCGGTTCTCTTGTCGAGCAACCGGCGTTTTATCCCGGGCTCACCGCAAAAGACAATCTTCGCGCATACGCTCTGGCGACGGGACAAACTGCCGCGATAGACGACCTGCTCTCCCTCGTGGGTCTTGCCGACTGCGATAAAAAACGCGTCCGCAATTTTTCGCTGGGAATGAAACAGCGCCTTGCCATCGCGATGGCGCTTGTCGGCGATCCCGATCTGCTCCTGTTGGACGAACCCGTAAACGGGCTGGATCCCACGGGGATATTGCAGATCCGCGAGCTTCTGCAACGCCTGAACATAGAACGGGGAACGACCATACTGGTGTCATCACATCTTTTGGGGGAACTCGGGAGGATCGCCACCGCTTACGGCGTGATGCGCGACGGGAAACTGGTCGCGGAAATGCGCGGAGATGAACTGACTTCGCTTGCTCGTCCGCGAATACGCGCCGTGGTCGCCGATCGTGAAAAAGCCCTTGCCGCCCTGAAAGAACACTTCCGCGAAGAAGAATTTACGCTGCGCGGCAATACGGCGGAGATCTTCCGCACGGGCGCCGATGTGGCTTCCGTTTCCGCGATATTCGCCGCGGCAGACGTGCCGATAATGCAAATAAGCATAGCGAGCGGCGACCTCGAATCGGCGTTCATCGACTTGATGTGAGGTGAGTATGGACAGGATAAAAAAGTTTTTCTCGTTGCTCGCTTCCGATTTTCTGAAGCTCTCCAAAATGAAGAGCGTTTACATCGGCATTGCCGTGATGCTCTTTTTGACGCTCCTGTTAGCCGTTGCGGAAAGCGCGCTCACTTCCCTTCTGGATTCCGTCCCCGTCGAAGAAGGAGGCGTGTCCTCTGACGCGGTATCCGACGCCTTCACCCTCACCGTGGTGCACGGCATGTTGAACGGCGCCCCCTCCTCCACGGGCGTATTTTTCCTCATTCCCATCATTGCCGCGCTCTTCATCGGCAACGAATTTTCGACGGGCATGGCGCGCCTCTACATCGGACGCGGAGTGCATAAAACCGACCTTTACATCTCGAAATTCATCGTTATAAGTGCGCTTTCCGTCATATACGTGTGCCTGTCCTTCGCGATGTGCGCCGTCGCCGCCGAGGTGTCGGGGCTGGAAAAAAGCGCACTTGACGGGTTGCATGCCTACACCGCGGACGCCTTCGGCTCCTATCTTTTCCTCGCAGTGACGCTCTCCGCGATATACACCGCGGTATGCTTTGTCGTCCGCTCGCGCGCCGCTTCCATGGCGACCTTGATCGCCATGCTGATAGTGCTCGGCGATGTGCTCGTTGCCGTGGTGCAGGTCGCACTTGCAATGCAGCCTACGGGCGTAGACACCACCGGGAAATTCGTATATATGCTGCTCGACCCGTACTACTGCATTGACGCGCTTTCGTATGCGCATACTTTCACCGCGCGCGAAGCAGGCATCGCTTTCGGGAGCATGGCAGGTTGGACGGCACTCTTCTTCGGCGGCGGTCTGCTCCTAAACGAAAAACGCGATGTGAAGTGAGGGGCTCCCGGGCTTCTGCCCTCGGCAGCAACTAACAGCGCCGACTAATGCGCGTTGATATATGCGCCGACAGACAGAGGGATATCACTCCGTACATAAAATATTCACAAACAGAAATAAGAAAAGATGAAAAACGAAACGCCGCACTCTGCGGCGTTTCGTTTGCTGCGCACCGACTCCGACAGTCCGTACCGAAACGGAAACCGTACAGGTAGCTCCTTCAAAGTTCCCCCGTGGCACACGGCAACGCCTGCTTAGTGCTGCTGCGGTCAAGCCCTGACACGGTTCGCAGTATGCAGTTGCACGGGACCTTGCTATCGACACCCCTTATATGGCGCAGCCTTCCATACGAAAAGCCTCGGACGGCGTTCGACACTGCTATGGCGGATTGCAGTTCACAGGGCACCGCCGGCTCCCCGTCTAGCGCAGCCATGACAGTATATCATCTATCCTCCGCTTTTGCAACACTTTTATAGCAGCCGAGATTAATGTCGCACGTAGGTCACACAGCCAGAACACATTTGCAAAACGCACGCACGACGGGAAACTAAACCGACAATTTGCAAAAATGTGACGGTTTTCTTCCTCCGATCCGCTATTGAAAAAACCGTCTTTCGGTGCTAGACTTAATGTATGGATAAAAGAATTTTGACCATTCAGGATTACTCCTCCGTCGGGCGTTGCTCTCTCACCGCCGCGCTCCCTATATTGTGTGCTTGCGGACATGACGCAGTGGGGCTGCCCACGGCGCTTCTCTCCACGCAAACTTACGGCATAGAGGGCTTCACTTACACCGACCTTTACCAAAATATGCTGCCTTCTTATGCGCATTGGAAAAAGCTCGGCATCAAATTCGACTGCCTGTACACGGGGTTTCTCGGCTCTATGGAAACGGCGGGTGCCGCAATTGAGATCGCGCGCGACCTCAAAAAGCAAGGAGCCCTCATAGCCGTTGACCCGGCTATGGCGGAAAACGGCGAACTATATAAGATCTTCGACGACGCCTACCGCGATAAAATGTTCGAACTCTGCCGCATTGCCGACATAGTGATGCCCAACTTTACCGAAGGCAAAATGCTGGCAGGACTGGACATGAGTTTGGAGCCCAATGTCGCCAATGCGCGCATGATACTCAAAATACTCAACCACAACGGGTTCGGGCGCGTGCTGCTCTCCGGCATCATGAAAGACGGAAAACAAGGCACTGCCACACTGTGCGCCGGGAAGATCGCGTTTGAAATGAACGAAAGTTTCAAAGAATACATACACGGAGCCGGCGACTGCCTTTCTTCCGCGTTCATAGGGAAACTGCTCGCAGGCGTACCGTTTGAAAAAGCGGCGCAGATCGCTGTCGATTTCTGCAAAGAATGCATCCGCGTTTCGGTGCAGGAAAAAGTGGATCTCCGGTTCGGATTACTTATAGAACGCGTCCTGCCCATGCTTGTCGAGAAAAATTGATCGTGATCTGAGCCGTTTATGCCTCATGTCGGACCGGAATGACAAGAACCCGGTCAGGCGTTATAAGAACCGGGTCAGGCGGCGCAGAGCTCCGCTAGGGACGCGTCACTTGTCTTGCTTATCGGTCTACGTAAAAAGCCACCGTTCCCACGGTGGCTTTTTTGTTCGGGTGGTCGAGGGGTCACTTCTTGGACTCTTCCTCGCGTTTCTTGGCGTCTTCGACTATCTTGGCGTTGTTGCTTGCAGGCACTTCGTCGTAGCGGATGAGTTCCATGGAGAACTTACCTCTGCCCTGCGTCATGCTGCGCAGATCGGTCGCGTAACGGAACATTTCCGCCTGGGGAACTTCCGCGGTGATGATCTGCTTGCCGCCTTCCGCGATATCGGTGCCGAGGATACGACCGCGGCGCTTGTTCATATCGCCGAGGATATCGCCCAAATACTCGTCTGGGACGGTGATCTTCGCTTCCATGATGGGCTCGAGGAAGCAGGGGGACGCCTTTGCGCACGCTTCCTGATAGGAGAGCTTTGCGGCGGTTATGAACGCGATCTCTTTGCTGTCCACGGGGTGATACTTTCCGTCATAGAGAGTCGCTTTGATGTTGACCATGGGATAGCCTGCCAAAACGCCCTTCTTGATGGCTTCGCGCAGACCTTTTTCGACGGCAGGGATGAACTGTCTGGGAACGGCGCCGCCGACTATCGCGTCCACGAACTCGAACTCGCCGTCTTCTGCACCGGGCTCGAAACGGATGAACACGTCGCCGTACTGCCCTGCGCCGCCGGACTGTTTCTTATGCTTACCTTCCGCTTCCGCAGTCTTTCTTATGGTTTCGCGATAAGCGACCCTGGGCTCCTGCCAAGTGATGTCGAGCCCCAGCTTATTCTTGACGCGCTTGCACATGATGTCGAGCTGCGCCTCGCCAAGACCGCTGATGAGAACGTCGCCCGTTTCCGCGCTCTTTTCCACCTTGAATGTGGCGTCTTCGTCCTGCATCTTGATGAGCCCCTGGATGACCTTCTCCTCGTCTTTCGCCGCGCGCACCGCATAGGAGATGACGGGCTTCGGGAAATCGATCTTCTCGAAATCCAGCTTGAAGTCGGGGGAAGAGAGGGTGTCGTTGGTGTTGGTGCACACCAGCTTGGACAGTGCGCCGATGTCGCCTGCTTCGAGGCTGTCGACGGGCTCCTGCTTCTTGCCTTTGAGGACGTAGATGGTGCCCACTTTCTCCGTCTTTTCCGCGGTGTTGTTATACACGGTGTCGCCGCTTGTCAGCTTGCCGCTGATGACTTTGAGGATGAGCATCTTGCCCACATACGGGTCGACGACGGACTTGAACACCTGCGCAGCAAAAGGTGCGTTGCTGTCGCACGCGACTTCCACGGTGGCGCCGTCCTTGACCGCTTTATGCTTGTGCGCCTTAGCAGGAGAAGGCAGCAGATCCACGATCTTGTCCATGAGCCCGTCCACTCTGGTGCAGGTGGTGGCGTTGCCTGCCATGAGGGGGATAAAGCTGTCGCTCGCGATGGCGGCATGCACGCCTTTCTGTATTTCTTCTGCGGTGAACGCTTCGCCGTCGAAGAACTTCATCATGAGTTCCTCGTCCGTTTCGGCGACCATTTCCATGAGCTTATCTTTATATTCGGCAGCCTTTGCCTCCAACGCGGCAGGCACTGCGACGCTCTTGCCGTCAAGAGTGAAGCCCTCGCCGGAGAAGACGTCCACGTAACCGGTCATCTTGCCGCCTTCCATGATGGGAAGCTCGATAGGGACGACCTTGGAGTACTTTGCGGTGATGGCGTCAACGGTGGACATGAAGTCAGAGTTTTCCTTGTTGACGGCGTTGACGAATATGAACGCAGGGACTCTCTTTTCCAGGCACATTTCGAGCGCTTTCTCGGTACCGACCGTGAGAGAACCGGACGCACTGGTGACGACTATCGCGCTGTCGGCAGCGGCAAGCGCCGCGACCATCTCGCCTTCGAAGTCAAAAAAGCCGGGAACGTCGAGGATGTTGATCTTGACGTTGTTCCTGACGGCGTAGCCGAGCGCCATGCTGATGGATATCTTACGCTTGACTTCTTCGTCATCGTAGTCCATCGTGGCGGTGCCGTCGTCGACCTTGCCAAGGCGGTCTATGGTCTTCGTCATGTAAAGCATGGCTTCGGCGAGGGAAGTTTTGCCCTCACCGGAGTGCCCGACGAGTGCGACGTTGCGGATAAAATCGGTTGTGAAAGTCTTCATGGAATACCTCTAATGGATTTTTCCTAACAATGATACAATAAATCGAAGTTTTAATCAAGCGAAAAATCCTCTAAATCTCAAATAGTATCAAGGCGCGCAGGTAACGCCGCACGAAGCGCTCTCGCCGCCCTCACCTTATCGGCATATCGCGAATAATCCGCGGCAGGAAAGAATACATTTTCAAGTATGGCAGTGCGGATAGGCGTGTATGACAGCGGCATAGGAGGGCTGACCACTCTCGCTCTCCTCAGGGCAAAACTCCCGGGGTGCACATGGTTTTATCTCGCCGACAACGCGCGGATGCCCTTCGGCAGCAAAAGCCGGGCGGAACTTTTCGAAGCCGCACATGCCGCCCTAGGGATATTGCACGCGAATGCGGACGTTGCGGTGATGGGATGCAACACCGTGTCCGTCACGGTGCGCCCGAAAGACGCGTTCACCCTCTGCCCCGACCTCGACGGGTGCGACCCCGAACGCACTTTGGTGCTGGCGACTCCGCGCACTTTGTCCGTGCTGGACGCCGCAAAACGCGGTTTCATGACGGCTGACACCTCCGAACTCGCGGTGCTGACCGAAATACAGATGTCCCTAAGCTATAAATCGCGCACGAAACCGAGCTGCGCTCCCTTAAAAGAATATCTGTCCGCGAGGCTGCGCTCCCTCCCTCACCCTCCCGAACGGGTGCTGCTGGGCTGCTCGCATTACGTCTACGCCGCAAAAGAAATACGCGCCGTAACGGGCGGCGAGGGGTATTCCGACGGCAACGACGCCCTGACCGACAGAGTGGCAAACGCCCTTCCTCACGCCCTCCGCACGGCAAACGGCGGAGGGGACGTCCGCTTCCTTTTTACGGGTGCGGACGAGAGTGCGAAATACGCATGGCTGCTCGCCGAGTTGGAAACGCATTACGTGCCTCTTGCACTGCATAAACCGTTTTATCTTCCGAAATGATATGATAAACATGCCGTTATGTGTTTTCACCAAATAATGAATTGATTGCCCCGGCGACTATAGACGCCGCGTTGCAAACGTAAAATCCCACCTCTTTCGGAGCGACGACCAGCTGTCCCAGCCGCTTGTCCGCCATAAGTTCGCGCAGCTTGAATTCGTTCTCTTCCCCACCCGTCGCTAGGGCGTATTCGTGGGCGAAATCGCGAAGTACCGTGCGCATGGACAGCACCGTAGGCACGCCTATCGCCACGACGGGTACGCCCAGCACGCTCTTGTCTATGCGCGGCTTATCTCCTCCCACTCCGCTGCCCGGAGCTATGCCTGCGGTGGTGAGCTGATAGGACGCTCCCAACCTCTTTACGGAGGACGTGGCAAGGGAATCCACGGCGATGACGCAGGAGGGGCGCAGTTTTGCGCATACGCCTGCCACCGTGTCCGCACTGCGGATGCCCGTTCTCCCCTCCACCCCTGTGGTGACAGCGCACAAGCGGACTTTTTCCCTTCTGCGCTCGGAGGGCGACACCGGCGAAACGTCCAGAAGGTCCGTCACGGCGCTGCCCAGGGAATCTGCCGTGACTTCGTCGTTGCCCAGCCCCACCACCAACACCGTTGAGCGTCTGCCCATCACACCCAGCATATCCACCAGGCAGCCTGCGATGTAGTTTTGCAGCGTCTGCGCGTCGCGAGCCGCGGACAGCGCAGGCGTGGGACAGTCGAATGTGACGTACACCCCGGGGCTGCGCCCTATCTTTGCGGCAAGAGCGGCGTCGCGGAGCTTCACCGTCTTTTTCGATATGCCGCATTTCAGCGTTTTTTCCTCCGCCAGGGAAGCGAGCGACCTCCTCTCCAACGCGTCCTGCGCCATGTCCGTGACAAAATCGGCTATATCCATGCGGATATTATGTGCGTTTTGCAAAAAAAGGCGTCAAACAGTTGCATGAAATAAAACGATGTGATAATATAGCTAGGCAATTAAAATAAGATACACCTCAAGAGGAGAACGTAATGCCCAACATCAAATCCGCCAAGAAAAGAGTTCTGATCTCCAAGAAGAAGAACGCGGAAAACGTCGCAAAAAAATCTCGCGTCAAGAACGCGATCAAGAAGTTCAATGCCGCGATCGACGCCGGCGATATAGCCCTTGCCGAACAGCTCCTGCCCGAAACCGTTTCCGTCATCGACAGAGCCGCTTCCGACGGAGTCTATCATGCCAACACCGCCGCTCGCAAAAAAGCGACCGTCTGCCGCGCGCTGGACAAGCTCAAAAAGGCGTAATCACGTTTGGGGCGGCATTGCCGCTCCCTTTAAGACAACAGACACCACCCTCCTTGCAGATGTGTGTAGTTTTGCGGACTACCCTCCACATCGACGCACAGGAGGTTTTTTCTGTTCTCCGACTCTTCTATTCCCATTCCCTGTCCTCGTCATCAAAACCGCGCCACACGGCTTCAAAATGCGCGTCGCAAGGTTTTGAACGGCGGCGCGCACCGACCTGAAATAAACCGTGCCGAGAACACTCTCCGATGATATCGCGCAACAGCGCACGTTAAGCAACTTCGCGCGCTTCTTAAACGAAAAATAACGGGGCGCCGTGCGCCCCGTCCGTATGCCAGACAGGAATAATACGAACCAGCCTCGGAGCAATTCTTTTCGGCGCTTTTGCACAGCCGAACCTTGCCAATATGTATACTATTGCCTGCGTTCCGCCCGTGCAACATCATCCGAAAATCTCTTGCTCTGAGGTGCGAGCAGTTCCGCGCCGCCGATTTCCGCCTGAACCGCGTCATTCGCCTTGCTAATACAGTGTCACTCGAACACCTTGATATCTTTTGAGGAGGAATACGTCTTCCAGCCGCCGTGGTCGGCGGTGTTGGGATCTCCCGTTCGGGCGAAAGCCGCGATGCGGTCCACCATCTCGTCGGACAGCGCGTAGTCCTCTTTGCCGAACGGGCGCGGGGAATTTCCGAGCGACCCCAGCGCGTACCAAAGGTCGCAGGAGTGGAAGGACGCGCCGTCGGGAGGGAGCGGATGCCTGAACGAGAACACGTAACAAGGCGTTCCCTTCTTCTTTTGCTTCCTCGCAAACGCCCTCGCCATATGGTTGAGCACGGGAGGGAGCAAGTCCTTTTTCACCGTGCCTATGACGGTGGGGACGGAGGTTTCGTAACGATCGTTCTTTATCAGTTTGCCGTCCAGCACTGGCTTGGTTTGAAGCGCTTTGCCCACGAGGTGTTTGGTCTTCCACGTCGTCCAAACCTGTTCGGTGGGGAGTTTTCTGAACTCCTCGATATCCGCCGCGCCCGAGGCTTTCATCAGCTTTTTCCAGTAACGGGTATTCGGCTTGGAGAGAGGGAGCAGAAGTCCCCTTTTGCCGCTGCCCGAAAGCATGACCGCGCCTTTCACCAGACCTTTCACCTCGTCGGAGCATATGAGCGTCTGTACGCTCATCGCGCCTGCGCTCTGCCCCATGAGTGTGATGTTGTCGGGGTCGCCGCCGAACGCGGATATATTGCGCCGCAGCCAGGAGATCGCCGCGGCCTGATCGTATATCCCCAGGTTGCCCGTGGAACTTTCGCCGTCCGCAAAGAAGCCGAAGACGTTGAGGCGGTAGTTTATCGCGACAAAAATTATGCCTCTTCGCGCATACGCCGAGCCGTCGAACTGCATCTCGTTGACGCTGCCGCCCGTGAAACTGCCGCCGTGGGCGAACACGATGACGGGCGCGTCCTTGGCGTCCTTGGGCTGGTGGATGTCCAAAATGAGGCAGTCTTCGCTGTAAGTGAAAGTCTTGCCCTTCCTGAACTCCCGATAGTAAAAACGGTGCTCCTCATTCCAAAACGCGCGCATCTGCGGACAGCACGGACCCTGACGGGTGGCGTCCTGCACGCCTGCGTAACTGACGGGCACGGGCATGCCGAAACGGGGCGCTTCTGCGTACTTGACGCCGCGGAAGACCGCGCCGTAGTCGGTGACCGCGCCCATTATATCGCCGCAAGGCGCCGCGACAAGTTTAGTCTGCATTTTTCAGTTCCTCCAAAGTGCGCATGGAATACTCCATGGAAGCGAACGGACGCGGAGAAAAGTCCAGTTCGACGACGGCGTTGCGCACGCCGCACTCCTTTGCTTTTTTGAGTATGGCGGCGAAGTCCAGCGTCCCTTTGCCCACCGCGCGGAACAGCTTATGCTTGTAGTCTTTGAGATGGAGCGTATCCACCCTGCCTGCCAGTCTTTCGAGATAACCTTCCACGCTCGCGCCGGCATACTTCATCCAATAAGTATCGGGGATGAAGCGCACGCGCTTGTCCGTGTTCGCGATGAGATAGTCTAACATCACGTCGCCGCCCACCTTTTCGAACTCGAACCAATGATTGTGATACGCGATGGTCATATCCTCCTGCGCCAGCCTGTCCGCGGTAAGGTTCAGAAAGTCCACGAACCGGTTTAGGCCCGCCTTTTCCCCCGTGCGGAATTTGCCGGGCATCATGCCCACGCCCATTGCGCAGCACGCATATATCTTATGCTCGGCGATGAGCCCGTCCAGATCGTTTTCCAGCCTGTCGAACTTGTCGTGCGTCAGGCATACGGGCAAGGAATACGCCTCCGAAAGCCTGCTTATCACATTGGGGTCAACGGGTTTTCCGCCGGAGAGCTGGACCACTTCCGCCCCCATATCCGCGACCCGTCCGAACACCTTGCGATAGCCTGCTTCGTCTTTGAGATATTTCCTGAGCGAAAACAACTGTATGCCGTATCTCATGGTTTATCCCTCTTATTTGTCGCTGTCAACATCGGTTTCGGGCGAGGATGCCACGTTTTCCTCTTCGGCGACTTCCTCGTTTTCGCGCGCTTCGAACTCGGACACCGAGGCAAAGACATCCGCGTCGCCGCAGCCTGCCAGGTGTTCCACACCCTCCGCATTGTCTATGCTGATGGCGTTGTTGGCGTATGCCTCGCGGAGATGCTCTTCTTTCAAAATCTGAAGCTGCGCGACCTTCTTTTTGGAGAGCGGATACCACACGAGAAGCACCACTGCCATTATGGCGAACAGCACCGCAGGTATCACGGTCGCCATGTCGTACATCACGGAAAGGTTCTCCGCCGTCTGTATCGCGCCTTTGGTGTAATCGTAATTCATCCCGAGCAATGCGCCGTTGACCGCTATCGCCGCTATGACCTGCCCTAATTTTCTGAAAAACATGAAGAAGGAATACGCGGTGCCGTCGTCGCGGCGTCCCGTTTTGATCTCTATCTCATCGATGGCGTCCGTCGCCATGGACCACACTTGCAGGATGATGAAGGTCATGCCCATGCCGCTTATGAAGCAGAGGACGAGGAAGAGGTACGCGAGGATGTCGGGATCGACGGAGCGCAGCGCGAACATACCGAGGTTGGCAGCCGCGGCGACGATCATGCCCACGCCGCAAAGCTCCTTCTTGCCGAACCTGCGCACCATCTTTGGAGTGAACAGCATGAATATGACCATGGGCGCGTAGGTGCACACCGTGGAAACCAGGTTCATCCAGTTCATGACGAAGTAGTCGTCAAAGAGATAGAGATAGAAACTCTGCGTGAACATCTGCCCTGCAAGCAGCAGCATGCTCGCCACGCTGACTGCGACGAAAGCTCTGTTGCGGAAGAGGCCCTTGATGATGGTGAGCGTTTCACCCTTTTCCCTCTTCGCCTGCGGCTTTGCGATGACGCGCTCTTTGTTGTAGACGAACGCGAGGATGAGCATACAAAGTGCTATGGCGGCGACCACCGCGACGCCGATGATGACGGGGGTGTACTGCATCTCGGTTATTGTCCTTCCGGTTTCGGGATTCACACCCACGTCTTTATAGCAGAAAGTCGCGATGAGCACCGCAGGGACGGAACCGACGCCCGCGCCTATCGAACGGAACACAGAAAGCGTCGTGCGCTCCTTTTCGTCGGTGGTGACGACGGAAGCAAGACCGCCGTAAGGGATCTGCAACATGGTGTAGCTCATGCCGAACATGACGTAAGTCACGGTCGCGTATATGCACGTGCCGACGTAATTTTCCGTGCCGGTGAGCCCGGGCCAGCGTATGAACATCAGCACCGTGGAGATGATGAGAGGCCCTGCCGCCCACAAAAACCACGGGCGGTATCTGCCCCATTTGGACAGCTTGATGGTGTCCGTTATCCTCCCCATTATGGGGTCGTTGATGGCGTCCCATATCCTCGCGCCGATGAACATCAGCATGATGAACAGCGGACTGAGGCTGAATATGTCCGTGTAGAACTTCTGCAAAAAGGAAGTCACCAATCCGAACACAAGACAGCAAGCTGTATCTCCCATCGCGTACGCGACGTAATCCTTGGTTTTCAAACCGCTGGTACGGGAAATAAAGCTCTGCTCTTCCTTTGCCGTTTCCTGAACGGCGCTCACGTTTTCACTCATATTTTCTCCCTTTGCACAACGTCGCGCGCTGCGGCAGCGCATTACATTTTATCACTTGCTCTGCTTCGCCTTTTCTTCCTCTTTGCGCTTTTCGAGTTCCGCGATAAATTCATTTTCGTCGAGAGGGAGCGCTACCTCCCGTCCCGTCCACGCGGAAAGATGTATGGCGTTGGAGAAAGTCAGACCGGTTATACCCTGTTCGCCGGGCGCGGTGAATTTCTCCGCCTTTCCGAGCAGCCTGTCGGTGTAATTCTTGATGATGCCTATGTGCTGGGGCGGATACTTCTTGAAACGGAGATAATGCCCTATGCCGCGATAGGTGTGTTTCTTGGTCTTGGGCTTGCCCATGAACACGGTGTTGTGCTCCGAAAAGACGGGTTCGAGTTCCGCATTCTCCGTGAAAGTGAGCTTGCCGTTTTCGATGACTATCTTTCCGCCCTCGCCCGTTATCTCCAACCTGTTCGTGCTCGGCGCGTCGTGTGTGGAGGTGATGAACACGCCCGTGGCGCCGTTTGCAAACTTGCAATACGCCGTCACGTCGTTTTCCACGCTGATGTCCCTGCCCACCGTGGACGCCGTGGCAGTCACGCTGACGGGCAGCCCCGCCAGCCACGTGAAGAGGTCGAGCTGATGAGGACACTGGTTGAGCAGGACGCCGCCGCCCTCTCCCCACCAAGTGCCGCGCCAGCCGCCCTGGGCATAATACGCGCGCGGACGGTACCAGTTGGTGATGATCCAAACTATCCTGGTGAGCTTCCCAAGCCTGCCGCTCTCGATGAGCTCCTTCGCCCTGATGTACAGCGGATTGGTGCGCTGGTTGAACATCATCCCGAAAAGGAGATCGGGGTGCTTCTTCGCCTCCTCGTTCATCTCGCGCACCTGCGCGGTGTACACCCCTGCCGGCTTGTCGCAAAGCACGTTAAGACCTGCGCGCATGGCGGCTATCGCGATCTCGGGATGAAAGTAATGCGGAGTTTCTATCATAACGGCGTCGATGAGCCCGGAGACGAACATCTCCTGATAGTCGGAAAACACCTTGACTCCTTTCAGGTTCTCCTCCGCGTACTTGCGCCTTTCGGGCAGTATATCGCAGACCGCGGTAAGTCTTGCCCCTTTCACAAGACCTTTGAGTTTCGTGAATATCTTGGTGTAAAACGTGCCCTGTTTGCCTATGCCGACGATGCCGTACCTGACCTCTTTGAGTTCCATATCACTCCTCCGTCAATTTTCTCAGATTCTGATATTGCCACAAGAAAACTTTCTTGCGCGACGCGCACGCGAAATATCCCATGCCCTGCGCCTTGTCGATAAGTCTGAACGCCTTGAAGTAGTTCTTCATGACGAGCGGCATGAAGGGGATGAAGTACACTATCGGTTTCAGCAGCGCGTACTTGAAAGTGTGCGGCTCCATGGTCATGAAGCCCTCATACCCCCTCTTTTTGAGCTCGGGAAGTATATACTCGTACCCTCCCTTGCCGACCCCGACGGGGACCTCCACCTTATACTCGGAACAATCCTTGATGTGGTAATAGACCACATAATCTTTCAGCATATCGAACGCCGCTTTCGGGTCCGCGTCGCACTGGACGTAATTGCTTGCGTCGAAGCAGAGCACGAAGTCCTCGTCCGCTATCTCGCGGTAAAGTTTCAACACGCGTTCGGGGACGTCGCCGTATATCTTCTTCTCGTTTTCGTGCATGAGTTTGACGCCGCTTCCCTTGACGACGGCGAGCAGCTCTTTTAGGCGCGCCACCACTTTATCGTGGCAGGAAGACGGCTCCTTGTCCCCGTAAAAGAAGGAGAATATCCTGATATAGCTGCACCCCGTGAGCGCGGCTATCCTGACGAGTTCGGCAAGCTGCTTTTTTTGCTTTTCGAAACCTTCATCGTCGTCGATGCCCACTTTGCCTATCGGCGAACCTATGGAAGAAAACTTTATACCTTCCTTTTCCAGCACGGGATAAATGTCCCTTTTGAATTCCTCGAACGTGTAGTCCGCGATGTTCTTCCCGTTCAAATTCCGAGGACACATATACTTTTCCCCAAGCTCATGCAAAACGCCGATCTGGGTGCTTAAACTGCTGCTTATCTCATCATAAAACCCCGATATCGTTATCTTACCCATTTTCTCCTCCTGTACGGCGCGGCGTTCAGCGCTGCACGCGTCCGCTGGCGTTGCCTGCCGCGAGCGACTGCACCTCCGCTGCCGTCACCATGTTGTAATCCCCTTCCACGGAGTGTTTGAGGCAGCTCGCCGCCACGGCAAATCCCACCGCGTCGCGCTGCGTGTATCCGTTCATCATGGCGTATATCAGTCCTGCCGCGAAGCTGTCGCCGCCGCCCACTCTGTCCACGATGTGCACGGCGTACTTGGGACTGAACTCCGCGCCGTCTTTCGTGTACAGCATACCTGCCCAGTTGTTGTCGCTGGCGCTCAGGCTCTCGCGCAGCGTTATCGCCACCGCCTTGAAACCGAACCTGTCCGCGAGTTGTTTTGCCACGGACACGTAACCGTCCCTGTCCAGCACTCCTTTGCCGACGTCCGAACCCTGCGCCTTTATGCCGAAGACGTCATCGGCGTCCTCTTCGTTCGCTATGCAGACGTCGACATAGCCGCATATCTCGCTCATGGCCTCGCGCGCCGCTTCCCTGCTCCACAGTTTCTTGCGAAAATTGAGGTCGCAGGACACGGTGAGCCCCTTCGCTTTCGCCGCCTTTGCCGCCTGTAAGGTTATCTTCGCGAGCGTGGGAGAAAGCGCCGGCGTGATCCCCGTGAAATGGAACCAATCCGCCCCCGTGAATATCTTCTCCCAATCGAAATCCTCCGCCGAGGCGGTGGCTATCGAGGAGGCGCTGCGGTCGTATATAACTTTGCTGGGACGCTGGCTCGCGCCCTTTTCGCAAAAGTAGATGCCCACCCTGTCGCCGCCTCTGACGATATAAGAGGTGTCCACTCCGTAACGGCGGAGGGAGTTGAGCGCGCTCTGTCCCACCTCGTGGGTGGGGAGTTTTGTCACGAACGCCGCGTCCATGCCGAAGTTGGCAAGCGAAACGGCGACGTTGGCTTCCGCGCCGCCGAAGGTCGCTTCCAGCCTGTCGCACTGCACCAACCGAAGGTGGTCTTCGGGTTGAAGACGCAGCATTATCTCACCGAATGTCACGACTCGCATATTTTCATTATCTCCTTGCAATTCGCCGTGATGTCCCCCTTCATCATGAAGGAACCGCCCACGGCGTACACTTTGTCGAAATCCAGATACTCTTTCAGGTTCGCGAGGCTGACGCCCCCCGTCGGGATGAACCTGACCTGCGGAAAGGGCGCGGACAACGCTTTCATGGTGGCTATGCCGCCATACTCCGCCGCAGGGAAAAATTTGACGACATTGAGCCCGTGCGCGAGCGCTCTCATTATCTCCGTGGGCGTCACACACCCGGGATAATACGTCATGCCGCGCTCCGCACAAAACTCGGCGACATCCTCCGCAAACCCCGGAGAAACGATGAACCTCGCTCCTGCTTCCGCCGCTCTTTTAGCCTGCGCTGCGTTTATGACCGTGCCTGCGCCTATCTCCATATCGGGGAAGGCGGCGCATCCCGTCCTTATCGCTTCCTCGGCACACGCGGTGCGGAAGGTTATCTCCGCACGGTTTATCCCTCCTGCGCGGAGCGCTTCCAGCGTCTTGACGGTGTCCGTCGCATCTTTGATGACCACGACAGGGATTACCGCTTTCATGTCACACCCCACTGTACGCGGAAAATCCGCCGTCCACGGGGATGACCGTCCCCGTGACGAAGCCGCTCGCTGCGTCATTAGTGAGCCAGAGCAGGCAGCCGACCAGGTCGCTCACTTCGCCGAACTTGCGCATGGGCGTTGCGGCAAGTATCTTCCCCGTGCGCGGAGTGGGAGTGCCGTCCGCGTTAAAGAGGAGAGCCTTGTTCTGCTTGGTAACAAAAAACCCGGGCGCGATCGCGTTGCAGCGTATGCCGCACGGGGCAAAATGCACCGCCAGCCACTGCGTGAAGTTGGATATCCCTGCCTTCGCCGCGCTGTATGCCGGGATCTTCGTGAGAGGGGTGAACGCGTTCATGGAAGAGATGTTGATTATGTTGCCTCCCCTCTTCACCATATCCGCCGCGAACACCTGCGTGACCAAAAACGCCGACGTGATGTTGAGGTCGAACACGAATTTCAATCCGCTCTCTTCGAGGGCGAAAAAGTCTTTGACGCCTGTGAGATCCGGGGTCATGTACTCGTTGTCCGTGGTAGCGCGCGGATTGTTGCCGCCTGCGCCGTTGATGAGGATGTCCGCCTCGCCGAACGCGGCGTGCACTTTGTCGCGCGCTCTCATTATATCCGCCTTGTCCAGGCAGTTGCACCTGACCGCCAACGCGTTTTCGCCTATGCCGTCCGCGACCTGTTTTGCCGCCGCCTCGTCGATATCCAGCAAAGCGACCTTCGCGCCGCACTCAGCAAGCGCCGCCGCGAACTCGGAGCATATCACTCCGCCTGCGCCGGTTATCACCGCCACTTTGCCCGAAAGGTCTGTAACGAAGGGAAATTTCATCTTTGTTCCTCCTTTTCCACCGCTTCGAAGAGCCCCGTGAGATAGCACGCTCCCATTGCTCTGTCATAAAGCCCGTAACCGGGTTTTGCGTCCTCGCCCCACACGTTCCTGCCGTGGTCGGGACGCACGTAACCGTCAAATCCGTTGCGGACGAGCGCGCGCACTATGCCGAACATATCCACGTCGCCGCAGGCGGTCTGATGCCCGTTCTCGTAAAAATCCTCCGCACCCTCGTATTTGAGCTGCCTCAGGTGCGCGAAATGTATGCGCTTTGCGTACTTTGCCGCCATCGCGGTGAGGTCGTTGAACCTCCCTGCTCCCAGGCTGCCCGTGCAGAAAGTCAAACCGTTGCGCTCGCTCGGGACTGCGGCGAACAACCTGTCCAGGTCCTCCTCGCGCGAAACCACGCGCGGCAGCCCGAACACGTCCCACGGGGGATCGTCGGGATGTATCGCCATATCCACCCCCACTCGCTCGCAAACGGGGATGATCTCCTTCAAAAACCACACAAGGTTTTCAAACAGCTGCCCGTGGGTCATGCCTTTGTACTCGTCAAGCAGCGCGCCGAGTTGTTCGGGCGCATAACTTTCGTCCCACCCGGGCAGATGCAGATCGCCGGGATCGAGCGCAAGCAGCGCGGAATGTTCGTATCTGAGGGAGGTCGAGCCGTCGGGATGCCTGAAAGCGAGGTCCGTCCTGAGCCAATCGAACACGGGCATGAAGTTGTAGCATATGCACTTGACTCCTGCCGCGGCGCAGGTTTCGATGTTGCGCTTGTACGCTTCCGTGTAACGCACGCGCGACGGCTTACCAAGTTTCACATCCTCGTGAACGGGAACGGATTCTATGACCTCCGTTTCCAGCCCCTCTTTTGCGGCAAGTTCTTTAAGACGCATGAGATCGGCGTATTCCCACGCCTCTCCCACCGGAGTGTCGTACACCGCGGTGACCACGCCGCTCACTCCCTGTATCTGCTTGATGTAAGAGAGTGGGATGGGGTCGCTCTCACCGTACCAACGGAAAGTCATTTTCATAAGCCCAGCGCCTCCTTGATGTTGCGGTATGCTATGTCGCGAGCGAGGTCGGACGCCGCCGCGGCGTCGTACTCCCCTTTCTCGCAAAGTTCACCGAGATAGGACGCGAGGATGCGCCTGTAAAAGTCGAAACGGACGTAGGAGCTGAAAGATCTGCTGTCCGTAAGCATGCCCGTATTGGTGCCCAGCGCCGCGTACTCCGCCACGGTTTCCAGCTGCCGCCTTATCCCACACACGGTGTCGTTGAACCACCACGCAGCCCCGACCAACACGTTGGGGAAAGCGCCGGATATCGCGCAAACAGCCCTTAAATATACGTCATTGAGCGGATAAAGTATTATTTTAGGCAAACCGCCCAGTACCGAGCACATCTTGTCCAGCAGTTTCGCGAGCGCGTCCGTGGAGATGCTGTCGCGGAATACGTCGAAGCCCGAATCCCTGCCTATCGAGAAAAACGCCTTGGAGTTGATGTTGCGGAAAGTGCCGAAATGCAACTGCAAGATCACTCCCTTTTCGTAGCACTTTCTTATCAGCCATTCGAGGTCGGACGTGTCCGAAAAGCCGTCGAAGCCGTGGTCTGCGAGTTTGCATCCTTTGGAGATGAAGAAGTCCAGCTTATCTTCCAGAAGAGCTTTGTCCACGCCTTCCGTAAAACATCTGTCGGGACGGAATGTGGGGCGCACCTTTATGCCCCCGATATCCCCGTGCCCGTCAAGCGCGGAGAATGGGTCGTCCGTGGTGGCGACGTACTCCACCCCGAAACGGGAAAGCATATCCGCCGCACCCATGCCGGAAAGGGAGGCACTCACCCTGTCCCACACCTCTTCCGCCGTGTCCGCATTGAGTGGGATGTCCACCGAGAAGAGGCGCGAAAGTTCCATATGCGTCCAGTAATAGAGCGGATTGCCGGCAAGTTTCGGAAGCACTTCGGCGTACTTCAAAAACTTTTCCTTATAAGTGCGGCTGCCGGTGACGTACGCCTCGTCCACGCCGCAAAGGCGCATGGCGCGCCATTTGTAGTGGTCCCCCGAAAGCCACAGTTCCCCGGGATCCGCAAAATGTCTGTTTTCGGTTATCGCCCTTTCGTCCAAATGACAGTGATAATCGATGATGGGCAGGTCCTTGATGTCATCGTAGATCCTTTTCGCCTCACCGCAGGAAAGCAGAAGGTCGTCATCAAAAAAAGCCATAACAACACCTCTCAAAACTGATTTTATTGTATCACCCAATATTTGCACGGTAAACCCTGATTTTTGCTGTTTTACTTGTAAATCTTGCGGCGTTGTGGTAACATCGGATCATGAAAGGCGACCGATACGAAAACCAGCTGATGTCCCGTTCCACTTACGAGGTGCATCACAAAAAGGACAAGGACTTCAAGACCGTGGAGATGCACTCCCACGACTTTTCGGAGATATACCTTTTTTTGCAGGGTTCGGCGAGCTACATCATAGAGGACTGCAAGTATTCCCTCCTCCCGGGGGACCTTCTCATCATCCCTCCCGGCAAGCTGCACCAGCTGGACATCAAGGACTCCTCCGAAACCTACGAACGCTACGTGCTGTGGATAGATCAACGTTATCTCAAACGCATATCCACTCCGCGCACCGACCTTGCGACGTGCTTTCTGCGCGCCGCGGAAGACAGCGCGTTCCTCATCCGCAACGCCGTGCTCGCGGACAAGATACAACGGCTGCTCGACGCCGCCTGCGAGGAGCCTGCGTCATTCGGCTGCGACATAGAAAACGAAGAAAGGATAAAAACTCTGCTCATCGCGCTGGGACAGCACTTCATGCAACACTCCGCGGAGTCCGCAGTGACGGGCACGAGCAACGCGGTGGTGACGGGCGCGATAGACTACATCTCCGAGCACATAACGGAGGACCTTTCCCTGGACAGGATAGCCGCCGCGCTCTTCGTCAACAAATTTTATTTCGCCCACATTTTCAAGGAGATGACCAACACTCCCCCTCACCGCTATATACTGAAAAAACGCCTCGTTCTTGCAAAACAGCTGCTGGAACAAGGCATTTCCGTGACCGATGTTTATTCTCGCTGCGGATTTTCCGATTACACTAACTTCTTCCGCGCTTTCAAGAACGAATTCGGCATCACTCCCAAGCAATACTATGTTTTGATGCGTCAGTGAACGCTCTGTCCGGAGAGCAAGACCTCCTTCCCCGAACTCGCGTAAGCGCCGAGCGCGGCGCGCACCGAACGCGCCCCCTCCGCCCCGTCCACGGGGAACTTTCTGCCCTCCGCAAGACAGGCGTAATAGTCGGCTATCAACCTCTCGTGGCTGCTGCCGTACACCCTTTTTCCGCGCACTTTACCCTTCTCGCCCTGCTGCACGAGGACGCCGTTCACCAGCACTCTGTCCGGAAGCAGCACGACCGTATCCCCGTCCTCCGTCGCGAAGCGTATCTCCGTGGGCATATCGCACGCCGCCGTGTTTGTGGCATAAAGCCCGAAGGGCACCTTTCCTCCGAAAGAGGCGCAGACGGTGTCCTCCACTTCGATTACGTCACGTAGCGCGAGCGACGAGGTGCGCGCCGTCACGCTTCGGGGATCGCCGCACGTCAGGATGAGCAGGTCAAGGGTGTGTATCGCCTGATTGATGAGCACGCCGCCCCCTTCCGTCGCCCACTTGCCCCGCCAGTCGCCCGACGCGTAATAGGCGGCGTCGCGGTGCCAAAGCAGGCTGCCGAAAGCGTATTTTACGCGCTTTTCCGCGAGTATCTCGCGTGCGAGCAAAGTGGAGGGATTATATCTGTTTTGCAGGCATACGCCGAGCACGGCGTCCGACGCGCGTTCGGCGTTCAGGATGCGCGCTATATCCTCCTCTTTGATGCAGAGAGGCTTTTCCGCGAGCACGTTCACTCCGCGTTTCAAGGCTTTTATTATCATATCGGCGTGCAGCCAGTGAGGGGTGCAGATGTGGACGACATCCGGTCTTTCGCGCTCCAACATCTCGTCAAAATCTGCGTAGCGCGCGCAGTCGCGCCCCTCCGTCGCCGCAGGGTCGATGTCGCACACGGCGGCGAGCTCGATCCCTTGCTCTGCGAGCACTTCCGCATGCACTTTGCCTATGACTCCCAGTCCGACTATAGCTGCTCTCACTGTTCACTCCTTCTGCGCGAAGTGACTCGGCAAACCGACGCACACATATGCCGGGTCATACCGCCCTCCCGTTTTCGCGCACGTACACCTCTCTCGACTTGGCAAATACCCTCGCCGCGCTCGTCCTCCGCGACAAAAACAGGGCGTTTATCGTCACGAAGTATGCTTGTCAACTCCTCATCCGTGTATTTGCGCGCATTGCTCTTGAAAAGGTCGGGACGTCCTGCCGCATGCACTCCGCCCACTTGCAGGAGCAGTTCCGCTATGCGAGGGATATCCTTCTCTGCCGCTCGTCTTACTTTCACCGTACACCTCTAAACGGACGCTGAGTTACGCCGTCCGCACGAACAAGATATCACCCGAAGAGGGCTCAATGCAATCCTTTTTTCACAGTCGCCGCTTTTTCCCTGTCAGCGACCGAAAAGCGCGACCGGCTAAAATAAAATACGCCCCATGCCATAAAGCATGGGGCGAGTGATCGTACGGACTTTCACTTGCGCTCTTTCAGGAACTCCTCTATCTTGTCCAGCGCGATCTTTATCGCCTCGACGGAGTACGCGTAAGAGATGCGGATGAAATCCTTGCCGCTGTCGCCGAACGCGCCGCCGGGGACGACCGCCACGTTTTTAGCTTCCAGCAGCGCATATGCGAACTGCTCCCCGTCCATGCCCGTGGACTTGACGCAGGGGAAAGCGTAAAACGCGCCTCTGGGCTCGAAGCAGGTGAGCCCCATCGCGTTGAGCCTGCCGACGAGATACTTGCGGCGCTCGTCGTACTGTTTGCGCATCTCCGCCACTTCCGCAAAACCGTCCTCGAAAGAGGCGTTCAATGCGGCGAGCGCGGCGTATTGCGCGGCGGTGGGCGCACACATTATGCCGTACTGGTGTATCTTGTACACCACGTCGATTATCTCCTTGGGCGCGCAGATGTAGCCCAGCCTCCACCCCGTCATGGCAAACGCTTTGGAGAAACCGCTGACGACGATGGTGCGTTCTCTCATGCCGTCAAGCGAAGCCACGGAACAGAACTTCACGCCGTTGTAGACCAGTTCGCCGTATATCTCGTCGGAGAAGACGATGAGGTCGTTTTCCAGAATGACGGGCGCGAGCGCTTCGAGGTCGCTCTTTTCCATGACCGCGCCGGTGGGATTGTTGGGGAAGGCTATGAGGATGGCTTTGGTGCGAGGAGTTATCGCTTTCTTTATCTCCTCAACATTGAGCTTGAACTCGTCCTCGATGAAGCATTTGACGCTGACGGGCGTCGCTCCCGTAAGGGAAACGAGGGGCGCATAGCAAACGAAACACGGCTCGGGGATGAGCACTTCGTCCCCGGGAGCGCAGATGGCGCGGAACGCGGCGTCCAACGCTTCGGACGCGCCGACGGTGATGATTATCTCGCTTGCCGGGTCATAATGCACGCCGATGAACCCGTCGAGATATTTCGCGATGGCTTTGCGCAGTTCCATAAGACCGGCGTTGGCGGTGTACTGCGTCTTGCCCTGCAAAATGCTGTCTATCGCCGCCTGGCTGAACGCGCGCGGAGTTATAAAGTCGGGCTCGCCGACGCCCAGGGAAATGCAGTCCTTGCGCGTCGCCGCGATCTCGAAAAACTTCCTGATGCCGGAAGGCTTCATATCTCTTGCCACGGGATTGAGCTTCTTTTGGTAATCGATCATAATTCCACCTCTTATCGGTTATGCGAAAATTTTAGCACGAAATGATTTACTTTTCAACCATTTTTTATTTTTCCGCATATTATGAATAAAGCCTGCTCCTCCCCACGGCGCGCGGCGGCGTGGGACAGAGCGCGACCGCGAACGGGAAGAGGCGAAAATTACGTGCTTGAAGTGCGCATAACTGTGTGATAATATAACTGTGAGGTGTATCATGAGAAAATTGGTATCCATAATCGGCGACAGCAAAATAGAAAAGGACGGCGCGAAGTACCGCGCCGCATTCTCAATGGGCAAAGCGCTCATCGACCACGGCTACCGCGTGGCGTCCGGCGGACTGGGCGGCGTGATGGAAGCGGCGTTCGAGGGCGCGCGTTCCTCCAAATTTTACCGCGAAGGCGACACCGTCGCCATCCTCCCGATGTTCGACCGCTCTCTCGCAAGCGACGCCGCGGACATCGTGATAGCCACGGGGCTGGACATCTACCGCAACGTCATCGTCGCCAATTCGGACGCCGTCATCGCAGTGGGCGGAGGCGCAGGCACCCTCTCCGAAATGACCAACGCCTGGCCCCTCAAACGTCTGATGCTTGCATTCAAAAACGTGGACGGTTGGAGCGCGAAAGTCGCGGACACCAGACTGGACCACCGCATCCGCTATCCCGAAATAGAAGAGGACCGCATCTTCGGCGTGGAAAACGCGGACGAAGCCATAGCCATACTCGAAAAGTATCTCCCCCTCTACACCGCCACTCATACGGGTATAAAGCGCGGCGACTGACCCCTCTTTCTCCCCCCCCCTTCATCCCACAAAACCGATTAAAAGCCACAACAATGACATATCACAAAAAACGACCGAAAATTCGGTCGTTTTTCGTCATATCCGCAGTCCGCCGAAGGTGGTGCTGCGCAGCCGGATGCCCGTGCGCGGACTGCTCTGCTCATGCAATCAGCTCGTTGACGAGCGCTCCGTGCGTGCTTACTTGATCTTGTTCATGGCAACGTCGTAAGCCTCCGCGGTGGCGTGCGCTATCCTGCCCACCTTGTCCGCGTCGCCGACGACGAACAGGTTTTTCACCTTGCCTTCGAGCTCCTTGGCGAGCGCGTTCACGGGACGTGCGCCGAGCGAAAGCACCACGACGTCCGCATCCACCCTGGACTGCTGCTTGGTCTTCACATTCTCGACCAAAGCGCCCTTTTCGTCTATCGCGACGAGTTTGGTGGACAGCATGAACTTCGCGCCGGCTTTTTCCAGCTTGGGAAGAGCGTCGTCCAGATGCTGGAACCAGGTGCCGGGGGCTATCTCGTCCGCCATCTCGACAAAGGTCAGTTTATTCCCGAACTCGGCAAGCAGTTCGCCCGTTTCCAACCCGGTCATACCCGTGCCGATGACCGCCACTCTCTTGCCCTCGGGCTTGACGGAACCGTCCAGTATCTGCGTGGTGGTGAACACATTGCTGCCGTCCGACCCTTTTATGGACTTGGGTCTTACCGCGACCGCGCCCGTGGCAACAATGACCGCGCAGGGGGAGAGCGCCATGACGTCCGCGGCTTTCGCTTCCGTCCCGAGCCTTATCTCCGCGCCGAACTTGCGCGCGTTGGTTTCGAGGTCCTCGGCGCACCAGCCTATCTTCTCCTTTTTCGGACCTTTGTCCGCAAGGTTTATCTGACCGCCGCAGACGTTTTCCTTTTCAAACACCACGGGTCTGAAACCGCGCCTGCCCAATATCTCCGCCGCCGTGAGCCCGGCAACGCCCGCGCCGATTATCGCGACCGTCCTGCCCTTTCCGTCGGAGGGAAGCTGCTCGAAGAACCTCTTCTCTTCGCCGAGGGTGGGATTGACCGAGCAGCATCCGTGCTCGCCGACATAGGCGTGTTCCATCATGCTCTCTATGCAGTAGAGGCAGTTTATGCAGCGCTTGATCTCGTTCGCTCTGCCCTCCTTCGCCTTGTTCGCCCAGTGAGGATCGGCGATGTGCGGTCTGCCCAGGGACACGAAGTCCTGTATTCCCTTTTCCAGCTGCTCCTCCGCCTGTTCGGGAGAACGGATGAGGTTTGCCGCAAGCACCGGGATGCTCTTGACTTCCTTTTTGACGGCTTCCGCCATATAGGCGCGCCAGCCGCAGTCGAAGGAAGTGGGTTCCAGCCAATAATTGTAGGTGTCGTATGCGGCGGAGGAAACGTCGATCGCGTCCACGCCCATCTGCTCGAACGCCTTTGCGTACTTCACGCCCGTGGCGAGATCGTAGCCTTTTCCGGGTTTGCCTATCATGGCGTAGCACTCGTCCACGGCGAGCCTGACGACGATGGGGTAATCCTTGCCGCACTTTTCGCGGATGCCTTCGATTATCTCCTTGATGAAGCGCATCCTGTTCTCGAAACTGCCGCCGTACTCGTCCGTGCGGAGGTTTGTGTTGGGGCTGAGGAACTGTTGGAGGAGATAACCGTGCGCGGCATGAAGCTCCACGCCGTCCACTCCTGCCGCCTTGCACCTCACTGCGGCGTCAACGAACTGCCCGATGAGTTTCTTTATCTCGCGGTGAGAAAACGCTCTGACGTGACCGCCCGACACCTTGCTGGGTTCGCACTTGGAAGGACCGGGAGAGGCGAACACCAAGCCCTTGTCCACCATTTTGCGTCCCATGCCGGGAGCTATCTTGTAGACGAGTTTGGGGAAGGACTTGCACAGCTTGCTGCACATATTGGTGAGGGGCACCATGTGTATCATGATGCCGATGTTCTGCCTGCCGGGATGATGCAGCTGCACAAAAAGTTTCGCGCCGTGACGGTGTATCCTGTCGGCGAACTTGCGCATGGGCTCGATGTGATAGTCGTGGGACATGGCAAGCTGATTGAATGCCGCCGCGCCGTGGTCGTCATTCACTCGCGTTATCTCGGTGATGATGAGCCCGGTGCCGCCCTTTGCGCGTTCTTCGTAGTAATCCATGAGCATGTCGGTAGGGGTGCCGTCGGGGACGCCGAACCCCATCATCATGGGAGGCATGACGATGCGGTTTTTGATCTCGCAGCTGCCTATCTTCATGGGCGAAAACAACATTTTGTACTCTTTCTTTTCGGTCTGCTCCATATATTTCTCCCTGATCTTTCGTCTTTCGGCGCACCGTGCGGCTCACCGAACAGCGACTTTATCTTTCAATATCGCGCGATAAACTACTTGACGCGCTTATAATTGCCCGTGAGTGCGGCAAGCTGCACTTCAAACGGCATATCCCCTTTGTGCATCCCGAAAGGCAGCACCGTTTCTATAAGTTCGATGACGGTGTCGTCCTCGCTCTTGCCCACGTAAGCGTAACGGATCTTCGCGCCTGCGCTCTCGAAAGAGGCTTGCTGCAACACTTTCAGCCCCTCTTTTTCCGCGTGTGCGACGGCGGCGTCCAGGTCTTTGACGTTGTATTCGATGTGATGTATCATCTCGCCGTGACGCTCCAAAAATGCGGTGTAGATGTTGGGGTCGCCCTGCGGATAGATGAGTTCTATGACGGTGTGCCCTTTCCCTCCGAAGTAAAGGGTGACGTTGCAATTTCTCTTCTCGCCGTGATAGGTCATGTCGAGAGGGGTGTCGTAGGTGAGCTCATACCATTTGTCTATGCCCAAAAGACGGGAATAATGCTCTTTTGCCGCCGCCAGATCCCTGACGACGATGCCGACGTGTCCGATCTTTCCGAATTTCATAATCTCTCCTTAAAAGCGCGCGCGGTGTGCTTACGTGTACGCGCGGCGCACACTTAAATAAGTTTAACACGCGAGTGCGCGCAAGTCAACACCGACGGCGATATACGGCCCATTCAGAATTCGTAGTCCACCGACACGCTCGCCGACTTCACGGCATGGACGTGCTTTTTGACCACGAAAACGTGATATTCGTTTTGCTGATAGATTTGCATGGCTTCGAAGGACGGGAATGTGACGTCCAGCACCATGTCGTAGCTCCGCTCGCTGTGCAACTCGTCGATGCCGACGGAGATGTCGCTTATCTCCGGCACTCTGCCCTTCATGGACAAAAACACCTCTTTGGTCTTTTCCAGCGTCTGCGGAGTGGGGTCTTTGAGCTTGTAACAAACTATGTGTCTTACCATGATCCGCTCCTGTTTTTTAGTGATTATAACCCATTTTTCGCCGCCCTCCAAGCGGATAAAGGAAATTGCCTCCCCCTTTTAACGCCTTTCGTCTTGCGGCAGCCGCCGCACGGATGTATAATCGTTCGGGAGGCAGCTATGCTCACTTACACATATTTCGGCAAAAACGACTTCCGGCTCACCCAAAAACCCGTGCCCGACATCACCGAAGACACCGACGCTTTGGTGCGCGTGACGCTCGCCGCCATTTGCACCAGCGACCTGCACATCAAACACGGCAGCGTCCCTCGCGCCGTCCCCGGCGTCACGGTGGGTCACGAAGCCGTGGGCGTGGTGGAGCGCGTGGGCAAAGCCGTTAAAAACGTCCGCCCAGGGGACCGCGTTTCGATAAACGTGGAAACTTTCTGCGGAAAATGTTTCTTCTGCAAACGCGGCGCAGTGAACAACTGCACCCTGCCCGACGGAGGATGGGCGATGGGCTGCCGCATAGACGGTATGCAGGCGGAGTATGTCCGCGTTCCGCACGCCGACTGCGGACTCACTCTCATCCCGGAAGGCGTGTCCGACGCGCAGGCGCTTCTGGTGGGCGACATCCTCGCCACGGGATACTGGGCAGCAAAGATAGCCGATATAGAAAAAGACTCGGACGTGCTGGTCATCGGAGCAGGTCCGACGGGCGTATGCTGCGCGCTTGCCGCCGCTCTTAAATCACCGAAACGCGTGTTTATCTGTGATATAAATGAGGAAAGACTGCGTTTTGTGCAAAATAACTATCCGTTCCTGACTCCGCTGAAATACGCCGACGCGCTCGGGACTCTGCTGCGCGAATGCCCTCACGGAGGGGCTGACAGCGTCATCGAAGCGGCAGGCAGCGAGGAAAGTTTCCGCCTGGCGTGGCAGGCGGCAAGACCCAATGCCACCGTCACCGTGGTCGCCATGTACGACAGGGCGCAGACCCTTCCCCTGCCCGATATGTACGGCAAAAATCTGACTTTCAAAACGGGAGGAGTGGACGGCTGCGACGCCGCCGAGATCCTCTCTCTGATAGCTAGCGGCAAACTTTCTGCCACCGCGCTCATAACTCACACTTATCCGCTCTCGCGCGCCGACGAAGCTTACGCGCTCTTCGAGTCGGGCGCGGACGGGGTCATGAAGGTGGCTTTGGAACCTTCCCTTTAACGCTCGGAAAAGTCAGGACATATGATCTGCCGTGCGCGCGGCTGCGTGCGCGGTTCACTCGCCGTACTTCACTGCGGCACGGCGGAGATTTTCCTTTATCTTGGCGCGCAATTTTTCGGGGGATTTGACCTCAACGGCGTTGAGATATTGCATCGCCCAATATTCCATGGCGAGCGGACTGGCTTTCACGCTGACTTTCAGTCTGCCCTCCTCCTTTTCCATCCGCGCGCCGTTCCCGAACCAGTCCACGATGTCGTCCGCCACCCCTTCGTCGGCGTAAAAGACGACTATCTCCGGCTTATCGTTGAACATATACGGCAGCGCGGTCGCGATCTCCTTATAGTCTATCCCTTTTTCGTAGCCGGGCAGCGAGCGGAGAGGCGTCAGCTTCGCTTCGGAGAGCTCGATGTTAGTGATGCGGTCCAGCCTGTAATAACCCATGTCATGCCACTTCTCGTTGTATGCCATAAGGTAATAATGGCGGTTTTTGAGCAGCATCTGGTAGGGGGACACTTCGTGCGATGCGGACTTATGCAACCTGCCGTCCGCGCCGTATTTGTTGTAATCGAAAGTGAGGCGCACCCCCTTCTCTATCCCTTCGTCCACCGTGGCGACGTTGTAGAACACGCTCTTGTTCTCCGTCTTGTCCCAATCCCCGACCGAATAGACGTGCTTGACATGCGAGCGGAAATTGCGCCCCGTAAGCGAGCAGAGCCTGTCGATAAGGTCGCGAGAGTACTTCACCGTAACGTGTCTTGCCGACAACACGCCGTCGATGAGCATGCGCAGTTCGGCGTCGTCGAACAATCTGGACGCCAGCCAGCTCCCTCGCCTGTCCGACGCGATGTCATACCCTGCCTCGCGGAGCAGCGCAAGATTGCGCCCCACTGCTTTGCGCTCCACGACCATACCGTATTCGTGCTCCAGGATGTCAACTATCTCCTCCTGTTTCAGATGGTGGTCGGCGTCGGTGTAATGCTCCAGGATCTGCAACACGCGAAGCAGCGCAAGTTTTTTGGTTTCCATGATACCCTCCCCTCTCCGCCTCCGCTCATCGGGAGATCGGATGATGCAAAAGCATTATATCACCTCCGCTCCTCCCCCACAAGCAATCGAAGCGCAAGTCTGCCTTCGCGTCCCTAAAACGGTACATATTCCCTGTTTCCGGACGGTGACGCTCTGCCGCGGACATCGTAAAAGCGCCGATCAAATCGGTGTAAAGCAAACATAAATGACTTCTATAATATCTGCATTCGCGGCGAAAGCGGAGGGATGTTCGCCCTCGTACGAACTTTGAATTTCTCAAGAGAGAACACTTTCTATACATTTGTTATAGTGTGCACTATCTTTGCAAGAGGTGTGAACACAAACCGAAATTACTGAAATAATGACTCGAATGTAATATTCCACTTCTCCGATTCCTCCCATTGAGGCGAATGAGCAGAGTTTTCAAACCATATCAGCCTTTTCTCCGGAGCGTCGAGTTGTTCAAACCATTCTTCGGCAAGTGTGTGCACGCAGTTGAAATCGTGTCTTCCGAGCGTAAGATAAACGGGAACGTCCAGTCTTTTTGCCGTGTTCATAAAATCGGGATCATCTTTTGCCATAGGTGAGGAACCGCTGTAAGATATGCCTTTAATGTATTTTACGGTGCCTGAAAGCCCGTACTCTCCCAAAACAAGAGGCGCATCGTGAAATAGCAGCTCCTGCCAATACGGTCGCCTGTTGGCATATGTTGCGCCGCCCAGCTTATGGAGCACTGCACGCTGTTTCATCTGACAGGCCCTGTTATCGCCCGCATACACTCCGTTCTCCGGATATCCTATCTCTTCAAGCGTTTTCAGTGATTTTTTGTCATGCGTTCTTTTAGCCTCTTCGAGCGTCCACGCGTAGGACATCTGTTCGTTGCGAGCATAATCAACCACCTGACCTATGCCGACATACGCACATATATCTTCGGGAACGGTTTGTGCAAGCCATACGCCTATCGCACTGCCCCACGAATGACCGACAATTATGATTTTATCTTTGCTAAATCGCCGTTTGAGCCATCTGACGACATTGACAGCGTCGTTTACGATCAATTCTTTCGTCAAGACGGTTCTTTCGGCTTCGCGTTTATCGTAAGCCAGTCCGCTGCCTCGCTGATCCCACGCTACCAGTATAAACTTCTCAGCCAGCGGCGACTGAAATCTAAGCATATGAGCACGGTCGGGAGAGCCGCATCCCCCATGCAGAAACAGAACCACAGGATTTTTTATATCCTTGCCTCTAATTCTAAGATAATATTTTTTCTCCATCAACATCTGCAACTTCTTTGCGATTGATCCCGTATTTGCCCATAACCTTCTCCTATTGTGTGTAGCACACGATATTGTGAACATAAATTCGTTAGAGTGCTCCGCTTCAGAAGCTCGAACGGTTTTTCATGAATTCGAGCAAGTTCACATGTTTGATGCCGTTGCGGTTTTGCAACAGGTAATCTGTGGTGAGGACATATTTAGGATAGTTGTCCGCAATACTTTCAAGCGGCGCATATTCTCTGTCCTCCGTGCTTTTGCTTTCGCCGATCGTATAGGCGACCTGCACATAGCAATAATCGAGCTTATTATCCCGCAAAATGAAATCGCACTCCAGTTTGCCTATTCTGCCGACGCTCACCGAATAGTCAAGACTTTTGGCATATATATACACCATGTTCTCCAATGCTGGACCGTAATTGATGCGGTTGTCGGTGTTGGTCGCAAAATAGAAAGAGATGTCCGCAAGGTAATACTTCTTTTCTCCGCTGAGAGCGCGCTTGGATTTCATATCAAAACGATCGCATTGATAAAGGATCTTGCTTTGGAGCAGTACCTCGATATATCTTGACAACGTCGCGTGTTTTAACTCTATCCCGTTTTTTGCCAAAGCCTCCTGCAAACTCTTGACGCTGACGGTAGCCCCGAAATTGTTGATAATGAAATTGCGCACATTGTTGAAAGTCTCGACATTGCGCACCTTCACACGCCTTTTGATGTCCTTTTCAAAGATCTCGTCGATGACGGAGCGCACATAAGTGCGCTTGTCGGCAAAGTCGTCATATTGCATCGCCTTGGGGAAACCGCCTTCCTGCAAGTAATTGTTCAGCTCTATGAGCAAATTGGCATTCACTTCTTTGCCGAGAAACGCCTTCATGTCGAGGTACTCGTCAAAACTCAACGGGAAAAGCTCGAACTCCACATACCTGCCCGTGAGCTTTGTGGCAAGCTCCCCGCTCAAAAGATAGGAATTGGAGCCTGTGATGAACACGGAATACTCGCCCGTGCCGCGGTAAGCATTGACGATTTCTTCAAAATCCTTCACGTTTTGGATCTCGTCTATGAAAAGGTACTTGGTCCCCTCGGCTTGTCCCAAGGAATCGATAAGGTCCTCCAACCGATCTGCCGACTTGATCTTTCTGTACGCCTTGCCGTCAAGGTCGAGGAAAATGATGTTCGCAGGATCCACTCCGCCGCGGAGCAACTCATCCTTCACCATCTCCATAAGGCAGGACTTTCCCGAACGCCTGACGCCTGTGATGACCTTTATGATCTCGGTGTCATGATAAAACCCGCGCATCTTTTTGAGATACTTTTCGCGAACATACAATTCCATATGCGGACCTCCCTTTCAGAACATTGATATGATAGCGCACCCCACCTCAAAAAGTCAAGTTAAAGGGTAATATTTTGCAAAATTCACAAAACATTGCCCTTTAACGGCAAAATTCGCAATATCGTTTGCGTTTTGCAACAATACCGAAGTAGTCAACTGAAAAGAATAATACGAACTCGTTTTCAGAGTTCGTATTATTCCCTAATGGCGGAGGGATGTTCGCCCGAGCAAAACGACACGTCGCAAACTACCTCAACAATGCGTGAACGCTTTGTGTCATGTAATGGCGAAAGCGGAGGGATTCGTAAGGAGCGCAAAGCGCGACGGAACAGCGAGGATGTGAGGGGAAACGGGGCGATGTTCGGAATTTTCGCCGGCGTGCCGTAAAATCAACGGGAGATGTGCGAGGAAATAACGTTATCCCCCGAACAACTCGCGTCAGCCTCGGGTAAGAATCCCTCCGACTCATGCTATGCCAGACAGGAATAATACGAACCAGGTTCCACGCCGCCGATTTCCGCCTGAACCGCGTCAGTCGCCTTGCTAATACGGGCTGGTATTAGCTGCGCCGACTTCCTTGCTCAGCCAAAAATCGGCTGGCGCGGAACTGCTCGCACCTCAGAGCAAGAGATTTTCGGATGATGTTGCGCTGGCGAAACGCCGCCAATAGTATACATATTGGCAAGTTCCGACTGTGCAAAAGCGCCGAAAAGAATTGCTCCGAGGCTGGTTCGTATTATTCCTGTCTGGCATGGCGAAGGGATGTTCGCACGAGCAAAACGACACGTCGCAAACTACCTCAACAATGCGTGAACGCTTTGTGTCATGTAACGGCGAAAGCGGTGGGATTCGTAAGGAGCGCAAAGCGCGACGGAACAGCGAGGATGTGAGGGGAAGCGGGGCGATGTTCGGGATTTTCGTCGGCGTGCCGTGAAATCAACGGGAGATGTGCGAGGAATTATATTGCCCCCGAACAACTCGCGTCAGCCTCGGGTAAGAATCCCTCCGACTCATGCTATGGAAAATCCCACTCTAAAGAGTGGGATTTTGCTGGCGGAGGCGGAGGGATTCGAACCCCCGTGGGCTTTCACCCAAACGGTTTTCAAGACCGCCTCGTTATGACCGCTTCGATACGCCTCCGTATGCGGCAATTATAGTAGACAGACGAGATGTTTGTCAATCTCGCCGAGCGCCGTGCCGCAAAAATGTTCGACGTCGGCGCGTTATTTTTCATTTTCTTTTGCGCACCAATGCCACGACCACGGCGGCGCATATCACAAACGCCACAACGCCGCCGCAGACGGCACATATGAGGATAAGTTTATCCGTTCCGCCGCCCGGGTCCTCTCCGTCCGAACGGAAGACACCTTCCGCTTTTACGACGACGTCCTCCCCTATCCGCTCGCCGTTCACAGTGACGTACAGCACGTATTCGCCGTCGCTCTCCGGCGCAAACGCGAACTCGAACTCCCTCGAACTTTCCCTACCGTTCACATACCACACCACTTCGGTGTCGGGAGAGGCGTAAGCGAGCGTATCTATCCCCAGCACCAGCCTCTTATCGCCCGTGATGAGGAAAGTCCCGTCCTCCGACCGGCGGAGGGAATAGGTAAGTTTGGAGTTCTCCTGCGTGGGCACGAGGTATTCCGTGGCTATCCTCACTTCCCTCATGGCGATGGGGCTGCCGCTCAGGGTCTTGACGACGAGGGTGATAATGATATCTTCCTTTTCGGACACATTTATCCCGACGGTGACAGTTTCGCCTCTCGCCGTCTGATCCGTGCCGCCCGAAACGTAATGCCACTCGAACACCGCGCCCGTGAAGAGATAACCCGTCTGCGCGCTCAAAGTGACCGTTCTGCCCTCCCCCAGCGTCAGAACGTCGGGGGTGCATACCGCCTGCGCGTCGCACGCCGCGGACAGATAGATGTTGCCCTGCTCGTCACGCAGCAGGTCGCTGCCCAATATCCCGGTGAGGCTGAGCAGCGGATAGTCGGCGTATCTGTACTCCGTCTGCTCCTTAAAGGTCAGTTCAAACGCCTCGCGCGTTTCAACGGGGGTGAGTTCCTCCCCCTCGACGCGGCTTTTTAATTGCATGAGCGCAACGGCGAAAGCGACTATGGGGGAAGCCATGCTGGTGCCGCTCATCAGTTTGTATTCGCTGTTATTGTTGCCGTCCGCGGAAAGGATGCCCGTGCCGGGAGCGCACACGTCGTAAAGAGAGCCGTAATTGGATTTGGAGTGGATGAGGGCGCCCTCCTCTCTCTCTTCGTAATTCATGACGCCTATGACATGCGCGTTTGCCGCAGGATAGAACGCGTCGTAGTCTGAGTCGTGCCCGTTGTTCCCTGCCGCCGCCACGAACACGGCTTGTTCGGCATCCTCCTCCGTCACGGACTTTTCCCAGCCAGACACCTTCTCGGACGCACCCAGGGAAAGGTTGACGACGTCGGCGCCGTTTTCAAGCGCGAAATCCACCCCCTCGGTCACGTCGAAGAATTCAAAGTAATTCCCGGCGCCGCTACCGGTGGTCTTATATCTGCCTGCCTTGATGGGCATTATCTTGATATAGTCGGACAGCCCGAACGCGCGGATGAGCAGCGCGACTATCCCACCGACATGAGTGCCGTGACGGTCTACCGTCGCGCCGTCCGAAACGTCCTCATTCCCGTTTATGGTGTTGCGCGCCACGACGTTGCCGACGGCGTCGCGGAAAAGCACGTCTTCATCCGTGCCGTAACCGAATATCTCGTGCGTATAGGTCATCCCCGTGTCTATAACGGCTATGACCACGGGGTCGTCTTCCAGCGCGTCAAAAGAGTACACAGCTTTCAGGTCGTTCACCATGGCTCGGGCAGTCTTTATATCCAGATACTCCTCCGAAAAATACCAATCCCCGTCCACTCCGACATTGTCGGTGTAGCCGTCCGGCAAGGAGGACGCGACAGCGAAAGCGCGTCCGTCCGAAACACAGAAAAACGCGGAAAACATGGCAAGCAACAGCACAGCCGCGCACACCGTCACGGCGACAGCCCCCGATAAACGTCTTCCGCGAGGCATTCTCATATCATATCCACTTCACGGAACCGTCGGGCAGGATAGTGCCCCAACGGCCGTCTTTTTTGACCTTCGCTTCACCGCCCTCGAAAGGAGTGGCGGCGTCATATATGAAGGGGATCACGACTTCGTTGTTCTTGTCGATGTAGCCGCATTTGCCCCCTTTGACGACGCTCGCATACCCTTCCGAAAAACTCATCGCGGTTTCGTATTCAAAGGGTATTACCACGTTATTTTCTGCGTCGATATAGCCGCACTTTTCCTCCTGCTCCACCGCGGCGAGCCCGTCCTTGAAAAAGAACACTTCGTCGTACATCGCAGGGATAACGGTCTTAAAACCGTCGTAAAAACCCCATCTTCCGTTCTTTTGTATCTTTCTCCACTCCGGAACGGGAAGAGGTTCAGTGAGCTTTTTGGGCTTTTCTTCGCGCTCACGGACAGGCTTCTTTTCCTGCTGACGGTTCTTCTCTCTGCGCGGCTCGGTCTGCTTGCGTTCGCCGCCGCTTTCGGGGCGCTGCTCGGGCGCTTTCTCTTCGGTGTAAAAGCGCATCTTTTCCGCTTCCAGACCGCGCTTTAACGCAAGGAGCATCTTCTTGTTGAAGCCCTGCACCTTGAACATATCCCTTTCGGTGCGGCAGACAAGGTCCCCTGCCGTGTTTATGCCGTTGAGGGCGAGCAGCCCGACCAGATCCTCCGACACGCCCAATGCCGCGACGGGCAGAGAGAGTTTCTCCTGCGCATATTCGCGGCTCACCTTCTCCATGACCTCGGAGCGACGGGATGCGTTTTGTCTGCCTCCCCCCTGCTTCTTGCCGCCGTGACGGGGCGCGCCTTCGTTTTTCTTTTCGTTGTAATGGAATTTTCTGTTAGCCATCTTTTTACCTTTTAATTACTTTACCACAACTTACTTTATATTTCAACAAATCTCCATAGTCTTGACGGAACTTTTCCTTTTGGCTATAATTGTGGCATGAGAACAGTGTCGAAAAATGCCGTTATATTTCCTTTGGCTATGCTGCTCATTGCCGCCGTGCTGCTCTCTTTCGTTTTCCTCTCCCCGGACAGCGCCGCCGCCCAAACCACTGACTACGAGATAGTTTATCCCGAAGAAGGCTATTTCCCCATCGAACGGGCGGAACTCGTGGCGGCAAACGCAGGCAGGCTCGCGGTGTACGACGCCGCCGCGCACGCCGTACTTGTGCTGAGCGAGGACGACGCCGCCGCAAGGATGGAGGCTCCCCTTTCCGAACAGGTCACGGGGCTTTGGCTCACCTCCTCCGCCCTGCTTCTGCGCACGACGGCGCAGGATGCCGTAAAATATTATTTCGCGGATCTTTCCGCCTCATCCGCCCTTCTTACGCCGACCACGCTCGACACGCCCGAAGCGATCGAGTATATCGTCGCAGACTCGGACTTCTTCTACGCAAAATCCAACGACGCCGTTGCGCTCTACGCTCTGTCGTCCGGCGCGCTCACGATGAGTAAGCTCATCGACGATCAGTACGTCAAAGGAAGATACATCTTTGCCGCGGACGAGGGCGTCCTTTACTTCTATGCCGTGAACTACTCGGAGCGTGAATACATCTGCTTCGACACCACGAGCGAAACCGCGGAAGCCATCATCCCCGACGTCGGGTTCCTCCCCACGGCGGTCGCATATTGCGGCAGCGCGGCGGCAGGCGGCATCCTCGCGGACGGTTTGGGCGCGACCCTGAAAGTGGTCAGTTCCGCGAACGGCAGCACCGTCCTCTTCGACACGGGCATAGCCTACGACGAAAACACCGTGTTCGCCGCGGACGGGAACACCGTTTACGTCGTGAACGGCTCGGGAGTGGATGTCTACGGGCTGGACTTTTCCGCTAAAAATGCCACCCTCATCCGCACGCTCAGCATGAAAGGCGTGCAAGAAGGGCTGTTCGCCGCCCCCACCGACGTCGCGTTCTCGCCGGCAGGCACCGTGGTGGCAGACCCGGGCAATTCGCGCCTGGCGGTATATTCCGACGGCGTGATCCGTTACGTTTCGCTGTCGTCCGAGGCGCAGGACGGGACTCTCCCCGTACACTCCCTTGCGGTCAGCAAAAACGGGATAGTGTTTGCCGCCTCCGACAATATGGTCTACGCCCTTGCGGCTGGCGGCTCGGCGCTTTCCTTGGAGCGCTATTGCGGCGTGCCGTCCGGCGAACGCATAACCGACATCGCGCACACCGGGACGTCCCTGGTCATCCTCACCGACAAAGCGGTGTACGTCTGCCATCCTTACACCGGCAGCCCCACCCGTGCGGCAGACGCTTCGGACGGAGTCGCCGTTGCCGCAGCGCAGAACGACGTAGTGTATCTCATGTCCGAAACAGGTGTGAGCACCTTCTCCGTTTCGGGCACCGCTCTTACGGAACTTGTTCCCTTCCGCACCTGCGATCTCGCGGGAGCGAGCGACATCGCCGTGGACTTTGCAGGCAACGTGTACGTCGCCTTCACCGAAGAGGGGAAGATAATTTCCTACAAAAACGCTTACGAAGGTTTGCAGGAACAGGCTTCCTTCGAACTTACGCATCCCCTTTATTCCGCTCATCCCGTTTCCGTAACGCTGAACGGCAGCGAGGCGTACTTTGCATCTTCCGACTGCTTTGTCGGCAAAGCGGATGTCGGAGCGATAGACGAAGAGAACTATCACCCCCTGCCCCATCCCGATACGGACGCTGCGGAAGGATACTCTTTCGCTGCGGTCACGCAGGACTCCTTCCTCTTTGACGAGCCCGACCGCTTCGACACCATGTCCGCCATCGCAAAGGGCACCGTCGTCCTCTGCTATGACGGCATATCAGCTTGGGAAGGACACACGTATGTCTACTCGGACGGCAAAGCCGGTTATGTGGAAAACTCCGTGCTCCAAAGCAGATCGCCCGACGAAGTGAACAGCCGCTACACCCTGGCGGCAGGTTCCGTGCTGCTCGCGCATCCACTCTCCGACAGGTCGGTGACCGTAACGGACAGCACCGTGCTCACCGTCACGGACAACGCCGCAGGGTTGGACGGCGGCGCTTGGCTGCGCGTGAGTTACGAGGGAGATATCTACTTCGCCCCTGCCTCCGCGCTCTCCCCGTACGTCGAACCCGTCCCTGAGGTCAAACGCGTTTTCGGGCGCGCCTCCGCAGACCGCCCCGGCGGACTCATCAACGTCTACACCCTGCCCAACACCGCATCGGCGGTCGTCACGCAGGCGGCGGACGGCACCAGAATGGAGATCGTCGGCGAATCCGGGGACTTTTGGCTGGTCGCCTTTGACGGGAAAACAGGTTATGCCCTGAAAGCCGAGGTGGAGATGGAGGGGCTGACCACCGTGCAAATCGTGTCCATCGTGCTTTGTTGCGCCGTCGCCGTCACCGGGCTCGTCGTCTTTGTCGTCGTATGGCAGGCTCGCAAAAAAGAAAAAGAAAAAGAATAGCGCAATTTGTTGCATAATTTCGCCGACTGTTATATAATGAGTCGGCAATCAAGAAAATACCTGGGTGTGGCGCAGCTTGGTAGCGCGCTTGAATGGGGTTCAAGAGGCCGGAAGTTCAAATCTTCTCACCCAGACCACGCAAGAGCACAGCGGAAACGCTGTGCTCTACGCTTTGTCGGGGGTGAGAAGAGGATGCCCATACGTTACGCTCCCGTGCTCGCGCCCCTACCTATCACCTGTCCGCTCCGCACGTTATCTCCTCCGCGTAGCTTCGTGGCATGTCACTCCTCTCGCCTCACGCCTTATCCCGTTACTCGCACTCTCGCTATTCCGTCGCTTCGCTCCTTACAAATCTTCTCACCCAGACCAAAGCGTCGCGGACTTAACTCGTCCGCGACGCTTTCATAAAGAAAGCATCGCTTACTCGTTCCGTCGCTCCGCTTCAAAACTATCGCGGCGTGCGCTCATTTTTGCTCGCGGTAATATGGGACATTCTAAAATCACCGACATTGCTACGTTCCTCGCTTTGTCGGGGGTGAGAAGAGGATGTCCACACGTTACGCTCCCGTGCTCGCGCCCCTACCTATCACCTGTCCGCTCCGCGATTTTGGAACATCGGATCACTGACATCGCCATGTTATACGCTTTGTAGGGTGATGGCAGACAATAAAAAACGTCGGAGGATTTCCGACGTTCGATGCTCAGATGAAGTCTTTCGCGGTTCAGATGAGCGTAGAGTGGATGACGTAATCCGCCGTCGCTTTGTTGGTGGCGATCGGAATGTCATAGACGACTGCTATGCGCAGCAGCGCTTTGACATCTGGGTCATGCGGCTGGGACTGGAGAGGGTCCCAAAAGAATATCACAAGATCGATCTGCCCTTCCGCTATCTTCGCGCCTATCTGCTGATCCCCTCCGAGAGGGCCGGAAAGATATCTTTCCACATCCAGCCCCGTGGCTTCGGCGACGAGTTTGGACGTAGTGCCCGTGCCGCACAATTCGAAACGCGCGAGGGTGTCGCGGTTCTTCATTGCCCAGCTTACCATTTCCGCTTTTTTGTTATCGTGCGCGATGAGCGCGATCTTTTTCACCTGTTTCATATCACACATCCTTTTTGATATTATACCACACTCTCCGCTCGGTTTCAACCCCGTTGACGGACAAACCGTCATAGCGACGAAACACGGGCATCAAGATGAAAAAATGAGCATATAAACGCGCGTTTATGCCATATCGTAGGGTTTGCAGACGTCCGTCCAACCTCTCGCCCGTGAGAAACGTTCCAGCTCTTCGAGGTCGAGTTCTATCGCGCTGGACGAGCTGCCGCACGCCGGATATACCTTGTCAAATCGGCGAAGGGACTCGTCCAACCAGACCTCAACGCCATCGTTCACGGCAAAGGGACAGACTCCTCCCACGGCGTGCCCCGTCAGGCGCTCCGCGTCCTCTCTCGCCAGCATCTTTGCCTTGCCGCCGAAAAAGTCCTTATACTTGCGGTTGTCCACTTTTACGTCGCCTGCCGCCACGACGAGTATTATGCGCTCCCCCAACATGAAGGACAGCGTTTTTGCTATACGCGCCTCTTGAGTGCCGAGTGCTTTTGCGGCGAGCTCCACCGTGGCGCTGGACACATCGAACTCTCTCACGCGATCGGCTGCTCCGTAAGCCGACAGATATTCTTTGACTTTTGCGACGGACATCGCGCACCTCCGCTTTTTTCGTGATTATAGCATATTATCGCCCTTCGGGCACGCGCAAAACGCATTAATTTGACACTATTTTGCCAAAAAAATTGACATAGAGGTGCATTTAATTCAAAATGTTAATATAACCGCTTACGGGGGAGGAGTATGACGGACATCGAAAAGTTGAATGCCGAAGAGGCAGAAGAAGCAGCAAAAGACATTACTGCCGCAGAGGAAGAGGTTTCGGAGGTCGAAAACGCTTCGGACGAGGAAAATGCGGCATCCGACGCGGAAAAGACAAAATTGGCCGTGGCTTTCGATAAGGGCAAAGATTTCATGACCCGACACGGCAACATCTGGCAGATCGTCAAATTCACGCTCATCAGCCTCATCGCTTTCCTTGCCGAATTCGCCTCCATGTATGCCCTGCAATACGGGCTGGAAGACGTGCTCGGAAATCAGGAATTCCACTGGTTCGTGTTCCACTACGCTCCCGGCAGGAATGGCGCGTTCGGCACGGCAGGTTTCATCGCCATGCTGGTGTCAAAGTGTATAGCGGAGGTCATCTCCTTCACCATCAACCGCAAAAAGACCTTCAACGCCAACAACAACGTGGTGTTCAGTGCGATCATGTACGTGCTGACGGTAATAGCGCTCATCCTCTTCACCACCTGGCTCGCAGGCGTGCTCGGCGACGCCATCGGACCCGCCATCGGCGCTGACTTCGGCAACACCATAAGCAAAATGCTCGGCTCGCTCATCAGCTGGGTGGTCATCTTCCTGATGGACAAGTTCGTCATCATGCGCAAGGTGGACAAGGGTGAAGACGCGGACGAAAACGCCGACGCCGAAACTGACGGTGCGGAAAATGCGGAAGGCGCGGAAGCGGAAGCAGCCGCCGCGGCGGACGTCGCCGTCGACGACCTCACCGCAACGGAGAGCGCTTCCGACGACACGTCGTCAGACTGACGCGCTGCGCACATAGGAGGACGGGAGCCTCATCCCGTGTGACAAGACACAAAAACGGCGGAACCTGAGTTCCGCCGCTTTCTTTTGTTTGCGTATGTCGGACACCGGCGCATCATCCCGGTCCGGCATATCGGAGTTTCCGTTCGGTCGAGGACGGTGTTGCCGTCCGAACGCTGCCCTCTTCGGGATTTGCTTTTATGTCCTCCGCAGCCTCAATTTATGCCGTGCTGCAAGCGGTAAGCGGTGACGGTGTTCTGCAAAAGCATGGTGACCGTCATGGGGCCCACGCCGCCGGGGACGGGGGTGATGAAGGAGCACTTGGGCGCGACTTCGGCGTAATCCACGTCGCCGCAGAGTTTGCCGTTCTCGTCACGGTCCATGCCGACGTCGATGACCACCGCGCCCTCCTTGACCATATCCGCTTTCAGGAACTTGGCTTTGCCTATCGCCACGCACACTATATCCGCGCGCGAAGTGACTTCGCCGAGGTCACGGGTGCGGCTGTGGCAGATGGTGACGGTGGCGTTGCGGTCGAGCAGCAGCTGCGCGAGGGGTTTGCCCACGAGATTGGAGCGTCCCACCACCACCGCGCTTTTCCCCTCGATGGGGATGGAGTAGTGATCCAACAGCTTGATGACCCCGTAAGGCGTGCAAGGGATGAGCTCGGGCTCTCCCGTCCAAAGTTTTCCCTTCTGCACATAATGGCAGCCGTCCACGTCCTTGGCAGGGTCGATGAGGTGGAGGAGTTCCGCCTCGCTGAGGTGCTTGGGCACGGGCAGTTGGAGGAGTATGCCGCTGACCTCGGGATCCGCGTTGAGCGCCTTTATCTTGTCCGCGACTTCCTCAAACGAAGCGTCGGCAGGCATGGTCACGAGAGTGGACGCGATGCCCACCTCCGCGCAGCCGTTGATCTTGTTGCGCACATACACCTTGCTTGCCGGGTCGTCGCCCACCAATATGACGGCGAGCCCTATCTTGCCGAGTTTGTCCTGCGGCAGTTCGCCGACCTGTCTTGCGATATCCTCCCGAGTGAGTTTTGCAACGAGTTTTCCGTCTATTATCTGCATAAGCGCTCCTTATCTGTTGCCGGTGTAGCCGGTATTCTTCTGGATGACGTCGTGCGCGCCGCCTTCCGTGATGCTGGTGGCGGACACCACCGTCATTTTTGCGGTCTGCTGCAGCTGTTTTATGGTGATGGCGCCGCAGTTGCACATGGTGGAACGCACCTTGTAAAGGCTCTTCTCCACATTATCTTTCAGGCTGCCGGCGTAAGGCACATAGCTGTCCACGCCCTCTTCGAAGGAGAGCCCGGACTTTCCGCCGAGGTCGTAACGCTGCCAGTTGCGCGCGCGGTTGCTGCCCTCTCCCCAGTACTCCTTGACGTAATTGCCGTTGATGTTGAGCTTGTCGGTGGGGCTTTCGTCAAAGCGCGCGAAGTATCTGCCCAGCATGAGGAAGTCCGCTCCCATCGCGAGCGCGAGAGTCATATGATAGTCGTGCACTATACCGCCGTCCGAACAGATGGGGATGTAGATGCCCGTCTTTTCGTAATATTCGTTCCTGGCTTCCGTCACTTCGATGAGTGCGCTCGCCTGTCCGCGCCCTATGCCCTTCTGCTCACGCGTGATGCAGATGGAACCGCCGCCTATGCCAACTTTGACGAAATCCGCGCCGCATTCGGCAAGGAAGAGGAAGCCGTCGCGGTCCACGACGTTGCCTGCGCCCACTTTGACGGAATCACCGTAGTTTTTGCGGATATATTCCAGCGTGCGCTTCTGCCATACGCTGTAACCTTCCGAGGAGTCTATGCAAAGCACGTCGACGCCGGCGTCTATGAGCGCAGGCACCCTCTTTTCGTAGTCCAGGGTGTTGATGCCCGCGCCGACCATATAACGCTTGTGAGAGTCCAAAAGTTCCAGCGGATTTTCCTTGTGCTGGGCGTAGTCTTTGCGGAACACCATATACATCAGGTTCCCCTCATCGGAAAGGATGGGGATGGAATTGAGCTTATGCTCCCATATGATGTCGTTTGCCTCCGCAAGCCCAGTGGACGCCGGCGCGGTGACCAGCTTTTCGAGAGGGGTCATGAACTCCGAAACCTTGGTTTCGAGAGGCATACGGCTGACGCGGTAATCGCGGCTGGTGACTATGCCGAGCAGTTTGCCGAAGCTGCTGCCGTCGTGAGTGACCGCTATGGTGTTGTGCCCTTTTCTCCTCACGAGTTCCAGCACGTCCGCAAGAGTGTTGTCGGGGGTGAGGTTGGAGTCGGACACCACGAACCCTGCCTTATAGTTTTTGACGCGTCTGACCATGGCAGCCTCGTCCTCCACGCTCTGCGAGCCGTAGATGAAGGAGATGCCGCCCTCTCTCGCCAACGCGATGGCAAGCGTATCGTTGCTGACCGACTGCATGATGGCGGACACGAGGGGTATGTTAAGGGAAATGGCAGGCTCCTCCCCCCTTGCGAACTTGACCAGCGGCGTGCGCAGGCTGACGTTTGCCGGGATGCAGTTCTCGTCCGTGTATCCCGGGATGAGGAGGTACTCGCTGAATGTTCTTGACGGTTCTTCAAAATACTTTGCCATGATACTTTTCTCCGTTATTTATTCTCGGTGACGCGTCCTTTTCCGCGCCGTGTTATGCGAAATAGTTCACCGCCGACTCGAAGAGGCGGATGTCGTAGTTGCCGGGGACGTTGAGGTAAAGCCCTTCGCCCACGCGCTCGCTGTGCCCCATTTTGCCGAGCACTCTGCCGTCCGGGGAGGTGATGCCCTCCACCGCCATGTCGCTGCCGTTGGGGTTGAAATGCACGTCGTAGGTGGGTTCGCCGGCAAGATCGACGTACTGGGTGGCTATCTGACCATTCTTTTGCAGCCTGTCCAGCCACTCGCCCGTTGCCATGAACCTGCCCTCGCCGTGGGATATGGGGACGTTCACCACGTCGCCGACCTTCATCAGCGAAAGCCAGGGAGAGAGGTCGGAACACACCCTCGTGCGCACTATCCTGGACTGGTGGCGCGCAATGGTGTTGTAAGTCAGCGTGGGATAGTCCTCCTCCGCGTCCACGATGTCGCCGTGAGTGACCAGCCCGAGTTTTATGAGCGCCTGGAACCCGTTGCAGATGCCTGCCATGAGCCCGTCGCGCTTGCGGAGCAGTTCACGCACCGCGTCCGTGACCTTCGCGTTACGGAAGAAAGAGGTGATGAACTTGCCGCTGCCGTCCGGTTCGTCGCCGCCGGAAAATCCGCCCGGGATGAACACTATCTGCGCCTCGGCAATACGCTTTGCGAACTCCTCCACCGACTCCGCGACCGCAGAAGGCGTGAGATTGTTGATCACGAATATCTCGGGGCGCGCGCCGGCGCGCTTCGCCGCCTTTGCGGTGTCGTACTCGCAGTTAGTGCCGGGGAACACCGGGATGAGGATGCGCGGCGCGGCAAAGTGCGAACGGCACTTGGCGTGAGCCGCCGCCGTATAGCTCACCTTGGGGATGTCCCCACCGCCCTGCGCGATATTGCAAGCGTAAACGCTTTCCAGCTTGTTTTCGTAAGCGGTGAGAAGTTCCTCTTCCGTCACCGCCTCGCCTGCCGCGCGGAACACCTTTTCTTCCAGCACGACACCGAGTTCTCTGCCTACGTCCACGCCTTCCGCGCACTCCAAAACGAACGCGCCGTACTTGTAGCCGAAGATGTCCTCCGCGGTCAGTCCGTCTGCGAACGCGAAGCCGAAGCCGTTGCCGATGGCACACTTGAACACCGCTTCCGCCACGCCGCCGTAACCGGGGGTGTATGCGGAAATGACCTTGCCATCGCGCATGAGCTCGTTGACTTTTGCGGCGCACGCAAGAAAACTTTCCGCAACGGGCAGACCGTCCTTTCCGTAGTCGCATTCGAGCAGTCTGACCGTGCTGCCTGCGCGCTTGAATTCCGCAGACACGGCGTCCGAGCACTTCTCCGTCGTCACCGCGAAAGACACGAGGGTGGGAGGTACGTCAATATGTTCGAAGGTGCCGCTCATACTGTCCTTGCCGCCTATCGCGCCCATGCCCAGATCGCGTTGAGCGCGATATGCGCCGAGCAGCGCGGCAAGCGGTTTGCCCCAGCGCTCGGGCTTGCCCATGGGTTTCTCGAAATACTCCTGGAAAGTGAGGTAGACCTTGTCAGAGGAGGCGCCTGCGCACACCAGTTTGGCGACGCTTTCCACCACCGCGAGATACGCCCCGTGGAAGGGACTCTTTTCGCTGATATAAGGGTTAAAGCCCCAGGACATGAGCGAACAAGTGTCCGTTTCGTCATTTTCCACCGAAACCTTGTTGACCATGCACTGTATGGGCGTGAGCTGATTTTTGCCGCCGAAAGGCATCATCACGGTGCCTGCGCCTATGGTGCTGTCAAAGCGTTCGGACAGTCCGCGCTTGGAGCAGACGTTGAGGTCGGAAACAAGTTCCTTCATGCCGCAGGCGAACCCCGACGGCAAAGCCTTTTTGAGGCTGCCTCCCTTTTTCTGTATTGCCGTGGCGTGCTTTTCCGCTCCGTTGGAATTCAAAAATTCGCGCGAGATGTCCACGATGGTCTTGCCGTTCCAACGCATTCTGAGGCGAGGCTCCGCCGTCACGACGGCGACCACGGTGGCTTCCAGATTTTCGGCGTCCGCAAGCGCGCGGAACTTGTCCGCGTCCTCGGGCGCGACCACCACCGCCATCCTCTCCTGCGATTCGCTTATGGCAAGTTCGGTGCCGTCCAGTCCCTCGTACTTTTTGGGCACGGCGTTGAGGTCGATGTTCAGCCCGTCGGCAAGCTCCCCTATCGCGACGGACACGCCGCCGGCGCCGAAATCATTGCACCTCTTGATGAGCAAGGAAGCCTCGGGGTTCCTGAAAAGACGTTGCAGCTTGCGCTCTTCGGGAGCGTTGCCCTTCTGGACTTCCGCGCCGCAGGTGGAAAGGGACTGCGCGCTGTGCGCCTTGGAAGAGCCCGTCGCTCCGCCGCAGCCGTCGCGTCCCGTCCTGCCGCCCAGCAGTATGACCACATCCCCTGGCGCAGGCGTTTCACGCACTACGTTGCGCGCCGGGACAGCCCCCGTCACCGCGCCTATCTCCAACCTCTTTGCGACGTAACCGCTGTGGTATATCTCGTCCACGATGCCCGTCGCCAGCCCTATCTGGTTGCCGTAAGAGCTGTAACCTGCCGCCGCAGTGGTGACTATCTTCTTCTGCGGCAGTTTGCCGGGAAGGGTGTCCTCGATGGGAGTGAGAGGATCCCCTGCGCCGGTGACCCGCATCGCGGAGTAAACGTACGCTCTGCCGGAGAGGGGGTCACGGATTGCGCCGCCTATACACGTCGCCGCGCCGCCGAAAGGCTCTATCTCCGTAGGATGGTTGTGCGTTTCGTTCTTGAACAGCAGCAGCCAGTCCTCCTCCTTGCCTGCGACGTTGACCTTGATCTTCACCGTGCAGGCGTTTATCTCCTCCGACTCGTCGAGATCGGGCAGCCTGCCCTCCTTCCTCAGCAATTTCGCGGCTATCGTGGCGATGTCCATAAGGTTGACGGGTTTATGCGTCCTGCCCAGCTTTTCGCGCGCGGCGAGATAATCCTTCCACGCCGCCTCGACCTCTTCGTCCTCGAACTCCGCCTTGTCTATGGTGGTGAGGAAGGTGGTGTGACGGCAGTGATCCGACCAATAAGTGTCGATCATCCTGACTTCCGTGAGGGTGGGATCGCGCTTCTCGGACGCAAAGTAGTCGCGGCAGAACCTGACGTCGTCCGCATCCATCGCCAGCCCGTATTTGGTTACGAATGCGGCGAGTTCGTCCTCTCCCATTTCGATAAAACCGTGCAAAACTTCCACGTCGCCGGGAGCCGGATAATCCGTTTTCAGAGTGTCGGGGAGGGCGAGATCCGCCTCGCGGCACTCCACCGGGTTGATGACGAACCTCTTAATTTTGTTCACGTCGCTCTCTGTGAGCTCGCCGTACAAAGCGCACATCTTCGCCGTGCGCACGGTGGGTTTCTCCCCTTGCGATACCAGCTGGATGCACTGTGCGGCGGAATCCGCGCGCTGGTCGAACTGACCGGGCAGCGGCTCCACGCCGAACACGGCTGCCGCGCCTTCGAAGTCGAGTTCGGCGCTCACGTTGTCGAGCTGCGGCTCCGAAAAGATGTTGCGCTCGGCGTATTCCAGCAATTTGCCGTCCAAGCCCTCCACGTCATAGCGGTTCACCACTCTGACCCTCGCGAGTCCGCCGACCCCGAGCATACCGGTGGCTTCCGCAAAAAGCGCACGCGCCTCGGCGTCCAGCCCTTTCTTCTTCTCAACAAAAAGTCTGTTGACCATAATCCCTCCGTTTTCCACCGAAAACGATGTTTATCGCTTGTTTATATGTGCATCAACCACGCTTTGCGGCAAGTGCACGCGCTCCTATGTCATGGCGGAAGAACTGGTTCGCGAAGCGGACTTTCTCCCCTTCGCGGTACGCTTTCTCAACCGCCTCGGCGAGCGTGTCCGCGACCGCCGTGACTCCGAGCACCCTGCCCCCTGCGGTGAGCAGCCTATCGCCGTCGAGCTTTGCTCCTGCGATGTAAAGTTCGGCGTCGAGCTCCCCGTCCACGGTTATCTCGTAGCCGCTCTCGTACTTTTCGGGATAGCCTTCGGAGGCTTTCACCAGACAGCATGACGCCTTGTCCGAAAAGCGCACGTCCGCGTCTTTCAGCCGCCCTTGCGTGCATGCGAGCATGACTTCCAGCAGACCGGACTGCATGAGAGGGAGCACCGCTTGCGTTTCGGGGTCGCCGAAACGGCAGTTATACTCTATCACTTTGGGTCCGTCCGGGGTGAGCATTAGCCCGAAGTACAGACAGCCTTTGAAGGTCCTGCCCTCCGCTTTCATGGCGCGGACGGTGGGGAGGAATATCTTTTCCATGCACTCCGCCGCTATCTCCTCCGTGTAATAGGGGTTGGGAGCCACCACGCCCATTCCGCCCGTATTCAGACCGGTGTCGCCGTCATGAGCGCGTTTGTGGTCCATGCTCGAAACCATGGGCACCACCGTTTCGCCGTCCGTGAATGACAGCACGGAAACCTCCGGACCGGTGAGGAACTCCTCTATGACGACCTTGCGGCCGCTCGCGCCGAACTTCCCGTCCAGCATCATGGCGCGCACCGCGTCCTTCGCCTGCTCGCGGTTTTCGGCGATGATGACGCCTTTGCCGAGCGCGAGCCCGTCCGCCTTGACGACGATATTCCCGTCGGGAAGCCCGTCGATGTAACTCTCCGCCGCCTTTTCGTCCGAAAAGGTTTCGTAACGGGCGGTGGGGATGCCGTACTTCTTCATAAGTTCCTTTGAAAAAGCTTTGCTCCCCTCTATTATCGCCGCGTCGGCGCGCGGACCGAAACACGGCACGCCCGCCTCTTCGAGCGCGTCCACCGCTCCCAGCACGAGCGGATCGTCGGGCGCGACCACGGCGTAATCCACCTGTTTATCCTTTGCGAACGCGACTATGCCCGGGATATCCTTCGCCCCCACGGGAACGATGACGGCGTCGGCGGCTATCCCACCGTTGCCGGGCAACGCGTATATGACCTCTGCACGAGGATCCTTTTTGAGGGCTTTTATGATGGCGTGTTCCCTTCCGCCCGAACCGACGACGAGTAGCTTCATCCTCTCACCTCAATGATGGAATAATCTCATCCCCGTGAACGCCATCGCGATGCCCAGCTTGTTGCAGGTGTCGATGACGATGTCGTCCCTGACCGAACCGCCGGGTTCCGCCACATAGGACACGCCGCTCTTGCGCGCGCGGATGATGTTGTCGTCGAAGGGGAAGAACGCGTCGGAGCCGAGGGACACTCCCGTGAGGGTGTCGAGATACGCTCTCTTTTCCTCTCTCGTGAACTCCTCGGGACGGACGGCGAAGTACTTGCGCCACACGTCCTCGCCTATGACGTCCTCGCATTCGTCGGAGAGGTAAATGTCGATGATATTGTTTTTCTCAGGTCTGCCCACGCCCTCGGCAAATTGCAGACCGAGCACTTTATCGTGCTGTCTGAGGTGCCAGAGATCGGCTTTCTGTCCTGCGAGCCTGGTGCAGTGTATCCTGGACTGCTGCCCTGCTCCCACGCCTATCGCCTGTCCGTCCTCCGCGAACGCCACGGAATTGGACTGGGTATATTTGAGGGTGATGAGCGCGACGATGAGGTCGGTTTCGGCAGCGTGAGGTATCTTCTTTTCCGTCACGACGTCGGAAAGCAGCGCGCGGTTTATCTCGAAGTTGTTCCTGCCCTGTTCGAAGGTCACGCCGAACACCTGCTTGCGCTCCACGGGATCGGGGACGTAGAGGGGATCCACCTTGACGATGTTGTAGGAGCCTTTGCGCTTTGCGGCGAGTATTTCGAGCGCCTCGGGAGTGTAACCGGGGGCTATGATACCGTCCGAAACCTCCCTCGCTATTATCTTTGCGCAAGTGGCGTCGCACTCGTCGGAGAGGGCGATCCAGTCGCCGAAAGAGGACATCCTGTCCGTGCCTCTCGCGCGAGCGTAAGCGCACGCTGTCGGGCTGTCGTCAAGCCCTTCGATATCCTCCACGAAACAAGCCTTTTTCAGTTTGTCGCCGAGAGGTCTGCCCAGCGCGGCGGAAGTGGGACTGACGTGCTTGAAGGAGGTCGCGCAGCACTCGCCGGTGGCTGCTTTGAGCTCCTTGACCAGCTGCCAGCTGTTGAACGCGTCCAGGAAATTGATGTAACCGGGTCTGCCGTTCAGTATCTCTACGGGCAGTTCTCTGCCGTCCGCCATGTAGATGCGCGCCGGCTTTTGATTGGGGTTGCAGCCGTATTTCAGCTCAAACTCTTTCATGATGGCTCCTTATTTGGAATGCTTGTTGAACAGCATCGTCTTGACTCTGTAAGTTTTGAGGTCGATGAACCCGACGTACAGCGCGATCTTGTTGGCAGCGTTCAGGTTCTCCCACATACCGTTTGCGAATTCCGCAAGGTCGGAGCCTATCGCCACTCTCTCCGGCTCGCCCGTGAAGGTGGGGATCGGGTTTCCGTCGCAGTTGTAAGTGTGGATGAAATGCCCCAGCCCGTTCACCGGCTCGTAAGAGAAGGAATAGCGGTTGCAGGCGCTCCCCTTCTCGTCCGCGCTTTTCAGGATGGACAGCTTGTAAGCAAACTTGCTTTCCAGGTCGATGAGTCCGCTTATGCGCGGAGTATAGTTGGGCGCGTCGGGCTCGAACTCCCTCTTTTCCAGCGCGCTCTCGAAGCTCTCGCCGGCAAGCAGAGCCGCTTCCACGGTGTCCGTCTGATCGCCGTTGGTCACTATCCACTTGTTCCACACCTTCTTGACGGGGGAATAGATGATGAGGGAGGGGTCTTCCACCTTGCTCTCGTCGAAGGGATAGATGACCAGTTCGTTCTCCTTTTCCACGAAAACGCGGTTGCGGCTGTTCTCGCTCCTGCCCATGATGAAGTACGCAAATACGGCGTGTTTCCCGTCCGCGGACTTTCCGAGGACGATACCCCTGCCGGGATAGGTGTTTGCGCCGAGCAGCGCGTTTATGTCGTTGACTTTGTAAATATCCATTTGTATCTCCTTTCGGGCGTGCTCCGCAGCCACCCGTTCCGCCGTGAGCTCCACGGCACGGGGGAGCAGCTGCCACTCCGCCTCTTCCATAACTCTTCTTTGAAGTATCTCGGGGGTGTCCCCTTCCATGACCGGGACCTCTTTGCGGAAGATGATCCTGCCCCCGTCCGGCACCTCGTTGACGTAATGCACCGTGGCGCCCGTCACCTTTTCGCCTGCCGCGAGCACCGCCTCATGCACGCGCAGCCCGTAAAAGCCCTTTCCGCAAAACTTCGGGATGAGGGAAGGATGCACGTTGATGATGCGCTCGGGATAACGGGAAGTGAACTTTTCGGACAGTATGCTCATGAACCCGGCAAGCACTATCACTTCCGCTCCGACGCTCTCTATCGCACGCTCTATCCCGCGCTCGAACTCCTCCTGCGAGGCGCACTTTTTCCTCTCCGCCACAACGGTGGGGACGCCTGCCTTTTTCGCGCGCTCCAAAGCGTAAGCGTCCGGTCTGCTGGACACCACCACACCGATATGCGCATGAGGGAGCTCCCCTCTCTTTTCCGCGTCGAGGATGGCTTGCAGGTTAGTTCCGCCCCCCGACACCAGCACGGCAACGGTTATTTTTTTCACGTCAGCCTCACCCGAACAGTACGCCGTCCTCAGAGGGGACGATCTCGCCTATGACGTAAGCGTCCTCGCCTGCGGCTTTCAGCGTGCGGAGAGCCTCCTCCGCGTCCTCCGCCGCGACCACGACGCTCATGCCCACACCCATGTTGAAGGTGTTGAACATATCCCTTTCGGGCACGTTGCCCTGTTTTGCTATGATGTCGAACACGGGCAGCACGCGGAGCGCGGACTTGTCTATCTTTGCCCCGAGCCCCTTGGGTATGCTGCGCGGTATATTCTCGTAAAAACCTCCGCCCGTGATGTGGGACACCGCCTTGACGGTCACCTTCTCAAACAGCGCGAGCATGGGTTTGACGTATATCCTGGTGGGAGTGAGCAGGGTTTCGCCCAGGCTCTTTCCGCCCAATTCCTCCACGGGGACGGTCATATCCCTGCCCTCGAAGATCTTCCTGACCAGCGAAAAACCGTTGGAATGCACCCCCGAGGACGGCAGTGCTATCACCACGTCGCCGGGAGCGACTTTGGAGTTGTCCAGCACCTTCGAGCGGTCCACGACGCCCACGGCGAAACCTGCCAGGTCGTACTCGTCTTCGGGATAGAACCCCGGCATCTCCGCCGTTTCGCCGCCTATGAGCGCGGCGCCCGACTGCACGCAGCCTTCCGCAACGCCGGAAACTATCGCCGCGATACGCTCGGGGACGTTCTTTCCGCAAGCGATATAATCCAGGAAAAAGAGGGGCTTTGCGCCGCAGCAGATGACGTCGTTGACGCACATCGCAACGCAGTCGATGCCTATCGTGTCGTGCTTATCCAGCATGAAGGCGTATTTGAGCTTTGTGCCCACGCCGTCGGTGCCGCTGACGAGCACTGGACGGGTCATGCCCGTAAGGTCGAGCTCGAACAGACCGCCGAAACCGCCTATGTCGCTCGCCGCGCCTGCCGTGACCGTGCGCGCGATATGCTTTTTCATGAGCTCCACCGCCTTGTAACCTGCGGTGATGTCCACGCCTGCCTGCTTATAGCTTTCGCTGAAAGATTTTTCCATGATTCACCCGATGTTCTCGTTGAGTTTTTTGTCCTTTTCCAAAACGGTGCGGCTGTCCGCTTCGCGTTTGGCTTTGAGTTTTGCCGCAAGTTCGGGCTCGCCCACCGCGAGTATCTCCAACGCGAGCAGCGCCGCGTTGACCGCGCCGTCTATGCCCACCGTGGCGACGGGGATGCCGGGAGGCATCTGCACGGTGGAAAGCAGAGCGTCCAACCCGTCAAGCGCCGCGCTTTTGACGGGGATGCCTATGACGGGCAAAGTGGTGGCTGCCGCAAGAGCCCCTGCAAGGTGCGCCGCCATGCCTGCCGCCGCTATTATCACTCCGAAACCGTTCTTCTCCGCATTCACGGCGAACTCGCGCGCTTCGATGGGAGTGCGGTGCGCGGAATAGACGTGCGCTTCGCATTCGACGCCGAACTTTTTCACGGTGTCTATCGCCTTTCCTACCACGGGCAGGTCGCTGTCGCTGCCCATTATGACTGCGATCTTCTTCATTCTTACCTCCTCTCCGCCTCATTGCGGCATACCCTAACGGGCTGTTTCAGGACGGCATACAAAAGCCCCGACACATCGGAAAACGGCAGTCCGCTCACGCAGAACTGCCGCCGTTCAACCATCCGCACTCACGGACATGCTTCCACCGCATACGACCGCTCTCGCCGCTCCGGGCGAGGAAAGATGACATCCTTTGTGGAAAACCGCGCCGTGAAGATTTTGCATAGTGTTATGATACACTATCGGCGCACTCATGTCAAAAAAATAACACGCCATTTTCAAAAGATTTTGCACATCTTGCGGTATGCCAGACAGGAGTAATACGAACCAGCCTCGGAGCAATTCTTTTCGGCGCTTTTGCACAGTCGGAACTTGTGGGTATGTATACTATTGGCGGCGTTTCGCCAGCGCAACATCATCCGAAAATCTCTTGCTCTGAGGTGCGAGCAGTTCAGCGCCAGCCGATTTTTGGCTGAGCAAGGAAGTCGGCGCAGCTAATACCAGCCCGTATTAGCAAGGCGACTGACGCGGTTCAGGCGGAAATCGGCGGCGCGGAACCTGGTTCGTATTATTCCTGTCTGGCATGCCGGACCGGGCTCGGCACAAGATACTGTACCTCGGTCCGCAAACGGGCGCAGGCGACGCGCTAGACGAACACCTCGCGCACGAACCGCGTCAGCGCCGCGCGCCAGACCGTGGGCGTATGCCCGGCAAACATGGTGGTGTAGGTGTGCTCCACCCCTGCCGCCTCCAATTTTTCCGAAAGACCGTCGGACACGCTCTTCAATGTGTCCAGCGTGCCCACCGTTATCTGCACGTAATAAAAGCCGTCCGAACCCTCCGCCACGGCGAGGTCGGGCACATAGTCGGAAGAGGAAACCACATTCTCGCCGAAGGAGGCGGAGGAGAACGCTCCCACATACCCGAAGACGTCCTGATAGGCGAACGCGGTCAGGACAGCTTCTCTGCCGCCCATCGAAAAGCCTGCGATCGCGGTGTTCCGCTTGCCCGTGAGCGTGGAGTAATGCTCGTTGATGTACGGCATGAGGCACTCCGTGATGTCCCTCCCGGTGAGGTCGTAGGTCTGCGCGAGTTCGGGAGGCGCGGAGGGCGGGACAGCGCTCCACTCGGGCTCCGTTTCGGTAGCGTTGACGAGGCTGTTGACGCAGACGACTATCATCTCGGGCGCGCCGTCGAAATAATGAGCGTTCTGCACGATGTACTGCGCGTTCATCTCGTACAGTCCGTATATGCTGCTCACCCAGGAGTCCTCGTCGCATTGCAGCCCGTGCAAAAGGTAAAGCACGGGATAACTCTTTTCGGGGTCGTAATCGGGCGGCAGCACTACGTTTGCGTGCTTGTAACCCCCGGCGACGGAGGACCAGTACTCTATCTTTTCTATCTCCTCGCCGTCCGTGTACTCATAGCCCTCGACAGCTTGGTAATATGCCGTGGGTTTGAACACGACCTGCGTCCCGTAAAGCGAAGTTTCGCCGAGCAGCACCTCCACCGAGAACTCCCCTTCGTAAGCGTAACAATCCACCTTGCCCGAATCGTCGGGCACAAGGCAGACGACTTCCCCCGAATGCCCCGTAAGGCGAACGGTGAGCGAACTCGCATCCGCGCCGCAGTCGCAGGAATACCCAAGCGTTATCGACCTGTCTTCGGCGTCGACATCGCAATATATCTCGCTTTCGTGGACGTGTTCGGGCTTAGCGGCGTCTTTTTCGCGCGCAACGTCGTCACAAGCAAAAAGGGCGCCCGAAAGCGCCGTCATCAAAACAAGAAAAAGGAAACCGACGAGTTTTTTCATGTCCGCCTCTCTTTCCCCTTTCCGTGCAAGCCCGAGATGATTATACGCCTCACCCCGGAATAACTCAATACCTTTCGGGGGATGCGGTCAGTAATCCTTTCTTCCGACCAGATAGTCTATATCCACGTTGAAGTAATCGGCGAGCAACCAAAGGCTGCGGATGCTGGGTTCCTTTTTCCCCAGCAGCCACGCGCTCACCGTGTTCTGTCTGAGCCCCGTGCCCTTTGCCAACGCGACCTGCGTAAGGTTATTTTCCCTCATCAGCTCTTTTATGCGCGCCGCCACCTGGACCTGGACGCCTGAATGCAATTCTTCGTACGCCATACAACGATGATAGCACCAAGGGGATAATTTGGCAAGAGGTGCGCTCACATCCGCCGCCCCGAGGGGGAAGGGACTTCCCTTACGCTCCCGTTATCGCGGATATCTCCTCCGCGAGCACTCTGCTCCACTTCTCGGGCTCCTCGACGTCCGGAGAGTGCGCCGACTCCTCGAACCACACCCACTTTTTGACGGGAGCGTCCAGCGCGTCGAACCACGCTTTCGCGAGCGCGGACGGAGTGTTGTAGTCGTGTCTGCCCTGCGTGATGACGACGGGGACGTCAAGTTTCTTTATGCCGCCGAGCCGCTGCGCCACCACGTCATGCCACATGACGTCGGTGAGATAGGTCGCGCCCTGCGCGTACTTTATTATGTCGCCGAGGGAATATTCCTTGGTTTTGAGCAAGGGCATGAGCAGCCCTTTGACCAACCCCTGTTTGCCTTTGTATATCGCGCCGCCGTATCTGGACAGACAGTCGCGCTGGATCATCATGCTCTTGTTGTCGGGGTACGCGCCGTTTTCGGGCGCGCCTTTCAAAAGTGCCGCGTACGCTTTTTTGTCCCCTCTGCGCTTCGCCTCTTCCAGGCAGAAGCGGTAGGACTCCTCCTCGTTGCGGTCGCCGTCCACGAACTGCCCTTCCCCCACATACACCGAGATGAGGTCGGGGCGTTTTGCGGCGGTCAGAACGCCTACGATAGAACCCCAGCTGTGCCCCACCAACACCGCTTTGCGCACGCCGAACTTGCCCGTGAGATATTCCAGCATGAACACCGCGTCGTCCACGTATTCCGCCACGGTGGGCACTCTTTTGCGTATATCGGGAGTATAGCTCTTCCCCGAACCGCGCTGATCCCAGCACACAAGAGTGAATTTCTCCGCAAGGTCGGAATGGTCGCGCAGGATGTTATGCCTGTCGCATACCCCCGGACCTCCGTGCAAAAACAGTATGACCGGCAGCCCCTTTTCCGCCGCGCGGACGCGGATATTCTGCCTGTCGCCGTTGACTTCGATGAACTCCTCATAGTCGAGTGTGTAAGCAGCCATATCAGAACTCCTCCATAAGACCGTCCAGGATGCGCTCCGTGTTCTTGTTGCGCTTGACTTTGGGTTTTGCGATGAGCCTTCCCCCTGCCACCACCGCGACGGGCGCGCTCAACGTGCGAGGCTCCTTCACGGGATCCTGCGCGAGCAGCAGGATGTCCGCCCTCTTGCCCTTTTCCAATGACCCGGTGGTATGCGCCAGCCCCAATGCCTCGGCGCCGCCCATCGTTGCGGCGTAAAGAGCCTTCTTCATTCCGAAGCCGCCCAGACGTGCGAAATATATCACTTCGCGCCACATCCCGTACTGCGTGGAGAAAGGACAGGATGCGTCCGTCCCCATCGCCACTGTGACGCCGTGAGCGTACGCGTCTTTGACGCAAGCCGTCATGCCTTCCAGCACCACGCCCGAGTTGAACACGCGCACGTCGTCCAGCTTGGTCACGGAGGGCGGCAGTTTGTAGTAAGGATACGCCGGCGTGTAAGTCGCCACCACCGCACCGCCGCGCGCTTTCAGGGCGGCAGCGGCTTCCTCGCTCATATGCGCCCCGTGCTCCACAGTGTCCACTCCGCATGCCGCGGCTATCTCTATGCCCTCCTTGCTCTGAACGTGCGCCGCCACGCGTTTACCGAGCGCGTGCGCCTTTTCGCAAGCCGCGCGGACCTGCTCCGCCGTCATTTTGACCTCGCCGGGCTCTCCCTTCTTCTTGGCGTCGGTGACTCCGCCCGTGATGCATATCTTGATGATATCCGCTCCGTCCGCTGCGTTTTCGGCGACCAACGCCGCAAACTCTTCGGGGGTGGAACCGGTCAGTGCGAACGTACCGTCGCCGTGTCCGCCGGGGGCGGTGAGCGCAGGACCCGACACCAGCAGTTGAAGCCCTGCCGCGCCTCCTTTGCCCTTTCTTATCTCATCGCGCACCGCGATGTCCGAACCGCGGAAATCCCCCATGCCGCGCAGCGTCGTTACCCCGGAATTGAGTTCCTGTATGCACGCGGAGCGCACCAGCATTTTGAGGACGACCTTCCCGAGCGGAGTTGCCACCAGTTTCAGCACCAGCTTTTGAGAGCCGCCGCCCGATATCACTTTGCTGGGAGTCCCCGTCCCGAACAGGTGCGCGTGCGCGTTGACGAGCCCCGGCATGGCGAAAAGCCCCGTCGCGTCATACACTTCGTACCCGTCGGTGCTCCCCCCCGTGGGACGGATGTCCGCGATCCTGTCCCCGTCCGTAAAGATGTCCGTACCGGCGCGCAAACAACCGTCCGCGGCGATGTCTATCATAGTGCAATTTTTGTAAACCGTCTTTTTCATATCCGACCTTCCTGCGCACTCGGCGCTCACGCACATTATTATACACCCGTGCCACGCGCACGCAAGAACTTTTCCCTCCGCTTCCTCCCTTTTCAGCCCGATTTTTCGCCATGACACCGCATTTTTCCGCAAAAAAGCCGGAAGTCGCATATTGATTTCAGGGTTATCAACTGCTATCATAAAAGAGGGGTTTTGCCGAGCGGTCTTCTCGGCTCCCGACATTTTTCATAAAGGGGGAACGGCATGAAAAAAGGAGTTTTTGCGCGTCGCGGCGGCGTATGAAAATCTGAACGCCGCGCGGCGATCGGTAAGCATCTGCCATTAAAAGGGGCAAAATGTCGAGGCAGACGTTGAATGTTGCCTCTTTGTATGGTAAACTGAACATATCCCATAAAATTGTTGTTTCGGAGATGAATATGAAAAAACTGAAACTTATTGCGCTCGTGGCGATGCTCGTCATAACGGTCACGGCGTGCGGAGCGGCGCTTGCCGCCTGCAACGATACTCCTTCCGGCGGCACCGGCACGGTGGACGACGGTACGGTGGGCGTCGGCTCGATGGGCGTAGACAAATTCCCCGACACTTTCACCGATGACCTGGACGTCACGGATGCGGAAAACCTCGCCCTGTCCGCCACGGCGACGGCGTCGAGCGCGGAGGGACTTGCCGCAAACGTGCTGGACGGAAACACGCAGACGGCGTGGACGGCGGAAGAAACCACGGGACAGTATCTCGAGATCAGGCTGCCCTCTCCCTCCTCTTTCAACACCGTAGTACTGCGTGAGAACGGCAACTACATCTCCGGGTTTTCCTTTGTGCTGCCCGACGAGAACGGCGAGTACCCCACCGACGGCTACGGTTATTACCAAAACGCGTTTTACCGTCAGCAGGACAGGATAGAGCGTTACCGTTACTGCACCTTCGACGCCGTGCATGACGTCACCTCTTTCCGCATCTACTTCGGATATACGGACGCAGGCAAGAAACTTTCCGTCGCCGAAGTGGAGATATACGACGTCAAGGCAAAGGAGTATGCGCAGGACTTCCGCGTGTTCAACTACTACACTCCGCAGGACCTGCAATATATGGACCAAGCCGACCTCCTCGAAGACTTCGAGAGCGACACCATCACGGACGTCATCCTCATCTCCCTCGCCTTCTGGATGGAGGACGGCAGCATCGTATATGCCGAGGACCCTCAGAACTACGACACCTCCGCACAGGACTATGATCCCGAGCGCGACCAGTTCCGTTTCGTGGGCGAACACGAAGACCCCGACGGTTACTATGACGCGGCGGTGCAAAAGGTGTATGACGCCATTGCTGCGCACGTGGCGCGCGGCGGCAGGAACATCAACATCTGCATCGACTTCTACCCCAAGATCGTGGAGCAAAACGGTCTGCCCGGCAACACCGACGCCCTGGTGCAAAGCATACACAAGCTCATCGTCGAGGACGACCGCGTGGACGGCATAGACATCGACTGGGAATATCCGACCGGCGTTTCGGAATGGAATGCGTACGGCAATATGCTGGTGGCTGTGGATAAGGACTTCCAAGCCGCAGGCACGGATAAGTACATCTCCCTCGCACTCTCCGCCGACAACGTGCGCCTGACGCAGGAACAGATAGACGCCGTGGACTTCGTGCAGATGATGGCGTACGACCGCTTCGACATAGCGGACGGCAACCATTCTTCCTTCCGCAGCGGCGCGTACTCCTCCATGCGCTATTTCGTGAACATGGGGTTTGACCCGTCGCAGCTAGTGCTGGGCATACCCCTCTACGGCCGCCCCACTTCCTGGGACACGGTGTGGACGAATTACGGCTACGGCGACGAGGTCTACGCCACGCAGGACAAAACGCCTTACACTTACTGGGACAACACCCAGTGGCTGTACTTCGGAGGCACCAACCTTGACGGCGTCCCTTACGACGACAGCGTCCTCACGCAAGTGTGGGTGAACGGGCCCGCGCTCGTCGCGGACAAGACCGCTTACGTCATTGAACAGGGGTTTGCCGGCATGATGCTCTGGCGAGAATCCACCGACTGCGGCTGGGAGGACACGGACATCAACGGTATGCCCATGAACCTCTTGCGCGCGATACACGACACGGCATCCGAGCGCATCCTCGGATACGGCAATTAAGGAGATGATGATCATGAAACGTACACTTAAAACCGTTATCGTGTCAATATTGCTGCTTGCTCTCACCGCTTGCACACTGCTCGTTTTCGCCGCCTGCAACGAGAAAAACACCGGAGAAGATAAAGGCAATTTCATCTCCGATTACGCCTCCGCAAAAACCGCGTGGGACGCCGCTCTCAACAAAATGAGCGTGGACAGCGGAAGCATCACCGCCACCCTCGGCACGGGCGAAAAACCCGTCGAGGTCACCGCAAAGCTGGAAGGGAAGCGCGTGTATATCGGCGATACTTTCCGTATGGAATACACCGTGACGATATTCGGATTAGCAGACGTAATGTCGGCTGCGAGTGACGACCAGATGAGTCAAGACATCGCAGACGCCCTTATCGACGCCATTTCCGACGAAGGTTTGGCACTCACCCTTTCGCTGGAAAAGGACGCGGACGGCGTCTACACGCTCAACGCGACCGCAGCAGGCATATACGCGCTCGCCGAGGACGTGCGGTTCACCGACGCCGAACTGCACGACACCATCCCCGTGCTGGACTTCGGCATGAACTGCTTCTACGACGCGGAACACATCGACGGCAGCGCAGGCGAGTACACCATCCCGGGCGCCACCGCGCTGGACTGGATACTCTGGCAAGTCGCCCCCATCCTGGCGTATGACGCAGGCTACGACATCATGCCCATGATCTACGACTGGATAGATTTCGGCGACATAACGGGAAACGTGACTTTCTCCGCCGGCAATTTCGCGGCGATGACCACTTCGCAGGACATCACCGCTTCCATGCCGAGAGAGGACGCGGACTTTTTGATATACAATGTGGAATTCTTCCCGATGATGCTCAAAACTCTCATCGAGCAAAAGACTATCATCATCGCCGACCTTATCAAGCTCGACCTCTCGGAAGCGCTTGCGGATGACGGCATAGGTCTGTCGGGCACGGTGTCCACGAGCGCGAAGTACTCCGTGCTGCCTGCGGACGCCTCCTTCTCCGATGTGTTTTGACATTCCCCCGACGGGCTGGCAAACGCGGGCCCGTCGGGACAAAATTACCGCACACGGCGCACGCCTCTCCCCCTATCCGCGAAAGACGGTGACACGCGGACAGGCGGTCAGCACGCAGTGCAAGATCCTTGCGCGCATACCGCCGATGACATGAAGGTGATGACAAATTCGATAGTTTACACCTCAGATAAGGTCAGAAAAACCATTCTTTATGACAAAGAACGACAGCTTGGCGTCCGATTGGAAAACCTTGTCTGCGGAAGCGTCCGCACCGCGCCTGCTGACAAGACCGTCATCGTCTGGTCCGAGAACCGCCGCTCTTCCAAACACACTTTCGACACCTCCTCCGCACCCGTTTTCGTTGTAGACGAGAGAGGTCACGAAGCGCGCGACGCGCTGTTTTGCGTGCGTACGCGATACGAGCAAGGGGCGGACGGCGCTCTGATCAAAAGAGTGAGCGTGCAAGCCTCGCGCGACATTTTCATACATTCCGTCACCGTAGACGCGCTCCCCTCCTGCGACGGCGCGGACAGACAGGCTCCCCTTCTCCCACACCCCCTCATCCCTGCCGCCGTCGCAAGACTTGGACAGCCCGTGTACGTCGGGGATCTCTTCATGGGCTTGGAAAGCCCCGTCGGGGATAACGTCATCTCGGGCGGCGAAGCAAAATGCGTTTACCATACCGGCAGAAAATTTTCGGCAGTGGCGGCAGACGGAGTCTACGCTCTTCCTCCCTGCGTGCTCGGCGCGGCAAAAAGCGCGGAAGAGGACGCGCTCGACGACGCTTTTTACTCTTATATATCCGCCTGGGCTCGCCCCACTCGTTTCCGCATCCAGTTCAACAGCTGGTACGACAATATGTCGGACATCACCCCCTCGCGCATCGAAAGCTCTTTCACCGCGGTGGCGGAGGGGCTGCGCAAAGGCGGTCTGCGCGCCCCGGACTGCTACGTCATAGACGACGGATGGACAGATTACACCGCCCCGAAGTTCTGGGCTTTCAACGATAAATTCGCGGACGGGTTCGGAGCGCAGTCCGACCTTTGCAAAAAGCTGGGCAGCGCTTTCGGCGTATGGTTCGGACCGCGCGGCGGCTATTCCGCGCAGACCTTCGGATTCGCGATGCGGCTCACCAAACTAGGTTACCACGTCAACCCGGTGTCACGGGACATATGCACCGCCGATCCGCGCTATATCCGCGATCTGACGGACAAAATGTGCGAGTTCTGCCGCCTTTACGACGTCAGATATTTCAAGATAGACGGCTTTGCGAAGCGTCCCTGTCCCTGCCGCCGTCACGGGCATCCGCCTGCCTCACGGGACGTGATCGCCTTTTACACTTTCCTGTGGGAGGAATGGATGAAAGGACTGGAAAAGGTGTACGCCGCCTGCCACGACGTCTGCATCAACATCACTTCCTATGCGCACTGCTCCCCGTGGTTCCTGCGCCACGCCGATTTCGTGTGGATGAACAATGCGGCGGATATGGGCTATTCGGGCAGCGGCGACGACCTCGCCATGTGCCTCACCTACCGCGACGCGCGCTACCGCGACCTGTTCATGACGAGAGGCTACCGCTTCCCTGCCGCGCGCCTCTACGGGCATGAACCCTGCTACGCGCTGCTCAACCGCAATACGGCAAAAAAACAAGCCGCGCCCGTTACCTTCACCGACGAGCAATTCCGCACCTATATGAAATGCTGTCCGATGCGCGGCAGCGGCATTGCCGAACTTTACTTCTCACCTGCCATGATGGACGGGGATAAGTGGAAAATTGCGGCGGAAACCCTGGCGTTTGCCGAACGTAACTTCGAGGTGCTGTCCGCCTCCCGTTTCTTCGGCGGCGACCCGGAAAAGGGGGAAGTCTACGGCTACCGCGCCCAAAAAGACGACTCTTACGCCATCATGCTCCGCAACCCGGGAAATTCCCCGAAAAGCTGCTCTGTGTCCTTGCCCGACGCAGGCAAGACCGCCCTCACCCTCGCCCCCTACGAGATCCGCTTCTTCACGAACCTCACCTGACCGCCCCTCCTCAACACACCATTCCTCTCCGTAACGCCAAACACTCCTCCGCCACCCGTTTCCAAAACCCGACGCCCTTCCGAGCGCCCCTCCGCCACCGCCCCCACTTCCAAACCCGACGTCCCCACCAAGCACCACTCCCACAACTCCAAACTCATCCACTCCTCGCCAAAACAACAAAACCCGTGGCGCCGGAAAGCGGATGGGGTAGGTTTTTCTTCTAGCGTGAAAGGACGTGCATAAAGTTTACGGTGAAGAGGTCGGAGTTAAGGAAAGTTCTGCCCGTAGCCGCGGTGGGGGCGTTCATGGTGATGCTGGTGGTCAAGCCGGACTATTTTCTGGACTCGGCGGCGAAGGGACTGCTGCTTTTTGCGACGGCGGTGCTGCCTGCGGTGTTCCCTTTCTTCTTCTGCGCGTCTTTGCTGACTGCCATGGGGGCGGCAAATTCGTTGTCGGGGCTGGGAGCAAGACCAGTACGCGCACTTTTCAATGCTCCGCCAGTCGGGGCGTACGTGCTGGTGATGTCGATGTTGAGCGGCTATCCCATCGGCGCGGCGACCATTTCCGACCTCTACTCTCGCGGAGCGATAACCGCTGCGGAAGCCAAAAAGATATCCTCATTCACCTCGACGTCCGGACCTGTTTTTATCCTGGGCACCGTAGGGAGCGCGCTTTTTGACGACCCGTCGTGCGGCGCGCTCATACTGCTTGCACATTACGCATCCGCTCTCGCGACCGGGTTGATATTCAGAGGACGGCGAGCGGAGAGAGAAAGCGTTGTACGACCGCTCGCCGCAAACTGTGACAGTGCGCTCTCGCAGTGTATCGCCTCCTCCTCGCTCGCGATGCTGGCAGTGGGCGGCTATATCGTGGTGGGGAACATGCTCATCGACGCGCTCTCCCTTATGGGACTGTCCTCGGCGATAGGAAAGATCGCCGACCCTGCCGCGTCCGGGTGCGTGGGCGCGCTTGCTTACGGCGCGATAGAGATGACCAGAGGCGCGATGAGCGCGGCGCAGATCCCGGACATACGGCTTGCTCTCGCCTGCGCTGCCGCTGTCGTATCCTTCGGCGGACTGTCGGTCATGCTGCAAAGCCACGCGTTTTTGTCAAGATGTCACATGAGCTTCGGCGCGCTGCTTTTGCGGAAGGCCGTGCAATGCGCGGCGGCGTTCATATTCGCATATTTGCTTTCAATAATTTTTTTCACCAATTAATGACATAATTCATTGACTATCGGCGCATGGGGTCAATATGCTGTTCCTGTCGGCAATTTTATAAAACCACGGAGGACATCCATGACCGAAAACCGATGCAACACTGTGCTTGTTGCTTATTCTGCTTTACCCAAAATCATGAAAGAATACGATGCGGCGTTCGATTCGCGCCTGAAAAGCAGTTTTTCCTGCGCACATTTGCGCCAAGGGGTCACCACGGAACAATTAATTGGTGAAATGTTGGAAATAAACCGCAAAAAAGCCGCCGCGATACTCCTCAAAGACACGGTTGAAAAGGCTTTCGGGCTTCTCCCGTCCACGCTCAAAAGCATACTCGTGCTGCGCTTTCTGAAAGGAATGACCTTCCAGGAGATAGCGGAACACGACAATATATCCGTCCGCACCGCGTTCCGCCGCTTCGACCGCGCAAGAGAATGCTTCTCCGCCGCCCTCGACAAACTCGGACTGGACCAAAAACAATTTGAAAAGCGCTATCTTTCAGACCCTGCGATAGCATGCGCATGCGCAAGGTTGGAAGACAGCGCTTATTTTACAGCAAAAAGTATGCGTTGAATGCCGTTCAGTGGAAGCGCTTCATGTAGTAGGCGTAATGCGCGAACACTATACCTGCGTCTTCCAGTTCCTTATTCCAGCGTTTAACCCACTCAAAGGTGTAGTAGCCGGGATATTCGTTGTAGCGGAGCGCCTCGATGGCTTCCTTGACGGGCACGTCGCCGTAACCCATCATGCGGTACGCCACTTTACCTTTGTCGATGACGCTGTCTTTGAGGTGGACGTACTTGATCTTGCCGCCCAGGTTGGAAATGGTGGTCTGCACGCTCTCGCCGTTGAAGCGGTAAGGATGATGCACGTCCCAAAGCGCGCCGCTGCCCTCGCCCACTTCGTCCAGGAAACGCGCGAGCAACGCGGTGTCGACGAACAGCCCGTTGGTTTCCATCAAGGGGGTGACGCCGCTGCCCTTCGCATAGGCGACCACCTCCGCGAACTGCTTCTTGCAAAGGTCGATGTCGCCGCCGTCAAAGTACGGCTTATCGGTAGACATGACGCGCACGAACTCCGCGCCCACTTTGGCTGCGAGGTCGACGTACGCCTTTGCCTCGTCCACGCTGCTCCCCTTTTGTCCGTGGTCGGCAAGCGCCGCTCCGGAAGTGAGGCAGGCGATCTTTATGCCCGTGCGGTCCAAAAGTTCCTTGGTGCGCGGATAGTCGTCGGAAAGCTCTTTGAGCGCGGGCGCGTATATCTCGCCGCCTACGCCGCGGATCTCTATTGCGGAGTAGCCGAGGTCGGTCGCTGCGGACACGATGTCGGCAAAACGCCAATCGGGACAACCTATGGTCGAAAAACACAACTTCATCATGACTGCCTCCTTTACGCGGTTTCGATGTTTGCCGCATCCTGAAGTTTCAGGATCTCGATAGCTTCTTCACGGAGCTTGAATTTCTGTATCTTGCCGCTGGCGGTGACGGGGAACGCGTCCATAAAGCGCACGTAACTCGGCACTTTGTGTCTTGCCATGTGGGACTTGACGAGGTCTTTGACCTCCTGTTCGGTCATGGTTTCGCCCTTTTTGAGGATGATGCACGCCATGATCTCCTCGCCGTACTGCTTGCTGGGGACGCCGATCACCTGTACGTCGCTTATCTTATCGCAGGTGTAGAGGAACTCTTCGAGCTCCTTGGGATAGATGTTCTCGCCGCCGCGGATGATCATATCCTTTATCCTGCCCACGACTTTATAGTACCCTTCCTCGTCCACGGTGCAAAGGTCGCCTGTATGCAGCCAACCGTCCTCGTCTATCGCCTGCTTTGTTGCCTCGGGCATCTTGTAGTAGCCTTTCATTATATTGTAGCCGCGCGCGAGGAATTCGCCGGGAGTGCCCACGGGAACTTCCTTGTTGGTTTCGGGGTCGACGATCTTGCACTCCACGCCGGGGAAGGCTCTGCCCACCGTCGCGACGCGTTTTTCCAGAGAATCCGTCGTGGTGGTCATGGTGCATCCGGGGGACGCCTCAGTCTGCCCGAAGACTATGACTATGTCGCGCATATTCATCTTGTCCACGACCTTTTTCATGACCTCTATGGGACAGGGCGAACCTGCCATTATGCCCGTGCGCAGCGAGGAGAAGTCGAACTTGTCGAAATCGTGATGTTCGAGCATGGCGATGAACATCGTGGGCACGCCATGGACGGCGGTGCACTTTGCGGTGCTTATCGCGTTCATGACGGGCACGGGGCTGTACGCCTCAACGGGGACCATTGTCGTGCCGTGGGTTATGCAAGCCATGGTGGCGAGCACCAGCCCGAAACAATGGAAGAAAGGCACCACGATGCACAGTTTGTCCTCGTTGGTGAAAGCCATGCCGTCGCCTATCGTCATGCCGTTGTTGACGATGTTGAAGTGCGTGAGCATGACGCCCTTGGGGAACCCGGTCGTGCCGGAGGTATACTGCATATTGATGACGTCGTGGCAGTCGAGTTCCGCCTCGCGTTCGCGCAGCACATCGTCGCTCACGTCCTCGCCGAGCTTCATCAGTTTTTCAAAGCTCATCATGCCCTGCGGCGTCTGTCCGTCCGCAAATATTATGCGTTCGAGGAAAGGCAGAGCGGGATGGGACACTTTCCCGTCCGTCGCCGTCTTGACCTCGGGGATGAGCTCGTTGACTATATCGACGTAATTGCTGTCCTTAAAGCCGCCCATCATGACCAGCACCTTGGTGTCGGACTGCGTGAGCAGATATTCCAGCTCGAATATCTTGTAATTGGTGTTGACGGTGACGAGGATTGCGCCGCACTTCGCCGCTCCGAAAAGGGTGAGCAGCCATTCGGGGATATTGGTCGCCCAGATCGCCACCTTATCTCCCTTCTTCACGCCGAGGGAGATGAGCCCTTTTGCGACCTTGTCGGTGTCCTCGTCGAACTCGCGCCATGTGCGCTTATACTTTCTGGTGGTGTACTCCACCGCCGTCCTTTCGGGTATGTCACGGGCAAGACCGTTGATGATCTGCCCCAAAGTTTTTTCTATCGTCTGCATATAACTCCTGAATTACACGTTTTTGATGTTGATCCCGAGATACTGTTCCAGGTCGAACAGCTTCCACGGGAGCGCGTCGGGCGGATAGACCCTGAAATCCATTGCTTTGCCTCCGACCGGGTGGACGAACCTTAATTCGGTCGCCCACAGGCATAGCGGGAGTTTCATTCTTTCGCCGTGACCGTAACGCGCGTCCCCCAGGATGGGAGTGCCGTTTGCGGCAAGCTGCACTCTTATCTGATGTCCTCTGCCCGTCAGCAAGTTGACTGCGAGCAGGCTGACATTGTTGGCTTTGTCGTAGGCGAGCTGCTTATAATCCAGCTCCGCGTACTTGGCGCCCTCCGTAAGTTCGGGCACCATTTTGACCGTGTTGTATTCCGGGAACTTTTTCAGCCAGCAGCGAAGTTTGTCCGCCTTGAAACGCGGCGCACCCTCGACGACCGCCAAATACTTTTTCTCCACCTCTCCGTTGCGTATGGCTTCGGAAAGTCTGGACGCGGCTTTGGAGGTCTTGGCAAACACCATGACTCCCCCCGTGGGACGGTCCAGCCTGTGGACGAGCCCGAGATAGGCTTCACCCGGTTTGGAGTACTTTTCCACGAGGTACTGTTTGAGCATGGTGAGCATATCGGGGTCCCCCGATTCGTCCGCCTGCACGGGCACTCCGTACGGCTTGACCACCACCAGCAAGTGATTGTCCTCGTAAAGTATCGTCAGCTCTTTGTAGTTCATAACTTCGTTTTTATCTTATTGTTTTGTGCGTGTCAAGTGTTTTTTCGTTCATTTGCCCCCGAATGTCGCGAAGGAAGTGCATCCCTGCGGCAGCACCAATCCCTCTTCGGTGGCAAGCCCTATCTCATCGGAGTCGATGACCGCGTCGCCGGGCAGCGCAAGACGGAGTATGTTTGCCATGACGCCCGGCTGCAACCCCGTGGTGTAAGAGTTCAGGCACACGAACAGCGGACGGTCGGAAAGCACTTTCGCCACGAGTTCCGCAAGGTCGCTTATGCCCTCCTCTATCTTCCACTTCTCGCCGTTTGGCCCTCTGCCGAAGCTGGGCGGATCGAGTATCACCGCGTCGTATTTGCGCCCTCTGCGCAGTTCGCGCTGCGTGAACTTGAAGCAGTCGTCCACGATGTAACGCATCCCTTTGCCGTCAAGTCCTGACAGACGGACGTTATCGCCTGCGCGCTCCACCATGGCTTTCGCTCCGTCCACATGGCACACGCTCGCGCCTGCGGCGAGGCAGGCTACGGATGCCGCGCCCGTATATCCGAAGAGATTGAGCACGCTCACCTCTCTTCCGGCGCCCTTTATCAACTCGCCCATCCTGTTCCAGTTCACCGCTTGTTCGGGGAAGAGCCCGGTGTGCTTGAACCCCATGAGTTTGAGCTTGAACCTGAGGTCACGCCAGCCTATGACGAATTCCTCCGGCATATCCGTCCTATAATGCCATCTGCCACCGCCCGACGATGAACGCTCGTACACGGCGTCGATGCCCTTATAGGAACGCAGCGGCGTCTTCGCGCGCCAAATGACCTGCGGATCGGGTCGAAGGAGGACGTACTTCCCCCACCTTTCCAGTTTTTCGCCGTCCCCCGTTGCGATGACGGCGTAATCCTTCCAGTCGGGCGCGATACGCATCAGCCTATCTTCCTCACGGAAACGGTGACCTTGTCGCCGTTGATGTTAAGCTCTTTCGCGTAACCGTCTATGACGGGGGTGAGCTCGTCGCAGAGCACGTCCTTTGCGAACGTCCCTTTCTCGAACACTTTGAGCGCAACGCCTTCCGCGCTGTAACCCACCGCGATATGGTCGGTGACCTCGAACCCGGCTTCTTTGCGCATGGTCTGTATCTTGCTGACTATCTCGCGCTCCGCGCCCTCGAAGATGAGTTCGTCATCCAGAGTGGTGTCCAGCGCCACGGTGGTTTCACCGTCCGATTCGGAGGAGAACCCCTCTCTGCTCTTCACGGAGATGAGCAGGTCGTCCTCGGTCAGTTCTATTTTCCTGCCGTCGGCTTCCGTGGTATAGGTGCCGGCGTTCCTGACCGCGGCGACTATCTCGTCGGCGTGCTCTGCGAGTATCTGACGTATCTTTCCGAGCAGCGCGCCGAACTTGGGACCCAAAGTTTTGAGCTGCGGTTTGAGTTCGTAACTGATGAACTTGCCGCTGTCGGCGGAGATCTGAACGTCCTTGACGTTGAGTTCGTCCTCGACGAGCGCTTTTAATGCGGAGGAAAGTTCCTTCTTCCCGTTGTATATCAGTCTGCGCAGGGGCTGGCGGTTCTTGACGCCTGCAAGATTCCTTGCCGCTCTTCCGAGCATGACCACGGCGAGCACGTCCTTCATGCCCTCTTCCAGCCTGCGGTCTATCATGCTCTCGTCCGCCACGGGGAAATCGCAGAGGTGTACGCTTTCGGGCGCGTCGGGGAAGAAGGGTGTCACCAGATTGCGGTACATGGTTTCCGCCAGGAAAGGCACGTAAGGCGCGATGACCTTGGTGAGCGTGGACAGCACCGTGTAAAGCGTGGTGTACGCCGCCTCCTTGTCCGCGTCCATGCCGCTCCCCCAGAAACGGTCGCGGCAGCGGCGGACATACCAGTTGGAAAGGTCGTCCACGAATGCGCCTATCGCGCGCGCCGTTTCGGTGATCTTGTATTCGTTCAAGCCCTCGTCAACCGTCTTGATGAGGGTGTTAAGACCGCTCAGGATCCACCTGTCCATGACGGTGAGCTTTTGCCCTGCGAGTTTGTGCGCGGAGGGGTCGAACTTGTCTATCTCCGCATAAAGCACGAAGAAGGCGTAGGTGTTCCACAGCGTCCCCATGAACTTGCGCTGCGCTTCGCTCACGTTCTCCGCCGAGAAACGGGAAGGAAGCCAGGGCGCGGAAGAGGTGTAGAAATACCAGCGCGTGGCGTCCGCTCCCTGCTTATCCAGCACGGTGAACGGCTCCACGACATTGCCTTTGTGTTTGCTCATCTTCACGCCGTCCTTGTCGTTGACGTGTCCGAGCACTATGCAGTTCTTGAAAGGCGACTTGCCGAAGAGCATGGTGGACACGGCAAGCAGGGTGTAAAACCACCCTCTCGTCTGATCCACTGCCTCGGAGATGAAGTCGGCAGGGAAAGTTTCCTCGAATATATCCTTATTCTCAAAAGGATAGTGCCACTGCGCGAAAGGCATGGAGCCGCTGTCGAACCAGCAGTCCAGCACCTCGGGGGTGCGCACCATCTCGCCGCCGCATTCGCACTGCCACTTCACTTCGTCGATGTAGGGACGATGGAGTTCGATGTCGTGATCCAGTCCGCCCAGCTTGCGCAGTTCTTCGCGCGAACCAACGACGTGCACCTTACCGCACTTGTTGCACACCCATATGGGAAGAGGCGTGCCCCAATATCTCTCACGGGAAATGCCCCAGTCTATGACGTTTTCCAGGAAGTTGCCCATCCTGCCCGTGCCTATCGTGGGGGGCATCCAGTTGACGGAAGCGTTGGACGCGAGCAGCGCCTCTTTGACCGCGGTCACCTTTATGAACCAGGAACTTCTGGCATAGTAAAGCAACGGCGTGTCGCAGCGCCAGCAGAAAGGATAGCTGTGCGTGAACATCAGTTCCTTGAACAGCTTGCCTTCCGCCTTCAACCTTTCGATCACCAATTTATCCGCGTCCTTGGCGAACACGCCTTTGAGGTCGTACGCCGCGTCCACGAACCTGCCTCTGCCGTCCACCATCTGCACGAAAGGCAGACCGTAACGCTTGCCGACGTTGCTGTCGTCCTCGCCGAACGCCGGAGCGATATGCACCACGCCCGTGCCGTCGGTGAGGGTGACGTACCCGTCGCAGGTCACGTAATACGCCTTCTCTTTCGCGCCGGTATCGTAATCGAAGAGCGGCTCGTACTCGGTGTACTCATACTCTCTGCCCTTTTTGACGCCGACTTTTTCGAACTCATTCTCTTTGAACAGACTGCCGACCAGCGCGTCCGCCATGATATATCGTTCGTCGCCGACCTTGATCGCGGCATAATCCTCGTCGGGATTGACGCAGAGCGCGACGTTGCTGGGGAGGGTCCAGGGCGTGGTGGTCCAGGCGAGGAAGTAAGTGTTTTCCCTGCCCTTGACCGCGAATTTCACAAAGACGGACTTCTCTTCCACATCCTTGTATCCCTGCGCCACCTCATGAGAGGAAAGAGCCGTGCCGCAACGGGGGCAGTAAGGCACTATCTTGTAGCCTTTATACAGCAGACCCTTGTCCGCCATCTGCTTTATCGCCCACCACACGGACTCGATATATCTGTCGTCGTAAGTGATGTAAGGATCCTTCATGTCCGCCCAGTAACCTATGCGGTCGGACATTATCTCCCACTCGTGCTTATACTTCCACACCGACTCCTTGCACTTTTTGATGAAGGGCTCGATGCCGTACTTCTCTATCTCCTGCTTGCCGTCGATGCCGAGCATCTTCTCCACTTCCAGCTCAACGGGCAGCCCGTGAGTGTCCCAACCGGCTTTCCTGCGGACATAGTACCCCTTCATGGTCTTGTAACGCGGGATTATATCCTTCATGACACGGGTGAGGATGTGCCCTATATGCGGCTTGCCGTTGGCGGTGGGAGGACCGTCGTAAAAATTGAAGCTCTTGCCTCCCTTGTTCTTTTCAACGCTCTTTTCAAAGATCTCGTTTTCCTTCCAGAACGCCAGAACTTCCTTTTCGCGTTCCACAAAGTTGAGAGAAGTGTCTACGGGTTTGTACATCATTTGCCTCTTTACTATAAAATTATCAAGATTATACCTTAAACAGATGGAAAAGGCAACCAAATCGCGCCTGTTTTCTATTTTGAGCAAACATATCCCACTCGGTTGACAATTCGGAACTTTGTGATAAAATACCATTGTTGCGGAATTCGCGAATGTAGTTTAATGGTAAAACAGCAGCTTCCCAAGCTGCGGTCGAGGGTTCGATTCCCTTCATTCGCTCCAATATTTCCGAGAAGCGCCGAAAATCCACTGTTCAGCAGGGTCCCGGCGCTTTTCTTATACATGAGCTTTGCTCAAAATCCCACGTCTTTTCCGATGTTTTGTGACAAGTTTTGTGACATGGACCGGCATTATCTCCGACTCTTGATCTTGCCAGGAAAACCTGCCGAATGACTGCAAACGAGCAGGCTTCGGCCGGCATTCGACACAAAAAAAGGGAGTCCGTGGAACTCGCCTTTTTTTATTTTGTGTTTGAGGCGGAAAAAGTGTCAGCCTTTCAGGACGTTGTAGCACATATCCGGGGCGTCGGACATGATGCAGTCTGCGCCTATCGATTGCAGGTGGCTCACGTCGTCCTCTTCGTTTATGGTCCAGTACTGCACGGCGATATTATACTTGTGCGCGTACTCCACCAAGTCTTTTGTGCCCAGGAAGCTCACCGTCTTGCTGTACGGGATCTGCAACGCGCAATAGCCCACTCCCCTCTTGTTGAGGTCCGCATTGGTGAGGTAGGCAAACCAGAAGTCCAGCACTTCGCAGATGGAGGAGGAGCGCAGCATATCGGGATAATTCTTGTCCACATAATCGGTGACGTTCTGGTTGAAAGTGCCGAAAACCACGTCGTCGAGCAGATCCATCTCTTTGAGGGTGGCGTACAGTTTGTCCGCAGCCTTCTCGCCCAGCTTGCCGCTGTTCTTGATCTCGATGATATAGCGGAACTTGCCGTACTCTTCGGGCGCGGCCTTCTTTGCCTCCTCCGACTCCATATAAGTCAGGACCTGTTCCAGCGTGCAGACGCGCAGCCCTTGTGCGGTGATTTCCTCTTCGGTGAGCGAACGGAAAGGATACTCGCCGTTTAGCTCGAAATTATAGCCCATATTCAGGCGGAGGAGTTCTTCGAGCGTATAGTCCTCGGGGCGGGCGTCCGACTCGCCGAACACTTCACGGGAGTTGGAGGTCCTGTCCAAGGTATGGTCGTGGAGCAGGATGAGCTCGCCGTCCTTGGTGATGTGCAGGTCGAACTCCCAGATGTCCACGGTGTATTTGTCGACCGCCTCTTCGATGCCGAGCATAAACGCGTTGAGGGTGTTTTCGGGCGCGACCAAACTGCCTGCCCTGTGCGCGGAAACCATCGCGACGTCATCGACGATATAGGGGTTGGGACCGCCGTTGAAATAATTCTTGTCCACCGGGCAATCCGCTATGCCTATCACGCAGCAGCTCACCCCGAAGATGAGAATGAACAGCCCGAGCATTACACCAAACAGAACTTTATACTTCTTTCTCATATCGTTGAACACTGTTTTTGCGCCGCTACACTCTTCGGGCAAGCGGCGTCAGACTTACGGTCAGCAGAGTTCTTCCTCTGCCGGTTCGGGGACGTAGTTCTTGCCAAGACACTTGAAGTGACGGAAGCGGAATATGACGGCTTCTCTGGCAAACGCCATGCAAAGGAAAGCTATCGTTCCGCCGAAGAGCACGTCCGAGAAGAAGTGCGCGCCCACCACGATACGGCTGACGGCGACTATCCCGGTGAACACGACGGGGAATATCCAGCAGAGCGCGCGCAGCCCCTTGTTCTTTGTGCCGAGCACGTCGGGGAGCATGATGAGCGCGTAGGTCATACCTGCGGCGCAGGTGTGCCCGGAGGGGAAGGATTTGAACGCGTCGGAAGCAAAGTACATTTCTTCAAACTGCTTGGAGAGTTCCTCGGGCTGTCCGCCGCGCGATTCGTACCAATTCTGGAAGTTGGCGAAACCGTCCAAGCTCCGCCCTAGTTCGCTGTTCATGGCGCGGTAACGCATCCTGCCCACGGGGTCTTTGATGATCATTATCAAGAGGTTTGCGACCACCGCCATTATGACGAACGCCAACACGAACTTCATCAATTTTTTGAGAGTTTCGTCCTTTATGCGGCTGAACGCCGCGAGGGAAATGCCGGACGCCATTAGCGCGCATATGACGGAAAGCACCGTCATGACGGTTTGGACATACTCGTTGCCATAGCGTTCCAGCTCGGCGTGCTCGCCCACGTAACCCAGCATATCGTCAAAGAAGAACCAATACGCCACCACGGAACCGGCAAGCAGCACCGCGCATATTATCTCGCGCATCGGGCGGAGTTTGAGGGTGCGCCAAACATACAACATCAACAGCACGACGCAAACGCCTGCCAGAATGTATATGGGCGAAGACCCGAACGCCTCAAAAGTCACGCCGAACACGTCGTGGGAAAGATACTCCCCGTCCGCGAGCGCGTTTTTTGTGAGGATTTTGCTGACTTCGAGGTCGGTGAAGGACGCCGCGATGAGCAGCCCTGCAAACACGACCACGAACAGGACCACGGCAATGATGACTCTGTTCCTCTCCGAAACTTTTGCAAAGATCATAATTTGTCCCTCTCATGTGCGAAAGCGCCAAAGCACAAAACGCAGTACAAGTTTTTATATATCATAACACGCGTTACCATATAATTCAATAACCAGTTTTTATCCCGTGGATTTTAACGCAAAAAAACGCCGTCCGAAGCCCGAACGCGCCCGTTCGACGCTTAAATGCTCCAAGGAATATCCCTCGCTTTGACCGCTTCTTGCAAATTGTTTGAAAAATAGCTTTCATCCGCTTGCATGGTCGTCCGATTTATGATATCATCACATGGCAACGAAAGGTACGCCCTCATGGTCAAGCGGTTAAGACGTCGCCCTCTCACGGCGGAATCTGGGGTTCGATTCCCCATGAGGGTACCAGCAAAAGACAGCGCAAGCTGTCTTTTTTTATATGCCTGCCCGGAATAACTTATAATTTGCCAAGCGGCGTGGCGAGATATTTGCACAAAAAGACCGCTTTTGCATACTCCATCTCCACCCACTCGGCACGACGCCGAGGTGTTGAGCTTGCCGCTGTGGGCGTGGATCTTTGCGCAAAGGCAAGGAAGGGCGCGCAGGCAATAGTTTACATATTGCCAAGCGGCGTGACACAGCATTTGCACAAAAAGACCGCCCACAGCGGTAAGCGAAACGCCGAGGCGGAGTGCACAAAAAAACGAGAAATTCCCACGATGCCGTGTGGTGCCATTTATAAACCTGCATATGCAGGGTGGGTCAACAGCTGCCGCTTGCTTCTGCCTTCCCCTGACCGAGGGGGCCTGACATCCGCAAACCGGACGCGCTATCCCGTATAAGTCGCTGTGGTTCAAAATCGGAGCACCATCACGCGCACAGCAGGAATTTCTTCGCTGACTAGATTATACCACATCCCGAAATGTTATGCAATATGTTCGGGAGAATTTTCTCATAACGGGACTTTTCCGCATTCTAACCCACTCGATTTTGTGTTTTGGCAAAATATTACAAGGCTTTTTAGAAGAAGTCAAATGTATGATAAACAACACTTACGCGCATTTGTTCATTGAAAAACGCCCTCGCGCGCGCTATTATTATAGTATCTTTCGCAATGATAAGGAGGGACTATGAACAAACGAATCGGGCTTGCGACCACCATCCCGGCCGCACTTCTGATCTTCGTGCTTGTCCTCACTCTGGGTTTCGCCTGCACCACCCTTACGGCGCATGCGGATGCGGACGAAACGCCGACCGCGGCAACACCCGTCACGGACGGAGTGCTGTCATTCGGACAGATGAGCGACATCCACTATTTCCCCGTGGAATATTGCTATCCCGAGGATAAAGCCGACTATGCGGACAGCGATTTTTATCATTCCACAACGGGCGACACCAAGCTGGTGACCGAAAGCGGAGCCATCCTGAAAGCGCACATCGAGGAGTTTATCGACGACGCGAATAGAGGCATCGCGCCTCACTATCTGTTCGCGACGGGCGACCTCTCCAAGAACGGGGAACGCGCCGCGCTCATAGACGTTGCGAACGCTCTGCGCTATTTGCAGAACGAAGTGCGCAAAGAGGAAGGTTATGAGAACTTCCAGGTGTTCGTCATCCAGGGCAACCATGACCTGTACAACGGTTCCGGCAGCCTGTACCGCGAAACGGACGGCAGCGGATATGTGGCGGAAGCCGTGACCTCCGGTCAGTTCGCGCTCATTTTTGCCGGGCTCGGATATCCCGACATCGACTACTCCACACTGCTCACCGTCTACCCCAAGGAATATTGGTCCTCCTCCTACACCGAGGAGTACGCCCCCGACACCGCAGGTTACGTCGTGTCCTCCACCGCATCGACGGTGAACATCGAGTATTACAGCGCGCATCTGACCGCGATGGCGCAGAGCGGCTTCATTGCTTCCGATTTCGCGGCGATGTTTGACGGTGCCAACATCAACTCTTTGAGCTATCACGTCACAATGACCAACGACACGGGCTACGGCTTCTTCGTGCTGGACGGCACCGACCGCGAAAAGACGGAGGACTTTGTCCCCGTGCGCGTGGGCGAAAAAGAACGCAGCCTTATCTCCGCAGACGCCGACCTCACTTTCCATGTAGGCAACGCGGACGGCAGCATCTCCGAAACCGCGGCAAGCGAGGAGGAGGAGATCGACGCAGCGCTTGCGGAAGGCAACCTGTACGTCAACTCCGGTTACGACCACATCACGGGCGGCAGACTGACGGAAGAGCTGCTGGATTGGATGCGTGAAAGCATCGAGCCCGACCGCACTTATGTTGCGGCGTACCACTTCAACGTCCTGCCCCACTTCGAGCAGGAGGACGACATCCTGAAAGACTTCGTCTTCTACAACTGGGAGTACATCGCGAAGGAATTCCTGGAAATGGGCGTCCGCTACGGCATCTCCGGGCATATGCATTCGAGCGACGTCACCTATTACACGGACGCCGCAGGCAGGACTTTCTACGACATAGAAACGGGTTCCAGCGTGAGCTACGCTTCTCCGAGAAGGTATATGACCATCACCCCCTACGAACTTGCGGACGACAAGACGGGGGAACAGTTCGCATCCTCCCTGCACATTCTCACTTCCTTTGAGGGCATGACGGGCGCGCACGACTATAACGACTACATCAACAGCAAGATATACGGCACGCTGGTGGAACGCATCGTGGAACACTTCGTCACCATGCGCACCATAGAGGACCTTGACATCGTAGGGCTGCTGCCCACCGAAGGCTTCCTCGCCAGCCTGAAACTCGGTCCCCTGCTCGAAACGATCATCGACGACATCGCCTATGAGCTTTATCCCGACGGCTACCCCGACGGGCAGGCGCACGGCGACCTCATGGAATACCTCAAAGAGAGCGCGGCCGCCGAGGTCATCAACCTCAAATTCGGCGCTCCCGGGCAGGAACTCACCCTCGCCAACATCTTCTCCTTCATAATGACTGCGCACGCTTCCGGGCTGGAGCCCACCACCGAAGAAGTGTTCGGCAGCGAACAGGACGACATCACGGGAGAAGCGTCCGCGCTTGTCGATCCGCACGATCCCGTCTGGCGCGCGCGTTACATCGCGGCTCTCAAAGACTTCGCCGCGAAATGTGACAGCGGTCAACTGGCGCGCGACCTGTTCGGCATCCTGCTCGACGCGCTGTACTACGACGAGGATTCCATCCTGAAAACCCTCTTCGAACACGAGTTCGACCTGACGAGCGTGTCCCTCGAACCCCTGGTGGCAGGGCTGCTCGAGGGTCTGCTTAACGGCAATATCGAGGACCTGCTGGATATTTTCGGAGAAATGCTGGATGAAGAAACCAAGGAAAGCATCCTGGCTTCCGTGCCCGAAGACGCCACCCTTGACATGACCCTGGCAAACTTCTCCCTCGGCAAACTCATCGACTTCTACTGGCCCGTCCTCAAAGTGGTCGTGACAGAGCTGCTGGGCATAAACCTCACAGGCAATGGTCTGTACGAAGCGGTGGACGGGCTGCTCGGCTCCTATCTCACCGACAGTTTCTATGTCGGGTTGAGCGGCATCGCGAAGAATATCGTCATCGCTTATGCCACCGACGACGACATCGACCTTGCGGACAGGAAAGATCCCACTGCTCCTTTGGTGCTGCGTCCTCACGAAGGATATGCCTCCGGGTATTCCGTGGCGCTCACCTATGTCAGCGACACGCCCGTGGCAACGGAGTTCAACCTCCCCACCACGGAAAACGGACGTCTGCCCTCTCACCTGACCACCAACTTCCTGCCCGGCGACGAGGACGGCGAAAGCTATGCTCTCTCCTTCTACACGGCGGAAGAGATAGGTGCGGTCGTCACTCTTAAAGACGCCGAGGGCAACGTCCTCGACACCGTGAAGATAGACGAAGCCTATATGAACAGCGAAGGCGACGCGGATCACCGCGAAGTCACCCTCACGGGAGCGAACGGCAAGATCACGCTGAGCGGCGGAACTTACGCACAGTATATCCCCCTCATCGACCTCGGATTGCTCACCATCTCTCACACCGAAACCGGCTACGAAGAGGAAACCGTGATAGACGGCGAAGACGTGACCGTGTGGCACGATTACACTTATAACGACCGCGACAACGCGCCCGGCAACAGCGTCGTTTACCGCAACCGCTGGACCGTCACGTTCGACGGGCTGGAAGCAGGCGCCGAGTACATCTACTCCGTGGGCGGCGTTTACGGCGAAGAAGTGTTCGACCTGGCTTTGTACGCAGGGTGCGAGGACTTCTCCTTCACCACCATGCCCGGCGACGGCGAACAGGACTTCGACTTTGTTGCGATAGCGGATATGCAGGGCATGATACAGTCCATGTACGAAGAGTCCGCGGCGGCGATAGAGGCGCTCATGGGCACGGGCGGTTATGACTTCGTGCTGAACGCAGGCGACATGGCGGACAACGGCGACAACTTCAACCAGTGGGGTTGGGCGTTCAACGAGAACCTCGAATTCTTTGCCAACTCCTCCGTCATAAGCACCGCGGGCAACCATGAGGACACGGGCGGAAAGCTCTCCGATTTCCATAACTATGACGCGTTCGTAAGCGCCGCCGGGCAGAACACGGACAGCGGACTTTACTTCTCGTTCGATTACGCTACGGCGCACGTCATCGTCCTCAACACCAATGACGCAGATGCCGCAAACGGGCTTTCAAAGGCACAATATGACTGGCTCATCAACGATTTGCAGCAAAACCGAAATGCAAAATGGACCTTCGTGCTCATGCACAAGAGCCTGTATTCCGGCGGCTCCCACTCCTTTGACGGCGATGTGAAAGCCATGCGCGAACAGCTCGTGCGCGTCTTCTACGAATACGGCGTCGATCTGGTGCTCGCAGGGCACGACCACACTTACACCGTCACCGAATGTCTGGACGGCAGCGGCAACGCAGTGGAAAGGGCTTCCGTGTCCGAAGACGGCTCCGTCACCCTCTCGTCGGGCGGTAGCGGCGTGATGTACGTCACCCTCGGCACGATAGGCACCAAGTTCTACGACTACATCTCCAACTCCGGGATAGAGGGCAATTTCGACGAACGCGTCAGCCTGCTCTCCACCCTCGCGGAGCAGACCTTTGCAAGGATATCCGTCCGCGGCGACACCCTCACCTTCACCGGCTACACCGTGAACTCGGACGGCAGCGTGAGCGCGATCGTCAATACCGACGCATTCGGCGGCGGTGACGCGCCCGAAGACGATATGCTGCTCGTCAAGATACTGGTGCCCATCGCTGCGGTGGTCCTGGTCGCAGGCGTGGTGATAACCGTCGTGCTGGTGCGCAAGAAGAAGGCGGCGGCAAACGGCGGAGGGAACGCCCCCGAAGCATAAAACGACATTTGACCGCCGACTGCCTATTGACATCCTTCTCTCTCTGTATGAAAATATAAGGGGAACGGACCGGGAGCAGTCGGCGACCCGAAAGGGAACGAAACGGACGGTTCGCCGTCCGTTTTCATTTGTCGCACGATCCGGAGGAAAGATATGGGAAAAAACATCGTCAAATTCCGTTACGTTTTTCTTGCCGTATTCATCGTTTTGGTGGTAGTTTCCGTCATCCTCCTGCCCAAGATGATAAACAGCGTCAACTATGACCTCACCTCCTATCTTCCCGACGACTACGAAACCAGCAAAGGCTACGAGTTCCTTTCCGAAACCTTCAACATACACGGCGACGTGGAGATAGGCGTCACCGCGACGCGCGCCGAGATAAAGCAAGCCGCAGACGAGATAACCGGGCTGAACGGAGTCACCAGCGCCATTTGGGCGCAGTATATGGAGATGCTGCTCGACCTCGGAGTCTACTCCCCCGAAGACGCGGAGTTCCGCGCACTTTACTCCATCCTGACGGACGCGCCCTTCCCCACTAAGAGCGAGGACGGCACCCTCGTCTATGACGAAGAAACGGAGTGCAATTGGGCGCTCCTCGTCACTCTGGAATACCCCCCCTCCTCCCAGGAGGCGATAAAGGTGTTCGGCGAGATAGAGAGCGTGCTGGACCGCATCGCAGGCGACGGCAATTACGCCATGAGCGGCATGACGGAACAGGCGAACGCCCTTTACGAAACGGTGTTCGACGAGCTTTGGATATATCTTATCGCGGCAGGCATCGTGGTGCTGGTCATCCTCGCCCTGACCACCAATTCGCTGATGGAGCCCATCATCCTCATACTCACGCTGGGGGTGTCCATCATCATCAATCTGGGCACTAACGCCGCATTCCCCTCCACTTCCATGATAACCTTCGCGGTCACGGCGATATTGCAGCTGGGGCTGAGCATGGACTACGCCATATTCCTGCTGCACCAGTACCGCGACGAACTGCGCACCACCTGCGACCCCAAGCAGGCGCTCGCCGCCGCCCTGCCCAAATCCGCAAAAGCGGTGGCGTCCAGCGCGCTCACCACGATAGTGGGTTTCCTCGCGCTCATGTGCATGCAGTTTGAAATAGGCACCGACCTGGGGCTCTCGCTTGCAAAAGGCATCATCTGTTCCCTCGTCACAGTGCTGCTGCTCCAACCCTGCCTCATGCTCATGCTGGACAAGGCGAGGGTCAAGACGCAGCACAAATGCCTCAACTTCCACTTCCGTGCGCCCATCAAACGCAGCATACGCGACCGCGGCTGGGTGACGGCGGTGTTCGCCGTGCTCTTCATCCCGGCGCTCATCGGCTCTCTCACGCTCACCTACACCTACGTCCGTTTCATGCCCGAGCCCGACACCTCCGGTTACAGCGAGGACCAGCTTTGGAACTACTCCACCGCAAAGGAACTGGGCAACCAGGTCATGATCATAGTCCCCAACGAACGCGTGGACGAAAACGGAACGCCCATCCTCGACGAAAACGGCGATCACGTCTACTACATAGAGGAAAACTACGAGTTCGTGCGGCGGCTGAACGAACTCGGCGCCCAACAGGCAAAGGACGAAAACGGGGAACTTATGTTCGACGCCGACGGAGCCCCCGTCAACAAACTTTCCTACAAACTGGGGATGTACGTCATGATCCCCGACGGGACGAGCATCGCCGTGACGGACGGGCTCACCCTCACCCTGGAACAGGTGTTCACCCTGGCAGGCGATCTGCTGCCGCAACTGCAAAATATCGGCTTGAAGGACGGACATCTCTCCCTCACCGACGAGCAGGCGGACGCCATCGTCGACTCCCTTAAAAGAGTGTTCGGCGACACTTTGTACGTGGACGGCAACGAGTATGACCTCGAAAGCCTCCGGGCGGTCCTGAAAAAGCTCCTCCCCATCCTGCGCGAGATAGAGGTGAACGGTTCCGTCGTCACCGTGACCGACGAACAGCTGGATCGGATATTCGCCGCCGTTCCCGAACTCGAAAGCTTGCGCGACCTCATCGAGGGCGCGCTGAACGATGACGGGACGCTGGATCTTAACGATCTTGCCGAACTCCTGCCCGATCTTAGTGGGATGCAGGAGCAGATGGGGATGTTTTCAAGTTACGTAAACGGGGGTTATACGATGTACACCGTAGGTATAAACCCTGCGATCGACTTCGAAAGCGAAACCAGCTTCGGCATCCTGAAGGAGATAAAAGCCATCGCGAACGAGATATTCGGCTTCACGGGGATGCGCTGCTACTTCACGGGCTACACGCAGGCCGCCTACGACTTCGCGGCGGTCACGCCCGGCGACTATAACATGGTCACCGCGATATCCGTCGTCGCAATACTCCTCATACTCATCTTCACGCTGGGCGGCATCAAATTCCCCGTGCTGCTCGTCGCTCTGATAGAGTTCGGCATATGGGTGAACCTCATCATGCAATACATATTCACGGGCGGCACCATCAACTTCATGTCTTACCTCGTCATAACGGCGGTACAGCTGGGCGCTACGGTGGACTACGCCATCCTCATCACCACCAAGTTCCGCGCTCTGCGCAAGCGCTTCGAGCCAAGACAGGCGGCTTATCTTGCGACCACGGGCTCGGTGATGTCGGTGCTGACCTCCGCTTTGATAATGGCGGGCGCGTGTTTCAGCATCTTCGCGGTGTCCTCCAACCTGGTCATACAGGAAATGACATTCCTCATCGCGCGCGGCGCGCTCATCAGCGCGGTGCTGGTCATCTTCGTGCTGCCTGCCCTGCTCGCCTTTGCGGACAGACCCACGGGCGGCGAGATACACTTCCGCCGCACCCTCTTCCTGCGCCCGATAAGGACAAAACGCAAACAGAAGTACGTCCCCGTGCTCTCCGAGCCCATGCAGGCGGAAGAGCCCGTAACGGAGGAGGATGCGCAGCAAAAGAACGCGTGACCCAAAACGGTATGCGGCACGCGCTTCAAACCGCCTCACGCGGTGGGAGCCAGCATAGAGCGAAACGGAAACGGGATCGGACGCAGACCCTCCCGATCGTAAACACCGAGAACCATAATTTGCTCATAAGGAAAGGCAGATCAAAAGGCAGTAAAAAACGCGGAGCATTCAGCTCCGCGTTTTGTTTCGGCTTTCGCGCCGAGGACGATGTCAGTAATTGTTGCGAGGAGTGTACTTGGTGTGCAGCAGCTCGTGCGCCAGGTGGCTGTTGGGCTTGCCGAGATACTCTTCGTACAGCTGTTTGACGACGGGATTCTCGTGCGACTTGCGCAGCTTCATCTTTTTGTCCGTGTCGTAGATGGCTTTCGCACGCAGCGCAGGGACGTCCTGATTGTTGCGCACGTACGCGCTCTTTATGGGCTGACCGCCGCCGTTGACGCAGCCGCCCGGGCAGGACATTATCTCTATGAAGTGATAGTCCGCCTTGCCTGCTCTGACATCTTCCATGAGCTTGCGCGCGTTGGCGAGTCCGCTTGCGACCGCGACTTTGACCACGGTGCCGTTGATGTCGTAAGTCGCCTCCTTGACGCCTGCGGTGCCTCTGACTTCCTTAAAGTCAAGGGAGGGCGCTTCCTTGCCTGCCACCACTTCGTAGACGGTGCGGAGCGCCGCTTCCATGACGCCGCCCGTCGCGCCGAAGATGAGCCCTGCGCCCGTGGACATGCCGAGAGGCGCGTCAAACTGCTCGTCCGCAAGGTCGGTGAAGATTATGCCGCAGCGACGGATGAGTTTGGCGAGCTCACGCGTGGTGATGGCAATGTCGATGTCGGGGACGCCTGCCGCATTCTGGTGCGACCTGCCCTTTTCGAACTTCTTCGCCGTGCAGGGCATGACGGAAACGACCGTGATGTCCTCGGGAGCCCACCCCATCTTTTCGGCATAATAGGTCTTGACGATCGCGCCGAACATCTGCTGGGGGGATTTGCAGGTGGAGAGGTTGCCGAGCAGGTCGGGGAAATTGTGCTCGCAGAACTTTATCCACGCCGGCGAGCAGCTGGTTATCATGGGCAGCCTGCCGCCGTTACGCAGCCTTTCGAGGAACTCCGTGCCCTCTTCCATGATGGTGAGGTCCGCGCCGAAGTCCACGTCGAACACGTTCTCGAAGCCCATCCTGCGAAGAGCTGCGACCATCTTGCCCTCCACATTGGTGCCGATGGGATAGCCGAATTCCTCGCCCAGCCCCACTCTGACGGAGGGAGCAACGCCGACCACTACGTGTTTGGTGGGGTCGGAGAGCGCGGCGAGCACGTCGTCTATCTCCTCACGCTCGGTGAGAGCGCCGACGGGACATACGGATATGCACTGTCCGCAGCCCACACAGGGGACTTCGGACAAGGGTTTCTCGAATGCGCAGCCGATGTGGGTGTCGAACCCTCTGGCGTTCGCGCCGATGACCGCCACGGACTGATATTTCGCGCACGCCGCCACGCATCTGCGGCAAAGCACGCACTTGTTGTTGTCGCGCACGATGTAAGGGGTGGAAGAATCGATGACGTACTTGTTCTTCACTCCGCTGTACTTATGCCCGTCGCAGCCCAGTTCCAGCGAAAGCCTTTGCAGTTCGCAGTTATTGTTGCGCGCGCAGCTCAGGCAGTCCTGATTGTGGTCGGAGAGGATGAGCTCCACTGTGGTCTTTCTGCTTTCCATGACCTTGAGGGTGTTGGTGAACACTTCCATCCCCTCGCTTACGGGATAGACGCACGCTGCCACGAGGCTCCTCGCGCCCTTGACCTCGCACACGCACACGCGGCAGGCGCCGATGGCGTTGATGTCTTTGAGATAGCAGAGGGTGGGGATGCGTATGCCTGCCTCTTTCGCCGCTTCGAGGATGGTGGAACCTGCCTCGACGCTGACGGGAATGTTGTTTATTTTAAGATTGACTTTTGCCATGTTCTCTCTCCTTTACTCCTTGACGATCGCGCCGAAACGGCAGGTTTCCATACACACGCCGCACTTGATGCACTTGGACGGATCGATGACGAACTTGGACTTGATCTCGCCGGATATCGCGCCGACGGGGCACTTCCTCGCGCACGCGGAGCAGCCTTTGCAATCGTCCGTGATGGTGTAACGCGCCAGCCCTTTGCATACGTGGCAGGGGCACTTCTTGTCCACGACGTGCGCCAGATACTCGTCCCTGAAATAGCGCAGGGTGGAGAGCACGGGGTTGGGCGCCGTCTGTCCCAGTCCGCACAGGGAGTTGGCTTTGATGTAGTAGCAGAGCTTCTCCATGTCGTCGAGGTCCTGCAAAGTCGCCTGCCCCGAAGTTATCTTTTCCAGATATTCCAGCAGCCTGCGGTTGCCGATACGGCAGGGGGTGCATTTGCCGCAGCTCTCGTCCACGGTGAATTCCAGGAAGAACTTGGCGATGTCCACCATGCAGTTGTCCTCGTCCATGACTATCATGCCGCCGGAGCCCATCATGGAGCCTATGGAAATGAGGTTGTCGTAGTCGATGGGGATGTCGAAATGCTCGGCAGGGATGCAGCCGCCGGAGGGACCGCCCGTCTGCGCCGCCTTGAAGTGCTTGCCGTTGGGGATGCCGCCGCCGATGTCCTCTATGACCTCACGCAGCGTGGTGCCCATGGGTATCTCCACAAGCCCCGTATTCGTGATCTTGCCGCCGAGCGCGAACACCTTGGTGCCCTTGGACTTCTCGGTGCCCATGGAAGCGAACCATTCCGGACCTTTGAGGATGATCTGGCAGACGTTCGCGTAGGTTTCCACGTTGTTGAGGATGGTGGGTTTGCCGAAAAGACCCTTGACCGCCGGGAAAGGAGGACGGGGACGGGGTTCGCCGCGGTTGCCCTCTATGGAGGTCATGAGCGCGGTTTCCTCGCCGCAGACGAAAGCGCCTGCGCCCAGCCTTATCTCCAAATCGAAGTCAAAGCCGGTGTCCAGGATGTTCTTGCCCAAAAGGCCGTATTCCTTCGCCTGCTCCAACGCTATGCGCAGCCTCTGCACCGCGATGGGGTATTCCGCCCTGACGTATATGTAGCCCTGATGCGCCCCTATCGCATAGCCTGCGATCGCCATGGCTTCCAGCACGGCGTGAGGGTCGCCCTCCAAAATGGAGCGGTCCATGAACGCGCCGGGGTCGCCCTCGTCCGCGTTGCAGCACACGTATTTTACGGGACCGGGACTTGCCGCCGCGAACTGCCATTTCAGACCGGTGGGGAAACCGCCGCCGCCCCTGCCGCGCAGTCCGGACGCCTTGATGATGTCGATGACTTCCTGCGGTTTGAGCTCCGTAAGGCACTTGATGAGCGCCTGATAGCCGTCGAACGCGATGTACTCGTCTATCTCTTCCGGATTGATGACGCCGCAGTTACGCAGCGCGACGCGCGTCTGCTTCTTGTAGAAGTTGGTGTCGGAGAGCGCCTTGACGGAATGTGCGTCCGTCTTTTCCTTGTAAAGCAGACGCTGAACGAGCCTGCCCTTGACCAGGTGCTCGTCCACTATCTCCGCGACGTCCTCCACCTTCATGCCGCTGTAAAACGCGCCTTCGGGATAGACTATGACGATGGGACCCACCGCGCACAGTCCGAAACAGCCCGTACCCACGACGGAAACGTCGTTTTCCAGCCCGCGCTCCTTGATGAGCGTTTCGAACTCCTTTTTGATGGCGGCGCTGTTGTTGGAATGGCAACCGGTACCGCCGCAGACCAAAACGTGACTTCTGACCATTATTCTCTCCTTACTTGTTATCGCCTATCAGATATTCGGTGCAGACGTTGCCGTTGACGATGTGGTTGGCAACTATCTTGCGAACTTTCTCGGGGTCAACGTGAACGTAAGTGACGGGCTCCTCGCCGGGGACGTGCACTTCCACGATGGGTTCCAGCGCGCACATGCCCATACAGCCGGTGCGCGTGACTTTCACGTTTTTGAGCTGTCTGGACGCGATGTCGTCCACAAACGCGTTGAACACGGGTCTTGCGCCTGCCGAAATGCCGCAGGTCGCCATCCCGACGACGATGCGCGTTTCTCTTTCCGCATCCTGATTGTCGCGCAGGTTTATCTGCGACTGCATCTTTTCACGGATAGCCTTGATGTCGGCTATGCTTTTCATAACTTCTCTCCTCCGATATCGATCATGTTTTCTTTTATCATATCTCTGACGAACACGAGCACGTCCGGTTCCGTAACGGGCACACCGTCCAGTTCCGCCGCAAGCTCGCGCGTGTCAAATACGAACCCTTTGCCGTCCACGGCGATGTCGAACACGAAGTCCGCCTTTCCGCCGCCGCCTATCAGAGCCACCACCGTGTCCGCCATGTCCCCGAGGGGCGCGCGGTCGATGTGGTCCAGCACGAAAGTGGCTTTCACGGTCGTGCCCACCCCCTTCTCGGAAGTCAGGCTGAACTCCCCTCCTGCCATTTCCGCCGCCATCTTGAACAGGGGTATCCCCATGCCCACCTTGCGCGTCGTGCGCGTCGTGGTGAAAGGATCCGTCACCCTCTTCAAAAATTCCTCGTCCATGCCGCAGCCGTCGTCGGATATCACCACGGTGAGCATGCCGTGCTCCGCGTGCACGGTCACCCTGATGAGGTCCGCACCGGCTTTTACGGAATTTTCCGCGATGTCAAGGATGTTGAGCGCTATCTCCCTCATCTTTCTCCGCCTCCGCGGCGCAGCCTTTCTATGAGCGCGGCAACGGTCGGCTCCGCAAGCTCTATCTCCCCCATGTCGGAGATGTCTTCAAGCACGTGCGCGTCGCTGTCCGTAAGCACCGTCCGCGTGCGGCTCCACTCCTCTCTCTCCTCTTGCGTGGCACGGGAGGAAAGTTCCACCGCGGCGTACTCTTCCGGCACGGCGCCCAGTATCTTCAACATACTGTTCGCGTCGCGGTCTATATGCGCAGGCACGGCGACTCCGCCCATCCCGAACGCCAGCTTCCTCACGTCCTCACAGGACACGGCGGCGCTGTCCAACAGCATCCGCTCCTCCCTGCCTATCACGTTGTCGTCCTCGTCGAAGAGCAGCTGCTCCCCGAAGAGGTCGGGTCTGTTCCTTCTCTCCGAAAAGGGGATGCGCCCGAAGAACGCCTCCAACTTCTCATAGGTTTCGAACAGACACAGGAGGTGTATGTCCTCGTTGGTCTGCACCTCCACGGCAGGCACGACGTTCACCCCGAACTCTTCGCCCGCCCTCAGCGCAAGAGGCACGTGCCCTATCGCGTTATGATCCGCTATCGCCACGAAATCCAACCCCGACAAAGCCGCCTGTCCCACTATCGTGACCGGCGTCATCTCCTCCTCCGCACAGGGCGAAAGGGCTGAATGTATGTGCAGATCGTAACGGCACCTCATATCGCTTCCGCGCAGAAAACGCAGTTGAGCCGCGTTTCCCGACGGATAAAACCTCCGTTTCCGTCATGACCGCCCCGAAAGAAGGGTCATTCCGTCAAATATTCGTTCAGTTTCACCGCCGCCTCGTAAACGGGGAGCGCGGTGATGATGACGTTCACTTCGTTCTGCTGCGCTCTTTCAAGCAGTACGGGATCGGGCTCCGTCCCCTCGCACAGCACCACGACGGCGCAGTCGGTGAGGGTCGCCACCGCACAGACGTTGACGTTGCTCATCACGGTGAACCACGCGCAGTCCGCAGGGGCTTTGCCCATTACGTTGCTGAGGAAGTCGCCGCAGTAACCGCAGGCGATCTCTCTCGTCCCGTCGCCGAGGACGGCTATCCGCGCGCCGAGCGCGTCCGCGAGTTTCTCGACCGTGATCATTGTTTCAGCCCCTCCGCCTGCATCCTGACGCACACGCTGTCGCGCGGTATGACTCCGCCCACAAGATCCTCCGCAAAGGCGGTGCAGCTGGGCGCGCCGCAAAGTCCGCAGTCCACCATGGGCAGAGTCTTCAATATCTCCTCTTTCTCCATGAGTTTACTGAGGGCGGCAAGCCTGTTCTCATCCAGCTTGAAGACGTCTTTCAGCCTGGGGTTTTGCTCCCACATGAACCATTCGACGGGCTTTGAGATGCTGTCGATGGTGTTCATTTCGCTCTTCAATTTGCGCGTGAGATAGTGCACCCGGGAGCGCGCGACGAAAGGATTTTCCACATTCATGACGCCGCCGACGCAGCCGCTGACGCAGGCGTTTAGCTCGATGAACTCCATGTCCATGAGCCCTCCGTCCTCCAACGCTTCCAATATCTTGACGCACTGTTCCACTCCGTCCGCGGCGATGGTCTTGACGCCGTTGGTGGAGTTCGCCTCTCCCCTGCTTATGCCCCAGCACAGCCCGGTGGAACTCATCCTGGCGAGCGGCTTTATGTCCGTGAGTTTCTCCATCGCCGGCACCAGGCGCATATACGCGTCGGAAACGGACAGCACGCGGTCCACATACGGACGCTCCACGCCCAGCCCCATTTTGAGGGCGAACACTTTTGCGGGACACGGAGAGATGAAGTAAACTCCGATGTCCTCTTCGGGCACGCCTTTGGCTACGGCGCGTTCGCGCGCCAGCTTCGCGGCGACGTCAACGGGCGCCAGCGTGGAAAGCAGCCTGTCCGAAAGGTCGTGATACTTCATGAGTATCAGTTCCAAAATAGCGGGACAAGCCGTGGAGATGATGGGGGTGGGGATGCTCCCCTCCTTCATTATCCGCCTGGTCACGTCGGTGACGTACTCCGCCGCCTCTCCCACTTCGCCCACGTCGTCGAACCCGACGGCGAGCAGCCCGTTGAGGACTATGTTTATGTCCTCCAAATTGTTGAACTGCCCGTAGAAAGAGGGCGCGACCAACGCGATCTTATACTTGAAATCCGCAAGGGAATCCCAGGAGTCGTGAGAGGATTTTTTTGCGTGATAACGGCAAAGGCGGATGCATTCGCCGCAGCCTATACATCTTTCGTAGGCGACGCTCGCCTTGCCTCCGCGCACGCGGATGGCTTCGGTCGGGCAACGCTTCATGCACGTGACGCACCCCCTGCATTTTTCGGGATCGAGGGTGACGGTGTGCAAAGCCTTTTCATCGAGGATGCATTTGATCTGCGACTTTTTAGCCATAGTTCATCCGCTCCTTCAACTGAAGTATATCGTCATTCTGACGGTGGTCCCGACGCCGACTTCGCTTTCTATCGAGAACTCGTCGGTGTACTTTTTCATGTTGGGAAGCCCCATGCCTGCGCCGAACCCGAGCGCACGTATGTCTTCGGGCGCCGTGGACCAACCCGGGGTCATGGCAAGTTCCACGTCCGGGATGCCCTTCCCTTTGTCGGCGAGGACTATCTCTATCCTGTCCAGGTAGATGTCCGCCGTTGCCACGCCGCCGCCGGCGTGGATGACCATGTTTATCTCGCCCTCGTACATGGCGATAGCGACGCGTCTTATGTCCGCCGAAGGGATGCCCATCTTTTTCAGCGTGCTCTTCACTTCCTCGGACGCGGTGCCGGCGGAGGCGAAATTGTCGCCGCTGACGGCGAATTCAAGACGTACTCTGTTCTCGCTCATCAGGCAGCAAGCCCCGCCGCATACAATCTGCCTGCCGCTTCGTAAGTGCTCATTTCCGTGGCGATGAACACTATGCTGTAATTCTCGGCAAGTTTGATCATGTCCTGATCGGGGCGTTTGCCGCAGACGAACACGATGCACGCGATGTCCACCATCACCGCGGTGCGCACCACCTGGGGGTTGACCAGCCCGGTGATGAGCACGCCCTGATCGCGGACGTATGCCAGCACGTCGCTCATCATATCGAAAGCGCAGGCTGACTTGATGTCGGTGTCAACTGCATCGGGCGAGCAAAGTATGCTGCCCTCGACGACGGTTGCGATGTCTTTGATCTTCATGGTCCACTCCGTGCGCGGAAACGCTTCCGCGTAGTTTATCAATCGCGGTATTTCGCGAGGATGCCGGGGATGTCGGCAGGGGTGAGCTTGCCATAGACGTCGTCGCCTATGGTCATGACGGGCGCAAGTCCGCAGCAGCCTATGCAACGCGTGGAACAGAGCGAAAACTTCCCGTCCGAAGTGGTGGCGCCGTCCGCAAGCCCCAGCTCCGCCGCGAGCTTATTGAACACGTCGCCCGACCCTTTGACGTAGCACGCCGTGCCAAGACAGACGGCGACCGCGTGCTCTCCCTTGGGATTGAGCGAGAACTGGCTGTAAAAAGTCGCCACGCCGAAGACCTCTTCCAAAGACGCGCCGAGCTCCTCCGCCACTATCTTCTGGACCTCTATGGGAAGGTAACCGTAAATTTCCTGTGCCGTTTGCAGAGCGGGCATCATGCTGCCCGGCATTTTCTTGATGGTGCGAAGTTCGGCACGCAGTTTGGCTTCTTGTGCGGCGGTCCCCTTGAACGCCACGGTTGTCAGTTTGATCTGTGACATATTTCCTCCGAAAACAACGTAAGCGACGCTGACGCGCCGACGCAGTTATTGTAGCATAGCGAAACTAATATTGCAATGATAAATTATATATATTAAAAGAGCGCGAAGCGGAAATTTTCCGCTCCGCGCAACCGCTGTTTCACTTCCCGTCGCTGCCGTAACGGAGGGGCAGAGCGCGCTTGTGCGCCGTCCTCTCCTCCATGCCGGCTATGCGTCTGCGCATACAGACGCTCAACTCTCCGCCCTTGATGTAAGCGGATATGTCGGCGTACGTCACCCCGAGCTCCGCCTCGTCGGTCTGACCCTGATAAAGCCCTGCGGAGGGCGCTTTGTCTATTATCGAAGAGGGCGCGTCGAGATAGCGCAGCATGGCATATATCTCCGACACCGTCATGTCCGCGATGGGGTCGAAGTCGTAAGCGCCGTCCCCCCACTTGGTGAAGTAACCCACGGTGTACTCGCAGGCGTTCCCGGTGCCTGCAACGAGGTATCCCCTCGCCTGCCCCATGGCGTAGAGGGTGGTCATCCTGAGGCGCGGATTTATGTTGATGAGCGCGCTGCGTTCCGCCCCGTCGGGAGCGTCCGCAGGGGCAAGCTCATCCCCTATCGCCGCGACCAGGCTCTCTTTTACCGCGGTAAGATCCACCTCGACCTGCGGAATGTCGTAACGCTTGCCGGCAGCCAGCGCGTCATCCCTGTCGGAACCGTAATTGGCGGAGGACTGACAGGGCATTATCACCCCCAGCACGTCGGGAGTCGCCATGCGGCAGAGCGCACCCACCAAAGTGCAGTCCTTTCCGCCGCTGTTGCCGTAGATGACGCCCCTTGCTCCGGTGGTTTCCAGAATGTGCTTGATCCATTGCACCCGTTCTTCGACATCGACTTTGATATCCATACACAAGTTCTCCCCGTGTGACTGTATTTTGCCATTCGATTATATTCCGTCTTTTTACTTTTTTCAAGCGAATATCGGGCAAAATGGGGGTTGAATTTGCATAAAAAATGCGCTATAATGTCTTTGATTTCAAAAATCATCCGAAAAAGGAGAATTATTATGAGAAAAGCATTCATATGCCCCACCAAGTATGTGCAGGGCGAGGACGAGCTCCTCAACCTCGGTTACTTCGTCAAGACTTTCGGCAAGAAAGCCCTCCTCATCGCCCATAAGGACGACGTCGCGAGAGTGCAGGACAAGCTGGACAAGACCGCCGCACAATACAAAGTGGAATTCGTCACCGCGAACTTCTCCGGCGAGTGCTCCCGTCAGGAAGTCGCAAGGCTCCAACAGCTTGCCAAAGACAATAAATGCGCCTGCACGATAGGTCTTGGCGGCGGCAAAGCCATCGACACCGCGAAATGCGTTGCGAAAGGCGAAGCGCTCATCATCTGCCCCACCATCGCGGCGACCGACGCGCCCACCTCTCACTCCGCAGTGCTGTACACTCCCGACGGCGCGTTCGACGACTATGCCTACTTCAAGCAGAGCCCCAGCGTCATACTGATCGACACCTCCGTCATCGCGAAGGCGCCCGTCCGCTTCCTCGTGTCCGGCATGGGCGACGCTCTGTCCACCTACTTCGAAGCAAGGGCGAACGTCCAGTCCTTCTGCGACGTCAACGCCGGTCTGCCCTGCGGCGCGGACAGAAAGAAAGGCACTCTGCTCGCAAGGGGCACCAAAGCGGCATTCGCGCTGGCTACTCTGTGCTATGAAACTCTCCTCGCCGACGGCTACAAGGCGAAACTCGCCTGCGAGAGCAACGTCGTCACCCCGGCGCTCGAGAACATCATCGAAACCAACATCCTGCTCTCCGGCCTCGGCTTCGAGTCCGGCGGTCTTGCCGCGGCGCACGCCATCCACGACGGTCTGACCGTGCTGGAAGAAACTCACAAGTACTTCCACGGTGAAAAGGTCGCGTTCGGCACTCTCTGCCAGCTCGTCCTCGAAAACGCCTCCGACGAGGAGATCAACACCGTCATCGGCTTCTGCCTGGAAGTCGGTCTGCCCGTCTGCTTGGAGGACATCGGCGTCCACGACATCGGCGACAGGCTGATGGAAGTGGCAAACAAAGCGTGCATACCCGATGAGTCCATCCACTTCATGCCCTTCCCCGTGACGCCGGAATCCGTTGCCGCCGCCATCCTCGCCGCCGACAAGCTCGGCCGCGAAGCCAAGGAAGGCTGCTGCTGTGAATAAGACGCGCGCAAAGCACGGAAATTGAGAAAAAGGCGGAAACGGCATACGTTTCCGCCCCTTTCGCATAAAAGGAGATAACAATGAAAAAGATCATCAACACTCCCGAAACCGTAGTTTACGATATGTGTCACGGCCTCGCCAAGGCGCATCCCGAACTCGAATTTGTCGAAAAGTATAAGATAGTCAAGAAAAAGGACATCGACCCCGACAAAGTTTCGCTCATCTCCGGCGGCGGCTCCGGGCACGAGCCCGCGCACGCCGGTTTTGTCGGCAAAGGTATGCTGGACTGCGCCGTGTGCGGCGACGTTTTCGCCTCCCCCTCCCAGATCCAGGTCTACAACGCCATCAAGGAATGCGCCACCGACAAGGGCGTGCTGCTCATCATAAAGAATTACTCCGGCGATTGCATGAACTTCAACAATGCCGCTGACCTCGCCAAGGAAGAGGACGGCATCAAAGTGGACGCCGTGTACGTCAACGACGACATCGCCGTCAAGGACTCCCTCTACACCGTGGGACGCCGCGGCGTTGCCGGCACCGTGTTCGTGCATAAGATCGCAGGCGCAGCCGCCGAACAGGGCAAGTCGCTCGAAGAGGTCAAGGCGGTCGCGAACAAGGTCATCGAGAACGTCCGCTCCTTCGGCTTCGCTCTGACCAGCTGCACTCCCCCTGCAAAAGGCACCCCCATCTTCGACATCGGCGAGGATGAGATCGAGTTCGGCGTCGGCATCCACGGCGAGCCCGGCAGAAAGACTGAAAAGCTGCAAACGGCAGATCAGCTTGCAAAACGTATCGTTAAAGACCTGCTTGACGACGTCGGCGGCAAAAAAGGCGACGACATGGCAGTGCTCATAAACGGCTTCGGCGCGACTCCTCTCATGGAGCTTTACGTGCTCAACAACTCCGTTTCCAACGAGCTTGAAGAGGCAGGCATTTCCGTGTATAAGACATTGGTGGGCAACTTCATGACCTCCATCGACATGGCAGGCGCGTCCGTCACCGTCCTCAAACTGGACAGCGAACTGAAAGCCCTCCTCGACGCTCCCGTCGCGACCCCTGCCCTCACCTGGGGCGCGGCAATGGACGCGCACGCGGAAGCCGCCGTGGAAGCCATGAACGCCATCGCGAAAGCGCTCGGCTACGCTCCTGCCGAGCACGCTGCCGCAGCTCCCACCGAGAAAGCCGCAAAAAAAGCGGCGAAAGCGGCAAAGAAAGAGGCGGTCTACGAAGTGAAAGGCAAACCCGTCGTAGGTGAAACCATCAACACCGCGGCGTTCGTGCAGATAGTGGAAAAGATGGCGGACGTCATCATCGAGAACGAAGTCCCCTTCTGCGACGCGGATAAGATGGGCGACGGCGACTTCGGCATGAGCATCGCAAAGGGATTCCGCCAGCTCAAAAAAGAATGGGCAACGAGAGATAAGTCCGACATTGGCGCCTTCCTCAGAAGTTGCAGCGAGATAATCATGGAATACTGCGGCGGCGCGAGCGGTCCCATCTGGGGCAGCGCTTTCCGTTACGCAGGCAAGATGGCGGACGGCAAGGAAGAGATCTCACTTGCAGACCTCGCGGACATCTTCCAGGCAGCGAACAAGGGCGTTTACGAAACGGGCAAGAAGTCCTTCGGCAAGGGCGCGGTGGTCGGCGATAAGACGCTGGTGGACGCGCTCAAACCCTGTGCGGACGCGCTGGAAGAAGCGGCAAAGGACGGCAAGTCCCTGCTTGAAGGCATAGCGCTCGGCGCCAAAGCGGCAGTCGAAGGCGCGGAAAAGACCAAGACCGTCGTCGCAAAACTCGGCAGAGCCGGCACCGTGGGCGAGAAGTCCATCGGCTACCCCGACGCAGGCGCGTACGGGCTCGGCGTCATCTTCACCGAACTGTCCGCCTACATCGCCAAGATGTGACCCTCCGATGAAAACCATCATGTTTCATCCGTGACGGGCAAAGCTGCGTTTCCGTAAGCGCGGCTCCCGGGCGAAAACAAACAAAAAAGCCCACCCTTCCCTGCGGTGGGCTTTTTTATGTCTGACCGGAATTGCGGAGAGCGCCGCACATCGCCGCCGTGCGGCATTCCGTGCGGCATTTGGCATCGCGCGCATAGGCATCGGCAAAGCGTGTATGAGTTCCGGCAATCCACGGCGCAGTCCGGACGGAAGTAGGCGGCGTATGTCCCGGGTCCGTGTCCTTCCGCTTCGCTTATCGGAAAAGAAAAACCCCCGGTCTTACCGGGGGTGCGTTTCTGGTGCGGCCACCGAGACTTGAACTCGGACGGGGTTAACCATACGCCCCTCAAACGTACGCGTCTGCCAGTTCCGCCATGGCCGCACAGTGACAACAGTATATTGCTTTCCGCGCCTTTTGTCAACGGATTTGGGAGGGTTTTGTCAAGATTTTCTCGCTCGGAATATGATGCTGTTATGACACATGCTCCCTGCGGATGTAATGCGCTTGCCGTCGCTCTCGCCGACGCCCTCTGCCGAGGCAGGAGCCCTGAGGAAGTGACGGAACTGCTGCGGCTGCTCAACCTGCTCTGCTCGCTTATAAAAACTTACCTGTGAGCGCGGCTTAATCCTCTATGAGTTTGCGTTTGCGGTCGGCGATGGTGGCGAGACCGTCTTTCATCGTCTTTTCCGCGCTGTCCAGGATGTTGAACGCGAGCGCACGCGCCTGATACTCCGTCTTGCGGTAATTCTCCTCCGCTTCGGCGCGCATGGCGTCCGCCTCCGCCGACGCTTTTTTCAGCACCTCGGACTCCGACATCATGGCGCGCGCATTCTGTTCCGCTGCGTCCATAGTCTTGTTGGCGTAATTCTCCGCTTTCGAAAGGATATCGTCGCGCTCCTTCTTTATCTGCTCCGCTTCCTTCAAAACTATGGGATAGCTCGCACGCAGCCTGGTCACGAGGTCCAACATGACCTGACGGTTCAGGACGATGTCCGTGGAACTGAACGTCGCCCGTTTTGCTTTCAGGATCTCGCTCTCTATCTCGTTGATGAGCATGTCAATGGTTTCCATATCAGTCGCGCAGGCGCGCATCCCCCTTCTTTTTCATTATTTCCTTCGCTACGATTATAGCACCGTCGGGCAACAAACGGAAGTCCCCTTTTTTGACAAGTTCGCGCGCCGCGGTGGAAGATACGTCGTTGAGGCTGTCGAGGGTGACCAACACCGTGTCGAAGCCGCGCTCGCGGTTAAACTCCGCCATAGCCTTTTCATAGGCTTCGTCCCCCTCTCCGCGCACTCCGCGCACCAGCTTGTCCGCACCCTGTTCGGCGGCGACTTCAACGGCAGTTTTCTCCGAAAACAGAGTTCTGACGTTCTTTTCGCCCGATAAAGCCGCGTTTATGAGCTCAATGCGCTCCTCGGGAGTGAAAATACACTGCTTGTCGGGGTTGACCAACACCGCCACGACCACTTCGTCGAAAAGGCTCTGCGCTTCCCTTATCACCGCCATGTGCCCCTTGGTGATGGGGTCGAAAGTCCCCGTCACCATGCCCACGGTCTTTTTGCGGATGAACTCCACCGTCACGCTGCCCATGACTTTGGTGCGGCAGACGATGTCGTCGCGCTTGTTTTCGTAAGGCAGTTCGGTGGAATGTTCGTACACCACCGTACCGCCCTCCGCGACCCTGTGCATGTCGAATGCGGCGTTCACGGCAACTTCCCCCAGTCCGCTCTTGTAAGGCGGATCTATAAAGATGAGATCGAACTTGCTCTCGCCCGAACGCAGCACTCCCATGAAATCGGAGGCGACGACGCGCCATACGCCTTCTATGCCTTTGAGGTTCTGTTTTATGAGCGCGACGCTCGAAGGGTCCCTGTCCACGAAGACGACCTCGGCTGCGCCCCTTGAGAGGCACTCTATGCCCAATGCGCCGCTGCCGGCAAAGAGGTCGAGCACGCGCGCGCCCTCAACCTGCCATTGCAGGATGTTGAAGACGGTTTCCTTTATCCTGTCCGTGGTGGGACGCACTCTGTCGTCCGCAGGGGACATGAGTTTTCTGCCGCGGTACCTTCCGCTGATGACTCTCATTCGCGCCTCCCGAACTCGTTGAACACCGCCACGTTATCAGCGGTGACGATCTGCTTTTCGGTCACTATGATGTCCATATGAACGTCGTGCGGCTGCACTTCCACTCCTTCCGTCCTCGCGGAGGAGAACGCCACGCCCACTTTTACGCAGTGGGGAAATCCGGAAAGGAACTTATCATAATAACCTTTGCCGTGCCCGACGCGTTTAAGCCCGTCGAACGCCACGACGGGGACGACGGCAAGATCGCAGTCTTCCGCTATAATGCCGCCCACGGGTTCGAGTATGCCCCAACGGTTGCGTTTGAAATCGGTGTAAGGGGTTATGCGCACCGCGTCCATCTCCTCCCCTCGCACGCGCGGCACGGACACCTCGCGCTCCATTGCGAGGAAGAGCCCTATCACCGCCTCCGTATCCGGCTCATCCGCCGCGGACATAAAAACGAAAGGCTTGCGGCAGGAGCGGAAAACGTCAAGGGAAATGAGCGCGTCGGTGATGGCTCCTGACGCCCACTCCTTCTCCGCGTCGCTCATAGCGGCGACGGCGCGTTTAGCTCTCCTTCTCGCTTCCTCTTTTGTCAACGTAACTCCTATGCGTCCTGCCCTGCCAGGCAGTCATGACTTCGTATTCGGTGCAGCCTCTCGCCTTTGCGACCGCGGCTGCCGTGAGCGAGCCGCCCAGCAGCACCGCTCTGTCCCCCTTCTTCACGGGGATATCGCCCGTTTCCACGGCAAACATATCCATGCATACGCTGCCCAGCGTAGGGCACAGCCTGCCGCCTATCATCACGGGGGACGGGGAGCGTCTGCTCACCCCGTCGAAATAGCCCCCGAGCACGACGGCGATGTTGACGTCCGCACTCACCCGGAAATTGCCGTAGCCAATACACTCCCCTTTTTTCACTTTGCGCACCGCGATCACGGGGGAAGTGACCGTCATCGCTCCGTCGTACGCGGCGTGACCTATCCTCACCATATCGTACGCGGCGTCCTTCATAAAGATGGAGGAAGAGGACGCCATATGCACCGTCGCGTCGGGAAAATCTCTCTTCACGAGAGCGGCGATGCCGCGGAACACCGCGTTCTGCTCCTCGTTCGCCTCGCGGAAATGCGAGTACGCCCCGTCGGGTTTCAGGCGGTTAGAATGCAGAAAATCCAGCACCGCGCCCACATCACCGGCAGGGAAACCCAGCCTGTGCATCCCGGTGTCGAATTTGAGGTGAAAGCGCGGCCTTTGCCTTTCGGGCAGCGCCGCGAGCGCGGCGAGCGTCGCGCCGTCGGCGACAGCCGCGGTCAGACCGTGAGCGGCAAGCAGGGGAAGCTCCCTCCCCTCGCAGACCGCCACCAACACGTCGCGCTTTCTGCCCTGACGGCGGAGAGCGACGCCCTCCTCCGCCACGGCTACGCCGAAAAAGTCCACATCCTCTTCCGTCCGCCGCGCCACTTCCTCCATGCCGTGCCCGTAGGCATCCGCTTTCACCATGAGCAGCAGCCGCACGGATGTGAGCGCGCGCACCCGACGTATATTGCGTCGTATGACGCCTATGTCTATCTCTGCCTCCTGACGCACATCCCCTCCGCTTCCCTCATCATATGAAAGCGGAAGTGAGGACGTGCGCGGAAACTCATTTTAAGAGCGCTTCCGCCCTTTCAACGTCATCCGTCTTGAAGAGGATGAGCGCTTTGCCGCCGCTGCGGGAGTAGGAATAAACGTATTCCAGATTTACGCCCTCGTCGCTGAGTTTGCCGAGGGTGGCGGTGAGCGAACCGGGCTTGTCGGCGACCTCTATCCCGACCAGATCCCCCCTTGCGGTGGTGAATCCTGCGGCTTTTAACGCGGCTTCCGCCTTATCGTTGTCGTCCGTGACCAGCCTCACGATGCCGAAATCCCTGGTGTCGGCGATGTTCAGGCTCTCGATGTTGACGCCTGCGCCGGACAGCGCCCCGAGGAGGGCGTTGAGCCTGCCCTTTCTGTTCTCCAAAAAAACGGCTACCTGATTTACCAGCATACTTTCCTCCTTATATCTTGCGTTTGTCTATGATGCGGACGGTCTTGCCTTCCGAGAGCGGCAGACTGTCGGGGGACACGAGCGTTATCTTCGCCCCCACGCCGAGGTTGCCCATCATGTCGTGCTCTATCCTGCGGCGGATGGCTTCCACGTCCTTGACTTCGTCCGAGAAGGCGTGAGGAGCGAGCTCCACCTGTATCTCCATGGTGTCGAGGTTGCCGACGCGGTCCACGATGATCTGATAGTGCGAGCCGACTATCTCCTTTATGTTCATGAGCACGGACTCTATCTGCGAGGGGAAGACGTTGACGCCGCGGATGATGAGCATATCGTCCGTTCTGCCGCTGACGCGTTTCATCCTGACCAGCGTCCTGCCGCACTCGCACTTATCGTGCCAAAGCGCGCTTATGTCGCGCGTGCGGTAACGGATGAGCGGCATACCCTGCTTGTTGAGGGTGGTGAACACCAGTTCGCCCGTGGTGCCGTCCGGGACGGGTTGCAGGGTGACGGGGTCCACTATCTCGGGATAGAAGAAGTCCTCCATGACGTGCAGGCCGCACTGATAAGGACAGCTCATGGACACGCCGGGTCCGCTGATCTCGCTGAGCCCGTAGATGTCGTATGCGGTGATGTTGAGCTTGCGCTCTATCTCCTTTTTCATGTTTTCCGACCAAGGCTCCGCGCCGAAAATGCCGACGCGCAGTTTGAAGTCCTTGATGTCGTAGCCGGCTTTCTCTATCTCCTCCCCTATGACCATCGCATAGGAGGGAGTGCAGGCGAGCGCGGTCGCGCCGAAGTCCTTGATGAGGGTGATCTGACGCATGGTGTTGCCGGCGGAAGCAGGCACCGTGACGGACCCCAGCTTCTCGGAACCGTAATGCAGCCCCAATCCGCCCGTGAACAGCCCGTAGCCGTAGGACACGTGGACTATGTCGTCCTTGTCGCAGCCTGCCATGACCAACGCGCGCGCGTCGCACTCCGCCCAATCGTCGATGTCGCGGTTGGTGAGCCCGACGACGGTGAGCTTGCCCGTCGTGCCGCTGGACGCGTGCACTCGCGCGATCTCGCTCTTCGGCACCGCAAAACACCCGAACGGGTAATTCGCCCTGAGGTCGGCTTTGGTGGTGAAAGGCAGCTTCGCGATGTCCTCTATCCCTTTGATGTCCTCGGGTTTGAGCCCTATCGCGTCCATCTTCTCTCTGAAATATGGCGCGCCTTCGTAAGTGCGTTTCACGACGTCCACCAGCCTTGCGGACTGCAAAGCGGTCATCTCGTCGCGCGACATGGTTTCTATCTTCTCGTTATAGTATCTCATAGTTCCTCCCTATGCTCATAGCCGCATTCGAGCGCGCGGCGGTTGATGTCGTAAAGTTTGGGTTTGACTGCGGCTTTGAGCGCGCGGTCTATCTCTTCGAAAGGCACGCCCATGTGCGCCGCGAGCGCGCCGAGCATGACCACGTTGACCGAACGCAGCTCTCCCACCTTTTCCGCGACGGCGAGCGCGTCGAGCGCCACCACCTTGCCTGCCCTGCTTTCCAGCTCGGAAAGTATGTTTTCGGGATACTTCCTCGCGCCCGTGATGACGGGCATGGGCAGTATGCGTTGGGTGTTGACCACCACAGTGCCCCCCTTTTTCAGATATCCGATGTAACGCAGCGCTTCCAGCTCCTCGAACGCAAGTATGACGTCCGCATCGCCCACGCCGACTATCGGGCTCATGACCTCGGGGGCTATCTTGACGTGGGTGACGACGCTGCCTCCGCGCTGGGACATCCCGTGCACTTCGGAGAGTTTGCAGTCGTTCCCTTCTATCTCGGCGAGCGCGCCGAGTATCCTGGAAGCGAGCAGAGTGCCCTGTCCGCCTACTCCGACGATAAGTATGTTGGCTTTCATCTCTTTCCCTCCTTGATGGCACCGAAACGGCAGACCTTCGCGCAAAGACCGCAGCCCACGCAAAGGGAGGCGTTGATGCGCGCGGAACCGTCCGCCTGCTTCTCTATCGCAGGGCAGCCCAGGCGGAAGCACATACCGCACTTGCGGCAGTCCTCCACCGTGCAGGCAGGCGGATAATTGCGGTCGAGCAGCGCGCAGGGGCGTTTTGCCACTATGACGGAAACTCCGTCGCGCGCGACCTCCTCCTTCACCGCCTTTTCCACCTCTGCCAGGTCGTAGCTGTCCACCACTCTCACGCTGTCGCACCCCACCGTCTTGCAGAGCGCCACGATGTCGAGGATCTTGGCAGGCTCCTGTTTCAGGGTAAGCCCGGTCGCAGGATGCTGCTGATGCCCCGTCATGCCCGTGGTGGAATTGTCCAGGATGATGAGCGTGATGTTGCTCTTGTTGTAGACTGCGTTGATGAGCCCGGTTATGCCGCTGTGGATAAACGTGCTGTCGCCTATGACCGCGACCGTATGCTCGGACTGCTCTCTGCCCCTCGCCTTTTCAAAACCGTGCGCTATGCCTACGCTCGCCCCCATGCACACCACGGTGTCCACCGCGGCAAGAGGAGGCTGCGCGCCCAGCGTATAGCAACCGATGTCCGCGGACACGGTGAGTTTGAGCTTGTTCAGGATGTAGAAAACTCCGCGATGCGGACAGCCTGCGCACATGACGGGAGGACGCACGGGAAGGTCGAGTTTCTCCGCGACCGTCTTCACTCCCGCGAGTTTTTCTTTTATTATCGCGACCGAGAGTTCCCCTTGCTTGGAGAACAGCGCCTTGCCTTCGCAGGGGATACCGTTTGCTTTGAGCCTGTCCTCGATGAAAGGTTCCAGCTCCTCCACAACGACGAGGCGTTTGACCTTTGCCGCGAACGCGCGCGCCTTTTCCAACGCGAGCGGATACACCATGCCGAGTTTGAGCACGGACGCTTCGGGCAGCGCCTCGCGCACATATTCGTACACCACGCCGCTGCATATGACGCCCAGTTCGGCGGAACGCATCTCTTCGCGGTTTATCTCAAACGCGTTCACGTCTGCGGCGAGCCTGTCCTCGCGCGCTTCGACGGCGACGTGCCTGCCTATCGCGGAGGAAGGCATCATGGTGTACTTGCTCACGTCCTTGACGTAGGGGCGGAGTGGGACTTCCGCCCTCTCCTCTTCCTCCACAAAGCTCTGGGAGTGTGCAAGCCTGGTGGTGGTGCGCACGAACACGGGGGTGTCGTACTCCTCGGACAGGCGGAACGCGAGTTTGGTGAACTCTTTCGCCTCCGCGCTGTCGGCAGGTTCCAACATGGGGATATGCGCGCTCGCGGCATAATACCTGGTGTCCTGCTCGTTCTGGGAGCTGTGCATCCCTGGGTCGTCCGCGGCAAGGATGACCAAGCCGCCGTTGACACCTGTATAAGCCGCGGTGAACATGGGATCCGCCGCGACGTTCACGCCGACGTGCTTCATGCACACCATACTGCGCGCGCCTGCAAAGGACGCGCCCACCGCCACCTCGAAGGCGACTTTCTCGTTGGGCGCCCATTCGGCGTACACTTCATCGTACTTCGCGATGCACTCGCTGACTTCGGTGGAGGGAGTGCCGGGATAAGCGGAAACCACTCTCACTCCTGCCTCGTACGCGCCGCGTGCGATCGCTTCGTTGCCAAGCATCAGTTTTTTCATAATTCCGTCCTTAAACGATTATTTTCATTTTGTATTCGCCTGCACAAACAAAGGGTTCAGTGCGGCGTATCTGCATTTTAACGTCCGTTCAGTGCGTGATCTGCACTTCCACCAGACTTTCCTCGCCGCAGTATTTCTCGCGGAGTTTGGGCTTTTCTATCTTGCCGGTGGGGTTGCGCGGCACCTTGTCGAAGATGATCTTGCGCGGACGTTTGTAGCGCGGCAGCGCGGCGCAGAACGCGTTTATACCCTCCTCCGTCATGCCTGCGTATTCGGGTTTTAACTCCACTATCGCGGCGGCTATCTCGCCTAGCCTTGCGTCGGGCAGCCCTATGACCGCCACGTCGCGCACCGCTTCGCAGGAACGGATGAAGTCCTCTATCTGCACGGGGTAAAGGTTCTCCCCTCCCGTGATTATGACGTCCTTCTTCCTGTCCACCAGATAGATGAACCCGTCCTCGTCCTCGCGCGCCATATCCCCCGTGAACAGCCAACCGTCGGCAAGCACCGCTTCCGTCGCTTTTTCGTCGCGGTAATAGCACACCATCACGCCGTCGCCTTTGACGGCGAGTTCCCCCACTTCGCCGCGGCGCACATCCTCGCGCGCCTCGTTGACGATGCGCGTCTGCCAACCGTAACCTGCCTTTCCTATCGCACCCACCTTGTCGATGTTCTCCACACCGAGATGCACGCAGCCGGGTCCTATGCTCTCGCTCAACCCGTAGTTGGTGTCGTATTGATGGGTGGGGAACACTTTCTTCCACCGCTGTATGAGGGAGGGTGGCACGGGCTGGGCGCCTATGTGCATGAGCCTCCAACGGGAGAGGTCGTAATCGGCAAGGCGGATATCGCCGCTGTCGATGGCGTCCAGGATATCCTGCGCCCACGGGACGAGCAGCCAGACTATGGAAACCTTTTCCTCCGAAACCGTCTGCATTATCCATTTGGGGCTGACGCCTTTCAGGAGCACCGCGCGACTGCCCGACGCCAGACTGCCGAACCAGTGCATCTTCGCGCCAGTATGGTAGAGAGGGGGCATGCACAAAAACACGTCGTCGTGAGTCTGCGAGTGGTGGTTGAGTTCCGTAAGAGCGGAATGGACGAGCGCTTTATGCCTGTGCAATATCGCCTTCGGGAAACCCGTCGTTCCGCTGGAAAAGTATATCGCGGCATAGTCGTCGTCGGTGAGGGTGACTTCGGGGCGGACGGGGGATGCGTCCGCGATGAGCTCGTCGTAACTCTCCGCGAACGTGGGACAGTCCTCCCCCACGAACAGCATGCCTTCTATCTTATTGAGTTCCCCGAACACGGATTCCACCCTGCCCACGAACTCCTTGCCGAACACCAGCACGCTGACGTCCGCAAGATCCAGGCAGTACTTTATCTCCTCCGCGGTGTATCTGTAATTGAGGGGGACGGCGAGTCCGCCGGCTTTCAGGATGCCGAAGTAGATGGGCAGCCATTCCAGGCAGTTCATGAGCAGCACGCCCACCTTCTCTCCCCTGCGCAGACCGTGCGCGAGGAGCAGATTGGCGAACCTGTTCGCGTTGTCGTCGAACTGTTTCCAGGTCATCTCGCGGCGATGCTCCTCGTGCGGAGTGACCTCGACGAGCGCGTAGTCCTTCCAGGTCAGTTTGTGTTTTTCTTTGAGTTCGGGATTTATCTCCACAAGGCACGTTTCATTCCCGTACAGGTCCGCGTTCCTCTCCAAGAACTGTGTGATAGGCATTTTATCTTCCTTATTTTCTGTCGTGTTTGTAGTAATTGATGAGGCAGCCGTCCAGCACTATCTGCTTTTCGGTGTCGGTGAGGGGGTCCATGCGCAGAGTGATGTCGGTCGCCTTGCCGCCGCGCACAAGTTTTGCGGCGAAAGTCGTCGCTCCCTGCTCCACCGCGGCGCGCACGCCGGGAATGACCACGATGTCCCCCACCTCGAATCCGGTCCCGTCATTAAGCAGAGGGAGCATGCCCCAGTTGATGAGGTTGGAACGGTAGCGTTTGGTGGCGTACTCGCGCGCTATGTTCGCCGAACCGCCCAAAAAGCGCTGACAGCTCGCCGCCTGTTCGCGTGCGCTGCCGTCGCCGGGTTTGACGGCGAACACCGCGCTGCCCACGGTGAGGCTGCCGCTCACTCCGCACATCTCGGCTGCGGCTTTGATGTCCTCCCCTCCTCCGTCGCGCACCTCTTTAGCGCGTGCGACGTAGTGGGGGTCCTTCCTGCTCAACGCGAACTCCGCAAGCCGCAGAGGATTGCTGCGATAGGAAGAGGTTTCCCCGGAAGGGATGAGCTCGTCGGTGGTGGTGACGGGGTCGTTGATGACGCTGCACAGTTTGAGCGCGAGAGAATCGCCGAGTGCTTTGCTCTCGGGGATATCCGTGATGTTGGGCCCGTAGACGAGTTCGGCGTCCGGATCCGCTTTGCCGAAGCCGTTATACACGCGCGACTCGTAGACGGAAGGCACATACTCGAAGGGCGCGATGTCCTCTTCGAACTCCATGCCGAGCGCAGACGTCAGCACGCCGCCGTTCGCCGCCGTGGCGGCAATGGAACGCGCGTCCATGAGCGCGACGGACGCCACCTGCCCTTCCGCAGGCTTGGAACCCTCTCTGCGCTCGAAGTTGCGCGTGGTGTGACGGATGGAAAAACCGTTGTTGCAAGGCACGTCGCCCGCGCCGAAGCAGGGACCGCAGAAACAGGGTTTGAGCACCGCTCCGCTCTCGATGAGGGAGGCTATGTATCCGTTCCTGACCAGCGCGAGGTTGGTGGGCTGACTGCCGGGATACACGGTGAGGTTGAACGCGCCCGTGCCCACATATTTGCCGGCAAGTATGTTCGCCGCGGTCGCGATGTTGTCGTAAGTGCCGCCGGCGCAGCCTGCGATGACCCCCTGCGACACGACGATCTTGCCGTCCTTTATCTTGTCGGTGAGCCTGAACTCGCCCTCTTTAAGTCCGAGCAGTTTGCAGCCCTTCTCTTCCGCCTCGGAAAGTATCTCGTAAGGATGCGCGATAAGCTGTGCAAGAGGAATGACGTTGGAGGGATGGAAAGGCAGCGCGATCATGGGCTCCGCCTTGTCCAGGTCGATGACCACCGCGCCGTCGTAGAGCGCGCCTTCTTCGGGCGCCATCGCGCGGTATTCCGCTTCCCTGCCGTAGGCTGCGAGATAAGTCTTCACCTTGTCGTCGGTCATCCAGACGGAGGAAAGACAGGTGCTTTCGGTGGTCATGACGTCTATACCGTTGCGGTACTCCACGGGGAGCGCGGCAATACCCTCGCCCACAAACTCCAACACGGCGTTCTTGACGAAGCCGCTCGCGAAAGTCGCGCCTATGAGCGCAAGCGCGATATCCTGCGGCCCCACTCCCTTTCTGACTTTGCCTTTGAGTTCCACGGCTATGACGCGCGGATATGCGATGTCGTAAGTCCTGCCGAGCAGCTGTTTAACAAGTTCGGGTCCGCCCTCGCCCACCGCCATGGTGCCCAGCGCGCCGTAACGGGTGTGGCTGTCGCTGCCCAGGATCATCCTGCCGGGAGCGGCGAACATCTCGCGCATATAACTGTGTATGACCGCGACGTTGGCAGGCACGTATATGCCGCCGTATTTTTTAGCCGCCGAGAGCCCGAACACGTGATCGTCCTCGTTGATGGTGCCGCCCACCGCGCACAGGCTGTTGTGGCAGTTGGTGAGAACATAAGGCACGGGGAAGGACTTCAAGCCGCTCGCGCGCGCGGATTGGATGATGCCGACATAGGTGATGTCATGGGACGCCATCGCGTCGAAACGCACTTTGAGCGCGGCATCGTCGCCGGACGTATTGTGAGCGGACAGCACGCCGTAAGCCATGGTGCGTTTTGCGGAAGCGGACGCGCATTCCGAAAGGGGCACCAGCGTGCCGTGGGAGTAACACATTTTTTCCTTAAACAGTTTGACCATAATATACCTCTAATTTGAGATTATATTATACGCGCGCGCATTAGTCAAACGAAAGATGTTCCCACGCAGCGTGTTTATGCCGATCCGGAATAATACGAACAGACCCCAAAGTAATTCTTTGGGGCGCTTTTGTACGGGCAAAGCTCGCCGGTATGTTATGCCAGACAGGAATAATACGAACCAGGTTCCGCGCCGCCGATTTCCGCCTGAACCGCGTCAGTCGCCTTGCTAATACGGGCTGGTATTAGCTGCGCCGACTTCCTTGCTCAGCCAAAAATCGGCTGGCGCGGAACTGCTCGCACCTCAGAGCAAGAGATTTTCGGATGATGTTGCGCTGGCGAAACGCCGCCAATAGTATACATACCCACAAGTTCCGACTGTGCAAAAGCGCCGAAAAGAATTGCTCCGAGGCTGGTTAGTATTATTCCTGTCTGGCATGCCGGACGCGAAGTTTACACTTTCAATACAAGATAAGTGAAATCGTATTCCCCGTACGGACGGGTGACCACGGCGGAAAAGCCGAGAGCTTTGAGATTGTTGAGGGAGGGCGTGTTGTCGAACTGCACCACCGCGCACAGCGTGCACGGGGACAGCTCCCTCTTCGCATAGGCGATGACGTCGCGGCAAAGAGTTGCGGAAACTCCCCTGCCGCGATATTCTTCGGCGGTCATTATGCCGCTGAACTCATACCAGGGCGCACCGCTCTTGTCGCCGCATATCCCGGCAAGTTCCGCGCCGTATTCCGGATCTCTGTCCACGGCGCAGGTGGCGATCAGTCTGCCGCGGTCGAACGCTCCGAACATCGTGCCGTGCGTCAGGACGCCGTGCAGTTCCTCGGGGGTGTAGTTGAGGAAGAACAGCTTGTTTTCCAGCTTGTCGCGCTCCCCTTCCAGGAAGGACCACACTGTGTCGAAGTCCGCGTCCGAAAGCTCTTTGACGTCAAAGCGCGCCCCCGGGATGCCCACCCTGTCCAGCACCTTGGAGTAAAGTTTGCTCATGCGTTCCGCATAGCAGTCGGAATACCGATCGGCAGGTTTAAGCACATATTTTTCAAGCATAAACTCGGGATAGTAGCTGAGTTTGGATTTCCGCAGCCCTTCCAGCCCCATATCTTCCTGACGGTTTATGTACTCGCAGCCCGAGAAATTCCGCGCCGCGAATTCGTGGGCAAGATAGCTGTACACCCCCTCGTAACGGGTGTCCGCTTTTTCGTACATCTCTATCGCCGTGCCCGTGGGCGTTATCTCGCCTATGGCGATGCCTGCCAGCTTTCCGTCCACGCGCAGCACGTCGCAGATCAGCTTGCCGTCCAGGGCGGCTTTGATCCAGCCCTTGACTATCGCGCTCTCCCTTGCCGCGCTCTCCTCCGCACTGCCGTCGAACTCCCTTGCCGCCATCCATTCGCGCTCGAATTCCATGACGTCCGCAACGTCCGCCTGCGTGAGCGCGGTCATCTCGGAAACGTAATTCTTCCTGAATTTGGCGATATGGTTGCGCTTGGCGTGATAGCGCTTGCCGGGCAGCGCGATGAAATCCGCAGTCTTGTAGATATACTCCGCCCAGTCGCGGTGAGTGTAGATGTAATATCCGCCGTAAGTCGCGTTGACGAACTCCTCCGTGCAGAATGCGAAACAGGCGTCGTGCGGCAGTCTTGCCGCCGCTTGCTCCATGCCGATGCCGCTTCCTTCCTTGACGAGAGGAGGCCAATAATACATCCCCCCGTCCATTTCCGCGCGAAGGTACAGCGCGTCGCCGGCGTCCAGGTATTCCCCTGCCGAGAACCAGCCTATGAACGCGTAATAGGAATAATCGCTGCCGACATACTTCTTGCCTTCCAGATATTTGTCGAGCAATGGTTTTAGCTGTTCGTCAAACGGGCGGAACGCCTTCCCGTTGATGCCGTCGAAACTTTCTGCCATAACTTAAAAACGCCCGTACGTTTGCATATACGGGCTCAAATTCATCCTTTCTTTTTCTTTTTCTCGGGGGGAGTGAAAGTGTCTATCGTGGCGAACGCGCAACGTCTTTCCAGCTCCGCCAGCATGGCTTTGGAATCCTTCTGCGTGAGGTTGAGCCTGGTCACGGTTTCCGCGCCTGCGCCGTCCTTGCGCCAGGAGATGAACACCTCCGACGTCACCGCGTTCACCGCTATGCGGCTGACGTCGTTGTACGCCACCCTGTCGGCGAACACTCCCATGAGCGAGAATATGCCGTCGTCGCCCAGCTTGTAAAAGCTGCACGCCAAAAGCAGGACAGCAAACAAAAATATCAGGACGGCGGCGACCAGGGACACGGCGGCGACCGTCACGTTCGACGTTTCGAACGCAGGCACCGCCCCCGAGATCATCACCGCGTCCAGCGCCACTATCGCCGCTCCGGCGAGCGCAATGAGCGCGAGCATCGCGGTCTTTACCCAACCGAAAAACATCCTGAACGTCATATCAGTCCTCTTCCTCCGCCGTCGCGTCTTCGCGCTGATTCTCCGTGCGATAGCCGAATTCCACAGTGTCCACGACGTTCGCCGCGTCCGTATAGAAACTCTTGCCCGAGAACTTATAGTAGCCGACGAGTTCTATCGTCCTGAACAGGAAGTAGTTGATGGAAGGCACAACGATGAGCACCAGCCCGAAGGTGGGCAGCGAGAACCCTGCCATCAGCGCGTACGCCGCAAAGAAGGTGATGATGAACGCCTTCATCAACCCCTTGATGTTGAGCTTGACGGCGCGCAGACTGCGCCCGAACGCGGTGTACATGCTCTCCCCCGGCACATACAGCAGCCTGGGCAGCCATCCGGCAAAGAATGTACTGCGCAACGCGACCACCACCACTCCGAGCAGCAGCATTATAGGCAGCGAGAACACTCCTATCGCGGTGAACAGCCCCCAGAACAGCAGGCACGCCAGCGTGGTGAGGCAGACGTCGATGGGCACCGCCACGGACACCCTGCACGCCGCAAAACGCACCGACTGCTTGAAGTTGAGCGCCATGGACGCCGCGAGCCCCATGCGCATATTGGAAGACATCAGTTGTCCGATGATATACGCGGTGGGATAGTAGCTGAACGACACCAGGAAGGAATACAGCGCGTAGAGGAAAATGAGGCAGATGATGAGCGCGGCAAGCAATCCGCCCTGGGACGCCACCGCGGTGACCAGACCGCCGAAGGCGGAAGGGATGCTCTCCAAAAAGCCGCGGATGCTTATGTCACTGTCCACGAACGCGCTCACCTCTGCGGTGAATTCGCCGTAAGCAGCGGCGACCTCCGCCACCTCTCCGAACGCATCGATCACAGGCACTATTATCGCCGCCCCGATGCATACGGTGACGATCATGGCGATAAGCACCCAAACAAATATTTTGAGCACGTATCCCATGTTCGAGAACAGCAGTGATAGGGCATATTTGAATTCCATATTTCCTCACTTTCGGCGTTTTATGTCACCGAAACATACAGTTGAACACTATTTTTTGTCGCGTAGCGCCTTCTTGTCCTTGCGCACGAGCTTCTTGGACCACAGCTGCGGCTGTTGCAGGTCCATGCGTTCCGCACCCGTCACGTCGTAGAATTGGACGTACATCATCGTGATGTAATACGGGATGAAGATAGCGATGGCGAGCCCGTCCACTATGACGCGCGCCACCGTGCTTTCCGTAAGCGAACCCACTATGCTCATTATCACAACGAACAGCACGAAGCACACGGACAGCGTGAGCATACACGACGGGAGCCTGCCCGACATCTGCCGCCAGCCCATCTTGAACGCGTCGCGCGCTCGCAGTCCCGTATGCAGCATGAAGGGAGGCCACAGCAGGACGGAGCAGAAGACGAATATCCCCACTCCGCACACCGCGAGCCAGGACAGCACCGCAGGCACCAGCCAGCCCACGCCGTTCCCGATAAGGCTCGCCCACGCGTAATAAAGCAGAGTGAGCAGCACGTCGCACAGCTCGAATATCACCCCTGCCACCACGCCGAAACGCAGCGCGGTGAGGAAGTTGTAGTTGAGCCTGGTCTTGGCGCGGCGGAAGGAAACGGTGAACTCCCCTATCCTCATATGCCTGTCCACTATGCCGAAGAGCAGCGCGATGACCGCAAAGCACAGCACCAATCCTATTATCCCCACCCAGAAGAAGTCGTACGGCAGAGTGTGCATCTGCTTGTACAGCGAGGCGAAGCTCTCCGAATGCAGGTCCTCGTATTGCATGAGGAAATACAACCCTGCCGACGGCGAGAACAACAGCGCCGCCATCAGCGACGGGATGACGGAGAGCAACACCATCTGCGCTCCCTTGTCAAAGAAATAGGACAGCGTGGCTTTAAGACACTTCATATCACTCCAACGCGTGCAGTTTCTCTTTGAGTTTACCGCACCTTTCCACAGCCTGGGCGAGTTTTTCTCTCTCGCCGTCCACCAGCTTCTGCGGAGCTTTGGACACGAACCCTTTGTTGGAAAGCAAAGCGTTCAGTCTGTTCACTTCCGCTTCCGCCTTTGCTATCTCTTTTTGCAGCCTTTCAGCCTCTTTTGCGGTGTCCACCATATCGCCCATGGGGATGAGGACTTCCGCCGCCGCGGTGACGACCGCCGCCGTCTTCTCCTCCACCTGCTTTTTGTCGGTGACGAACACGGTTTCGCCCACGCCTGCGAGTTTTTCGAGGTAGACCGCCGACTGACGCATGAACTTCTCATCCGCGGCGATGACGTATGCCTTCACCTTTTTGCCGACGGGGACGTTCATCTCCGCGCGCATATTGCGGATGGCGACGATGGTTTCGCGCAGAGCTTCGTAGTTTTTCTCCTCCTTGCGGAACACCGTCTTTTTATTGTATGTCGGCCATTCCGACACCATAAGCACGCTGCCCTTCGGCGCGTACTTGGAATATATCTCCTCCGTGATGAAGGGGATGAAGGGATGCAGCAGTTTGAGTATCGCCGTCAGCACGTACGTGAGCATCGCGACGGCGTGGGAATGCGCCTTCTTGTCGCCGCTGTACAGCATGGGCTTGGACATCTCGATGTACCAGTCGCAGAACTCCGACCACGTAAAGTCGTACAGTTTGGCGGCGGCAAGCCCTATCTCGTACTTGTTGAGGTTTATGGTGACGTCCTTGACGACGTCGTTCAGCCTGGTGAGTATCCACTTATCCGCGCCGTTGAGCCTGGTCGGGAAGGAGAGGTCGTCATCCTCTTTCACATTCATGATGACGAAACGGCTGGCGTTCCAGAGCTTATTTATGAAGTTGCGGCAGCTCTCTATCTTGCCTAGCGTGAACCTGGTGTCGCTGCCGGGCGCGATGCCCGTCGCGAGGGAGAAGCGCAGCGCGTCCGCGCCGTAGGTGTCGATGAGTTCCAGAGGATCGATGCCGTTGCCGGCGCTCTTGGACATCTTCTTGCCCTCCGCGTCGCGCACCAACCCGTGTATGAGCACCTCGGAGAAGGGAGGCTCGTTCATCATCTCTATGCCGCTGAATATCATGCGCGCCACCCAGAAGAAGATGATGTCGTAAGCGGTGACCAACACGCTGGTGGGATAGAAGTAAGAAAGATTCTTGTTCTTTCTGGGATATCCCAGCGTGCTGAACGGCCAGAGCGCGGAAGAGAACCAGGTGTCCAGCACGTCCTCGTCCTGATGCATATGACCGCCGCACTTGGGGCAGCACTCGGGCGCGGACTTCGCGACCACCGTTTCGCCGCATTCGTCGCAGTAATAGGCAGGGATACGGTGCCCCCACCACAGCTGACGGGAGATGCACCAGTCCTTGATGTTCTCCATCCAGTTGAAGTAAGTCTTTGCAAACCTGCCGGGGATGAACTCCACCTTCTTGCTCTTCACCGCTTTGATGGCAGGCTCCGCGAGCGGTTTCATCTTCACGAACCACTGTTTGGACACGATGGCTTCCACCGTTTCGCCGCAGCGGTAACACTCGCCGACATTGTGGGCGTAAGGCTCTATCTTTTCCAGATACCCCTGCGCTTTGAGGTCCTCGACCACGGCTTTCCTGCATTCCAGCCTATCCATGCCGCAGTACTTGCCGGCGTTCTCGTTCATCCTGCCGTCGTCGTCTATGACGCGGATGACGGGCAGGTCGTGCCTGAGCCCGAGCTCGAAGTCGTTGGGGTCGTGCGCAGGCGTGATCTTGACCGCGCCCGTGCCGAAGCCTATCTCCACGTAATCGTCCGCGACGACGGGGATCACCCTGTCCGTGAGCGGCAGACGCAGCGTGCGCCCGACGTACTCTTTCATGCGCTCGTCCTTGGGGTTGACCGCGACTGCGGTGTCGCCCAACATGGTTTCGGGGCGCGTGGTGGCGATGGTGATGTAGCCGTCGCCGTCCGCGAACGGATAGCGGTAATACCACAGATTAGACTGCTGTTCGTTGTAATTGACCTCCGCGTCGGAAAGCGCGGTCTTGCAGTGAGGACACCAGTTTATGATGCGGTCGCCGCGATAGATCAAACCCTTTTTGTAGTAGCGTACGAACGCGTCCACGACCGCCGCCGAAAGGTTTTTGTCCATCGTGAACGCTTCCTTGGACCAGTCGCAGGAGGTGCCGAGGCGCTTCAACTGTTCGACTATCCTGCCGCCGTACTTGTTCTTCCATGCCCACGCGCGTTCCAGGAAGCCTTCCCTGCCCACGTCGGCTTTGGTGAGCCCTTCCTCCTTCTTCATCTGCTCGACTATCTTGACCTCCGTCGCGATGGACGCGTGGTCGGTGCCGGGCAGCCACAGAGCCTCGTAGCCGCTCATGCGTTTGAAGCGGACGATGATGTCCTGTATGGTCTGATTGAGCGCGTGCCCCATGTGCAGCTGTCCCGTGATGTTGGGGGGCGGCATCATGACGGTGAACGGCTCTTTCTCGTCGTTGGGATGAGCCTCGAAGTACTTGCCTTTGAGCCAGAAGTCGTAGATCCTTTTCTCAAACGAAGGATCGTAAGTCTTGTCCATTTTGTCCATTTGTTTCAATTTATCCTTTTATTCTTCGTCTTGGATTTTCAGTTTTGCGCGTCCTTGTCGTCCGCTCTCTCGACGGAGTAACTCGCAGCCGGACTCTCCGCCGCCTTATCGGCAAGAGGATTGTTGCTGCTGTCCGTGGTCTTTGCGCTCTCCGCGGTGACCTTCTCCATCTCGCCGCTGTTTATCTTGCGTATCTGCTTTATGATGTCGACAAGATACCCTATCGCCGCGGCATAGCTCATGCATATGCCCCACGAGAGGATGCCCCAGTCGGCGAACGCGACGTAGGGGTGGAAGAACGCGAGCAGCACGCCCACGGAAACCGTGAATGACGCCACTTTGCCCATCCAGTTCGCCTGCACCTTTGCGCCCTTCTTCATCACGAGAGGCGCGGCGCACACCATGATGCCCTCCTTTAAGAGCAGGAGGATGACGAACGCATAATGCACATACCACCCTTCGCTTGCCGTCATTGTCGCAACGCCCAGCACGTCCAGCCCTTCCATGGACTCCCCGAGAGGGGTCAGCCCCGTGCAAAGCGAAAGGCAGAACAGCACCGAAATGTGCATCAGCTTATCCGCGAACGGGTCCAGCGCCATGCCTATGCCCGACGTCATGTTGAACCGACGCGCTATCCAGCCGTCCACCAGGTCGCTCGCCGCCGCCACGGCGAACACGCCGAGCGCGATATACAGCAGCACCGGGTCCGCATTGACGCCCGCGCACGCCATGAGCGCTATGTACGCAGGGATGCACAGTATGCGGAAGTACGTGATGATGTTGGGGATGGTCCAAAGTTCCTTTTTGTCTATCTGCCCCATTCCTTTATATGCCATTTTGCCACCGCCTTTTCGGGTAATGTATTATCGTTGATTATATCACACGCGCTCGCGTATGTAAAGAGCTCTCTCCTTTTCTAGGACCGGGAGAGAGGTCAGCCGAGCAAAAAATCGCCGAGCTCGCCCGGAGCAGCAAAGATGTAGTCCGCCGCATGTGCGATGAGCTCCTCCCTGCTCCCGTAGCCCCAAAGCACGCCTGCTCTGTCCATGCCCGTCTGCACGGCGCCGTCCATGTCATACATCCTGTCCCCCACCATGAGCGCGCCCGAAGCGTCCGGCATGGCGAGATTTTGCATGACGTAACGGATGACTTCCGCCTTGCTGTCGCGAGAACTGTCGCTTTCCGCGCCGCCTATGAAACGGAAGTGAGGGGAAAGCCCAAGTTCGTCCAGCATCATCACCGTGAATTTCAAAGGTTTGGACGTCGCCACCGCAAGCCGCATACCGCCGTCTTTCAAGCGAAGGATAAGTTCCCTCACCCCGGGATACACGCTGCAATCGCGCCAGCCCGTCACCTCGTATTCCGCACGGTAAAGTCGGATGAGCTCCTCGATGAGAGTCTCGTCGTGCACGCCGAGTATGCTCTTCATGGACACCCTGAACGGAGGGCCCACCATATCGTCAAGCTGCGCTTCGGTGTACGGCACGCCTTTTGCGTCCAACGCATGGCGGATGCACGTCAAAATGCCGGGCTTGCTGTCCGTGATGGTGCCGTCCAGATCAAAAAATACGGTGTCGTACCTTTTCATGTCAAAGCGTATGAGCGATGAAATCCACCCTGTCCTCGTCCGTCAGCTCTATCACGGGGATGTCGAGGATGGTCTTTGCGCCGCGCACTCCCTTGCGGAAGAGTTTGCAGTTCACTCTCGCGTACGCCATGAGCACGCTTGCGGTAAAATCGGGGTTGCTGTCCAGCGCGAGAGAGAACTCCACACGCTCTTTCATGCCGTTCACTTCGCCGCTGCGAAGCACGAAACCGCCGTGCGGCATCCCCGTGTGATCGCGGTCGAACTCCTCCTCCGTGATGAAATGCACCACCGTGTCGTATTCGTCGAAATAGTTGGGCATGGTGACGATCCGCCTCTCTATCTCCGCCTTATCGGCGCCCTCCGCCGCCACGACGAAGCATTCGCGCAGGTGTTTGTCGCGAGTGGTCAGGGACGCGCCCTCCCCTCTTCTTGCCGCGGCGAGAGCCTCCTCTTTCGGGATGGTGTATTGCACGCCTTTCACCACTCCGGGAAGCTTGCGCACCGCCTCGCTGTGCCCCTGCGACACGCCCTTGCCCCAGAACGTCTGGGTGCTGCCGCCGGGCAGGACGCCCCCGAACAGCGCGCGCATCAGCGAGAACAGACCGGGATCCCAGCCTATGCCGATGAAGGAGAGGTGCCCGTTTTCGGAGGTTATCTTTTCCATGTCCGTGACATAGCCGCGCATCTTGGCGTGGGTGTCGAAGCTGTCCACCGTGTTGAAATGCACCGCAGCGGTCTTGCCGAGGTCCACAAGGTCGTTTGCCGAGCCCGTGCAAAGCGCGAGGACGTCTATCTCACCCTCGTATTTCGCGAGGTCGGACTGCCTGAAAAAGGGAGTTCCGAAAGGGGAAGAGAGGGTGTCGGGATCCCTGCGCGTGAAAATGCCGACGAGTTGCATATCTTCGCTCGCGGCGGCTATCTTTTCGCAGGCTCTGCCGAGATTGCCGTAACCGACTATGCCGATCTTATACATAAAATGCCTCCGTGAATAAAAATCAATTTGCGTCAAGTTTACACCTTTTCGCGCGCGAAAGCAAGCGAATGCGCGACGTACGTTGCGAGCGCGCGCAATATATTGCGCCATGCCTGTCTGGCATAATGCGCCCAAACCAAATTTTTTCCGAAGGCATAGTGTATATTGTGTCGGCATACGGCGTAAGCGCGCCCGTGCGGTCACGCTCCCGAGGCGGCGAGGTATAATATCCGCGCGGCACGGGAATGCTCCGAGGGTATGGAAATGGTCAAACGCGGCGAGATATATTATGCCGACCTCAGCCCCGTGGTCGGAAGCGAACAGGGCGGAGTGCGCCCCGTGCTCGTCGTACAGAACAATGTCGGGAACCGTTACAGCCCCACGGTCATAGCCGCCGCGATAACCTCCAAGCTGGACAAAGCCAAACTGCCCACTCACATCGCGCTCGCCGCCGACAGCTGCGGACTGGCGCAAAACTCCGTGGTGCTGCTCGAACAGATACGCACCATCGACAAACAACGGCTCAAAGAAAAGATAGGAGAACTGCCTGCCGTGACCATGGCGAGGGTGAACGAGGCTCTTTTGGTGTCGCTGGGGTTTTTCGAAACCTGACCCCCTCCTTGCCCCGAAATGCGCCGTCCTCCCCCCCCTTGCGCAGTTTTGCCTCCCTGCCGCATCGCGGACTCCAGGGGTTTGTTGTCCCGTCCTTCTTTGGCAAGGTCAAGTCCCCGTCCCGACGCGCCCGATATCCAAACTCCGAAAGCATTTTTGCATGTTCCGCGCAAGCGTAATTTTCTCCTGTTCGCCGCTGCGGCGGACAAGTCATGCCCGAAAACGAAACAGTCTTTAACATGCAAAAACGCGCCTTTATCGCGCGTTTTTTTTACTTTTAACTGTCATTTCGGCGATTTTGTCACAAACGCATTACGCCCTGCAACTCGTCGAAGGCGAGGGGCAGCGTGGACATTATGTCGTCGGGCAGGTGGGACAATGCGTTCGTGCGGCTGAACTCCGCACTGCGCCCCAGAACGTATGCCCCCGTCCTCGCCGCGAGCAGCAGCGGCACATCCCATGCGAGCAGCCCGCCAATTATGCCGGAGAGCACGTCGCCGCTCCCTCCCTTGGAAAGTCGTGAATTGCCGGTGCGGTTGCACCACACTTCCCTGCCGTCGCTAATATAGCTTTCGTGCCCTTTGAGGAGAAGGACGCAGGAGTGCTCGGCGGCGTAACGTCGGCAAAGTTCCGCGGCGTTTCCTTTCACCTCATCCGCAGGTATCCCCGTCATTGCCGCGAACTCTCCGGTGTGAGGCGTAAGCACCGCCCTGCCCTTGAAGTCCGCTATCCTGTCTGCGCACTTCAATCCGTCGGCGTCCAGCACCAGGCGGCAGTCGGTGTTGTTCAGCAAAAATCTGACGTAGCTCTCGGCATCGCCGTCCGCCATGCCCATACCTATCGCAAAAGAAGTCGCCTTTTTTGCAAGCTCCGCCGCTTTTTTCTCCTCGAACAGGATGTTCCCGTCCGCGGACGGCAGGGGGAAGAGCGCGGAATAGCGGAGCACCGGGTAAAGCGCCTCCGCCAAAAAATCGGGAACGGCGAGCACGGTGGTGCCTGCGCCCGAGCGCATGGCTGCCTCCCCCAAAAGCGCGAGCGTTTCCTCCGCGCTTTCTGCGGCAAAACGCGGCGCGCCGACATAGTTTGCGCTGCCGCCCACAATGACGCATCTGCCGAAACTGCCCTTGTTCCCCTCCTCCGTCCTGAACGGCAGACGGAATTGCAGCGACGGCAAGTCATTTTGCATTATCACGGGTTTATCATTCATTTTGTTTCATTGAAACGACGTTTATGTCATATATCTTATGATTCTTCGTCGTCTTGCTCCTCGCACGGATATTCATTTATAGCGTCTTCCAGCCTGTTGAGAGCATGGTCTATGACGTCGCGCGAAAAGCCGCGCTGCCAAAGATACGCCCCGACTTTCGCAAGCTCTTTACGTTCCGTCAGGCGTTTGGTCGCGGCGTATTTGTTTGCAAGGCGGAAAGCGTTCTCCGCCTCCTCATCGTCGGACAAAGCCTCCGGCAGAGCCTCGGCTACTATCTCTCGCGGCACTCCTTTTTCCGCGACAAGCTTGAACTCCATCATCTTTTTGCCCATCTTCGCGCCGTAGCACTCCGCATATTCGTAAACGTAGCGCACGTCGTCTATATAACCGTACCGTTTGCACAGCGCGAGGGCGTCCTCGACCTCGGGCTTGTGATAGCCCTTTTTGTACAGCCTGTCGCGCACCTCTTTTTCCGAGCGCGGCGATGCGGAAAGGTACTTCCCTGCCGCGTCGAACGCGCTCAGGCGCACCTTCGTCTTCGCCTGTTTTTCCCCGTTGTTATCCTCGCTTCTCATACGCCTCCGTCCGTGACCGTGCACCGCGAGCATTCGTCGGCAATTAGCAAAAACGGCAGTTGACCTGCCGTTTTTGTGCCGTTAAAGTCTTATTTGACTCTGTACACCCAACCGAATTCGTCGGGATAACGCTCGGTCTGGATGCCCGTGATACGGTCGTACAGCCAACCGGTTATCTCGCCCATCTTGCCGCCGTTTATCTCCATGGTGAGGTCCTTATAGGCAATGGCGCCGACGGGGGAAATGACTGCCGCCGTGCCCGTGCCGAACGCTTCGTCCAGCTTGCCGTTCTTGTACGCTTCCACCACCTCGTCGATGGGAAGATGTCTTTCCTCCACCTTGTAGCCGTGTTTGCGCAGAACCGCGAGCGCGCTGTCACGGGTTATGCCGCGCAGGATGGAGCCGTCCAGCATGGGGGTGACCACCGTGCCGTCGATGACGAAGAACATATTCATCGCGCCGACCTCTTCCACGTACTTCTTTTCAGCGCCGTCCAGCCACAACACCTGATCGTAGCCCTTTTCCTTCGCACGCTCCCCTGCAAGCAGGCTGCACGCATAGTTGCCCATGCACTTGGCTTCGCCGGTGCCGCCCTTGGACGCACGCGTAAGTTCGGTTTCCACTATGAGTTTGGTGGGTTCGAGCCCGTGCTCGTAATAGCTGCCGACGGGGGAAAGGATGATGGTGAAAATGAACTTCTTTGAGGGATGCACGCCGAGGAACGCTTCGGAACCGAACATGAAGGGACGGATGTAAAGCGCGGTGCCGGGGGCGGTGGGGATCCACTCCTCTTCGAGTTTGACCAGCTCGGAGAGCGCGTCAAGAACGACGTCGATGTCCACCTTCGCCATGCACAGCCTCTCGGCGCTCCTGTTCATACGCACGAAATTGTCACGGGGACGGAACATGGTGATCTCGCCCTTGGAGTTCTTGTACGCCTTCAAGCCCTCGAATATGCCCTGACCGTAATGCAGCGAGCAGCACGCCGGATCCACGCGGAAATCCTCGTATGGGACGATCTCCGGCTCGCTCCAACCGCCCTTTGCCGCGTCATATTCCATGACGAGCATATGGTCGGTGAAATACTTGCCGAACCCGAGCTTGGAAAAATCGGGCTTTTGTTTCCTTTCTTTGACCATTGTGATTTTCATATCTTACTCCTTGCGCCTGAGCGCGTAATTATATTCGTTTTAGCGTCTGCGGCTGCCGTTTACAGCCTTATTACACGATAAGTGTTTTTCTCCGTGCCCGACCCACCTCCGCAGACGGATACGACCGGCATCGCCAAAGGCTCTGCAACACTTTTCGTGTTTTAGCCCTGTTTTACCACTTCACTGTTGACACACGTATCGTGTTATTATTTTCGGCGACCCTTTGAGCCGCCCGTGAGAGCCCGCCCGAGCTCGCGCCCGACTCATACGTCGACACGAGTCCCACTCTTCCCGAAAGCCCTCACATCGCCTCGTAGCGTATGTCCGTCACTTCCGCACGCACGCGACCCGAGGTCTGGGCTTCGACGAGCGCAAGCGCCTCCGCCGTCCGTTCACGAGGGACGCACCATGCGGCTTCTACTCCTTCGCCGTAACCCGTGCGCACATTCTTTGCTCCGAAAGCGTTCAACGCCCGTTCCAACACCGAGGCGTCCTGATAGGTGCAACGGTAGGCTATCTCCGCGCATTCCGTCATCAACGCTTTCGTTGCGGCAGCCACTGCGCGCGACACGCTGTCCGTATACGCCGCCACCAATCCGCCGGCTCCGAGTTTGATGCCCCCGAAGTAGCGGGTGACGACGACGGCGACTCCCACCAGTTCCTGTTTTTTCAGCACTTCCAGCATGGGCTGTCCTGCCGTGCCGCCCGGTTCCCCGTCGTCGGAAAACCGTGCCGTGCGCTCGTCCGCTATATATGCGTAACAGTTGTGCGTGGCGTCGGGGTATTTCTTTCTGACCTTGCGCACGAAAGCCTCGGCGGAATCGCCGTCTTCCACGTGCGCTATGGTGGCGATAAACTTCGAGCGTTTGATCTCCGTGACGCTCTCCGCCTCGCCTCGTACAGTCAGATAACTCTTACTCAACAGTCACCTTGAAGAAGTTCTTTTTGCCTTTTTGAAGCACGAACCCGTTGGCACGTTGACTGTCGGAAAGTTCCGCATTGATGTCCGTCACTTTCACGCCGTCCACCATGACGCCGCCCCCTTGGATGAGCCTTCGCGCCTCGCTCTTGGACGGGACTTTCGCCACCGCGACCAGCACTTCCGCCACCTGTTTCATACCCTCGGGGATGACTGCGGACGGCATATTTTCGCTGTCGCCGGAAAATGCCGCTTTCGCCTTTGCGAGCGCGTCGTCTGCGGCTTCCTTGCCGTGCACCGTAAGGGTGAGTTCGTACGCGAGCCTTTCCTTTGCCGCGTTCATGCGTTCGTCGTTATAGCGCGTGAGCTCGTCTATCTCGTCGAGAGGCAGGAAGGTGAGGAAGCGGAACACCTTGTTGACGTCCGCGTCCGGGATATTGCGCCAGTACTGGAAGAAATCGTAAGGCGACGTTTTTTTCTCGTCCAGCCAAACCGCGCCCTTCGCCGTCTTGCCCATCTTTATGCCTTCCGAGGTGGTGAGCAGCCCGAAAGTGATCGCGAACGCGTCCTTGCCCTCCTTTCTGCGGATGAGATCCGCGCCGGCAAGGATGTTGGACCACTGGTCGTCGCCGCCGCATTGGAGCACGCACCCGTACTTGCGGTTGAGCACCAGGAAGTCATATGACTGCATGAGCATATAGTTGAATTCGAGGAAGGTGAGCCCCTTCTCCATGCGCGCCTTGTAGCACTCCGCCGTCAGCATCTTGTTGACGGAGAAGCAGGAACCTATCTCGCGCAAAAAGTCGATGTAATTGAGCCCCAGCAGCCAATCGGCGTTATCCACGATGATCGCGCCGTTCTCGCCGTCGAAACGGATGAACCTCGCCATCTGCTTCTTGAAGCATTCCACGTTATGCCGGATGGTTTCGCGCGTCATCATACTGCGCAAGTCCGTGCGCCCGGAAGGGTCGCCGATCATAGCCGTGCCGCCGCCTATCAATATGATGGGGCGATGCCCGGCGTCCTGCAAACGCTTTGCGACTATCATCTGCACGAAATGCCCGACGTGCAAGCTGTCCGCCGTCGGGTCGAACCCGATATAGAAGCATTGCGAGCCACTGTCCAACAGCTTTTTGAGGTCGTCCTCGAACACAGTCTGTTTGACGAGTCCGCGCGCCCTGAGTTCGTCTATGATGTTCGTTTTGGACATTTGTATATCCGCCTTTTTGATGTTCGTTAAATCTTTTGAAAATTATAGCACCATTCGCGCGCACGGGCAACCGATATTTACAACTGAATGCAATTCGCTCGCCGTCAACGCCATTCCGACGCAAAAACCTCAAAAAAACAGCCGCCGTCACGCCACGGCGGCAGGGACTCATATCCGCCCCTGACAACGTGAAACCGTCACGATTTCGGGCACAGCGCCTTTCTCATCCAAATGTGCGGCACTCCCTCCTCGTCGTCGGGCTCGCCGAACGGCTGATATCCCAGCTTTGCATAGAAACCCGACGCGCGCGTTTGGGCATGCACGACGGACTCGCGACCTCCTGCTTCCGCCGCCAGTTTCTCCGCCTCGCTCACTATGCTTGCGCCCACGCCTTTTTTGCGATACTCGGGCATCACGGCTATCCTGCCGATGAGATAAACGCCCTCTTCATCGCCCTTGAAAAACCGACACGTAGCAACGGGTTTTCCGCTATCTGACAGCACCAAATGCACGGAAACACCATCCGCGGCGTCGAACTCCTCTTTGAAGCCCTGTTCCTCCACGAACACCTTTTCCCTGATGTCTTTCGCCTCCTCGGGTAAAACATAGTAAACTTTCGTCATCATACCGCAATCAATCTAGTTTTACACCAGGCATATATGCATCCAACGTCTTTTGCAGAATATACCTGTTCCATAGTATCACATTCGACTTCTTTGCTTGCTCTATCGCCGCGGGTGTAAACGTCGAATTCGTCACAACCATTGCTTTGTCACACCCGTAAAATTCTTTGCCCGAAATCGCTTGCTGTACAGCGTCATTTCCCACACTATGTCCATAGTAACACTTGCATTGTATAGCTATGCGGACAATGTCATCGTCAGCAATTATATCAATTCCGTAGTCACCTGTTGTTCGGGTAAAACGCACGTTATACTCCATTTTCTCAAATAGTGCTGCAACAAGTTTTTCGAAATTCTTACCGTATGCGGATTTTGAATTATTTATACCGACAGCATCCCTGATTTCAATCGTCTGCGCTCCTTCCAGCAATTTATCACGCGCTATTTTTATTCTGTATTCTTCAAGTTTTGCCGAAGCTTCTTTTACCAGTTGCCCGCCATTCTTGAACAGCCCCTCATTCGCTTTAGTAGTATACAAATAATAACAACGCCACATTGTTAAATTATCTTCTCTTAGCGCTGCCTCTTTTAACACCATCACATACTCGTCAAACGATGACGCATTGATTTTAGAGACATATTTCTCGTAAAAATATCGAATATAGTTCTCTCTGAAAATTAGATATATTACCGCCCTAATTTCATTTTCTTCGAAATTTTTCTTAACAGTTTCATAAAGTAACTCTATATACGCTTCAACGTATCTTCTATTATCCTCTATTCCTGCATATCCGACTGTCTTCCAACTTGGCGATTTCGGTAATATTCCATATCCCCAATTTTGCGCTTTTGGCAATATTCCCAAATCATATTTGATGCAATCGAACAAGTATTCATCCCTATCATCACCGTCATCTCCCCTTTTAATTATATACTTAATACCATATCTTGCGAATACTTTCCTGAGCAAAGTGGAAAACCCCATTTTCCCCGTAACATAATTGGCAATCTCTTTAAGTAGATTTGCCGTTGGAATATAAAATTTTTCTGTTAATTTATAAAAGATTTCGGATTGGCTCTTAATCCCATCTCGTGCCTGTTTGATTATACTCTCCGAATGGCTTAGCGGCTTTTCAACAACAGTTGGACTTTCTATAGCTTGCTTTACGTCATTCATTTTCGACGTTTTTGGAATGTTTATAACTTCTGGTTTCGAAGTGGGCGTATTAACATATCCTTTGAAAGAATCAACCAGCGTATCAAATCTGCTCATTTCCAATAAGATTTGATGCAGAGTAAATTTTCTAGCGCGTGCGAATAATAACGCCTTTCCTGTCTTTATTATATCTGCCTGTTGAGTAATTCTGTTGCTATGAATTGACAAATAAATGCGCAAGTTTTCGCGAAGATCTGCAGAAGCAACAACATCTTTCTCTTTGATTTCAAATTGATTTGTTATCTTATTGTCAATCAAATTGAGCATTAAAACAAACATTTGCTTCGGAAACAAACTTGTTCGCATTATGTTTAAGTTAACTAAAAAAGTATTATATGATTTACTGAGTATTACATCATTGCTAATTATTTGAGCCGCTCCTTCGCTCATAATCAGCTCTTCAATTTTGCGAACAGTCTCCTCGTTTTTTTTGTCCGCAATAAAATCAGACAACCAAAACAACCTAATCAATGCGTTGCAGCATAAAACATATGCTCGATTAAACGGATATGATTCTCTAACACGTCTTTGGGAACTATCATATTGTAAAAGAACCTCTATAGACTCGTCAATAATCTGAAATCCCTTGTTGTGTTTGTTAACAAATTTAGTTAAATTTCGCCTTATATGGTTTTCGATGTTGCTGATAGATAATGAAATCGAACAAGTAAAGTACGCCTTTTTTATACATTTTACAATTAAGTCTGGCGCATTATTAAAGTTCTTACAAAGATTGCTCAACATTGTGTCAAAAACAGGTAAGCGGTCTCTGACATATTTTTCAATTGACCTGCTAACGAATGTTTTCTTGCTCATATCAAACCACCTATAAGCATCCCGTTCATAAAGTCTATTAGTTGCTAAAAATGTTTGTACTGCTATTGCAATATATTATATAAGAAAATGAATAGCTAGGCAAGTCCGTTATTGTATTACACTCAGCAACAAACGCCAAAATCAATCTTACCCGATTAGCCACCGCACAAGCAACCGATTTGGAACCAAAAGGCACACCTTGCGGTGTGCCTTGATGTTCGGCGCTTTGCGCCTTACTTAGTCTAATGTTGCTTGCGCTTATTTTGTCAGTGCTTCCTGCACTGCCACTGCGCACGCAACAGACTGATTAGACCAAAAACACGCCATTGCTTTCGCTATGGCGTGTTTGATGTTCGGTGCTTCGCACCTCACTTGGTTTTTTCTTTGCCCTGCTTGTCGCCGAAGCCTCTTACTTCGTAAGAGCCTCTTGAACGGCGACTGCACAAGCCACAGAACTGAAATACCAAAAGGCGCCGCAAATGCGGCGCCTTGATGTTCGGTGCTTTGCACCTCACTTGGTGTTTCTTTGCCCTGCTTGTCGCCGAAGCCTCTTACTTCGTAAGAGCCTCTTGAACGGCGACTGCGCACGCCACAGACGCACCGACCATGGGGTTATTGCCCATGCCGATGAGGCCCATCATTTCGACGTGCGCGGGCACGGAGGAGGAACCTGCGAACTGGGCGTCGGAGTGCATCCTGCCCATGGTGTCCGTCATGCCGTAAGACGCAGGACCTGCCGCCATATTATCGGGGTGCAGCGTTCTGCCCGTACCGCCGCCGCTCGCCACGGAGAAGTACTTTTTGCCGTGCTCGACCGCCCACTTTTTGTAGGTGCCTGCGACGGGATGCTGGAATCGCGTGGGGTTGGTGGAGTTGCCCGTGATGGACACGTCCACGTCTTCGAGGCGCATGATCGCGACGCCTTCCGTGACGTCATCCGCGCCGTAAACGCGCACCGCGGCGCGCTCGCCCTTGGAGTAAGCGGTTTCCTTGACTATCTTGACTTCGCCGGTGTAGTAATCCATCTTGGTCTGCACATAGGTGAAGCCGTTTATGCGGCTGATGATGAAAGCCGCGTCCTTGCCAAGCCCGTTGAGGATGACTTTGAGGGGCTGTTTGCGGACTTTGTTCGCAGTCTTGGCGATGCCTATCGCGCCCTCCGCCGCCGCGAAAGACTCGTGACCTGCGAGGAATGCGAAGCACTTGGTTTCCTCACGCAGCAGCATTGCCGCGAGGTTGCCGTGCCCGAGCCCGACCGCACGCTGTTCGGCGACGGAACCGGGGATGCAGAAGCTCTGCAAGCCGATGCCTATGGCTTCCGCCGCATCCGCCGCGTTCTTGCACCCTTTCTTGATGGCGATGGCGCAGCCGACGGTGTACGCCCACACTGCGTTTTCGAACGCGATGGGCTGCACGCCTTTGACTATCGCTTCGACGTCTATGCCCTTTTCGGTGCAAACGGCTTTTGCTTCCTCCAAAGAGGCGATGCCGTATTCCGCGAGGGCTTTGTTGATCTTGTCGATCCTTCTCTCGTAACCTTCAAATCTGATGCTCATAGCAGCCTCCCATTACTCTTTGCGCGGATCGATATACTTGACCGCGTCGGCATATCTGCCGTAAGTGCCCGTGCTCTTTTTGAGCGCTTCGGCAGGATCGACACCCTTCTTTATCATCTCCATCATGACGCCAAGCTTGACGAACTCGTAGCCGATGATCTCGCTGTTCTCGTCCAGGGCGACCTTGGTGACGTAACCCTCCGCCATTTCCAGGTAACGAGGTCCTTTGACGACGGTGGAATACATGGTGCCGATCTGGCTGCGCAGCCCCTTGCCGAGGTCTTCCAGCCCTGCGCCGATGGGCAGACCGTCTTCAGAGAAGGCAGATTGCGTTCTTCCGTAAACGATTTGCAGGAACAGCTCGCGCATGGCGGTGTTGATGGCGTCGCAAACGAGGTCGGTGTTGAGCGCCTCCAAAATGGTCTTGCCGGGCAGGATCTCCGCTGCCATTGCCGCGGAATGCGTCATGCCGGAGCAGCCGAGCGTTTCGACGAGCGCCTCCTGAATGATGCCGTCCTTGACGTTGAGGGTGAGCTTGCACGCGCCCTGCTGCGGCGCGCACCAGCCTACGCCGTGCGTAAGACCGCAAATGTCCTTGACTTCCTTTGCCTGCACCCACTTGCCCTCTTCGGGGATGGGAGCCGGACCATGGTTGGGCCCTTTGGCAACAGGACACATCATTTCAACTTCGTGAGAATATTGCATAAATGCCTCCTAGAAAAGTGTAAATTGTGACCGAATATTATACTAACACTTAAATCCCACGCGCGCAAGCGAAAATATATGCCCACCTCTCCGAATAAGAGTGCACGGGGGAATAGCGCGCCCCGAAAGAGGGCACGTGGGGCATGGGGCATTATTCCGTCTTCGAATGGGCGTGGAGTGTGTTCAAGCACATACGCTCATGTTTCACGTTATACCGAAACAGGAACGCGTTGGGACAATAGGGGACGGGGTAAAGCCGGGGTCCCCGCCTGCGGCGGGGCTTGGGGGCGCAAATGTTCAAATGAGGGACAAAGCACGTTCCTCATTGGACATTTTTGCCCCGTCCCCGTTGTCCCGGATAAGGCAAGAACACTCTAAACTAGTGCGCGTGAGGAATAAAGTTTAATTGGGGTTGCTTTCCCCTGACATGGGAGTACAGCCCCCCCTCCTCCCCTACGGGACTCCTCCCCCACTCGGAATAGAGGACAATCCTCCTAAAATGCGGAACTCACTTTTCATAAAGGCGCAGGCAGTGCGCCTTTATGAAAACACTTCCTGAAAAAGTTTGTTTATCGCACTCGCATAATCAAGCGGCGAACAGTACTCGCCGAACGTCGCTCGTGGGGCGAGGAGGGCGACTCGACGCGCACCGAGCCAGTGTCTACTTAATATCCCGTCTAGCTTGCGAGGTCGCAGGTTCGCGCCGCGGCGTTCAAGCGGCGGCAAGCCGCCTGTGAACGCTTGGCTGAGCGGCGCGTGGTTCCGCCTTCGAACGGGTGTAAGTTTATTCCCGGTCTAAACGGCGATATTTGGATGAAGTTTACCCCATCCCGAAATCAAAGATTTCGCGACGGGGACCCCGTGTGCGTGACTCGCAGTGTGGAAGGGTTTTGACGCAGTATCACGCCTTACTCAAAACTTGTCACTAAACGCCGATATTTGGATGAAGAACAAGGAAAGTGCCTATCGGATGGACAGGAGCGTACTAGGGCGTACGTGACTGTTCAGACGATAGGCACTTGACACAGTTATTCGCCAAATAGCGGCGTTTAGCTTGTTAAAGCGCGCTATTTTCGCGTCAGACAAGGAAAAGCCCTCCCACACAAGAGGAGCGTACTAGGTCGTACGTGACTCGCAGTGTGGGAAGGCTTTGACGCAGTATCACGCAAGACAACACCCTTGTTCTAAACGGCGATATTTGGATGAAGAGCGCGAAAGCCCCACATATCCGGACGCGCAGTGTACTCCTTGTACATAAGCGGTCGGAGATGTGGGGCTGACAAAGCTATTCGCCAAATAGCGCCGTTTAGTCAGCGGACGACATCCGTCTGCGCATAATACTTCAAATCCGCCATATTCTTTTCGGCATCGACGCGGACGGCTTTGGAGGGTCCGATGTAGGTGCAGAGGTTGCGGATGAGCTTGTAGTGGTAGTCGCCTGCCTCGCCTTCGATGGAGAAGGAACCTGCGATGACGTGTTTCTTGAAGCGTTTCACGGCGTCGATGCAGAACTGTTTGCTGGCGTAGTTATCGCTGGCGTAGAGCAGGTCGCCCTTGTTGGAATAGAGGGTGAAGTAATACTCGTCGCCCTCGTTGCCGATGACGTACTGCCCGTATATCTTCGCGACGTCGAAACCGTCCTTCTGTTCCAGCGGAGCGCGCTGCGCTTTGGGTTTGGAGGTTATGGGCGCGCAAGCAGGCATGACGCGTTTGACGATGGGAGGAGGAGGCGCCGGAAGATAGGTGCGTTGCACGTAAACGGGCGCCTTGCCCTTGAAGTAGGTCCCCTCGAAAGGATCGTAATAGAAACCGGGATACTCGCCGTCGTAATTTCTCCAATCGCCCTGTCTTTCGTCGAGCGGACGGCTTTCGGACGAGATGGGATGCTCCTCCGTGAGCACGAAACGCGTCTGGTCGGGCGCAGGGGTGATGACGGCGTCTTCCTCTTCGTCGGCAAGCGCAGGCACCATATAATAGGGTCTTGCGAGGGGCTGCGCAGGCGCGGCTGCCTGTTGGACGGGCGCTGCCGCCTGTGCCGCGGCTACGGGCGCCGCCTCCCCTTCCACGCTGTAACCTGCAAGGGGATCCACATCGGGATCCTTATGTCTTTTTGCAAAGACCGCGCTGATGATGAGGATGACCACAGCAAAGAGTGCGACTGCCGCGAGCGCGACGTACAAAATGAGTTCGATCAATGAAAGTCCCATAATTTCCACTCCCGAATTTTCCGAGCATACACTTCGGACTATGCACATTTTAACACATGTCGTCCGCCATAGCAAGATATTTTCGTGATTTTAAGTATAACTTAAATATATGCGCCCGTATCGCGCATCCGCGCTCGGTTTCATCATATGAGCAAAATCAGAGATGATGCCACAAGGAACACGACGGCGACGGCTATCGTCCCCACTGCTCTCTCCCTGCGTTTTAAGAAGACGAACGGGCAAAGGATGAGTTCTGCGGCGAGCACCGCGACGATGCCCAAAAGGGACACGGAGAATGGCACGGAAGAGAAAGATATCCCACCTATCGCGTTCACGAATGCGGTGAAAGGCATGATGAGCCAGTCGGCTGCCCCGACGAGCCCGTGCAGTCCCGTTATCAGCGAAAACGGCGTGATGACGAGCAAAAACAGATATATAAACATCGTGTACGGCAAAATGACGATGTTTGAGATGATGAAAAGAGTTTGGATGTTGCCGAAGAAATATGCCGCGAGCGGCATGGCGGTCAGGTTCGCCGCGACGGAAACGGAAACGGATTCCGCAGCATAAGTCAAAGCGCGCCGCGGCAGTTTCTCGCGAGCGTGCCTCGTCTTTTTGGTCTTTCCCTCCCCTTCTTCCGCCTCTTCGACGAGCGCGGCGATAGGGTCTTCCTCCTGCGAGCCGCCCGACATTATCGCAGCCGTGCCGTGCATGACGCGCGCTTCCGCACCGTCGGGTATACCGGAGGGCGACACTCTGTCCACCCCTTTCATAAGGAATTTTTTGAAAGCCGGAGCGAAAAGCATTATCCCGAGCAGCGAGAACACGGAAAGCAGAAAACCTACGTGCATGAGCGAGAAGGGACTGAACAGCATTATGACCGCGGCGGCAAAGGACAGCGCGGAAAGCCCGTCGCTCTTCAAGCCGAACGCCGACCCGAAATTGAACACCGTCGTCATGACAAGTGCGCGCACGGCAGGTGGGACGAAATCGCAGAGCGCCACGTAGAATATCCCGACGCCGAGCACCACGGCGAGCGCGATCTTAGGATTTATACCGAGTTTGCGGAAGAGCCAATAGACGGCGGTCGCGAGCGCGGTGATGTGAAGTCCGCTGACGGAAAGGACGTGCGCAAGTCCGCTCGCCTGTATGTTGCCGTAGAGCAGATCGTCTATGCCGCGTTTGTCGCCGATGACGAGCGCGCGTGCCACGGCGGAAGAGTTGCCGTCCATGTTTTCGTAAAACAGCCTGCTCACCGCGGTCTGCACTTCGAGGATGAAACCGGGCTCCCCTTTCGCAAGAAATTCCGCGCTGTCGCCGCGAAGGGTGAAGTAAGTGCGGTTGAGCGCGTTTGAGGAAAAGAAAGTATCGAACGCGGTATGCCTCTCCGAGGAAAGGTAGCCCGTGAGGATGACTATGTCCCCTGCTCCGAAGTCGGGCGCTTCCATGGGCACGGTGACTCTGCATTCGCCGTCCGTCACCACGCCGTCCACGACCAGGCTCTCCACATAAAACTCCGCCATGCCGTCGGTGACGACGATCTCGCTCGCGACGCGCGCGGTGAACACGCCCTCGCGGTCGGCGACCAGATGAGAGTCGTAAACGTCCGCCGCGCCCGAACACGCCAGAAAACCTATAAAGAACGCGACGGCAAGATAGAGGTGTTTCCTGAACTTTCCCACCGCCCCGAAAAGCACGCATACCGCCACCGTGACGAGCAGCGGTATGAGCCTGTAAAGATGAGGAAGAGGGTAAAACGCTTCGGCAAGGAGGATGCCTGCCGCCATCAAAAGCGCGAAAAAGCAGACCGGTCTGCGATTGAACAGCCGTCTGCCGCGCACCGTCATCTGTTCACGGCATGAGGCAGAGGTCTGCCCGTCACAACGATGTCCGAATGCAGCCCCAGGACGTCCTTGTCCACCACCAGACCGATGTCGGCGTCCGAGGGCGCGACCAGCTCACGCGCTCTTTGCAAAACGTCGAACATCCTGTCCTTGGGCACGGGGGCGGAAGTTTTGACGGGCACGACTCCACCGTCCGCGGTGCGGATGAGCGTGGTGACCGTGCGCACGGGGGCGGTATATTCGGAGATGCCGTACTCCAAACCGCGCTTGCAGGTGTAGCCGCGCACCACCACCTTGCCGTCCTCTTCCGTGATATCCAAAGGGCACCCCATGGGGCAATTTATGCAAATGGTCTTCATATCTCCAACCTCACGGTAACGTCGCCGTCGAGCGCCGACCTGTCCAGCGCGATCTTTTCCATTTCGCCGGGAGCTACTATCATGCGTTTTTTGGAATACAACACGCGTCCGCCGCACTCCGCGACGACCTTACAGTTTTTGTACACGTTGTCCGTGCGGAAGAATATCTCCACGTTTCCGCCGCCTCCGTGCACACGCTGCGGCAGGGCGTATCTTACCCCCTTGCCCACGTTTACGCCGAACACTCCGCCGTCCGTTTCGGGCGCGCCTTTGAGGGCGTAACTCGCAGCGGCGGCGCCTGCTATCTCCGCCTCATGGGACACGTTGTCCACAAGGTCGTGGACGTGAAGCACGTTTCCGCAGGAGAATATGCCCGGGACGGAGGTCATCCTGTTTTCGTCCACCTCCGCGCCCGAAGTCACGCGGCTCATCTCCACACCCGACCCGTTGAGGATGTCGTTTTCGGGGATGAGCCCGACGGAGAGCAGCAAACAGTCGCAGGGGATGAACTTCTCCTCGGAAAGCACGGGTTTCCTGTGCTCGTCCACGGGAGCGTAATACAGCCCTTCCATGCGCGGCTTGCCCACCACGCGCGTTACCGTATGGCTGTAATCTATCGGGATGCCGAAGTCTTCCAAACACTGCACGATGTTGCGTTTGAGTCCGCCGGAATAAGGCATGAGCTCTATGACTCGCTCGACGTGCGCGCCTTCCAGGGTCATGCGCCTTGCCATGATGAGCCCGATGTCGCCGCTCCCGAGGATGACGATGCGCCTGCCCACGAGGTAGCCCTCTATGTTGCACATCTTCTGCGCCATGCCTGCGGTGTAAATGCCTGCCGGTCTGGTGCCGGCAAGAGCTATCGCTCCGGCGGTGCGCTCTCTGCACCCCATCGCCAGCACGACCGCCCCTGCTTTGAGGTGCACGAGCCCCTCTTCGGGCGAAAGCACGGTGACGTCGCCGTCCGCTCCGACGGCGAGCGCCATAGCGTTCAGTATCACTTTGACATCGGTCTTAGCGAGTTTCTTTTCAAAACGGTCGGCGTACTCGGGGCCTGTCAGCTCCTCGCCGAAATAATGCAAGCCGAACCCTGCGTGGATGCACTGGTTGAGTATGCCTCCGAGGCGCACGTCGCGTTCGAGCAACAGCACTTTTGCGCCCTTTTCGTGGGCGGCGAGCGCCGCAGCCATTCCGGCAGGGCCTCCGCCTATGACCAACACGTCATACTTCGTCATAGCCGTCCTCCTTGACCGCAAGCAGCGCTATCTCGGAATGCCCTGCGCCCTTTCTTATCTCGCGAATCGGGATGCCGAGTTCCTCGGAAATTATCTCCATCACCCTCGTGGAACAGAAGCCTCCCTGACATCTGCCCATACCTGCCCTGACGCGCCGCTTCACCGCGTCCACGGTGCGCGCAGGCAAGGGGGATCTTACGGCGGCGACTATCTCCGCCTCCGTGACCTTTTCGCACCTGCAAACTATCTTTCCCCACCGCGCGTCCTTCGCGATGAGAGCGTTTAGTCCCTCTTCGTCGAGATCCGCAAGACGCGGACGCACGGGAGGACGGACGATGTAACTCTCTTTGAGGGGCAGAGGAAGCTCTTTGAGCACAAGTTCCTCCACGTACTCCGCGATCGCCGGCGCGCTCGTGAGCCCGGGGGAACATATCCCTGCCGTTATTATCAGCCCTTTGACCTTTTCGGAAGGAGCGACGATGAAATCATGTCCGACCACGGTACGCACTCCGCAATAAACGCGTATGCACTTCCCGAAGGAGGGACGAGCGTAAGTGAGGGGCACGTTGCGGCGTATCTCTTCCAGACCCTCCGCCGTGACGGAGGTGTCGTCCTTCTCCGCCGGCGTGGAAGTGGGCCCGTAAATGACGTTGCCGTCCGCCGTCGGAGCGACGAGGATGCCCTTGCCTGCCGCCGTGGGCAGGGGGAATATGACCGTGGAAACATTCTCGCGTTCGGTGTGATCCAGGACGTAATACTCCCCTTTTCTGAACTCCGTGCGGTAAGTTTCCGCCCCCGCCATCGCGTTCACCGCGGACGCTTCCGCGCCGGCGCAGTTGACCACCGTCTTTGCGCGGAACTCACCCTTCGCAGTGCCCACCACGAAAACGCCGTCCTCTTTTTTGAGGGAAAGGACGGCGCACTCCGTCAGTATCTCCGCCCCGTTGAGCACCGCCCTGTCCGCAAGCGCTATGGCGAGTTGATAGGGGGAGATAACGCCTGCGTCGGGCGCGTAGAGCGCCGCCACGACCCCTTCCGCCAACATGGGTTCGATGCGGAGCGCGCGCTCGCGCGAAAGCACCTCGGCGCGCACGCCGTTCAGATCCGCTTTGCGTTTGAGTTCGGCAAGCCCTTCCTCTCCGCCCTCGCGCGCAGCGACCAAAGAACCGCACTTCAAAGCAGGCACGTTCAGTTCATCAGCCAGCTGCCAGACGAGCGCGTTGCCGCGGACGTTGAAACGCGCTTTCAGGGTCCCGGGCTCGCAGTCGTAGCCTGCGTGGACTATGCCGCTGTTGGCGCGCGTCGCGCCCACCGCGACGTCGTCGCCCGACTCTAAAAGACAAACGGAAGCGGCACGGCGCGCCAGCCTGTCCAACACCGCGCACCCTACTATGCCGCCTCCGATAACTATCACATCTTTTGTCACAACACACCTTTTACGCGTCAAAAAGCGCACATAAAACCTATTTTGCGAATTTTTTCTTGTACATCTTGATATTGTCGCGGATGATGAGTTCCGCAAACGCGCGGTCCTTCACCTGGAACACCGTCGTGTCCTTTCCTTCCAGCTGTTTGTACACACGGAAGAAGTGCGAGATCTCGTCCATGATGTGAGGAGGCAGCTCGTCCACTTCCTTGTAAATGTTCCAGTTGGGGTCCTTGAACGGGATGGCTATTATCTTATAATCCATCTCGCCGCCGTCCTGCATCATGACCACGCCTATCGGATAGCACCTGACCGTCGCAAGAGGGACTATGTTCTCCGAACACAGCACCAGTACGTCGAGGGGGTCGTTGTCCTCCGAGTAAGTGCGAGGGATGAAACCGTAGTTGGCAGGATAGTGCGTGGAGGTGTACAGCACTCTGTCCAGGATGAGCAAGCCGGTGTCCTTGTCCAGCTCGTACTTGTTCTTGCTCCCTTTCGGGATCTCTATGACCGCAACGAAATCCGTGGGTGTGATGCGCGACGGATCAATGTCATGCCATATGCTCATGGTATCTCTCCTTTCCCTTCTCCCTTCCCCCGTGGGAGTATTTTATTTGTAACCTTTCAGGTAGGTCTTGAAGAAGTTCACTCCCCCGACGAGGGAGGAGATGCTCACATTCTCGTTGGCGGCGTGCATGGAATCCAGCTGTTCCTGGCTGAGTTTGCAGGGGGTGCAACGGATGGCGCAGGGGGTGATGGTCTGCATCGTCCTGCAATCCGTGCCGCCGAAGATGAGGTAGGGCGCGGTCCCACAGTCGGGGAAGACGCGTGCGATCGTGTCCGCAAAGTACTTGTAATCCGCGCTGTTCACATCCACCATCGGGGACGCCTCACGGCACTCCATGGGATGAGTTTCGATGTCAAAGCGCGCGGCAATGCGGCGCAGTTTTTCAAGACAGAGCTTGCTGTCGTCGCCGGGCGCGAAACGCAGATTCGCGGTCATGCTCGCCTCCTGGGGTATCACGTTGGGCGCGGCGGAACCCTGCGCCATAGTGAACGTCATCGTAGTCCCCAAAAGCGCCGCTCCGAAGGGAGTGAGTTTGGGCAGCACTTTGACGATGAGCGGTTTGAACACGTCCGCGTGTTTGGTGACGAACGCCAGCGCTCCCGTGAGCCCCGAGGACATCCCTTTGAGCATGGCGAGCGCCGCAGGCGTCATGCGCGGTTTGAACACGGTGTGCGTTTCGCAGTAATGCACGAACGCGGCGAGGCGCGCAAACGGCGTGTTCCTGGGGGGCGAGGAGGAGTGCCCTCCTTTGCTGCGCGCCACGAACTTCACGTCGCAGTAGCCCTTTTCTATTATGCCTATCATCGCGAAAGGCTTGGTCATGCCCGGGAACGCCTGTTCCACTATCGCGCCGCCCTCGTCTATCGCGACCGCAGGCTTGACGCCGTGCTCCACCAGCCAGTCGCGGCAGTAAGCGGCTCCGTGCCCGGAAGTTTCCTCATTGTCGGAATAGCACAGATACACGTCCTGTTCGGGGGTGAACCCCTCCGCGATGAGCTCCTCCACGCTGCGGATGGTGCAAAAGAGGGTGTTCTTGCAATCCATTGTGCCGCGCCCCCACACTTTGCCGTCCGCGACGGTGGCGGAAAAAGGAGGATACTTCCAATCCCCTTCCGCAGGCACGACGTCCTGATGCGCCATGAGCACGAGAGGTCTTGAAGAGGACTTGCCTTTCCATTTGAACATGAGCGCGTCGCTCTGCTCTCCGCCGGGCATGATGACCTCGCACGCGGAATAGACGCCGGGGAACTCCTCCGCAAGCGTCTTCCTGAACGCCGCGAAACTCTTGCGGTCCACCCCGGTCACTGTGGGGATGCGGATGAGCTTGCAAAAACTTTCCGCATACAGTTTTGCTTTGTCGGACATAACCGATGACCTCCGATGCGCGCACGAGCGGCACGCGTGCGCCGTATATGCGCTTGATGTTTATAGTTAATTCTATCCTACGCGCGCGGTAAAGTCAAGCACGACTGCGGCGCGCGTGCCGACGCGGTCTGCCCTAAGCGCGAGATCCACCCGTTTTGATGGCGGAAAACGCTCCGCCGCGCGGCAAAACTTTCTCTTGTCACGCTTCTTGCCTCCGCGTCCGCCGCCCTCTTTGCCGCCAAAGCAAAAGGCAGCCGCGCCGCGGCTGCCGCTTGACTTTTCCGCACGTTCGGTTCAGACCAGATCTTCCAGCTGTTTTACGATCGCTTCGTCGGCGTCCTCCACCAGCCCTTCGTCCACCGTTGCCGCAAGGTCGGGGCGTATTGGCAGCTTCGCGACACGGGGTATGGAGAAGCGTTCGGCGGTTTCATCCGCATGGCTTTTGCCGAAGATCTCCTCTCTCCTGCCGCACTCCGGGCACTCGTAGTAAGACATGTTCTCCACCAGCCCGAGGACGGGGATGTCCATCATCTTTGCCATGTTGACGGCTTTGGACACTATCATCCCCACCAATTCCTGCGGAGATGTGACCACGATTATGCCGTCGAGAGGCAGCGACTGGAACACCGTGAGCGGCACATCGCCCGTGCCGGGAGGCATATCCACGAACATATAGTCCACATCCCCCCATACCACGTCGCGCCAGAACTGTTTGACGGTTTCCGCAAGGATGGGTCCGCGCCATATCACGGGCTTGCTCTCGTCCTCTATGAGCAGATTGAGGGACATGACCTCGATGCCCGTGCGAGTCTTGACAGGGAGGATGAGTTTGCCGTCCATGCTCTCCGCCCTCTCGCGGCTGACGCCGAAGGAACGGGGCACGGAAGGACCGGTTATATCCGCGTCCAGCACCGCGACTTTTTTGCCTTCGCGCGCCTTGCCGACCGCAAGGAGAGAGGTCACGAGGGACTTGCCCACGCCGCCCTTTCCGCTGACTACGCCTATAACTTTTTTAACATTGCTCAGTTCGTTTTGCTTGACGAGGAAGCTCTCCTTGCCGCACTTGGAAGAACAGCTCTCGCAATCGTGACTGCAACCTGCCATAATATGCCTCCGAATGGAACTAGGGCTATTATCATCCTCGCGCGCGCGGATGTCAACCGTTAAAAGGCTCGCAGGCTCAATTTTTGTTTCCCATGCCGCGCAGGAGCCGCGCATAAGCACGCCCGTCCCGTTCCGCGCGCCTGCTCCGCTTCGGGGCGACATGCCGCGATGTCATTTGCGCTCTTACCCTGAACCATACCGTAGCGGAACGCAGGCAATAGTATACCACAAGGTCCGCCCGTGCGAAAGCGCCGAAAAGAACTGCGCTGCGGTTTGTTCGTGTTAGTCCGATCCGGCATAAAGCAAAGGACGCAGCGTACTGCCGCGTCCCATGCTGTTTAAGGAGAGAAATACGGTTTGCCATTCAGGCGCATCGTGTTGTGTTGTCGTCCGACTTTTCGGACGGGAGGGAGTGCGCGCAGTTTGCGCACCCCGAGCAGCAGCCGGAACAGTGATGCGGCGCTGCCGCCTGTTTGCCGTCGGCTTTCTTTTGCGCGTCGTCATGCGTGTCGCGCGCGGCGGCGGCACAGTTTGCGGAGCAGTGGGTGCAATCCGCGCAGCCGGAGGGTTTGCCCTTGACTTTGCGTATCACCGCCGACACCGCGACCGCCGCCACTACGACTACGCATAGCACGATCACAAGTATATCCACAGAGGTCATTTGTCTTCCTTTTCGTCCGAGTCCGCGTCGGTATCCTCCGCCGCGTCCGTCGCCTGCTCTTCCTCGGAGCCTTCGCCGCTTTCCGCTCCGCCGTCGTCTTGGGACGCCGCAGCCTCCGCGAGCGCGCTTTCCGCTCCGCTTGCAAGAGCGAGTTTCGCCTTCGCGTCACGTTTGCGGTTGAATGTCACTATGCCGTAGACCGCGCCTGCCGCAAGCGCCAGGAAGATGAACAGCGTCCACCACCAGCTGCCGACGAGGTACACCACCGTGCCCACGATATAGGAGGTGATGAGCCAGAATATCAGCGTGTTGCGGAAGGCTTTTTTGGTGCCGAGCTCCGCCTTTGCGGTCGCGACCGCCGCGAAACACGGGATGGTGGTCATGTTGAAGGCGATGAAGGAGATGAGCGCAGGGACGGTGATTTTCGTCTGCTCTATCATTATCGCCGCCGCGGTGATGCCTTCCGCATCCGCTTCCGCATCGTACGCGCCGCCCGTCGCCGCCATTATGACCGCCGCCATAGTGCCGAACCCGGCGATGACGTTCTCTTTGGCGATAAGTCCCATAACCGCCGCCACGACGAACACCCATCCGAACGGACCCAGCTGCGAGCCGAAGCCGAGGGGTGTGAAGAGCGGCTGTATCAGTTTGCCTATGCCGGCAAGGATGCTGGACTCCATCTGCTCGTCCGCAAGATAGCTCCAATCCCACGCGAAGTGCAGGAGGAACCATATGAGTATGGTGGACGCGAGTATGATGGTGAACGCCTTCTTGACGAAGTGTTTCGCCTTGTCCCACAGGTGTATGGCGAGCGCTTTTGCCTGGGGCGCGTGATAGGCTGGCAGCTCCATAATGAAGGGAGGAGTATCTCCGCGCATCGTGGTGTTGCGCATGACTATGACGGCGATTATTGCGACCGCGATGCCGAGGATGTACATCCCGTAAGTTATCGCGTCCGAATTCCCCACGCCGACGAACTGCACTATGCCGCCGGCTATTGCCACGAGTATCGGCAGTTTCGCGCCGCAGGAGAAGAAGGGGATGACTCGTATGGTCGCCATTCTCTCCCTGTCGTCGGCGAGCGTACGGGTGTTTATCATTGCAGGGATGGAGCACCCGAAGCCCATTATCATAGGCATAAACGCTCTGCCCGAAAGCCCGAATCTGCGGAATATTCTGTCCAGAATGAACGCCACGCGCGCCATATAGCCGCTGTCTTCCAGAATGGAGAAGAACATAAAGAGCACGAGTATCTGCGGCAGGAAGGACAGCACCGCGAACAGACCGCCGAATATGCCGTCCACCACCAGTCCCTGCGCCCATGCGGAGGTGGTGCTCTCCATCGCGCCGCCTATCGCGTCGGAAATGGAACTCGTTATGGCGTCCAGCAGGTTGAAGAGAATCACACCGGGCGACGAGATGCCGTCGGAAGAACCGAATATGCCCTCTCCCCACGTTCCGGCAAGCGTGACCCAGTCCTCGGGCAGCGCGCCGCCTGCGCCGAGATAGAGGAAGTCCTCCGAGAAGGTCAGGTGGAAGATGAGGAACATTATCACCGCAAAGATGGGAATGCCCCATATCCTGTGCGTCAGCACTTTGTCCGCCTTGTCCGACTTCGAGAGTTTGACGCTTTCGCCGTTCTTGCGCACGAACGCTTTCGCGAAATGTTTGGAGATATACTTGTATCTCTCGTCCGCGACTATCGCCTCAAAATCGTCGCCGAAGACTTCGTCCTTTATCCGCGACTTGTAATTCTTGACCAGCTCATACGCCTCGGGATGGGCTTTCACTTCCAGTTCGTCGCTCTCCACCAGCTTTATGGCGTGGAAGAGAGGGTCTTTCACGCCGCCGCCGTACAGCAGCGCTTTGACCTCGCTTATCGCGCCCGAAAGTTTTGAGCCGCCGAGCACGCTCACCGCCTCGCGCTTGCGCTTGCTTGCGGCGTACGCTTTATCCATCAGCTCCTTTATCCCCTTGCCTTTGAGGGCGGATATCTCCACCACGGGGACGGCGAGCTCGTCTTCCAGCGCCTTGGCGTTTATCTTGTCCCCCGAACGCTCCACCGCGTCCATCATGTTGAGCGCCACCACCACGGGCACCTCTATCTCCATAAGCTGAGTGGTGAGGTAAAGGTTACGCTCCAGATTGGTGGCGTCCACGATGTTGATGACGAGGTCGGGCTTTTCGTCGAGTATGTAGTTGCGCGCGATGACTTCCTCCGGCGTATACGGCGAAAGGGAGTATATCCCGGGCAGATCGAGTATGCCTATGGGTTCGGCGCACTTTTTGTAGACGCCTTCCTTCTTGTCCACCGTGACGCCCGGCCAGTTGCCGACGTGCGCCGTCGAGCCCGTGAGCGCGTTGAACAAGGTGGTCTTGCCGCAGTTCGGGTTGCCTGCCAGTGCGAATTTAAGCATCATTCCACCTCCAACATGACGCAAGCCGCCTCCGCTTTGCGCAGGGTCAGCTCATAGCCGCGCAGAGTCACCTCTATCGGGTCGCCGAGGGGCGCTTTTTTGCGCAGCACCACCTCCGCTCCCGGGGTCACCCCCATGTCAAAGAGCCTGCGGCGGATCTTACCCTCGCCGCTCACGCTCTTGATGACTCCCTTTTCGCCTATCGCGAAATTGTTCAGTGTCTTGACCATTCAAGCCTCCTTCACGGCAACGAATATCCTCGTCGCCATCTCTCTGTCGAGCGCAAGCCTGCCCTCTTTGATGCGGACTATGACGCTGCCGCCGCTCACGGACAAAACTTCCAGCTCGCTGTTCACGCTGATGCCGAGATTTTCAAGATGCCGCTTGACCTTCTCGTCCACATGCAACCTGACCACCCTCAACAATACGTTGCAGGGCGCAAACACCAATGGCATATCACTTTCTCTCCTCCGCGCCCGTGTATAGGCGCGCTATCCTTATTACCGTATCCTCGTCGAGCGCCCCCAGCACAGCCAGAGCGTCCCGTTCCGCCCGCGCGGCGGTGAGCCCCAATCTGCCCGTGAACACCGCGACCAACACGTCGCGTGCGGGCGCATATGCTCGCACCGCTTCCCTGCCCCTCTCGGTCAACCGCAGCCTGCCGTTCTCGTCGCGCACCGCCCAGCCGCCGTCCGTCAGCCTGTCCGCCGCCTTGCTGACGCTGGCACGCGCCACGTTCAGCCTGTCCGCGACATCCACCGACCTCGCGCTTCCGCTCTCGGAGGAGAGCGAGTCTATCGTCATCAAGTAAGTCAGCAGCGATGAAGTCATCTTTCCGCCTCGGTTCGCAATTGCGAACTCATTCCCGTAAATTTATGCGGCAGTGCCGCATACCTCTTTTCGGACCGCTCTCTTTCCCCTCCGCAACAGTTCGCCACTGCGAACATACCGGGCTGATAAAAAGAGCCGTCCGCTCTTTACGCTTGAATTATATGCCGCATTTTCGCCCCTTGTCAACAAGTTAGCACAAACTAACTTTATGAAATATTTCATGCCGGACCGGAATTATACACGGATATAAGGAACACGCCGTACGTTGACGGCGTGTTCGTGTGTTTCCGATGAGGCAGAGGGAGTTTTTACTCCTGCGCGCCTTCTTCCGCGACAGGCTCTTCGGCGAGCTCTTCCTGCTCCTCCTCTTTCTTAGCCATGAGGTCGCGGCGCAGTCTGTCGGAATCCTTCACCACCCAAATTAGGGGGATGGCGGCGACGGCGGCCACCACCGCGGCGGCAAGGAAGAGTTCGAAGGGAGGTTTCATCTGACCTTCGTCGTGCGCGTTGAGAGAATTGACGCCCACCAGCTGCGCTATGACGATACCGAGCACCATGGGGATGAGCACCGTGAAGCACATCCTGACCCCTTGGAATCTGCCTTCCGCGCCTTTGGGGATGTAGTCCTGGAAGGAGGCGGTCAGCGCGCCCGACACGGAGAGGATCGCCCCGAGAAGCACGGAGCCGCCCACTATCAGGATGGGCAAGTAAGCGGAACGGTCCATGAACTGCATGCAGTACACCACTATCGCGCCCACGATGAGTATGGCAAGCAGGGGGAAGTAGAAGTTCTTTCTGCCGAACTTGTCAAAGAAGACGCCCAGCACCCCCGTTATCACCGCGCCGACGACGATTATGACCGCGAGGGGGATGATGTAGTCGGTTATGCCCAATCTCTTTTCGATGAAATTGATGAGGTAAGACATGAACACCTGCTGCGCTATGCCCAGCAGACACACCGTCCCGAGCGTGACGTACATCATCTTGTTCTGTTTGACGACAGAGGGGCGGAAGCCGTAGAAAGTTTCTTTCAGGTAATTGGGGTTGGAGTTTTTGACTATCCCGGGCGCGTCCTTCATCATGAACGCGGACAGTACGCCGCCCACCATCGGGAATATACCCATTATGATGAAGAAGAGTTTGATGTTCATCTCATCGCGCATCGTGATGGGGATCTTGACTTCGTCCACCATCGCGCCGCTGTCGTAGGTGAACATCCCTATGCCGAACACCAGCACCGTGGCTATAACGGGCATGACGGAAAGGATGGTGTTCACCCTGCCGCGGTTCCTGACGTCGGTGACGTCCGCCACCCAGGTGTTGAACGCCGCGTCGTTGGCGGTGGAACCGAAGAAGGTCATCACGCAGTCCAGGATGACGAGCACTGCGATGATCCCCCAGTTGCTGTCGTCCGAAAAGTTGATGGGGATGGCGGCAAACAGCATTATGGTCACACCCCAGATAAGATATCCGAAGGTGATGAAAGGCTTGCGTTTGCCCGTCTTGTCGATGAGTCCGCCGGCAAAGATGGTGGTGACCGTAGCGGTCACTGCGGAAAGGACGACCATCAGCGTTGTGACAGTGAAGTAAAGGTCGCCGCGCGTGTCGAACAGGTCCTGCCCGAACTTGGCGAAGAACATGTTCTCCACCACCCAGGCTATCTGACCGATGAGCCCGAACACTATCGCGCACGCCCATATCTTCTTGCCGAGAGGGGCGGAAGAGGGGGCGCCGCCCTGCGCGACGGCAGCCGTGGTTGACTTGTTTTCCATATCACACCTCATTGAGCGTGGGGAGCCCACGCTAGTGTATTTTGCACGTTTCACGGGTTTATAGCACGGAAACGTCGGTTTCAACATGGCATATCGCATTTTGCGGTGTGCGTCACTTTCCCGAGGTCATGGAAGAAAGGGAAATATCACATAGGGCTTGCCGCCCGAAAAAACGCTCGTTATCATCCCTCTCTTATCACGTGAGGGGGAGCGCACGGATGTCCTTAAAACATAAAAGCGGCATTCCGCCGCCCGTTCCCCCCTGCACATACATTTTACTCTTACGCGCGCGCACTGTCAATACCGAATACGCACGCGCGAGTGAACATTCTTTCCGAAATGCCGTTTTTCTCCGCTAGGATGTGTTTCGGTCGGGCGCGCATTTAAGGCGTAAGAGTGCGGTGTGAACGAGCGTTTTCAAGGCGCGCCGAGGTCGGGCATCGGTATGCCAGACAGGAATAATACGAACCAGGTTCCGCGCCGCCGATTTCCGCCCGAACCGCGTCAGTCGCCTTGCTAATACGGGCTGGTATTAGCTGCGCCGACTTCCTTGCTCAGCCAAAAATCGGCTGGCGCGGAACTGCTCGCACCTCAGAGCAAGAGATTTTCGGATGATGTTGCGCTGGCGAAACGCCGCCAATAGTATACATATTGGCAAGTTCCGACTGTGCAAAAGCGCCGAAAAGAATTGCTCCGAGGCTGATTCGTATTATTCCTGTCTGGCATAGGCAAGGCGCGCGGCTCGGCTCTGATGAAGGCAGAGTCGTCGCCCGAGGCGGCGCCGTTTTGCGGCGGCAATTCAAATTGCGGACGGGTTTGGAGCAAAATATGCTTGCGCGTATAGCTTTATTGTGCTATATTTACATCTGCGCCGGTGTGGTGAAACTGGCAGACGCGCTGGACTCAAAATCCTGTGGAGTAAAATCCGTGTCGGTTCGAGTCCGACCACCGGCACCAACGAGCAAAAACGCCTCACTCCGAAGGAGTGTGGGCGTTTTTCTTATGTCCGCGCCGTGCTTGCACGAGCGCGGACATAAGAAAAAAAGACCAAACCGCGCCATCGGCGCAAGGCGTTTTTGCGAGTGCCGAACGGGGGCGCACGCATCGCGTGCTCCACCGTGCTTGCACGAGCGCGGACATAAGAAAAAAGACCAAACTGCGCCGTCGTCGCCGCAAGGCAACAGTCGCAGAAGTCCGCACTTTTGTGCGGACTTCTTGCATCCTACCCTGCGGCTCCTCTTCGCGTCGCGAAAATGCAAGCCGTTCACTCGCTCCTCGTTTTCCGCATCGCGCAAAACTATCGCTCTCTCACTCATTTTCGCTCCGCGGCACATTCCGACACGATATCACTTCATGGCGAGCGTCACTCTATGGGTCACAAACTCGGAAAAAGACAGCCGTTTTTTAATCATCCCCCTCCCGAAAAAACAAAAATAGCTTCGACAACATTATAAATCCGCCGCGACGCAAAGTCAACGGCAAGTGCGGAAGCACGCCGCCATATAAAAACGCCGCCCGGCTGCTGCCGGGCGGCGCACACGCGTCACTCCGTCGTGGTGACCTCGCCCACCTCGTGTATGAGATAGGGGGTGACCTGATAGACGTAATAGTTCAACCAGTTGTAGAACAGCAGATTTGCCGTGGAACGCCACTTCATATCCACTATCCCCAATTCCTCGTTGACGAAATAGTTGACCGGGGGCGCGATGTCCAGCCCCTTCTCCTTGTCGCGTTCGTACTCCTTTTTGAGGGTGAAACGGTCGTACTCGGCGTGCCCCGTGAAAAAGAACATCCTGTTGTCGTGGGTCTTGGCGATCGAGATGCCGGCGTCGGGCGAGAAGGCGAGCACTTTGATGTCCGGGCAGGCGCGCACCGCGTCCTCGTCCACACGGGTGTGTCGGGAGTGAGGGATATAGAAGGTATCGTCCATACCCTTCAGAAGCATATCGTTTTCCTGCATGGCGTGCGTCGGGAACACCCCGAACAGCTTTTTGTCGAGCAGCTGCTTGCCTATCCCCCAGAAGTGGTACATCGCCGCCTGCGCGCCCCAGCAGATGTATATGGTGCTGGTGACGTTCTCGCGCGCGAACTCCATTATCTCCACCAGCTCGTTCCAGTACTTGACGTCCTCGAATGGGATGGTTTCGACGGGCGCGCCCGTGACTATCATGCCGTCGAACTTCATCTTCTTGACTTCCGACAGCGTGCGGTAAAACTTCTGCATATGCGCCTCCGACACGTGCGTGCTCTTATAGCTCGCCGTGCCTATGAGGTGGATGTTCACTTGCAGCGGAGTGTTGCCGAGCAGCCTCATGAGCTGCGTTTCGGTGACCTCTTTCGTGGGCATGAGATTGACTATGGCGACTTCGAGCGGACGGATGTCCTGCTTTACGGCGCGCACGGAATCCATCACGAAGATCTTTTCGCTGCGCAGATTGGCATATGCCGGGATGTCTTTCGGGATGATGATGGGCATAACGCTCCTCCGCGTCCGCGGCTGCGGACGGTATTTACTCTTTGTGCGCGGCTTCGAGAGCCTGCTTTACGTCGGCGATAAGGTCGTCGATGTTCTCTATGCCGCAGGACAGCCTGACAAGGTCGGGCGAAACTCCGCAGGCGCGGAGCTCCTCGTCCGTCATCTGACGGTGAGTGGAACTCGCCGGGTGCAGACAGCAGGATCTGGCGTCCGCAACGTGAGTTTCTATGGCTATGAGTTTGAGATGTTTCATGAAGTTCTCCGCCGCCTTGCGCCCTCCCTTCACGGTGAAGCTGACCACACCGCAGGAGCCGCCGGGCAGGTACTTCTTCGCCACTTCGTGATACTTATCCCCGGGCAGGTCGCAGTAAGTGACGTGCGACACATGCTCGTTCGCTTGCAAAAAGCGCGCCATGGCGAGCCCGTTCTCGCAGTGACGTTTCATGCGCACGTGCAGGCTTTCCAGCCCGAGGTTGAGAAGAAACGCGTTCTGCGGCGACTGTATCGCGCCGAAATCCCTCATGAGCTGCGCGGTCGCCTTGGTGATGAACGCTCCGCCGAGCCCGAACCGCTCCGTGTACGTCACGCCGTGATAGCTCTCGTCCGGAGTGCAAAGCCCCGGGAACTTGTCCGGATACGCCGTCCAGTCAAATTTGCCGCTGTCCACTATGCAGCCGCCCACCGCCGCGCCGTGTCCGTCCATGTACTTGGTGGTGGAATGGGTCACGATGTCCGCGCCCCACTCGAAGGGACGGCAGCCCACGGGAGTGGCGAACGTATTGTCCACGATGAGAGGCACGCCGTGTGCGTGCGCCACTTTCGCGAACTTCTCTATGTCCAGCACCGTGAGCGCCGGGTTTGCAATGGTTTCGCCGAACATCGCCTTGGTGTTGGGGCGGAAAGCGGCGTTAAGCTCCTCCTCATCGGCGTCGGGCGCGACGAAAGTGAAGTCTATGCCCATACGCTTCATGGTGACGGAAAAGAGGTTGAAAGTGCCCCCGTAAATGGTGGAACTCGCCACCACGTGATCGCCAGTGCTCGCGATGTTGAACACCGCAAAGAAGTTGGCTGCCTGACCGGAGGACGTGAGCATCGCCGCAGTGCCCCCTTCCATCTGACATATCTTTGCCGCAACGGTATCGTTGGTGGGGTTTTGCAGCCTTGTGTAGAAATAGCCGGAGGCTTCCAGGTCAAAGAGTTTCGCCATCGCCTCGCTGGTTTCGTAGCGGAAGGTCGTGCTCTGCACGATGGGTATCTGCCTCGGCTCGCCGTTCGCCGGCGTATAGCCGCCTTGCACGCATAAAGTTTCGATCTTGCTCATATAAAACTCCTTTTCCGTCATTTACGATCGGTCATCTGGTGTTGAATTCCTTTTTTATCCTGTCCAGTTTGCGCGCTTCTTCGCGTCGTTTCAGGGTTTCGCGCTTGTCGTAAAGGTCCTTGCCTTTGCAAAGCCCCAGTTCCGCTTTTACCAGGCTGTCCTTGAAATATATTTTGAGGGGGATGACGGTGTAACCCTTCTGCTCCGTGCGCGCTTTCAGGCGGAGTATCTCGCTCTTATGGAGCAGCAGCTTGCGCGTGCGGAGAGGATCCACGTTGAAGTAGCTCCCCTTCTCGTAAGGGGAAATGTGCGCGCCCATGAGCAAAGCCTCTCCGCTCTTCAAGGACACGTAGCTGTCGCGGAGATTGACTTTGCCCAGCCGCACGGACTTCACTTCCGTGCCGACCAGCTCTATGCCTGCCTCGTAAGTTTCCTCGACGAAATACTCGTGGTAGGCTTTTTTGTTGGTGGCAATTATTTTCATCCTTCACCCTGCGCGCGGCGCGTGCGCGCCGTACACTGTTATATAATATATCCCTTTGCGATTATTTTCAAGTTATTCGCGCGCTTTCGCTTGCGCGCGGATGCCGCCTCCCCCTGCGGCTTTTCGGATATCATCTCGCCGCAGCCGCTCGGACGGGAATAAAAAAGCGGCTCGCAAGGAGCCGCATCCTTTGGCGTACAGTGCTTACATCCTGCCTATCTGTCCTACCACGAAGCAGATTATGGAGCAGACGAGGATGAACGCGAACAGCCCGAAGGTTATCTTTTTCAGGACGCTCTCCTTGCCCTTTTCCTTGTTCCTGCCGTAGTAGGTGTCGGAAGCACCGGATATGACTCCCACATTGTCGTTGGTCCCCTTCTGCATCATGACCACGACGATAAGCGCTATGCCTGCAACGAGCATCAGGATAAGGAACGCAAGAGTGACGTCCTGACGCACTTCGGGGTCGATCCTGCCGCCGGTCTGTTCAACGGAGGACTCGTTTTCGTTGCACGCGGCGAGCACCACGCCGAGGACGGCGATGAGCACCACCAGTGCCATGATCAGCAATACCTTTTTCTTCATATCCTATAAACCTCACAGAACTTCGCGCGCGGTCACGCACGACTCCGTATTACAAGCTAGAAAATTCTAGCATAGAGAAAAATATTTTGCAAGCGGATTGAAGCACTTTCCCAAATCGGTGTTCCGCGCGCGTACCTCCGCAGCCCGATAAGAGTTTTACGCACCCTCCGCGCCCGAACTTCATATAATGGGGCACAAGGAGGAAGATATGGGGACTATGGAATATGCTGCCGAACTGCCTTATCCCGAGATCGAATGCGCGGAGAACCTGTCCGACGGCAAATTGCTGATGCCGAGCTACGGGGGCGCGGCAGGTGAATTGACCGCGATCACCACCTACTGTTTCCAGCGCTATGTCACGCGCGACCGCGAGATAGCCGACGCGCTTGCCGGCATCGCGAAGGCGGAGATGCACCATCACGAACTGTTGGGCAATGCCATCGTAAAACTCGGAGGCTACCCCGTCATGGGCAGCAGGACTTATTGGAGCGGAAGTTTCGTGAACTACACCCTCGACCCAAAAAAGTTCCTGCGCGAGAACATCACCGCAGAGGAAACAGCCATCCTCAACTACGAGCGCACTGTCCTCGCACTGCGCACGGAAAGCGTCAAAACACTGCTGGAACGCATCATCCTGGACGAAGAACTGCACATCAAGATCTTCAAGGATCTGCTCTCTTCTCTGTGACATTCGGGAGGCGACGGGCGTCCCGTTTGCATACTGTCCGCAAAGAGGGGCGGATGTCCGCCCCTCTTTGTCATTCCTTTTCATTGTCTGTGCTTTTCTGTCCGCTTTACCCGAGCGTGGCTCACTTCCCTGCCGTCACGTGATCGTGCAACGCGCCGAGTATGCCCTCGAACACGTCCGCCACGGCGTTGTAGTCCTCCTGTGTGCCGCCGTACGGGTCGGCAACGTCCGAGCCCACGAAAAGCGAGAGGCTCTCCACCCTCATCCCGGGGTGCTTTGCCGCAAGTTTGTCGCGCTGGACGTCCGTCATGGTGAACACGAAGTCCGCGTCCTCCTCGCTCTTGCCGAACACTTTGGAGAGCCTGCTTGCTGCTTGTATCCCCCTTAACGAAAGGGTCTGCGCGGCTTTGGGGTTGACGGGGGAACCGCCCCCTTTCATGCCCGCGCTGTCCGTCACGCACTCGAACCCCACCTTGGCGGCGTAATCCGCAAACATCGCCGCCAGCATCGGCGAACGGCAGGTATTGCCCGTGCAGACGAAGACCAGCTTCATACCGTCTTTCCTCCCACTGCTTTCATGACTCTGTTCATCACGGAAGCGGCACGCCCTTCCCCCTTCAACGCCTCCACGATGATGACATCGTAAGTCTTCTCCGCGGTGCGCAGAGCGGAATAGACGGAGTGCATGAAGTCATCGACGTCCGCGCCCAGAGAGATGCGCTCTCTCGCGCCGAGCTCCGCCGCGTGGCAGTCCGTGAAAAGCAGCACGGGACGTTTGCCCTCCTGCACGCACCTGTCGTAGAACTCCGCCGCACGCGCTGCGTCCTCCGCGGCATACGCCTCCGCCGTGGGTGCGTAATGCTCATATTTCATGCCAGGGGACTTCGCGGTGCCTATCACCTTTCCGCTCCCCGGCGTGATGCCGAGATAGGGGGCGAGCATCTCCGCCGTCACCGCGCCCGGACGCAGTATGACGGGGCTGCCGGAAGTGAGGTCCAAAACGGTGGACTCTATGCCCACTTCGCACTCTCCTCCGTCCAGAATGAGGGGCACTCTGCCGTTAAGGTCGTCATATACGTGCGCCGCCGAGGTCGGGGAAACGTGCTTGCTCCTGTTCGCGGAGGGCGCGGCGATGGGGAAGGAGCGCGAGATGAGCTCCCTTGCCACCGCGTTGTCCGGCATCCTGACCGCCACGGTGTTTCCGCCTGCGGTCACGACGTCGGGGATGAGGTCGGACTTCGGCAGCACCACTGTCAGCGCACCCGGCATGAACTTCTCCGCCAAAGCGTAAAACACGTCCGGGATATCGCACGCCACTTTCTCGGCGTCACTTACGCTTGCGATATGCACGATGAGCGGATTATCCTGCGGTCTTCCCTTTGCCTCGAATATCTTCCTCACCGCCTCGCCGTCGTAGGCGTTCGCGCCGAGTCCGTACACGGTTTCGGTGGGGAAAACCACCAATTCGCCGTTTTTTATCAGCGAAACGGCTTCGTCAAGCCCTTCTTGTGCATTTACGATGCGAGTTATCATTTTTCTTCGTCCGCTTTGTCCGCGCCGCCTGCGGCACGTTTTTTACGTATGACCGCCACCGTCGCTATGACCGCGCCCAGCACGACGACGGTGCACCCTGCGGCGATAAGACCTATCCCCCAATCGGGGAGCGTCGCGTCCGCAGGCGCGGCAGAGCCGGACGCTGTCAGCCTGTAAACGCAGAAGACGCCGTCATCCGCGCGCGTCCCCCACACGAACACCAAAGAGTTGTCGCTGTTGGGACTGTACAGCGTGGGACCGTAGCTGTCCGCCATGAATATTGCGTCGAGCACGACGTTATCATCGTAATCGCCGCTCATGTTTTTGACTCCGAAACGGGTGCCGCCTTCCGTGCTGACTTTATAGATATAGCAGCCTCTCTGCACCACGGGTTTGGAGCCCGAAGTGGTGGCGATGTCGGGGAAATGCGCCGTGGAACTGCCCTCTTCTCCCTCCGCAGGCGCGATGGAGCCGTCCCTGCCCAGCAACACCCTCTTGTTGTCCGTCGTCACCGCGTAAGTATAAAAGCTCCTGAACGGGAGGATGGAGGAATATTCGAAGGGGATGACATTGTTGCCGGCGAGGTCGAACGCGCCGAAAACGTGTTTCCCGTCCTCATTCTCTATCTCCGCGATGACCATGCCGTTCTGCACGCTCACGCTTACGTAATCGTGCTCGTCGTTTTGGAACACGAGTTTGCCGTCCGCACTGTACAGTCTGATGGCGCTGGGATACAGCCTTGCGTAGAAGTAGCCGTCCGAGCCCTGCATCATGAGGTCGTAGATGCTCACCTCTTCGCGGTCAAGCGAGCCCTCCGGACGTATGCCGAAGTTGGTGGTGAGGGAGTAGACTATGTTGAGGTTTTCGTCCAGGATGAACTGGTCGTACATCGCCTGTTTGTCCGCGCCTATTATCAGACCGAAGGAGGCGTAAGTGTAACCCTCGCGCAAGTATGAGGAGGGCACGACCACGGTGGACTCGTCCACGCTCCTGCCCGACGCGAGGTCGTAGTAGGTGTTGACGCAGTTGAGGAAGACGTGCGCGGAGGAGTATTGCGCGCGCTCCCCCGTGGCTGCGTTGTAGGTGTAGCGCAGCATCTTATAGTACTCACCGTTGTAGGCGTAGTCGTAAGAATCGGTGGAACTCACCGTCCATTCCGTATGCACGAAGAATCTGCCGTTCCCGAGATAGGTCGCTTCGGTGTAATAGTCCTCATGACCGCTCGTATTGCGGAAGACAGCGTTAGACGCAGGCTGCATCGCGCCGCCTTGTTGCAATGTGCCGGGAACGTCGTATATCACGGTTTCTCTGCCCGAGGAGGAGGAAGTGGTTTCCACGCTGACATATCTGCCGTCAAAACCGAGCACGCCGCTCACGCCGCCGTCGGACGCGACCCATCCGACAAGCTCGCCCGTGGACAGACGATAGATGGCGGTGGACGACTTCCCTCCCGTGAACGCCGGGTCGACGACGTACTTCGCCGCCACGGCGACCAATTCCCCGTCCAGAACGCGCAGCGCGCCCGAAAGCGTTTCGTCCGTCGCCGTTTCCCCGAGGGAGGAAGTCTTGTTCGCGTTGAGCAGCCATCTTCCGTTCGCGTCCAGCACGCCCACGAAAGCGTCGTTGCTGTCTATGCGCACCACCAGCACGTCACCCACCGCGTGTATCGCTTTCACGCCTGCGGATTCGGGGATGAGAAGGTCGCTCTCCTTCACCTCCGCGCTCCCGTCCTCGGGCACCTTCGCCACGGAAAGGCATCCGTTCTTGACCACTATGAAGGCGTTGAGAGAGCGGATGTAACCTATGTCGGAGTCGGGATGACTCGTATACGAAGAGAGCACTCCCCAGCCCTCCGGGAGGGTGAGGCAGAGTTCCGCACCGTCTATCTCCGCGTCCGTCGCGGCGTAATCGCGGTAAATGTCCGCAAGATCGGGCGTTTCGGTGTTGAACTTGTTGCAGCCTAACAACGCGCCTGCCAGGGTGGCGGCGACGATGACGGCGGCGGTGATGAGGATGACCTTCTTTTTCATTCTTGCTCCTTGAAATAGCTGCTGTCGGGACGCACGCCCTGCGTGCGGTAAAGAAAATCGGCGAGCAGCCTGTTTGCCCTTATTTTTATTGCTTCGGGGACGTTGCGTTCCTCCCCTGCCATAAAAGCGCGCGACGAGGCGTCCACCTTGACGGAATCCCACGGCGCACAGTGCTTGCACATCACGCCGCCGCCCTCCGAAAGAGCCGCTTCGTCGTCCAGCACGCAGCCGCATTCCGCGCAGGTGGTAAGATCCAGCCCGTTGCCGCCCTCGCGCAGCGCGTCAAGCAGAAAATCGCAGGCGGCGTCCCTGCCCTCCTTGCCCTCGTATGCCATGGCTTTCAAAGCATTCACCGCGGCAAGAAAGACGCCGGGCTGCGGCTCGGGAGAGAGTTTTGAGAGCAGTTCGAGGATCATGCAGGCGGAATAAAACTTGTCCAGGTCCGCCGTCACGGGGGAAAACGCGTCATATTGTACACAGTCGGTCACTATGTATCTGTCCCCTTTCCCTGCCAACATATATTCCCCGAAATTCATGGGCTCGGCGGCAAAGCGAAGTTTGGCGCGAGGTTTCAGACACCCTCTCGCCGACGCGGTGATGCGCCCCTCTTCCGGGGACACCAAAGTCAGCACCATGTCCGACTCCCTATACGGCACCGCCCTTGTCACTATCGCTATGACTTTCTTGTCCATTGCCCTTATCCGAGAGCGCGCGGTAAGCGTTGTAAAACTCCACTCTTCCGCTCCTTTCAAACAACGTCCACAGTTCCTTCTTCGTCATCATGGAGTTAGTTTGAGCGGCGCGACGGCTCTTATACGCGCGTTCCGCTGCGCTTTTGTTTTTATGCGTATGCGGCAGAAAAGACACTTCATCATGCCGTTTCGCCGTTTCAACGCCTTTTTTCAGTCCTTCAGGTCTTTAACGTCGTAGCCCAGCTCGCGCATGAGATACTCGCTGTCCCTCCATTCCGCCTTGACGCGGACGTAAAGGGTGAGGAATACCTGCCTCCCCGTCAGTTCTTCAAGGTCTGCGCGCGCGGCGGTGGCTATCTTTTTGAGCATACCGCCCCCCTTACCTATCACTATGGCTTTGTGCGACTGCTTCTCGCACACCACGTCGGCGTCTATGTCGTAGATGGGCTTATCCTCGCACAGCTCGAACTTGTTGATGTTCACGCCTATGCCGTAAGGCACTTCCTTGTCCAGCAGGTACAGCGCCTTTTCGCGGATGATCTCCGCCGCCATGAAGCGCATGGTCCTGTCCGTGTACATATCGTCGGGATACATCTTCTCCCCTTCGGGGAGCAGCCTGACCGCCTCATGAAGTAGCGCGTCCAAATTCTCCCCTTTCTTTGCGGAGAGAGGGACTATTGCCTTGACGTCGGGGATGTCCTTCATCGCCTGCATGGCGGCGAACATGGTTTCGCGCGTGACGGCGTCCTGCTTGTTGAGGGCGACTATGACGGGCGCTTTCGCGGCGAGCTGCGCCATGGTGGAGGCGTCGAACTCGCTCACTCCCTTTGCCGCGTCGACGACGTAGATCACGCCGTCCACGTCTTTCAGTCCGCTCTGCACCGACTTCATCATGTAGCTGCCCAGCTTGTTCCTGGCGTTGAGCATGCCGGGAGTGTCGATGAAAACTATCTGCGCGTCGTCGGTGTTGACGATGCCCACTATCTTATTGCGCGTGGTCTGCGGCCGCCAGGAAACTATGGCGACTTTCTCCCCCACCAGCGAGTTGATGAGGGTGGATTTGCCGGCGTTCGGCAGCCCTGCTATGCATATGAATCCCGATCGCATCTGACTTAAAACCTCTCGTTATCTTTTGAGTCCTACGGCGTCCATCACCCGTTCGGCTATGCCGTTCATTTCCTTTTCGCCCTCCTCCGTCACGTGGTCGAAGCCCAGAAGGTGCAACAGCCCGTGGCAGGAGAGGAACCCAAGCTCGCGCTCGTAAGAGTGCCCGAACTCCTCCGCCTGACTGCGCGCTCTGCCGGAGGATATCATTATGCTGCCCAGCGCCACGCGGCTGCCGTCGAACGCCTCGTCGGAAAAATCCTCCTTGCCGACGGGGAGTTCGAGCGAGTCGAAGTAGGGGAAGGACAGCACATCCGTTTCCGCGTCCACATTCCTGGTTTCGCGGTTATATGTACGCACGGTTTCGCCGTCCGCGATGTCCAGGTCCACGCTGAAAATGTCCTCCTGTCCGAGGACGGCGTAGACCGCCTTTTCCACGCGGCGTATCAGCCTGCGTTCGGGATATTTCGCGCCGGTGAATTCTATCATGCTTTCTTCTTCTCGTAAGACACCCTGCCGTGCTGCACCTGGGGCAGAGTTTCTATGATGGTGGTCTTTATGACGGAAAGGTCGTGCATGGTGATGGGACACTCGTCGAACTGCCCCAGCTGCAATTTTTCGTCCACGAGCTTGTTCACCCTCTCCACAAACCCCTCTTTGGTGTCCGGCATATAGGCTCGGCACGCCGCTTCCACCGTGTCCGCTATCATGACTATGGCAGCGATCTTGGTCTGGGGCTTGGGTCCGGGATAGGTGTAATCCGCCACGGAAAGGTCCCCTTCCTCCTCTTTGAGGTTGAGCGCCTTGCGGTAGAAGTAGCCCACGGGGGAGGTGCCGTGATGTTCCCTGCAAACGGCGACTATCTCCGGAGGCAGACGGTATTGCTTTGCGAGTATCTCGCCGAACACCGTATGCGACGTTATCATGCTGACGCTGACCTCGGGGATGAGCTCGTCGTGCGGATTGTACGTGGACTGGTTCTCCGAAAAATACACGGGGGCTTTGAGTTTGCCTATGTCGTGATAGTACGCCGCGGCGCGCGCCATATGAGGATTCTCCCCTATCGCGCCTGCGCACGCCTCCGAAAGGTTGCCCACCACGAGGGAATGGTTGAACGTCCCCGGGGCTTCGCTCGCAAGGCGTTTGAGCAGCGGCTGGTTGAGGTTGGTGAGCTCGTTCAGACGGAAATCGTCCGCGATGTTGAACACCCCTTCCAGTATGGCGACCACGGGCATGAACACGAACACCGCGCCCACGGATGCGCCGTAAGACCACAGCACGTTATACAGCAGGTCAATGCCGATGTCCCCTATCGCCAGCGTGCCTGCAAGCACCACCAGCATACCCAGCGCGGACGCGCCGAATGCCGCGAACATGAAGGGAAGCCTTGCAAGATGCTTGTCCACCAGCATATTGACCGCGAGCGCCGCCGTGAAGTTGCCCACCACGGAAAGGATGACCTCCGGCAGCATGTTGTCGGGATAGTTCTCCCCGTGTATGAACGCCACCAGCAGCATGGCAGCAAGCGCGAGCGCCGTCATGGACGAAGTGCGGTTGTTGGAAAGCTCGGTGAGCACCAGCGCGGCAAAGCATATGGGCAGCGCGAATATGCTGAGGAATTTGCTCGTGGTCAGACACGCGATGAACGCGAGCGCGAACATCACGAACGCCAGCAGCATGTTGCGTATGGGGAAGCGCTGATCTTCCGCGGAAAAGTGCGCCGACATGATGAGGAAGCCCACCAGCACTTCGTTGATGACGAACACACCGGTGGTCGCCGCCGCGCGCTCCGGCGTGAACGCCGCCATGAAATCCCCCGTCATGAAGATGGCGAACAGCGTCAGCATCCCCATCACGAGGAAACACCCGGGATATACCTTCAAGAAATCGACGATCAACTTGCGGCGGTTTGCTAGTTTGACCTTCGCCGCAGTGGTCAGATATTCATCTTTCTTCTTCATATCGCTCCTTATCGGACGTGCCTTTTGCCGCCGCGTTCTCCGCCGCGTGCGGTTTTTCCGCCCCTCTTTCCGCCCGTTCGTACTCGTTGTACGCGCGTATTATGCGGCTGACCAGTTCGTGACGCACCACGTCGCAGCTTTCCAGCCTGACCACCGCCACGCCCTTGACCCCTTTCAACACCTTTTCGGCGTGAGTGAGTCCGCTCATGACGTGCCCGGGCAGGTCTATCTGCGTGTCGTCGCCGGTCACCACCATCTTGCTGCCCTCCCCAAGCCTGGTGAGGAACATCTTCATCTGCTCCTTGGTGGTGTTTTGCGCCTCGTCCAGTATGATGAAACTTTTGTTGAGCGTCCTGCCGCGCATATACGCGAGCGGCGCTATCTCCACAAGACCGCGCTCCATGTTCTTGGTGTAGCTCTCGCTGCCGCCCATGAGCTCTTCCAGCGCGTCGTACAGCGGACGGAGGTAAGGGTCCACCTTTTCGGCGAGGTCGCCCGGGAGGAAACCCAGCTTCTCGCCTGCCTCCACCGCAGGGCGCGTGAGGATTATCTTCTCCACGGCGTGGCTTTTCAACGCATCCACGGCGAGAGCTACGGCAAGATAGGTCTTGCCCGTGCCGGCAGGGCCTATGCCGAAGGTCACGTAATTGTCGCGGATGGCGTCGCAATACATCTTCTGCCCCATGCTTTTGGGGTACACCGCCTTGCCTCGCCCCACCGTGACGGCAGCCATAAGGTCCTTGATGTCGCGCGCTTTGCCCTTGCGCACCATGTCCACCACCGCCGCTATCTGCTGCGGACCGAGCGGCTCCTTCGCGGAAAGCGCGACCAGCGCGTCGATGGCTTCCGCCGCGCTCTCGACATCCCCTTTCTCGCCCGTTATCTTCAAAGATTCCGCCCCCGTGAACACGCTCACGCCGAACTCCTCTTCCAACAGTCGGACATTGGCGTCCAAGCCGCCGAACAGCTGCTGGAACGCGGCGAAATCGTTGATGGTCTTTTCCTTCGATATCCTCATCTGTCTATCCTTTCTTCCGTTTGGGCGTTTACGGTGACGAGGACGCCTCCCTCCTGCCTCTCCGCCTTTGCGGTCATCCCTTTCGGGACGGCGCCCGGGGGCAGTTCGCTCACCAACGCGCTCTTCGCAAGCGCGATCATTTCCTCCTCGCTCAAAGCGCACGCCTGCTCGCGGTATGTCACTTCCCTGAACGTGAACACGTAAAGTTCGTAACCCAGGAGGAAGTCGTTACGCTGTCTGCTCACTTCCAACACATAGTCCGCGTACGGGCTTTCGGGGGTATCGGGCGCCCTCCCGTCAAAGGAGAGCCGCACCTCCGTGTGCGTCGCGCCGTATTCGCGCACTATCTCCGTGTCGGGGAACAGCCGGGTCAGTTTCCTCTGCCGCAGCCCGTAGACCTCTCCATCCGCAGGGCAAGGGACCTTCTCCTCCCCCGATAACACGTAAGCGCCTATCAGCACGTCGCCGGGCAGCACCGCGTCGCCGTAAGCCACTTCCGCAGTCCCCGACCACACGATGACCCTGGTCACCGCCGCCGCCGTCGACGCCGTGACGTCACCCGTCGGAACGTCCGTGAAATGCTCGTTGCCGCGCTCCGCACGCACATCCACGTACACGCGCGTGCCGCGCTTGGTCACCGACGCGAAAGCCACCCCCTCCAACGCGAGCAGCCTCTCTTCCAGCTCTTCTCCGTCAAAGCCCGGGAGGAACGCATAGGCGTGCACGCCGCTCGATTCCACCTCCGCACGGACGCCGGGCAGACTGTCGCCGCTGAACTCCACTTCCGTCACGAAACAGGGTTGGAGCGCCGCCAGCGCCACGGCAGCCGCCGTCCCCAAAAGGATGCCCGGCCGCCTTGCCGCCCGAATAAGGGAGAGCAATACTCCCTCTTCTTTTATTATTTTATAATTGTAGCATAAGCGGTCGCATATTGCAACCACCTTTGCCGCATCGCGGGATGGCACGGAGAAGCGCACGTCCTCCCCTCCCTCCACCGTGCGCAGCGTCGTGACCCTGCTCACCGCCGTGAACAGCGCGGCAGGGTCCTTCACCTCAACGCCGAATACGGTGCGAGAGAAAGGGAGCTTTGCCGCATTCGGTTTTCTTCCTCCGCCCCTGCGGACGTCCTCTACCTCACTCAAATCCTACCCCCGTGACTCTGCCGCGCACGAGTATGTCGCCGCCGCCCATTTCCGCGATGACCAGCTTCTCGCCCTTCACCGTGAGCACGCATCCTTTCACGCTCATTTTCACCTCGTCCGCAGACGCGGAAAGCACCCTCTTCACCCCTGCCGCGGCGACGCCGACGTTCCCGAGCACGGTTACGGTGAAAGGCATGAGAGCCGCGTCCGTCTTCAACTTTGCAAGCGTTTCGTCCCAGAACATATCACAATTTATGCCAAAACCGACATTAGTATGTGAAATCGCAGAAAATATATATTGACCGCACGTTTTGACGAGATAAACACCTTTTACGGTGATAATGTCGGCAGATATCGGCGACCGGCGGCACTCAAAAAACGGACGCATCCGGCGTCCGTTTTCGGTATGTTTTGTCTGCGATATGTCCGCTCGCTCGGAGAGATGCTAAAACGACCCGGCACATATCGGCGGCAAGACCCCGTCATATTATTCGGGTCGGGCACGCTTCGCGCCTCTCTCGTCAGAACGGGAGTTCGCCGTCCTCCGGGCTGCCCTCCTCGAAGGCGTCGTCGTCATCGAAGTTGTCATCGAGGTCGTCAACGAATTCGTCCTCTTCGTCCTCATCTTCGTCTTCGTCGGACGGTGCGGAAGGAGTGTCTGCATACTCGTCCGCATACTCTTTGTCCGCGAACTCCTCCGCGTCGTCATCTCCTTCCTCTTCGAGGTCGAAGGGCACTTCGTCTTCCGCCGCCTTGGCAAACGGCATGAGCCCGTTGTCCTCGCTCGTCACCTCGTCGGTGAAGGTTTCGTCCTCGTCTTCCTCTTCCGCCGCGCTCTCTTCCGCACGGTACTCGGGGCGAGGAGGCGCCGCAGGCGCGGCAGGCGCTTCGCCTTGCTTGTACTCGCGGAAAGAGGTGGTTTCTCCGTTCCACTCAAGGTCCGCTTCCCCTCTTGCGCCGTTACGGTTCTTGGCGACGATCAGCTTGACCACGTTTTCGGGTATGGCGGGATTGAACTGGCTTTCGCGGTGCAGGAACATGACCATATCCGCGTCCTGCTCTATCGCGCCGGATTCTCTGAGGTCGCTGAGTTTGGGGGTGTGATCGTTGCGCTGTTCCACTCCGCGCGACATCTGGGAAAGCAGTATGATGGGGACGCCGAGCTCCTTTGCGTATATCTTCATGCTCCTGGACATGGAGCTGACTTCCACCTGTCTGCTCTCCTCCGCGCCGCCGGCGGTCATGAGCTGCAAGTAGTCTATGATGATGAGGTCCAGCCCGTGGTCGCGCTTCAATCTGCGGCATTTGGACAGCACGTCCGTGGGCGAGTTCATGGAATAATCGTCGATGTAAAGGTTGGTCCCCAGCAGCCTGCGATAGGCGTCATACACTTTGCCTGCGTTTGCCGCCGAAAGCCCTCCCGTCGTATCCATCGCCGTAAGCGAGCACCCGGAAACGTGCGCCAGCATACGCTTGACCAGAAGATGCGCAGGCATTTCCAGCGAGAAGATCGCCACCGTCTTGTTGTGTTTCAAACATACGTTGGCGGCGATGTTGAGCGCGAACGCCGTTTTGCCCACGGAAGGACGCGCGGCAACGAGGATGAGTTCGCCGGGTTTCAGACCGTGCGAGAGCTGATCCAGTATGGGGAAATCGGTGTAGATGGCGTCATTGTTCACCAGACCTGCCTGGGCGTCCTGGATGCTTTTCATCACCACACTCAGCGCATCGCTCGCATGAGTGAGGTCCTTCTCCGTCATATCCTCGGATATGGCGTACACTTCCTTTTCCGCCGCCATCAGCGCGTCGGTGCCGCTCACGGACTTATAGCCCTCTTTGACGATGTTGTTGCCTGCCGTGATGACCTTTCTTATCAGAGAATCGCGCTTCACGATGTCCGCGTAATGGTCGCCGCCGGCAGCGGAAGGCACGCACTCCGCAAGCGAAGCGAGGTAATCTATGCCTCCCACCTTGTCCAGGTTGCCCTGCATCATGAGCTTGTCCGCAACGGACACGGTGTCCACGACGGAAGACGCGTCCTGCAACTCGCGCATGGCGGCAAATATGATGCGGTTCGCCGACACGTAAAAATCGTTCTCGCGCAAATTCGGCACCAGCTGATCCGCCGTGCGGTCATCGATGAGTATGGAACCGAGCAGCGCCTGTTCCGCCTCCGCGTTATACGGCATCACCCGATAGATCTCTTTTGGTTTTTCCGGCATTTTGCCCTCCTTGCCGCCACATACAAAACGGCAGCCACTACTATGATCGCCGCCGCCACGCCCACCAGCAGAGCGTACCAGCTTTCGTATTCGGCGCCGCGCACTCCGGCTGCGAACACGACCTCCCCGTCCTCGGGCGTTGCCGTGAGCACGTGCAGATATCTGCCCTCCGCCTCCGACCTTTCCGCGTTGGAATCCAGGGTACGGTATATTGTAGCATAGACGAAAACTATTTTCAAGTTATCTTCCGTGACCCCCCATTCCTCCGGCGCGGCGGAGAGCGCCGCCCGAGCGGCTTCCCCCGAATCAAAGGTCACGTCGTAGTGGCTCCTGTAATAAAACGCTCCCTCCTCCGTGACGTAGACGGAGATGTCGCACGGGACTGCGGCGTAAGGCTGCTCCACCTGCGCGGTGGTGAAATAAGCCCTCACCTCGCCCTCCTCCGTCTTGTCCATGGCGTAAAGGTAAACGAAACTTCCTTCTTCTTCTGCGGCAGCCGTCCCTTGCGGAGCAAACGCGCAAGCCGCAAAAAGGAATAAAAGCAAGGCGCAGGCGGCGGCGATCCGGCGCACGCGCGTAAGATAGGCGTTTTCGGACTTGCCCCTCACGCCTTCCCCCTCTTTGCGGCAAAGTCCGCCTCCAAAGCGTCCAGAGTGAGCGCGAACTCACGCATAGCGCGCTCGTAAGGCTCGTCCGATTCCAAGTCCACTTCCGCGAGCCGCAGGATATCCAACGGCGGCAGACTTCCGCCTGCGCAAAGGAAACTGCGGTACTTTTCAAAATACTCCGCGCCCCTTTGAAGGAGTTTGTCCGCGATGGTCACCGCGGCGGTCAGTCCCGTGGCGTACTTGTAAACATAGAAAGAGGAATAAAAGTGAGGGATGCGCGCCCATTCGTAACGTATCTCCTCATTGTGCTTGACCGCCCTGCCGTAATATTTCTTGTTGAGGGCGTAATACATCTCCGAAAGCCCCTCCGCGGTGAGGGGTTCTCCCCTCTCTACCATGGCGTGCGCCTCCGCCTCGAACTCCGCAAACATGGTCTGACGGAAGAGAGTGGTGCGGAACATATCCAGATAATAACTGAGCAGATAAGTCCTTTCCTCCCCTTTCGCGGTTTTGAGAAGATGTTTCAAAAGCAGCACTTCGTTGACGGTGGAAGCTATCTCCGCCACGAATATCTCGTAACCTGACTTTGTTTCGGGCTGCGTCGAGTCGGAGTAATAGGAATGCAGCGAATGCCCGAGCTCGTGCGCTATCGTGAACACGTCGTGAGCGGTGCCCGTGTAGTTGAGCAGGACGAAAGGATGCACTCCGTAGCACCCCCAGCTGTACGCGCCGCTGCGTTTGCCGCGGTTCTCGAACACGTCTATCCAACCGTCCGTGAACGAGGAAGCGAGAATGTCGGAATACTCCTTACCCATGACTTTAAGCGCCGATTTGACCGTTTCAACCGCCTTTTCGTACGTTCTTGCCGTGCGAGGCTGTTCCACGACGGGGACGTGCAGGTCGTACATATTCAGCGTCTTGACCCCCAGCATCCTGCGGCGCAGGGCGATGTAACGGTGCAGCGTTTTTGTGCCTTTCCCCACCGCTTCCAACAGCTTTTTGTAGCAGGTAGGAGGCACGTTCTCCGCGAACATACTGCGTTCCAGACAGGAATTGAAACCGCGTATCTTTGCAAAAAACCAATCCTTTTTCACGTTGCCTGCGTAGTTCGCGGCTAGCGTGTTGATGTGGTCGCGGTAGGCTGCGAACATACTCTCGAACGCCGCCTTGCGCACCTCCTGCACGGGGTTTTGAAGGAGGAGGGAGTAATTGCCGTGGCTCATCTCCGTTTCCCTGCCCTTGTCGTCAACGACGGGCCGGAACTTTATGTCCGCGTTGTCGAACATGGCGAAAACTTCTTCCGCGTTGTCCGCGAAGATGCCTGCCTCCGAAAGCAGCTTTTCCTCCTTGTCCGAAAGGATGATCTCCTTGTTGCGCAATATGTCTGCAAACATCACCGAATAGTCCGCGAACCGCTTTGCCGCGGCAAGCTCTTTCAGCTTTTCGGCAGGCATGGCGGCAAGCTCGGGGGTGATGAAGGAGCTGAGCGATGACAGTTTCACCGCGACGGCGTCCGCGCGGTCTGTCATGCCCTGATAGACGGACACGCGCGAGTCCTCGTCCCTGCGCATGCGCGCGTACTGATAAAGTTTGCTCAGGTCGTGTGAAAGGGATGTGGAAAGCGTAAGACATTCGAGCAGCGCCTCGTCGTCGGACAGTCTGCCCTTGTACGACGCCAGCCTTCCCATGCGTTCGGTGAGCGCGAAATAGCACTCCTCCCACGCGTCGTTGTCGGGGAATATATCCTCCAGGTGCCACTTGTAAACGTCGGGGACGTCCTTTCTTTCCTTGATCTTCATACCGCCTCCTGCCCTTTTCGAAAAGGCATACTAACTTATTCTGTCCTTTTACGGTGCATCCGTGACCGTCCGCCGCGCGTCCGGATTAAGACCGGGGCGCGCGGACAGGGGGCTGCGCCCCGTCACCGGGCTTCAAAGACGGGGGCACCTCCGTCATGCCGGACCCGGTCCGTATCGTTCCGGTTCGGCATAGGTGCGGAGATGCCCCGTCTTTTGTGTCATAATCTTAGTTTGCTTTCTTATATGCCTCCGCATACGGGATCCACCTCGTCTGCTCGGTGTCACCCTGATAGGGGTAATGGCAGGTGGAGAAGTTCCCGTCCGAACTTATGAGGATACCCTGACCGCCGCGCTGCTCTATCTTGTCCACGATGCCGATGTATGCGAGATAGTCGATGCTCATGCCGTAGCTGAGGCGGACGATGCTCGTGACGTCGTTGCCGTCCTTATCCTTCACGGTGGCTTTCACGTCGATGGCGAAGGTGTTGTAGTGGTCGTGTCCGCAGAACGCGCCCTGACCGCCGTTGAGGACCATGGTTTCGAACATCTGGCAGTTGTTGACGCCGGGGAAGGACTTCTCGCCGTCTTCGCCGGCTTTCCCGTGCACAAACTTCACGTTGTCGGTATCCACTTTCCCGTTGTTCTTATACTCTCCCCAATAAGTCCCGTACTCGGTGAGAGGGATGTGGAAGAAGACGAGGTTCTTGACCTGCGCCTTATCTTCCGGCACGCCGTACCCGAGGTTCTTCGCGGTCAGTTTCTGCATCTCCTGCGCGTACCACTCTATCTGATCCTGATGGATGTTGTCGTACTTCCACGCGATGCCGAAGTAGTCGCCGTCCGTATAGGAATGGGAGTCGATGGTGACGAGCGCCTGCGATATCTTGGTGCTGCCGACGTTTTCGGCGTAGTTCTCTGCCGTGATCTTCACGCTCTCAGCCGTTTGGGGATGTCTGACGACGATGACGTCGTTGCCCTTGCCGGCTATGTCGCCCGGCCCCTCACGGAAAAGGCAGTGAGGATATTTCGCCTTGTCCATATAGACCTGCGACGCGATCTCGTCACGGTCGTAAAGGCTGTATATCTCCGTGTCGTGGTTGCCGAAGGTGATGGTCCAGTAAACCCCGAGCTTCTCCATGAGCGCGGCGAACATCTCCGCCTCGCGCTTATTGTTGAAGGTGCCTGCCTGGAAGGGGACGGGATACGCCATGTCGCCCGTCACGATGACGAGGTCGGGTTTTGCGCGGTGCACTATCGTGCTGACCGCCTCCAAAGCCCATCTGTCCTTCTGCGCGGAGAACGCGCCTGCACCGATATGCACGTCGGTGAGATGCACCACCTTGAACTCGTCCTTCTCGGAAGAAGCCACAAACTCATAGTAACCCGTGTCGCTCTCCGACGGGTTGATGAGAGTAAAGGCGCTGTCGTAGTCCACCGGCTGCACCTCGTTGGCTATGTAATCGAAGTTGCCGCTGTAACCCACCCAGCTGCACAGCGCGCAGATGGCGAAGAAAACCAGCACCACGCCGAACACCGTCCCGGTGATGATGAGGTCGCGTATGGTGCGGCGCCTCTTCTGTTCGGGCGTCATATCCTTGCGGCGCAGCCTCTTTTTGCGTTTGGGAGGCTGTTTTTCGGAGAAGTACTCCTCCTCGTTTTCGGCGTCGGGCGCCGCTGCGTCCTCTGCCTCCGCCGAACTCGCGCCCTCTTCGAACGCTCTGTCGTCCGCCTGCTCCGCCTCCGCGTCGGTCACGGGAGCGCTCGCCGCGCTCTCTTCACCGGCGGTGGCTTCCGTTTCTGCGGCTTTGTCCTCCGCCGCCTCGGAAGCTGCGGTGTTCTCCTCTTTTACGGAGATATCCTTTTCGTCTTCCGCTCTCATTGTCCCTCCTTGTTCCGCCCATCGACGGAATAGCTTTATTTTTCTTGTTCTTCTGCGGAGCGCACGAAAGTCACGGAAATACCGTTTTTCCGCGCCGTCCTTGCGATCCTGTATTCCGCGGCGGTCTTATCCTCCTGCCGCAGGTCGTTTTCGTAAACCAGTTCCACCGTGGCTTCGGCGTACTTTGTGCCGAAATCATACACTCTCACGCGCACGTCCGTCACGCCTTTCTGCGAAAGAGATAGGTTTTTAAGCCCGTTTTCGCGTTTTAAGTCCGCTCCGCCCATGAGTTTGTAACACGCCGAGAACGCGATCTTCAAGCCCGACGCTATCATCACGACGCTTATCGCAAGCCCTATGAACGCGTCCACGGGAAAGCTGATATAGCGCGAAAGGAAGAGCCCGAGCAAAGCAAATGTAGTGATGCACGCGTCCATGACGCTGTCCAGCGTCTGGGCTTTCAGGACCGGGGAACCGAACTTTTTGTAAAAGACTCGGAACACCGCTGCGAGCGCGATCTTCACCGCTATGGTGGCGGCGATCACCCCGAACTGCACCCACGAGAAAGTGATGACGGGATGAAAGAACACCCTGTCCAGCGCGGAGTACGCAAAACCGCCGCCCACGCCGATTATGATGATCGCCATAAGCAGCGTGACCACATACTCCGACCTGCCCAAGCCGCCCGGGAAACGCCTGGACGGAGGCTTATTTTCCACGCCGAACCCCACCGCGGCGCCTGCGTTGGACAGCACGTCGCCGAAGTTGTTCACCCCGTCCGTGAGTATGCTCAAACTGCTGGTGTAAAGCCCCACCATCACTTTGATCACGCCAAGCCCCATATTCACCGTGCCTGCCACGGCGCTCACGGCGACTTTGGTCTTGCGTTCCCTTTTCGCGCCCTCCTCGGAGCAAACCGAAACGGCGCCGTCATTTGCATCAAAAGGCATTTTAACCTCTCAAAACGTCATGTCAACGTCAGTTGCTGTAAAGATGATTGTCCAAAAACTCGGGGTCGCACGTCAGATTGACGCCCAGTTTTCTGAACGGATCCTCATCCGCTTTTATGAGCATATGCGTGGAGTGCGCCTCGGAGTCTGCAAGCTCGGACAGCTTCTCCGTCGCCTTTGCCGCCCTCGGGTCGGTGGCGGCGCATATGGACAGCGCGATGAGCGCCTCGTCCAGCGTGAGCGGATTCTCACGCTCGTTGAGTATCTTGGTTTTGAGGTCCAGGATAGGACCTATGACATACGGCGAGATGAGTTTCACCGAGTCGTCTATGCCTGCGAGCACCTTGACCGCGTTGAACACGCAGGCGGCGCAGGCGGACATCATCTCCGTATTCTTGCCCGTCACCGTCCTGCCGTCGGGCAGTTCGATGGCGACCGCTCCTCTGCCGCCGTTCATCTCGCTCTTGGCGCGCGCCGCCGCCGCGACCTTCCTGTCCGACGGAGATATGCCCAGCCCCGACATCAAAAACTCCAACCTGTGGACGGTGGAGGGCTTCGCCGTGCCGTTCTTGTAGTCCACGAGCGCCTTGAAGTAACGGCGGATGACCTCCTGTTTGCTCGCTTCCACGCACGCGGCGTCATCCGTGATGCAGTAGCCTGCCATGTTCACGCCCATATCCGTGGGCGAACGGTAAACGAGTTCCGTCCCCGATATCTTGGTGAGGATGCTCCTGACTACGGGGAACACCTCTATGTCGCGGTTATAGTTGACCGCCATCTGCCCGTAGGCTTCCAGGTGGAAGTTGTCCACTTTGTTGACGTCTTTGAGGTCCGCCGTCGCAGCCTCGTACGCCACGTTGACGGCGTGCCCGAGGGGGAGGTTCCAGATGGGGAAAGTTTCAAACTTGGCGTAGCCTGCCTTCACTCCGCGCTTATACTCGTGATAGAGCTGGCTGAGGCAGGTGGCGAGTTTGCCGCTGCCGGGACCGGGCGCGGTGGCAACGACGAGGGGACGGGTGGTCGGGATGTACGGGTTGGCGCCGTACCCTTCGTCGGACACTATGGTGTCTATCTCGTGCGGATAACCTTTCGTGGGACGGTGCAGATACACTTTTATGCCGCGGTTTTCCAGCTTATATTTATACGCCATAGCCGCTTGCTGATCGCAGAACATGGTGATGACGACGCAGTTTATGCTGATGCCCATCCCCGAGATGTTGTCGATCATGCGTTCCACTTCGCTGCCGTAGGTGATGCCGTAGTCGGCACGCACCTTATTCTTTTCTATGTCGCCGGCGTTGACGCAGATGATGAGTTCCGCCTGATCTTTGAGCTTTTGCAGCAGCTTTATCTTTGCCGCCTTGTCAAACCCGGGGAGCACCCTCGCCGCGTGCAGGTCGTCGAAAAGTTTTCCGCCGAACTCCAAATACAGCTTGCCGAACTTGGAGATGCGCTCCAATATCTTCTCGGACTGCCTGCGCATATACATTTCACTGTCAAAACCTATCCTTTTCATATCCTTTGTCCTTTCCCTCTGTTTCTCCGCGTCATTCCGGCATTTTCGCCGCGCCGATTATACCCGTCTTATACATGAGTTTGCCTTTCGTGGTCCTGGTGTCCAGCCTGATGTCGTCGGTGTTTATCACTCCCACGCCCTCGCCCGTGCGGACCGCAAGATCGTAAGGCATCTTGACCGTGCCGATATACGCCACCGAACCGCGGTCGAGCTCCACTATCTTGACCCCTTTGAGGTAACGCGAACCGGGGTCTATGGTGGAGGCGATGACGCGCTTGACGTGACCCGTGTCCGTCATGACGATTATCTCCCCTTCGTCATCTATCTGACCGCCGAAGGCTATCTTGTCCCCTTCTCCCAGCTTCATGCCGCGCACGCCTGCGGCTTTCCTGCCCTGCAAAGGTATCTCCGTCACGCGGTACACCAGGCACAGTCCTGCCGCGGTGACTTCCAGCACGTTGAGCTCGTCATCCGCGTTCTCGACGTTGATGAGGGAGTCGCCCTCCGCAAGTATTATAGCGCTTCCCGGGGCGCGCATGGAAGTGAAATCGTTCCAATCGCTGCGTTTCACCATACCTGCGCGAGTGAAGAACACCAGTTCGCCCACGGGGGTGGAGGGGAAGAACATCAGCTTGACCGCTTTTTCGTCGGGGTGAAGTTCGCGGTTGAACTGCGTGAGGTTCATGCCCTTGTCCTTCCACTTGCGCTCCGCAACGTCCGTGACGTCCAGGCGCGCTATGTTCCCCCTGTCCGTGAAGGCGTACACCCAACCTTTGTTATTGACCTGCACCGCCTCCGCAGGCAGTTCGCCGTTCACCGCGGACGAGGCGTCCCTGACGAATGCCGACCAGTTCTTCTGCGACATGAAACGGAGAGTCCCCTCCGAGGAACGCACCAGCACTCCGTCGCGGTAGCTCACCGCTTCCTCCGCGGTGGGGAGCTCTATCTTGCCCTCCTCCCCTCCGTCGAGGATGACGGACACGCGCGGAGAAGACATCGCCTTTTTTATCGCGAGGATCTCCTCCTTTATCACGTTATACTGTCTGCGCGGCGACGCGAGTATGGCGGAAAGATACGCGATGCGCTTTTCCAGTTCCCGAAGTTCCTCTTCCAGCCTGCCCACCTCCAAGTGAGTGAGGGCTTTGAGGCGCATATCCACTATCGCCTGCGCCTGGTCGTCCGAGAGGTCGAAACGCTCGCGCAGGGCGAGTTTTGCCTTGGGAGTGGACTCGGAGGACTTGATTATCCTTATCACCTCGTCGATGTTGCGTATCGCGATGAGCAGCCCTTTGACTATCTCCGCGCGCTGTTTTGCGGCTTTGAGGTCGAAGGTGGTCCTGCGCACGATGATGTCGCGCTGATATGCGACGTAATAGGTCAGGATGTCTTTCAGCCCCATCTGCTCGGGCTTGCCGCCCGCGATCGCCACCATGTTGACGGAGTAGCCCACTTCCAGGCTCGTCTTCTTCATCAGGAAGGAAACTATCTTGCCTGCGTCCGTGTCGCGTTTGAGTTTTATGACCGCGCGCATCCCCGTCTTATCCGACTCGTCCACTATCTCGCTGATGCCGCCGAGCAGTTCCTTGTTGTCGTCGCGCAGCTTTGCGACGGACTTCAACACCTCCGCCTTGGACACCTGATAGGGCATCTCGGTGATGACGATGTTCTTCCTGCCTGCGTCCTCTTCCACATGAAGACGCGCGCGCAGTTTGAGCCTGCCCTTGCCCGTTTCGTAGATGCTCTCCATGCTGTCCACTGGGATGACGAAGCCGCCCGTCGGGAAATCCGGCCCGTGTATGACTTTCAGAAGTTCCGCCGTGGTGATCTTGGGGTCGTCTATGACCGCCACCACCGCGTCTATCGCCTCCCCCATGTTGTGAGGGGGGATGTTGGTCGCAAGCCCGACCGCTATGCCGCTCGCGCCGTTGACGAGCAGATTGGGGAACCTGCCGGGCAGCATGTTGGGCTCCTCCATGCTGTCGTCGAAGTTGGGGCTCCAGCTCACCGTGTCTTTGTCGAGATCGCGCAGCAATTCCAACGCGAGAGGGCTCATGCGCGCTTCGGTATATCTCATCGCCGCAGGGGGATCGCCGTCCGCAGAGCCGAAGTTGCCGTGCCCGTCTATGAGTTTCATGCGCATGGAGAAGGGCTGCGCCATCCTCACCATCGCGCCGTAAACGGAACTGTCGCCGTGAGGATGATACTTGCCCAGACAGTCGCCCACTATCCTTGCGGACTTCTTGTAGGGTTTGTCGGGGGTGAGCCCCATCTCGTGCATGGCGTAAAGTATGCGCCTTTGCACGGGTTTCAGCCCGTCCTCCACCCTCGGGAGAGCGCGGTCGAGGATGACGTTCTCCGAATAAGGCAGCATGCTGTTGTGCATGACCTCCTCGAACACCACGTCATACACCGCCGCCGTGTATTGCATCGCCTCGTTTCTCTTGTGTTTAGCCATATGCGTCCTTCCCCGTGTCACCTGTCCTCATCGCCGACCGCGAAATCGTCCACACGGTTGAAATCGGCGTATTTGTAGATATACTCTTTCCTCACGGCGCTGTCATCGCCCATGAGCACGGTGATGCGCTTGTCAGCAGCCGCCGCGTCCTCCACGGTAACTCGCGTGAGCGCGCGATGCGCCGGGTCCATCGTCGTGTCCCAAAGCTGCTCGGGGTTCATCTCGCCAAGCCCTTTGAACCTTTGCAAAAGCGCGTTCTTGCCCATCTCTTTCCTGCCCTCTTCGAGCGCGGCGTCGTCATAGAAATAACGCACTTCGTCCTTCTTCTGCATCTTGTAAAGGGGAGGCATCCCGATGTAGACGTGCCCCTCCGTGATGAGTTGGCGCATGTAACGGAAAAAGAAAGTGAGCAGGAGCGCCCTGATATGCGCGCCGTCCTGGTCCGCGTCCGCAAGGATGATGACCTTGTCGTATTTGAGGTCGTTTATGTCGAAATCCGGCTCTATGCCCGTGCCGAGCGCGCTGATTATGGTGGATATCTCCTCGTTTGCAAGGATCTTTTCCAACGGCGCCTTTTCGACGTTGAGCGGCTTGCCGCGGAGTGGGAGTATCGCCTGGAAACTCCTGTCGCGCGCCTGCTTCGCGCTGCCGCCTGCGGAGTCGCCCTCCACGATGAACAGCTCGTTGACGGAGGCATTCCTGCCCGTGCAACTGCTCAGTTTTCCTATGAGATTGGCTCCGTTCAGTTTGTTCTGCTGACGCGCGATGTCCTTGGCGCGCTTCGCCGCCTCTCTGGACTTCGCCGCCCCCATCGCCTTTGAAATGACCTTCTCCGCCGCGCTCTTGAAACCGCGCATCCCGATGAGCGCTTCCAGTTTTTCGGCAACCAGGTTCTCCACCTTGCTTTTGACCTCGGGGTTGCCCAGTTTGCCTTTGGTCTGACCCTCGAACTGGACGTTCTGCATCTTGACGGTGATCACCGCCACCATGCCCTCTCTGAAATCCTCGCCGAGCAGGTTCGCCTGTTTCTCTTTTAAGATGTTGTTCTTCCTCGCAAAATCGTTGAAGACCTTTGTCACCGCGGACTTGAAACCCACTTCGTGAGTGCCGCCGTCCGGGGTGGGGATGTTGTTGACGTAGGAGTGGATGCTCTCCGCATACCCGTCCGTGTGCTGGATGGCGACCGCCACTTCGAAATTGGCGTCCTTGCCCTCCACGTAAAAAGGCTTGTCGTAAAGGGGGGTCCTGCCCTCGTTGAGATACTGGACGTAATCAGCGATGCCGCCCTTATAACAGAAAGTGTCGCTCTTTCCGGTGCCGCCGGCAAGGGGCAGACGCTCGTCCTGCACCACGATGGTGACGCCGCGGTTGAGATAAGCCACCTCGCGCATACGCTCCGTCACTTCGTCGTACTTGAAAAGCTCGCTGCCGAACACGCGTTCGTCCGGCTTGAAAGTGACCGTCGTCCCCTTTCCCTTCGTCCTGCCCACGAGAGTGAGAGGGGTCTTGACCGCGCCGCTCTTTATCTTCGCCCCCACCTGCGGAGAATGGAACTCCGCACGGTAAAGATTGCCGTCGCGCCTGACTTCGACGGTGAGCCACTCCGACAGCGCGTTGGTGACGGACGCGCCCACGCCGTGCAGACCGCCCGAGTAAGCGTACTGTCCGCTGTCGAACTTCGCGCCTGCGTGCAGCTGGGTGAACACCACTTCCACGCCGCTGATCTTAAGCTTCGGATGCTTGTCCACGGGGATGCCTCGCCCGTTGTCGCTCACCCTTGCCACGTTGCCGTCCAGCAATTCTATGGTGACGGTGTCGCCGTAGCCGTTGGCGACTTCGTCCACGCAATTGTCGATGATCTCCCAAAGGATGTGATGCATCCCCTTGGAGCCCGTGGTGCCGATGTACATACCGGGACGTTTCCTCACCGCGTCCAGCCCTTCGAGGACGCTTATATCACCGGCATTATACCCCTTCTCCTGAGCCATTCCAAACTCCCGTGACGCGGCGCGGCGCGCGCTCTTAATGCGCGTGCACGCCGTGCGTGCAACATAAAATATAGAATTATAAAGTGATTATACCACAACATCTTGCGATACAAAAGCGTTTTTAACAACTTAATGACAAATTCCGCGCCATCTCAATATGCTGCCCGACCGCACAAAATCAAAACGCCGCCCGACTAAACGTCGGACGGCGCACGGGCATCCCCGGAAAGTTACGCGTTTGCGGTCATCTTGTCTATCGCGGCGAGGAAGTCCGCATAGACCTCCGCGTTGTTGACCTCGTTGAGTATCTCGTGACGGGCGTCGGCGTAAAGTTTCAGGCTGACGTCCTTGACTCCGAGATCCACATACTGTTTGTAGAGCTTGTCCACCAGCTTGCCTGCTCCGCCCACGGGGTCGAGCGCGCCGCTGAATATCGCGATGGGCTTGTTCTTGTCTATGCCTGCGAGGTTCTCCTTTTTGTAGGAATCCTTCAATCCGTTGAAGAAGAACTTGAAGAACGCGATGGACATCACTCCGCCGCACTGCTCGTCAAGGATGTACTTCTTGACCTGCTCCTTGTCACGGGAGAGCCAGGCATAATCCGTCTTGTCGCTCTTGAATTTGGCGTTGTAAGAACCGAAACTGAGCGCGTTGAGCAGCTTGCCAGCCTTCTCGCCGCCCAGCAGCTTATATTGCACGTTCGCCACCGCGCAGCCCACGCCGAGCAATGCGCCCTTCATGTTCGCAGAGCCGCACAGTATCGCGCCGCAGGACTCGTTCTTCATCTCTATGTAACGCTGCCCCAGCATGCTGCCGTAGCTGTGCCCGAGATAGACGACAGGGACGCCGAAACGCTCTTTGAGGTGAGCGGTGATGGCGATCTCGTCGCGCACGGTGTCGTTGTAGATGTCGCCCTTGTGATAGCCGTAGATACCCTTTTTGCTCTGCTTGGTGCTGGTCATGCCGTGGGCGCGGTGATCGTCGGCAAAGACGACGTAGCCGTTGGCGTTGAGGAACTTGGCGAACGCGTCGTAACGTCTTGCGTGTTCCGCCATACCGTGAGAGATCTGCACGACGCCCTTGGGGTTTTTGACGTCGTTCCAGAGATAGCATTGCAAAATGGTATTGTCGAAACTGGTGAATTTTTCGGTTTTCATAATCTCCGCCTTTAAGTGATGTATCGTTGACCGTGAATAATATTAACATAAGTGCCCGAGGAATGCAAACTAAAAATCCGCCTGCGCATACTATGAAAACACGAAGGGGCGAAATATCCCCGAAGGAGGCGACATGAGAAGGATATTGCTGACGGGAGGAGGCACGGGCGGACACATTTACCCCAACCTCGCTCTCCTGCCCGCGCTCGACAGACTGGGCGTGGAAGCGGTGTACGGAGGGGGCGACGGGGAGACTCCGGAGGAAAAGGCGGCAAAGCTCGCAGGGCTTGACTACGTGGGAGTCCCCTGCATAAAACTGGCGCGCTCGCTGTCGCCTGAAAGCCTGCGGAACGACCTGCGCATCCCGAGCGTCCTGCGCCGCGGAGTGCGCGCCGCGCAAGCCGCGATGGAAAAGTTTTCACCCGAACTCGTCTTCTCGAAAGGAGGCTTCGCCGCCCTCCCTTACGTCCTCGCCGCAACAAAGATGCACATCCCCGTCATATGTCACGAATCCGACGCAACGCCGGGTTTATCAAACCGTATTGCAAAGTTAAAAGGCGCTTATGCGCTGTGCGCGTATCCGGGGTGCAAGTTCGGCGAGTTTGTCGGGATGCCCGTGAGGGAGGATCTTTTCTGCCGTGACGGAGGGGCGGCAAGACGCGCGCTCGGCATTCCCCCCTCCGCAAAAGTCCTGCTCGTGACGGGAGGCAGCAGCGGAGCCGCCGCCCTCAACGCCGCCGTAACGGAATTGCTTCCGCACCTTGTGAAACGCTGCGTCGTCATCCACCTGACCGGCAGAGGGAAAGCCGCGGACTGCCCTCCCGATATGCCCGGCTACATCCGCACGGAGTACTCCGACGACATGGGCGCGCTGTACGCCGCGAGCGACCTCGTCCTGTCGCGCGCCGGAGCGACCGCCGTCGCCGAACTCGCCGCCCTCGGGAAACGCGCCGTGTTCGTTCCCCTCCCCAAAGGAGCGTCCAGAGGCGACCAGCTCCCCAATGCGGAACTCGCGAAAAAACACGGCGCGTTCGTCGTGCGTCAGGACGAGTTGCTTTCAAAACGCCTTTATCCAGTGCTTACGAGGGCGTTCGCCGCACCCCCGATGCGAAAGATATCCGACGACGCGAACGGAAAAATTGCGTCCGTCATCGATGTTACAATGCGGCGAGGTGTGAAATGCAACGACAAAAAACCATCGCCAAATGGCTTGTGATCATTTTGCTCTGCACCGTCGCGGTGGGGGCATACATAATGTACGACGCTCTGTACGTCACCAAAGGCAGCGGCGCGGATGCAGGCGACGCGCAGCCCGTCCTTCCGCCCTCGTCCGACGAACAGCCGCCCCACGAACCCGTGTTCACCGAACTGCCCCGTCCCACGCAAAACTTTGCCGGGATGCAGGTCGCGCACACGGGCGGCGAGGGAGATGACATCCTGCTGGACGCCGTGTTCACGTCGGAGGCGACTTACCTCTTCTTTTCCTCCTCCTCGGCGGAATACGACTGCCGCGGCGCAGGGCTGTACGTCGCGGTGTGGAAGGATGACGCCCTGATCGCCGTGACGCGTTTTGCGGAGAAGGACAGTGTGTTCGGAGGAGGTAAACTCACCGCCGACGGGGTCGCCACCCTCATATCCGAAGGAGGGGAAGGCAGCCTTGTGGTCTTCGACGCGGAAGGCAGCGAGAAAGGACGCTGCGCCCTGCCCGGCTTCACCTCCGCGTTCACTCTCCTGAACGGAAATGCGCTCACGGTGTTCTCCGCAGAGGACGGGAAACTTGGCTGTCACACGGTCGAAAAAGGGCTGACCGTCACTCATTCCCCCTTCTTTCTGTCGGGCAAATACGAGGTGGCGGAAGGCGTCGTCATTGGGGAGGGCATCCTCCTTTTCGCCCGGGAAGGCGAAGACGTCGCGGTGATACGTTTTTCTCATAAAGATGGTTTTAATGTCGTAAAAAGATATGAAAACTGCGTTTTCAGGCAGATAGTTCCCCTTGCCGGCGAGGACGCGCCGGCGCTGTGCATGCTGGCTGAAAGGCAGGACGGGATGCTGCTTGCGGTCATCGGGAGCACGGGCGCGGAGGAGGCGTCCACCGTGGCGGACGGGGTGTCGGAAGGAGCTCTGTTTGCCGACGGAGTGTCCGTGACGCTGTTGCACTCGGGCGGCGCGAACACCTATTGCCGTCACCTGGACCTCATCGCATCCGCGCCCTCCGCGCTTTCCGTCGGAAGGGTGATCGAAGTGGCACAACAGGACGACCTGCGCCTCTTCGCGTCTTGCGACGACGACGGCAGAACCACCGTGATGCTCTCCGAAAACGGGACGGACTTCTCCCCTCTGCTGGCGTATGACGGCGACGGGCGCGTCATGGCAAGGTTCGCCGATGGGGAACTCCTCCTTGCGTTCTCCACCTCTTCCTCCGACGGGATATATTTCGAGAGCTTCGGCGGCGCGGACGCTTACTTTGTGACGGCGCCACTCTGAACACCCTGCCGCCGCCCCTCCTCGACGGTACCGGCAGGAAAACAAACACACGGTAAGACACGTTCCGGCGATAGCGGCAGCGCCGTAAGCGATAATTGCGCTACGACACGGGCATATTCGCGGTAGATCCTTGCGCGTTCTCACGCGCAAACATCCGCGCGCGTATTGACAATCGGCGCGGTTTAAGTTAAAATATTTGATATGGAAGCAAAGAAGCAGAAAGAGGAAATACAGGAGAACAAAAAGTTGGTCTTCGCAGGGCTGGGGCTCACGATCGGCTCCTTCCTCATGGCGGTGATCACTTTCGTGGTGTTCCTCATTCCCGGCAGCGTCAGGGAATCCTCTTTCCCTCTCATACAGTCGGGCATCTGCATCAACGTCATTGCCCTGGCGCTCGGCGTGACCGGCATAATCCTGACCGCCGTTGCCAAGCCCAAGTCGGGAGTCGCGCGCCTCAACCTCTTTTTCGGGGCGACGGGCTGCGTGGTGGCGTTCGCCTGCTTCTTCCTTTGCCTGTGCTTCGGCGCGATCATCCCCATCCCCGAGCTCGGCTGACCTCCCCTTCCGCCCCACTCGCACGGGAAATGTGCCCCGAACGGCAACACCGCCCGACAAAAAGCGACGCAAGGCACACCTTGGTCAAACACACACAGCGTATAACACCTTTCGGGTCGCAACATATCCGACCCGAACACCGCAACGCGTTACAAACTCGTTCACCTGTCACAAAACTCGGCGCATGCCGAGTTTTTTGTAATAGAAAACCAACGGCGCGGAGGGTCCGTGCCGTTGGGAAGTGAGCATTTGCCGGGTGCTCAATGAATATCGGTTCAATGAACATTGATACGGTCGATCGCGATCTTACTCATTGACCTCGCGTTCCCAGTAATAAGATGCATATTGTGATTTAAGATAGATTGCCGCTGTTGACGTATTGGAAAGGTCGCTGCCATCAAACGAAACGTCGCTTGTCGATGTGTTGCCATATGCGTGCCATCCTTCCGTTACTTTAAATGTGACCGACGACAAGCTATTGCACAACCAGAACGCGTTACTTCCTATGCTCGTCACGCTGTCAGGGATTGTGATTGAGGTCAAGGCGTAACACATTCCGAATGCCCCAAGCCCTATGCTCGTCACGCCGTTACCAATGGTGACGGAGGTCAAGCCGCTGCAATACTGGAAGGCATACTCCCCTATGCTCGTCACGCTATCCGGAATGGTGACAGAGGTCAAGCCGCTGCAATACTGGAAGGCATACTCCCCTATGCTCGTCACGCTGTCAGGGATTGTGATTGAGGTCAAGGCGTAACACATTCCGAATGCCCCAAGCCCTATGCTCGTCACGCCGTTACCAATGGTGACGGAGGTCAAGCCGCTGCAATACTGGAAGGCATACTCCCCTATGCTCGTCACGCCGTCCCCTATGGTCACGGACGTCAAGCCGCTGCAATAACGGAAGGCATACTCCCCTATGCTCGTCACGCTGTCAGGAATGGTGACGGAGGTGATGCCCGTCTGATAAGCAAACGCATAAGACGGGATAGAGGTCGTTCCATCCGGGATAGTGATATCTCCCTCCACCTTGTTGCCATCTAAATACAGCACTCGTCTGCTGGACATCACACGGTTTTGCCAGCTCTTTTCAAGCCAACTTGTCATATCACCAGCATAATAAATTGAGGTCAGGCTGTTGCAACCGTTGAAAGCGTTACTTCCTATGCTCGTCACGCTGTCAGGAATGGTGATGCTAATCCCTTCATATCCGTAGAAAGCATAATCGCCTATTTCCGTGATTTCAGGAGCATCTTCCCAAACGATCTCGGCAGCGCAACCATTGAAGGCTCTCTCCCCTATGCTCGTCACGCTGTCAGGAATGGTGACGGAGGTCAACATAGAGCAATCATAGAAAGCACCATACAGAATGTTCCCACCTGTCACAGTAACGCTGCGCAATGAGGACGGGATGTAATAGGTTGTTGAAGTTGTACTTGATGTGCTGCTGCCATAATAGTACTGCTTGACTGCCGTGCCACCCGTATATGACGACTTACCGAAAATATATCCGAAGGGATATTGATAGGTGTCGGAAGATGTATTGCCTGCCTCATCGCCAACGAAAGGTATGGTTATGCTTTCAAGCGAGCTGCAACCGGAGAACGCCCCATCTCCTATGCTCGTCACGCTGTCAGGGATGGTGACGGAGGTCAAGCCGCTGCACCCGGAGAATGCATACTCGTATATTAATTTCGTCGAGTCATGGATATTGACCGAAGTTATCGACGTGTCTTTTGCCTTGATGAGCACTAAATACGGGTTTTCCGCGTTTCCGAGATAGGACGCGTTGTCATATTCGTTGTATTGCAAATTGTCGCAGCCCGAGAAGGCGCCGCTCCCTATGCTCGTCACGCTGTCCGGGATGGTGACGGAGGTGATGCCCGTCTGATAAGCAAACGCATAAGACGGGATAGAGGTCGTTCCATCCGGGATGAAGACCTCTCCCTCCACCTTGTTGCCGTCCAAATACAACATCCGTCCGCTAGCCATCACCTCGCTATGCCAGCTCTTTTCAAGCCAACTCGCTATATCACCGGTGTAATAAACGGAAACCAGACTGTCACAACCGTAGAAAGCTCCATACCCTATACTCGTCACACTGTCAGGGATTGTAACGGAGGTCAAACCGCTGCAGCCCTGGAAGGCATAGTTCTCTATGTTCGTCACGCTGTCAGGAATGGTGATGCTAATCCCTTCATATCCGCGGAAAGCATAATCGCCGATTTCCGTAATTTCAGGAGCATCTCCCCAAACGATCTCGGCAGCGCAACCATTGAAGGCATATTCTCCTATGCTCGTCACGCTGTCAGGAATGGTGACGGAGGTCAGTCCGCTACAACCGGAGAAGGCAAAAGACCCTATGCTCGTCACGCTGTCAGGAATGGTGACGGAGGTCAGTCCGCTACAACCGGAGAAGGCAGAAGAGCCTATGCTAGTCACCCCGTTCCCGATGGTGACGGAGGTCAGCATGGAACAATTATAGAAAGCACCATAAAGAATGTTCCCACCCGTCACTGTCACGCTACGCAATGACGAAGGGATGTAATAGGTTGTTGATGTTGTGCTTGATGTGCTGCTGCCATAATAGTACTGCCAGACTGCCGTGCCGCCCGTATATGACGACGTGCCGAAGATATATCCGAAGGGATATTGATAGGTGTCGGAAGATGTCTTGCCTGCCTCATCGCCAACGAAAGGTATGGTCATGCTTTCAAGCGAGCTGCAACCCGAGAAGGCACTGCCCCCTATGCTAGTCACGCTATTCGGAATGACGACGGACTCCAAGTCAGTACAACCCCGGAATGCCCCATCCCCTATGCTAGTCACGCTGTCAGGGATGGTGATGGAAGTCAAATTGCCACAACCCGAGAAGGCGTAGTTCGCTATGCTCGTCCCTCCCGTTATGGTGACTTCTTTCAATGAAGTGGGAACATATCTGCCGTTGCTGCTATAACTCGATGCCCCGAAGATATATCCGAAGTGCGTATTAGTTGTCCCGTCTTTTGTCGCGCCGACGAAAGGAATGATGATGGACTCGAGAGAGGTGCAAGCGTAGAAGGCACCCTGCCCTATGCTCGTCACGCTGTCAGGAATGGTGACGGAGGTCAGTCCGCTACAACCGGAGAAGGCAGAAGAGCCTATGCTAGTCACCCCGTTCCCGATGGTGACGGAGGTCAGTCCGCTACAACCGGAGAAGGCAGAAGAGCCTATGCTCGTCACGCTGTCAGGAATGGTGAGCGAAGTGAGGGAGGTGCAACCAGAGAAGGCACCCTGCCCTATGCTCGTCACGCTGTCAGGAATGGTGACAGATGTCAAGGAGGTGCAACCCGAGAAGGCATTCGCCTCAATACTCTCGCCGCTCGTCAACACGGCCGTTTGCAAGCTGCCTTGCGGAACATGAGCGATCGCAAGGGTGGGCATTGTCGCGGACACTATACCGGTGCAACCATTGAAGGCATACTCCCCTATGCTAGTCACCCCGTTCCCGATGGTGACAGACGTCAATCCACTGCAATTACGGAAGGCATCATCACCTATGCTCGTCACGCTGTCCGGGATGGTGATGGACTCGAGAGAGGTGCAATCCGAGAAGGCATACTCCCCTATGCTAGTCACCCCGTTCCCGATGGCGACGGAGGTCAAGCCGCTGCAATTACGGAAGGCATCATCCCCTATGCTCGTCACGCTGTCCGGGATGGTGATGGACTCGAGAGAGGTGCAATCCGAGAAGGCATACTCCCCTATGCTAGTCACCCCGTTCCCGATGGTGACGGAGGTCAAGCCGCTGCAATTACGGAAGGCATCATCCCCTATGCTCGTCACGCTGTCCGGGATGGTGATGGAGGTCAAACTGTCGCAACCCGAAAAAGCGTCCTCTCCTATGCTCGTCACGCCGTCAGGAATGGTTATGCTTTCAAGCGAACTGCAATCATAGAAGGCATACCCACCTATGCTCGTCACGCTGTCCGGAATGGAGACAGAGGTCAAGCCAGTGCAACCATAGAAGGCCTCCTTGCCTATGCTCGTCACGCCGTTCCCAATAGTAACGGAGGTCAGCATAGAGCAATTATAGAACGCGCCATATAGAATATTTCCACCCGTCACAGTCACGCTCCGTAATGAAGACGGGATGTAATAAGTGTTCCAAGTCGTGCTTGATGGGTTGCGGCGATAATAGTAGTACTGCCTGATCGACTCTCCTCCGGTATAGGACAACGCTCCGAAGATATATCCGAAGGGATATTGGTAGGCGTCGGAAGATGTATTGCCTGCTTCCGCGCCGACAAACGGTATTGTTATGCTCCTGAGTGAGCCGCAACCTCCAAAGGCACCTCTTCCAATGCTCGTCACACTGTTCGGGATGGTGACGGAAGTGACGCCCGTCTGATAAGCAAACGCATAGGACGGGATAGAGGTCGTTCCATCCGGGATGAAGACCTCTCCCTCCACCTTGTTGCCGTCCAAATACAACATCCGTCCGCTAGCCATCACCTCGCTATGCCAGCTCTTTTCAAGCCAACTCGCTATATCACCGGTGTAATAAACGGAAACCAGGCTGTCGCAACCGGAGAAGGCATCATCCCCTATGCTCGTCACGCTGTCAGGGATGGTGATGCTCGTCCCTTCATATCCGTAGAAAGCATAATCGCCTATTTCCGTGATTTCAGGAGCATCTCCCCAAACGATCTCGGCAGCGCAACCATAGAAGGCATATTCTCCTATGCTCGTCACGCTGTTCGGAATGGTGACGGAGGTCAAGCCGCTGCAACCGTAGAACGCGCGCTCCCCTATACTCGTCACGCTGTCCGGGATGGTGATCGATGTCAACATCGAACAATTATTGAAAGCACCATACAGAATATTTCCGCCTGTCACAGTAACGCTGCGCAATGAGGACGGGATGTAATAGGTTGTTGATGTTGTGCTTGATGTGCTGCTGCCATAATAGTACTGCCTGACTGCCGTGCCACCCGTATATGACGACGTGCCGAAGATATATCCGAAGGGATATTGATAGGTGTCTGAAGATGTCTTGCCTACCTCATCGCCAACGAAAGGTATGGTCATGCTTTCAAGCGAGCTGCAACCCGAGAAGGCACTGCCCCCTATGCTAGTCACGCTATTCGGAATGACGACGGACTCCAAGTCAGTACAACCCCGGAATGCCCCATCCCCTATGCTAGTCACGCTGTCAGGGATGGTGATGGAAGTCAAATTGCCACAACCCGAGAAGGCGTAGTTCGCTATGCTCGTCACGCCGCCGGGTATTTCCACATCTCCTGTGATCGCATCCGGGATATGAACAAATTCTGTCTTTGCTTTGTTATACAAAATCCCGTCCACGCTTGCGTAAGTGGTGTTGCTCACATCAACCTCGATGGAAGCCAAAGCATTGCAACCCGAAAAGGCATCAGAACCTATATGAGTCACATAAGACGGAATGGTCAATGATGTCGCATCTTTCGTGTTTACTCCGGTGATTGAGAGCGATGTCTGTGTGGAGGTGAATACGAAAGGCTCCATTTCCGCGTTCATCATCCACTTCGCAGTGTAGGTCACGTCTTCCGCAGGCATCTCAAACTTGTAGGTCAGCGTGTCCGTCAACTTCTCATCCCCGTTATACCAGCCGATAAACGTATATCCGAGATTGGTCGCCGCCGTTACGCTCACTTCCTCTCCGAAAACATAAGTGTCCGTCAATTGTGACACCGTTCCCTTTGCCGTGTCTTCACTTTCGACCGTGACTTTTATCCACTTCGCAGTGTAGGTCACATTCTCCGCAGGCATCTCAAACTTGTAGGTCAGCGTGTCCGCGACTTTTTCATCCCCGTTATACCAGCCGATAAACGTATATCCGAGATTGGTCGCCGCCGTTACGCTCACTTCTTCTCCGAAAACATAAGTGTCCGTCAATTGTGACACCGTACCTTTTGCGGTGTCTTCACTTTCGACCGTGACTTTTATCCACTTCGCAGTGTATGTAACGTTCTCCTCGGGCATCGTGAATTCATAAGTCAAGCTGTCCGTCAACTTCTCATCCCCGTTATACCAGCCGATAAACGTATATCCGAGATTGGTCGTGGCTGTTACGCTCACTTCTTCTCCGAAAACATAAGTGTCCGTCAATTGTGACACCGTTCCCTTTGCCGTGTCTTCACTTTCAACCGTGACTTTTATCCACTTCGCGGTGTATGTCACGCTCTCTTCGGGCATCGTGAACTCATAGGTCAAACTGTCCGTCAACTTCTCATCCCCGTTATACCAGCCGATAAACGTATAACCGAGATTGGTCGTCGCCGTTACACTCACTTCTTCTCCGAAAACATAAGTGTCCGTCAATTGTGACACCGTTCCTTTTGTCGTATCTTCACTTTCAACCGTGACTTTTATCCACTTCGCGGTGTATGTCACATTCTCCGCCGACATTGTGAACTCATAAGTCAAACTGTCCGTTAACTTCTCTTCACCGTTATACCAGCCTATGAATGTATAGCCGGGGTTTGTTGTTGCAATCACGGAAACTTTATTACCAACAATAGTGGGTCCTTCCAAACCGCTTACGCTACCAGCATTTTCATCATTGACTGTGAGTGTGGTGGCACACAATTGCCACTTCGCGGTGTATGTCACGTTCTCCTCGGGCATCGTGAATTCATAAGTCAAGCTGTCCGTCAACTTCTCATCCCCTTTATACCAACCGATAAACGTATATCCGGGGTTTGTTGTTGCCGTTATCGCAACACGCTCCCCTGCCACTGTGGTAGTCGGCATGCCGACGCTGCCTGCATCCGCATTGCTGACTTCCAAGTTGACAGGACAAGCTATCCACTTCGCGGTGTAAGTCACGTCTTCCGCAGGCATCTCAAACTTGTAGGTCAGCGTGTCCGCGACTTTTTCATCCCCGTTATACCAGCCTATGAATGTATAACCCGATTTAGTGGTTGCCGTTACGCTCACTTCCTCTCCGGGGAGATATTTCTTTGTCAATTGCGACACCGTACCTTTTGCGGTGTCCTCGCTGACTACGCTCACCTTTGCCCACTTCGCGGTGTATGTGACCTCGTTGCCGGGCATGGTGAACATGTATAAGTAGCTCCCTTTGCCGCTCACCTGAACGTCATCCTCGTCATACCATCCCAGGAATATGCCCCCGACATTCTCCCGTGCGTTCAGCAAAACCTCTTTGCCGAATTCGCCGTATTTCGCCGTCGTGGGGTCGATTTTCTGCGATTGATCGGAATAGCCGCTTTCTCCCGACAAACTCAAAGTAACTTTGCCGCTTGTTTGTTTCAGGGTCACGGTCGCAGATCTTCCGGACAGATCGTCGCACAGCAAAACTATCGTTGCCGGGCGTGATGACGTAGAAGTGTAAGAGGAAGCCTCGTACTCCCCGTATGCCGCGACCGATATGCCGGCTTTGCCGCTCACGGTAAGAATATATTCGCCGCTCGAAGGGAGCCACACCGTCACATGATGAGTGTCGAAACTGCTATCGCTTGTGAAAGTGTACCCGTTGCCTATGCCGACTTCGCTGTCGTACGTCGCCGCACGGAACTCTGGGAAAACGCTCGTCGGCACTTCTATTGCTTGGTTGAAGTCGAATATTTCGGCTTCATCCGTGCCGTAATATGACCTCCAGCCGAGGAAGATATCGTCCCCCGTCAAAGGCACGGCATCGGGCACGGGGCTGTAAGGCAACAGTTCCGTGGGAAGGTAGTATATCTCGTGGATCTTCGCGCGGCTTTCGTCCGTATAAAACACAACGGGGACCGTGCTCACAAAGGAGATGGTATCCCCTTCATCGGACACGTCCTTGTAATATTTCTTGGGACGGAACTCCGCCTTCAATGACTTGAAGTAGTTGTCGTAGGAAAGCAGCGTGGTGGAACCGTAGCCCGTTATATCCGCGAAATAGTCCCCGTCCGCAAGCTGCCAGCCTATAAAGTCATAGTTTTCTTTTGTAGGCACGGGGAGCTGCTGATAGGGAGTGTACGGCGTTATGAGCAGCTCTTCGTCCATGCTCCCTCCGTTAAGGTTCGCCGTTATGGTCTGAGGCTTGAACGTTTGATATAAAGACCAGTTCTTATATATGGCTACGTCGAAATCGAACTCCGCATACTCGCCCAGGTCATAGTTAAAATACACCCACTTGTCAAATTCAAAATCCCTTTCCGCCTTTTGCTCCAAGTCGGAAAATGCGATTTTTTCGCCTTCGATGACCCTGACCCTGTTTTCCTCATTGTAAGACTCGTTTTCGTAAATGTTGCTGTACAGCGAGATGTAATAGTCGTACTTGATATAAAAATCGATGAGGTAGCGCTGGACGACTCGCGAACCCTCGCTGACGGTGAGGAAATAAATGTTGCTGCCGTAACCTAGCGTGAACCGCTGCGCGCCGTTGATGGAGGTGAAACCGCTGTCGTTGTACCAGGTGAGCGTATAGCCGTCCGCAACGGAAAAATCCATGTCCACGCGCGAGGCAAGGTCAAGATTGTTTGAGGAGCCCACCGCTTCCGGACCGCCGATGCTGTCGCTCTCCAATTCCAAATACATATAGTGGTGTATCCCGGAGCTCGCGTAGCGGTCATAGTAGCTGTCCGAATTCTTTTTGCCCTCTGTCGCCGGCTTGAAATAGATATACTCATCCTCATAAGACGTGACGATGATCTTCCACTCCGCCGTAAGAGTCAGATCTTCATTCGGCATGACGGATGAGTTGTCATAACGGACTCCCAGCTCGTCAAACCATCCCCAAAACCGGTAGCCTTCTCTCGTCGGCGTGGGGAGCGACATCAGTGCGCCGACTAAATATTCGTGAGGGAGGACAGCTTCTTCGCCGCCGTTCACATCGAAAGTGACGGTGTGATATTCCCCTTCCGGCTCCTCAGGCTTTTCGTCATCGGGATCGCCCTCGTCGGGCTCCTCCGGCGTGTCTGCGGAAGGCGTCCCCTGTTTGTACTTGCACAGCGTGCCTAAAATGTTTACGGTGAATTCCCCGTCGAAGATCGTGCCGTCGAACATCGGCTCGGACGCCGTCACCCAATAAAAATGAATGCTGCTCCCGTCCACGGTGAATGTGCCCATCATGGTGTCGGAATCGACCCACGTCCAGTCATCACCCAATTCTATCCAGGAGTCCGCGTCCAACCGCCCGTTCACTTCCTCATAATACCGCCCGGCATATGCGGAGCTGTCGGCAGGAGTTTGTCCTCCCGTCTGGGTGCTGTCGCCGCCGTTGCAAGCAGCGAGGATGCCGACCGTAAACGCTAAACAGCAAAAAATTGCCAACCACAAAAAAACTTTTTTTCTCATCCCTTCGCCCTCTATCAAAAACGCCTGTCGCTTGCGCCGAATAAGCCGTTCGGCGCATACCTATGCTTAATTATAATAATACATTAGATGTTTCTTTAATGTCAATACTGATAACTATAAATAAATCAAGCGTGAAAATACGGGCTTCCCTTGCGCTTTTTCCGCGGACGGCCCGGTCCAATCGGACACGTAAACAAAATAAATAGGCTGATTTTGCCTTAGAAGCGTATAAATTGTTGAGCAGGGGTCGCTCTGTTTCGGCGTTAAGGCAAAACACTTGACGATCTCGTCGTGAAAACTAAAAAAATAATCGATTTCGACAAAGATTTGGGGACGCCGGGTTTTACCTTGGCGGCTGCAGGAGTCCGTAATATGGGCTCTTGTTTTTATGTTGCTCATTAATGACGTGCCGAGATCGATACAAATTATGATCACCGATCGCTTTCACGGAAGACCTAAACACTTGCGAGGCTATGGTCCGGGTGACCGTCAGACGATGATGGGACATGCCGGAGGCAGCCGTATCACGAACGACGTCTATACTACGTATAGCCCCGACGTGACAGCAGCGGAGATCCGCGAGATCTACGGCGATTTTCTCCCGGAATTCTGACATCATTTTTGACATCAAATTTGACATCATTTTTGACATCATTTCGGTGCGATTTTGATGTCAAGTTTACAAAGTAAACGATTTCGGGGACATGAAAAAACCCACTAAACAGTGGGTTTTCTGGTGGGGACAACAGGTCATTCGCCTGACGGCGAAAGCGTCTTGCAAATGCCGAAAATTTCTTTTTAGGGATGCGCCGCAAGCCGCCGAACCTGCGCGCGAAGGAACTCTTTTACGCACAATGTAATGAGAACATGCGCCTCGCCCGTATGTTTCGAACGCGCGCAAGGTTCTCGCCAGTGAGTGTTGTCACCAGCATAGCAAAAGGGACGGCGTTTGCCGTCCCTTTTGCTATGCTGGTGGAGTAAATCGACAGAAAATCGAACCGTACGAGCAGAAATGGTCGTAAGTGTGGGAGGCAAATGCGGAGGTGAGAGCCTCGTAGGCAGAGGCGATGGGGCGTCAGGTGCGGATGCGGTCGCGGTAGTCGCCGGGGGCCCTGCCCGTGAAGTGTTTGAATTGGCGGGTGAAGTGGCTTTGCGAGGAAACGAAGCGCGAAAGAAACGAAGATGCTTTGATGCCGGATGGATCGGGCGTACGTAGTAAAAATAGGTTAAAAGGGATGGCGGAGACCATACCTTTGAGCTACTCTGAATATGGCAACGATGTCTGATATTTCATACCGCTATTCACATAACTGTTTCAAAAAGTCCAAGGCTTTTTTTCTGTCCAGCAGTTCATGTATCTTTTGATTCTCATAACTGCGTAAACATCTATAACATGACGGAGAACAAGTGCAAGAACTCAAATTTCTCACAGCGTCTTCGATAACTTTTTTGAACACAGCACCGTCTTGGGTGGCGAGCCTTCTCGAGTGCCCGGCACCTCCGGGCACCGCGTCGTAAATTATGATCTGATGCTCTTTGGTTTTACCGTTTTGCTTGTATGTCAGGCACGCTTTTATATCCCTTCTTTCTATGCTGAATGCCGCAGCAAACGCATTGAGGACCGCATACATGACCGACAACATCGTATTCTTGTCGGAAGTGTCGCACTCAAAGCTTAATTTTGCCACATCAGTACGGAACTCATGATGAAGCCGATAGCACTTCAGGTTCTTATTTTCGCATTCCCCTCCGCCGAACGGCTTTGGGTGTCCGTGTTTTGCATCTTTTATCTCCCACGCACCGGCGTGATAATCGTTATATTCCGCCCTCAGTTTCGCCTCTTCGTCGCCGGCTATCGCATAACCGCATTTAGAACATACATAAAATTTTTCGGTGGATCTTACGACCAACGAATCATTTGATGTCGATTCGATCTTGACGCCTATCCCGTTGCAGTCATACTCATACTCACAAATGCGAAGAGCTTCTTTATCTCCGATGTATATATCTTCGGTTTTATATTTCCTCTCTTGCGAGCTGAGCGGGACCGGCCTCACTTCCTGTTCTGCAATGAATCCGGCGCGCGGTTCTATACTCTGATTAAAATCACGTTTGCTCAATCGCCTTCCGCAAACCGCACATACTCTTCCCTCTCCTATCGGGATATTGGAAAAGTTGACGCACCCGCAATCCGGGCATTCCGCCATATATGCGATCTCGAAAACATCCATCTCTTTTTTGTTTACTATCGGCTTCCGTATATATCTGCTCGTATAAAGTCTTCCGTCCGCAATGACCTCTGCCGACGGAGCATACTCCGCTATCGCAACGGAAAGATCGCGGTTCAGATTCAGCGTCTTAGGAGTGTCAGACAAGTTTTGAGAAAGCTCAACGGCATCGACGGGGAAACCGTACTTAGGCAATATATTCCCTCGCACCAAAAAGTCTATCAAGTCATTGTGTTGATATCTTTTCAACGCTCTCTGCAGAGACGCCGCCGTCTGAACATCTATTTTTGCCGCTTTTTGGACCTCGTTCGTAAGATACGACACATTTTGCTCGTATGCGTATATCAACTTGGAAAGACAACCGTCATCACCGATGAATTCGTCAATCCATTCAAAAGAATCCACATACTTTTGCGCCAATGTTTTCCCGATCGATCGCGGGATCGACCTTTGCAAAATTTGTGCAAGCTCCTGTGGCTTAGTTTTTAACCATGCAAACAAGCCGTTGTAGCCCTTTTCGTTCAGGAATTTGTCAGCGTTGTTTCCGTTATACAGTGCGCTGTTGTTCCTCAGATAAAGGCTAATGGCGATCGCGTAAACATGCCTCCGCAATATCTTTTCGTTTTCCAATTTGAATTTCGGAGGATATATCACGCCGTTGATCATCTCCGCAGGCGAGTCAAAGAAAGTGAAGTCGTGCGATCCGAGCCGCGCATATGTCAAGGCAAATGCGGCAGCGTCTATGCTCCTGCCCGCACGCCCGACACGTTGCGCGTAATTTGCCGCCAACGGCGGTATGTTTCTCAAAAACACCGTTTCAAGGTCGCCGACATCGACCCCCATTTCAAATGTGGTGGAACATGACAATGCATTGATCTCTTTGCGGATGAATTGCTGTTGATAATCAAGCGCTTCTTTTTTGTCGAGTTGGGCAGTATGCTCCTTGACAAACAACGGCCGCATTTTATCGCTGCTGTACAACCTGACATAATGATTGTTTTCCCCCGTTTCATCTGGCGCAAGCCGCCTCAAACGCCCGCCGCAACCTTGATGCCGACAAATGCCTTGGATGTTGAACTGCGTCGTTTTTCCGCATTTTTCACACTTCCACACTTTCGCGGCTTCGCCGAATTTGACGGAAAAACAGTTTGCAGGCATTCTATAACCTTTGCCGTCTATATTGCTCATCTTGTATGCATTTTCAACTTCTCCGGTCAAAAAGCTCCAGTAAGCTTTCAAGAACGCAACGGCATCCTCATCGTCTAACTTCAAAAACAGTTTCGTCACACGTAACTTGCTGTTTGAAGACGAATAGTAAACCGTCCCGTCTTTGCGCCGCTGTTCGGCGGGCAGAAACGTCTTGACATAATTTTGTCCGTTGCCTTTCTGCCCGACGATCATAGGTTGCATAGGGGTATAGAACAGGTAACGCCTGTCGTTATCGTTTATATCAGTAGCATGTGAAGTTTCGATCGCGCCGTCTTGAACGATCGAGAAAGCCAAATAATCAAGGAAATTTTTTGCGTCTTCCGCATTGACGTTATACTCTTGCACTACCGCTTCCGCCGCCGAAACATTGCCTTTATATTCGAACGACAGTTTCCCTAATGCGACCAATGACGTGTCGGAATTCGCCCTGCACATCTCGTTGAGCACGGCGATCCAAGCATTACGGGTGTTTTCCACCGCAGATGACTCCGCACTATCGGAATTATTCTCCCGAAACAATCGCTTCGCGGAAAATAAATTCTCAAGAGTTTTTACAAGGTCGATCACCGACATGCCCGTCACGCCTTTGCACTCATTCTTGTCGGCTATGCTCCACATTGCTCTCCGGCGCAAGAATTCTTTATAATAATCTTCAAGGTTGCACGCGAATTTCGCCGCGCCCTGCCTGCTGTCCGAGAAGATGAGAAACTGACTGCCCGTCGATATCTTTGTCTTTTTTTGTCTGGCGCTTCCAAAAATGTTATGACGTTTTTCATCGCTGCCGGCAGCGTCGACGTAAGTATGTTCGGGGATCTGCTCATACAGCGAAGTCGCGACCACCCCCGTAGCCGCCTCGTAACCGAGACGGAATTTCCTCAACTCTCCGCCGCAATTTATGCAAGACATCACTTTTTTCAGGCGTACTTCCGCAGCATGTTCGCACCCGCACCACCCTTGAAAATATTCGTCCGCCGGTATGACTCTGCCGCAATTCTTACACAACACAAAACTTTCATCGGCGTGTTCATCACGATCCGTGCAATTATGACGCGCACGCCCCTCATCCTCGCTCTCAAAAGATCCTATCTGCCACGTTGCCGCCTCTTCGGGCTGGCTGCACATCACAAAGTTACCATCCTCGATCTTGCCGACAAGTGCTATCTCGCCGCAATCCTTGCAAACGGCGATCTCAAACATGCGGGCAAAATTTCCCGGAGCATACTCATACATCTTGCTCCGCACCAATGACAAACTTTGCTTGTGGTCCAATGCCAGATAACAGCCGTCTAATGCGCGAAGGAAATAATGATAACGGATGTCTGCCAGAGGTTTGCCGTTTTTCCTTGCTTTTGCACATAACGCAATAAACGCGACCGCCTGCTCTTTGGTGATGCCGAGCCGCCGAGCAAATATGTCAAGATCGACCAATTTCCCGATGCGGCGCATCTCACGGTAAAATTGCGATGTCGATATGACGTCATACAGCGTCTCGGCATCATCCGCAGATGTGGGAGCGATGTTATGCTTTGCAAGCACATCTTTTACGAACGCCTCTTCGTTTGCCAGCTCTTCAAACAGGCTTATCGGATAATCGGTGACCTCGCCGGTTTGCGGAAGCGGATCGCGCTCGCCGGCTACCACATCACAACTTTCAAAGGCACAACCCGTAAGATTTTCGGCAAATGCGGCGGCGTCCGCGCCGCTTTCGCCGCTGCCCGTACCAAGCGTCGCAGAAGTCAAGATAAACTGCGGCGGACGATCACCGCATATCCTGCCTTTTAACCTTCCCATCAAAAATGCCGTTTCGATGCCGGTGGCTCCTGCATAGACATGGGCTTCATCCAGCACAACAAACTTAAAAGGCGACTGTGAAAACAGGACATCATCACCGGGGCGCAGCAAAAGGTGTTCCAGCATCGCATAATTGGTGAACAGGATGTGCGGCGGCGTTTTTTTCATTTCGTCGCGAGAAAGCAACTCGTTTTCGAGTCTGTGCCTTAGTTTAGGGTGCTGCTCGTTTTCATACATTGCCTCATACAGCTTTATTGCGTCAGCTTCCCGATGCTCCGTACCGCCGTTATACACGCCGAATTTTATGTCCGGATATTCCATCAAGATCTCTCTCAGCCCTTTGATCTGATCGTTTGCAAGCGCGTTCATCGGATAAATGAAGATTGCCCTTACGCCGTCGGACAACGCACCTTGTTCTTTCTCCCTCAGCAGTTCATTCAGGATCGGGATCAAAAAACAATTCGTTTTTCCGCTGCCGGTGCCGGTCGAGACCACCACATTCTTCCCCGCAACTATCTTTCTGATCGCGTTTTCCTGGTGCGCATACAGCGGCCTCGTCAAAGGAAGTTTAGGCGCGACGGATTTCCCTTTTTCCAGTTCGGTAAATAGTGGGGAAAGCACCCCTTCGTCGATCAGATCCTGCAGCGTCGCTCCGCTTTTGAATGCGTCCTTTATTTCTACGATCGGACCTTTCGCCACAGTGCGGTTGAGCCTGTCTGTCAAATGTCGGCGCAGATCGCCATCCCTAAAATGAAATGTCGTGGCGATATAGCCGATATATTCTTTCTTTATCTCATCTGCCGCTTTCGCCGGATCAAACATCTTTTTCCTCCTTAAACTCGTAAAGGTTTATCATACTGAACGGTTCGTCTCCGATCATGCACAGCGAGCACTCGATCTTATTGAAGAAAAACTCGCCGGCATGGTCATTCCCTGAAGTATAGCCCGCCACCATCCAAAGCGTTTTTTTGTCGCGCAATTCTATACGGACCGGGTTGACTCCTACGGTATCTCTGCGTTCTGTGCGCATCTCGCCGAGAGGGATGGCTTCATCCCACTTGTTGACTCTGCAGATCACGCCTTTATAATACAGTGCTTCGTCATCTCCGCACAAGGTCAGATCCTTGATGATATATTTGCCGCGCGGCAAGGATAACCAGTCATTGCTCACCTCGCCGTTTTCAATCAGGTTGACCGAAGTCAAAACTATGCGCTTGTTTTTGAAACGCAGCTCTTCGGGGCTGCCGACCGGCAATTCTCCCGTAAACAGCACTTTTGTGCTTTTGCCGAACAAAGAACCTCGCTCGATTTTGACCTCATACTTATATATGTCTTTATCGAGATCACGCAACTCACATCTTTCCGCAGTCAGCCCATCGATCTCATATCTTTTATCGCCGACGAATTCCACCCGAAATTTCGGATGCGGGTCGCCGACAAATGTTTCGTCCGCCCGCCACCACACGCGACCGTTCTCATAAACGAGAGGAGCCGCGCGAAAGCACTCGGTCGTGGCTATGCTTACTAAGTGCGCCTCTTTTATTCCGGAACAGCCGATCAACCCGACGGACACCGTATCTTTTGCTGCATCCGCAAACAACGCTCTCCCTATCGGCCATTTCCCCCTTCCGCTCATCGGGAGTTTGTCTACGGAACGCCCCCAATTCAAATACAGGTCCTGAGGCGGGATAGTTCCGTTTGGCAAAGCGATCTCGATCACCGAACTCGGCGAAAAACGCGCTCCGCGCCACAATACCCTGCTCTCCGACCGATTTGTCCATTCCCCACCGTCTATCCTCCATTTCAGCCATGGTATCCTGGCGACGATCATACCGCACGGCCCGAACGGCATGGTCACCTCATCATCCTCGATGCTCCATTGCCGCCGCTCTTCCACGCCATTATAGGCGACTCTGAAATATTTGTCCGTATGATCGTCGAAATAAAGAGCCTTATTGAAACCGGCTTTAAGTTGCGGAAAACGGACGATCGCCTGTTCAAGCACTATCTGTTCCGTTCCATAGGAGTACACCTTGATGACCACAGGCTCCTCCGTGGGGATACTGCCCGTCAAGTCAACATTGATGTATCCGTCGGCATAATCCGCCACATCCGCGAACTCTTCCGACAGCCTGCTTCCCCCATCAATGTCGATCCGCATACCGCGCAAATTTATCCCGTCGGGGACCAACAACTGGACCGATGAACTAAATATGCGACAACTCAACTCATCAAACATCCATTCAACTTCCGGCATTTGACCGCACAGACGAACCGTTTTTTCTTTACGATCTTCTTGTTCATTCAAAAATAAATATCTGCGCTTTTGTCCGACAAGCTCTTCGCCTTCTTCCGGATAAATATTATAAATATCCGCGTCTACGCGCTGCGTGGATGCGGGCATTGACAGCTCATCGGCATTTTTGCAATATATAAAATAGTTTGTCGGTCGACAGATCTGTTTTAATACCTCTCGTTCCTTTTCAAACAATATGAACTCGCGATTGAGCCCGGACAGCGAATCATATATTTTTTCGTTTCCTTCGCGAATGACTACTCTTATATCGATCTCTTTCCTGTCTTTCAACAAATCGTTCAGCTCTACTGTTTTTTGCTTTGTAACGGTGATCAATTCTCCGTGACGCAGCGGAAGATCAAACGACCGGGACGGGACGTCCTCCTGTCCGATAAATATCTCTGCTCTATAACGAATATAACCGTCGCTGTCCGCATAAAACGACGGGATCCTAAGACATGCCTTACCATTTTCATATACGTATTTAAGCTGTATATTGCGTTTCAGCACGGGCGGTTCAGAATGCTTCCCCCGCTTTTGACTGTCATCGACGCTTTTGCTCTCCCACCATTTGTCAAGTAAATTTACCAGCCGTGTTTCGCACGAAACTTCTTTCCTTTCATAACGCCGGCAAATGTACGAAAATATTTCTTTGCAAACCGACTCAAATTCTTCACTCAACTCGCCTTGCAGGATCAGTGCGCGCAAACCGATCTTGAATCCGTAGACCTGTGATCCTATCGCTACGCCGGAGCTTTCGCCCAAACTTCCGCCAAGTTTACTTCGCAATGCGACGGCGACTCTATGGCAGAATTCCGCATCGGCATCACCGAAATCCAAATCGTTCTTGAATAAGTTATAACACAAACCGAAAAAAGCGTTCATACTGCTCGCCGGCGCAAAAGAGTGCAACATGATGGTCGCATAATACTTTTTCCCCCGCGTAACAAAAGGCCTTTTGTTGTCACACAAAAATTGAATTATCCTGACAAATTCATTGTATAATTTTTGGTTGATGATCTCATCAAACAGAATTACTCGGAACGCATAATTCCAAAATCCGCCGCCATCCTCTTCATCCGATCCGTCTTCGGTTTCGTCTTCATATTTCCACCGCTTTGCGATCTCCACTAAAGTCAAAAATATGACTTTATAATATTTTACGGGAATGCATCCGCTATAAGCATTTATACATTTCAATGATACCCGACGCGTGATCTCAAGTATATCCGAATATTCATCGTCGGAACAGTCATATTCCCCGATAAATCTGTGATTAGCGAAGATCTCGTCTGCTTTACTTAAATATTTTTCTTCCGTTTCCTTCATTACCGAACATACCGAAACTATGCGCTTTGTATTTTTCTCCCCGCCGATTTTCAACGGATCGACGGTGATTTAGCTCTTTATGCTTATATTATCATAATGAGGTCAGTAGTTCAATATCTATTCCGAAGATCGCGCTCCTTATAAGACAGACAGGCATCGGAGTCGCTTTGATTCTCCCCCCCCCTTACTCTTTTTATCAACAAAAATACCACGCTCCATGCCGCAGAAGACAACAAGACGGCTCAAGCCCTCACCTCAAAACATAGCGGCAAAAAGAAAAAACCTAAAACGACTTGCACTTAAAGTGGTTCGTTTTAGGTTTCGTGTGGTGGAGTAAAACGACAGAAAATCGAACCTATCTAATTGCCCAAACGCAATGAGGGGATGCGATTTGCGTCATTTTAAGTGCGAGGATGAGGGAGCGTACTTGGCGTACGTGACCGAGATCCGAGACACGCAAAAAGGGCGCAAGGCGCGCCCCTCATTGCGTTTGGTGGTGAAACGTAATGATAGAAAATCGAATCATAGAACGGCGGCGGGCGCATTATAAGGAGGGAAGCGTCCGCCGCCGAGGGGGAAAATATGAGATGCAGGAATTTATTTTGCGCGACCGGTCGTAGGACGCGCCGGGTGTTGACCACACGCAGTGACAGGCGGCATTGCCTGACCAAAGGCGAGGCACCGCGCAAAGGCTATACCGTTAGCTACGGCGTCGGAACTGCCGTTGTTGCTATGTCGACTCGACAGAGGTCATTTTTGGCGCGGCGGGGTGATGTAGATCGCCATGCCTTCATAATAAGCAGTATCGGTTGGCACGGCGAAGGAATAGACCTCTCCGCTCTTGTTCGCACGCACAGTCATGAGCGTCTTTTCGCCGAACACATCGAGGGCTGTGACTCGACAAGCGAGGCTACGCTTAACGCCTTCGACGACAGCGTTGATGCGATATACTCTGCCGCTGCGCACGACGGCGGCATCCTCATGTACGGGATGAGCAAACTCGCGCCGTGCGGTGAGTCTCGATCCGCCTGCGGCAAATATGTCGATGGCTTCGACGGGAGCATACACCGTCGCTTCCCCTTCAGAGGGGACATGAGCCTCCGCATCGGCTTTGACGACCACACGCTGCCCTACCGCCGTATGCGAATAGACTGCTTTGTACGCACCGTAATCTATCACCTCGTCGACCGTAACGGGAACGGCAAGTGCGTTTTCGCGCTCCTCAAACCCTATGCCTTCCGAGCGCAAACCGATTTTTGCGTCCTCGCCGGCGGACATTACGAGACGGTTTTTCAACTCCTCGGAGCGGAACCTGCCCTCGGAGAGCACGACCGCATCCTCTTCGCATTTCACATCGACGTCGAGAAGATTCACCTCGGGAATGCGCAGCAGCGATTCACCGCTCTTTGCATCAAAGAGATGCATACGATCCATGTCAAAGCGCATATACGACACGCCGTCGATAAGGACGGGAGTGCGAGCGGCGTAGCTTGCGATGGCGTAGTCCTTCCTGCCCGCGATGTGCGTATAAACGAGCGTCTCATTGCCGAGCTTTTCAACGATCTCCGCCGTGACGCCGATGGCTCCGTCGGCACCCTCCTCGCTTTCCTTAATGTCCTCGGGACGAATGCCGAAAGTGACTTTCTTCCCGATATAACTTTCATCCACAAGTTGTCCCGCTTTGAGGGGCGGCACTTTGAGTGTGATGTTCTTCTCCGACGTGATCTCGTTGCCATCGTCGTCAAACTCTGCAAGTCTGACAACAAGTCCTTCCCCTGCCCTTTCAATAACGGCGTCAAAGAGATTCATCTGCGGCGAACCGAGGAAAGTGGCGACAAAGTCGTTGGCGGGATGGTCGTAGAGATTTGACGGGGTGTCCACCTGCATGATGTAGCCGTCCTTCATAACGACGATGCGAGTGCCCATGGTCATGGCTTCCGTCTGATCGTGAGTGACATAGACGAAAGTGGTCTGGAGCCTTTGGTGGAGCTTGATGATCTCGGAACGCATCTGCACGCGGAGTTTTGCATCGAGGTTGGAAAGAGGCTCGTCCAAAAGGAAAAGTTTCGGCTCGCGCACGATGGCTCTGCCGAGCGCGACGCGCTGACGCTGTCCGCCCGAAAGTGCTTTTGGCTTGCGGTCGAGATATTCCGTGATGCCGAGGATCTCCGCCGCTTCCTTGACACGGCGGTCTATCTCGTCCTTCGGGAGCTTCTTTATGCGCAAGGAGAACGCCATATTCTCATACACGGACATATGAGGATAAAGCGCGTAGTTTTGGAAGACCATGGAAATGTCTCTGTCCTTAGGCTCGACATCGTTCATGAGCACGCCATCGATGTAGAGCGTGCCGGACGTGATCTCCTCAAGCCCCGCGATCATTCTGAGCGTGGTGGACTTGCCGCATCCCGACGGTCCGACGAAAACTATGAATTCCTTGTCGTCAATCGTCAGGTTGAAATCGTTGACGGCTTTGACGCCGCCCTCATAGATCTTGCATACGTTTTTCAGTTCCGCATTCGCCATAGGACACCTCTCATTGTTTCACCGCACCCGCGGTCATACCGTTGATCATATATTTGATAAGGCAGAAATACAGCACGACGATGGGCACCGCGATAAAGATCGCACCTGCGGCAAACCGTGCAAATTCCGTCTCCGGCAGACTCATGAGTCCGACGGCTGTTGTGTACATATCCCGCTCTTTAAGTAACAGTTTCGGCAGGATAAAGTCGCTCCACGGCCAAGCAAAGGATGTGAGTGCCGTGTAGACTATGATGGGTTTTGAAAGGGGCAATGTGATCTTGCAGAACACTCTTGCATTGGTCGCACCGTCTATCCTCGCCGCCTCGTAGATAGAGTTGGGGATGGTGTCGAAAAAGCCCTTCTGCACCAGGTATCCCATGGGCGCGCCCGCGCTGTATATGAGGATAAGCCCCCAATGATTGTTGATCATGTTGAACTGCGTCATGAGGATGTAAACCGCAGTCATGCCCATGAACGACGGGAACATCCCGAGCACGAGCGTTATCTTCATGAGCGGCTTCCTCGCCTTGAATTCAAAACGCGAGATGGTGTAGGCGGTGAGGATGACGAGCAGCGTCCCTATGATGCAGCTCATGGACGCGACGAGCAATGTGTTGAGAAACCATTGCGGATAGTTGTACATCGCCGTATCCGTAAACAGCGTCTTGAAGCTGTCCAAGCTGTAATCGGGCGGGAAGAATCCGTCGAATGAATAGAGACTGCCCGTCTTGCTGAATGACGCCAGCACCAGCCAAAGGCAGGGGAACACGAAGATGATCCCGACCAATATGAGCAGCGCGTAGGTCAGCCCTACATCCGCCGCCTTCTTGAATTTGAGCATGCCGACAGGCTTTTTCATGTACGACCTCATCTGAACATATCCTCCCGCTTATAAGCCGACGACCTGACATAGACCGCAAGCGAGATGACGGACGTGATGACGAAGATCACGAGGCTTATCGCCGCGCCTATGCTGTAATAGTTGTTGTCTATGGAAAGATTGTATAGCCAGTTGATGAGCAAGTCCGTATCGCTCGCCTCGAAGTAGCCGTCCAGCGTCAGTCCTCCCCTTAGGAAGTAGAAGATTCCGAAGTTGTTGAAGTTGGAGATGAATTGACTGATAAGAACGGGCGTCGTTGAGAACACCACGAAAGGCAGCGTGATGCGGGTAAACTGTTTCCAAGCTCCCGCACCGTCTATCCTTGCCGCCTCGTAAAGATCGGTGTTCATGTTGGAGAGGATGCCCGTTGCGAGCAGCATGGTGGTGGGCACGCTCATCCACGCATTGACAGCTATGCCGATGAACCTCGCCATCCACTTCGCGTCTCTGCCGAGGAAGCCTATCGCCTCTCCGCCGTGCTCTATGATGAGCTGGTTGATCGGTCCTCCGTACGAAAGCATGAATTTGAACCCGAGCAGCGTGATGAACCCCGGCACGGCATAAGCAAGCACGGGAAACGCGCGCCAGAACGCCTTGCCTTTCACACACTTCTTGTTGAGGAGCAACGCAAGCCCCAGCCCGAGGAAGTAATTGATGAAAGTGGAAAGCACAGCCCAAAGGATGTTCCAGCCGAGGATCTTAAAGAAACTGTCCGCGATGTCGGCAAGAGCGACCAATTTCTCGAAATTGTCCAGCCCCACCCAGCTCACGAGTTCGGGCGGCACGGTCTCACCGCCGTAATCCGTGAAGGCGACGAAGATCATGCACACTATCGGCAGGACATTGAATACAAGCACTCCGACCACGGGCAGGAAGAGCACGTTCTTGTAAAACTTTTTGTCCAACAGTCCCTTCGCCTCGTCGAGGAACTTCGCGGGACACTTGCCTGCCGCGACGTCCTGTTGAGTGCGGTAGCAATCCTTGATGTTCGCAAAATAGGTGCAGACGAAAGCGATCAGCACGAACCACGCAAGGATGCCCATGAGGAGCATAACAACGGAGTTGTCCCCTTCCACACCCGTCCACGGATCACCGCGCACGAGACCGAGTGTGAAGAAGCCGTAGATCGCCTCCCCTCCCCAAAGTGCCATGAGCACTATGAACAGTACCTCGATGCCGAGATAGATGAGCCCTTTAGCCCATTGTCTGTACATAAGCTGCCCCGCCCCCATGAGGCACATGGACGCGAAAGTATTGGAGTTAGCGGTGCGGAAGAAAGTGCGGACGCTCTCCGCCGCGCCGCGGATCTTTGCGCGCAACTTATCCCTCACCTTCCCGAAGAAGACGGCGGGGCTTTTGCCTGCGCTTCCGGTGTCAACGGCTTTATTTTCCATTGTCTTTCCCCCTTATTCCGTCATTGCAAAGTGAATATCGCGGAATAGATGCCGTCCGCGGTGTCTTGCAACTCCCTCTTCAACGCTTCGAGAGTGGGATATTTAGGCTCATCCCGGAAAGCGTCCTCGGCTATATCGCCGAACATAGTCGCAAGCGGATCCCAAAGCTGCCCCACTGCGCTGATGGAAGGCATGACGACGATCTCGCCCGCGTCCAGCTTTTCGAAGAGACGCTCGCTCAGACCGCCCAGCTCCGCCGCCACATCACTGCGTGCGGGCGCGATGCCGAGATACTCGTTGCGCAGCATGACCATCTCATAACTCGTGGCAAATTCTACGAACGCGAGACACGCCTTTGGTGCCTTGGTGTACGACGAGATGGCATAGCCGTTGACGCCGCCCATGACCGTCATGCCCATCTGTTCCGCATCGTCATCCTCGAGGTCGCCGTTCACGGGCAATGTGGGGACGTCGGTCATGACAAGGTTCTCCTCCGCCATTGCGGCGGCTTCGCTCGCGCTGTAACCTCTGCGGGTGTAGTCCGCCTCCATCTCTCTGATGAACATCGTATAGACGTCCGGCGTGGTCATGGTGGCAAAATAGGTGCCGTCTCCGAGGCGTGAATAAGAGTTGAGGGTGATGGAATCGTCCACCGTCTCCATATTCATGACGGAGGCGAGCTGCTGTATGATACGCGCACCGATCTCCGCCTGTCCCGCGGCGATGCCGATGTCGCGGGCGTTGGTATTGTTGTCGCCGAAGACATAGCCGCCATAAGAGAACAGATAGCCGAGCGCGAAATAGGAGTCGCTGAGAGACTTCATATAACCGTACTTGTCGGGCGTCTCGCTGCGGATCTTCTGACTGTAACGATAAAGCGCGTTCCAGCTCTCCACCATATCCGGGATCCCGTTCGCATTGTCGTCATAGGTGGTCTCCCAATCCTCGGGGAGCAGGTCCTTGCGGTAGTAGAGCATCGGTGCCTGGATGTTGACGGGGACGCCGCAGGTGTAGATGCCGCCCTCGATGTTCGCCTCATACGCATCCCAAGCGGCTTCCGGAATGTACTGATAGCACTCCATTTCTTCCACGGGGAGAGGCAGAACATGCTTGTCTGCGGCGAATTCCATCAAAACGTCGTTCGCCTGATAAAGAACATCGGGGCCGTAACCGAAAGGTCCGTCCAGCGCGAGGTCGGTGTAAGAGTCCATATTTGCGTCCACCGCCGTGATGCCGTACTCGGCATACGCCTCGTTAAACGCGTCGAGCAGCTCGTCAAAATAGCCGACGGAGATCGCGGTGTCATTCTCCAACACCCTAATTGTGACATTGCGTTCGATCTCTCCGTCGAATTTGGTGAAAGTCTCCGTGCTGTAATACTGCCTGAGGTCGGAAAAGTCGCACGCCGTGACCGCGAGCGCGGCAAGGCAGAACAGCATCACGAGACATGTCGCAAGCGCGATGGTTTTGATCTTCACAGCCACCTCCTCTGAATGCGGTATCCGAATGGCGGGATGCTCTCCCCTTCAAAGACCGCCGCATTCGGCGTATTGTTGACGGCAAGCGCCGCCGTCTCTCTTTCCGTCCTGCGCGTCACGATGAGCAGTTCACCTTCCGCGCGGACGGCGATGTCTCCGTCACGAAGCGCGTCGCTGTTGCGGCGAAGCTCCGCAAGCTCCCTTACGGCGTCAAAGACCTCTCCTCTTTTTGCCGCCCGTTCCCAATCCATGGTGCGGCGACAGTCGGGATCGTAACCGCCTTCCATGGCGATCTCCGTGCCGTAATAGATGAAAGGCACTCCCGTGAAAAACACGGACAGCGCGAATGCCGAGAGCAGTTTGCGCCTGTCTCCCCCCACCCGCGTGAGGAAGCGATGCGTATCGTGGGAGTCGAGCAGGTTCAGCATCATGAAGTTGACGTTGTCGCCGTTGCGCATAAGAAGCGAGGAGAGCTTGTCCGCCATTCCCTTTGCGCCGAACTTTCCGAATGCGAAAAAGTCCATGGCGGCTTTGGTGAAGGCATAGTTCATTATGCTGTCAAACTGATCCCCCGCAAGATAACTGCCCGCGTCATGCCAATTTTCGCCTATGAGCACGCACTCCGGCTTCAACGCTTTGACGCTCAGGCGCATTTTTCTCCAAAAAGCGTGGCTGACCTCGTCCGAGACATCCAGCCGCCAGCCGTCGATATCCGCCTCTCTGATCCAATAGAGCGCGATGTCGGTGAGAAAGTCCGCCACATCGGGGTTTGAGGTGTTCCACTTCGGCATATACGGGCACGCAGCGAAACACTCATAATTGAGAGACTGCATGTCCGCCCTATCGCCGTGGATGACGAACCAATCGAAATAGCGGGATCTTTTCCCTTTCTCCAACACGTCGCGGAACTGCATTATGCGCGAGCTGCAATGGTTGAACACCGCGTCCAACACCACATACATCCCGCGGGCGTGCGCCTGCGCTACAAGTTCTTTGAGGTCATCGGTCGTGCCGAAAGCAGGATCTATCGTCTTATAGTCCTCGATATCGTACTTGTGATTTGACGGTGCCTTGAACACGGGAGTGAGATAAACTGCGTTCGCACCCACGCTCTTTATGTAGTCCAGTTTTTCGGTGATTCCTTTGATGTCCCCTCCGGCGAATGAGTGCGCGTTGACCGGATCGCCCCACTTTACGGTGACATAACTCATGTCCTTGTCCCGCCGTCCGATGCTGAAGCGATCGACAAAGATTTGATAAAAAACGGCGTTTTTCATCCACTTTACGCGGTGTAAAACATCGATCGGGTTGATATACGGCAGTTGGAAGGAGTTGTAATAGCTCAACGAAAAGTCATAATCTTCCGTCAGCCCGTCCTCGGAAAAGTAGTAGATCCTGCCCTCGTACGTGAGCCTGAAAACATAGACGAGGCGGACGTCCGAGAGCTTGAGCCGCACCGTGTACCATGCAAAAAGCCCGTCCTCGAAAGCACGTTTCATCTCCGCGCTCTCCCGCCTTTCGGCGTATTCGTATTTGCCGCCGTACACCGCTTCCACTCTGTCGGGGACGCACTCGCGCGCAAGACGAAGGCGCAGCACCACTTCGTCGTCGGAAACGGCGAAACAGAACTTGGAATCCGATGCGTGCAGGATGGCGTCTTCGTGCGTCAGCATATCTCTCCTTTCCTTCCCTCCCTCTTGACGAGAAAGGGAATATTGTATAAACTTTTTCTATGAAACGCCCGACAATTTACGATGTTGCCCGCGAAGCGGGCGTGTCGGCTGCGACTGTTTCCTATGTGATAAACGGACGCGACGACCAAAAGATCAGCGACGCGACCAGGAAGAAGATCATGCAGATCGTCAACCTGCTCGGCTACTCCCGCAACCGTTCCGCTTACACCCTCGCAAAGGGCGGTGACGACTATGTCGCCGTTGCCGCGGACACCGTAGGCGAACTCGGTGATGCAGCAGTGTTTTGCTTCATGAAAGCCTTTTCCGAAAAGCTCTCCGCCTTCGGCAAAAAGCTCTCCTATGTGACGACGGACGCCGCCGAAAACCTTTCGGATTCCTGTGCCCTCGTCCTCTTCGGAGTTTCCTCCGAGCGTTTCAAGCACATCGCGGACGCGAACATGATCCCCGTTGTCGCGGTGGACTGTCTGCTGGACAATCCCCTCTTTTTCAAGGTCAACTCGGACTTTCCCGCCATGCGCGCCGCCGCGGACGGGAAGTACGGCGAAGGGCGTTACGCATTCCTGTGTGCCGACACTCGCAATGCCGAACTCAAAGAGTTGATAACGAGGAGCTTCCCCCGCGCCGTATTCCTGTCTTCGTTTGCGGACATACGCGATACCGTCCGGTCTTCGGGCGACCTCCCCACCGTCATCTTCGGTGAGGAGATCGCCTCACTGTTTCCCCTGCTGGCGCAGGGACGGGAGTACACGCTCTTCCCGCGCTTTTCGGATGAGAAGGTGGATGCCGTCGGCAGTTGCATACATCATGCCATAGACCGCACTCCCGCCCTCACCCACGACATCTTCGTCTGACATCTCACGCGGATAAGGCGCGCGCCGAGGTCAGCCTCGGCGCGCATTTGTTTGTCATGCTTTTGTCACCACCAGCACCCCGGTGCTTCTCGTCCAGGTGAAGGTGTAAGTTCCCGCGGCACTCACCGTGAGGTTGCCGCTTTCGGGCGAGCCGAGGATCTCTTCCGCGCTGTTCTCCCTGTCAAGGTTCTCCGCCTTGATAAAGAGCGCACCGTCCGCCTCTTCGACAGGATCGTAGCTGTAGAACATGAAGTTGTCGTTCGCCTGAAGTTCAATGGTCAGAGTGTAGACGCCGTCCGTTTCCGTCATCTTGTATTGTGCGTCTTTGGGAGAACCCCACTCTGTGATTAACTCGCCCTTGATGTAGAAATCATAAGGGGTGTCGTCCACGGCGGGACCGCTCACGGGATCACCGTTGCGCACCCAGCTGATGTAGTCGACATCGCTCAGGAAGAACGCATCGGGATATTCGGCGTCATAGTCGCTCTTATCCACGTTCTCGTAGTCATCCGCGGGATAGGTCTTGAGCGTCAGAGTGTAGTTGCCGTCCACGAGCACATTGATGTTCTGGATCTTGGTGCTGGTGTCTCCGAGACCGCCCTGCGCGGAGAAATATTCCTCGCCGTCGGCACCGGTGCGAGTGGTCAGATAACCCGCGCCGTGCTGGTTCAGCCAATAGCTGCCCGTCGAGCCGCCGAAACCGGTCAGGAACTGGAACTGATCGCCTTCAAAGAGATCCAGCGTGATGCTGAATTCGTTGACCTTGCCCTCCACCTTTTCCAGCTCAAAGAGAGCCTTCGCTTCCGCATCATCGCCCTTGAGGTCCGCGCCCCAGTTGCTCGCAATGAGCACTTCGCCTTTGCCGGAACCAGCGATATACCATGTTCTGTTATCAACGGGTTGATCGGTGCTCGCCGCCTTGGCGAAAATGGTAGTGTTCTCGTTGAACACCACCGTGTCAAAATCGAAGGGGATCATCAGTGAGGGTGCCGCATACCAGCCGAGGAAATCGTAGCCCTCGATCTCGGGAACATAGTCCTTGAATGCCGCAGCCGCACTGCCCTTCTCCACCTGCTCCGTCCTGAGAGTCTTATCTCCCTGCACGAAAGTGACGGTGACTTTGCCATCGTCCGCGGGAGGACCTTCTTCGTCATCGTTGCACGCCACGAGGGTAAACGCAAGTATGCCCACAAGCGCAAGAACGATCAGCAGGACAAACCATTTCTTTTTCATAACTCACCTCCATTATCATACAATCGGCGTAACTTAACCGATTAAGTTACTTCAATTATATCGGCTTAAAAAACCGTGTGTCAATACCCCAATTCCCGGGACTTGACTACACCTGTCGTTTGTTAAGTCGCCGCTCCCGTTTGTTTCGCGCCCTTCGCCGCTGTTTTTCTTCTCAAATTAAGCCCGAAAATTTTTCACCGAAACCTTAAAATTCTTCCATTCCCATCAAAAAACCTTAAAAAGTCCTCTCCTTGCACGTCCCTCCTCCCCACCTATACCGTGCCACCTGCAGCATATCATAGCGCACTCTTTTCCCCTGATGCCGCCCCTAACGTCAAGCGCTAACAGTCCTCCCGTGCTCACACTGCATTCTAAAATGTCCCGCCGACGGAATATTCGACTGTAATACACCGCTGCAGGGTTATGTCGTTTGTATTTCTTCTATTAGTATCAATAAAAAAATGAAGCTAAAACTTCTCTAATACAAAAATGGCATATTCCAAAAGCATAAAACCGACTCATTGATATGATACACATTGGCGGGAGTCGCATAACCAACGACGTCTATACTACGTATAGTCCCGATGTGACAGCGGCGGAGATCCGCGAGATCTACGACTATTTTCTCCCGGAATTCTGACATCATTTTTGACATCATTTCGGTGCAATTTTGATGTCAAGTTTACAAAGTGAACGATTTCGGGAACATGAAAAAGCCCACTAAACAGTGGGCTTTTTGGTGGACTCTAAAAATCAATTTGGCACCACGGCGTGTGCTTGTCTATGACAAGTGCGGCTCGGCTGCGCCGCGCCGCAGACAAGCACGCGCCGTTAAACGGGCAAGGCGAGCGGAAAACGAGAGCGAAGCGGAGTCGCCCGCTGAATCGCTCGGGCGACCGTCCGCTTTTTCGCTCTCTCGTGATTTTCCTTCAAGCCTCCTTTTGCGTTTTTCATTTAGGCGATCGTGTTTGTCTTGTGTGGCGATGGCTCACTTTCAGGTCATTTTTAGTTATGCCGCACAGGAGTGATGCGAGCAGCATCCTGCCGTGCAGGATTGTTCCAAGATGTTTATGTTTTCCTGTCATAACACCTCCGCAAGTTGCCTTTCGTGGGCGCATTGTCGCATAGTCCTCTCAAAAGTAAACGGACAAAAATCCTTGCCGTAATGTTCTACCTCTCGGACAGTAACGCAAGGATTTTCTTTTCCCGTTGACTTTTGACTTCTCACCTTCTACGCCTACTTCTCCCACCGTCCTATGCTCCCGTCCGCCTGCCGAAAGGCAACATATTTCGGAGGTACGGACAATGGAGAACAAACGAAAGGTTTACGAAGTTTTGGAAGAAAAGATCTCGCCGGACAACATCGTGCGAATAGGCGAATTGCTTGCGTTGGGTGCGTTGAAGTATATGTGCGGACACAAGATGCTGCACGGGATGTACGCGGATCTCGCCCGTGACATAGCATACAAAGATGTGGAAGGATATGTCCTCACCGAAAGCTATGACATCGTTCAGGAGGCGGCAATGTTTTTATGCGGCTATATGGGCATGACCGTAAACGACGTCAAAGGCGGCGAGCAATACACCGTACGGCGGCTGTGCAATAAAACGCTGTGCCACAAGATATACGAGCTGTGGAAGGTGAAACGGTACACGGAGAGCATGGACGCTCTGCCGAGAAGCAGAGAGCCGTTTACGGAATTTGAACGGGAGAAAGCCGATTACTCCAAGCATGACGAACTTATGGCAAAACTCCGTCTTACGAAAGGCGAGAAAGAGACCATCGAGTGTTATGCGGCAGGGATAAGTTTTACGGAGCAAGCGAAGCTGCTGTCCGTGAACCTGTCCACGATATGGCGCAGGAGAAAGAGCGCGCAGACAAAATGTCTTGCCATAGTCGGCATTTTATGACAGACACACATTATCAACTTTCACAAGGCAGCCCTGAACGGCTGCCTTATTTTTTTGTGTTTTCGGGATCCATTTTTGCTTTTCTCGTGGCTTTTAAGTGGAGGGATCTTTGCCGCGAGCTTTAACGAAGGCTGTTTTTTGTTTCTTCAAAAAAACGCGAAGAAATTTTCTAACAGGAAAATAGGCTTCCTATTTGGCGGTCAGACTCAAGGCAAAATTTCTCCTAAAAATTTTTCAAAGTCGCAAAAAGGATTGCGACATTGAAGGATATAACGAAGAAAAAAACAAAAGGAGGTAATACCTATTGAAGGACAAAAGCATCACGGTGGTGACAGTGGGAAAGCCGGACATCTCGGCGATGAGCGGCGGTGAGAAAGACACATTCTTTGCCGCGTTGCTCGCAAGGATGCGCGCGCTTTCCGAAGAGCAAAGGACGGAACTCTCCGTCCGAAGGGGGTAGCCATGCCGTACAGGAACGCGAAAGTTTACAACGACGGAAGCCATTTTATAGCGATCCCGCAAACATCATCTCCGCACAGGCGGAAGAAAAGCCCGGAAAGGACGGTCTGCACGGGCAAGGAATTGCAGACACGTGCGGACAAGACCGAGAAAGAAACGGCAAGGGAGGCTCTCACTCCCAAGGAACGGTTTGAGAAAATTTACAAAGAAAACGACGGCAAAGGAAAAGCCGAGAAGATAGATATCCTGACCAAGGAATTTGAAAAGGACTTCGGCACGGAAGCGGAAGCATTCGTCCGCGAGAACATGGAACGGATCACGAGGAACAAGATCGTCCGCAAGACAAGGCTGACGCGGAAGATCAACCTGAACCCGTGGAACTATTTCTGCACGTTCACCTACTCGGATGCAAAGCATACGGAGGAAAGTTTCAGGAAGGGGCTTAGTGAGGTTCTGAAGCGCATGGTGCACCGCAAAGGATGGAGATATATCGGCGTGTGGGAACGCGGCGGAGAAAGGAACAGACTGCATTTCCACGGCATCTTTTTCATCCCGGAAAACGGTATGCCCGGCGCATTGGAAACGAGGACGGACTACAGCTTTAATGAACACAAACGGCAGATGATAATGCAAAATACATACTTTAACGATAAGTTCGGGCGAAACGATTTCAACAAACTGGACGCGAAACGGGAGGCAACGGACGCGGCGAGGTATCTCATGAAGTACATAGAGAAGAGCGGTGAGAAGCTCGTCTACTCGCGGAACATCCCGACCTATTTCAAATCCGACATCATGGAGGAAGACGTCCTTTGCAGGATAGGACAGGAGGACAAAAAGCTGTTGCTATCGGACGATTTCGGATGCTGGGAAGACGGCTGCCTTATAGGCAAGGTAAGTCCCGAAGTCATCGAGAAAATGCCGAAATGCAACTGAACTTCGTCTTTCTCACGGAGAGCGTAAACGGGAAAGGGGTTGCCGTCAAGGGTGAAGTGCACCGCTTCGCGTCCCTTGACGGCAAACATGAGGACACCAAACAAAACTATTCCCACCCCATTTCCCGTTTGTCCCGCTCCCGTCGAAAGACAGAAAACATATCAGGAGGTAGAGCAAATTGAAAAGTGCGATAATCTATGCACGATACAGCAGTGCAAGTCAGACGGAACAGTCCATAGAAGGACAGCTTCATGTCTGCACACAATATGCCAAAGCGAACGATCTCATCGTGGTGGACACATACATAGACCGTGCTACCACCGGCACCAATGATAACAGAGCGGCGTTTCAACAGATGCTGAAAGACAGCGGGAATGCCGCATGGGAAGTCGTGCTCGTCTATGCGATAGACCGCTTCGGCAGAAATTCGGTCGAGGTCGCACTCAACAAACAACGGCTGAAAACCAACGGCAAAGTGCTAATATCCGCCACTCAACGCACATCCGATAATCTGGACGGCACCAAGAACTTGGACGGCATCCTGCTCGAAAACGTCTATATCGGCATAGCGGAATACTATTCGGCGGAACTTTCTCAAAAGATACTCCGCGGACTCAGAGAAAGCAGGAGAAAGGGACAGTTCTGCGGAGGCAAGATACCTTACGGGTACTATGTCACGGACAAGAAAGTGCAGGTGGACGAAGAAAAGGCGGAAGTTGTGCGGTTCATCTTCCGGCAATATGCCGCAGGCGTCTATGTGCCGAAGATCATCTGCAAACTCAACGAAAAGGGGCTGCTCCACAACGGGAAGCCATTCCTGCCCAACGCGATATACGGGATATTGCGCAACGAGCGATATTTGGGGATAATGAGGATAAGGGACGAAGTCTATGACAACATTTACCCTCAGATCGTTGATGCGGATCTTTATGAAAAGGTGAAACGGAAACTTATCAAAAACAAGATAGGCTCGAGGAGCGTAAAAGAGGTGTATCTGCTGCGAAACAAAGTAAAATGCGGCTATTGCGGCAACATCATAAGCGCGGAGTGCGGTACGGCACGGAATGGCGAAACGATAAGATACTACAAATGCCTCGGGAGAAAGAAACATCACAACGGATGCGGCAAACACCCCGTGCGGAAAGAAGCTCTCGAAGGTCTTGTCCTTGACAGCGTCATTGAGGCGATGCAAGACGAAAAGACGATGAATGCGCTGATCAAAGGTCTAATGCAGATGCAGGACGCAAACAACAAGGAAAAGACGACGCTGAAATTGTTGTTGAAGGAAAAGAAACAGACGCAGACGGCTTTGGACAACATCGTGAAGGCGATAGAGAGAGGCATCATGTCCGACTCGACTAACAGGCGTCTCAACGAACTTGAACAACAAGCAAGAGAGCTTGACGAAAAGATAGCCGTGGAACGGAACAAAGTCGCGTTCCTGCTCACGGAGGACGATATGCGGCGATATTACCTGACTGCCCTGCGGCAGGAACCGCAGCTACTTATAAGCACCCTCGTGAAGGAGATCCTCCTCTACGATGACAAAATGGTGATCACCTACAACACACCGCTCTACGAAGGCTCCGATGACGATCGGGGCTTTTCTTTTTACGAAAAAACTCTCTTTCTCCCCTGCACCGTACCTCAAAGCGGCGAGACTACCCTCCTCCCGATCCAAACCGTGATGCGCGTCTGAACCGCAGAAGCCACTCGCCACACACTTACGCGCATCTCACTTACGGAAATTTCAAACATCAGAAAACGAATTGCCGCTAATCAATGTGCGTTACACGCAAACAACCATACGAAAACTCTCATTGCAAAACTTCACGGACGAAAAGAAAAAAGCAAACAAAATCTGGTTCGATTTTGTTTGCTTATGGTGGGGACAACAGGACTCGAACCTGTGACCTCTTGTATGTGAAACAAGCGCTCTAACCGACTGGGCTATGCCCCCGTAAAGGAGATCTCTCTCCTTTTTTGTTTAGTTTTTGTAAGCTCTCTTACGAGCGGCTTCCGCCTTCTTCTTACGTTTGACGCTGGGTTTCTCGTAAGCCTCTCTCTTGCGGAGGTCACCGATGATGCCGTCGCGCGCGCATTTTCTCTTGAAACGGCGGATCGCGTTGTCCAAACTTTCGTTTTCACCGACTCTGACAGTAGACATCTTCTTCACCTCCTTTTTATGCAAGTGATATTTATTATACACAGCCGCAGGGATTTGTCAAGAAAATAGCGGCGATTGCGGAGCTGCTTGCAAAAAAATTTCTTATGCCATCCTATCCGCGAGCTGCGCGCCGCCGAGAATATGGACGTGGAGGTGTTCCACGGACTGGCAGGCGTGTTTCCCTTTGTTGGAAACCAACCTGAACCCGTCCTTCAACCCAAGCTGCTCGGTCATGGCGGAAAGTTTTTTCAGACAGCGCGCGAGGGTCGCCGCCTGCGCGTCGGACATCTCAATTATGTTGGCGTAATGTTCCTTGGGCAGCAGCAACAGATGCACGGGAGCCTGGGGAGCGATATCCTTGACGATGACCATATCGTCGTCCTCGTACACTTTGACGGAAGGGATCTCCCCTCTTATTATCTTGCAAAACACACAGTCGTCCATACTTATCTCCTTAAAAGCACTTGCGCGCACACGCCGCGCAAGAAAATTATACTCTGTCGCCGCCGCTTGCGCAAGCGAAGTTTCACACTCTTATCCCGTCGCCGTAAAGCGCGGTGGGGGTCACCGTGGCGACGGTATTACGCGCGCCGTCCACGCCGTACACTTTGACATAATTGGGCGCGTGACCACACCAAAGCCCGTCCTCCTTTGTTTCGAACAACACTTCGGTGGGTTTGCCCAGCTGCGCCAGGCGGAACTCGGCGGAAAGGCTGTGTTTTATCGCCGTCATCTCGCGCTGTCTTTCCGCGACCACGGCGGAAGGCAGAGTGGGCAGTTTGCCTGCGACCGTCCCCTTTCTGGACGAATAAGGGAAGACGTGCATATCCGAAAACTTCACCTTTTTGCAAAACTCCGCACTCGCCGCGAACGCCGCGTCCGACTCGGTGGGATAACCCACTATCACGTCGGTGGTGATCGCCGCATCCGGGAAACGCGAACGGATGAGCTCGACTTTCCCGTAATACTGCTCCGTGGTATAACGGCGGTTCATGTTTTTGAGCACGCCGTCGTCGCCGCTCTGCAAGGAAAGGTGGAAGTGGGGGCAAAACCCTTTTATGCCCTTTGCCGCATCCAACAGGTTTTCGTCTATGACGCCCACTTCCAGCGACCCGAGCCTGACGCGCAGTGAACAGCTTTGCAAGGATGTGAGCAGATCCGCAAGGGAGGCGCCGATATCCTTGCCGTACGACGAGATGTCTATGCCGGTGAGGACGATCTCTTTGCAGGATATCTCCGCCGTTCCCACCTCGCGCAGTATGCCGTCGAGCGACCTGGAACGGCTCCTGCCGCGCAGATAAGGCACTATGCAATAGGAGCAGAAATTGTTGCACCCGTCCTGTATCTTTATGTAATGGCGCGTGCGCATGGAGAGCGTGCCGCGGAACTCCTCATACGCGCTCGCCGTCGCAAAGTCGGTGGTGACGATCTTATCGAAATAACCGTCGTCCTCTCCGCCGTACTTTTTGACGAGTTCTTCCGCAAGCGCGAGCTTCCCTTTGGTGCCTGCTATGAACTTTACGCCGTCGCGCGCGAATTGGCTGAAATTGTTCTGCGACGCGCAGCCGCAGACGTATATCTCCGCCTCCGGGTTTATCTTCAATATGCGCGTGACCGCCTGACGGGACTTGCGCTCCGCTTCCGCCGTCACGGCGCAGGTGTTTATGACGTAAACATCCGCGAACTCCTGGGCGTCGCACACTCTGAAACCGCCGCGGTCCAACACCGCGCGCATGGCGTCGGCATCGTATTGATTGACCTTGCACCCTAGGGTGAGAAAAGCTACGGAAGGTTTTTTGCTCATCAGAGTTCCCCCAACGCGTTCAGCACCAGCGCGCACCCGACTATGCTCGCCGTTTCGGCGCGCAGGATGCGCCTGCCGAGAGTGACGGACACCGCCCCTGCGGCTTGCGCGGCTGCGGCTTCGCCGGGGGCAAATCCCCCTTCGCTGCCCACTATCAACGCTATATTTTTTCCGCGTATGTCCGCCTTCGAAAGGGAGAGTCCTCTTTCCTCCTCATAGGCAAACAGCACGGTATCGAACTCTTTCAGTCTGTCCGTCATTTCGGCGAACGTGACGGCGTCCTCGACGCGGCTGAGCCGGGAGGAACCGCACTGTTTCGCCGCTTCCAACGCGATACGCGCCGCGCGCTCCGCGGAAAACTTTTTCTCCGCCGTACGCTCCGAAACGAAGGGAACTATAACGTCCACACCCAGTTCCACCGACTTTTGCACCACCAGATCCAACTTGGAATTTTTGAGCAGTCCGGCAAACAACGTCAGGGAAATTTTCTTGTCGTCGGTGCGCCTCACTTCCTGCGTATCGAGCAAAGCTTCATCTCCGGATATCGAGCGTATGACGCAAAGCCTCTCGCAACCGTCGTTTGCACAAACAATCACTTTATAGCCCGGTTTCATGCGCAGAACACGCGTCATGTGCGCAAATTCCTCTCCACGCACCGTGACCGTATCTCCCGATATATCCTCCTGCGACACGAAAAAACGCCTGAGTTCCATATCACTTCACCATCCTGAACGCGCGCCAGTCGCCTTCCGCGCGCTCTTCCGCGACGCGGAACCCATGCGCGTGAAAAACGGCGATGACCTCGTCCGCTCTTTCGGCTATAATGCCCGAAACTATCAGATCGCCGCCCTCGTTGAGATGAACGCCCACGGAGGGAGCGAGCCGCATCAAAATGTCTGCGGTCAGATTGGCGAATATGACGTCAGCTCTCTCCTCTCCTGCGATAAGGTCGGCTCTCTCCACGACGCATTCTGCTCCGTTCAGAGCTGCATTCTTGCGCGCCGCTTCCACCGCCTGCCCGTCTATATCGCACATATACACCGACGAAGCGCCCGTGAGCGCCGCGGCGATGCCCAAAATGCCGCTGCCGCACCCGACGTCTATCACGCTGCGCCCTGCCGCGTCCATCATTTCCAGACACATACGCGTGGTGGCGTGTTCCCCCGTTCCGAACGCCATCCCGGGGTCCAGCCTCATGACGACCTCCCCTTCCGCCGCCTCATACTTTATCCAGGTGGGCACCACGGTGACCGCACGCGTGACGATGGGCTTGTAATACTTCTTCCATTCGTTCGCCCAATCCGCCTCGTCCAACATCGTGCAAACGATCTCGCCGTACTTCACGCCGTGAGCCGCAAGCTCATTGAGCTCCGCCTCCAAAGATGGCAGGAATTTCTCGTCGTCTTCCGCGACGGTAGCGGAAACTTTGACCTCCTCCTCCGAGAGCAGGACGTCGTCGTCAACGTAATCCCATATGACGTCGCTTTTGAGCAGATCGGCAAAGTCCTGCCTGTCCAGGATATCCACCCCTTCCGCGCCTGCGTCGAACATGGCGCCTGCAACGAGATCGGCGTTTTCGTGATCGGTGATGACTGTGATATGTTTATACTTCATTTGTCAAAAAAAGAGGTTTACCGCGCGGTTTTGCGCGATAAACCATATTGTTACAGTTTGTCTTTGTAATCCTTCTTCTTGGGGAACTGCCGCAGTTCAAACGCCGCGTCCAGCTTGCGCAAGATGTCCTTCTGTTCCCTGGACAGGTTCTTCGGCACCTCGACCATGACCTTGACGAAGAGGTCGCCGTTGTCGTTCGCGCGCAGCTTTTTGACGCCGCAGTTCTTCATCCTGAACACCGTGCCCGACTGCGTCCCCTCCGGGATGCGGAGCTCCTTTGCCCCTTTCAAAGTGGGGATGGACAGAGTGCAACCGAGCGCCGCCTCCGAAATGGTCAGAGGCACTTCCAGCTGCAAGTCGCTGCCCACTCTGCGGAAGAGCTTGTGCGGCTTGACGGTGATCTCCACCACCAGCGAGCCGCGCTCGCCGCCGTTCCTGCCGCCGTTGCCCTCGCCTGCGTAAGTGATGGTCTGCCCGTTGTCTATGCCTGCCGGTACGTTGACCGTGATCTCGCGCACGCGTTCCGTCCTGCCCTGACCTCCGCAGATCTTGCAGGTTTCGGTGATCACTTTCCCTGTGCCCTTACACGTCGGGCATACGCCCGTGCTGCTGAACTGTCCGAAAGGAGTGCGCTGCACCTGCGTGATACGCCCGGTGCCGTTGCAGTTGGTGCAGGTCTTGAACGCTTTGCCGTCCTTTGCGCCCGTGCCGTTGCACGCCGCGCAATTTTCCACGCGTTTGACGGATATCTTCTTTTGCACGCCGAACGCCGCCTCTTCGAAAGTGAGGGTCATGCCCACGCGTATATCCGAGCCGCGCTGGGGAGCGTTCGCGCGCGACTGCTGCGAGCGTCCGCCGCCGAAGCCGCTGAATATGGAGGAGAAAATGTCGTCCATATCGAAGCCGAAGCCCTGCCCCGAATGAGAGCCGCCGAATCCGCTGAAACCGCCGAATCCGCTGAAACCGCTCCCACCGCCTCCCATGGGTCCGTTTTCGGAGCCGTATTCGTCGTAAGCGGCGCGCTTCTGCGGATCGGACAACACGTCGTAGGCGTGGTTTATCTCCTTGAATTTTGCCTCGGCGTTCTTCTTTTCCGCTTCGCTCGCGTTGGTGTAAAGGTCGGGGTGATACTTTTTGGCAAGTTTACGATAGGCGGATTTGAGTTCGTCCGCGCTTGCCGTTTTGCTCACTCCCAATATGTCGTAATAGTTTTTGTCTGCCATATCCTGTCGCCGCCTCACGGCGGCGTCGAAGCGCGACTGCGCCGCGCTTCCCGATGCGTTTTACGGTGCCGCATCCGCCGTTCGGGCGCGCGCGTGCGCGCTCCTTACTATCCGGCGCAGGGCGCTCGTCGCGCCCTGCCCCTTAAATATCCTTTGCGTCATTCCTCCTCACTCGCCGCGCTCCGGGTCAGTCTTCCCAGCCGCCCTCGGGAGGAGTCATGTTGTCGCCGTCGTTCACGACGCCGTCGCCTGCCGTAGTACCGCCCTGCGCACTCGGGTCGAACCCTGCCTGCTTCGCGGCTTCCGCGGCAGCCTCGGGGTTTTCCTGATAGAACTTGGTGAAGATGGGGTCGGTCACTTTGCTGAGCTTTGCCACTATCTCCTTGACCGCCTCGTCGCTCTCCGCCTTTTCGAGGGCTTCGCGCGCCTCTTTGACGGCGTCGTTGAGGGCGGTCTTGTCGGCGTCGGCTATCTTGTCGGAGTTGTCCGTCTGGAACTTCTCGATGACGAAGATGAACTGCTCCGCATTGTTCTTGGCTTCCACGAGGTTCTTGCGCTTCTCATCCTCTTCCGCGTACTTTTCCGCGTCCTTGATGGCGGCTTCTATGTCGCTCTCAGAGAGGTTGGAGGACGCCGTGATGGTGATGGACTGCGACTTGTTGGTGCCCTTGTCCACCGCTTTGACGGACACTATGCCGTTCGCGTCGATGTCAAAGGTGACTTCGATCTGCGGCACTCCGCGAGGAGCCGGCGCGATACCCGTGAGCTCGAACCTGCCCAGCGTCTTGTTGTCGCGTGCGAACTTCCTTTCCCCTTGCAGCACGTGGATGTCGACCGAAGTCTGATGATCCGCCGCGGTGGAGAATATCTGCGACTTGCTGGTGGGGATGGTGGTGTTGCGGTCGATGAGTTTGGTGAACACGCCGCCCAGCGTTTCGATGCCCAAAGAGAGCGGAGTGACGTCCAGAAGGAGCATGTCTTTGACTTCGCCTGCCAGCACGCCTGCCTGTATCGCCGCGCCTATCGCCACGCACTCGTCGGGGTTGATGCCCTTGTAAGGATCCTTGCCGATGAACTTCTTCACCGCTTCGTACACCGCCGGGATACGGGTGGAACCGCCCACCATGATGACCTTTGCGATGTCGCCGACGGAGAGCCCTGCGTCTTTGAGAGCCTGCTTTGTGGGGGTCATGGTCTTTTCCACCAGATCCTCCGTGAGCGCGTCGAATTTTGCCCTGGTAAGGTCCATATCGAGGTGCTTGGGGGTGCCGTTCGCCATGGTGATGAAAGGCAGGGATATCTTCGCTTTGGTCACGCCGGAGAGGTCGATCTTCGCCTTTTCCGCCGCTTCCTTTATGCGCTGCATCGCCATCTTGTCACCGGACAGATCCACGCCCTCTTTCGCCTTGAATTCGGACACTATCCAATCCATTATGCGCTTGTCGAAATCGTCGCCGCCCAAACGGTTGTTGCCGGAGGTCGCGAGCACTTCGAACACGCCGTCGCCGAGTTCCAGCACGCTGACGTCGAACGTGCCGCCGCCAAGGTCGAAGATGAGGACTTTCTGCTGCTTGTTCTCGTCCTTATCGATGCCGTACGCCAGCGCCGCCGCCGTGGGCTCGTTGATGATACGCTTGACTTCCAGTCCCGCGATCTTGCCGGCATCCTTGGTCGCCTGACGCTGCGAATCGGTGAAGTAAGCAGGCACGGTGATGACCGCCTCGGTGATCTTCTCGCCGAGATACTTTTCCGCGTCGTTTTTGAGTTTGGTCAGGATCATTGCGGAGATCTCCTGCGGAGTGTACTCCTTGCCTTCTATCTTGACCCTGTGGTCGCTGCCCATCTCTCTCTTGATGGAGATGACGGTGTGATCGGGGTTGGCGACCGCCTGACGTTTGGCTATCTCGCCCACGAGCCTCTCTCCGTCCTTTGCAAACGCCACCACCGAAGGAGTGGTGCGCATGCCTTCCGCATTCGGGATGACGACGGGTTCGCCGCCTTCCATGACTGCCATACAGCTATTGGTTGTTCCGAGGTCTATACCTATTATCTTTCCCATGATCTTTTCTCCTTTTATAAACTTTATCACACCGCATTGCTGCGGAGAATTTTCATTTTAGCGCGTTTATCCGTCGTTTTCCGACGTTCAACACCCCACTTTGACGCTTGCCGGGCGCAGCACCTTTCCGCAGAGGGTATAGCCTTTCGCCAGCACGTCCAGCACTTTGCCCTCCTTTCCTTCCGCTTTTTCGCGCTCCACCGCGGACATCACGTTCGCGTCGAACTCCTTGTCCGAGGCGTCTATCTCTTTGAGTCCGAAGGATTCCAGAGCGTCAAGTATCTGCCTTTCCATCATATTGAACCCGGTCAGAGCGGATTCGTCGCTGATGTACTTTCTTGCAAGGTCGCAGTTGTCCAGCACGGTGAGCATCTTCTCTATCACCATGGACTTGCCAAGCGATTTCATCTCTTCCGCGAGAGCGGCGTTGCGCTTGCGATAATTGTCGAAGTCGGCTTGCAGCCTCATTGCGATGTTCCTTGCGGACATCATTTCGGAGATGCATTTTCCGACCTTCTCTTCCAGCGCGGCGATGTACTTGTCATCCCCCATCGCTTCGCGGTCGAGCGCTTCCTCCTCATCTGCCTGCGCGACATCCGCTTCCGCGGACGGCTGTGCGACCTCCGCTTCCGCTTCCTTGACTACGTCTTCTTTGTTCTTTTGCTTATCGTTTTTAGCTTTCATTTCACTCATCTTCCTTATCGTTGTCCAGCACCGTCCCGAGCGCCTTCTTCATATAGTCCAGCACGCCTATGACCTTCTTGTAGTCCATTCGCTCGGGACCTATGACGCCTGCTCTGCCCACCACTTCGTCGCCCACCTTGTAAGCCGCCGTGATGATGGCGCATTTGTCCACGCCGCTGTCCTCCTTTCCTATCCTCACCGAGAACTCTATGCTGTCCTCGTCGCCTGCAAGCAACTCGGACACGCTGTCGTGGTCGGATATCACCGCAAGGAAGTTCTTGGCGTCCTCCACATTGTTATACTCGGGATAGTCCAGCATTTTTAGCGCGCCTTCCACCACCACGTCGTCCGTGTGTTCGGCGACATAAGTCTGGATGATCGCGAGCACGGCGTCGAATATGTCGCGGAAGGCGTCCGTTTCGGCGGTGAGTTCGCTGTCCAGATCCATGCCTTCCAGCTCGCCCACTCTTCTTCCTGCGAACACGTTATTGAGCATCCGCGTCGCGGTTTCAATGTAACCGTGCTTGACTCCGCCTTCGACGTCTATGGTCTTGTCCGCGATGATGCCCTCGTCGGTCACGATGAGCACGAGCACTTTGCCGTCTTTCAAGGGCACCAGCTTTATCTCGTCCAACATCACGTTGCCGCCGCGGCTGCTGACGGCAAAAGAGGTGTAATTCGTCACATCGCTGATTATCTCCGCCGCGCGCTTGGAGATGTCGCGCACCTCGGAAAGTTTGTCCGCGAACTTCTTCCTGATAAAGGCGGTCTCCTCGTCGGTGAGTGCGCCTGCACCGTTGTGCTCGATGTCGCCCACATACAACTGATACGCAGGCTTCAACGGTATGCGCCCTGCCGAAGTGTGCGGCTGATCCACATACCCGAGCGCTTCCAGTGCGCTGAGCTCCGCTCTGATCGTCGCGGAACTGACCTCGGGCATATACCCCTTTTGAATGTCCGCACTGGACACGGGCTGCCCCGTGGCGATGTAGACATCCACCAACGCATGGAGTATCTTCTTTTTTCTTTCGCTCAGTTCCTTGCTCATAGCGTCCTCTGTGTCATCGGAGTGCTAGCACTCATTAACTCCGACTGCTAACAGTATATTTTTTTGTCTGCCAGATGTCAATAGTTTAAGCCAATTTTTCGGAAAAAATTTGTGTCGGGCGCCCACGGGTGAGAATTAAGGTACGCGCGCGTCCGCGCACGCAGAGCGTCCGCCTCAGAAATTACGTCAAATCGGTTGCTTTTTTCAATGTGTTTTGCTATAATCCGAACGCACGGTAAGCTGGTGTGGCTCAGCAGGCAGAGCGATTCACTCGTAATGAATAGGTCGGCGGTTCGAATCCGCCCACCAGCTCCACAAAACCCACTCAAGATGAGTGGGTTTCTTTTTCGCCGTGGGCGGCTTCTAACCTATTGCTGACGCGATTTTGCGCCCTGCTCGGCTCCGCTCGCAGAACAGATGGCGCAAAATGCGCTATTCCGTCGCGCCTGCGCGCTCCTTACAAATCCACCAGCTCCACAAAACCCACTCAAGATGAGTGGGTTTCTTTTTCGCCGTGGGCGGATTCTTACCGGTCGCTGACGCGATTTTTTACCCCATCCCGAAATCAAAGATTTCGCGACGGGGACCCCGTATTTTACCCCATCCCGAAATCAAAGATTTCGCGACGGGGACCCCGTATTTTACCCCATCCCGAAATCAAAGATTTCGCGACGGGGACCCCGTAATGCCCTGCTCGGCTCCGCTCGCAGAACAGATGGCGCAAAATGCGCTATTCCGTCGCGCCTACGCGCTCCTTACGAATCCACCGGTTCCACAAAACCCACTCAAGATGAGTGGGTTTCTTTTTCGCCGTGGTTACTGTTTCGGTCCTCTTATTCTTTCTCTTTCTTTTGTTTGCTAGGCGCCGGTTGCATGCCGCAGGCGGCGAGTATTTTTTCGAGGTTCTTTTTGCGCGCGCCATTGTATGAAACGAAGAGGTCCACCATGTTCCAAATGAATGCCGTGAAGCAGCCGAAGATCCATTTGCATACGCCGAGCGCGATATAGCCGGCATACAGACGGTCTATACCGGTGTAGAAGAACATCCACGAGAGCGCCGCCGTGACCGCCGCCGAACGCAGTTTGACATTCAGGGTGTTGCGCACCATAGGCATGGGCGCAGTCATTATCGTCTGCACCAATATGCCGTAACTTTTTCTGGGGACGTAGCGTTCGAGGATGCCGATGATGGCTGCTCTTTCCGCATACTCGGCTACGCCGCCTGCGCCAACGGGCGGAAACGGCATCATCCCGGCATTCTGCGGTGCCGGAGCAGGCGCAACGGCAGGAACATTGGGCGCAGCAGGCGCCTTAACGGGCATGGGAGCCGGCGCGACGCCCCCTTGCGCTTCTCCCCTCACCTGCGCATCCTGCCTGACCGGTGCTTCCTGTCTGACCTGTGGTTGAGCCGGCATAAGACTGCACACCGTTCCGCAGTTCGGGCAGGTCGCACGCTGCGCCGAATCATCGACTGCGGCGATCGCGCCGCACTTGTAACACTTAAACTTTTTCATAACGATCCTCCTTATATCCGAAGCGATGAACGAACATCGACATCATATTCCGCTCTTATCCAATCCCGTCCGCGACGATGAGCACCCCGTTTAGTCCTGCTATCGCCGCATATCAAAGGCAATTTATATGTCCATATAACAATATCACAAAATATATCCACAGACAAGACAAATCATTCTATATGCAGCGTTTTCATATATAAGGAAATCTAAAAATCGCAAGCGCCTCCCCACACCGCAGCGATAGATAAAATCGAACGAACCTCCCGACGTCTTCTCAACAAGCAAAAACAGGCGGCATGGCGCCGCCTGTCGGTCGTGGGATGTTGAGTGGAGTTCGGGCGTTTTGATTCTCAGTCGTTTGGAGGTTGAGCGGAGGGGGCGGAGGAGGTTTCGTGGGGGAGGCGGACGTAGACGTATTGCTTCTTCAAAGTCAGGGAATTGCGTTCGGCGAACGCCACGACGAAGTGACATATCACCCCCGTCACCAGCCCTGCTATGCCGCCTGCCAACACCATATACGGCAGATACGCGACGACGGCGCGCCCCACCACCGCCATGGACACCAGGATCTGCACCGTGTTGTGCACCATGCCCCCGGCGACCGACAGCCCCGTCACGGAAAAGAGTTTCGTGCGCGACAGCACGACCATGACGACATACGCCGCGGCAGCCGCCGGCAGCGACCATACAAGCATGGAGATATTGCCCGAAAACAGCGCGGCGAACAGACATTTAAGCGCCAGCACCACGCACCCCTCTCCCACTCCGACGAGCAGGAAACAGGCGAGCAGAACGACATTGCCCAACCCGAGTTTAGCGTAAGGCAGCGCAGGGATGAGCGGTGGGATCAGGTTCTCGATAAGTGATACGATGAGCGCAAGCGCGAGGAAGAGCCCGGAGAGGGCGACGCGGCGCGAAACATTCTTTTTCATGTTACGGCATCCACCTCCCTTTCCCCGACTTGTATGACCACGTGGTTGGGCAGACAGACTATCATGCCTCCCTCCGCGGACTGCGGCGCTGAATGCACGCATTCCTGCCCCTCGCAATCGGAGCGTGTGACGGACACCTTTCCGTCGCGGACTTCCAGCGTCATCCTGCCGTCCAGGATGTCGTACACCCCGTCCGTATCCAACGCGAAAGTATAGCGCAGCACGCCGTCCACATACACCCTTGCCTCATCGCCGCCCCCTCGGAGCGCGAATGCCACGGAAAGCGCGGCGGCGACAAGCAGGACAGCAATGAGAAGGATGTCCCACTTTTTGAAAATGGTCCTGGGCGCGGCGGCAACGCCGCTCTTCTCCTTTCCGCATGCCGACGAACGTCCTTTCATGTCATCCCTTATCCGCTAAAACAAGGTGTTTATCTTATTGTTTTTGCAAATCAACGCCAGAATTTGTCAAGCAGCCTGCATATCTCTTCCCCACGTAGCCGTGGTAAGGTCCTCATGCACGAAGACGGCGGCTATCTCCGGATATTCGGCGGAGAGCGCATCAAGCCACTCTCTCCCCTTTTCCTCTCCTGCCACCATGATCGCGGTGGAGAGCGCGTCCCCCAACGCCCCGTCACGGCATATCACGGTGACGGAGATAAGACCGCTGTCCGCAGGTCTGCCCGTGAAGGGGTCGATGATGTGATGATATCTTTTGCCGTCCTTTTCGTAGTAACGCTCGTAATCGCCGCTGGTGCTTATGCACTCGCCGGAGTGCAACGTCACTATGCCTATGTATGCCTTTTCGGAGGGGCGCGGCGCGCCTATGCCTATCCTGTGATCCTTGCCCACGCCGCCGATGTTGCCGCCGAGATTGACCAGACATTCGCCCGTAAAGCCGCCCAGCGAACGCGCCACGGCGTCACCTTTGGCTATGCCACCGAGGTCGAGCATCGCTCCCTCTATGAGCTTTTCCACACTGTTGCTTTCGGGGTCCAACCTGAACGCGCGGTCAAACCCGACCTTGCCGCGTTCCGCCGCGACTTCTTCCGCGGAAGGCAGCTTTTCGGGCGCGACCCCCTGCACGAAGTCGCCTGCGGCAAAGCCCCACAACTCCACGAGCGGAGCGACGGTGGGGTCGTACGCACCGTCTGTGAGTTCGTAAGCGCGGTACGCTTTTCGGAGCAGCTGCATGGTGATGTCGCCGACGACGACGCTCTCCCCTGCCGCAGCGGCGTTTATCCTGCCGATGTCGCTGTCCGCTATCGCCGCCGACACCGCGAGTTCGGTGTTTTGCATTTCGAGAGCGGCGCGCTCCGCCTCCTCCGCGTTCGCGGTGGTTATGCAAAGCGTGGTGCCGAACACTTCAAAATACTCCTCCTTCGCCGCGCTGTCGTTGCAGGCGGTGAAAGCGAGGAGTACGGTTGCGGCGACAGCGAGCGCTGCCACCCGTCTTTTTATCTTTCCTTTCATCGGATACCTTGCCGCAGGCTCCCTTTATCTGGAAGCGGACGTGAAAATGATGCCGTAAGTCCCGGGACCGCAATGCGCGCCTATGACGGGTCCGACGGGCTGGACGCATATCTCCGCACCGCCGGCAAGGGGCAGGATGCGCGAGCGCAGTTCCGCGGCGGCGTCGTCGTTGTCCGCGCCGACGATGAAGACGGGCGCGCCCTCCGTGAAGCGGTACTTCTGCTCGAATACGGACACGATATAACTCATGGCTTTTTTGGAGCCCTTCTGTTTGGTGAGCACGTCTATCTCGCCCTCTTTGTTGATGTAGAGCACGGGTTTAAGCTGCAAGACGTTGCCTATCGCCGCTTTTGCCGGCGACAGTCTGCCCCCTCTCGCGAGATATTTGAGGTCGTCCACGACGAAGAGGACGCTGACATTCTGCACCAACGTGTCGAGATAGTCGCAGGTGCGGTCGATATCACCGCCGTTGGCGTTGAAGAATTTCGCCGCGAGATACACCATGAGCCCTGCGCCCATACAGATGTTGAGGGTGTCGTAGCGGCGGTAAACGACGCCGGGATACTTGGCTTTGAGCTCCTGCACGGCGATGTCCAGATAACTGAACGTGTTGGACATCTTGGAGGAAAACGCCACGTAAAGCACGTCCTCGCCGGCGGCAAAATACGGTTCCAGTATATCTATGTAAGTCTGGGGATTGAGCCCTGCCGTGCTGACGGTCGCGCCTGCGCGCATCTTCTCGTAAAACCCTTTGAAATCGGTGTTTTCGCCGAGGTCGTAAAGTTTCTCTTCCCCGTCCACCGTGTAAGGCATGGGGATGACTTTGACGCCGAGTTCTTTCGCCGTGGTGTACCACAGCTCGCAATCCGTATCACAGAAAAAAACAGCCATTTCACACTCCGTTACCGCGCTTTCGCGCAGACGCGCGGCATTCCGCCGCCGCAGTCACATTCTAACATATCCGCCGCCCACTGTCAACCGACGGAAACCCTCCTGAAAGAGCGTTCTCGCACGCTTTTCGGAAGACGTCATTTGCATTTGAGGAAAAAGTCGTCGTCGATGTGCCACACTCCGTCGACGGAACGCACCCCCACTTCGTGAGAAAACATGAGTTCCATAAGCGCGGCGCAGTCTATGAGCAACAGATTGCTGCGCTTGGCGGCGAAGGTCTTGGTTTCGCGGTGGAAATGCGCGTTGGTGATGAGTATGCCTTTGGTCGCACCCCACGCCGTCATGACCCCCAAAAACTCGCGCACCACTTTCACGGACACGTACGCTCTCTCGTTGAGCTTGGTCTTGGACTGGAAGAACACCAGTTCCTTGAACCCGGCAGGGTCCTCTATGTACAGTTTTCCGTCAATGCCGTTGTCATCGGGACCTGCGGTGAGCTCGTTGCGCTTGACCAGCCCTCCGTACACGGAAAGCAGCAACTTCATGCTGAGCTCCTCGAAGAACTCGCCGCCTGCTTCGCTTATCGCGTGCGTGAGGGCGCGGCGCAGCGCGGTCATATACTTCTCCGCGCTCAGTTTGCCCGATCTGAACTCCTGATACTTCTTGTCCGCCCCTTCCAACGCGCTGCCGAGAGGAGTGTCCGGATACTTGGGCTGTTTGCTGGCGCGTTCTGCCGCCCTCTTGCGCTGGGCGCGGCGGCGCTGCGTCCTGGTGAGCCCGGTCTTGGTTTCCTGCACCGGTCTTGGGGGCGCAAGCCTGCCGTCATCCGTGGTCACAAGACTGCCCGATGCGAGCATCTCGTTGAGGACGACGCCCGTCAGACTTTTAAGACGCGTGTTCAAGGACTCGCAGCTGCGGTCTTTGAGTTCCGCCGCGGCGTAACCGTAACAGTTGAGCGAGCGCTCAATGAGCAGTTTACGTTCGGTGCCGTCCGCATCCAGAACGGACTTGACGGCGCTTTCTATCTCTTGTTTGGTGGGAAAATCTCTCTTTGCCATAATGCTCCTTTTTTTTGATTGTAACACACTACTTGCGTTTTTTACCTGCGCGCGAGAAAATTTATGCGCCGCAAAACCCAAAAAATTAATTTTTTACGTTTTAATTGTCGTTTAATTTAATAAAAATAACCTGTGAATGTCCTTAGGGACGCACATTCCGATAAGGCGGCGAACGATGGATAATTACGATAACTTCTTCAACGACATGAATAACGGCCCCGAGCGCACCCCCGTTTATCACACTCCCGACAGTTCGGGCGGAGGACCCAACAAAAAGATGACGGCGGTGACGGTGCTGTTCGTGGTGATAGCCCTCATCATGTGCATCGCCATCGTCGCGAACGTGATAGTCCTCGCCAGCATGAAAAATCAGGTGTCGCAAGACTATGCGGACACGCTGACGGAAGCCGTGAACTCGGAGTACGAAAAAGCGATAGAGGAATATCTCGAAGGCAAGGACATCTCCGCCGACGTGCTGGAACAGATAAAAGAGGACGTCATCAACGCCCTCAACACTTCCGCCGCCGCAGTCGCAGGCACCAAGACCATCTACTCCACCGTGCGGGTGGTGGCGCAGGGTGAAAGCACCACCTCCTACGGGTCGGGCTTCCTCATCACGGCGACGAACAAAAGCGGCGAAACGAAAAGATACGTCGTCACCAACGCACACGTCGTGCTGGAAACCGTGGCGGACACCGGGTCGAGCGGTTGGCCCTTCGGCGGTTCGACCATCGAATACAGCTTTAAGGTGCGCAAAAAGATAACCTGCTCTCTCATGAACGGGGAATCGGGCTCCTTCGCCCTCCGCATCGTAGCCTACGGCTCTTATCTGGAAACCGAAGGCAATACCGTCGTCGACCCGGATTACACCGAACTCCCCGACCTTGCGGTGCTCGAATTCTCTTCCGACTCCCCCGACGAAGAAACCTATCCCTCTCTCACCATAGCGGACGAGAGCGCGAACTACGGCGACAGCATCGCGGTGGTGGGCTATCCTGCCCCCGGCAGCGACCCTCGCGAAGCGATACTCAGCATTTCCACGGGCATCATCTCCGCCACCGAGCACACCCTCTCCTCCTGGGGCGCAGGCACTTTCTATCAGACGGACAGCGCCATCAACGGCGGCAATTCGGGCGGCCCCATGGTCAACAATAAGGGAGAAGTCATAGGCGTCGTGGAGTCCAAGATAACTTACGAAAACATAGAGAACATCGGCTACGCCGTGACCAGCATGACCCTCCGCAGCTTCCTCGCCGACGCAGGGCTCACCCTCGCGTCCTGACCTCTCTCGCCCCACACTCACCTCCCCGTGCCGAAAAGGACGATGTATGTATAAGGCGCGCCCGACTGCGCAAACTGTAACGGGAGGTCATGATGAAAAATTCCATGTGGATAGGAGCGATCCTGGGCGTCGTCACGGCGACCGCGATCTACTCGGCGAGCAATCAGAACCTGGTCAAAAAGACCAAAAAAGCGCTGCTCCACAAGTTGGAAGAAGTGCTGGACTGAAAAGACGGAGCATTTGCTCCGCCTTTTTTGTTTTTTCTTGCCGTTAAATTCTAACGCCGCTCGGCGAAGGGTATCATGCCCGGGCGCGCCTCACAAGCCGCGCAGCCTCTCCACGGCGCGTTTCAGAATTACGAACGCCGCTTCCGCGTCCTCCTCCCCGTTCATGACGCCGAATGAGAACCTCACGGCGCCCTTTGCTTCCGCCGCGGAAAGCCCCATCGCCATGAGCGTACGGCTGGGCTCTGCGGAACCTGCCGAACACGCGCTCCCGTTGGACACGCACAGTCCGTCCAGATCCAGCGAAAATAACAGCTCTTCGCCCGTGATGCCTTCAAAACCGAAGTTCACTATGCCGGGCAGCGTGCGTTCCGCGTCCAGAGAGCCGTGCAACACCGCGCCCGGGATATCCCTGAGCACGCGCGCGGCGAACGCGTCCTTCAACGCGCGCACCCTAGCGCTCTCCTCTCTCATGCGCGCGACCGCCGCTTTCAGCGCAGCCGCGGCGCCCACCGCTCCGGCGGTATCCGACGTTCCTCCTCTGCGCCCTCTCTCCTGCTCTCCGCCAGAATGGAAAGCGCCGAGGCGTACGCCGTTTTTGACATACAACACGCCGAAACCTTTCGGCCCCCCGAATTTGTGCGCGGATAGGGAAAGCATATCCGCGCCCGACGCCTTGACGTCAAGGGGAAGACTGCCTGCCGCCTGCACCGCGTCCGTGTGGAACAGCGCGCCGTAGGAGTGCGCCATACTCGCAAGTTCTGTTACGGGCTGCACCGAACCCGTTTCGTTATTGGCGGTCATGACGCTGACGAGCGCGGTGTCCTCCGTCATGAGCTTTTCCGCCTCCGACACGGACACGAAACACTCCCCGTCCACGGGGATGACCGTAAGTTCCGTCCCCCTGCTCCGCAGCGCTTTCGCGCTCTCGAACACCGCAGGGTGCTCCGCCGCGGACACCGCGACGCGCCCCTTTCCGAACGCCGCGCATTTCACCGCCCAGTTGTCCGACTCCGTCCCTCCGGACGTGAAGTAGATCTCCTCCGGGGAAGCGTTGAGGCACTCCGCTATATCGGCGCGCGCGGAAGCGAGCAGCTTCGCGCTCTCACGCCCGTAGTAGTGACGGGAGTCCGCGTTGCCGAACACCTCGCGAAAAAGAGGGAGCATCGCCTTTTCCGCCTCCTCGCAGAGAGGAGTGGTGGCTGCGTTGTCGAGATATATCCTTTTCATAGCGAAAGGCGGAGAGCACTGCCTCCGCCGCAAATTCATTTTCTGACCTGACCGTCGCCCACTATCACGTACTTGACGGAAGTCAGTTCCTTCAACGCGATGGGTCCGCGCGCGTGGAGTTTCTGCGTGGAGATGCCCATCTCCGCCCCCAGCCCGAACTCGAACCCGTCCGTAAAGCGTGTCGACGCGTTGACGTACACCGCAGCGGAGTCCACCCTCGTGGTGAAATAATCTATCGCCGCGCTGTCTTCGGACAGTATCGCGTCGGAGTGATTTGTGCTGTGCGCGTTGATGAAGTCCACCGCCTCTTCGACGCCGTCAACCGTCATAACAGTGATCTTATAGCCCGAAAACTCCGTGTAAAAGTCCTGTTCGGTCGCTTGCTCCGCTTCGGGACATATCGCGCGCACCTCTTCCGTCCCCAGCACCGTGACGCCGTTTTTTTCCAGCGCGGCGCAGAGCGTGGGCAAAAATCCCCTCGCTATCGCGCGGTCAACGAGGACGTGTTCCAGCGCGTTGCAAGTGGAGGGACGCTGCACTTTCGCGTTGACTATGACCGGGACGGCTTTTTCGAGGTCGGCGCTCTTTTCCACATACGTGTGGCAGTTGCCGCCTGCGGAAGCGATGACGGGCATGAGCGCGTTGTCCAGCACGAACTTTTTCAGCCCTTCGCCGCCGCGCGGTATGATGACGTCCACCCTTCCCTCCTGCATGAGCAGAGCTTTGCTCGCGTCGCGAGAGGGGTCGTCTATGAACCCTATCACATCGCCGTTGCCGCCAACGCGCTCCACCGCTTCGCGCATGATGTCGTAAAGCACGCGGTTGGAGTTGAGCGCGTCCTTGCCGCCGCGCAGCACCACGGAGTTGCCCGATTTCAGGCAAAGCGCCGCCGCGTCCACCGTGACGTTGGGGCGCGCCTCGTAAATTATGCCGATGACGCCGAGAGGGACGCGCACCCGTTTCAGGTCCAGCCCGTTGGGGAGCACTCTCTCCTCCACCACTTCGCCGACGGGGTCGGGAAGGGAAGCGACCTGTTTCAGTCCTTCCACCATGGTGGCGATGCGCTTATCGTTGAGGGTGAGCCTGTCGATGAAGGGAGCTTCCCTGCCGTTCGCCTCGGCGACGGCTACGTCCTCGGCGTTTGCCGCGGCGAGTTTTGCGAGATTCTCCTCTTTGCCGAGAGATTCCGCGATGCTCGCCAACATGGCGTTCTTCTCCTCCGCGGAACGCGCCGCGAGGTCATAGGACGCCCTCTTTGCCTTTGCGCAGATCTCCTTTACGTCGACCATTATTCCTCTTCCTCGTCGATTATGGTTATGACGGCGTTGTGATACACGTTCTGCACGTCGTCGAGTTCCTCGAGCTTGTCTATCATTTTGAGCAGGGTCTCCTGCTGTCCCTCATCGGGATTGACCATGTTCTCGGGGATCATGTCCACTTCTGCGGAAAGCAGCTTGACGCCGTTCTTTTCCAGCTCGTCGCGCACGCTCCCGAGGTCGGACGGCGCGGTGAGGACTTCGAACACCTCTTCGTCGTCGGAGAGTATGTCCTCCGCCCCGGCTTCCAGCGCGAGCATCATGAGGTCGTCCTCCGAGATGTCCGCTTTCGCCACCGCGATGACGCCCTTGCGCTTGAACATGAAGGACACGCAGCCCGTCGCGCCCATGGAGCCGCCGTACTTGTCGAAAAGATGTCTGACGTCGCCTGCGGTGCGGTTCTTGTTGTCGGTGAGGGCTTCCACGATGAAAGCGGTGCCGCCCACGCCGTACCCTTCGTAGGTCATGTCTTCGTAGTTGATGCTGCCCAGCTCTCCGCTCGCCTTTTTGATGCTGCGAGAGATATTGTCGTTGGGCATATTGTTGGCCTTCGCTTTGGCGATGGCGTCACGCAGTTTGCTGTTGGAGTTGGGGTCGGGACCGCCCTGTTTGACGGCGACCGCGATCTCGCGGCCTATCTTGGTGAAGACGTTGGCTCTCGCCGCGTCGCTCTTACCCTTCTTCTGCTGGATGTTATGCCATTTGCTGTGTCCGCTCATAAGACCTCCGTATGTTATTTAGAATGTGAAAAAGTCAGATACATCGCGATGCCTGCCGCGACTGCGGCGTTGAGGGATTCCATGCCTCCCGTCATGGGAAGGGCGCACACCCTCCTGACCGCGGCGCGGAGCGTGCCGCGCACACCGTGCGCTTCACTGCCGACGACGATCGTGCTCCCCTGCGGCAGCGGCGAGGAGAACAGATCCTCCCCTCCCATATCCAATGCCGCGGAACACGTTTCCTTAACGAGCGTGAGCGCCTGTTCCTCCGATATGTCGCGCACGCGCACGCGGAAGATGCCTCCCATGCTCGCGCGCACCGCCTTGGGGGAATATGCGTCCGCGCACCCGAGCAGGTAAACGTCCGCAAAGCCCGTTGCCGCCGCCGTGCGGATGATGGTGCCCAGGTTGCCGGGGTCGGACACCCCGTCCAGAAGGAGCGCGTTGCAGGTGGGCAAGGCGAACTCCCCTTTCGGGATCCCGACCGCCGCCGCCAACCCGTAAGGGGTGACGGTGTCGGAAACGCTCTTCATCACTTCCTCGCTGACCGCAAGCACCTTGGCGGCTGCGAACCGCTCGCGCGCTTCCTCCGCGCGCCCCGGCGTTGCAAGCACGAAACGCACGTCCGCGGAGGTGGGGATGTCTTTCAGTATGTTCCCTCCCTCCACGGGGAAGAGCCCCTCCCTCTCGCGGAATTTCTTTTCCGAAAGGGAGCGGAAGAGCTTGACCATGGCATTTTGCGTCGAAGTGATGACGTCCATCGTCGTCAGAGAAAAAGAGGTGCCGCGAAGGCACCTCCGTATTTTACGCGAGTTTCGCCTTTGCCTGATCGCACAGCGCGGTGAACGCTTTGGGATCGGACACGGCTATGTCGGCGAGGACCTTGCGGTTGAGGTCGATGCCTGCGAGTTTGAGCCCGTGCATGAACTTGGAGTAGCTCAGGTCGTTGAGGCGTGCGGCAGCGTTGATGCGCGCTATCCACAGCTTTCTGAAATCGCGCTTCTTCTGCTTTCTGCCGACATAGGCATAGTAGCCGCTGCGCATGACCTGCTGCTTCGCAACACGGTAAAGGCGGCTCTTTCCGCCGTAGTAGCCCTTGGCTTGCTTCATTATCTTTCTGCGCTTCTTGACTGCGCTTACAGCTCTCTTGATCCTCATATCGTCATCTCCTTATTGATAGGGCAGCAATCTTTTGAGTTCGGCCTCTTTGGTCTTGTCGATGTACTGATCCTGCCTGAGGGAACGCTTCCTCTTGGTGGTCTTCTTGGTCAGGATGTGGTCGTGACCGCTGTGGTCGCACTTATAGTGACCGTTCGCGCTCTTTCTGAAACGCTTTTTTGCTCCGCTATGGGTTTTCTGCTTTGGCATAAGAGCCTCCTGTTTGATTATTTTGCCTGCGGCGGAGTTTCCTCCGCCCGTGATTGACTATTTCTTGTTCTGAGGCGCGAGGATGGTGAATATCATCCTGCCCTCCTGCACGGGCGCCTTTTCGACCACCGCGCCCTCGCCCACCATCTCGATGTAATCCTTGATGATGCCGATGGCGATGTCGGGGTGCGCCTGCTGCCTGCCTTTGAGGCGGATGGACGCTTTGACCTTGTTGCCCTCCGAGATGAACTTCGCAGTCTGTGCCGCGAGCCTCTTGGTGTCGCCGATGTCGATGGTGGCGGACAGTCGGACCTCTTTCAGTTCCACTATGCGCTGGTTCTTGCGCTGCTCCTTCTCCCTCTTCTGCTGATCGTAACGGTACTTGCCGTAGTCCATCAGCTTGCAGGTCGCCGGCGTGACGTCCGGAGGGGAAACTTTGCACAGATCCAGCCCCTTCTCCTCCGCTATCCTCCGCGCTTCGGAGATGGAAATGATGCCGTACTGCGTGCCGTCCGCGCCGATGAGCCTGACCTCGCGGTCGCGGATCCTCTCGTTGATGATTAACTCTTTCAAAAGAGCCTCCCTAATGAAAAAAGTCGGCAACCAAAAGTTCCCGACACCACACCCCTAACGGGGAAAACTCATCGTGACGACCGCTTGACCGAAGCCTGCGGTGAAAGGAAAACCTTTGCTTGCGTGAAGATATTACCATCTCGCGCACCGCATGTCAAGCGATTTTAACACCTAATTCCCGTCCGACCTCCCTAAACCGGGTTCATTTCGCGCCGTCCGTATGCGCGAGCGCGGCGTACTCCTCCGCAGACAGACCATACACGCAGGCGTCCGCTATCCCCCTGTTGCTCCTGTCTGCCCCTTTCAGGGTGCGTTCGTAGCGCAGTCCGCACTTCTCCATCACCCTGCCCGAGCCGGGATTGTCGGGGTCGTGCTGCGACTCTATCCTGCTCGCTTTAACCTCATTGAAGAAGAAAGGGATAACACCGGAAAGCGCCTCGCTCATATACCCTTTGTTCCACCACTTGCTGCCCAGACAATAGCCGATATGCACCATGCCCCTCTCCTCGTCAGTTCCGACGACGGACAGCGTCCCCACCGGCTCGTCCGACTCTTTGAGCACTATCGCCCAGTGGTAAAAGGTCTTATCCTCGTACTTTTTTACCCAGCCCTTCACGACCTCTTCCGTGACCGAGATATCTCCGTGCGGCTGCCACCTCAAAAACTCGGTCACCTTCCCGTCGTTGGTCCAGTTCTCAAAGGCGCAGCGAGCATCCTCCGGCGTGAACCGCCTGAGCAAAAGCCGCTCCGTCAGGATGGTCACCGTCCCCTTATGTTCCATGCCGACTCCTCCCTTTCCCTGCCTTTATGAGGCGATGCTCTCCCTTCGGAAATTCGCGCAAGATATTACTGCGCGGAATGTCGCGCCGAGCCGCATACCGCCGCTCTACGCCTGCGCCGCCCTTTTCGTCCGCGGAGGCGCAAATGACAAAAACGGAGGTTCTTTCTTCATTCTTCGGCGTGTAAACGCCTTGTTAAGCAAATCGAACAGTGCGAGCAATGCCATGCTGAGCCCCACGACGATGATGTAATACAGCGCATAATACGTGGGGGTGAGTTCCAGCCCCAGCACCTCCGCGACCAGAGTCCCCTGCATTATCTCGACTATGGACGTGACCTGATAATTTATGCCGTAACCCACGGTGAGCAGTTCCAGATACGCGAAGAAGAACGCGAACCAACCCAGTATCCACACCATCCCCGTGCGCCCGAATTTGTGGCGCGCACACATGAACAGTCCGCCCACGAACATGAGGTTGTGATTGACCATCGCCATGGTGAGTAGGAACCAGCGGTTGAACGTCAGGCTCTCCACATGGGTGTTGGGGAAGAAGGTCATGGTCACGAAGTACACCGCTCCGCTCAACATCGCCGTGAAAGAGCCTGCCGCTTTGAGCGGACGGAAAGGTATGAACGCCGCGAACCCGAACACGAAATAGGATATGGCGGAAAGGTCGATGGGATAGGAGGAGAAGGGACCGTATTCGTCAAACTTATACGCCAAAAGATACGCCGCGATGAACCACACCACCAAGGTGTCCAGCCACTTGTTCCTGCCTGCCACGAACACGGCGAGCAAAACGTAACACACGACCACCGCCGCCTGTATGTAGCCAAGATAATCGTAAGGTCCCGTTGTTATCATACGTATCGCGCGTCCCTTAAAACTTCCCGTGTCTACATTTTATCGCTTATTGTCGGATTTTGCAATGCCGCGCGCGAATTATACTCTCCGGATGTGCCTCACGGGGCAAAAAAAGACCCGTGTCCCATGCGGCAGAGCGCCTCCGTTTGCCGGCTCGTCCGCGCCGCGTATACAAAACGCCCTCCCGATGTCGGGAGGGCGTCGCGAACGATTTTTTCACTTGCGCACTTTGCCGTCTATCTCCGCCTGCGCCGCCGCGAGGAATTCCTCCACGCTCTTCACGCCGAGGTCGCCCTCCGTGCGATGACGTACGGACACGACGCCTTCCTCCGCCTCTTTGTCGCCGACGATGAGGACGTAAGGCACCTTTTCGAGCTGCGCTTCGCGTATCTTCTTGCCCAGTTTCTCGCTGCGCACGTCCGCTTCCGCGCGCAGTCCTGCGGCGACGAGCTGTTTTGCAACGCCCTTTGCCGCGTCCGCCGTGCGGTCGGTGAGGGAAAGCACCCTGACCTGCTCGGGCGCAAGCCACAGGGGGAACGCTCCGTTATACTTCTCGATGAGCATGGCGAGCGTGCGCTCATAGCAGCCGATGGAGCTGCGGTGGATGATGAGAGGACGCGCCTTTTCGCCGTTCTCGTCGATGTACATCATGTCGAACCTTTCCGCAAGCGCGAAGTCCAGCTGCACTGTGAACAGCGTGTCTTCCTTGCCGTGGACGTTGGTGCCCTGCACGTCAAGTTTGGGTCCGTAGAACGCGGCTTCGCCCCACGCTTCCGTGTAAGTGATGTTGAGGTCGTCCAGAATGGTCTTCATCGCGCCTTCGCTGCGCTCCCAGTCCGCGGCGTCGCCGACATACTTGTCCGCATTCTTGGGGTCCCAACGGGAAAAGCGGTAGGTCACGTCGTTTTCCAGGTCGAAGGTCTTCAACATGAACTTGATGAGATCCACCGCGCCGGCGAACTCGTCTTCCAGCTGCTCGGGGGTGCAGACGATGTGCCCGTCCGCGAGAGTGAACTGACGTATGCGCGTGAGCCCGTGCATCTCGCCGCTGGCTTCCTTGCGGAACTCTATCGCGGTTTCGGCGTAGCGCAAAGGCAGGTCGCGGTAAGATTTCAGCCCGTTCTTGTAGATGGTGAATTGGAAAGGACATGTCATCGGACGGAGGCAGAGGATCTCGTCGTCCACGTCCTCTTCCCCGATGTAGAACATCTTGTCCTTGTAGTGATCCCAATGCCCGGAGGTGATGAACAGGTTGTTCTTGGACATGATGGGCGTCTTGGTGAGCAGATAGCCGCGGCGCTGCTCCTCGTCCTCCACGAAACGCTGCATTGTCTGGATGATGCGCGCGCCCTTGGGCATTATGAGGGGAAGCCCCTGCCCTATGTTCTCGTCCGTCATAAAGATGCCGAGCTCTCTGCCCAGTTTGTTATGGTCGCGCTTCTTCGCCTCTTCCAGCTTCGCAAGGTACTCGTCCATGTCCGACTTCTTGTCGAACGCGGTGCCGTAAATGCGAGTGAGCATCTTGTTCTTCTCGTTGCCGCGCCAGTACGCGCCCGTGAGAGAGGTCAGTTTGAAGCATTTGACCTTCCCGGTGGAGGCAAGATGAGGACCCGCGCAAAGGTCGGTGAAGTCGCCCTGCGTGTAAAAACTTATCTCCTCGCCCTCGGGGATGTCGGCAAGCAGTTCCATTTTGTAGCTCTGCTTGGACTTCTTTATGAGCTTCTCCGCATCCTTACGGCTCATAACGCTGCGCACTATGGGCATATCCGCCTTGATGATGCTCTTCATCTCGGACTCGATCTTGTCAAAATCCGCCTGCGTGATGGGAGTCTTGAAATCGAAATCGTAATAAAATCCGTCCTTCACCGCAGGACCTATCGCAAGCTGTACGGTGGGATAGATGTTCTTCACCGCCTGCGCCAGTATGTGGGAACAGGTGTGACGATAGGCAAGCCTGCCCTCCTCGTCCTTGAAAGTGAAGACCTCGAAAGTGCAGTCGCCGTCGATGAGCTCGTTCATGGACACGAACTTTCCGTCCGCCTTGGCAACGAGCGCCGCGCGCGCCAACCCTTCGCTGATGTGCTTCGCAACGTCCAGCGCGCTCATCGCGCCGTCCAGCTGCATTTTGCTGCCGTCTTTGAGTGTGATGATCATAAAAAACTCCTTCGCAATCGGCCCTACGAACGGCCGTGCATTTTTGTATAGCAAGAACTATTATAAATGCAAAAAATATATAGTCAACCGAATAGCGCCGGTTAAAAATTTTTAGGGAAAAAACACCCGTTTCCCCACGTGCGTGTGCAGAGCGCGCCTGAACACGCTCCACCCTCATTCGAAGACGGAAAACATCCCCCAACACGACGTGCGCTTATTCGGAGCGTATTTTATCCGGGACAAATGGGGACGAGGCAAAAATGTTCAAATGTGGGCAGGCAATGCCCACATTTGAACATTTGCGCACCCAAACCCCATCGAAGATGGGTACCCCGGATGCAGCCCCAGCCGAAAATCAAGGATTTTCGCCCGGGGACCCCGATTTACCCCGTCCCCGTTGTGTCCCAACGCGTTCCTGTTCCGGTATAACGTGAAGCATGAGTTTTGGACACTTTGGGACAGGCTATTGAACATATGGGGACGGGCTTATTTTGTTCAAAAATTGAACAAATCAAACACGTCCCCAAATGTTCAAAAATTGGACAAAACAAGCCCGTCCCCATATGTTCAAAACTCCTCTCTCATTCGAAGACGGAATTACGCGCCGCTCAGCCAAACTTGCACCGTGGGCGAGCATTCGCCCACGCTTGCAAGTCGCGGCGCGTCCCCCTGAGTGCCGAGCAACGCCGTAAACTTAAATAGACACGGGCGTAGTGCGCGAGTGCCGAACCGAAGGTCCAGCGATTGTTACGCGAAGTGTCAATCGCGTCATTCCTCCGCATCGGGGTCCCCAGCTTAAAATCTTTGATTTTCAGCTGGGGTAATCGTGCCGGGTTCTCGGTGAGTGCAGTTCTCCGCTTGATTATGTGAGTGCAAGAAACAAACTTTTTTAAGTGGCGGAAAGTCAGTCCTGCATGATGCGAGGAGTGAAACCCTTTCGGCACGGGGGAGGAAAGCCCGAAGGGAAGGAGGGGGTTCAACACTCCCATGTCAGGGAACGTTAGCAAGTTTTATATTCTTTGAGTATGCCGCGAACTTTGAGTGAGTGTTGTTTGAGTTCGCATACAACTCCGAAACAAATGGGGACGGATCTTAACCCCACCGAAAATGCTTTCGGTGGGGACCCCGAAAAAAATGTCCAATGGGGGACGCGTTTTGTCCCTCATTGGACATTTGCGCCCCCAAGCCCCACCGTAGGTGGGTACCCCGGATGCAGCCCCAGCCGAAAATCAAGGATTTTCGCCCGGGGACCCCGATTTACCCCGTCCCCATTGGTTTCAATGCGTTCCTGTTTGGGGAAGGAGGGGGTTCAATACTCCCATGTCAAGGACGTACACCCCAATTAACCTTTATTCCCTCACGCTCCCATATCAAGTGTAAGTTTACTCACTAAACGGCGATATTTGGATGAAGAACGCGAAAACGTCCTTGTCGGGAGGCGGAGCGTACATTGACGTACGTGAGCATCCACGACAAGGGCGTTGACAAAGTTCTGCGCCAAATAGCGCGCTTTAGCTTATGAGGAAGGAGAACGTATGCACCTGATACGGCCTTATCTTATACTGCTTCTTCACGCAGGCAAGCGCAGGGACATCGCCGCCGACGCCGCGCTGGGCGCCGTCGATGAAGACGTAAACGCCGTCATCGTTTTTGGCGAGCTCGTGGAGATGTTTGGCGTGTTCGAGCGCTTCCTTGGAGTAGTTATGGCAGGAGAACTCGAAGGGTTTGTCCACGGCGGAGAAGCGCACGCCGTTCTCGCCGCCGACGGCAAGCCAACGCGCGTCGCAGTGATTGCCGTTTTCCTGGGGGACGAGGTAGTCGTGCTGGAAGTCTGTCACGGTGCCGGAATAGACGCCGAGCGGCGCGGAGGTCTTCCTGTCGCAGTAGTTCTCATGCGGTCCTCTTGCGTAGAACTCCATATCCGCGGAGGTGTCCAGCTTCATCTCGAAACCGAAGCGCGGCAGACCGAATAGGGCGTTCATGCAGGTCATGGTGACTTTCAGACCCTTATCGGTGGGCTCGTAGACGGTTTTGAGCTTGAGCATCTTGGGCATATGCCAGTCTATCTCCACCTTTTTGTCGGTGACGATGCAATTGGACTTGACGATGCCTGCGGACGCTTTTTTGAACACATACTTCCCGAACACCGCCTGCGCGATGGGGGGAAGCTGGGGGGACTTGTCGTTGTCGATGGGCGCGCGCCAGAAGTTGGGCTTGACGGGCTCGATGAGGAGTTCCTTATTATTCCTTTCGATGGAGGCGATATAGCCGCTGTCGCCGTCCACTTTCGCCGTGAAGACGCCGCAGTCGATGACGATATCGTTGCCCTCTCTGCTGACGGGCTTGCCCTCCGCCGCCTTGACGGACACGGGCTTGAAACCGCCCACGGTGAGTTGTTCCGCCGCGACAATATACCCTGCCGGGATGCCGCGCTCCTCTTTCTTCTGCACTGCGCAGACGTTGATGCAGCACTCCTCCCTGAGTTCGGGCAGGTCGAAGGGGATGTCCGTTTCCACCGTCTTACCGGGTGCGACGGCAGGCATATCCGCGGTGTTCTCCGCGATGACTTTGCCGTCCTTGACCAGCTGCATGACCAGCGCAAAGTCGGTAAGGTCGTTGAACAGATACTCGTTGGTGACGGCTATCTTGTCGCCGTTCAGCGCGAACTGCACCTGCTGATAAACCTTCTTGACCTCGAAGAGCGCGGGGTTGGGAGAACGGTCGGCGCGGACGATGCCGTTGAAGGCGAACGTACCGTCGTTGGGTTCGTCGCCCCAGTCGCCGCCGTAGGTCCATTCCACGGTGCCGTCCGACTGCACTCTCTTTATGGACTGGTCGGCGAAGTCCCATATGTAGCCGCCGCACAGCCTGTCATAGCGCTTGAAATCCTGCCAATAGTCCGCAAAGTTGCCGAGCGAATTGCCCATGCAATGCGCGTACTCGCACTGGATGAAAGGCTTGTCGCGGTACATATAAGGCATGAGCAGGTGTCCGAAGGGCGCCCAGAGCGCGGCGGAGTGTATATGCGCTCTGTTTTTGCCTATCTCTTTCATCTGACCCTGCTGGGTGTACATCTCGCTCATGATGTCGGAGATGGTCATCCATGCGTCGCACTCGTAGTGGACGGGACGGGTCTTATCCAACGCGTTCGCGATCTGTTTCATGTCGTGGAACGCCTTTCCGCCGCCGCCCGACTCGTTGCCGAGGGACCAGAACAAAATGCACGCGTGATTGCGGAAGGAGCGCACCATGTTCTCCATCCTGCGGCAGCAGCGTTTGACCCAGATATCTCTGCTGCGCGGCACGAAGAGCGCCAGTCCGTGAGTTTCCAGGTTGTTCTCGGACATGACCATGAGCCCGTAACGGTCGCAGAGGTCATAGAACGCGCGGCAGTTGGGGTAATGGCTGGTGCGCACGCTGTTGATGTTGTTGCGGCGCATTATGATGAGGTCCTGTTCGATGAGGTCGGCAGGCACCGCATGACCGTATTCGGGGTGGAACTCGTGACGGTTGACGCCGCGTATCTTCAATTTCTTGCCGTTGAGCAGGATGACGGGGTCCTCGTCGCCGCGCTTGGGCAGGATCTTGACCTCGCGGAAACCGAAGTTCAGCGCCCTGCGATCCAGCTCCTTCCCGTCCGCGGAAAGCAGCACGACCGTGAGTTTGTAAAGGTAAGGATCCTCGCTGCTCCACAGCCTCGGAGCGGCGACGGTGCTCTCAAAGCGCACGACTCCCCTGTCCTTCTCCGTGACGACGGGCAGATCCAACACTCCCTCCGCGACAGTCTTTCCGTCCGCGTCCGCCAGCGTCACGCTCACCTTGCCGCCGTCCAGCGTCACGCGCTTCGCGTCCACGTTGACGCCGACCTTGAAGAGCGCGGTGCGGTAATTGTCCTTAAAGGACGCGCGCGCATATATGTCGGCTATCCTCGCGGAGGGCACGAAAATGAGCATCACGTCACGGAACAGACCGGAGATGCGCCACATATCCTGATCTTCCAGATAACTGCCGACGGTGTAGCGGTAGACGATGATCTTGAGTTCGTTCTCGCCCTCTTTCACCAGGTCCGTGATGTCATACTCCTGATAGTCGAAGCTGGACTCGGAATAACCTGCGAACGTCCCGTTCACGTACACTTCCGCGCCGCTGTTGGCGCAAAATTCCAGATGCACCCTGCCCTCGATCTTCCCGAGCTCGAACTTGCGCATATACACGCCGCAGGAGTTGTCCTTGTCGTCTATCTGCGGCAGTTTGAAAGGATTGGTGCAGATGGGATAAGGATAACGCGTGTTGGTGTAGATGGGCTTCCCGTAGCCTTTGAGCTGCCAGTTGGAGGGCACTTCGATCTTGTCCCAGGAGGAAGGATCGCCGTTGAGCAGAGCGACGGAAGGATAGAACTTGAAGTTCCATTCCCCGTTCAGGCACTGCGTGCGCACGCCGCCGTCTGCGGCAAGCGGATAACCTGCCCCGTGTTTGGGCAGCGCGCCTACTGCGAATACGTCAGGATTGTTGTAGTAATTCATGTTTGACCTCTCCTATTTAATCGTTGGTTGGGGTCCGCGCCTCGGGCGGACGGTTATTCTTCCGGGATATAGAGTATGCGGCGGCAGTTGGGGCACTCCGCATGATCGCCGGGATTTTTCAGTTTGCTGCGCGTCGCGCCGGACACCTCCATGAAACACCTGCCGCAGGTGCCGCTCTCGGGCTTGTACGCCACGAACGCCGGAGTCTTTTTCGCCGCGCGGAGGGACTTGTACGCCGCCATGAACTCGGCAGGCACTTTGCCTTCCAGCTTCGCGAGTTCCGCTTTGAGCTGCGCGACGCGAGGCTGCATATCGGCAGCGAACGCATTGTAAGCCGCCACCGCTTCCTTATACGCATCGGACGCCTTTTTGCCGGCTTCCCACGTCTTTTTGTATTCGGCGGCGATGGCGTCTATCCTTTCGGCGTCCTTTGCCGCGTCCTTTTCGAGCGCGGTCACCTCGTCGTTTATCGCGCCTATCTGACGCAGATAATAGTCCGCCTCGTTGACGTCCGCCACCCCTTCCAGGATGCCGTCGAACTCATCCAGTTTTGCTTTGAGCTGCTCCGCCCTTGCGGAAAGTCTGGCATAGTTCGCCAAAAGCTCCGCCGCGTCGTGGTTGAGTTTGCCCACCGCAGCAGTCGCCGCTTCCAGCTTGGCTTTGGCATTGACGAGAACCGCGCGCTCTTTGCTCTTTGCGACCTCGCTCTCGATCGCGAGCAGCTCGCGGTCTACGCTCTGATACTCCAATATCGTGTCGAATTTCATAGTTCCTCCAAAGTTTTATAAGGACATCTGCGATGTGCGACGACGATGTTTAAATCGTCGAATGCGGACTTTATCGCCCCTTTCAGCACATCACAACATATTATTTCGCTGTAATAGTGAGAGAACTCCACGATGGGGAAGTCCTGCTCGTCCGCCTCCGTGAAGACGTGATGTTTCACCTCTCCCGTAATGAGCGCGTCCGCGCCCTTCATTGCCGTTGCCAGGCTCTCGTGGCTGCCGCCGGCGCCCGACACTACGTATACGCGTTTCACCTTCACGTCGGGGGAACTCACCTTGACGGAAGGATCCCCGAGCGCGCCCGACACCTTGTGCGCAAGTTCCGCCGCGCTCTCTTCCGCGATGGTGGCATAGCACCCTGTCCCGGAATTTTCGATGCCGTGTCCGCCGAATATCTCCGCCAGCGTGCGAGCGAGCCCTTCGTCCGCAACGTCGAGATTGGTGTGAGCGGAATAGACCGCGATGTTGTTGCGGAAAAGAAACCTCACCATCTTCGCCTTGGGGTCGTCCAGCGTCAGCCTGTCAAGCGGACGGAAGATGAAGGGATGATGACTGACGATGAGGTTGCACCCCTCATCTCTTGCCTGCAACGCTGCGGCAAAAGTGCAATCCAAACACACGAGCACGCCCGTGCATTCCGCCTCCGGGTCGCCGAGCATCATGCCGACGTTATCCCATTCGTACGCATTCTCGCGAGGCGCGTACTTCTCGATGACCGACGCGATCTCTTTTATCTTCATATCTCGCACTCCTCCAACGCTTTTTTAAGCATCTCGGCACGCGCCGCGAGTTTCTCCGCCGACGGATTGTCCGCAAGCGCGCGCTCCAATGCACCGAGTTCCTCTTTTGCCGAGGCGACGAACGCCGCATCCGTGCGGAAAGATCTGCCGAAAGCCAGTTCCTCCGCGGTATGTTCGGGAGCATCGCCCTGCTCCGCCGCTATGACCGTGTAGCGCTTTCCGCCGCACGCCACCGTGCGGTCGGCGGTTTCCGTATGACCGGTGCGCCACAGCGTTTCCCTGACCCGTTCCGCATGCGTGTTCGGTGCAAGCACCAGCCTGCGGAACCGCTTACCCTGCGCGTGCGCGCGCTCCAATATCCTCGCGATAAGGTCGCCGCCCATGCCGGCTATCACCGCAACGTCCGCTTCCTCCGCGCCGACGGGGTCCAAACCGTCCCCGACACGCGTTTCCACCAGGTCGTCTATCCCCAGCTTTTCCGCCAGCACCTCCGCCTTTTTGAGGCTGGGGGCGCTGATATCGGTGGCGATGGCGCGTTCCGCTCCTCCCGTCTGCACGAGATAACAGGCAAGTTTGCCGTGATCGCTGCCCACGTCGCATACGGTGTGCGCGCCGGCAGCCAGCCTGGCTATCTCCGTCAGTCTTTCGTCCAACCTGATGGGCATCAGTCGAAGTCCTTCAGCTTTTTAAGACGGTTGGGATGGCGCAGTTTGCGCAGCGCCTTTGCCTCGATCTGCCTTATGCGCTCTCGCGTGACGTTGAACTCCTTGCCCACCTCTTCCAGAGTGCGAGGGTGACTGTCATCCAGACCGTAACGCAGACGCAGCACCTTCTCCTCGCGCGGAGTGAGGGTGTTGAGCACCTGCACAAGCTGTTCTTTGAGCATATTGCTCTCCGCGACGTCGGAGGGAGAAAGGGCGGTGTTGTCCTCGATGAAATCCCCGAGATGGCTGTCCTCTTCCTCGCCGATGGGCGTTTCCAGCGAAACGGGATCCTGCGCTATCTTCTGTATCTCGCGCACGCGTTCCACGCTGCAACCGAGATGCTCCGCGATCTCCTCCGGGGTGGGCTCGCGCCCCAGCTTCTGCAAAAGCTGCCTGGTCGCGCGGACCTGTTTGTTGATGGTTTCCACCATATGCACGGGGATACGGATGGTACGCGCCTGATCCGCGATGGCACGGGTTATCGCCTGGCGTATCCACCAGGTGGCGTAAGTGGAGAACTTAAAGCCCTTGGTGTAATCGAACTTCTCCACCGCCTTCATCAACCCGAGGTTACCCTCCTGGATGAGGTCCAGAAACTGCATCCCTCGCCCGACGTACCTCTTGGCTATGGACACGACAAGACGCAGGTTTGCCTCGGACAGGATGCGCTTCGCCTCCTGATCGCCGTTTTCCATACGCTTTGCCAGTTCCACTTCCATCTCCGCCGAAAGCAGAGGCACTTTGCCTATGTCTTTGAGATACATCTTCACCGAGTCGTCGAAATTGCCTTCGATTATGGTGTCGATGTCGTCCTCTTTTGCGGAAACGAGCGTGACATTTTCCGCGGCGAGCGCCTTGAACACTCCTTCGAGGTCCTCCGCGCTTGCGCCGAGATGCTCCAGCCGCGCCATGATGTCGTCTTCGGAAATGCTTCCCTTGGCGCGACCCATCTCGATGATCTTGTCCGTTTCCTGTTTCAACAGTTGTTCTCTGTCCATTTTGCCTCCTGATGGGGTCTTTATTGGTTTTTGCTTTGCGACTTCCTTTGCAGCCGCTGTATCTCGGCAAGCACAGCCCTCTGCTCCTCCTTGTCGGAGAGGGACTTGAACCGCTCTTTCAATTTTTCTATCTGCTTTGCGTCACGGGCGTCCGCGAGCAAAGCGATGCAATCCGCATAATATTTGCGCTCGTTTTCCGAAGAGGAAAAGGTCTGTTCCTCGTTGAGGACCGCCCTCACTTCTTCGACGCTCACGGGGGCGTCCTCCGCGAAAAGATCGCCGCCCTTGCCGCCCTCTTTCTCTTTCAGAAACGCGAGTATGTCGGCAAGCTCCTCCGTCGGCATGAGCTCCGTCCCGATATCTGTCGGAGAGGCGTACTCACACCCGGAGATAAGCCTGTTCAACACGAACCTCGCCGCCGCGACCAACCTCCCTGCGCGCGCTCCCTGCTCCTCGGCGGCTGCCCCTTGCGCGACGGGCGCGGTGCGTACCCCGGCAAGCGTTTCTTTGAGAGTTTCGACGGAAACGCCGCTTTTTGCGGACACTATCGCAAGATAAACCTCGCGTTCTGCCGCATTCTCCACTTCCGAAAGGACGCGAAGCGCGGCTTTCACGTACTTCGCACGGTCGTTTGCCGTGGCGAGCCCACAGGCGTCCTCACACAATTTGAGCTTATATTCCAGCACGGGAAGCGCCGCTTCCAACCGTTTGCGGAACCCGTCCGCGCCCTCTTTTTTTACCGTGTCGTCGGGGTCCATCCCCTCGGCGAGGGACACCACTTTGACGTCCAGCCCTTCGGCAAGCAGCGGCTCGACGTTGCGCACCGCCGCCTTTCTGCCTGCGTCGTCGCCGTCGTAACATACGTACACGGTGTCCGTCAGCTTCCTTATCTCTCTCGCCTGTTGAGGGGTGAGCGCCGTGCCCATGCCTGCGACCGCGTTCATGAACCCTGCCGCCGCCAGCGAGATGACGTCCATATACCCTTCCACCAGGATAAGATGCCCGAAGGGATTGCCGCGGCGTTTCTCCCTCTTCACGAAATTGATGCCGTAGACGCTCCTGCTCTTGTCAAAGAGGAGAGTGTTGGTGGAATTTTTATACTTTGCCACGTCCTTTTCGCCGTGGTAGATCCTGCCGCCGAACGCGATGACGTCCCCCATCCCGTTCATGATGGGGACGATTATCCTGCCTGCGAAAGCGTCCGACAGCCTGTCGCCGACCACCAGTCCGCAGTCGCGCAGATCGGCAGCCGAGTAGCCCTTCCTGCGCATATACGCCTGCATCTGGTCGTAGCCGAGGGAAAGCCCCAGCCCGAAACGGGTGCATATCTCCTCGCTTATGCCGCGCCCGGCGAGGTAATCACGCGCCTCCTGCCCCTCCTCCTTTTTGACGAGGTTGGCGTGATAGTAACGCGCGACGTCCTTCATGAGGGCTTTCAGGACCTCTCCCCTCTCTTTTTTCTTCTTGTGATCGGCGTCCGCGTGGTACTCGGGCAGTTCCATCCCTGCGCGGTCGGCTAGGAATTTCACCGCTTCGACGTACCCCAGCGACTCCATCTCCATGACGAAAGTGATGACGTCGCCGCTGGCGCCGCACCCGAAACAATGATAAAACTGTCCTTGCGGATTGACGTACATGGAGGGATTGCGGTCATTGTGGAAGGGGCAGACGCAAGCGTAGCGCGTCCCCTTTTTGACCAACGGGACGTACTGTGAAACTATGCTCACTATGTCGCATTTGAATTTCAGTTCGTCGATGAATCTGTCCGAAAAAAGCGCCACTGTCCTGTCCCTTGCACGCCCTCGCGCACAAAACTAGCTTCTGTAACTGTAATAATATACGGAAAAGGGCGCGGCGATTCCTAAATATTTGCAAAAAAAGTTCCCGTTCCGCCCCGAAAAGGCGTTTTATGCGTTCAAAAAGAGCATCCGAACGCTCCGTTACTCCCCATTCTCCCTCCCTGCCGGGGCGTGAGATCTATGACGCGCGACGGGGTTTGCGCCCAGACACGTAAAAACTTTTTTCCGTCGGTGAAAAACTCTCCTCCACCTCGAACCCGGCGGCACGGAGCAGTTCGGAAGCGGAAGCGGCGGTGTATGTCGCGAACTCCCCCTCCTCCGGCGCGCCGTATCCCTCCCTGTCCACGTCGGAAAGGATGTAAAGCCCTCCTTCGCGCAGCACGCGGTACGCCTCACTCACTGCGGTTTCGGGATAAGGATAATGGTGGAAACTCATCACGCAGGTCACGATGTCGAAGCTCTCCGCAGGATAAGGCAGCGCGCCTGCCCTGCCCTCCGTCAAAGTGACTCCCGGGACGGACGCAAGTTTTTCCGCCGCCTTTTCCAACATCTTCGGCGAAATGTCCAACCCCGAAAACAGCGCGTCGTGCTCGCCTGCGAGAATGCTTATGAGATAGCCGCTGCCGCATCCCACGTCCAAAAGACTGCCGAATTCCACGTCAGCAAGCCTCGCTGCTATCTCGTCGCAGCTTATCTTCGGCAGCGGCGAATAATAAGTCCCGTCGGTTGCGGCGTAATTTTCAGCCATCCCGTCAAAATGCTCTTTGGAAACCTTCTCGTGATCGGTCATTTTCCCTCCCGGTACGCCTCGCCTACGCGAGGTGTCCGCGCCCGAAATTTGATGCTAATATCGCAAAAACCGCATTTTACACGACAAAAAACGGCGCATAAAGCGCCGTTTTGTGCATTTTTTTGTCAGAGTTCTATCCTGCTGGAAAGCGCCCTCGAAAGCGTCCCTTCGTCGGCGTATTCTATGACGCTGCCCTCGGGAAGTCCGCGCGCTATCCTGGTTACTTTTATGCCCAGCGGCTTTATCAGCCGAGCGATGTACATCGCCGTTGCTTCCCCTTCCACGTCGGGGTTGGTGGCGAGGATGACCTCCTGCACTCCGTCCAGACGCGCGAGCAGTTCTTTGATGCGTATGTTCTCGGGGCCCACTCTGTCGAGAGGCGAGATCACCCCGTGGAGCACGTGATAAACGCCGTCGTAGCCCTTCACTTTTTCCAGCGCGGTGATGTCGCGCGGCTCTTTGACCACGCATATGGTGGTGGGCTTACGGGTGGCGCAGATGTCGCACACCTCGTTCTCCGTAAAATTGCCGCACACCTTGCAAAAATGCACCTTTTCGCGCACGTCCTTTATGGCGTTCACGAGGGCGTCAACGTCCTCCGACGGCGCTTCCATCAGCGCATAGGCATACCTCGCCGCCGTCTTTTCACCGACGGAAGGCAGCTTGCCCAATTCGGCTATCAGCTTCGCGATAGGTTCGATATATCTCATACACAGACCGCGCGCCCCCTTCGGAACGCGCCCCAAAACTCTCTTTTATAAGCAGCTCTCGCCGCCGAGCGCAAAAACCCTTCTTTCAGAAGAGTCCGCCGCCGAGCGGTCCCATGAGCTCCTGCGACTTTGCCTCCGCCTGCTCCACCGCGTCGTTGAGAGCGGCAAGCACCAGGTCTTCCAGCATCTCCACGTCGTCGGGGTCCACCGCTTCGGGCTTGATGCTCACCGACACGGGCGTCTTGTTGGCTTTCAGGGTGACTTCCACCATTCCGCCGCCTGCCGTTCCGACCACTTCCGCCTCGGCAAGTTCTTCCTGCGCCTGCTGCAATTTTTTCTGCATCATCTGCGCCTGTTTCATGATCTGCTGCATATTACCGCCGTAACCGCCGTAACCCATTTTGACCTCCGTTTTATCACTTGCGACCACGCTAGCCACCGCACAAACAAACGCTTTACATCGTCATTTTGCACGTTTAACTCGCGTTTTTGCCGCCTTTATTTCACTTCCAAACTTTTCCCGAACATATCTTTCAGGAAGGGGATGACGCTGTCGTCGTCTATCTTCCTGTTCTCTTCGATGACAAGCGGCTTGCCGAAATGCGCCTCCACCGCCTCACCGAGCGCACGCCTGTTCTCGGGGACGGAAAGCAGCTTTATCGCAGCCTCCGAACCGAGCGTCAGCACCAGCGCGTCTTCACGCTCCGTCCTTTGGGCTTCGGATGTGGCGAACACGAGCATCCCGAGCCCTTTGCGTTCGAGGTCGGACGCCACTTTCATCCATGCCTGCCCGGCGTCCGCTTTGGCAGGCTTGGGTTCAAAACCCTGTTTGGGCAGGGCGTTTATCCTCTTTGCGAGCAACGCTATCTTCTCGTTGAGCTCGCGGACGGAAGAGGGCTCCTCTCCTCGCGGCTCGGTGGCTGCCGCGATGACCGCGGCTTCCAGCAGGATGCGGTGCTGCGTGCTGTAACGGAACTCACCTTCCATCTCCGTCATCCGCCTCATCGCCGCAAGCAGTCTGTCTGTGGAGTGCTTCGCGGCGACGGCACGCAAAGCCTCGTTGAGTTCCGTAGGCAGGGCGAGCAGCTCCGCCGCGGAAGCGCAATGTTTGACATACAGAGCGTTGCGGAAGAGCGCCGCAAGGTCGCTTGCGAGCACCGACATGCTCTTGCCCATATCGCACATGGCGGCTATCTTGTTGAGCGCGCCGTCCACGTTCCCCGAAAGGATGTCCTCCGCAAGCGCGACGAGTTTGAGGGGATCGGAGGTGCCCAGCACTTCCAGCACGCCCTCGTAAGTGATGTCCCCGGAGCAATAGCTCACGCACATATCCGCGATCGAAAGCGCGTCCCTGACGCTGCCCTGACCTGCGGAAGCTATCATCCTTACCGCCTGATCGGTGTATTTTACGCCGTTGTCGTCAAAAATGAAACGCAGCCTGTCCGCTATCTTGTTGAGGGGCACGAGGCGGAAGTCGAAGCGCATACACCTGGAAAGTATCGTCGCAGGGATGGCGTGCACCTCCGTCGTGGCAAGGATGAATATCGCGTGCTCGGGCGGCTCCTCCAAGGTTTTGAGGAGGGCGTTGTGCGCGCTCTTGGACAGCATGTGCACTTCGTCGATGATGTACACCTTATATTTGCCCGAAGTGGGAGGGAAGTTGATCTTGTCCGTCAGTTCGCGTATCTGGTCCACGGAATTGTTGGACGCAGCGTCTATCTCCAACACGTCGAAGTTGCCCGAAAGCGCGAGCTCCATGCACACCTCGCACTTGCCGCAAGGGGAACCGTCCACGGGATGCAGACAGTTGACCGCACGCGAAAATATTTTTGCGACGGAAGTTTTGCCCGTGCCGCGAGTGCCGGTGAACAGATAAGCGTGCCCGATGTTGCCGGACTTTATCTGATTGACGAGGGTCCTGACCACATGGTCCTGACCAATGACGTCGTTGAAATTGTCCGGACGGTATCTGCGGTATAACGAAGTGTAAGCCATACCGAGAGTATAACCCAAGCGTAAACTTTTTGCAAGATATTTGCGCTCGCACACACGGAAGCAATTTGCGAGGAAGCAAAACGAGCGCGAAAACGGTCGAAACGGCAAAAAACGGCGAGATAATACACCTTTCGTGTTTTAAGTGCGCCGACCCACTGCCCGATGCCCCGGCAACGGCACGGTATATCGCACTTATCGTGTATTTATACCAAACCGCCCCACCAGACACGCACACGAAACGTGTTTTGATTAAAATCGCAGGCGTGCCGTGGGCACGCAGCACGGCGCATGCCGTCCTCCCGTCATGCGTTAAGGACGCTCATGAGTGCGGAACGACTCAGAACGAGTTGCACGCATTGATACCGAAGGGAGGACACCGCTTGCGTCGTGCCGTGGGACAGGTCCGCGTTTTCCAAAAGTGCAAGCGCGGTGACCAGGGCGAGTTTGAGTTCGGTGGCGCGCGCATCCGCGCTGTCTGCGGCAGCTGCGGAAAATGCGCCGCGCATCTCCTCCACGCGCGAACGGCACACAGCAAGCCGGGTGCGCGCGTCCGCAAGCGTCAGTTCGGAGGACGTCAGCCCGTTCGCCGTTTGGTAAAGAAAGTCGAACGTCACGTCATAGTAACCGAGGGCGCGCTCCGCCGCGTCCCGAAGCTCGCCGTCCGCCCAGTCCGTCGCGACATCTCCCACCGCTATCTCTTTCACGTACGCTCCGACGCCTGCGCCGCCGCCGTCCAACACGGCATAGGCGTCCTCCTCCGACGCGTATGCCGCCAGCACCACTTCGGCGGTTTCTCCCAGGATGACGTAACCTGCGCCCCCTCGCGACTTAACGAGTTCCGCCGCGGCGCGCGCAAGTTCGGTGTTCTCATATGCGCCGCTGCACAACAGATAACACTTCACTTCTGCTTCACTTTGGTTAAATGCAAGCAGAAAGCCTTCGCCGCCGAGAAAATAGCATAGCCCCAGCGTCAGCATAAAGCACAGCGCGACCGCCGCCACCGCCAATGCGTTCTGCCTGTCCGACTTCAACATACAATAGATTATGTCCCGACGGAGTGAATTATTATAATGTTACGCGCGCTCGCGCCGCGCGCATGCTCACGTCACGCGCATGCAGATCCTTTTTAGTGAAAAAGCCGCGCCATAATGCGCGGCTTTCGATCTCAAACACAACGATTTTCGGCTCACTCCTCGTAGCGTTCCACCGAAATGCCTGCTTCCGCAAGCAGTTTTTGAGCAAATTCGTCGGGATAAGGATATTTATAGACGATGCGCGCTATGCCGGAGTTTATTATCATTTTCGTGCATATCGTGCAAGGCTGGTGGGTGCAATAAAGCGTCGCGCCATCCACCGAAACGCCCAGTTTCGCCGCCTGGATGATGGCGTTCTGTTCCGCGTGCACGGCATAGCACATCTCATGGCGAGTGCCGCTGGGGATGCCGAGTTTGTCGCGCATACATTCTCCCTTGTCGCGGCAATTGAAAATGCCGGACGGCGCACCGTTGTAACCTGTGGTGAGTATGCGCTTGTTTTTGGTGATGATAGCGCCGACGGCACGCCCTTCGCGCGCGCAGCTGGTCCAGGTCGCCACCAACTCGCACATATCCATGAACCGCTTATCCCACTTGTCCATAAGACTCCTCCGAACACTTGTATCGCTTTGCATATGATAACACATTTCCGCGGTGACGGCAACACCAAATTGCGCGCCGTGCGCTCACGCCGCAAACCGTTCGCGCCCTCAACCTCCGAAAAAACTCGCGCGGCTCTTATCCGCCGGGGATCGGCGCCACGAAAACCGCTTTTTGCCGCAAGTATTCCTGTAAAAACGGCATTTGAGTGGCTTTTTCGAGCATTTTAGTGTTTTGCGAATAGTTCTATGTGTGGGTAAAATCCCTCGGCATCTTCTCCGATTTTAAGAAGGTTTTAATGGAATTTTAAGAAATTGAACAGGTGTCGGCAAACTTTTCCCCTGCGTTTTCAAAAAACGCGAAATTTTTTCAAAATTAGTGCCATAAAGTATTGACATCTGGCAGCCCGTGTAATAAACTGTTAGCAATCGGGCGCGAAGAGTGCCAAAACGATAATACGATAATGTTTCAGGAGGCATAAATATGCAAGTCAAACCTTTGTTCGACAAAGTCGTTATCAAGGCGATAGAGTCAAGCGAAACGACCCAAAGCGGCATCGTGCTCCCCGGCGCGGCGCAGGAAAAACCCCAGCTTGCCCAGGTGCTGGCTGTCGGACCCGGCGGCATGGTGGACGGCAAGGAAGTCGTCATGCAGGTCAAACCCGGCGACAAGGTGCTTTACTCCAAATATGCAGGCAGCGAATTCAAGATCGACGGCGAAGAAGTCGTCATCGTCCGTCAGGCGGATATCCTGGCGATAGTTGAGTGATAGGAGGTCAGTCATGGCTAAACAATTTAAGTACGGCGACGATGCGAGAAAGGCTCTGGAAGCCGGCGTCGACACTTTGGCAAACACCGTAAAGATCACCCTCGGCCCCAAGGGCAGGAACGTGGTGCTGGACAAGTCCTACGGCACTCCCCTGGTCACCAACGACGGCGTGACCATCGCGAAAGAAATACAGGTCGCGGATCCGTTTGAGAACATGGGCGCGCAGATCATCCGCGAAGTGTCCACCAAGACCAACGACGTTGCAGGCGACGGCACCACCACCGCGGCGGTCCTGGCGCAGGCGATAGTCAAGGAAGGGCTCAAAAACGTGGCGGCAGGCGCCAATCCCATGGTGCTGAAAAAAGGTATCGCGTTCGCGACGGAAGCCGCCGTTGAGGAGCTGAAAAAGATATCCAAAGACGTCGAGGACAAGACCGCGATAGCACAGGTGGCAGCGATCTCCGCCTCCGACGACAGCATCGGACAGCTCATCTCCGACGCCATGGAAAAGGTGGGCAAGGACGGCGTCATCACCATCGAGGAAGGCAAAGCCATGCACACCGAGCTCAACGTCGTGGAAGGTATGCAGTTCGACCGCGGATACGTGTCCCCCTACCTCGTCACCAACACCGAAAAGATGGAGGCGGAACTTGACAACCCGGCGATCCTCATCACGGACAAGAAGATAAGCAACGTGCAGGAGATACTCCCCCTGCTCGAACAGGTGCTCAAAAACGGGCTGAAACTGCTCATCATCTCCGACGACATCGAAGGCGAAGCCCTCACCACCATAATCGTCAACAAGCTGAAAGGCGTGTTCAACTGCGTGGCGGTCAAAGCCCCCGGTTTCGGCGACAGAAGAAAGGCGTATCTTGAAGACATCGCCATCCTTACGGGCGGCACTTACGTCGCGAGCGACCTCGGTTATGACCTCAAATCCGTCACCATCGATATGCTCGGCACGGCGAAGTCCGTCAAAGTCGGCAAGGAGAACACCACCATCATCGGCGGCGCAGGCGATCCCGAAGCCATCAAAGCAAGAGTGGCAGCCATCCGCGCCCAGATCGCGGAAACCACGTCCGATTACGACAGAGAAAAATTGCAGGAGCGCGTGGCAAAACTCGCAGGCGGCGTTGCTGTCATAGGCGTCGGCGCGGCGACCGAAGTGGAAATGAAGGAGCGTAAGATGCGCATAGAGGACGCCCTCGCGGCGACCCGTGCGGCAGTGGAAGAAGGCATCGTCCCCGGCGGCGGCGTCGCACTGCTCTCCGTCGTTCCTGCCGTGAAGAAGGCGTGCAAGAACCTGGAAGGCGACGTCAAGACGGGCGCTAACATCGTCATCTCCGCCCTCGAAGCCCCCATCCGTCAGATAGCGGCGAACGCAGGCGTGGACGGCGGCGTCGTGGCAGCCACCATCACCGCGAAGAATAAAGCCAACTTCGGTTACGACGCGGCAAAGAACGTCTACTGCGACATGATCAAGCAAGGCATCCTCGACCCGACCAAGGTCACGAGAAGCGCGTTGCAGAATGCGGCGTCCGTGGCGGCGACCCTGCTCACCACCGAAGCGCTGGTGACCGACATCAAAGAGCCCACCCCTGCCCCCGCAATGCCCGCCGGCGGCATGGACGGCATGTACTGAGCCGGATCACACATCGCATCCCCAACCGAAATCAAAGATTTTAGCCCGGGGACCCCATAAAACTACCCAAAAAACCACCGGTCTATCCGGTGGTTTTTTAACCTTTTCCGCCGACATATCGACATCTTCTTCACTCGCACGCCTTTGCAAACGCGCCAAATCATCCTCATCAATTCGCCATATGAAATCACACTGTTCTAAAACTCAAGGGCATTGTACACCCACCGCCGCCGCGTTTTGTATCCATATGAAATCACACTGTTCTAAAACTGGACAAGGTAAAGGCTTTGCATCACAGTCAAGGGCGAGCACCCGATGTTGTTTGCGAGGTCAAGGGCGATAAGGCAGTCGGAGGGCTTCCCCCTGAACCTATCGGGCACCAGCGTGCTTTCGGAAAGGAACTTCGCCGCCTTGAACGCACGCGCCATAAGTTTATCGTTGTTCCAAATCGTGGTCAGCTTGTAGCTCGTTTCCTGAATGTCGATTACTGCATTTTGCTCTTCGTTCTGCTGAACCATTGCTTTTTCGTCGCTCATTGTTTATCTCCTCCTTATGCGTGTTCGACACGCACGGTGGCTATTGTAGTATCGCCTTCGTCTGTAGATATGTCGAGACTGATTGTGCCGTCTTCATTAAAGATAAGTCTTATCTCGGAATCGGCGACGCGTTCGACGAGCTCGTCAGACTCTATTGCGCACATCACGAAGTCGTAAAGTGAGTTATATTCAACCAAGTCGAACAGTTGTCCATCGCTGTGGTCGATGTTGAAGTTTGCCAAGCAGCTGGCATTTGTTCCGTCAATAAAGCTAAAGTTAAGTTTCTCCAAGTTTAAGTTGTCTCCTTTGAATTTATGTTATTTGTTTTTTTTCGCTCGTTTCTTGCTTTTCATGTGATTGTGTAATGTCAGACACGCGAGAAACACCGTAGCGTCGCTCGCAACGTCAATGATTTTGTACTTACCTTCTTTGGTTAAGTGCAAGTCGAACATTCGGTCGATTGTTTTGCCCGTGTTTTTCTCGTATAACATCTTGTACGCATTCAAGCAAGGCTCCCATATGCGCTTTTGTGGAGCCGAGGAGGTCTTGAGGTCAACCAGCCATCGCTCTCCGTTGTCCATTTCGTAAACTCGGTCGAGCGTGCCGGCATAGCCCAACTCTTTATCGCCGAACGCCCTTTCGATTTCCACGATGTTTGCAGTCTTTATGCCTTTATCTTTGCGAAACGCCACGTAGGCTTGCACATAAGGCAGAATGTCCTCGTCGCACTCTATCGAGCCATACTTGTCGAGAGCCTCGCACGTCTTGTGCACGCGCGTACCCCGATTGTTTTATATCCATATGAAATCACACTGTTCTAAAACTTGAAGAGGACATATAACTTTTGTAGGCGTGTTTTGTATCCATATGAAATCACACTGTTCTAAAACAGAACAAACAGCGAACTCGATCGGGGCTTGTTTTGTATCCATATGAAATCACACTGTTCTAAAACTCACCTGTTCGCGCCTATGACTTGCGCCGCGTTTTGTATCCATATGAAATCACACTGTTCTAAAACGGGGCGCGCTCCCGTCACCGTTTCGCGCTTGTTTTGTATCCATATGAAATCACACTGTTCTAAAACTGTCCCGCCGAGAAAACTCGCAGGGCTGGTGTTTTGTATCCATATGAAATCACACTGTTCTAAAACCAACCAGGCGCGCACCGAGATTGCCGAAGAGTTTTGTATCCATATGAAATCACACTGTTCTAAAACCTACGAAGGTATCGAAACGCAGAGAAACGCGTTTTGTATCCATATGAAATCACACTGTTCTAAAACTCAGGCTGAACATTGACAAACACCACTACGGTTTTGTATCCATATGAAATCACACTGTTCTAAAACTCTTGTCTTTCCTCCGTTTGAAAGTGTCAAGTTTTGTATCCATATGAAATCACACTGTTCTAAAACGCTCGGATGAGTTTCAGGCTCGTTTTGACAGTTTTGTATCCATATGAAATCACACTGTTCTAAAACCATACGGCTCTATATGGGGCTTGAAGATAAGTTTTGTATCCATATGAAATCACACTGTTCTAAAACATCCCGAAAGATATTTACGTAGAAAAAGTGTTTTGTATCCATATGAAATCACACTGTTCTAAAACGAGGTTGAAAGCGGCATTACAGATGCAGGCGTTTTGTATCCATATGAAATCACACTGTTCTAAAACTAAGAGGCATACCGCCAAGTTCAGCATTAGTTTTGTATCCATATGAAATCACACTGTTCTAAAACATAGCAGATTGCAACGCCCTGAATATCTCGGTTTTGTATCCATATGAAATCACACTGTTCTAAAACTGTTGCTCGCGGCGGAACGGAAGCCCGTGTGTTTTGTATCCATATGAAATCACACTGTTCTAAAACACATCTTGTACTCCGCACTATCCGAGTGTGGTTTTGTATCCATATGAAATCACACTGTTCTAAAACCTCCGGACTATCAATCAATATGCGATAATTGTTTTGTATCCATATGAAATCACACTGTTCTAAAACAACCGAAATGGAACACGTCGACGCGTGGCAGTTTTGTATCCATATGAAATCACACTGTTCTAAAACTTGCGTCAACGATTGGTTTAAGTTCGGCTTGTTTTGTATCCATATGAAATCACACTGTTCTAAAACTGACCTGCTCACAGGTGCCCACCGCGTCCTGTTTTGTATCCATATGAAATCACACTGTTCTAAAACTGGACGATAAATATATAATTAAAGAAGCATGTTTTGTATCCATATGAAATCACACTGTTCTAAAACGAACAGCGTGGACGGCAAACCGATACAGCCGTTTTGTATCCATATGAAATCACACTGTTCTAAAACAGATATTGGGGTTTTATAATGTAATCGCCGGTTTTGTATCCATATGAAATCACACTGTTCTAAAACTGTGGCGGAAACAGTGGAGAACATCGAGGAGTTTTGTATCCATATGAAATCACACTGTTCTAAAACGCAAGATGGCATTCAGTTTCGCCGGTGTCCGTTTTGTATCCATATGAAATCACACTGTTCTAAAACACAGCTTGTCGCAGATGTGGGAATATATCAGTTTTGTATCCATATGAAATCACACTGTTCTAAAACATCATGATGGTGGCAGGCGTGGCAAGTGGGTTTTGTATCCATATGAAATCACACTGTTCTAAAACGCACAAGCTGTTGATATACACTACGCCCCGGTTTTGTATCCATATGAAATCACACTGTTCTAAAACACCATCTGGAAGCCGTCAGCGGAACATTGAGTTTTGTATCCATATGAAATCACACTGTTCTAAAACTAAACATAACTTTGTAGACAAGTCAACCTCGTTTTGTATCCATATGAAATCACACTGTTCTAAAACGCGTGTCCTCCTCTATGCCGCCGGCGTTCAGTTTTGTATCCATATGAAATCACACTGTTCTAAAACAATCAAAGATTGTTTTATAGGCAAGCCTACGTTTTGTATCCATATGAAATCACACTGTTCTAAAACACTTGCGGGAGGTTTTTAAGCCGCCTTATGTTTTGTATCCATATGAAATCACACTGTTCTAAAACACACCGTCACCGTGGAGCAGGAAGAAGCTCGTTTTGTATCCATATGAAATCACACTGTTCTAAAACTAGTATTCGCTCTCTATCGTGTTGCCGCCTGTTTTGTATCCATATGAAATCACACTGTTCTAAAACCCGTCTGTGCGGTTTGTATAGACGAGAATTGTTTTGTATCCATATGAAATCACACTGTTCTAAAACACTGTTCCGCGCTGTCATTGTTGAACTCTTGTTTTGTATCCATATGAAATCACACTGTTCTAAAACAGTTGATACTGTATTGCCCGCTTTCAGTAAGTTTTGTATCCATATGAAATCACACTGTTCTAAAACCCCGTGATGGTCTTGTCTTATGCTTCCTCAGTTTTGTATCCATATGAAATCACACTGTTCTAAAACTTATCGCTAACAAGTGGGATAACTCCGAACGTTTTGTATCCATATGAAATCACACTGTTCTAAAACCGCGCAGGAAATGCTCCGCGACTTCGATCTGTTTTGTATCCATATGAAATCACACTGTTCTAAAACACCCCTCGGAACCTGCTCCCGAGTGCCCCGGTTTTGTATCCATATGAAATCACACTGTTCTAAAACAGAAGTACGGCATCACGGCGGAGCAGCTGAGTTTTGTATCCATATGAAATCACACTGTTCTAAAACTGGCGGCGGCGACAGGGCAAGCGCCCACAAGTTTTGTATCCATATGAAATCACACTGTTCTAAAACTGTCAACCCTTTTTCGCAAGTTTTTTTATGTTTTGTATCCATATGAAATCACACTGTTCTAAAACTTCTATGCCGCAGGTGTTCAACGGGTTTCGTTTTGTATCCATATGAAATCACACTGTTCTAAAACCGCCGGTGTAGTTTTTGAACCCCTCCGCCTGTTTTGTATCCATATGAAATCACACTGTTCTAAAACTCTGCCCTGCCACTTCTCCCGTGGCAGACAGTTTTGTATCCATATGAAATCACACTGTTCTAAAACCATCCGGCGCGTCTGTTTTCATCGCGCATGTTTTGTATCCATATGAAATCACACTGTTCTAAAACAATCCGCAAGGTTCTTGTTGTCCACAAAGTGTTTTGTATCCATATGAAATCACACTGTTCTAAAACTTCCTGATAAGCAAGGACAGCAGGGAGGCTGTTTTGTATCCATATGAAATCACACTGTTCTAAAACGCTCCGTGATGATGTCACGCTCCGCGAAAAGTTTTGTATCCATATGAAATCACACTGTTCTAAAACCAACCGCGCGAACAAGTATCGCGCGTATCTGTTTTGTATCCATATGAAATCACACTGTTCTAAAACTGAATTTTCGCTCAGCGTGGACGGCGTGGGTTTTGTATCCATATGAAATCACACTGTTCTAAAACTGCGTACCCGACAAGTCACTTATGAACGTAGTTTTGTATCCATATGAAATCACACTGTTCTAAAACTGCGCCCGATGTCGAAGATACAGCGGTTCAGTTTTGTATCCATATGAAATCACACTGTTCTAAAACTTTGAGTTCCAGCTTTTCCACTTGGTAAATGTTTTGTATCCATATGAAATCACACTGTTCTAAAACCTCCCGACGGCGACACCCGTTGCCAGACGGGTTTTGTATCCATATGAAATCACACTGTTCTAAAACACGCCGAGTCTCGTATAGACTTCTAAATCAGTTTTGTATCCATATGAAATCACACTGTTCTAAAACCCTCAGGGAGAAGTATTACGCATTCAAAGAGTTTTGTATCCATATGAAATCACACTGTTCTAAAACCTCAAATTGAGCTCGGAACAACCCGTTTGTGAGTCGGGATGACTCATATGGCCTATATCATTATATCGGAATAATCTCTGCAAATGCAAATCTTTTTTTCATGACGCAGGGAGCCTTCGCGCACAAAATTGTCCAGCACGACGACTCCGATGCGACTGCCTAATGCACGCGAGTACACCGCCACCATTTCATCATCGGTCATATATGCTTTTGGCTGCACTAGCGCGATCACCTTGACAAGATGCAATTCGGCACAAACGGAAATGAATTGTTCCAGTTTTTCGCCGATAGAATCTGTGTGGCAATCGGGCACGAGTCCGAGCATGGCAAAAACATCTTTGTATTCTATGGTTTCATTCATAGAAAAATCGATGCAATGATCTCGCAGAGCTTCTTCCGTGCCGCTCTTGAGGGCGGCTATTAAATTGTCAATGTTCAAGCGCACAAGAGGATCTTGCCGCAACGCTTCATCCAAATGCTTATAAAGCTTCGTCAATACGCTCTTGCTTGCCGGAGAGAACCCCACAAAATCGCTTATGACTGCGATCTCCGCCGCTTTGAGCGGCTTCTTATCGTGCTCGATCGCGACTTCTCTTGCAGGGAACTCCGCCGTCAGAAGATCCGCTACTATGTTTGTGAAAACATGCGGCGGCTCTACTTCGAGCACGGCAATGTGTTCCGCAAGATCGATTTCCGCGCCTTCGCAATTGTAGCAGCGCAATATCATATTATCACCAAAGTGCTGTCATTGTCCAGCACCTGTCCCGAGCGCGCACCGAGGCAAATGTCCATGCCCTCGAATTGCTTCTCCGTTACCGTGAGGATCATCACACTCCCCTTATCCGGCAAATATTTTGCTACGCGGTTTTTAATGAGCGCGACTGCCGTACCGTTGAGCGCCAACTTGCAGTAGACGGATTCTTGCAACATAAGGAACCCGTCCTTCACCAGCGATTTCCTGAATGATGCCGCCGCCTTTCGCTCGGCGGAGGTCAATGTCGGAAGATCGAAAAACAACAGCACCCTCATATATCTGTATGAGCTCATGCGAACCGGTAGAGGGAGAGCCCGTTCTGTCCATCGCTGTCCAAGCAATCGAACACGTTGCGCACATAACTCCCTATTGCATCATTCAGGCAAAATTCTTTGCCATACATTACACGTTTGTTCAGCAAGCCCACGAGCTCAAACTTCCGCTCCTTGCCGAACGATCTGTCACGATTCAGAAAAACATATTCATCCACTAACACGCGAAAAGGCTCTATAAGATCGCACGAAAGGTTAAATTTGTTGAACTCATTGCGGTGTGTGAGTCCGAGCTGCGTAAGCCTTCCGCAAGCGACGACTTCGCGGTTGATGCAAGACAGCAACACACTGTAGCCGTAATTGAGCGCACTGTTGATGTCGCAATCTCTCTCGCGCGTGAACCCCATCCCGAACAATGTGTTGAAGTAGACCTTTGCCGCGTGCCCTTCACGATTTGCCGTGTCGCCGTATACGACCTCGGCAGCATAACCGTCCAACATTGCTGCCCTTTCGTCAAAGGAATATTTGTGCAACATCGCCGCTTGGTTGCGTATCTTTTGAGCGATTATCTCCGTGCCCACAAAAGCTGTCACAGCAGCGCTCCACCCTATTTGTTTGCGCAGTTGTTTCGCGCAGTTGTGACTGCCGTAATAACCAGTGATCTCTCCGTACGGGTCGCGCTTCTCATCGCAAAAGATAACCTTGATCTTATTGCGCGTGAGTTCGCATAAGGCGATGCCCGTGATATTGACCGCAGGACATGCAAGCATCAGGCAATATATCTCGGAAAGATGTATCTTACGCACTTCGTCATTCCTGACGATGAGATAGTTATTGCCCACGCTCAATTTGCACGGGGTATCCACCACGACGCACCGCCAACCCATTTCAAAGTTTCTCCTTGCGTTCTCTTCTGTGCAGTCCCGTAAGGGAAAGATCCAGCCATATCACCTGATCGGGATAGACGGTTTTACCGTTCAATCTTCCGAATGAGCCTCCTCCGTACTTCTTGTCGAGTTCGATCCTTCCGGGGCCTGCCTGCGTGACGATCATGATGTCTGCGAGCAGCTTCAGCTTTTCTTCCGTGTTCATCGTCGAAGCTTGTTCATCCGCAACGGTACGCAGGCACTGCGCGAACCTTTTGTACATCGGGCAGAAACGATCTATCTTTCCGGCGAAATGGAGAAGCAATTCTTCAAACAACGCATCGTTTTTCTCATTGTCGGTGTCATAGACGGCATCCCACTTCGAAGCATTCTTGCCCTCCGACACTGTTTTCTTCCTTTGGTCGGCGAGATATAAAAGCCTCTCAAACTTTGCATTCACAAACATTTCAAACGCATTCTGCAACTCCGACTCCCCGGCTATATAACACAGTTGGTCGTTATAATACAGCGCCTGAAATTTGCGCACTATACGGCGCACAACGGCGTTTTCGCCGTACTCCTCATGCACATATTCATCTACCTTATCCGCCGTTTGCACAATGACGGGGATCATGACAAACACAAGTTCTCTGCCGCCCTTTTTGCCTTTCTTATCCTTCTCGACGATGGCAAAATATGCAGGATTGAGCGAAGTATAGCCGCCGTACAATTCCGTTGGCATAGGCTCGCCGTTGCGATACTTCAACGGCGACAACGCCTTGATCCCCTCTCTTGGGCTTATGATGGACTGCTTGTAAAATGCCGCATTTGCGTAAGGTTCCTGCTTCTTGACGACATTGCAAGTGTTGCGCGACATAGTGGCAAAGACATTGCCCCTTCGTGTTTCGTCCCACAAAAACTCCCCGTCATCGTCCGTCATAAATTTATCGCTGTTGTCGCTGTCAAAAAGGTCCAACACTATACCATAGCGCTTGTTGACAAGATCACGCATCCTCTCTTGGGTGTTGAAAGGATCGGCCATGTTCCTTTTGACATCTCTGTTCTCTTCGGTATTGCCCCAGAACGGACACGCGTCCGATGTGAATTGCCCGAGCACCGCCGTTATGTATGCGTCTTTGGCGTGATGGAAATTGTTCAACCCACGTATCTTATAAAATCCGGGCGTTGCATCCTGATAGCGCCGGCGCATCGACGAATTGAGCCCGGCCTTTATGCCCCTGATCGCAGTTCCCGGAAAGCGCCGCGCCAACAGTTCTCGCACCTGCTTTACGGAGTAACTTGTATCCACAAGCTGCCGTTGCACAAAATGCTCCCTGTCCGCATCGGTGTACTCCGTTTTTTGCAACGCATGATATTTCTTTGCGGAGATCAATCCTTTTGCAAACAGAAAATCCCAAAACCTAATCATTCGCGCAACGGTGATCGGGCTGATCCCCAAGGTATCGCTCTTATCTTGATTTTGTATCGTTTTGACGAGCACACGGTTTGCAAGTCCGTCATCTCTGATATAGCACCTCGGCACGATATGATCGATCTGACATGAGCCTATATCATCAAAAGCGATGTGTTCGCCGCTGTACATACACCTGCCCAACTGTGTCAGCCACAAATAGAACGCGTCATCCGGCAAACGTTTGTTCTTATCCAATTCTCTCAACCTTTCATAGCAATCGGCATCAAAATATTCCTCGTCTTTTATGGCATTGTAGAGTTTCAAAAGTTTTTCCACTCGGGAATCCTTCCTCTTTTTAACTTCTTCTTCATGCGTGTTTTCGAGGAAGATCCCTTTGGGCTCTTTCCCCGTGATGTCTACGATCTCCTCGCAAAGACGCAAGGCGTTCCACACCACTTTTTTCACTATGGGCGAACACCGCAGATCCTTGACATCTTCATATGTAAACGTCGTTATCGCCTCGTTCTTGGGAGCGAATTGTTCCTTGAATCCGAGTTCATCATCATAAATCAACTCATTAAAGTGCCTGTTTGTGTCATACAGCAGCTGCATTATATTCTTATCGTCCGTGCCGCGCGTATCACGCAGTACTCGACGAGAGAAACTTCCCCATCCCGTATACTTAAGACGAGAAAGGGCCGATATCTGGTTTTCGCTGTAAATATTTTGCGCTTTGAGCCTTTTCTTCCTCATCGCAATGTCGTCAAAGATGGTCAGCGTGCGGATGCTGGCTTCGTAGTCGTCCAGCCTCGCCCGGTCAAAAGCATCTCCCAGCTTACTTTTGAAATCGATGAGCACCGTCATACTCGTCGTCAACGCGTCGTCGGAAAGTCCTTTGATGTCTTCTTCGGTGATGCTTTCATTCAGCATACGCGAGAAGAAAACGGCGATATCTTTTGCTCGCACTTTTCTCTTATGGCAACACACCTCGTCAAACAATGCCTTTTTCAACTCGACCGAGATCGGTTTCTCATGCACTTTCAGCTTATTGATCTCATTCAGCACCACATACGCTTGCCATACTATGGAATTTTTGGGCAAAGCTTCTTCTTCGGGGAAGATGCGACATTTGTTTGTCATACGGGTGATGAATCTTTCCGCAAGCTCATCGGTGTTCACTTTATCATAAAAATTCCAAGGAGTGACTCTCCCTTCTATCTCCTGCGTATTCCACCCGAATTTATCGCCTTTGAGGGGACCGACATAGTAAGGGCGGCGGAAAGTGAGCAGCGACATGATCTTGTCTTTTTCGGCAAGCAATTCGGGATAAAACCTCCCTTGAACATCTAAAATCGCGGAGAGCTCAACCTCATTCAGTTGATAAGGAATGTGCGCGTTGGCAACGGAATTTATGAGCGGCAGCAAATCGGCGTTTTCGATCTCATCCAGACAATAATTTTTCTCGGGGCAATCGGGCACCCTTTCCAACAACTTTTTGATCTCTTTATAAAGATCTTCCTGGGATGTTTTATCTTTATACAGCCCATAGCTCTTGTCGCCTATATACCGCGTATAACTTGCGCCTTTGCTCTTTCGGAAAAACGGAGCATATTCATCTTTGAGATGTTCGCGGAAAAGTTTTTTGAGAACGCGCAGATCCTTAGAATGTTTTTCGTATTTGTCTACCATTGCGGTGCTCAAACTGTTTTTCCCACGCATAATGCTGTCAAACATCAGTGCGGAATATATCTTTTTTGCCGCAAGGAAAATGTCGCCTCTTTCTTCGGCGGCTTGCAAATACTTTTCTTCGTTTTCATCATATTTCCTGTCGGAAAACGCAAATTGAAGTTTGCCGCCGTTGTCGTCCTGGATAACTTCGCGCTCGGACTCTTCGCCGTCCCTCTTTATATCCAAAACCTCCGACAACCCAACTTTGTACCCAAGGATCGCGCCTGCAAATGCTTTTGCGAATTTGGCGTATCCCGATGCCGCAAACAGTTTGGATATCTCGTCGCGTTTACGCGCACGGGCATAACTCTTATTTTGAAGCACCGCCAACACGTCACTCGCCACCGACTCATAACGCGTGTCCTTTTCGTAATTATCGCCTTCCGCCAATTCGAAAAACTCGCTCAATGCCTCGGAAAGCATATTGCTGCCGGTGTCCACTGCACTTCCCTCCAACAAGAAGTGACCGCGATATTTCACTATATGGTGAATTGCCAAATAAACTAGCCTGATGTCGGCTTTTTCGTCCGTTTCCATCAACTTCTTACGAAGATGATAGATCGTGGGAGCTTCTTTGAAATAATCTTTGTCCGTGTACTCTCCGTCAAAGATGTTGTAGCGGTTCTTCCTGAAAAATTCTCCTTCGCCGATATGCAGGCTGCTCTCATCCAATCTCACGAAAAAGTTTTCGTCAACAGGACAGATGAGCGGAGCGAACAGCTCTCGCAACAGCTTTATCCTTTCCTTTCTGCGTGCCAGGCGACGGCGTGCGCATCTGGCAAGACGTCTGCCTTGTGCAGACTCCGCGTTTTCTATAAGCAGCGCACCCCAGGCGTCCTTTCCGTTGACTTTCAGCAAATTATAATCGCCGTCGATCACCGACCAGCCGACCGAATTTGTGCCGAGGTCAAGCCCTATAACGTAATCCGGAAAATCTTTTTTGCTCATACTATTGACTTCCTCCGATAGGTTTGTTATATTTTTTGTGTAGCCAATATGAAATCACACTGTGAGTTAAAATAAATGCTACACTACTTGCCCGTTGAGGGCCGTCACCGCAGGGTGGCGTTTTTTTTTGCGTTTTTTGCTTGCGGTCATCGTCGTGCGATGTCCGTTTCTAATGTAACACAGCGAGGCAGAAGATACAAGACGCATATCGCTCGGACGGGCTGCCTCATGGGTGCGCACGGACGGAAGGGACGCCCGTGCAGTCCGCACTGCGGCGAGGGATCCGGCGTATGCGTTCGCACCGCGCGGAGCTCCCACGCTCTTCCGCGGCAACAGTTTAACAAAAGCAATGTCCCATATGTGTCGCGCAAGCAGAAAATATATTCATTTCCCCCTCCGATGCCAGACGCGCTGCTATGAGTGCGTCCCGGGAAGATAGCGTCGCGATGAGTGCATATCCCCGGCAAGACCGCGTCGCGGCGGACAGAACGGGTGCGGACAGTCAATATATTGTCTGCGCGCAGGTGCGCGCATGAGCGGTTTCTGCGCCGTGCGGTACGCAATGGGCGAGGGGGAGAAAGCAAGGGGGCGGAGGGACGCTTGCGGCGCGGCAGGATATCTTTCGACAAAATAACGCAATATACTCTCAAACCGTTGACAGCGCGCACGGCTTTCAATATAATCATTCTCACAACGCGAGTTTAGCAATTGTAAACTTTTGGCTTATAATCTTTGAACCTGCTAAACTTGCGGTAATTTTTTGCTAAACAGGGAGGGCTTTATGGAACTGGGCGCGAAGATCAAACGCCTGCGCTTGCAATGCGGACTCACGCAAGAGGAACTTGCCGACCGCTGCGAACTTACCAAGGGTTACATTTCCCAGCTGGAAAACGAGCTGACTTCCCCGTCCATCCAGACCCTGCTGGACGTGCTGTCCGCCCTCGGGACCACCGCCGCCGAGTTTTTTGCGGAGGAGGACGACGGGCAGGTGGTGTTCACATCCGACGACTTTTTTGAAAAGGACGCGGAGGGGCACGTCATCACGTGGCTGGTCCCCAACAGTCAGCGCAACGAGATGGAGCCCATACTGATCACCGTCCGACCGGGCGCGGCGTCCGTCAAAGACATGCCGCACGAGGGGGAGGAGTTCGGCTATGTTAAACGCGGAAGCGTCGTGCTTCACCTCGGCAAGAGAGAGTTCACCGCAAAAGAGGGCGACACTTTCTATTACGAAAGCAACAAAGTGCATTATCTGGAAAACCGCTCGGCGGAGGACGCCGAAGTGATATGGGTGGCATCGCCCCCCACTTTTTAAGGAGAGGATATGTCCGACAACATCATCGAGATCAAGAACGTCACCAAGACATACGGCGCAAAGGACGCCGTAAAAAACGCCAGTCTGAACATCAAGCGCGGCGAATTCGTAACTTTGCTCGGTCCTTCCGGATGCGGCAAGACCACCACTCTGCGCATGATCGCGGGCTTTGAGATGCCCACCTCGGGGCAGATCCTCTTTGACGGTGAGGACATCACCAATACTCCTCCTCACCTGCGCCGCGTGAACACGGTATTCCAGAAATACGCGCTGTTCCCTCACCTCAACGTCTTCAACAACATCGCCTTCGGGCTGAAAATGAAGCTCATCCCCAACGGCACGAAGCGCAACCGCAAGGGCGAGGAGGTGCAGCTCTTCCGCAAGTACACCAAGGCGGAGATAAAACAGAAAGTGGACGCCGCACTCAAAATGGTGGACCTGGAAGACTACGGTCACAGGGGCGTTTCCTCCCTCTCCGGCGGACAGCAGCAGAGGGTCGCGATCGCGCGAGCCATCGTCAACGAACCCGAAGTGCTGCTTCTTGACGAACCTCTCGGCGCGCTGGACCTCAAAATGCGCAAGGATATGCAGCTGGAGCTCATGGACATGCACAAGCGTCTGGGCATCACCTTCGTCTACGTCACCCACGATCAGGAGGAGGCGCTCACCATGAGTGACAAGATAGTCGTCATGCGCGACGGCGTCATCCAGCAGATCGCCACCCCCGAAACGGTGTACGACGAGCCTGCGAACGCCTTTGTGGCGGACTTCATAGGCGAGTCCAACATCCTCTCCGGCGTCATGCTGGAAGACTACAAGGTGGAATTTGCGGACACCGTGTTCGAATGTGTGGACAAGGGCTTCAAGAAGAACGAACCCATCGACGTCATCATCCGTCCCGAGGACCTCAGGATCCTGGACAAGGAGGACAAGATGACCATCCTCACCGCGACGGTGGCGTCCTCCGTCTTCAAAGGCGACCACTATCAGGTGACCTTGATGGCAGGCGAAAACGAGCTCATAGCCCACGACACCGCGACCTACGAGGAGGGTTCCACGGTCGGGCTGTACATCAAACCTTTCGACCTGCACATCATGCACAAGTCGCGCATCATAAACGAGATAGACACCGAAATGGCGGACGAAAATCTGGTGTGGATAGCGGACGGCAAGTTCGAATGCAACTGCCCCTTCGAAGCAGGCACCCCCGTCAGAGTCAAGGTGGACTTCGACGACGTTATCATAACCGACGACGAAGACGACGGCGTGATAGGCGCGACGGTGGTCAGCTCCATCTATAAGGGCAGCTACTATCAGTGCATAGTGCGCACGGACGATTACTACGACTTCTTTGTGGACACGGACGACGACTGGCTGAAAGGCGACCGCGTGGGCATCAACATCGCACCCGAGAAGATCCTCATCGAGCGCCGCGAAGCGGGCGCGCCCGCAGAAGACTCCGCACCCGAAGTGGTGGATCAGACCGAGTACTCCTCCGACGCGCAGTCCGCGGAAAATAACGCGGAGAACGTCGCAGCAGCCGAAAAAAATGAAACGGAGGTGAAAGGATGACGAATGCCGCAGTTGCCGTTTCCAAACCGAAATGGCGGTTTAAGCTGACAAAACGCGTGTTCAGCTACCCTTATGTGCTGTTCATGCTGTTGTTTGTCGTCATACCTCTGGTGATGATACTGGTCAACGCTTTCCTGGATGCGGACAACAATCTCACCCTGGAAAACTTCGCCGATTTCTTCACCGACAAGAGCAGTCTTGTCATCCTCGCCAATTCTCTGCTGGTGGGCGTCATCACGACGGCGATATGCCTCATAATCGGCTATCCCCTCGCCTACTTCCTCTCCAAGATGCCGAGCGGCAGGGTGCTGGTGCTGTTCTATGTGCTGCCCATGTGGGTGAACTTCCTCATCCGCACTCTCGCGACCAAAGCGATCTTCATCGCCATGGACGTGACGCTCGGGATGGGCACGGTCATCTTCGGCATGGTGTATAACTATCTGCCCTTCATGATCCTGCCCCTGCACACCACACTCTCCTCCATAGACCGCAGCTACATCGAAGCGGCGCAGGACCTCGGGGCGGACTCTTCCACGGTCTTCCTCAAAACCGTGCTGCCCCTCTCCGTCAGCGGCATCATAAGCGGCATCACGATGGTGTTCATTCCCACCATCTCCACATTTGCCATCTCGCAGCTGCTGTCCAACGGCAAGATATTCCTGTTCGGCGACAGCATACAGATGAAATTCGAGCAAGGGCTGTACGGCGTGGGCTCCATAATGAGCCTGGTCATGCTGGTGTTCGTGCTGGTGTCCAACTTCATCATCAACCGCGCGAGCAGAAAGAGCGGACTTTCCGTGGGGAGGTCGTTATGGTAAAAGTGAAAGGACTTCTCGAAAAGGCATACCTTTTCGTCATACTCGCCATACTGTACGCGCCGATAGTGCTCATAATCGTGTACTCCTTCTCCAACAGTTCCAACTTCCGCTTTGACGAGGGGTTCACGTTCGAGGCGTACATCTCAATTTTCAAATCCGAAAAGTCGCCTGCGCTGTGGGACGCGGTGGGCAACACCTTCCTCATCGCGACGATATCTTCCGTCATCGCCACTCTGATGGGCACCTTTGCCGCCATAGGCATCTTCGCCATGGGCAGAAAGGCGAGAAGGGTGCTGGAAAACGTCAACCAGTTTCCCATCATCAACAGCGAGATAGTCATGGCGGTGTCCCTGATGATATTCTTCGTGACCTTCGCGTTCCCGGAAGGATATCTGCGCCTCATCATCGCGCATATCGCGTTCTGCACCCCCTATGTGGTGCTGAGCGTCCTCCCCAAGCTGGAAAGCATGGATCCCAACGTCTACGAAGCCGCCCTCGACCTCGGCGCCAATCCTTTCAAGGCGCTCATCAAGGTGCTCTTCCCCATGATAACCCCGGGGATAGTGAGCGGATTCGTGCTGGCGTTCACCCTCTCCATGGACGACTTCATCATCACGCAGATCAACAAGGGCGCGTCCACGGGCATCAACACACTGTCCACCTACATCTATTCCGACGCACGCGTGCAAGGGCTGGAGCCCTTCTGGTACGCGATATTCTCCATCATCTTCGTGCTCATACTCGCGCTCGTTCTCACCCTCAACCTGGTCAGGATAAACAAGCGTAAACAGCGCGAAAAGGAGGGTGCGATATGAAAAAACGCAAAACTCTCGCGCTCATAGCCCTCGCCGTGGTCTGCGTATGCGCGGCGGCTCCCCTGCTCGCGGCGTGCAACGCTTCGGGCGGCGGCATAATGAGCGGCGGCGCGGATACGCTGGTCATCTACAACTGGGAGGACTACATCGACACGGATCTGCTGGACGAGTTCGCGACATATTACCGCGAGGTCACGGGCAGAAAGCTCGACATAACTTACAGCACCTTCGACACCAACGAAACTATGCTCACGCAGGTCATGCGCGGCGAAACGGCGGTGGATGTCGTATGCCCAAGCGAATACGCCATACAACGCCTCATGACCGCAGGACTGCTCGCCGATCAGAAAGCGTTGGTGGAGCAGTACTCCGCCATCTATCCCGAGGCGTTCACTCACCTGAGCAACTCCGAAACAGACGGGAATATCAACTCCACCGTGCTGGACAAGATAGGCGAGATATTCGGCGAAATGAAAGTCGGCGACAAAGTGGTGGATATGCGCGACTACATGGTCCCGTATATGTGGGGCACGCTCGGGCTGCTTTACAACACCAAGATAATCACGGAAGAACAGCTTGACAAGTACGGCTGGGGTCTGCTGTGGAACGAGGCGGACATCCCGGAGCTGGAAAACATGATCCTCATGAAGGACAGCGTGCGCGACAGTTACGCCGCCGTGGTGCTTTATATGGAGAAATACAAACTGCTCCCCGACGCCGTGAGCGACACCTACGGCAAACGCTTTGACGAACTCACCGTGAACGAGCTCATCAACTGCACCGACCGCCCCCTGCTGGAAAGAGCGGAGGAACTGCTCACCGCGCAGCGCGATCATATCTCCGGCTACGAAGTGGACTTCGGCAAGGACGATATGATAAACGAGATAGTCTATCTCGACCTGGCATGGAGCGGCGACGCCCTCTGGGCGATAGAAGAGAGCGAGTATTACGAGGACACCGACACCTATCAGCTGGGCTACTACGTCCCCGAAAAGAGCAACATCTGGTACGACGGCTGGGCGGTGCTGGAAAGCTCGGACAGCAAACTCGCCGCCATGATGTTCATAGATTATATGTGCACCCCGGAAGCCGGCGCAAGGAACATAGGTGTCATCGGCTACACTTCCGCCGTGGATCAGGAACTCATGCGCTACGACTACGGTGCGGCGCAGGCGTTGCTGGACGAGGAAGTGGAATATCTGTGGTACGCCAATGCGGAAGAGTGCGAGATCTACACAGATAAGAACGGCGGACTCTTCTTCTACTTCGAGTGGGTGGATGGAGAAGGCTATTACCGCGACCTCTTCGGCAAAAAGATACCCGACGAGAAGATACCCGACGAGCTCACCCTGTTTGCCGCCGAAACGGACGAAGACGGCTACTACCGCCTCCCCAAGAATATCGCCGACTTCCTCCCCGAGGGCATGGAGAGCTATCCTTTGGACGAAGATTACATCGTCTGCCCCGACTCCATCTCCCTCTTCTATGACGACGAAGGCAGATATCCGGAGATCACCGAAAACCTGGGCGTCATGCGCGACTACGGCGCGGCGAACGAGGACGTGGTGAATATGTGGCAGCGCGCAAAAGCAGGCGGCGTGCCCGATTCGCTGTGGTGGTGTCTGCTCGCGATAGTGCTCTTCGTGGCGGTGGTGCCGGGAGCGTACTTCATAAAAGAAGCCGTGAAAGCCAGACCGCGCAAGATAGTGAAAAAACATGACGGGAGCGACTCCGAATAAGACCGCTCCGCCCCGACGTCCCGACCTCGCAAAAGAGATCATATGCCCGAAAAACACACTTACACGGGGGAGAACGCGGCAGACGCGTTCGCACGGGAAGGGAGGAAAAGACCGCCGAAACGGCGGTCTTTTCTTAAACACGTAAAACTAAACGCCGCGCTGCGGTCAGAGCAAGAGCTGTTTCTTTTTCTCCTGCGTGAGCAGTTCCGCAAGCAGTTCCGACACCCGTCTGCGCGCAAGCGGATGCACCGCATGGGGCGCTATCTCGGAAAGAGGGGCGAGCACGAACTCGCGTTTCGTCATCTCGGGATGAGGGAGTATGAGGTCCCCGGACGAGCGCACCTCGTCGCCGAAAAGCAAAAGGTCGAGGTCCAACGTCCTGTCCCCCCAATGCAGGGTGCGTTCTCTGCCGCACTCCTCCTCCACCCGACGCATGAGCGCGAACAGCCCGTCCGCATCATGGAGAGTGACCACTTCGAGGACGGAGTTGAGGAACTCGTTTTCCGCCACGCCGCCGTAGGGGGCGGTGCGCAGCCTGCCGCTCTCCCTGACGGAGAGCACCAGCCTGTCCGAGGCGAGCGCGTTTACTGCTCTGTCCATATACGCCGCCCTGTCCCCCAGGCTCGACCCCATGCCGATATACGCCGTCGTGCGCTTCACTTCGGCGCGCACCGCGACGGAACGGAACACTCCTTTCATGGGGGCGTCGGGCTTGTCTACGGTGACTTCCGCACGCGTGAAAGCAGGGAACGTCAGCATTATCTCTCTCGCCAGCGAGAGCGCGAGGCACTCCAACAAATTTTTGCTCTCTCCGCACAAAAAGGCTTTTATCAGTTTGCAAACGTGTGCATAACTCACTGTATTGCCGATATCGTCGCTGCCTGCCGCGCGCGAGATGTCAAGGTCGAGCACGGCGGAAACCACGAAACGCTGCGCGTCCGTCTTCTCCTCGGGGTTGACCCCGTGACATGCCGTCACTTCGTAACCGCGTATTATGATGCTCCCGTTCACACTCATATCATCCTCCTTCCGCACGTCAGTCGCATCTGCGGCGGACGGCGTTTATCGCCATGACGTTTTCCTTTACGTCGTGGACGCGCACGAATAAAACGCCCATCCTCGCCGCGGCAACGCTGCATTCCAGCGTGGCGGCAAGCCGCGTTTCCGGCTCTCCTCCGAGAAAGGACTTCCTGGACGCGCCCAGCAGCAGCGGATAACCCACGGAGGACAAAAGGTCGTAGTGGCGCATAAGGCAGACGTCCTCCTCCGCGCCGCGGTTGAATCCTATGCCGCCGTCCAGCAAGATGCGCTCGCGAGGGATGCCTGCGCGGAGCGCTTTCGCCGCCGCGGCAGCCAGCCCCGTAAGTTTGTCTGTCATGAGGTCGGGGACTTTGCTCCCCCTCCTGTCGTGCATTATACAGACGGACGCGCCGCCCTCCGCCACTCTCTCCGCCATACCTGCGGAGGCAAGGCAGGAAACGTCGTTTATCATGTCCGCACCCACGGAGAGCGCCGCCTCCGCCACTTCCGGGTAAAAGGTGTCCACGGAAATGGGCACGTCCACCGCCGCGCGCACGCGTTCCAGCACCGGCAGGAGCAGGGACATCTCCTCCAACGCGCTCACTCTGTCCGCTCCGGGACGGGTGGACTGCGCGCCTATGTCGATGATCTCCGCGCCTTCCTCCGCCATACGCGCCGCGCGTTCCGCAGCCTCCCCGGGGGTCACGCGGCTTGCGGCGTAAAAGGAATCCGCGGTAGCGTTGAGGATGCCCATGACGTGCGTCCCGTCCGAAAACTCTCTTCCGCCCACTTTGAAGGTCATCGCTTCCCTCCGACCAAGGACATGACGAGCCCGATCGCCTGCTCGCTTATCTCACCGCGCACGGCATACGTCACCGTGGAGGAACCGGGTTTCTTGACTCCCCTTGCGGTCATACAGGTGTGTTCCGCCTCCACCGCCACGATCACGCCGCGCGGCGCGAGATGACGGAATATGGCGTCCGCTATCTCCGCGTTCATGCGTTCCTGCAATTGCAACCGACGGGCAAAGACCTCTACCACGCGCGCGAGTTTGCTGAGCCCCACCACCTTGCCACTCGGCACATAGGCGATATGCACCTTGCCGAAGAAAGGCATAAGATGATGTTCGCAGGTGGAGGAAAAGGAGATGTCGCGCTCCAACACGAGCGCGCTCCCCGACTCCTCGAAGGTCTTGGAAAGGTGCTCCGCCGCGCTGTCGTGATAACCTGCGGTAAGTTCCGCGAGCATACGCGCGACCCTCTCGGGCGTGTCCTTCAACCCTTCGCGTTCTACGTCCTCGCCCATGGCGGCTATAAGTTCTCTGACGGCGTTTTCCGCCCTCTGTTTATCGACCATATCTCACCTCGCGGACAATGTCCGCACCGTTTTCGGATAATTTAATTCTTTGTCCCACGCCCTTTCGCCAGCTCGTGGAAGAGGGTGAGCGACCCGAACACCGCCACCACTTCCGCATCGGACGCGAGCGCACGGGAAAGTCCCTCTTTCACTCCTCCGCAGACCTCGACGGGTATGCCCACGCCCTCCTCGATACAGGCGGCGAGCGCCCCTGCCGTGAGCGCGCGCGGCGAGTCGGGGGTGACGGCGTACGCCCTCTCCGCCCTCGCCAAAGCGACGGAAGTCGCCGAGCGGTAGTCCTTATCCGCAAGCATCCCGACCACGGCGGCAATGCGCGCGGAAGGGAAATATTCCCCTAGCGCCTCCGCGAGGGATGCGGCGCCCTGCGGATTATGTGCGCCGTCCAAAACCACGGTTTTTCCGTGCGGAACGACTATGTCATACGGCGATACTGCGAAATTCTCCGAAGTAAGCACCTCGAAACGCGTGTGCCATACCGCCCTTTTCAACCCCTCTTTCAAAGCGCTTTCGGGGATGTCCGCACCTCTTTCGCGCAGCATGCGCACCGCCTCTGCCGCGAGGGCTGCGTTCTCCGTCTGATGCCTGCCGAGCAGGGATATGACATACTCCTCTCCTCCGCTGACGAACTTCTGCCCGTGCACGGAACGGGAGATGAGTTCCGCCCCTCCGCTGACGCGGGTCACGGCAGGATACAGCACCTCCGCCGCGTCTGCCTCCTGCGCGCAGGTGACCGCCGCGCCCTTTATTATAGCCGCCTTTTCGGAGGCTATCTCTTTAAGGGTGTTGCCGAGCAGCGCACAGTGGTCGTAGCCTATCTTAGTTATGACCGCGAGTTCCTTCGAGTGCACGGCGTTGGTGGCGTCCCACCTGCCGCCCAGCCCCGTTTCCAGCACCGCCCAGTCGCATCCTTCTTCCTTGAACGCGGTGAGCGCGAGCGCGGTTTCCTGCTCGAACGCCGTGGGACGGAACGCCCCCATGGCGCGCGCTTCGCCGCTTGCGGCTCCTTCCTCCGCCCCTGCGGCACGGGCGGCGCGTTCTCTTTCCGCCGCGTCGCGCACCACGGTCATGTAATGCGCCACCTTATCGTCGGAAAGCGGCACACCGTCCAGCAAGAACCGCTCGTTGTAGCGAAGCACGGAGGGGGAATTGTAAGTGCCCACTCTGAACCCTGCCGCGACCAGCACGGAGGTCAGCATCGCGCACACGGAACCTTTGCCGTTGGTGCCTGCCACGTGCACTATGCGCAGAGAGTCGTCGGGACTGCCCAGGGCGTCCAGCAACACCCTCTCCCTTTCCAGCCCGTAATCGGAGCCGTCCGCCTCTATGCCGCGGATGTATTCCATTGCTTCGTCGTAAAACAAAAAGCACCTCCTCAGAAGCACTTCTCGCAAGTGAAGCGGGAGTGAACTATGCACCGCAAACCCGAAGGTTTTTCGTCCGTGGGCACCCCCCGTCCCTACGGCACTTGACGCGCATAGCTCTACTACTTCCAAGTAATATGGGGTAAATCAACGTGATTATATCACCTCTCGCACGCGCAGGCAAGGACTTGAACGCAATTCTCTGCGGCAAGAAAAGTCCGACGCGGCGGCGCATACGGAACGGTATGCCGGACAGGGATGATGCGGATAGGGTCCGGCGTCGCCGATTTCCGCCCGGACCGCGTCATTCGCCTTGCCGATATGCCAGACAGGAATAATATGAACCAGCCTCGGAGCAATTCTTTTCGATGCTTTTGCACAGCCGAACCTTGCCAATATGTATACTATTGCCTGCGTTCCGTCCGTGCAACATCATCCGAAAATCTCTTGCTCTGAGGTGCGAGCAGTTCCGCGCCAACCGATTTTTGGCTGCGCAAGTCCGGGGTCCCCGAGTGAAAATCTGTGATTTTCAGTTGGGGTAAAAGTCGCCGCTGCTAATACTTGACTGTATTAGCAAGGCGAATGACGCGGTTCAGGCGGAAATCGGCGGCGCTGAACCTGGTTCGTATTATTCCTGTCTGGCATAACAAAGGACCGCGGAAAAATTTCCGCGGTCCGCGTTTTATACGGTCTGTCGGGTTCATTCTTCTTCGCGGTGTTCCTCCGCGCTCTTGATGTCCCCTATGATCTCGTCCACCATTTCCGCAGTCGCTTCCTCTTCGAGTTCCGCAGCGGTTTCGGGCATGGCGTCCCTTCCTTCCGCCTGCGCTTTCTGCGCCTCCTCTATCGCGCAAAGCTGCTCGTAAGACATACCGGCGGCGATGGCTTCCAACCTCTTTCTCTCCTCCGCTTCGCGCATCTTCTTTTTCTCGCGGAGGATCTGCAACACGGCGAAGATCAGGCAGATGGCTATGCCGACGAAGAGATAGGCGGAGCCCGGGTCGAGCCCGACGAAGCCCAGCACCAGTGACAGCGCCACGATTATGACGATGGGGAAGATGGCGAGCTTGGGGTTCTTGACGATATACTTGCCGCCGAGCGAGCCGAACAGCGCGTACACCACGCACCCGAACGCAGGAGTGAGATAGGGTGCGTCGTTTATCTTCTGCGTGAGGTCGGGGATGACCGCAAGACAGAGCACTATCACGGCTATGATGAGTATGGTGACCAGCGAACTGGTGGCGACGGCTATGGTGGCGACTATCTCGTCCTCCTCCGTGCCGCGCTTGGTGCCTGCTATCTCCTGCGCTTTGACCACGCAAGGTATCTTCAGGTTGGAGAGGTTGCCCGTGAGGAATGAAAGGTACATCCCGTTGACGCCCACCATGGGAGAATACACAATGGGTTCCGCCACGCCCGAAAGCGCCATTATGATGAAGGGAGAGATGACCGCGCCGTCCACCAGCACGCCCCACACGGGTTCGGTTTCGTAATACAGCGCAAGCCAAAGGGGGATGCTGCAAATGAGCAGCATACCGATGCCCAGCCACAGCCTGCCGATGAGGTGCATTTTAGCGTTTTGATCTGCCAAAGTCGCAAGTTTTTTCACGGCGCACCTCCTTACATCACGACCGCAGCCGCAGCGGCGGCAGCCGTTTCGGGGTCGAGGGGCCAGCCGTTCTCGTAAGAGAAGTAGCTGATCACCGCCACCACCGCCATCGCGATGAGCATGCTGAGCGGAGTCGAGAAGCTGTCCAGCCACTTCTGTCCGCACTTGCCGATGAGCAGATCGCACACGTACATACAGATCGCCGCCACCACTATCGCGATGAAGTTGTAGTAATTGTCAAGATATCCCACGCCCGACGTTATAGTCGTAAGGCTCATGGCGAGGTAACCCAGGATCATGCCGATGAACACCACCTGGAAGAGAAGGTCGCCGATGTTGATGCCGCCGCCCGAAGTCGCGCTCGTCTTGGAAGAGAGCATCTGCACCTTGGGCTGGAACTTCTTGTAGAAGAAGATGACCACCAGCGGACCCGTGAGGATGGGAATGGTCATGACGGTGGCGATGGTCACGAAATCCTGTTTGGTTATCGTGCCGGAAATGAATTCGTCCATAGAGCCTGCGATGGCTGTCGCGGCGCCGTCCGCCATCATGGTTTCGTATTGCAACGAGCCTATGACGGAAAGGCGGATGGCAGGCAGCGCGATGCCTATGGAACCTATCAGCGTGACCACACCTATGCCTATGCCTACGGCAGGCAGTATGGAGAACACGGCGGAAGTGGTGACCACTTTCTTTATCTTGCCCATGTCCATTTTGAGGGCTTTCGCGCGGCGGACGGAATGGATTATGTAGTAAAGCGACATCGCCACCACAAACGCCACGACCGCGCCGTACAGCCCGTAAATGAGATGGCTGTCGGGGGTGAACCCCGTGGCAAAACCGGATAGTATGTTGAGCATTCTCCCTCCTTTTGCAAAGTGCGGAAAATCTCCGCACCGCCCGACGCGCGCTTTCCGCAACACGGGCGCAAACAGTTTTATAAAATAATGATAAACTAAGTTGACCTCTTTTTCAAGCCCGTGTTTAATCTTCCTTTAATATTAACGCCGCCGGAAAGTGAAGGAAATAAAGGGAGGGCGAGGCGGAAATCTCCCTATCCCCTCTCCTCGCGCTTTTGTCCCGACACCGCTTAGTAAAAGTCCGTCGGCAAAATCATGCAAAAATCGGGCGTTGAAACGTCGATTTACGCGAATAAACTTGCTTTTATGCTATCTCTGCGCAGGGCGCAGCCCGGAGAAGGCGCTGCCGTCCGCAAGAGCGCGCTCCTGCTCGGCGGCGTCAAAACCGCTCGTCGCACTGTACATCATGAAGCGGAAATCCTCCTCCCCTGCGGCAAAGGGAAGCAGTGTTCCCTGCATATAAAGCACGTTGTCCAGGCTGTTCTCCTCCCCTGCGGCAAGCACGGACAGGTTGACGGAGTACTCCGAAAGCCGCTCGCCGACAAGTGCGGACGTGTCCGCCATGCCGTAGTTTTTGCCGCCGCCGAAAAAGGCTATGCCGCCGTGCACGTGCTCCCTGCCCCCGAACACCGCCACCATGTCCCCACAGCCCTCCGCGTCGTATTTGCACACCTTCGCGAGCATACGCGATATGTCGAGAGAGAGGAAGGGCATGAGTTCCGCGCCGCCTCCCGTCAGTTCTATGAGGGTGGAACTGTCCACTGCGGAAAGAGGCTTCCAGTCGTACAGTCTGACATCCCCTTCCAGCGTGAGCAGCGACGCGTAACTCGTGCCGCCGAGCCCCCTCCACCCCACGGGGGCGAGCATCCCTCCGTCCAGCATGGGACCTGCGAAGGAGCATTCCACCCCCACCGAAAACAGCCCGGAGGAGTGGAGCACGCAGTCCTTCAACGTCACGTAGGTGAGGACGAATTTTTCCTCGAAAGCCTCGTCCGTCAGATTTTCCTGCCCGGGGGAATAGGTGATGCCGTCCGCGGACAGCGAGGGCGACATGAGCTCTCTGTCGTAGTCCGTGCCGACGCCTTGCAGCCTGCCGCGCACCTTGCGGTTGCTGCCCATCCTCACCAAAAATTCGCGCGCGTGCGATACCACGCAGCTCTCCAACCGCACGTCTATCTTCTCCGCTTCCACGTCCACCGGCGAGCCTTCGTCCGCGGTGGTCGGCACCCCGTATCTCCCGAAAGCGCGCACGCAGGTCCTGCCGTTCAGTATCCTGCTGTTCAGCACCCTGCAATCCGCCATGACTTCCAGCACCGTACCCGTGGTGTTCAACCTGTCCAGCCGCAAAGAGTCGCCGTCGTACAGCCTTTCGTCGCCGCAGCCGCGGAGGATCACGTTGTCTATGACCACCCCGTCAGTCCTCACCAAAAAGGCGATGTTGTCCTGCGCCGCCACCGACGCGACGTCTTCCATGGCGGCAAATTCCAAAGGACCGTCAAACAGTTCGGACTGCGTGATGAGTTCGGCGTTAAGCGTTTTGCCGTTGCCGTAAACGTCCGCGCGGAACTCCATGGCGCACACAACGGTGGGAGTTTCCCTCCCGAGCGCGAGATGATAGGCGCAGTCCGCGGTGGTGTCTATGCACGAAGTGAGCGCGGAGAGCGCCTCCCGTGACAGACCGCCGTTCGCGTCCGCCATGTCTTCGCCGAGCAGGATATCCTCCGTCAGCACGACGGGCAGCCCTGCGTTGACGGCACGGTACAGCCCTGCAGAGTCGCCGACGTTCACTCCGTCCGCCACGACGTCAAGCACGATCGAGGCGGAGATATCCTCGCCGAACACCTCCGCGTGCATCCACTCCGCCCTCACCGTCACCCTGCCCCTCCCTTTCGGGAACATAGTCGGGACGCCATCTTCCGTCCTCACTTCGGCAAGTTCCGGGTCGGACACGGTGAAGATCACGTCCTCGCAGTCGCCGCCGAAGAGCACGCCGCGCGCGGACATAAAGGCGAGCGCGCTGCCCGACCTGACGATATCCTCCCCTTCCGCAGTCAGTCCTCCCACCGCCTTGACGCCGCCTATGCCGAAGTCCTCCGCGCTCTCTCCGAACAAAAACGTCGTGTAACCGCGGACGGTGCAAATGGTGGTTTCCGCCTCCGTCACGCCGCCGCCCGGGAGGGTCGCCGTAACGGAAAGGCTTGCCGTACCCTCCGCGACCGCGTCGACGACGGCATATCCCTCACTTTCCCCTATCTCAACCAATTCCGCATTTTGTCCCTTCAAAGCAAACGAATAAACTGTGCCTTTCGGCAAATTCCCCTCAACGGCATAAGTGATGCGCGTCCCCGTTTTCTGCATATATCCGTCGCCGCTCGCATACCTGCCCCATATGCGGAGCGAGGGAGTTCCGTAAGTCGCCTCCACCCGACGTTCCTCGCCTCCGGACCTGAAAATCAGCGTCGCCTCGCCGCTCTCGCCCGAGAACAGGATATCCGCCGCGTACTTCCCTTCCGCGAGCCTGCGCACCTTCACGCTCTCCGCGCCGTTAGGCAACGGGGAGGGGCATACGGGCGGCGCGGCGCTCTCGATGAACACCGTCGCTTCCATTCCGCCCACATTGACAGCGGCGTCGCCGAGGTTGCCCTGCACGGTCATGCCCTCCGCGCTTTCCACCTTTACCAGCAACGTCGTGCGGCGCGCCCCCTCCGCCGCAGGCGTCATCTCCGCTTCTACGATATATTCCCCGGAGAAATACGCTTCCGCCCTGCCCGTGACGGGATGTACGCTCATCCCCTCCGCGACGCTTTCCTCCCCTCTGCCGCGCACGGAAAAACGGACGTCGGGGGAAAGCCCCGTCGGCTGTGTGTTCATCGCGACGGTATAACTGCCTGCGCGGAGAGTGGTTTCGTAGTCTATCCCGTCCTCTGCGGAGGGGGTGACGGCGACGGAGCCGCCTTCCTCGTCGCGCACCTCGGGCACGGCTCCCGTCACCCCCGAACTCACCACGTTCACGATGACGCTCGCCTTATGTCCGCCGTCGTGAGTGACCGCGGTCAGCTTGACCAGCCCCGTGCGGACGGGGAGGATAAGCCCGTCCTCTTTCAGCTCTATCTCCCCCTCCACGCTGCCCTCCACCTGCGTGAGTTCGAGGTCGTAACCGCGGTTCGCTGCGCCCTGCGGAAGCACTTCGACAAAGACGCGTTTGCCCTCCTCGTCCGCCATATCCACGGTCATTACGCCGTCCACGGCGTCGGAGTTTATCCTCACCCCCGAAACGGGGATGCGCACGCTCACCGCTGCCGCATGAGTGAACGCCGTCAGCATGAAGAGTATCGTCACGGGCAACAACGCCACCAGCACGAGCAATTTGTTTTTCATACCGAAGCCTCCCCTGCTCTCGCGTATGTCCTGTCCAACCGCCCGAACAGATAGAGGGACGCTGCTGCGAGCGATACCGCCGCAACGGCGAGGGGCAGCGCACGCTCGAACACGCGCGCGATCTCCTCCCCCTCACTGAAACGCAGATATATCCCCCCGAGGAAGGTCGCGACCCCCAGCGCGAGCGCGACGAGCACGCCTGCCGCAACTGGCAGCGCCGCGCCGCATTCACCGCCTTTCTTGGAGTGCTTCCCGACGCGTCCGCGCCTCATCCCCCACCCGAAAGCGAAGAAAGCCTGCGCCGAGGCAAGGCACGCTCCCACCGCACCGAACACCGCCGCGTCTGCGGCGTTCAGTTTCCCCGTGCACCACAGCGTGACCGCGCTTGCCGCCACTGCCGCCACGGAGGGGAGAAGATGCACCGCGGCTTTTGCCCACACCACCTCGCGGCAGCCTAACGGTAGGGTTTTAATGGTCATGAACTCCGCGTCGGGAAGGCACGCCTGCGCGCAGGAAGAGTTCGCGAGCGCGAGGAAGGTCATCCCGAAGAACATCGCCACGGGCAGGGCGACGTCCGCCGCCAGCATCGACCGCACGGGTTTTAAGAAGACGTCCGTGCAACAGTACACCGCAAAAGGCATGAGCGCAGCCACGGTCACCCAGCCGAAAGCTCCCTGCGGCGAGCGCAACGCCGAAAGCGCTTCCCTGCGCACCAATGCGGCAAAAGCAGGCAGAGGCGAAGGGGCGCGTCCCCTTTTGCCGCTCTCCCCCTGTCCGAACAGTCTGCCCTGCGCGGCAGGCACGGTCACAAGTCCGCCCACTGCGCAGGAGAGCAAACAGAGCGCCGCCGTGCCGCATACCGCCGCCGCTGCCGCTCCCCCGTCCCCTTCCGTCACCGCCGCGAACAAACTGCCCGGGAAGAGAAAACGGCTCGCTTCCGCAAGCTCCTCCGCCGCCCCTGCCGCAGACGAAGAGGGATAGCCTTCCCACACCGACGCGTCCGCCGCCGCAGAGAGCACGACGGCGTACAGTGCGCACGCCGCAAAGGATACGGCAACGGCAAATAACAGCGCGACGAGCGGACGGGAACTCAAAAACCGCGCAACCGCCCTCACGGGAAGAGCAAAAAGACTGCCCGTGAAATACGCCGCGGAAGGGAGCAGAAAGAGGACGGGCAGCGCGGAAAAGTAAAAACTTTCATCCGCGGACGTCCCCACCCCCACTGCCGCCGCCGCGACCGCCAGCGCGCACGCCGAAGAAACTCCCTTCCTCACCCAAAGCCACATGCTTTCGCCGATATAGACGGACACGGGCGAGAGAGGGAGAGCGGCGATAAGCCGTACCCTCTCCGACCGAAAGAACCTCTCCGCCGTGGCGCACGCCGCGTCCGCCGCCCCTGCGAGGAATACCGCAAAAAACAGCAGCGCGCATAATTCCTCCCTCCGCGCGGTGGGATCGAACTCACCCGAAACCTCCGCCGCCGAGTACATCGCCGCAAACTTTGAAAGCAGCATCCCGACCACCGCCGCCGCAAAAAGGGCGAGCGCCGCCGAACATACCTTGCCGGGTATGCCGCACTCCCCGGGAGCCCTCCCGAATGCGCGGAGTTCGCTCGCAGTCCCGTGCCGAACGAGGATCGCCGCCCCACGTGCGACCTCTCTCAACCGCCGCATACGCGCTCTCCTCCCGATGGGAGGACTATCCTCCCCTTTTCCAGCGTTATCACCCGGTCGCAGACTCTTTCCACCGCGCGCGCATCGTGAGTGGCGAAAAGCACGGCTCTCCCCTCCGCCGCCCATCTGTGCATGAGCTCGCAAAGCGCGTCCGCAGCCTCCGCGTCCAACCCGAGCATAGGCTCGTCCAATATCCAAAGTTCCGGAGAATGCACCAGGCTGCCCATAATGCAGAGCTTTTGCTTCATGCCGTGGGAGTAGCTGCCCACGGGAGAGTCCAGCCTGCCCGTCATCTTAAAGAGCGCGGCATACTCCGCGACGCGCGCCTCTCTTTCCTCCCTGCCCACGCCGAACACGTCCGCGATGAAAGAGATGTACTCCCTGCCCGTCATTCTGTCGAACACGGCGTGGTCGTCCGTGACGAAACCCAGTCTGCGCTTCGCCGCTCTGCCGTCGCCCACCAGCGCTTCGCCGCAGACGTACACTTCTCCGCTATCCTTCGCCAGCCTGCCCGTGACGCATCCGAGGGTGGTGGACTTGCCTGCGCCGTTACGCCCCGTGAGCCCCACGACCTCCCCTCTCGCCACGCGGAAAGATATCCCGTTCACGGCGTGCTCCTCCGTGTGGGGATATCTCTTTTTCAGCTCTCTCACAACGAGGGCATCCTCGGCGGCAGCCGCCGCACCCGAACAAAAATTTTTCATCGCCGCCTCGCTCATATATATGCCACACGCCGCGGATGGGGAATGCCGCGCGCGGCGCACACGGCTATCTTCTGCGTTCGCGCAAAAAAAATGCCGTGCGATATGCTTTCGGGGAGGTTTTGGTGCCTCTTACGGCTTGCAATTTATACGGAAATAAGCTATACTCATACGGATATATACGCACGAGTATATAGGCACGGGAGCGCACATGAGCAACATCATCCTGAAAATAGGCAACGGCGAACTTTTCGACTTCTTCGACAGCGAAACGAAGAAGGAGTTTATCGTCGGCTCAAAACGCACCTGCGACGTGGTGATAAAAGGTTTCCTTGCCGCCCCCGAACAGCTCCGCTTCATTCAGAAAAACAACGTCTGGTACGTCGAGGACCTCACCCCGGAGGGGCACAAGTCCGAGGTGCTGATAGGCGGCAAACGCTTCAAACGCCCCGTCGTCCGCTTCGACGGCGACATCGTGATAAGAAAGGTGGGCGAAAAAAAGGGGGACGGCGTGAAGATATCCGCCGTCAAAAAGATAAACCGCAGGCGCAGCGGCTCCAACTTCGACCTCACCCAAAAGACCCTCACCGTCGTGGGCAGCGACGCTTCCTGCGACATAGTGGTGAACAACCCCATGGTGTCGGACAAGCATTTCCGCATCGTCTATGACGGGTCGGACTACTACATCGAAGACCTCAGGAGCATCAACGGCACTTTCGTCAACAACCGACGCATCCGCCGCGCCAAACTGGGGGACTATGACCGCATCTCGATACCTTCGGCGGCGTACACCTTCTTTGACCGCAAGCTGCTTTACTCCACCTCGCCGGCAGGCATACAGGTGGACGCGGTGGGCGTCACCAAAGAGGTGCCCGACCGCAACTCTCACGGGCGAATAAAGCTGGTGAACGGGGTTTCTTTCCGCGTGGAACCGGGCGCGTTCGTCGCGGTGGTGGGCGGCTCGGGCACGGGCAAGTCCACTCTGCTGGACTGCCTTAACGGCATCCGACCGGCGACGGGCGGCGGCATCTATTACGACACCAATAACTACTACGACAACATCAAATCCTACAAAAACGTCATCGGTTACGTCCCCCAGCGCGACATCATGCACGACGACCTCACCGTGGAAAGAGGGCTTTACTACACGGCGATGCTCCGCGTGCGCACGAATATGTCGCGCGAGGAGGTCAAACAGCGCGTGCAGGAGGCGATCGCGGACGTCAGGCTGACGGGACGCGAAAAATTGAAGATATCCTCCCTTTCGGGCGGACAGCGCAAGCGCGTTTCCATAGCCATGGAACTGCTCTCCGACCCCAAGGTCATCTTCCTGGACGAGCCCACGAGCGGACTCTCCCCCGACCTCGACCTCGAAATGATGGATCTGCTCAAAGAGCTTGCCGCAAAAGGACGCACCATCATCGTCATCACGCACGCGATGGAGAACCTGGACAAGTGCGACAAGATAGCCTTCCTCGGCAAAAACGGCAGGCTTTGTTTCTACGGCGAGCACAAGGAGGTCTTCCGCTACTTCAACCGCAAGAATTACTCGCGCATATTCGCCGCGCTTAATGACGAAACCGTCTGCGCCTACTTCGAACACAAGTACCGCTCGACGGACTACTACAAGGAATTGTACGCCTCCTTCTGCGAGCTTTATCCCGACGCGAAGGAGAATATGCTCCCTCCCGAAACGGGCAGAAAGACGCTGCGGCAAACGGCGGAGGAGGCAAACGCCGTGCAGCCGCCCACGCGCCGCACCCTTTCGGACGTGCTGGCAGGCTTAAAGAAAAAACTGCGCTCCAAGGCGGAGGAATCCCCCGAGAGCGAGGAACAAGCGCCCCGGATCTCCGCGCAGACCGACGCGGAGGACGAAGAGGCCGCGCGCGCCGAAACCGCGGAAACGCAGACGGACGAGGGCGCGGAAGCGAGGGAGGAAGCCGCCGCCGATAAGGCGCGTCGGGACGAGGCGGAGGAAGTCCCGGCAAAGGAGCAGACCGCGCAGGAAGCTCTCTCCTCTCCCGACAAAAAGAACGGCAGGCGCAAGAAAAAGAGCGCGGAGGAAAGGGAGCAAAACGCAGAACCCTCGGAGCAGACCTCAACCGCCGAAGAAGAGGAGAACTCCCCCTCCGGAAAGGGTGCGGAAGAGACGACCGCCTCCCCTTCCGAGGAAGAGGCGGAAAACACTAAACCGCATGATGAACAGCCGCAAACGGCGGATAAACCCGTCGAAACGGCGGACGAGGGCGCGGACGCTCCTCCCGTTCAACTGACGGAAAAGCGCAGAGGCGGCAGGCGTAAAAAGGCTGTCGCGGAGCCTGTCGCGGACACGGGCGCGGAAGCCGCGTCAAAGGAGGAAACACACGATGAAGAAGACGCGTGATTACTCCGCCCGAAAAAATCTGCTGCAATTCCGCGTGCTGCTCACGCGTTATCTGCAACAGATAGTCACCAACCCGTGGTTCATCATCCCCCTCATCCTGCAACCTGCGGTGATGCTCATCATCACCTCGCTGGTGTATGAAGACGGAACGTTCTACGAGCCGTGGAAGCACCTCGGCGCCATCCACAGCACTCCCTTCCTGCTGGTGCTGTCCGCCGCTCTCATGGGGCTGCTGAACAGCTACCGCGAGATATGCAAGGAACGGGACGTGCTGCAACGCGAGGTGTTCGGCGGCATGGACATCGTGGCGTATCTTGCCTCCAAGGTGACCGCCCTTGCCATAGTGGGGTTCGTGCAGTCCCTCGTCATCACTTTCGGCTCGCTCGCGTTCATCGACTATAACCTGTCCGACCCGGCGTTCTCGCTGTTCTTCATGCTGGTGGCGGTGTTCCTGACCAACTACTGCGTGACGGCACTGGGGCTGCTGGTGTCCGCCCTTTTGCGAAAGTCCGAGAGCGCGATCCTGCCCGTGCTGGTCATAATCCTCATGCAGGTGGTGTGCGCGGGCTCTCTCATCGAATTCAAGGAGATGCCCATCAAAGTGGTCTATTTCTTCACCCCAACGATGTACGGCACCGCCGTCTACGGCAACGTGCTCAACATCACCATGCGCGAGATATACGACTACAATATGTACTTCTGTCTGGCAATGCTCGTCGTGTATGCGATAGTGTTCCACGTGCTCACAGTGCTGAAACTCAAATACGATTACCGCACCAAAGATTAAGGGCAAAAGATCAAAGGAGAAGTTATGCTCAAACTCGAACATATATATTACGACGTCGACGCCGACCGCCCCGACAAGGCGCGGCACATACTGTCCGACGTGTCGCTGGAATTTCCCGACCGCACCGTCACCGTCATAACGGGACATAACGGCAGCGGCAAATCCACGCTGGTCAAACTCATCATGGGCATCGACCGCCCCGCTTCCGGGAAGATACTCTTCGACGGCGAGGACGTCACGGACGCTTCCGTCACCGAACGCGCGCTGAAGGGGTTCACCCTCGCCTTCCAACAGCCCGTGCGCTTCAAGGGCATCACGGTGCGCGACCTGCTCAACGCCGCCTGCCGTAAAAAGTGCAGCACGGGGGAAGCGTGCAAGTATCTTTACACCGTCGGGCTCTGCGCCAAGGACTATATCGACCGTCCCGTGGACGACACCCTCTCCGGCGGCGAACTCAAACGCATAGAGCTAGCCACCGCCCTCGCGAAAGGCGGAGAGGTCTTCCTCCTGGACGAACCCGAAGCAGGCATAGACCTTTGGAGCTTTGACGAACTGGTGGGGGTGTTCGACAAACTGCGCGACAAGACTGTCATCATCGTCAGCCATCAGAATAAGATATTGCAAGCCGCAGACAGGATAGTCGTCCTCAACTCCGCCGCGCAGCCCGTCGTGGGCACGCGCGACGAGATACTGCCCGGGCTTACGGACACGGGTGCGCCCTACTGCCGCCGCACACCGACTAAGGAACAGGAATGATATGGAAAAACTCGATCTCGAACTGTTGGAAAAGATAGCCGAACTGCACTCCGTCCCGGAGGGCAGCTTCAACATAAGAAAGAACGGGGAAAGGCTGGCGTCCGCCTCTACGGAGGATATCCGCATCATCCCCAAAGAGGACAAGCCGGGCATTGACATCGTGGTCGCCGCAGGCGTCAAAAACAAGAGCGTGCACATCCCCGTCATACTCACGGTGGGCGACTTTCAGGACACCGTGTACAACGACTTTTTCATAGGCGAGGACGCCGACGTCACCATAATCGCAGGGTGCGGCATACACAACCCCGGCAAAGGCAAGGCGGAACACGACGGCGTGCACACCTTCCGCCTCTCCGAAAACTCGCGCGTGCGGTACGTAGAGAGGCATTACGGCGAGGGCGCGGAGGGCGGAAAGCGCGTGTTCGACCCCGTCACCAACGTCTTTTTGGACAAGGGCGCGGTGCTGGAAATGGAAACCACCCAGCTCGGCGGCGTCACCTTCACGGACAGGATGACGGAAGCCGTGGTGGGCGACGACGCCAAACTGCTCGTCAAAGAGAAGTTGCTCACCGACGGAGAGGAAAAGGCTATCTCCCGTTTCAAAGTGACGCTGCAAGGCAGGAACAGCACCTGCGACATAGTGAGCCGCAGCGTGGCGCGCGGCTCTTCCCACCAGGAATTCTACTCCGACGTGATAGGCGCGAACAGCTGTTTCGGACACGTCGAATGCGACGGCATAGTCATGGACGGAGCGAGGATACTCTCCACTCCGCAGATAGACGCGGCGCACCCCGACGCCAGCCTGGTGCACGAAGCGGCGGTGGGGAAGATAGCCGGCGACCAGCTCACCAAACTCATGAGTTTGGGCTTGACGGAAAAGGAAGCGGAAGACACCGTGATAAAGGGCTTCCTGCACTAAACCATATTTCAAACATACGAAAACGCCGCATAAAGCGGCGTTTTTGTTGTTATGCCAGACAGGAATAATACGAACCAGGTTCCGCGCCGCCGATTTCCGCCTGAACCGCGTCAGTCGCCTTGCTAATACGGGCTGGTATTAGCTGCGCCGACTTCCTTGCTCAGCCAAAAATCGGCTGGCGCGGAACTGCTCGCACCTCAGAGCAAGAGATTTTCGGATGATGTTGCGCTGGCGAAACGCCGCCAATAGTATACATATTGGCAAGTTCCGACTGTGCAAAAGCGCCGAAAAGAATTGCTCCGAGGCTGGTTCGTATTATTCCTGTCTGGCATGCGTAAAGTAATATGAGCTGAGCCGCACCCTTTTTCCGCCTTGCCGTCCGCACGTCGATCGCTCCGTATCGCCGGGGCGAATGACAGAGCTCGGACGGAGAACTGCGGCGAATGCCCCGACGGCGATCAGCGGATTATGATGCTGTCGCGCTCCGCTCCCACCGAAACGTACTTTATCTCGCAGTCCACTTTTTTCTCTATGTAGTCTATATATGCGCGCGCTGCCGTGGGGAGATCCTCGAAGCGACGGCAGGAGGACGTGGGGGTCTTCCACCCGTCCATATAGACGATGTGCGGCTTTGCCGCGTTGAGTTTTTCGCCGAAGGGGAACTCCGTCGTGAGTTCGCCGTCGCACTCGTACGCATCGACCACCGGGATGCGCCCGAAACCGTCCAGCACGTCCAGTTTGGTGAGGGCGATTTCGTCCGCTCCCTGCACTCTGCATCCGTAACGGGACGCCACGACGTCAAAGCCGCCCACCCTTCTGGGTCTGCCCGTCGCCGCGCCGTACTCGCCGCCGGCTTCGCGCAGTGCGACCGCTTCCTCGCCGAACATCTCTGCGGTGAAGGGACCCTCGCCCACGCAGGAGGAATACGCCTTCATGATGCCTATCGTCCTGTCGAGTTTGAGCGCCGGCACTCCTGCGCCTACTGGCGCGTATGCCGCGATGGTGTTGGAGGAGGAAGTGTAAGGATAGATGCCGAAGTCTATGTCGCGCAGCGCGCCGAGCTGTGCCTCGAACATGATATTCTTCCCCTCGCGCGCAGCGAGCGTGAGATACTGCCCCACGTCGCAGATATACGGCAGGAACCTCTCGCCGAACTCCGAAAGCCAATCCGTTATCTCCTGCACCGTATAACGCTTTGCGCCGGGGTATGCGGAAAGGCAGAGATTTTTCCAATCCAGCACCTCTTCGACGCGCTCACGCAGATAGTGCGGATGCAGAAGGTCCCCCATGCGCACCGCTTTTTTCATGTACTTGTCCGCGTAAATGGGCGCGATGCCTCGGCGCGTAGAGCCGAATTTGCGGTCGGCGAGCCTGTCCTCTTCCAGGCAGTCCTGCTCCACGTTGTAGGGGAAGCATATGACGGCGCGGTCGCTTATGCGCAGGTTCTCGGGCGTGACGGACACTCCCCCTTCGCGCAGTCTGTCTATCTCCCCTGCGAGGTGGCGGATATCGATGACCATGCCGTTGCCCATGACGTTGACCTTGTCCTCACGGAGTATGCCGGAGGGCAGCAGGTTGAGGATGAACTTCCCTTTTTCGTTGACGACGGTATGCCCGGCGTTGTTGCCGCCCTGATAACGGACGATGACGTCCTGATCCTCGGAGAGCAGATCCACCATCCTGCCCTTGCCTTCGTCGCCCCAGTTGATGCCGACTATCGCGGTAAGCATATCTGTACCTCACAAAAATAAATTCAAAACCAAAGGCGGCATGCGCCGCCGTGTCGGGCGCGCCTTTGCGCCGCGGTATGTTGCTCTTTGTTTGCTCAGACTCTGATGACGGACGCCGCGTTCTCGTCGAAAGGATTGTCCCGAAGCAGCGGAAGCACCACGTCGGTCACGAACTCTTCCGTCTGCTCCGCCGCGCAGCCGACAAACTGCCTGACGTCCATGATGGCATTGAGTTCCTCCGCCGTGAGTTTGAAGACGGGGTCTGCGAGGATGCGCCCGAGCAGGTCATTGTCCCCGCCCTGTTCCTTGACCACGGCAGCCGCCGCGACGGAATGTTTCCTTATCGCTTCGTGCAGTTCCTGACGGTCGCCGCCCTTCTCCTTGACGCAGTACATCAAAATGTTTTCTGTTGCCATAAACGGCAGTTCACGGTTCAAATTGCGCTCTATTATCTTGGGATACAGTTTAAGACCGCTGATGACGTTGATGTAAAGCGAAAGCACCGCATCCACGGCGAGGAACGCCTCGGGGACGGAAATACGCTTGTTGGCGCTGTCGTCCAAAGTGCGTTCGAACCACTGCGTCGCAGCGGTGATGGCAGGGTTCAGGCTGTCCGTGATAACGTAGCGTGAGAGGGACGCCATCCTCTCGCTGCGCATGGGATTGCGCTTGTATGCCATTGCGGAAGACCCTATCTGTTTGCTTTCGAAGGGTTCCTCCGCCTCTTTGAGGTTGGAGAGCAGGCGGATGTCGTTGGAGAATTTGGTGGCGCTCTGCGCTATGGAACACAGCACGGAAAGCACGTTGTAGTCCACCTTCCTGGAATAGGTCTGACCGCTCACGGGATAGGTGGCGGAAAATCCCATCTTCTCCGCGATGAGCGCGTCCAGCTTTTTCACCTTTTCCCGGTCGCCGCCGAAGAGCTCCAAAAAGCTCGCCGCCGTGCCCGTCGTCCCCTTGCACCCCAGCAGTTTGAGGGAGGAGATGCGGTATTCCAGGTCGTAAAAATCCAGCACCAGGTCGTGCAGCCAAAGGGAGGCGCGCTTGCCCACCGTGGTGGGTTGCGCCGGCTGATAATGGGTGTACGCGAGAGTGGGCAGATCCTTATGCTTCATCGCAAAATCCGCCACGCATTTTATCGCGGTGAGCAGGAGGGAGCGTATCTGCAACAGCCCCTCGCGCATCTGTATGACGTCCGTGTTGTCGCCCACGTAACAGCTGGTCGCGCCGAGGTGTATGATGGGTTTGGCTTTGGGGCAGGCTTTGCCGAAAGTCAGCACGTGCGCCATGACGTCGTGACGCACCTCCTTCTCGCGTTCCGCGGCGTAAGCGTAATCGATGTCCGAAACGTGCGCTTTCATCTCCGCGATCTGCTCGTCGGTGATGTCGATGCCGAGTTCCTTTTCCGCCTCGGCGAGCGCGATCCAGAGCCTGCGCCACGTGGTGAACTTGAAGTCGGGTGAAAAGATGTGTTTCATCTTCTCGCTGGCGTATCTTTCACAGAGCGGAGAAACGTAAGTGTCCATATTGCCCTCCAAACAAAAAAGCGTCCCGTGTTCCGCGGACGGAGCGCGGCAGGCTGCCGAACGGGAGCGGACGGGCTTATCGCGCGCCGTTTTCCCGAAGGCTTTGCCGACGCAGTAAATATACCAAGCCGCAAAAAAAATGTCAAACATTTCCTTGACAGTGGCGCCTCCTCGGAGATATAATCCCGACCGTAGCAAGGACGCTCCGAAAACGGGCGTCCTTTCTCGTTTTTTCACGGGTGCGGACGAACGGAGAAGGGAGCGGCGCGCGAAAGCGAGGGGTGCGGACGGCAAAGCCGCCCGTCCACGGGCGGAATGCGTCAAATGGCTTGCTATATCGTGAAAAAGTTAATATAATATACATAATTTCCGCGTTTACGACGCGGAGAAGGAGCGAGTTATGGTAATGTCCGAACTGTTCGGCAGCATGGTTTTCAGCGATCGCGTAATGCGCGAACGTCTGCCGGAAGACACCTACAAGCAGTTCAAAGACTGCTGCGACCACGATCGTCCCCTCCCCCTCGACACCGCGAACGTCATCGCAGGCGCCATGAAGGACTGGGCGGTGGAAAAGGGCGTCACCCACTTCACGCACTGGTTCCAGCCCATGACGGGGCTTTCCGCGGAAAAGCACGATTCCTTCATCACGCCCACCGAGGACGGCGGCGTCATCATGGAATTCAGCGGCAAGGAGCTCATCAAAGGGGAACCCGACGCCAGCTCTTTCCCGAGCGGCGGTCTGCGCGCGACCTTCGAAGCTCGCGGCTATACCGCATGGGACCCCACTTCTTACGCTTTCATCAAGGACGGCACCCTCTGCATCCCCACCGCGTTTTGCAGCTATAACGGGCAGGCGCTGGACAAAAAGACTCCCCTGCTGCGCTCCATGGAAGCGGTCAGCCGCGAGGGCGTCAAGCTCCTTCACCTCTTCGGCAGAAAGACGAAGAAACTCATCTCCGCCGTCGGTCCCGAACAGGAATATTTCCTCATCGACAGCAAAGCCTTCGAAAAAAGGCGCGACCTCATGTACACCGGCAGGACCCTCTTCGGCGCAAGACCTCCCAAGGGGCAGGAACTCGAGGACCACTACTTCGGCGCGATAAAACCGCGCGTTGCGGCGTTCATGAAGGACCTGGACGAGGAGCTGTGGAAACTCGGTGTGCTGGCAAAGACCAAGCACAACGAAGTCGCGCCGGCGCAGCATGAACTCGCGCCCATCTACACCACCGTGAACGTGGCGACGGATCAGAACCAGCTCACGATGGAGATCATGCGTAAGGTCGCGGCAAAACACGGCATGACCTGTCTGTTGCACGAAAAACCCTTTGCCGGGGTCAACGGCAGCGGCAAGCACAACAACTGGTCGCTGGTGACCAACTTCGGGCATAACATCTTCGAGCCGGGCAAGAGCCCTGCGGACAACGCACAGTTCCTGCTCATCGTGGCGCTGATGATAGCCGCAGTGGACAAGCATCAGGACCTCCTGCGCATAAGCGCGGCGAGCGCCGGCAACGACCACCGTCTGGGCGCGAACGAGGCTCCCCCCGCGATAGTCAGTATGTATCTCGGCGACGAACTCACGGGCATCCTGGACGCCATAGCGGACGGCAGGACTTACTCCAAGCGCGCCGCCTGCGAAGTGGAGATAGGCGTGCACGTGCTTCCGAAGTTCGCAATGGACAGCACCGACCGCAACCGCACCTCCCCCCTCGCCTTCACGGGCAATAAGTTCGAGTTCCGTATGCTGGGTTCGGCGTTCTCCATAGCGGACACCAACACGGTGCTGAACACCATAATGGCGGAAGAGTTCCGCCTCGCTGCGGAGGAGCTCTCCGCCGCGAAGGACTTCAACGCCTGCATAAAGGACATCATCCGCCGCATAATGAAAGCGCACGGCAGGATAGTCTTCAACGGCAACAACTACTCCTCCGAATGGGTGCAAGAAGCCGAACGCCGCGGTCTGCTCAACCTGCCCACCACGGTGGATTGCCTGGAATTGCTGGATTCCGCGGAGAATATCGCGCTGTTCGAGCGCCACGGGGTGCTCACCGCGGAAGAGATAAAGAGCCGCAAGGACATCCTCATCGAAAACTACTGCAAGCTCATCACCATAGAGGGCAACACCATGCTGGATATGGCGGAAAAGGATGTGCTGCCTGCCGTCACCACCTACGAAAAGGAATTGGCGAAGACGGTAAATTCCATGAAGGAAGCAGGGTTTGCAGGCATGCCGCAGAAAAATTTGTTGAGGACGCTGAACTCCCTCTATTCCGACGCGGTGAAGGCGGTGGAAAAACTGAAAGCCGCAATGGCTGAGGGCAAGGATGCCTCCGACTGGATGAGCTACGGCAGGATATGCCGCGACAAGATCATCCCTGCGATGAACGAGCTGCGCGCCGCCGCCGACGGCATGGAACTGCACACCGCGAAGAAGTACTGGCCCTTCCCCACTTACGGCGATCTGCTCTTCTCGGTCAACTGAAAAACTCACGTCCCACCGCAACAGCGGTGGGACTTTTCTCCGCTTATGAAAAATGCCGTAGACAAGACCAACGCCATGCGCGCGCTGGACAGAGCGCACGCCGATTACTCGGGCGTCACTTTCCTGCCCGAGGGCAAGGAGATATCCTCCGAGGACGCCCCCACGGGGGTGGAAGCCGCCGCCATGATGGGGGTGCCTCACGAACGCGTTTTCAAGACCCTCGTCACCGTGGGCAAGAGCCTTGCGCATTACGTGTTCGTCATCCCCGTCGCGCATGAACTCGACCTCAAAAAAGCGGCGCGCGCCGTGGGAGAAAAATCCGTGGATATGGTACGCTCAAAGGAACTCTTTCCCCTCACCGGTTACGTCCACGGCGGATGCTCCCCTCTCGGCATGAAAAAACAGTTCGTCACCGTGCTTGACGCGAGCGCGCGCACGCTCGACAACATTTATTTCAGCGCAGGCAGGATAGGCGTGCAGATCTCGACCTCTCCCACGGAACTTGCCAAAGCCCTGCGTTTCACTTACGCCGACCTCCTCAAAGAAAACTGAACCGCGTCCCGTCCTGCAACGCACACTCCGCCCGTAGTTTTAAGTTAATAATACGGGTGTTGCCTTTTGCATATTTTTGTGTTATAATGTTGCCGTTTCAAAGAAAATTTCGGGGAAGATGACGGGATGATATGCGGCTCGGAACACGCACATCCCACACTTTTTTTGGGACCGCCGCGACGGGGACGCGGAAAAAGAACACTTAAAGGAGTACGGTCATGGAACAGTTCGAAAAGACAGTGACACATTACGCGCCCTGGATGCGCAAAATGAGCGAGATAAGCGCGGCAAGCAGCACGATCGACCCTTCTCTTTATCAAAAGTATAACGTAAAACGCGGTTTGCGCGATATAGACGGCACGGGCGTCGTCGCAGGGCTTACAGAGATAAGCGAGATAAACGCCTACAAACCTGACGCGAACGGCAACCGTGTGGAGTGCCCCGGCGAACTGTTTTACCGCGGTATACCCATAAAAGATCTGGTGGACGGGTTCGTCGGCGAGAAACGCTTCGGTTTTGAGGAAACCACTTACCTCCTCCTCTTCGGCAAGCTGCCCGACGCCAAACAGCTCGAACACTTCACCGAGATGCTGGGGGAGTTCCGCAGACTGCCCGAGAGTTTCGTGCGCGACATAATCATGAAAGCGCCCTCCTCGGATATGATGAACGTCATCGCGCGCAGCGTCCTCACCCTTTACAGCTACGACAAGCACCCCGACGACATCTCCATCGCGAACGTGCTGCGTCAGAGCATCCAGCTCATCGCGCAGTTCCCCCTGCTCTCCGCCTACGGCTATCAGGTGTACGCGCACTATCATTCGGACAGCAGCCTCATCATACATAAGCCGCGCAAGGACCTCAGCACTGCGGAAAATATCCTGCGCCTCATCCGCCCCAACAAAAAATATACGGAGCTGGAAGCGCGCATCCTCGACCTCTGCCTCGTCCTGCACGCGGAACACGGCGGCGGCAACAACTCCACCTTCACCAACCATGTCGTTACCAGTTCAGGCACGGATACGTACTCTGCGGTGGCGGCGTCGCTCGGTTCCCTCAAAGGGCCCAGACACGGCGGTGCGAACATCAAAGTTTCCAAGATGTTCGCGGACATAAAAGCCACCACCCCCTGCACGGACGACGCCATACGCGACTACATAGCAAGGCTGCTCGACAAGAAGGCTTTCGACGAAGCCGGGCTGGTGTACGGCATAGGGCACGCCGTCTACTCCGTCAGCGACCCCAGAGCGGATATCCTGCGCGATTACGCCAAAAAACTCGCCGTCGCGAAAGGGTTGGAAAGCGATTACGAGTACTACGAAAAAGTCGCGCGCATAGCCCCCGAAGTCATAGGCGAAAAACGTAAGATGTATAAGGGCGTCAGCGCTAATGTGGACTTCTACTCCGGGCTCATCTACACCATGCTCAAGATCCCGACCGAGCTTTACACCCCCATCTTCTCGGTGGCGAGGATAGCCGGTTGGAGCGCGCACCGCATAGAGGAACTCGCAAACCGCGGCAAGATCATCCGCCCGGGCTACACCGCAGTGGCGCCCCATCAGGACTACGTCCCGTTGGAAGAAAGATAAACAAGACCGCAAAAATCAAGATCCACCGGCTAGGTCGGTGGATTTTTATTTTATTCCGGTTTTAGGTCACGCCAAAGACGGAAGCCCCGTCAAAACGGCTCTTTCTCCTCTCCCGTTATAAGGCGGAACAGTTCCTCCGCCCTCCCGACGGTGACCGTCGCGCCGTGCTCCGCAAGCACCTCACGCGAGCGAAACCCCCATTCTACGCCGATGAAATCCACTCCGGCGTTCTTCGCCGTGTCCGCATCGACGTCGGAATCGCCTATGTAGACCGTCCTCTCGCGGTCAACTCCGAGAGCCGCCATCACCGCATGAACGGAGTCGGGGGCAGGCTTCCTGCGCACCCCTTCTCTCTCCCCCACCGCCATATCGAACAGCCCGGGAAAGTAGTCGGCGGCGAGTGCCTGCACCGCAAAATCCACCTTGTTGGACACCACTGCGGTCTTCACGCCCTCCCGACGCAGCGCGGCGATAAGCTCGGGCACGCCGTCGTAAGGTTTGGTGAGGTCGGCGCAATGTGCGGCGTAATTGGTGCGGAAAACTTCCGCCAACGTGCTCATCTCCCCCTCCGTAGTGCCCCGTGGCACCGCGCGTTCCAGCAATTTTCCCACGCCGTTGCCCACGAAAGACCGCACTTCTTCCTTGGTGCGCTCGGGCATCCCCACTTCGCGCAGGGACATATTGAGTGTGTTGGTTAGATCGTCCAAGGTGTCGAGGATGGTCCCGTCCATGTCGAACACCGCAAGCATGTATTTCATCTTTTAATCCTTTCGCGTCCCTCACGGCTCAAAGCCGCCTCCGGAACGGCGTTGCTCTCCTTATACGTATCTCGGAGCCGCGATCTTCCGTGCCGCCGCACATACGGAACGCAGACGCTCGCCAAAGCGCCCACACATCCCACTCGCGCAAAGCGCCCGACGCCGTCGCCCCGGACCGGCTCCGTATCACTCCGCCCCAGCATACCACATCTCTCCCCCGGATGCACTCCCCACACCGCAAAAACCGAAATTTCATCCCCTCCTCACACGATGACCGTTTTGCTGTTTTTACACTTCCCGGTCGCCTCATAACATAATGCGACGGCGCTCGCCGCACCTCCCTGCTTTTTCAAGCGAAATATAAGGATAATTGTTATTTTTATTCCTTTTTTCTTTATTATTTATATTGACTTTTATGATTTTTCTGCATATAATCATATGTGACAAATTTCGGGGAGAGATTATGAAAAGCGTTTGTGTGACGTGTCCCAGCTGCGGCGCGCAACTTGACGTTGATTTGAAGACCAAAAGCGCGATCTGCGAGTTTTGCAATCGCAAAGTCGTGTTGACTGCGGATGATCTTGCGTCCAGCGAAGTGGTCGAAAACAACATCCAACTCGCAAAAGGTGCCTTTTTTGACAGAGATATGAAGAATGCCGAGATCCATGCCAGGACCATTCTCGGCTATGACGCTCACAATATCGTCGCAAATTTCCTGCTCGCCTACATCCGCGAGTTCTACATCAAAGTGAAGACTTCTTCTCCGATAAGGGAATTTTTCGATGAGGCGGATCTTTCGGACGCTTCCGACGGCGAGATCATGACCGTCATGCAATTTGTTGCGGCGCAACCCGTCTATTACATATCCGACATAATATCCATAGAAAATTTCGTCGCGAGAGTGGACGATATCCGCATGGCGAGCGCTTTCATGGACCGTTTTTTGTACGCCGCCGTTTCTTCCAGCAAGACCAGCACATGGTTCCCGGGCGGAATAGACGCGATGCGCGACTTCTACACCGGCGCGCTCACAAAGTACCATCTCGGCAAGGCGTATCTCGGGCTGTACGAAAGTCTGCGCAAGTTTGAAGATTCCCCTCTCGTATCGGGCTACAAATTCATTACACGCGCAAGACTGTTCTACCGCGACTATGTGACGGCGGTCTGCCTGTCCGTTGCCGCCATGCCCGACTGCCCTGCCAAGGCAAAACTCATCGCCGCCTGCGAAAACACCAAAGAACTCATCAAAGACGGCATCGAACGAAGGGAACACGACATAGAGCATATAGACAATATGGTCTATTCCATAGAAACCGGTCAGTTCATTTCCGAAGATGACGCCGCGGCGGATGAAGAGGGCGCGGAACAAGATGCGGAGGCTTACGGTGACGAATATGCGGAAGCCGAATGTTACGATGAAGAAGGTGCCTGCGACGACACCGAAGATAATTTATAAATAAGGAGGAAACTATGGCAGATGTCATCCAAACAGTCGATCTCGGTCCGGTACTTCGCGCCATAAACCAGGTATCGGGAGAGCTTGACGGCATTGCCGCTCGCGTGGAGCTGTCCAACGACAAGATCGAAAAAGTCGACAGAGAAGTCGCCGAGGTCAAGGGCGTTGTGGACGGGCTCGTCACCAAGTTCGCGCAAATGCTCAACAAACAGGAGAAATCCTACGCCGCAACGGAGATCGTCCGTGTCAGGCAGGAGTTGGAGAGCAAATTCGGGCACTACGAAACCGTCCGCAAGAATATGCTCGGTATCCTGCAAGCAAACGACCTCGCCCTCGTCAAAGAGGAAACTATATCGCAGTGTTCCGAAGAGCTTATGCTTGCCGCTCCCGGTTATTGGCTGGCTCCCGCGCTTGTCGCGCTTGCGGCATGGATAGCGGACAATCCCTCCCTTGCGAACCGCGCCGTCAAAGAAGCGATCAAACGCGACAACGAGAAGACTTATCTGCTCTTCGCTCTCATATGCAGACGCGCAGGCAGACTCGAAGCGAGTTCGCAATGGCTGGGCAGATACTTCGAGCTTCAAGATGCACACGACATGAGGGACACCGTCGTCAGCATGATAGACGCTTACTCCAACAGGCTCTTCGGTGAAAGCCGCGACGCCGTCTGCGAAGACAGCATCGATAACTGGATGCGCGAGATCAAGCAGGAACCCGGCTTCATGCAGCGTCAGGTCGAACAGTGGACAGGCATTTTCGAATCGCACCTCATCCCCGTTTCCCAAGAGGCATATCCCTCTCTTCGCAAGGTCTGCGAGGAAAGCGACCGGTTACTCTATGCCTATGCGCGCGTCAATAATATGCACACCGTCATAGGCCTGTTCATGGACATCATGAACGCCAACGAAAACAGCGACGACCTCATCAAAGCGGTAGACAACTGCCTGTACAGTCTGGTCAAGAATTACGACTCGGAGGAATATCCTCTCAAACAACAGGAGGAATTTTACCAGGAAGTCATCAATCATGACGGCGACGTCGCTCTCGCACGTCGTGCCGTAGATGCACGCCGTCTGCCTGCCGATCAGAAGGTGAACTTTGCCGAGCGTCTGAGCAAAGCCGCGATGTCCTCCTCTTCTTCGGGTGCGAGCGCGACTTTCCGCAAGACCAGCCTCCGTTTGCTGGAAAAGGAAAAAGTCGTCAGCACCAGTTTCAAAAAGTATGCGCAGGACACCATGGCGGCACGTCCGAATACGGTCACATTCCGTATCAACGACTGGCGCGTGCGTTTAAGATCCGAAGCCGACGGCAACCTCGTGACCGCGGACGCCACCGTCAAACATTACAAGTCATACGTCGATAAAGCCGTCGCGACCGCGCAGGAAAAACTCAAACCCGTTTCGGTGCTCGGCATCGTCATCGCTGCCCTCGCGCTCGTGCTCATGATAGTGTGCGCGGTGTTCGCCCCATCTGACGTCATCGCCGCCGTCTTTGCGGTCATCTTCGCGATCGCAGTCATCGTCGGTGTTGTGATCTGCATCCGCAAGGTCTTGGACGTAAAGAAAAAGAAACAAGCCATAAAGGACGCCGGCGAAACGGAAAAACAGAACGGCGAAGCGCTCATCCGTAGAGCTTATGCGGAATATCTCGATGTGTACTCTTACATCAAGAACGACGGTTCTGTTTTCAGTGCCGAAACATATCAGATCGAGAGCTTGAAGTGAGGTGGATCATGGAAGACAAAAACTTTGAACAAGACAATTTCGACTTCGACACATCAGCCGACGATACGATAGTTTCCGAACCCGATCTCGGGTTGGAGTTCGAAGACTTCGGCGCCGCCGATGAGTTCGGCTTCGGTTCCGAACAAACCACGGAAAGCAATGCATCCGCGGCATTTGCGACCGATACTCTCGGGTTTGCAAGCGGATTCCCTCAGTGGGACCTGCTCCCTCCCGAGAGATAATAGGAGAATAAAATGGGACTTAAAGAAAAGATCCAGATCTTCGATGTTATAAAATATGAAGGTCCTTCCGATGTCTTCGCTTGGAAATTCCCGGGCGAAGACTTCAACACTCATTCCAAACTCATAGTCAACGAGTCGCAGGAAGCGATACTCTTCCGCAACGGTCAGGCGCTGGACGCGTTCACCGCCGGCAGATATGTCCTCACGCTCGACAACATCCCCTTGCTCAGCAAGATGCAAAATCTGTTCAACAAGGGGCAGGAAACGCAGTTCACCAGTCAGGTCTACTACGTCAACAAGACCATCCCCCTCAACCTCAAATGGGGGACGGACTCTCCCATCCAGGTGTACGATCCGTTTGCCGAAACCATTGTGAATGTCCGCGCGAACGGTCGCTTCGGTGTGCAGGTGGAAGACTCGCGCAAGATGCTCATAAAGCTCGTCGGCACGATGGAAACATTCGACCAGCAGACCATGCGCGACTACTTCATCGGGCTCATGATGGCGCAGATAAAATCAGAAATAGGGCGTTACATCACGGAAAAACAAATCAGTGTCCTGCAAATTAGCATGTACCTCGCCGAGCTTTCCGAAACGCTGAAACGCGCCATGACCGAAGGCTTCCTGGAATATGGTATAAGGCTGGACAACTGCTATGTCAACTCCGTCAACGTCCCGTCGGAAGACCTTGCCAAGATCAAAGCGGCGCAGGACGAAGCCAAAGCCCGTAAGGTGCAAGGCTACACCTATCAGGAAGAGAAGCAGTTCGATGTGCTGGCAAATGCGGCAAAGAACACCGGCACCGCAGGCGCGATGATGGGCATGGGGCTCGGACTCGGTATGGGCGCAGGCATCGGCGTCCCTTTCGGCAGCGCGATGGGAGGCATAGCACAAAACGCTTTCCGCCCCCAAACGCCGCAAGCTCCTCAGACTCCTCCGGCTGCCCCGACGCAGGGCGCAGGCGTGACCTGCCCCGGTTGCGGCAATACCGTGCCGGCATCCTTCAAGTTCTGCCCCACATGCGGCCATGCCGTCGAGCAGGTCACAAAAGCGGCAAATTCCTTCTGCCCTAATTGCGGAAATCCTGTCCCGGCAGGGAGCAGATTCTGCCCCGGCTGCGGTAATCCCATAGGTTGAGGTGATATGATGAAAGAATTTCTCTCCAAGAAAAAGAATGCCATCCTGCTCGGGCTCATCTTCGTGATCGTCGCCGGGGTCTACAACATGGTGCTCTTCCTTTCGGCAAAAGGCGATGCCCTGACCTCCGGGTTCTGGACTGCTTATGCGTTCATGTGGGCAGCATTCTTGTCGGTCATCGGCTCTTTTATCTTCATTGCCGTCGACCTCAAAGGGCCCAAACTCTCCGTGAGCTGGATAAATGTTTTGATCGCGCTGTTGTATCTCGTGATCGAACTCATCACCAGCATCATCATAATGGCGGTCAAGACAGATGAATACGTCCCCTGCCTGGTAGTGCAGATCATCCTCTTCGCGGCATTCCTGGTGGCTTTCATCATCTTTGCCGTGGCGCGCAATTACAACGCACAGCACCTCGAGGACAATCAAAAATCGGTCGGCTACATCAAAAAGGTGTCCGCCATCCTCAATGTCTGTTACAATGCGGAAAAGGATTACGACCGCAAAGAGGCTTTGCGCAAACTCTACGACCTGTGCAGAACAAGCTCCCCCATGTCCGACGGGCTGGATGAGATCGAAGCACAGATACTCACCGAGGCGGAGACCCTCAAAACCATGGTCATAGGCGGCGAGGCCGATGCCATACTTCCTCAGGCAGAGATAGTGCGCTCACTCCTTCTTGAACGTAATTCCATGATCTGACATCATCACCTAAAAGCGGCACGCAGGTCTGCGTGCCGCTTTTTTATTCCCTTGCGTCGCATCCGCTCTCCCTCTCGGCATCCCCTCCGAAAACAACGCAGTCCACCACATGACGGCTGCTTTGCGAATGAGGCGGCACGGCTTTGCGATGAGCCATACATCGCTTTTCGCGCACGGCGCGGACTTCCTTTTTTCAAAATCGCAAGTCGTTGTTTTTTTGCCGTAATTTCATTGACAAAAACGCCGTGAAAACATATAATCATATAGCATCGTTCATGAAGGTCCGCCCTTCCGTGCTGCTATGGCTCAGCAGGTAGAGCACTTCCTTGGTAAGGAAGAGGTCACCGGTTCAAATCCGGTTAGCAGCTCCACACAGCCGCAAGGCATCATGAGCAACACCCCACAAGCAATGTGGGGTGTTCGCGTTTGTGCCTGCTGCTGTGTTTCCGCAAAAGAAAAATGCAAGACGTTCGCTTGCTCCGCGTTTTCTCGCTTCTCTCAAAAACTATCCGCCGCTCACTCATTTTTCTTTTGCGGGGTTGGCGGCTACCGCCGCCTGTTCTTTTTTACAAGGACGAGTGGGTTTTATGATATCGCACGAACCGGATCTTCACCTTTTTAGCCCCAGCCGAAAATCAGAGATTTTCGCCCGGGGACCCCGATTTTTAGCCCCAGCCGAAAATCAGAGATTTTCGCCCGGGGACCCCGATTTTTAGCCCCAGCCGAAAATCAGAGATTT
>CALVKQ010000003.1 GCA_944332815.1 uncultured Clostridia bacterium
CCAAAAGGCAGGTCACTGTGGCAGGGGAGCGCGATACGTAAGGAGCGGAAGCGACGGAATAGCGCATTTTGCGACATTTGATCTGCGAGCGGAGCCGAGCAGGTCGCAAAAACTCTGGTTTGAGCCGGGGCATATCTCGGGGCCCCCGGGCTAAAATCTTTGATTTTAGGCTGGGGCAAAATCGCGTCGCAACAAGCAAAGCGACCTGCCAAAAGGCAGGTCACTGTGGCAGGGGAGCGCGATACGTAAGGAGCGGAAGCGACGGAATAGCGCATTTTGCGACATCTGATCTGCGAGCGGAGCCGAGCAGGTCGCAAAATCGCGTCACACAAGTGTGAGGATTGCGTCGTAACAAGCAAAGCGACCTGCCAAAAGGCAGGTCACTGTGGCAGGGGAGACGCGATTCGAACACGCAACCGACGGTTTTGGAGACCGTTGCTCTACCGTTGAGCCACTCCCCTAGGAAGCTTGTCTATTATAGCAACTATGCGGTGCATAGTCAAATAAAACGGAGATCATATGGAAAAGAAATTCACTCTCGGCATCATAGGCGCAGGCAACATGGCATCCGCAATAGTGGGGGGTATCCTGCGCGGCGGACTGCTTCGCGCGGACAAGATCATCGTCAGCGATCGCGACAGCGAAAAACGGGCAGTGATGAGCCAGAACGGCATATGCGTCACTGCGGATAACCGCGAGGCGGCGTCGTCGGCGGAATATCTGATGTTTGCCATCAAACCGCAGGCAGCGGCAGAGGTGTTGGAGGAGATCGCCCCCGTGATAAGCGCAGGTACGGTCATATCCATAATGGCAGGCGTGCCCGTTGCCAAGCTGCGCGCGGCGCTGGGCGAGCGGAATTACGTCCGTGTCATGCCCAACACCCCCGCGCTCGTGGGCGAGGGTATGAGCGTGATAGCGTTCGCGGAGGGGAAGAGATCGCAGTTTGTCGCGGACATTTTCTCTTCCATAGGCAAAGTGGCGGAGGCGGACGAGAGCAAGTTCGACGCCGTGACATCTTTGTCGGGGTCGGGTCCTGCGTACGTCTATATGTTCATCAAGGCGCTGATAGACGGCGGCGTGGAAGGCGGTCTGGATCCCGACACCGCTAAAAAACTAGCCGTCCAGACCGTGCGCGGAGCCGCAGGCATGGTGAGCGCCAGCTCCAAGCCCATAGACGAACTGATCGACGCGGTGTGTTCAAAGGGCGGTACCACCATCCAGGCGGTGGAAAGTTTCCGAGAAGACGGGCTGGAAGATATCGTGAAAAAGGGCATGGCTAAGTGTAAAAAGCGCTCGGAGGAGCTTGCAAATGCCTGAAAAACACGTTGACATCTATACGGACGGCGCGTGTTCCGGCAATCCCGGCGACGGAGGGTGGGCAGCCATCCTGTTTTACCGCAATTTCAAAAGAGAGATCAGCGGCGGAGAGAGGGATACCACCAATAACCGCATGGAACTGAAAGCCGTGATAAAAGGGCTCAAAATGTTGAAAGAGCCCTGCGATGTCACCGTTTACAGCGATTCACGGTATTGCGTCGACGCCTTTTTGCAGGGATGGGTGTACGGCTGGCAGCGCAACGGCTGGCGTACGGCGTCCAAGGAGGACGTCAAAAACGTCGACCTCTGGAAGGAACTGTTGAGCGCGATAAAGCCGCACAAAGTGACATTCGTGAAGGTGAAAGGGCACGCCGACAACGAGCATAACAACCGCTGCGACGAATTGGCGCGCGCAGCCATAAAAGCGCTTCCTCCCGTCATTCCGAAGGCGGAAGGCGAGGGCGCTTCGGGCGAGGTCTGAAACGCCTCGGGGCGAGGGCGTAGGATATAGACTGTTACTTTCGGGATCAAAAAACAAGCCGGATATACCCCGTGGGAAAATCGGAGGTTTCAGACGGAGGACACCGAGATGAAAAATACGGAACGCACAGCGTTCCGTATTTCATTATCTTTTCGCATTTTGTTTTGATTTGTCCGACGGGCGCCCCTTTCTCACGCCGTGTGGTAACGCTTGCTCCGGTACAGCCCGTAGTAGACGAGCGAACTCAACGGCAGGGCGGTGAGCAGTATGATGGGCAGCACCATGGTTTGGAGGATGAGCACGGTGTCGTTCACAGTCACGCCCACTCCGAAGAAGGCTATCAGCACCAGGATCACGGAGAGTTCTATGAACATCATGCCGCGGTTGAGCACCGAGAAGCCGAGGTTGAAGTCCGCACGCTTGCGCCTGAGGGGATTGATGAGCCAGACTATCGTGGGGATGAGCATGAGCGCCGCGCCGCCTGCCATGATGGGCAGGAAGTACACATAACTTATCTCGCGCGCCAGACTTGCCCACATCACGGCGGCTTCCACCAGGAATATCGCCATCATGATGAGCCAGCAGTCGCGGTTGAGCCTGTTTGCGCTGATGAAGTTGAAAGTGTAGTACTCCGAAGTGTTCCTGCGGTCGTAGGAGCGCAGTTTGAACCCTTCCGCATACAGCCTGGATTTGAGGTTAGGCTCGGTGGGAGCGATCGCGCGCTCGGCAGGTTCCTTCGCTCTTTCGGGCTGGGTGTCGGCGATGGAGGAGAAGAACTCTCTGTAATTGACGTCGCTGCGCTGATAATCGAAAGGTTCGGTGCGCGCGTTGCGGACTGCGGACACGACGTATTCTCCCTTATCCGTCTGCGTTGCGGCGTTTTCTTCGGGGGCTTCTTCACGCACGGGAGGAGGCGCCTGCTCCCTGACGGGGCGCGTTTCGGCTGCGGCAGCAGCTTCCTCCGCCGCTGCGGCGTCGCGTTCCTCTATGCGGCGGAATATCTCGCTCAAAGTGGCTTCGGGAGCGCGCCTAGGGGAGGTGTCCTCCTCGGTGACGTAAGCTTCCTGGCGGACGGTTTGCGGCTCGGCGTCTGCGGCGGCTTCTCGCACCTCCGTGCGCCTTTCGGTGTAAACGTAGGTGGGTGCGGACTCCATGCGCGAGCGCATATCTTCCAGTTCGCGCGCGATGCGTTCGAGTTCCGCTTTGCGCTCGGATTCCAGCCTGACCAGCTCTTCCATGAGCGCGGAGTCGGCGCTTTCAGTTTGGGGAGTTTCCTCGTTTTGTTCCGCGTCGTCCTCCATGCGCGCTTCTTCGGCGAGCAGCTCTTCCTCCTCGGTGAGTTCGACCGGGGCGGAAGGCGTGTCGGAGGGATCGCCGCCGTCGGATGCGGTTTCGTTCACCCACTCCGCGTCGTCGATTATGTACTCTTCTTCTTTGTCCTTTGCGTCGGAGTACTCCGAAGTGGCGTCAAGCGCCCGGAATATCTCCTGCAATGTGGCGGTGGAGGGGATATCTTCGGAGGAGATCTCCTCGGAAGAGGGCGCCTCGGGCTCGTCTTCCGTCGCTTCTTCTTCCTCCTCCTTTATCTCTTCTTCCTCTTCGGCTTCTTTTTCTTCCGCTGTTTCGGCATCTTCGGCGACGGAAACAGGCTCTTCCTCGGTTTCCCGGGAGGGGAGAGTTTCCACACGCCACTCGGCGCCTTCGACAATGAGGCGCTCATCCTGTTCCGACTCCTTTGCGTATTCGGATTCGGCGTCCAGGTTTTTGAACACGTCGTCCAGCGTCATGGTGGCTTGCGAGAGGAGAGCCTCCTCGCGTTCGCGCGCTTCGCGTTCCGCCTGCTCGCGCTTTTCCGCTTCGGCGCGTTCGTACGCCTCGCGTTTTGCGTCTTCTTCCGCTTTTTCCGCGAGGAATTTCTCGCGTTCTTCGGCGAAACGCTTTTCGGCTTCCAGCCTTTCGTTTTCTATGCGTTCGAGTTCGGCGCGTCTTTCCGCGTCCAGTCTTTCCGCCTCTTGCCTGCGCTCCTCTTCGGCGCGCTTTTCCTCTTCGAACTTCGCGTACTCTTCGCGGAAACGGGCTTCCGCCTCTTCGCGCTCGGCGGCGATGCGGTCCAGTTCCTCGATGTGGCGCGCGGTGTACTCGGCTTCTTTTGCGGCGTATTCCTCTTCCGCCGCCGCTTTTTCCGCGCGCAGACGCTCCACCTCTTCGGCGTGCTCGGCTTCCAGCTTTTCACGCTCGATGCGCGCCTCTTCCGCAAGCCTTTCAAGCTCCGCTTGCTTTTCTTCTTCCGCGCGGAGCATATCCGCTTCCTTTTCGGCGGAGAGTTTTTCGAGTTCCGCCTGCTTTTCTTCCTCTAAGCGTTCGAGTTCCGCCTGTTTTTCGGCTTCGGCGCGCTCTATTTCCGCCTGTTTTTCCTCTTCCAGACGTTCGAGCTCCGCTTGCTTTTCTTCCTCTATGCGAGTAAGCTCCGCTTCCTTTTCGGCGGCGAGTCTTTCGAGTTCAGCTTGTTTTTCTTCCTCTATGCGAGCGAGTTCGGCATCCTTTTCTGCACGGATGCGCTCTATCTCCTCCTGTTTTTCGGCTTGGATGCGCGCATATTCCTCTTCGGATACGGCGCGTCCCTGACCGCCTTCTTCCGCAAGACGCTGCGCCTCTTCCTCCGTGATCTCGTTGCCGCCTGCGTCTATGTATATCTTCTTCTCGACGAGGACGACTTTTTCCTTTTCCTTATAGACGACCTTGGCTTTGTCCGAATTATCCTTTTTGGTGTAGGGGCGCAGATCGTCCGTGTTGAAGGGGGCGGGCGTGGTGTCGAAGTCGAACTGCCTTGCGGACACGAGCTTGTCCAGGATGGTGCGTGAGTACTCATACTCCGACCTTTCCTTTTCGAGGAAGCTCCTGCCTTCGGCGGTGAGGGAATAGTAGCGTCTTCTGCCGCCGCCCGTATCGTCGGGATCGCCGTCATAAGAAGAGATCAGCCCCTGCTTTTCCAACCTTTTCAACTGGTTGTAAAGAGTGGGCTGTTTGAGCTTGTATTGACCTTCGCTTTTGAGTTCGATCTCTTTGAGGATGTCGTAACCGTAACGGTCCCTGTTCCAAAGGGAGCCGAGTATGATGGTGGTCACGTTGCCCCGGATGAGATCGCTGTTGACGGAAGAAATGTCCATGATCGCTCTCCGACTTTTTTCTTACTGAAATGATAACAAACTATTATCTCAAAGTCAATATTTTAGAATAGTACATTTACAAAATCGATAAAAAAGAGCGGTTTTGACAAGTTTACGCCGCTCATTTTGCGATTTATGCCCTTTTTACGGCAAAGCCGTGGCGGTTCAGGGGTCAGACTTCGTCGTCATCGCGCAGGGTGACCGCTTTTGCCGCCATTCGGCGATGGTCTTGTTCTATTGCCGCATAGTGCTTTTTCGTGGTGTTGACGTCGCGGTGTCCGAGGACGTCCGCCACCATGTAAATGTCGCCCGTCGCGCGGTAGAGATTGGTGCCGTAGGTGCTGCGCAGTTTGTGAGGGGAGATGCGTTTTAGCGGCGCGGCGACCGCGGCGTACTTTTTCACGAGATTTTCGACGGCGCGCACGCAGATGCGTTTGACCTGCAATGAAAGAAAGAGCGCGTCGGGGTCGGATATCTCCAGCTTCGGACAGCGCGAGAGCAGGGCTTTGCGTTCGCCCTCCACATAGTTTTCCAACGCTTCTTTAACGTCGTCGTTGAAGTACAATATGGCGCGGCTGCCTCCCTTTCTCGTGACGGTGAAAGCGTTGGACTCGAAGTCCACGTCCTTTACGTTCAGCCCCACGCACTCGCTCACGCGGATGCCTGTGCCGAGCAGCAGTGAAAGTATCGCCACGTCACGCGCTCGCGTGTTGAGCAATATCTTGCGCTGATGCGCGCTCATGCCTTCTCCGTCCTCCGCGGCGGAGAGGATGCGCTCTATCTCGTGGCGTTCCAGACGGATTATCTCCTTGTCGCGCTGTTTTGGGAGGGATATCTTTGCCGCGACGTTGACGGGGAGTTTGTCTTTGTTGAAAAAGTATTTGAAAAAGCTGCGCACGGTGGAGATCTTTCTCGCTTTTCCGCGGTCGCCGTTGGCAAATTCCTTGCCTTCGAACTCGTAAAGCGAGAGATATTCCATATAGTTTTCCAGGTGCGTGACCGTCACTTTTTCCATGTCGGCGAGGGTGATGTCCTCCGCATCCATTCCTTTGAACGGGCGGACGCGCTTTGTGAGGTAATCAAAAAATATGCGCAGGTCGTAAGCGTATCCCAGCCGCGTCAGCACGGTGGTCTGCGGCTCGACGCCGACGAAAAACTCGTCGCAAAACTCGGGCAGGGTGTCCCTGATCTCGCGCAGTCGGACGCTTACGTCGCGCTCACGCTCCTTGAAATAGTCCGCCATATAATTCTCCTCGAAGGGCGACCGCGCACTTCTCGGGTTTTTGCGCGCCCTTTTACCATACAGATCATACCAAACTATTCGCAAAAAATCAAGGTCCGCGTGCAAAGCGCCGCGATTTAAGTCCCGTCGCCTTGCCAATTTTGCATACTTGTGTTAATATGACCGGAGCAGGAGGTGCCGCGTGAGAAAGATAAGAAAGGATGAAATAGGCAAGGTCAGCAGACTGTTCACTGACATTTTCGCGGAATATGAGGCGTACAGGCTCTTCTTTCCGGATGAGAAAAAACTCGCAAAAGGGATGGAAGCCTTTTTCCGTTACGAGATATTCGCCTCGCAGGATTACACCTGGGTGGAGGAGGACTTCCTTTCCGCCGCGGCGGTCAAGTGCCCCGGAGATAAGGACCACGATCCGCGCCTGCTTTTCCTTTCCCCCGTCTATACACTCTCTTTCTTCACCGCTGTCGGCGCCCACGCCCGTAAACTCGCAGCGGAATATCTGCGCTTTGCGGAGGAGATATCCTCAAAATATTACGACCCGGCGAGGGACGCTTACATCAAAAACATCGGCGTGGCGTTGCAGGCGAGAGGTCAGGGCAGACTGCGCCTCATGACGGATGAGCTCTGCGGCGACCTCCCCGTGTACTTGGAAACACATGACGAAAACAACGTCACAATTTACGAGCATATGGGGTTCCGCATCTGTGAATCGGCAGACTTCCACGGCTACACCCATTACGCCATGCGCCGCGACTGACCGCCCGACCCACCTAATTTGCAGACTTTTTTGCGCAAATCAAGGGCGTCGAACACTATTCTATTGTGTCGCCCTTTTCGGTATTGCACCTGTGACACAATGTTTGCAAATTATCATAGGTTGATTTTCCGCCCTTTGCTATCGGTATTATGTGGTCTATTTCAAGTGGTGCGTATCGATCCGAAACGCCACATTTACGACACCTGTAACCATCCCTTTTATATATTGCAAATCTCATCTTATTGGAAACTTTTCCTCTTTCCACACGGCAAATCGATTCCCAAATCTCGCGATCCAGATAAAAGTTTCCGCTTTTCCGATTTAATCGTTTATTTATTGCAAATATATCTTCGGCTGTAAATATCTCACCTTTTTCTTCGCATACGCGCCCATTTATATTCGATCGGTAAAGAGTGACTCTCAGGCAAAATTGTGTGACAGGTACGCATGTTTTATCTTGCATTAACTTGCATTCGGTTTTTAACAGCCTTTCCGACTTTAATTTTCCGATCGGAGCCGCAAATTGTCCTGATGTATCAATAGAATTTACTTCGGCAAGATATTCTTTATATCGCGAACTATTATGATCCACCTTTTTTATTTGCTCGAAAAGTTTTGTTCTAATATATTGCAACTGATAGACCAAATAGTCTTGACAAGATATCATGTTAAAGAAGGTTTGATTATCGTAAGTATGGAATTGATCGAAACATACATACGGATAAAAATCGTATCGGCGATTTATTTCGTCAAGCTTTTTTATGCTGATGCTGTTTTCAAGTACAAAATCATGATAATTCCTTTGTTCACGTCGCTTGAAAAGGCAGAATAGGATGATCGCAGCGGTCAGACCTATTACAGTAGATATGGCTATCGCTAGACCTGAAATCAAAGGCATTATTCCCTCACGTGGGCTTCAAAAGTTTTACTTAACAGTATCAATTTCGACAGGATTTGTCAAGAAGCACACACAGGGATCATACCACATTCGACGGAATAGAGGTTTTTCTGCATTTGTTCTGCGTGCAGAGTCACGTGGGTAGAAAAAGTGCGCCGGCGTCGGGTAAGGATCCACCTGCCCAAAACAGAAAACCGCACTAAACAGTGCGGTTTTCTTGGTGGGAGGAGGTGGATTCGCAAGGAGAAAGGCGAGTGCTAACGCACCGCCTTCGACGGAATAGCGGTTTGCCGTTATCTGATCTGCGTGCGGAGTTCACGCAGAACGGCAAACGGCGTCAGCGACGGGTAAGGATCCACCTCTCCAAAACAGAAAACCGCACTTAACAGTGCGGTTTTCTTGGTGGGAGGAGGTGTGTGTTCGCCATAAGTGTAGGGCATTGAAAGGGTAGTGTTTTGGCGAGCGTTACATCACATCACGGACGATAGGAAAGGGCGAAAGCGTCACGCGGAGCGTGCCGCCGAACCTGCGCGCATAGAGGAAATTCCTGCAAAAGTTAAGCAACCTGCTGAGTACACATCACGCCCATTGTTTAATGTGGCGCGCATGGTTCGTCCACCGTCCCTCGCACAAACAAAAACCTCAACCGAATGGTTCGATTGAGGTTTTTGTTGGTGGGAGGAGGTGGATTCGCAAGGAGAAAGGCGAGTGCTAACGCACCGCCTTCGACGGAATAGCGGTTTGCCGTTATCTGATCTGCGTGCGGAGTTCACGCAGAACGGCAAACGGCGTCAGCGAAGGGTAAGGATCCACCTCTCCAAAACAGAAAACCGCACTTAACAGTGCGGTTTTCTTGGTGGGAGGAGGTGGATTCGAACCACCGAAGTCGTCGACAACAGATTTACAGTCTGCTCCCTTTGGCCACTCGGGAATCCTCCCATGTGATACCCCATAAAATTTCGGAACGAAATTTGATGGGGACCCCCGTTATTGGAGCTGGTGAACGGAATCGAACCATCAACCTGCTGATTACAAATCAGCTGCTCTGCCTATTGAGCTACACCAGCGTTTGATTTGACGACGGTGCGGTGAGGCGCGGTTGCGGCACCGGCTTTGTGGTGCCTCGGGGCGGACTTGAACCACCGACACAGGGATTTTCAGTCCCTTGCTCTACCAACTGAGCTACCGAGGCATACGGTCTAGGGAAGTGGCAGTGACCTGGGCCACTGCCACTCGACCTTTTGTCCCGACCGAAGAGGTTCGGACGGGGTTTGCTTGGCGATCCGGAAGGGGCTCGAACCCTCGACCTCCAGCGTGACAGGCTGGCGTACTAACCAACTGTACTACCGGACCGTAAGTTTTGGTGGGCCTTCACGGACTCGAACCGCGGACCAATCGGTTATGAGCCGACCGCTCTAACCAACTGAGCTAAAGGCCCTCATCCGGTGGGAATGTTCCCGTTGTCGCGAATATGGTCGGGGTGAGAAGATTCGAACTTCCGACCCCATGGTCCCAAACCATGTGCGCTACCAAGCTGCGCCACACCCCGTGAGTCGGAAACGATTCGTGACTATGACAATATACAATACGGCAAAGAGAATGTCAACTTTTTTGCGGTGGATTTTGAGAGATTTTATTGACAAAATACGTCGCCGACGGAAACCGTCCCGTCAAACTCCTTAAATTGCGCGCTCGGCGGTGCGTTAACATAGCGGAAGGAGGCAATATGGGTGTCAGATGCAATGCCGAACGCGGAAGAGTGACGTTCGCTTTTGACGGAGATATCGACGAGTACGCCTGCCGCACGCTGCGCGAAAGCATAGACTCGGTGATCGCGGAAAAGCGTCCTGCCGAAGTGGTGTTCGACCTCGGCGGAGTGGCGTTTGTGGACAGTACGGGGCTGGGGCTCATCCTTGGCAGATACAAAAAGATAGCGGCGACGGGCGGAGTCCTGCGCCTGAAAGACGTGCCGACGCAGGTGGACAAGGTGTTCAGGGCGAGCGGCGTTTATTCCGTAGTCGAAAAGGTGAGATGATGAGTGATAACCATATGAAAATGCTTATCCCGGCATACGGGAAGAACGAGAGTTTCGCACGCAACGCCGTCGCCGGTTTTGCGGTGGAATGCGCGCCTACGGTGAGCGAGATAAACGACATCAAGACCGCCGTCAGCGAAGCGGTCACCAACGCTGTCGTGCACGCTTACGAGGAGGAGCGCGCGGAAAACATGATAGAGATATGCGCCGATATCGACAGCGGAAACACTCTGACGGTCAGCGTGCGCGATTTCGGATGCGGCATCGAGGACGTGGCTGCCGCGCGCGAACCCTTTTTCACGACCAAGCCCGGTGAAGAACGCAGCGGCATGGGGTTCACGATGATAGAAACCTTCATGGACGACATGACGGTGGATTCCGCACCCGGAAAAGGCACCACGGTGGTGATGCGCAAGAGGATCGGCGGCGATGCTGGCACACGAAGAAACGCTTGAATTCATCAAACGCGCCCAAAGCGGAGATGAGTCGGCAAAGGAGCGGTTGATAACCGAAAATCTGCCGCTCGTGAAGTCCGTCGTAAAGCGGTTCAAAGGCAGGCTGGAATACGACGATCTCATGCAGCTGGGAGCGATAGGTTTCCTCAAAGCCGTGGCGCACTTCGACACGTCGTTCGGCGTGCGGTTTTCTACGTACGCCGTGCCCATGATCACGGGCGAGATAAAGCGTTTTCTGCGCGACGACGGCGCGGTGAAAGTGTCAAGGTGGGCGAAAGCGCTCGCGCAGAAAATAGCGGCGTACACCGACCAATTGGCGAAGGAGGACCGTGCGGAACCCACCGTCGAGGAACTCGCCGAGAAATTCGGGTGCGAGCCTGCCGACGTGGTGTTCGCCATGGACACGGGAAGAGCCGTAGTTTCCCTCAATGACACTTGCGGCGACGAGGACGGAACGCCGCTGGGAGAAAGACTGGTGGGCGGCTACGGACCGGATGAGGACATCGACCGCATGATGCTGCGAGAAAGCATTAAAAAGCTGCCCGAACGCGAGCGGAAAATAGTCATACTGCGCTATTTCAGGGATAAAACGCAGAGCGAAGTCGCGGCGGAACTCGGGGTGTCGCAGGTGCAGGTGAGCAGGCTGGAAAGCAGGATACTGGCTAAGATCCGGGATGATATGAGTTGAATGTGGTTTTTTAGAGCCGCAGTGACGCACACATAAGAAGTTGCGCGCGCATAAGAACGGAGATTTCGTCCACACTTATACCGTGGACGTTTTTTATACGGAAAACCCGGAAACGCACGAGATCTTTTACGAATGCGACGCGCCTGAAGAGTGCGCGCGCCCCGAACGGGAAAGGAGGACGGAGCGTGACGGATAAAGCAGAATACCGCTTGTATGTGAAGAAAAATTCGCCGCGTTCGCCGATGGTGCGTTCGCTGTTCGCGGCGTTCGTCGTAGGCGGACTGATATGCTGCGTGGGCGAAGGCATCCGCGACGGGATAAGTGCGCTTTTTCCCTCTTTTTCGGAGGAGGAAGTGGGTGCGTGGACCACGGTCGTAATGATATTTCTCGGTTCGTTTTTCACCGCGATAGGCGTATATGACAGGCTCGGGCGCTTTGCCGGCGGCGGCTCCATCGTCCCGATAACGGGGTTTGCCAACTCCGTGGTTTCGCCTGCGCTGGAATATAACCGCGAAGGCGTGTTTTTCGGGATATGCGCAAAGATGTTCGTCATTGCCGGCCCCATCATAGTTTTCGGTGTGGTGAGCGGCATAGTGGTGGGGATCGTAGCGTGTTTGGTGTGAGGAGGTCGGAATGAAAACGGGAAGGCAGAGTTTTACGGCAAATAGACCCGTGTACGTGCGCTCGTCCTATACCATAGTAGGACCCAAAGAGGGGGAAGGCAGGTTCGGAGAGGAGTTCGATACCGTGCTGAAAGACGACCTTTGGGGGGAGAAGTCCTACGAAAAGGCGGAAAGCAAGATGCATCGCGAGGCGATAAGGGGCGCGGTGTGCCTTGCCGGGATGACCCTCGAAGACGTGGATCTGATGCTCGCAGGCGATCTTCTTAACGAGCTCAGTGCGTCGGGCTTTGCCATGCGCTACTTCAAAGTGCCTTTTTTGGGGCTGTATAACGCCTGTTCGACGTTCAGTGAAGCCGTATTGTTGGGAGCCGCGCTGATAGACGGCGGCGCGGCGAAAACCGTGACGTGCTCCACATCCAGTCATTTTGCCTCCGCAGAAAGACAGTATCGCTATCCGTTGGAGCTGGGAAACCAGCGCACGCCCACTTCGCAGTGGACGGTGACGGGCGCAGGGTGCACCGTGCTCGGGGCGGAGCGCCCCACCGCGGAAGGCGACAGAGAAAGCAGGGAAAGGTTTTCGGAAAAGATGAAAGCGATGCGCGAAGAGTGCTTGGAAGCGGCAAAAGCGGAGGATGCGGAAAAGAAAACCAGGACGGAAGCAGGCGATAACACGTTGTTTTCGGTAAAAGGCGGTGCGTTTGACGCGCTGAAACGGCGATTTATCAGGGCATGGCGTCCCGAATGCCTCGCCGACCCCGTGTGCGACGCGGCATACGAAAGGAAATTCGTGGCGAAAATAACGGGAGGGACTTTCGGCAAAGTGACGGACTTCGGCATAGACGACGAGAGCAACATGGGAGGAGCGATGGCGCCTGCCGCCGCGGACACCTTCATCGCCCACCTTATGGACACGGGGAGAGCGCCCGAGGACTATGATGCGATTTTCACGGGGGATCTGGGGCGGTTCGGGAAGGAGGCGTTCGCGCACCTGCTCGCAAAAGAGGGGATAAAGACGGACGCACGCTACGACGACTGCGGCGCGGCATATTACAAAGCCGAGCAGGAAACCTTCCAGGGCGGCTCGGGAGCAGGCTGTGTGAACACGGTTTTCAATGCGCACATCATAAAACGCATCGAAAGAGGAGAATTGAGGCGTGTGCTGGTGCTCGCAACGGGCGCGCTGCTCAACAAAGATACGCCTCTTCAAAAGGAAACCATACCCGGCGTGAGTCACGCGTTTACCGTCGAGTGTGAGGAACTTTAAGGGTTCGGCAGGGTAGAAAGTATTATCGAAAACGCCGAAAAGTATTATACTATTTGCCAATAATTAGAATACTTTTGCGGCAGATGAGGGTCATAATGGAGGTTTTTCTCGACTATTTGAAGGTTTTTGCGGTGGGCGGAGCGTTGTGCGCGCTCGGTCAGCTGCTCATAAACAAGACTAAAATGTCTTCCGCACGCATACTCGTACTTTTTATGCTGTTGGGGTTGGTGTTGGAAGTCGCAGGAGCTTTTTCATATATGAAAGAGTTTGCGTCTTCCGGGGTGACCATCCCGATAACGGGTTTCGGGAGCAGCATCGCAAAGGGTGCGATCGAAGGAGCAAAAGAGGGTGGCGCGCTGGGCGCGGTGAGCGGAGGTCTGAAAGCCGCGGCTCCCGGGATATCCGCAGTGGTCTTCTTCGGATTTATCTTCGCACTGGTGTTCAGGTCGCACAGCAAGAAGATATGAGTTCCTGAAATACAAAAAAACCGATTTTACGAGGTTGCAAAACTTTGTTTTGCAAATTACGATTTTTACTCGCCTCATGTGCGGTATGCCTGTGTCGCCAAGCAGGTGCGAACGGTTTGGGCGATCGTGTAAAGAGGATCTTGCGCGGTGGGGATATGCGGCACTGGGCTTTCGATTTTCGTCCGCATATCGCCAAACAAAAATCTCGTTCCAGGGTGCGAGCAGTTCCGCGCCGTTGCGACCGGTCACGGTTTCGGAGTGAGGTCCAAAAATCCGCCGTTTTGTACGGAGTCGCCGAAATAGAATTGCGGCACGTCCCCCACGATGAGGTTTTCCGCCACCAGCACTTCCGCTTTTACGGTGATGGTGGGCTCGTCTATGGGGGTGATGATGTTTATGACCGCGTGCACGTCTATGTATATCTTGTGCAGGGTCTGGTTTATGCCTGCGGAGGTGAAGTAACTTACGAAGTCGCAAAGGGCGGAGCCAATTGGCATAATGCTTATGGTGACGTCCGGACCCAACCCCATGAGCAGAGCAAGCCCCGTGAACGTGCCTATCGGGATGGAGATGTCGCGCAGCCCCAGCTCGTCGAGGTTTGCCTGCGCTAAATTGGCTATCTCTCGCGCTATCATGTTTATTTCCGGCGAATTCGCCTGCACCATTTCCACGTTACCTTCGTCGTCGCGCACTACGCTGAACAGGTCTTCGTATTCCAGTCCGCCGCCCACCACCGTCGTGACTGCAAGATTGACGGAATTAGTGCACATGGCGCGCACCTCCGCCACCGCGCTGCCCATGACGGTGGGGACTATGTTGTTGCGGAAATGCACCGTGCAGAAAATGAACGCCGCCACAAACAAAGTCAGCGCTATGAGGATGCGGAGCGCCCCGGGACGAATGTGTTTTTCCCTCTTTTCCACGCAACATTATATGCCGCAGGGGAGTTTTGCGAACTCGGTGACGATGCAAGAGGGGAAGGAAGCGCATAATTTATGCGGCATGAGTTGACGCGAGCGCAAAATATTGATATGATAATCAAGTTAATTTTCGTGCGCGCACATCGCGTACGCATAAAACGGAGAACACATGAAAGCACAGATCGAAAGCATCAAACAGGCGGCTCTCGCAGCCGTTTCCGCCGCTTCCGACACGCAGGCGCTGGGCGAAGTCCGCGTGCGTTATCTCGGCAAGAGCGGCGAGATGACCTCTCTCATGAAGGGGTTGGGGGCGCTTTCAAAAGAAGAGCGTCCGGAAATGGGCAAAGTCATGAATGCCGCCAGAGCGGAGATAGAAGCCGCACTGGAATCCAAGACCGCGCAAGTCGCGCAGCGCGAAAAAGAAGAACGGCTGGCGCTTGAAAAACTCGACGTCACGCTCCCCGGCAGGCAGCCGGCGCGCGGCACGCTGCACCCCATAACCAGGGTGCGCGAGGACATTGTGAGAGTGTTCCTCGGCATGGGGTTCGAGGTGGCGGAGGGTCCGGAGATAGAGAGCGACCTTTACAACTTCCAGCTGCTCAACGTCCCCAAGGATCATCCTGCGCGCGATATGCAGGACACCTTCTACGTGAATGACTCTTACGTCCTCCGCACGCACACTTCTCCCATGCAGGCTCGCATGATGACCACGCGTAAGCCTCCCATCCGCGTCGTCATACCCGGCAGGGTGTACCGTTCCGACGACGACGCGTCCCACAGCCCCATTTTCCATCAGATAGAAGGGCTTGCGATAGACAAACACATCACTCTGGGGGATCTGGAAGGATGCCTGCTCGCGTTCGCGCAGCAGATGTTCACCAAGGACACCGAGATAAGGCTGCGTCCGTCCTACTTCCCCTTCACGGAGCCTTCCGTGGAAGTGGACGTCACCTGCGCCATTTGCGGCGGTAAGGGATGCCGCGTATGCAAAGGCACCGGCTGGGTGGAGATACTGGGCGCCGGCGTCGTCAATCCCGCCGTGCTGGAAATGTGCGGCATAGACAGCACGGAGTACGGCGGATTCGCATTCGGGCTGGGGCTCGAACGCATCGCGATGATAAAGTACGGCATTCCCAACATCAAACTCTTTTACGAGAATGACGTGCGTTTCCTCAAACAATTCAACGGGGAGGTGGAGAAATAATGCTTGCACCCATCTCATGGCTCAAAGATTACGTGGACATCAACGTGTCCCCCGAAAAGCTCGCCGAAAAACTCGTGGCGATAGGCTTTGAAGTGGAGGGCATAGAATATCAGGCAAAGAAAGCAACTTCGGTCAAGACCTGCAAGATAGTTTCCGTGGAGAAACATCCCAATGCGGACAAACTGCGCGTGGCGCAGGTAGACATCGGGTCTTCCGTCATACAGGTGGTCACCAACGTCCCCGTCGAGGGCGGCGAGTACACCGCCGTGGCGTTGGACGGCGCGCGTCTTGCGGACGGACACGAGATAAAGCGCGGCGAACTGCGCGGCGTGCTTTCGGAAGGGATGCTGTGCGGTCCGGAGGAGATAGGTATGACCGCAGCCGACATCGACGGGCAGAAAGAGGACGACATCCTGCGCTTCCCGGAGGGAACGCCCCTCGGAGAGGACGCGGCGGTCGCTCTCGGGTTCGACGACGTGATACTCGACGTTTCCGTGACCGCCAACCGCCCCGACTGCAACAGCATATACAAGCTGGCGAAAGAGGTCGCGGTGGCGCTCGACACCGAGTGCCGCGAACCGGAGATAGCGTACGAAGCGACGGGCGACGACGTGCGCGGCGCGGTGGACGTAAAAGTGCTCAACGACGCGCTTTGCCCGAGGTATATGGCGGCTTGCGTGCGTAACGTCAAGATATTCCCGTCCCCTCGCAAGATGCGTATGCGTCTGCGCGCGGTGGGCATCCGCCCCATCAACAATATCGTCGATATCACCAATTACGTGCTTACGGAGATTGGGCAGCCCATGCACGCTTTCGACCTCAGATATCTTTCCGGCGGCGAGATCGTGGTGCGTAACGCGGACGAAGGGGAGCACATCGTGACCCTGGACGGCAAGGACAACACCATGACGTCCTCCATGCTCGCCATATGCGACGCGGAAAAACCCGTTGCCGTCGCAGGTATCATGGGCGGAGAGTTCAGCGGCATACAGCCCGACACCTCCACCATCATCTTCGAATCCGCGAAATTCGCGCGCGACAGCGTGCGCCGCACGTCGAGGGCGCTCAATCTGCGTTCGGACAGCTCCGCAAGGTTCGAGAAGGGCATAGATTTCGCCTCGCAGGAATACGGGCTGAAACGCGCTCTCACCCTCGTTTATCAGACGGGCAGCGGCGAGATAGGAAAGGGCGTCATCGACGTCAAAGTGGACTATCCCGAGGTCAAAGATATAGAATTCACCACCGCGCAGCTGGGCAGGATACTCGGCTGTTCGGTGCCCAAAGCCAAGCTGGTGTCCATACTCGCAAAGCTGGGCATCCCCGTCACTCCGAAGGAGGGCGGCAAACTGGTCGCGCACGTGCCCGACGCGCGTTCGGATATAGACGGCGTGAACGATATCGCGGAGGAGTTCATCCGCGTTTACGGCTACTCTCACATCAAGCCCACGCTGTTCAAGTACGCTGCGCTCACTCGCGGCGGAGTGCCCCGTGACATCGCTTTCAGGAACAGGGTCAAAGAAGAACTTGCCGCGCTCGGGCTCAACGAATGCATAACCTATTCCTTCACGTCCCCCTCGTTTGCGGACAAACTCCGCATCCCCGGGGACAGCGAACTGCGCAAGTGGGTGAGCCTCATCAATCCGCTCGGCGAGGCGCTCAGCGTCATGCGCACCGTGCTCACGCACAGTATGCTGGAAGTGCTGGCGTACAATGCGGCGCACTTCAACAAGAGCGCGGCGCTGTTCGAGATAGCGAAGACTTACCATCCCAAGGCGCTGCCACTTACGGAGCTGCCCGAAGAGAGGGAGAAACTGGTCATCGGGATGTACGGCGCGGACGCCGACTATTTCGCACTCAAAGGCGTGGCGGAAGGGTTGTTTGCCGCATTGCACGTCGAGGCGGAGTACGCTCCGTCCTCCCTTGCCTTCCTGCATCCCGGCAGGGGCGCGGACGTGACAGTGAACGGCAGGAATGTCGGATATCTCGGCGAGATACATCCCGACGTCGCGGAGGCATACGGCGCGGACGTGAGATTGTACGCCGCGGAGTTCGACCTGGAAAAACTGCTCGAAGAGTGCACGGGAAAGGCGAGTTTCCGCGAATTCTCCCGTTATCCCTCCGTAGAGCGCGATCTTGCGGTCGTCGTGAGCGACGAAGTCCCTGCCGGCGACATGGTTAAAGCCGCTCTTAATGCCGGAGCTGAGGATCTGACCTCCGCGGAAGTCTTCGACGTCTACCGCGGCGCGCAGATAGGAGAGGGCATGAAGAGCGTGGCAATGAGTTTCACGTTCTCTTCCGTGGAGCGCACGCTTACGGATGAGGAGATATCCTCCCGTATGCAGAAGATATATTCCGCGCTGGAAAGCGCGTTCGGAGCAAAGATCCGCGCCTGATCACGCCATGTTTGACGACAAAAGTCTGAATACGCTCGAATACGGCAAAATACTCGAAATGCTTGCCGCCCACGCACAGTCGGAGGGCGGCAAAGCCGCGTGCCGCGCGCTGCGCCCATGCGACGTGCGCGAAGAGGCGCAGCTTGCGCTGGACATGACTGCGGAGGCGGACAGGACTTTGTTCGAGTTTTCCGTATCTCCCTCTTTTGCGGTGGACGACATCGAGGAGATACTCGTAAAAGCGGAAAAGGGCGCCGTGCTCGCCATCCCGGAGATACTCAAAGTGGGCAGGGCGCTGCGCGTCGCGAGGCGTGTGGCGAAGTCCGTTTCCCCCGTGTCCGGCATCCCCGGGCTGCAAGCCATGCTGAACGGGCTGTTTTGGGACGATAAACTGGAAAAGGATATCTTCGACTCCTTTATCTCCGACACGGAAGTCGCCGACAACGCCACTCCCGAACTGCGCGCGATAAGGATACGCATAAGGAGGCTGGGCGACAACGTCAAGACCAAATTGCAGCTTTTCGTCACTTCGCCCACCTATCACAAGTATTTGCAGGACAGCATCGTCACCGTGCGCGGCGACAGGTACGTCATCCCCGTGAAGAGCGAGTTCAAAGGCGCGATAAGCGGACTTGTGCACGACCAGTCGGCGTCGGGTGCGACGCTGTATGTCGAGCCCATGCAGATAGTGGAGCTCAACAACGAACTCAAAACCGAAAAACTTAACGAACAGGCGGAGATAGAGCGCATATTGCGCAGTTTTTCCGCGGCAGTAAGCGCGCACGGGGACAGACTGAAAGCCAGTTACGCCACCATCGTGGAGATGGATTCCGTGTTCGCGAGAGCGCAGCTGGCGCATGAGATGAAAGCCGTGCGTCCCGAATTGGACGTTTCGGGAGAGCTTTCCGTCAAAGCCGGCAGGCATCCCCTGATAGACAAAACCAAAGTTGTGCCTCTCACCCTCGCCATGCGCCCGGAGGAGAGGATGCTGCTCATCACCGGTCCCAATACGGGCGGCAAGACGGTCACCCTCAAAATGGTGGGGCTGTTCGTGTGTATGGCGCTCTCCGGGCTGTATGTGCCGGCAAAGAGCGCGAAGACCCCCGTGTTCGACGGGGTGTACAGCGACATCGGCGACGAACAGAGCATAGAACAGAGCCTTTCCACTTTCTCCGCGCACATCAAAAACATAATCGGCATACTTGCAGTCATCACGGAGAGGTCGCTGGTGCTGTTCGACGAACTGGGCGCAGGCACAGATCCGGGAGAAGGCGCGGCGCTTGCGGTCAGTATCTCCGATCACGTGATGTCCACGGGCGCGAAGTTTTTGGTGACTTCTCACTTCAACGACCTCAAAGAGTATGCCTTGACCACTCCCGGCGTGGTGGCGGCTTCCATGGAGTTCGACACCGCGACCTTCCGCCCCACGTTCAGGCTGGCGATGGGTGCGATAGGCACGTCCAACGCCTTGGATATCGCGTCCACCCTCGGGCTGGACAAAAGCATAGTGGAGAGTGCGCGCGGCAGGATATCCGCCGAAAAAAGGCAGTTCGACAACGTGCTTTCCGCAGCCGAACAGACGCGCAGGCGCGCCGAACAGCTGGTCAGCGACGCGTCCCTCGACCGCGAAAAGGCGGCGAGCGCGCTGCGAGAGGCGGAAAAAGAGAAGAAGATCATCGCGGAGAAACGCGAGAAGCTGGACGAGAGCATCCGCCGCGAAACCAAAAAACTCATCGAGGACTCAGTGGAGGAAGCGGACGAGATACTGGACAAGCTCAAAGAATTGCTCAACAATCCTGTGGTGGAGGACAAGGACGTGTTCGAAGCGCGCGCGCTCAAACGCAAGCTGCAAAACATTTCCGCGAAGTACGACACCGAAAGCATAGTGGAGGACGAACCAGATCATTCCCCTCTGCGCCCCGGCGACCCGGTCTGGGTGAAGTCGCTGTCGAGGCGAGGGGTCTACAAGGGGTGCAATCCGCGCGGAGAAGCGGACGTTTCCTTCGGAAAACTCACCGTCAAGGTGAAGTCCGGGGACTATTATAAGGTGAAATGACCGGAAATTACGTTCAAAAAGTGGAAGTCGCGCTCCGAAGCGGAGCGAGGCGGGATCAGATCCTGGGCATAGTGTTGCAGCTGATGGGGCTGGGGCTCATCCCCGTTGCCGTGTTTTTCAGTTACTGGATCTTTTTTGTCGCAGCGGCTGCGCTTGCCGTCGGCATCCTGCTCACGCAGCGGTTTTATTCGATGCCCAAGGAGTTCGGCTACGCTTTCACCGAGAACAAACTCATAGTGTCAAAGGTCAACATAGCAGGGCGCGGCAGAAGGATGTTGGAGATAGCGTATTCCGACGTCAGCGCGTTCACGGTGTTTTACGACATAGTGACCGAGCGCGACATTTTGGTTGCCGATAACACGCCCGACCTCAAAGCCATGACATTCCGCGTGGGCGGAGAGGAATACAGGCTGTTGTTCGCGCCCGACGAGTATCTCTGCGCGCTGCTCGGCGAGCGTCTGCGCAGGCAGAAAAACGCGTGTGCGGAAAGCGGAGGGAAGGCATGATATATCTTGACAACGCGGCAACGACAAGGATGTATGACGACGCTCTGGACGTCCTGATGCAGGCGAACCGCACCCGTTGGTTCAACGCGTCCGCGTTGTACGGCGAAGCGTCCGAAGAGAGCGTGCGCATAAAGCAGGCGAGAGAGGTCATATCTTCGGCGGTGCGCGCAGGCGACGGGGAACTTTACTTCCTCTCCGGCGGCACGGAGGCGGACAATACCGCTTTGTTTTGCGCAAGAAAGGCGCGCGGCAGTCGCATCATCGTGGGAGAAGGGGAGCACGACGCCGTGATAAACCCTGCCAAAGCGCTTAAAGAGCAGGGTTTTGACGTGGTGTTCGCCCCCATACGTCCGGACGGCGGCGTGGACGAGGAAAAGTTCCGCGCGCTGCTTACCCCCGAGGTGTCGCTGGTGTCCGTCATGCACGTCAGCAACGAAACGGGGGCGGTGAACGATATCAAAAAACTGGTCGCAATGACCAAAAAAGTCGCGCCGAAAGCGCTCTTCCACAGCGACGGGGTGCAGGCGTTCGGCAAAATACGCGTAAATCTGCGCGACCTCGGCGCAGATCTTTACACCCTCTCTGCGCACAAGATACACGGACCCAAAGGGATAGGCGCGCTGTACGTGGCAAAAGGCGCGTCCGTAAAACCGTTGGTGTACGGCGGAGGGCAGGAAAAAGGTTTTCGCTCTGGCACGGAAAACGGACCGGGGATAGAGGCGTTCGCGGCTGCGGCAGAGCGGTCTATGCGAGAACTCGAGGCAAACTATTCTAAAAAACGCGCTTATTTAGAAATGTTGCGTGAGGGGTTGGAGAGTTCCGACGTGGATGTCAAGGTGATAACGGACACGGAACATTCCGCGCCGCACATACTGACGGTGGCGTTCGGGGGCGTGCGCGGCGAAGTTTTGCTGCATTCCCTGGAAAAGAGAGGGATACTGGTGGGCGTGGGTTCCGCCTGTTCCTCCCACAGAGAGAGCAGGTTCAAATCCCTTTTGGGGTTGGACGAAGCGCACCGCGACGGGATAGTCAGGTTCAGCGTGTCGCAGTTCAATGAGGCGGAGGAAGTGCCCGAAGTGGTCGCCGCCATCTCGGAAGAAGTGGCAAGATTGCGCGAATATGCGAGAAAATAGTGTTCGGCTCGCGTTTGCGGCAGGATAACCGACCGGGGCGGAAAGGCATTTTAACGGCGTTTTCTCCCTGAAACAAGAAACACACAACAAAGAAATACACAAAAACGGCGTTTTGCGCCCTACGGAAGGTCATGGAAAAAGTCGTAGTCATCAGGTTCGGGGAGCTTTTCCTCAAAGGAAAGAACAGGGATTATTTCGAGTCCCTGCTCATACGCAACATCAAAAGCGCGCTGCGCGGTGTCCAGTTCACGTTTGAGAGGTCGCAGGGCAGATATTTCGTGGAAAAATTTGCGGAAGACGACCTCGGGGAAGTGATCGAGCGTTTGAAAAAGGTGTTCGGCATCCATTCTCTCTCCGTGGCGGATAAAGTCGCGGTGAGGTGGGAAGAGGATTTTCCCGAGATAAGGGCAAGGCTCGCCGCCGCCGCGCGGAAGATAGCGGAAAGCGCGGACGGGAAGATACCTTTCCGTGTGACGGTGAAGCGCGCGGACAAGCGCATCCCCATGACTTCGGCGCAGATAGCGGCGGCGCTCGGAGGCACGGTGCTTTCCCTCGGCGCGTTCAAAGTTGATCTGACGGGCTATGACTGCGACTTCAAAGTGGACATCAGAGAAAACGGAGTCGCGCTGGTCTACACGGACGTCATCCCGGGTGCGGGCGGACTTCCCGTCGGCTGTTCGGGGAGAGGTATGCTGCTGCTGTCGGGTGGGATAGATTCCCCAGTGGCGGCTTACATGATGGCGAAACGCGGCATGAAAATTTTCGCCGTTCACTTCGCGTCCCCTCCATATACTTCCGACAAAGCGCGTGAAAAGGTGGTGGAACTGCGCGATCTCGTTTCGCGTTACGCAGGCGATATCAGGCTGTTCGTCGTGCCGTTCACGGATATCCAGCTTGCGATACACAAGCATTGCCCGGCAAATTACATGATTACGATAATGCGCAGGTTCATGATGAGGATAGCCTGTCTGCTCGCGGACGCGCACGACTGCGGCGCGCTGATAACGGGCGAGAGCCTGGGGCAGGTGGCTTCCCAGACGGTAGAGAGCATGACCTGCACGGGCGACACCGCGAGCCTTCCCGTGTTCCGTCCCCTCATAGGCATGGATAAGGAGGAGATAATGGACATCGCCAAGAAGATAGGCACTTACGAAACATCCATACAGCCTTACGAGGACTGCTGCACGGTGTTTTTGCCGAAATCTCCCGTCATACACCCCTCTTTGGAGGCAGTGAGGAAGGCGGAAAGCGCGCTGGCGGTGGACGAACTGGTCCGAGCGGCGCTTGCCGCGGCAGAGGAGTGCCGATAAGGGAAGCAGTCCGCACTCACGGAGCCTATCACGGCGTCATCGCCGCCCGATATGCTAAGTTTCAAGGTGTAAGTCACCTTTCCTCCGAAAGAAAACGGCGTGTGCCCGAGCGTGACCTTGACGTCAGGATAGCGGCATTCGCCTTTTATCTTTTCCGTGCCCAGCAGGGTCAGCCCCGAAGAGGCTCCCGGGAAGGCGGAAAAGGATCTTTGAGGGAGATCGAGGGACATCTTTTCCGCGGAGAAGCTGCCCAGCACGCGTTCGCCGAGCGCGTCGCGGCACAGCACCGTGTAAACGAAAGGTCCTTGCGCGGTGAAAGTCAGTTGCGTCCCCCCGTCGCTCGCTGCGCGCACCGTAAGATCGGTCGTGGGGCTAATAAAAGCCGAGCCGCGCTCATCCGGCAGATACCTTGTTAAAAACAGTTCCGTCCGCGTGTATTTTTGGGGCGTAGACGGAGTCGCCAGCGTAGGACGCCTGTTGCGGAAGGTGGAGTAATCGTCTATGACACAGCGTTCCACGCCGCGTGGGAGAAGGAAATTTCCCGGTTTTTTATCCCCGTATATCCTCCGCCAGATGTTGGCGGCATGACGCGTCGGATGACCGCCGCCGAGTTCCGTCATCTTGTCCCCTCCGTGCCACACCGCAAGCGTATGTTCGGTGGTATAACTCACGCTCCAGGCGTCGGTGTTGTGGTCTGCGTCCTTTTGCACCGTGCCCGTTTTGCCTGCCAGGGGGAAAGGGAGAGAGGAGAGGGCCCGCGCCGTTCCGTCTTTTACGGTATCGAGCAGTATGTCCGTGGTCACCGCTGCGGTTTCCGGGGAGAAAACGCGTTTTTCGGAAAGTTCCGCCGACCACACTTTCACGCCGTCTTTGACCACCGCGCGCACGAAATGCGGACGGATATATCCGCCGCCGCGCGCGAGAGATGCGTACGCGCCTGCCAGGGTCACGGTATCGAGTCCTTTTGCGGTGGAGCCCAGAGCGAGCGCGAGATTGGCGTCGGAGGAGGAGAGAGGGAGTCCCAGCCGTATGCCGTAGTCCACGGCGCGCTCCGCCCCGAGGTAGGAAAGCGCTTTCACCGCCGCAGTGTTCATAGACTTTTTGAGGGCTTCGCGCGGAGTGGTGTCGCCGTAATATACGCCGCCGAAGTTTTCGGGCGAGTAGCCGGAAAAATCCGTCTTTTCGTCCTTTAACGGAGTAGCGGCGGTAAGCGTGCCCGTGTCGAACGCAGGGGCATACACGACGAGGGGTTTCAAAACAGAGCCTGCCTGCCGCGATATTACGTAGCCGGTGGTGCAGTGATACGCCGTCACTTCTCCCGTCACGTTGTCGATGAGCGCGGCGGCGCCGTCCACGCCGTTTGCGGAATAATTGCCGCGCTCCGCGGTTTCCTCCGTCAGCGCTTTTTGGTGCTCGGGGTCGTAGGCGGTCATTACGGTAAGCCCCGAGTTTTGCAGGCGGTACTCCGTCATCCCGAGCAGCTTGCAGACTTCGTCCACCGCCGCCGCGACGTACTGCGCCGCGCGGTCGTCATGCGTTTCGGACTCTTCCGCAAGCCGCATTTTTTCCTTTTTGGCGGCGTCGCGTTCCTCTTCGGTCAGGTAACCCTCGCGGCACATGACGTCCAGCACCAGATTGCGCCTTTCCGTCGCGCGTTTTATGCTGTTTTTGGGGGAGTAGCGCGCCGGGTTTTTGAGTATGCCGGCAAGCGTCGCCGCCTGCGCCGCGGTGAGGCGGTCGGGCGAACAGCCGAAATATACGCGGCTGGCTTGGTTGATGCCGTACGCGCCCGCGCCGAAATATATGACGGAGAGATACATAGCAAGTATCTCGTCCTTCGAGTAGTTTTCCTCTATCTTCATGGCGATGGCTATCTCGTTCAGCTTTCTTTTGAGCGTACGTTCGGAACTCAGATGAGTGTTTTTGACCAACTGCTGCGTGATAGTGGAGGCGCCTTCCACCATGCCGCCCGAGGTCACGTTGCGAACGAGCGCGCGGAGCATCGCTTTGACGTCATAGCCTTTATGGGAGTAAAATCTCCTGTCTTCCAGCGCGACGAAAGCGCCCTTGACCACCTCGGGGATGTCGCTCGGGGCGATGTAGTCGTCTGCGGCATACTCCATCTCGTTGCCGTACCTGTCCAAAATGGTGGGCATAGCCGTGGCGGTGGGGAGGAGCGCCGCGTCGAATTCCGCGTCCTTAGCCCACTCCGTGAACCAGATGTAACCTCCGAGGGCGGTAAGCCCAGTGAGCAAGAGCAAAACGGCGATGGTCACCGCCGTTCCTTTCAATATCTTTTTCCCGAGGCTTTTCCCCGTTTTTTGTTCGGTTTTTCCCCGACCGCCGCCCGACGGGGAGGTCGGAGAGCACTCACGCATTCTTTTTTTCATCGCGATTATTATTGTTTTTTCGCGCTTTTTTATGTATAATGACTTAATCACCGTGATATGCGCGCACTCGCGCGTGCGAAAAGGACAGAATGCGGTATAGGATAGTCACCTACGGTTGCCAGATGAACGTCCACGAGTCGGAGAAACTCGCAGGAGAATTGGAGAGCATGGGCATGACCGCGTGTAAGGATGAAACCGAGCGCGCGGATGTCATCGTGTTCAACACCTGCTGCATACGCGATAATGCGGAACGGCGCGCATTGGGCAATATAGGCGTGGTGAAAGCGGAAAAGAAAAGAGATCCCGACCTCATCATCGCGGTGTGCGGATGCATGACGCAGCAGGAGGGCATGGCGGAGGTCATAAAGGAGAGATATCCGTATGTGGATATCGTCCTCGGCACGCGCAACATCTTCAAGCTGCCCGAGGAGATAGAGAAGGTGCGCGCCGCCCGTGCGCGCATAAAAAAGCGCTCGGACAAGCGTTACCGCGCATTCGATACGGCGTATCCCGAAGACTATCTCGCCGCCGACGAGAATGCTCCCGTCGCGCGCACCAGCTATCCGAACGCGTGGGTGAACATCATTTACGGGTGCAACAACTTCTGCACGTATTGCATAGTGCCGTACGTCAGAGGCAGGGAGCTTTCGCGCCCCATGTCCGCGGTGGTGGACGAGGTGCGCAGAGCCGTGGACGAGGGTTACGGCGAGATAACCCTGCTCGGGCAAAACGTCAACTCTTACGGGCACGACCTGACGGGAGGGGAGAGCTTTGAGAAACTGCTGCGCGAGGTGGACCGCATAGAGGGCAAATTCCGCGTGCGCTTCATGACCTCGCATCCCAAGGATCTGACGGACGGGGTCATCGCCGCCATGGCGGAGTCGGACAAGATATGCTCCAACATCCATCTGCCCGTCCAATCGGGCTCGGACAAGGTGCTGAAAGACATGAACCGCCGTTACACGCGCGACAGATACTTCTCCCTCATCCGGAAACTGCGCGAAGCGATGCCCGACATCGGCATAACCACCGATGTCATGGTGGGGTTTCCTACGGAGAGCGAAGAGGACTTTGCCGACACCATGGATCTGGTGCGCAGAGTGCGTTTTTCCAACGCGTTCACGTTCATATATTCGCCGCGCAAAGGCACTCCTGCCGCCGCAATGCCGCAGATACCTTATGCGGTAAAACGCGAGCGCATAGGCGAGCTCATAAAATTGCAGAACTCCGTCACCAAGGAACTTTCCGAAGACTATGTAGGAGGGGTGTTCGAGGTGCTGGCGGAGGACGTTTCCCCTAAACACGAGGGGATGCTGTGCGGCAGGACGGAGAGCGGCAGGCTCGCCACCTTCCCGGGAGAGGCTTCCCGTGTGGGGGAATTCATCAAAGTGCGCGTGACGGAGGCGCGTTCGGCGTCGCTGTTCGGCGTGGCGGAGGACTGATATGGAAGTGGATGTGAGCAAACTTTCTCCCATGATGCAGAGGTATTTCGAGATAAAGGCAAATTATCCCGATTGTCTGCTTTTCTTCCGTCTTGGGGACTTTTACGAGATGTTTTTCGATGACGCAGAAACGGCGTCGCGAGTGCTGGATCTGACGTTGACGGGGCGCGAATGCGGACTCAAAGACAGGCGCGCGCCCATGTGCGGAGTGCCTCATCACGCCGTGGATAACTACATCCGCAAGCTCATCGACGCCGGCTACCGCGTGGCTATATGCGAGCAGCTCACCGACCCTGCCACCTCCAAAGGGATGTTGGAGCGCGACGTGGTGCGCGTCGTCACTCCCGGCACCGTGATGGAGGAGGAAATACTGGACGAGAAAGAAACCAATTATCTCGCTTCCGTCTGCGTGTCCGGGGAAGCGTTCGGGTTGGCGTGGTCGGACATCAGCACGGGGGAATTCTGTTTTTACGAGTACGGCGGCGAGGATTGGAGGGTCAGGCTGTCCGATCTGCTGTCTTCCGTGAAACCCTCCGAAGTGGTGTGCGACGAAAGATTCGAGTCGCTTTGGAGGAGCGTGCCGTATTTCTCGTCCACCGACGTGAAACCGCATTGCTATCACGATTTCGCTTACCGTCCCGGGACTGCGGAAAAGAAGCTCAGAGAGGCTTTCGGCGTGGTGTCGATCGCCGTCTTCGAGTGCGAGGATAAAAAACTTGCCGTGTCCGCCGCAGGCGGTATGCTGGAATATCTCGCGCAGACGCAAAAGCGTGCGCTCGCGCAGCTCTCCGCGCCAGTATATCTTCACGACGATTCCTTCATGATGCTGGACGCTTACACTCGCCGCAATCTCGAGATCACGGCGCGTGCGCGCGACGGCAAAAAGACGGGCTCTTTGCTCGGCGTCCTGGACAAAACGAGGACGGCGATGGGCGCAAGACTTCTGCGTGCGTGGCTGGAAAGGCCGCTGCGCGACGAAAAGGCTATAAACGCAAGGCTGAACGCGGTGGAAGCGTTCGTCGAGGTCAAAGGCGCGAGGGAAAGAGCGGCGGAACTGCTTTCCGGCGTGCGCGACCTGGAAAGACTGGCGGCAAGGATCGCGTACGGCAGCGCTGTGCCGGGGACGCTCATTTCGGTGTCCGACACCTTAAACGTGCTGCCCGACCTCAAAAAGACGCTCGCGGAGGTCAAAGAACCCCTCGTTAAGAAGGTGACGGCAGAGATATCTCTGCTTCCCGATCTTGCGGCGGTGTTAAATTCCGCACTGGAACGCGGCGTGGGGAAGCAGGATAAGGAGTCGGGCAGCCGCATCATCGCGAGCGGTTACGACGACAGGCTGGACGCGCTGCGCGACATCAGATCCACCGCGCAGGGCTGGATATCCAATCTGGAAACGCGCGAACGCGAAGCCACGGGCATCCGCACCCTGAAAGTGAAGTATAACCGCGTGTTCGGCTATTACATCGAAGTGTCCAACTCCTTTTTGGACAAGGTGCCGTACCGCTATCAGCGCAAGCAGACGCTTGTGGGCGGCGAAAGGTTCATCACGGACGAACTGAAAGAACTGGAAACGCGCATCCTCACCGCGCACGAAGAGGCGACCGCGCTGGAAAACCGCCTTTTCGACGAACTCAAAGCCATGGCGTTCAAAGAGCTTGCCGCGCTTCAGAAGACGGCGAGAGCCATAGCCGCGCTGGATGTGTTGATCTCCTTTGCCGCAGTCGCGGTGAAAGAGGATTACGTCAAGCCCGTCATCGGGAAAAAGGTCAAAGCCATAGACATTAAGGAGGGCAGACATCCCGTGGTGGAAACCATCCTCGAACACGGGGCGTATGTGCCCAACGACACCCTTCTGGACGGCGGCGACAACCGCACCATCATCCTGACCGGTCCTAACATGGCAGGCAAGAGCACTTATATGCGGCAGGTCGCGCTCATCACGCTCATGGCGCATATCGGTTCCTTCGTGCCGGCGAAGAGCGCGGAGATAACCTTGACGGACAGGATATTCACCAGGATAGGCGCCAGCGACGACCTCACGGGAGGGCAGTCCACGTTCATGGTGGAGATGATAGAAGTCGCCACCATACTCAATTACGCGACCTCTTCCTCCCTCCTCATCCTGGACGAGATAGGGCGCGGCACATCCACTTACGACGGGCTCAGCATCGCGTGGGCGGTGCTGGAATACATCACGTCCGAGATCCGCGCGAAGACGCTTTTCGCCACTCATTTCCACGAGCTCACGGACGCGGAAAGTTTCGGAGGAGTCAAAAACTACCGCGTGCTGGTCAGCGAAACGAAGGATAGGATAGTTTTTCTGCATAAGATCGCAAGGGGCAGCGCCTCTCGCAGTTTCGGCGTGGAAGTCGCTTCGCTCGCAGGCGTCAAAAAGAGCGTCATAGAGCGCGCGCGCAGGATAATGCAGGAGCTGGAAAGGCGCGCCGCCGACCGCGATTCCAACAGCATTTTGCTCGCCTCCGGCGCAGACAGCCGCGCCGTGAAGCAGACCAGCCTTTTCGACCGCGAAGAGTCGGAAGTCGAAAAGGAACTTAGAGAGATAGACGTGGAAAATCTTACCCCGTTGCAGGCGCTCACCGTCCTCAACGACCTGAAAAAGAAATCGGAAGGCTGATAATGGGAAAGATAAACATACTTCAACCGAGCGTGTTCAACATGATCTCCGCAGGCGAGGTGGTGGAAAGACCTGCGTCCGTGGTCAAGGAACTTGTCGAGAACAGCATCGACGCTGGCGCGACCGAGATATCTGTCACCGTCGAGGAGGGAGGCATCAGGCGCATCGTAGTCAGCGACAACGGCACGGGCATACTGAAAGAGGATATGCGCGCGGCGTTTTTGCCTCACGCGACGAGCAAACTCGCGGAGATATCCGACCTGGACACCATCGCCACGCTGGGGTTCAGAGGGGAAGCTCTGGCAAGCATAGCCTCCGTGAGCGAAGTGACCATGGTGTCGCGAGCGGACGGCGCGGACTGCGCCGAAAGGTTGGTCCTTAAAGGCGGAAAAGTGATCGACGAATGCGCGGACAGCCGCGCAAAAGGCACTTCCGTCACGGTGGAGAACCTCTTTTTCAACACGCCGGCGCGTCTGAAATTCCTCAAAAAACCTTCCGTTGAACAAGGGCACGTGGCGGACGCGGTGGAGAAGATCATTCTCGCGGAGCCCTCGCTCAAAATCTCTCTGCATTCCGAAAAAGGGACTTTGATAGAACATAACGGCGGCGATCTGAAAGACGCTCTCGGCGCAGTCTATCCCGACCTCGACCTCGCGCGCTTTTTGGAGGTGGACAGGGTTTCGTCATCCGGCGTACGCGTGAAAGGGTACATCTCCGAGGTGGACTACACCGCGCCCACGCGCTCCCGTCAGACCGTCATCGTGAACGGACGCACGGTGGTGAATGACACCGTGACCGCAGCCGTCGACAAGGCGTACAGGGAGTATCTGGTCAAACGCACGTTCCCGATGTACGTGCTGGACATCGTGGTCCCGTTCGAGGAGGTGGACGTCAACGTCCATCCTGCGAAGACGGAGGTGCGTTTCCGCAACAAAAATGCGGTTTTCGGGGCGGTATTCCGTGCGGTCGAAGACGCTGTCAACGCCTCTTTCGGGCAGGAAAAACACGGTTTTGACCGCATAGAGCCCGGCGATGCAGTCGAGCGCGAACGCTATGAACAGACCTCTATGGACACCGCGGAATTGTATTCTTGGCAGGGGTCGCCGTCGCCGTACGGAGATGTCAGCCCGACGGGTCCCTCCGAGGAAGAGCTTCCGCATCCCGTTTACGACGGGCGCGGATACGCGCCGGATATCTCGTCGCTGCGCAAGGCAGGCGGCGTGAGCGTACGTCCGCAATACCGCGGACGCTCGGTTGCCGACAGCGGCATATCGCCGTATGCGATGCCTTATTCGAACACCGACGAAGCGTTTTTGAGGATAAGCAGCGAACCTGACGATACGGATTTAGCGAATAGTTTGAACAATAAATTCCGACTCTTCGACGGGACGGTTGTGGGACAGGTCTTCGACACCTATCTCATCGTCGAGCGCGCGAACGTGGTCTACGTCATCGATCAGCACGCCGCGCACGAACGTATACTTTACGAGAAACTTTCCGCCTCGCTGTCTTCCGAATATTCCCAGCTCTTGCTCATACCGCATAAGCTGCGCCTTTCGGGGGAAGAAGGGGAATATTTCGAAAAGATAATGCCGTCCCTCAACGCCATGGGGTTCTCCATCGAGAAAAATCCCGGGAACTTTATGGTGTACGCCGTGCCTGCGCCCGTCGTCAGGATGGACTTCAACCGTTTTCTTGCGGAGCTGTTCTCCCATATGCTCGACGACGGCGAAGTTAAAATGACGGATCTGTTAAAAGACGTAATATGCCGCGACGCCTGCCGTGCCGCGATAAAGGGCGGCGAGCACCTTACCAAACGTCAGATCGAATACGTGCTCTCAAATCTGATAGACGAAAAAGGCGATCTGCCGCAAAAATGTCCTCACGGGCGCCCTGCGGTGGTCGCTCTGACCAAGCGCGACTTCGAAAAGATGTTCATGAGGATAGTATGACCTCACGCGCAGACAAGCATCCGTTTGCCGCGCCTTCCGCGGTGTTCGTCATGGGTCCGACCGCTTCCGGGAAGTCGGAGTTCGCGTTCAGGCTCGCCGAGTCGGTGGGCGGCGCCGTCATTTCCGCGGACAGTATGCAGATATACCGCGGATTGGATATCGGCACCGCAAAAGAAAGCGCGGAACGCCGCACCGTTGTCCCTCACTACATGATAGACGTCGTAGACCCCGACGAAGAGTTTTCGGTGGCGGAATATCGCGAGGGCGCGTTTTCGGCAGCGAAGGAAGCCGAAAAGAAAGGTCTGTTGCCCATATTCGTGGGCGGAACGGGGCTGTATTTCGAGAGTTTGTTCTATCCGTTGAGTTTCGGCGACACGGAAAAGAACGATACTTTGCGGCGCGAATTAAGCGAAGAGGCGGCAAAACGCGGCGCGGAGTTCATGCACGCAAAACTGGCAGCCCTCGACGCTGCGACCGCTCAAAAATTGCATCCAAACGATAAAAAACGCGTTATCCGCGCGTTGGAAGTGGTCATAAGCAGCGGAAAACCTCTTTCCGCCGCTCGGGATCGCAGCGAAGACCCCGATGTCATAGCCGTGATGTTCGACCCGTCCGACCGCAAAAAGCTGTATGAACGCATCGACGCTCGCACGGATGCCATGTTCCGCGAGGGGCTGCCCGATGAAATCGCCGCGCTTTCCCCCGATTTTTCCTCGCAAAGTATGCAGGCGATAGGCTACAAAGAGTTTGCGCCTTATGCCGACAGGATAAAGGACGGAAAACTCGAAATGACGGACGCGGAACTTGCCGAAGTGTGCGAACTCATAAAAAAACACACCAGAAACTACGCAAAACGTCAACTCACATGGTTCCGTCGCTACGCTTTTGCCGCAAGATTCGACGTCGGCGACTTTGACGGCGCGATGAGCTATGTGATAAAAAGGCTCGGGGATCCGGCGGAAAAAGTATGAACGACCGCCCTTGTTACGGGCAAATTTCGTAGCCGTATGCAAAACCGACAGAATATCCGAAATGCCGAAAGCATTATAAAAAACAGGAAAAACGAGAATACTCGAAAGGAAAACCGACATGGATAAAGCTGCTGCCGCAAAAATCGTTGAAGAAAGCATCGCCGCATTGAGCGAGGAATACGCCGTTTTGGACGATATCGCGCTGTATAATCAGGAAAAAGTCCTGAATGCGTTCAGAAAAAACGCCGTTCAAGCCAGGCATTTCGTCGGAAGCACCGGTTACGGCTACGACGACGCAGGCAGAGATACGCTTTCGCAGGTCTTTGCGGACGCTCTGGGAGCCGAATCCGCCGTGGTTTCGCCCATGATAACGGCAGGCACCCAGGCGTTGACGCTCATGTTGTTCGGAGTTTTGCGCCCGGGCGACCTTTTCATCTCCGTTTCCGGCAAGCCTTACGATACGCTTACGGACGTCATTTCGGGTGAAAATTGCGGTTCTTTGAAGGAATTCGGCGTGGATTTTGCCGTGATCGGGCTCAAAACCGAGGGGTTGATCCCCGTATTCGATCTTGAAGCCATAGAAAAAGCGCTTAAAAGTCGCTTTGCCAAAGCCGTTTTCGTGGGACGCAGCCGCGGATACGAATGGCGCAGCGCGATATCCGTGGCGCAGATCGGAGAAATGATAGCGTTTGTCAAAAAAATCAGCCCGGATACGCTGGTTTTGGTGGACAATTGCTATGGTGAATTCGTTGAAAAAACCGAGCCCACGGACGTGGGCGCGGACCTTATCGCGGGCTCGCTCATCAAAAATATCGGCGGCGGCATAGCGCCCACGGGCGGTTATATCGCAGGCAAAAAGCACCTCGTGGAGCTGGTCGCAAAACGTCTTACCGCGCCTTCTCTCGGCATGGAAGTCGGCTCTTACGACGGCGGTTACGCCAGGTTTTATCAGGGGCTTTTCCTTGCGCCGCAAGTCACTAAAAACGCACTGAAAAGTTCGTTTTTGTTTGCAAAAGCCTACGGTTCGCTAGGGTTTGAAACGCTCCCGAAGCCCGGTATGCGCGCCTATGACATCGTGACCGGCATCCGCATGAACTCCGAGAAACAGCTCACGGGTTTTTGTGAGGCGGTGCAAAGCGTTTCGCCCGTTGACAGCAATGTTGTTCCCGTCCCGTGGGCGATGCCCGGATATCAGCACGATGTCATAATGGCGGCAGGCGCGTTCGTGCAAGGCTCATCCATCGAACTCAGCGCCGATGCGCCCATCAAAGAGCCGTACATAGTTTATGTTCAGGGCGCGTTGACGTTCGAACATGCGTGCATCGCGGTGCGAGAAACCTTGCAAAAAGTGATCGCGGACAATTGACGGCGGCAGGAAACACTCATTGTCGGTCAAAATCGACGCGCGAACGATTTACAAGCCGAATGGTGCGGCGCAGGCGAAAATCAGCGGCGCATGACTCAAACCCGTGTTATTGCGGTCCGTAAAAAACAACGAACCGATCGGTCGGGGAGTCGTAAAAAACAATTAGTTCTTCTGAAAACCGATTTATTATATTTATGTAAAACGGCGGCAAGACGATCCTCAAAGAACGAAATTTACTCGTCGGCAGCAAACCGAAACCGTAAATTCGCGACTAAAATTCAGTATTCGACGCTTAATATCCGACGGTCACCGTCGAAATCGCTCGAAACCACCATATAGTCGTCAAGTCTTCAAAGATGCGTTACGGCATTTGAAAAAGCGTCCGGGAAAAGAAAATAAACACTGCGCAGAGATGCAGAACCTCCAAAGCAAATTATTTAGAGCCACCGAAACGGTTTAAGTGTCGCCGGATTTTGGGTCGGACATGAAAATCGCAAAATTAAAACCACCGAATGAGGTCAAAATCATCAAACTAAAAACCTTCGAGCAATTAATTATATAGAGTCATTAAAGCGGTTTATCAAGTGTCACCGGATAGGGCATTAAAAAATGCCGAATGTGGTCAAATCATCAAAATGAGATCTGATCATTAGTTCTGCAACGTTCTGTCGTTGCGGTAAAAGGCTTTTAACTAAACAAATCATAAAACTTCGTTTCGCGTCGTTTTAATGTTAACTCTACCGAAAACTAGCATTTTTACCGCTTTCTATTCGCAAAAGCTGTGTTTTGCGAATAGATTAGTAGGCTCTCTGCCCTCAAATTTTTTGAAAATTTTCAAAAATTTTTCGGTTTTTCGAAGTATGTTCTCTGCAAATACATAACGATATTTAGCAACTGTTCCTTCGTTTTTGACTTGAAATAAGCGAAGTCGTAATACCGACGAGTATCGTATGCCGCCTCGATGTTTTTCACTTCCTCGTCAAGACGCGCATTCTGCTCCGCGACCATCTTTTCCTCGTCTACTCTGTTATAATTCAGATTCGCAACAGGCTGCCCGAGTTCCGCAACGGTCATTTTCGGATCTTTGGCGTACAACAAAATCATGATATTATGTGGATCGCGGCGCGACGGTGAGGTGATGGCGAGGCGGTGGATACGGTTTATATATGCGGTGGCGATGACAAAGAGCATTCCCTGCCGGCGCATATGATGGTATCGCGGCGCACGTGTGAACTGCCCTATAAACTTTTGTTAGGCTTTTTATTCGGGACAGCGGCTTTACAATGTCCGTCCGTCGCGATATAATATAAATAATGGGTTTAGGAAGCAGAATAAAGGAGCTCCGCATCATGAGCGCTCTCACCCAAGCGGAGCTTGCCGAAAAAGTGGGAGTCGATCCGAGCGCGGTTTCGCTGTGGGAGAATGACGTGAATGAGCCAAAGGCAAGCTATATTGTGCGCATGGCTCTCATTTTCGATGTGTCCGCGGACTATCTGCTCGGCATTGAGGACGAAGCCGGCGGCAAATACGAATGACGCGGTCACGCGATCATATCAGCCGACTGCTCTTTGTTTGCCCGAACACGCAAAAAAGCCACGCATCGCGCGTGGCGGTTTTATTTGTAAGGTTTGTTTGCCGCTTTATTTGCCGTTTGCACGGAGCCATATATCGCGCATTTCGGCGGAGTCCTCCGCTTGGGTGCCTGCGGATTCCGAAAGTATGTGAGGCGTCAACCCGTACTTGACGATGACCTCCGCAAAAGGCTCGAAATCGGGTCCGTAGATATCGTCTGCGAAGGTAAGATGCCTTATCTCCCCTTTCGCGCCGTACTGTATTTTCGAGAAGTGGACGTGCATATTTCGCGTCTTTTGTTCCCCCAGCCCGTCAAAAAGTTTTTTGACGATGACCTCAAAATCCTCGGCGCGTTTGAGCGTTCCGCCGTAAAGGGCGTTGACGTGACCGAAGTCCACGCACGGATAAACGTTTTCGCCGAGGCGGCAGAGCTCGATGACCTCTTCCACCGTGCCTATCTGCGCCTGTTTGCCCATGGTTTCGGGGCAAACGATAAGGTCCTTATACTCCGGCTCTTCCCCGATAAGGTCGAGCGCGTGAGCGAACGCCTCTTTTGTGCGGGCGAATGCGACATCGCGCGATTCTTTCCCCTGCGCACCCGGGTGGAAAACGCAGCGTTCGCCGCCGAAACAACGGAGGATCTTCAAAGACGAAAGCAAGTACCCCACGGAATTTGCCGCTTTTTCGGGTTCTGGAGATGCAAAATTGATGAAATAAGGCGCGTGAACGCTCATTTCGATGCCGAACTCGTCGCATTTTGCGCCTATCGCACGCGCGGTTTCGGAGGAAACGCGCACTCCTCTCCCGAAGGAATATTCAAAGATGTCCAGACCGCGTGCGGCGATCCATTCGGGCATATCCGCCGTCGATGTGTGCCCTTCCGCGGCGTAACTCTCCGCGTGTCCCGACGGCCCGAAGAGAGGACGCAGCCCCGAAAATCTGTTAAGACTCATAAGTTTTCTCCGCAAAAAGTTTTCTTATGCTCGCGACATCCCCGTCCAGTTGCCTTGCAAGCGCGTCTGCGGACGGGAATTTTTTTATGTCGCGCAGTTTGTCGTAGAAAGCCAGTTTTATCTCCTTACCGTAAATATCCCCGTCAAAGTCGATGATGAATGTTTCCACGGAAGTGATGTCATCCCCGAATGTGGGTTTTGCGCCGACATTCGTGCCGCCCGGGTAAACCTTGCCGTCCACGGACACGCTTGTCGCGTACACTCCGCACGCAGGCAGCAGACGGCTGCCGTCGGGGAGGATGTTCGCGGTCGGGTAACCGAAAGTGCTCCCCCTGCCGTGCGCGTGGGAAACTCTGCCGAGCATGAAATACGGCTGAGTGAGAAGTTCGTTCGCGAGAAGGATATCCCCTGCGGCAAGCGCGGTCTTTACGTCGGTGGAAGATATCTTTTTGCCGTCCGCTTGAAGCAGAGGCAGGATGTCTACGGGGATGCCCTCTTTCGCCATACGGCGTTTCAGGCTGTCCGCCCTTCCTGCCGCACGCGCTCCGTAAGAGTAATCCTCCCCTGCCGCCACCCCTACTATGTTCAGTGTGGAAAGCAGTTTGAAAAGGAAATCATCCGCTCCGAGCGCGGCAAACTCATCTTCGAATTCCGCAGCGACGACGTGTTCCACTCCCAGCGCTTCCAGCGCGGCGAGCCGCTCCTCGAATGTGTATATGCGCTTTTGTTTGCTGAGGTATGTACCGGGGTCGTTGGAAAAGGTGAAGACAGCGCATTCCGCACCGCACTTCTCCGCTCTTTGGGCAGCGGCGGATATCACGGCGGCATGCCCCTTGTGTACGCAGTCGAAAAACCCCAACGCCAACGCGACGGGTGTGTCGTATTTTTCTCCGAAACGTACAACTTTCATAGCCTTACCTTTAATTTCAATCCGTTTTCCGACACCGAACCTATGCCGAGGAGGGTGCCGTTTTGGGTATAAACCGCAGCGCTCGCGCACTCTATGTCCGTTTTCACGGGCACGCCGTTAAGGATGCGTTTGGCGTCCGCGTCGTCCAGAATGACTTTCGGCTTATCGGAGATGCCGAACTCCACGGGCAACAAATATTTTTCGGGATTGTCGCGGAACTCTCCTATCGTGACGGAATCTTCCACAAGGAAGGGTCCGGACGCTACGCGCGTAAGCCGGCTCATATAGGCGCAGGTGCCGAGAGCTGCGGCGATATCCCGTGCCAGCGCGCGGATGTAGGTCCCTCCGCCGCACGCTATGTCGAAAGCGAAAGTGCCGCCTTCCTCTTCTTTGATGAGAGATATAGAATGCACGGTAACTTTTCGCGCAGGCAGTTCGAGCGCTACTCCGCTGCGAGCGTAAGCGTACGCGCGCTTTCCGTCCACGGATTTTGCCGAATAAGCAGGCGGCACCTGCATGATGTCCCCGATAAACTTCGGAAGGACGGCTTTTATCTCCTCTGCGGTCGGGATCCTGCCTCCGCTTTCGGTGGTTTTTCCTCCTCTGTCCAGCGTGTCGGTGGAGGTGCCGAAAGTGAAGCGCGCGATATAGCGTTTTGTTTTGAACGCGAGCAGGTCGAAGAGAGCCGTCGCTTTTCCGAGAGCGATGGGCAGCACTCCGCACGCAAGCGGATCGAGAGTGCCCAGATGTCCCGTCTTCTGTCTGCCGCCTATAAGGCGTGATAAAACGCCGCGCACTATGCACACGGCGTCCGAAGAGGTCATGTCGCAGGGTTTGAAGATATTCACGAACCCCGTCAAAGAGTCGGGTGAAGAGCCGCGCGCCATATCAGAGCCTGTCCCGTGCGGCTTTGAGGAGTTTGTCTTTCACGTCCTCGTAAAAGCCGTTCATCCTGCAACCTGCCGCTTTGGAGTGACCGCCTCCGCCGAAGACGGCGGCGATATCGCTTGCGTCGGCGTGATCTTTGGTGCGCACGCTTACCTTGAAATTCTTATCCCCCACTTCGGATATCGCAAACGCTACTTCCACGCCGTCGATGTCTATCGCGGAAGCGATGATGCCTTCGGTGTCGGAGGGACGGGTGCCCGTGGCTTCGAAGTCCTCCTTCGTAAAGGTGACGACTGCGATCTTTCCTTCGTCGAACAGACGGCATTTGGAAAGCACGCGCATTTTGAGCGTGAAAACCTCGGGGGTCAGACGTCTGTGCACGCGGTACACGATGTCAGCAGCGTCAATGCCCTTTTCGATGAGTTTTGCCGCGATCTCGTGAGTGCGCGAGGTGGTGGAAGGATATTGAAAACATCCCGAATCCGCAACGATGCCGGCAAACAGCAATGCGGCTGTGCCTTTGTCCACCGCGCCCATGCCGTCCAGCAACAGATAAATTATCTCCGCGCAAGCCGCCGAATCCGCCTCCGTATAGTCCGTCTGCGCAAAATTGACGTGGGAGAGATGATGATCGACGGAAGCGCGTTTTTTTGCGGAAAGAAAACTTTTGGACGCGCCGCCCAGCCTGTCCGGTCCGCTGCAATCCACGGCGAGCGCCATCTCGTGCACGCGCTTGTCCGGGCGAATAAATTTGTCCGCGCCCTCCATGAAGAGGTATTTTTCCGGGACAGCGTCTTCGCAGACGGGAGTGACCGTCTTGCCCTGCGCCCCGAGCGCGCGGCATACGGAAAGCGCGCAGGCTATCGTGTCGCCGTCGGGATTGGAATGACAATACACGGCGATATCGCTCGCAGCTTTCAGCATATCCGCTATCTTTTGCAGTCTTTCTTTCATTTGTCCTCTTCGGGCAGGGGCGGTATGTCTATGGTCCGCAGGATGCCGTCTATCTTCATGCCGTAGTCCACGCTGGTGTCGAGCTTGAAATCGAGGTCAGGCAACAGCCTTATCTGGACGAGTTCTTTCAGTCTGTTACGGATGAAGTTTTTGGAGCGTCGCGCAGTTTCCAGCGCAGCGAGCCGCTCCTCTTCCGTCTTTGCGTAGACGGAGAGATACACCTTGGCGAATTTGAGATCGGGCGTCGTGGACACTTTGGTGACGCTGACTATGCCCGACCCCAGCCTCGGATCTTTGAGGTCGTGCGCGATGACCGCCGCTATCTGCTTTTGCAGTTCGGAGTTGACGCGCTCTATCCTAATCTTCATTGATCTGCTCCATTACGAAGGCTTCTATGACGTCGCCGACTTTGATGTCCTGATAGTTGAGGAGCATTATGCCGCAGTCGAAGTTCTTCGCCATCTCCTTGACGTCGTCCTTGCCGTGACGCAGGGACGCGATCTCGCTGTTGGCTTCCACCGCGCCGTTACGCAGCAGTCTTGCCTTTGCGCCGCGGACGATCTTGCCCTCCGTGACATGGCAGCCTGCAATGATGCCGACGCCCGTGATCTTGAACAGTTCTCTGACTTCCGCGCTGCCGAGGACGTTCTCGCGGAACTTGGGCTCCAAAAGACCTTTGACCGCCTTTTCGATGTCCTCGATGGCATTATAGATGATGTCGTAGAAGCGGATGTCGATGTGCTTCTGCGCCGCGAGCGCTTTGGCATTCGCGTCGGGGCGCACGTTGAAGCCGATGATGATGGCTTTTGCCGTATCGGCAAGGGTGACGTCGCTCTCTTTGATAGCGCCCACCGCGCCGTGGATGATGTCGATGTCCACTTCCTCGTTGCCGAGTTTGGAAAGCGACTGCTTGACCGCTTCCAACGAACCCTGAACGTCCGCTTTGATGATGAGCTTGACGGATTTGAGTTCCCCTTTCTTGATCTTGTCGAAGAGGTCGTTGAGGGACACGGATCCCGTTTCCTCCGCACCTGCGGCAAGTTTCAGGCGGCGTTCCTCCGCAAGTTCTCTTGCGAACTTCTCGTCGGCAACGACGTCGATGATGTCGCCGGCTTCCGGCACTTCGTCCCAACCCGTGACTGACACGGGGGTGGAGGGACCTGCCTTTTTGACCTTTCTGCCCTTGTCGTCCACCATGGCTCTTATCTTGCCGGTGGATGTGCCTGCGACCACGTTGTCGCCGATGTGCAGAGTGCCCGTTTGAACAAGTATGGTCGCCACTTTGCCCACGCCTTTGTCCAGACGCGCTTCGATGATGGTGCCGCGTGCCGGACGGTCGGGATTGGCTTTGAGTTCGCGGATCTCCGCCATGATAAGGATGTTTTCCAGCAGGCTCTCAACGCCTTCGCCCGTCTTTGCGGACACGCGGACGACGGGAGTTTCACCGCCCCATTCTTCGGGCAGGAGGTCGTAGTTCGTGAGCTGCTGCAACACCTGATCGGGGTTCGCGCCGGGTTTGTCGATCTTGTTTATGGCGACTATGATGGGCACTTCCGCCTGACGCGCGTGGTTGATTGCCTCGACGGTCTGCGGCATGATGCCGTCGTCCGCCGCCACCACCAGCACCGCGACGTCCGTGACCTGCGCGCCTCTCGCACGCATGGACGTGAACGCTTCGTGACCGGGCGTGTCCAGGAATGTGATGGGCGCGCCTTTCAGCGACACCGTATATGCGCCGATGTGCTGGGTTATGCCGCCTGCTTCCCCTCCTGCGACGTTGGCTTTGCGGATATAGTCCAAAAGCGAGGTCTTGCCGTGGTCGACGTGTCCCATGATGGTGACCACGGGAGGACGGGGTTTGAGCTTGTCCGTATCCTCGTCGTCGATGATGAGTTTTGCGGACAGAGTTTCTTCAAGGGTGACCTCGGGTTTGAGTTCGAGGGTGATGGGACGGTTTTTGGTTATCTCGCTGACCACGAGTTCCGCAGTGGCAAAATCCACGCTTTCGTTGATGGTCTTGATGATGCCCAGCATGAACAGCGTTTTGATGAGTTCTGCCACGGGGATGCCCGTCTTTTCGCTCAAAACCTTGATGGGGACGGGATCGGTGGTGATGACGGCGTGTTCCACGTAAGAGGACTGTCCGCCGCCGGAGGCTTTGGATTTGCTCTTGAACACGCGCACCCTCGGATCTTCGTCGTCCATGACCATCTTGCTGTCGTCCACGATGTAGCCTTTCTTCATGAGCGCGCGCTTATTCATGCTGCCGCGGTCGTCAAAACGCTGACCGCCGGCAGGCTTGTTCGCGCTCTTGTTCTTCTGGGTGGAAGGCTTGCCCGTGGGCATAGCGGCTGCTTTTTGAAGATTTGCCGCCATATTGTCGCGGCGCAGTCCGCCGCCCTGGAAAGCCGGACGCGCGCCCTGCTGGGGTCTGTCCCCTTGCGGACGCGGAGATCTGCCTCCGGTGTAGCCGCCGTCGAACACCCTCGTCTTGATGTTGCTCTTAGGCGTGGGGGCTGGCGGCACGTATATCTTTCTCACCTCTCCGTTGGGGAGTATCTCCTGCTTGACGGAAGGATTGGAGGTGGGGATTATCTTTCTCTCCTGCTTGGGTGCGGAGGTCTTTTCCTCCGGCTTTTCCTCTTTTTCGACTTCGGGAGCCTTGGCGTCGGGGACGGGAGTTTCCGCCTGCTCGACGGGCGCGGCGGTTTCCTCCGCCTTATCGCTCTCGGAGCTCTCCGAAGGCGCGGTCTGCTCCGCCTCTTCCGGGACGGGGGCGGCGGCTTCCGCCTTTTCTTCACCTGCGACGGATCCTTCCGACGCGCCGACAGTCCTTTCTTCCGCGACGGTTTCCTCCGCCTCTTCGGGGACGGTTTCCTTTTCTTTCTCCGCCTCTTTTTCCGCGATCTCGGCGCGCTTCTCCTCTTCCGCCCTCCTCGCTTCCTCTTCCGCGAACAGGATATCGCGGCGGCTGCGCACAGCCGTCATAAGAGCGAGGGCTTTGGCTTTCTGCGCCGCGACGGCAGCGCGAAGCTCGGCAAGTTTGCCCGTTTTGTAGGGGGCGAGCTGCCTTACGGAGTCTTGTGTGGTTTCCTTTTTGATTTCACTCATAGCTACCTCATGAGGTCGATTATCGCCGCCGCGAGAGAAGGATCCGTGACGGCTATGGCTTTTACGTTTTCGCGATGCGTGGCGAGGGGGAGCTGCTCCACCTCGGCGCACGGCGTGTTTTTGCAATTTGCAGCGAGCTTGCTTTTGAACTTTTCAGGCGCGGCGGAATCCATCAGCACGACGAGAGGACGCGCCCCTCTTTCCGTGATCCTTTCCGCGCCGTACAGCACGGAACCTTTCCTTTGTGCGAAGCCCACATACGGTGCGATCTCAGACGCGTGCATCCAATTCCTCCGTCACGCTCTCCGGGACGGCGCATTTGAAAGCGGCGTTCAGAGCGTGTTTCTTTTTGAGGAGGGCGACGCATTCTTTATTTTTATGCACCCACGCTCCTCTTCCGTCCGCATTTCCGGTATCGTCCACGAAAACTTTGCCGTCGGCGGAGCGGCACACGCGTATCATTTCCGATTTGGGCGCGTGCTCGCGGCAAGCGACGCATCTGCGCACATCGGGCGCGTTACTCGGCATCCGCAGCCTCTTCTTCCGCGCCGCCTTCCGCAGCCATGATGCTCGAATAGGGTTTGACGTCTATCTTCCAGCCCGTGAGCTTTGCGGCGAGTCTGGCGTTCTGCCCGTTCCTGCCTATGGCAAGGCTGAGTTTTTCGTCGGGGACGACGACGCGCGCGTGTTTTTCTTCCTCGTTGATGGACACCATCAGCACCTGTGCCGGACTTAACGCCCTCGCGATATACTCTATCGCGTCCGCGCACCACTCGATGACGTCCACTTTCTCGCCTGCGAGTTCACCCACGACGGCGTTCACACGCACGCCCTTGTTGCCTATGCAGGCGCCGACCGCGTCCACGTTGGGGTCTTCGGAGTAGACTGCGAGCTTGGTGCGGAAACCGCCCTCGCGGACGATGTTGACTATCTTGACAAGCCCTGCTTTGATTTCGGGCACTTCCAGCTCGAACAGACGCTTGACAAAGCCCGAAGAGCTTCTGGACACCACCACCTGGGGGCCGTTCTTGCCTTCGCGTATCTTCTTGATGAACACCTTGATTATGTCGCCGACGTTGTAGCGCTCGGTGGGTATCTGATCGCCGGGAGCCATCACGCCTTCCATCTGCGTGCCGCTGATCTCGACGTAGACGGTGGCGCCTTCCTTGCGCCTGACTATGGCGTTGAGTATCTCGCCCTGACGCTCGGTCATCTCGTTGCGCACGAACTCTTTCTTAGCGTCGTTGAGTTTCTGCATGATGACCTGCTTCGCGGTCTGGGCGGCTATCCTGGAAAACTCGTTGGGATTGATGTCCTCTATGACGACCTCGCCGACCTTGTAGGTGGGCTTGATCTCGCGCGCTTCTTCCAAAGATATCTCTTCGTCGGGGTTCTCCACCTCTTCGACGACTATCCTGTGAGCGTACACCTTGACGGACTGCTTCTCCTCGTTGTATCTGACCGCAATGGGTTTGCTCTCGCCGTACTCTTTTTTGTAAGCGGCGGCAATGCCCGATTCGAGCGCGTCGATGACCACTTCCCTGGAGATCATTTTTTCCTTTGCGAACTCCTCGAGGGCTTGAAAGAATTCCTTGTTGATCATTGTTTCCTCCTAAAACCCGATGTACGGTTGCACCTTGGTTTTGTTATTTCTGTTTATGGTTTTTTCTTTTTCGTATTTGCCGCCGGTGAGAATGGTGAAGTCCTCCGCCGTGTATGCGGTGAGCGTGCCGCGGTAAGTGCACTCGGGAGCGATCGCCTCTATCTCCGTGCCCAGCGCGCGCCTGAAATCGTCGTCGGTGACGATGGGACGGTCCAGCCCCGAGGAAGACACGTTCAGAACGTACTCGTCCGGGAAGAGGTCGTCCACCTTGTCCAGCGCGTCGGAGAGCGCGTTATGCACCTTTTCGCAGTCGTCCAGCGTCACTTCGTCGGCGTGCCAGATGAACACGGTGAGGTTGAACCTGCCGTATTCTTTCGTGTAACGCACCTCCACCACCTCGAAACCGGAGTCGACCCCGGTCACGGTGTCGGCGACTATCCGTTCTATCCTGTCGCGCGCTTCCTGCGGAAGCGTCCGCGTCGCGTCCTTCGCCATATACTCTCCTTAAAACAAAGAGTGAGCAGCTGCTCACTCTCAGTAGTTTCTACTTAAAGCATATATAAAATAGCACATTAAAATAATATATGCAAGCGTTTTGCGGCGTTTTATTCCGAAAAGGAGGATTTTTTGTGCAACGCGCGGCGCGCCTACATCCTTTCCGCGATTATACGCAGCAATTCCACGGTCGCGAACACGTCCGCCATGGCGCGGTGGGCGTTCACGTGCGTGATGTCGAACATCTTCGTCAGGGCTTCCAGACCGACGTGACGGGCCTCGGGGATATATTTGCGCGCGAGGACGATGGTGTCTTCCAGTTCGTTGTCGAAGATGTACCCTTCCGCGGACGCATACTTGTTAAGGAGGGGGAAATCGTAGCCGGAGATGTTGTGCCCCACCAGCACGGCGTTTCTCGTGAACTTGAAAAAGTCGGGAAGTATCTCCTTGAAAGTGGGCATCCCACGCACCATATCGTCGTTTATCGCCGTCTTTTGCGCCACTTCGTCGGGGATGTGGCATTTGGGGTCCAGCAGCGTGGTGAAGGTTTCCGTCACCTTTCCGTCCACTATCCTTGCCGCTCCTATCTCTATCGGCTCTATGGTCGCGATGTCCAGCCCCGTGGCTTCGAAGTCGAAGACGACGAAAGTCTTGCCTTTGAAATAATCGGGTACGGGCTTTTCCGCGTCGTCGAAGAGGGATTTTTTCACCGCGACTTCCTTGAAAGGCTGCGGTTTAAGGACGGAATAATATCTGGGCACCGGCTTCGACGCCGCCGCCTGCACGGAAGAAAAATCTATCTTCGCCGTGAACAGAGCGTTTATCGCAAAGCTGGGCGCGCCGTTATAGGAGGATATGGTCACTTTGCCCGTGCATATCACTTCGTCTTTTTCGTTCAGGCTGTCAAAAGCGTCCGCGTCATCGGGGCGAGGGAAGCAAACGCAGTCCATCCTGCCCGTGGTATCGTCCATGAAAAAGCGGATGAGAGGGAGCTCCTCCGGCCCGTTTTTGGGGTCGTCGGGGGTGTATTTTTTGTTCTTGTAAGTGCGTTTGACGACGCCGCTTATCCTGCCGCAAAGCACGACGTTGTCCACCGCATGCCTGATGTCGCCGATATACGCCGGCATCTGACTGATGCCCGATATCTTTCCTCTTGCGTAGATCTTCTTGACGGCTTCCGCGTATATAAGCCTGGAAGAACTGTCCTTCACCACCACGCTCTCCATAGGATTCGTTATCACGGAAGCGTCACTGTCCTCCGTTTCGCGGAGCCCTACGGATATTTTGTGGTTGAAATTGAGGTCCAGAAAGTCGGCGAGTTCCTTCAAGGCGTCGGAGGAGCGCAGCATATTGCACATGGAATGTTCCAGCTCCAGGGTGACGGACACGGTGGAGTCGTTCACAGCGACGGTGATCTTATCGGGAGTGAGCATTCTCAGCACCAACTGGTTGTGAGTGTTGAAAAACTCCGCGATCTTATTGCGGACGGTGCTCTCGTCCGCGAATGTGCGGATATATTCCGCCCTTACGTCCACGCCGGCAAATATCTTTTTAAGCGTTTCGTCCACCTTCTTTCTGCATTCGTCGTCAAAAGCCCTCGCGTCGTACGCCGATATAAGGAAGCGCACGGCGAGAGTCCCGACATCCTTTTGATAGGACGCGGACTTGAATTTGAGCATGGGGAACGCTCCGCCCGTCAGTTTTTCAAACTCTTCCGTAAATTTATTATGCACATTTGCCTCCGCCCCTTCGGTATCGGGTCAAAACTATTATCGTTTTGGGCTATTTTTAGAATAGTCGGCTATGTAGTCCTCCAGCATGCTCATGAACAGCGGCAACACCATCTTCCCCGGGACTTTTGCGACTATCTCGCCGTCGCGCAGGATGACGGACTTGTCTTTTCCGCCTGCTATCGCGAGGTCGCTGTTTTTGCCCTCGCCTATCCCGTTCAACGGACAGCCCATGACCGCTATTTTGAGAGGGAGCCGCACATGCGCGGTGGCGCGTTCCACCGCGGACGCCAGCCCCTCCACGTCTATCTCCGTGCGCGCACAGGTAGGACAGGATACGACTTCCGCGCAGTCCTTTTTCAGACCGAGCGAGCGCAGCAGCGTCTTTGCCGCCAGCACTTCCTCAACGGGAGGCGCGGACAGGGACACTCTCACGGTGTCGCCTATGCCCTCGCCGAGCAACATGCCTATGCCTATGGAGGACTTCACCAGTCCGCTGCGGAGCGTGCCTGCTTCCGTCACGCCGAGATGAAGAGGAAAGTCGCAGGCGGCAGCCGCTTTTCGGTTGGCACGCACCATGGTTATGACGTCGGAGGCTTTTATGGCGAGCACGATATCCTTCATGCCGCAGCTTTCAAACACATTCGCGCATTCGAGCGCGCTTTCCACCAGCGCGTCGCTCTCATCCATCCCGTCGAATTTCGGGTCCAGCGAACCGCCGTTCACCCCCACTCTGACGGGAACTCCTGCGTCCGCCATTCTCTTTGCGAGGTATTTTATTTCGGAGAAGTCCCTCATGTTGCCGGGGTTCATCCGTATCTTTTTCGCTCCGGCGTCCAGCGCCATGTGCGCCAATTTGTAGCTGTAATGTATGTCCGCGATAAGCGGCAGCCCCGTCCTTTTCGCGATCGTGCCGAACGCTTCCGCGGAGGCTTCGTTGGGCACCGCGAGCCGCACGAGGTCGCACCCTGCGTCCGTGAGCTCGTTTATCTGCGCGACGCAGGCGTCAACGTCAACGGTAGGCGTGTTGAGCATGGACTGTATGCTCACGGGCGCGCCTCCGCCTATCTTCACGTTTCCGACGCGGACTTGTCTTGTTTTTCGCCTTGACGGCATGTTTTTATCTTCGGTCTTCATATCCTCTTACTTCTTTTCCGCGCGTTTCACGTCCTGACCAGGTGGAAGATATCCAGGAATACCGCAAGCAGCACCAACAGCACCAAGCCTACGACGTGTATCACCGCTTCCACCTTGCGTGGCACCGGTCGTCGGAAAATCATTTCTATCAGTGTGAACACCATTCGCGAGCCGTCCAGCGCCGGCAGCGGAAGCAGGTTCATGACCGCCAGGTTTGCCGAGATTATCGCCACTACGTACAAAAACGAGCCGAACCCCGTGGAACTGACTTCCGCTATCGTGGTTATCACCGTTATGGTGCCGCCTGCGGCTTCCAGCCCCACTTGTCCCGTGAGCAGCGCGCCGATAGACGCCAGTATCTTGAACACGATGAAGAAACTGAACCCGAACGAGCGCCCCAGCGAGCGGAAAAAGCCCAGTTTTACGGACTGCGCGCCGTAGATGATGCCTGCGCCCGTGCGCTCCGGGGACTCGCCCTCTTCCAGGAATTCTTCGTCTTCTATGGTGTATTTGCCCACCGTGACGGTGACGGTCATCGCCTTTCCGTCGCGAAGTATCTTGAATTTTGTCCCCGTCTTCACGTCATCGAAGGTGCCGAGTATGTCGTCGTAGGTCATGATGTTGACCTGCAACCCGTCCTTTGCCAGTATGACGTCGCCGGGACGGAAGACGTTTTCCTGCCCGTTCACCTCGTAGGCGGTATTGACGACGGGCAGCACCTGACCGTACGCGGTGAAGTACACCGTTATGATGAGGATCGCGCTCAAAAAGTTGAAAAACGCGCCCGAAAACAGCACGATGAGGCGTTTCCAGGGCTTTTGACGGTTGAACGCGGTCGGGTCGTCCTCCCCTTCCTCCGAGTCCTCGCCGCGGAAGGCGCAGAATCCGCCCAGCGGCAGTATGCGAAGCGTGAAGAGTTCCCCCGTCTTTTTGTTGCGCTTTTTGAGGATGGGAGGACCGAACCCTATCGCGAATTCGTCTATCCCGAACCCCAACAGCTTGCCTGCCAGATAATGCCCCGACTCGTGGATGACGATCATTATCATCAGGGCGACGAGCGCAAGCAGTACATACCCGATATAGGTGAACACTTCACCTGCCGTTGCGGATGTCAGCGTAAGCAGCACTTTACTTTACTCCTATGGAATAAGTGTATTTCCTGGCTTCCGCGTCTATACCGATCATATCTTCCAGGGCGACGTTGCCCACTTTTGCGAATTTGCGCTCCACCTTATCCAGCACCGCGGCGATGTCCGTGAACTTTATTGTCCCTGCGATGAACGCGTCCACCAACACCTCGTCCGCAGCCGACACCGCGATGCATGCGCCTTCCCCGGCTTTCGCCGCGCGCATGGCGACTTCAAGACAGGGGTATCTCGAAAGGTCAGGCGCGCCGAATTCCAGCGAACCGAGTTTGGCAAGGTCGAGTTCCTGCACCGCGCCGGGGACTTTGGTAGGATAAAATAGCGCGGTCTGTATCGCGAGCGCCATATCGGGGGTGCTGAGCAGGGCTTTGATGCCGCCGTCCACGAATTCCACCATACCGTGGATGACGCTCTCCCGGTGCATGAGCACTTTTACTTTGTCCGCGTCCACGCCGAAGAGTCTCATCGCCTCTATGACTTCCAGCCCCTTATTGAAGAGGGTCGCAGAGTCGATGGTGACCTTTTTGCCCATGCTCCAAACGGGATGATTGAGCGCCTCCCTCGCCGTCACTTTGCAAAGTTTCTCCTGCGGCAGATCGCGGAGAGCGCCGCCGCTTGCAGTGAGGATAAGGCTCTTTACGCTCTTGGGGTCCGCCCCGGACAGACATTCCATTATGGCGGAGTGCTCGGTGTCGAGGGGAAGTATCTTGCCGCCGTACTTCTTTTCCAGCGCTTTTAAGTGCCTGCCTGCGCAGACGATGGTTTCTTTGTTTGCAATGGCGAGAGTGCCGCCGCGTTTGAGCACCGCGACCGCCGCCCACAGCCCGGCTATGCCGCTCACCGCCGACACTGTGATGTCGGCAGTATGATCCGCCAGCTCTTCCAGACTTCCCACACATTTGGAGGCGAATTTTTCATCGTCCAGAAAGTCGAAAAGACTGCTCTGTATCTCCACTCCGCCGGCAGGATAGTAGTAATGCTTGGGGGAATATTTGTCTATCTGTTCGCGCAACAGCTTTTCGTTGGTGAAAGCCGAAAGCCCGACCACTTTGAAACGGTCGGGATGGCGGTCCACCACGGCGAGCACTTGTCTTCCCACGGACCCCGTGCTGCCCAGAACGGTGAGGGTCACTGTTTTCTTTTCAGCCATTTTATCTCCGTGCGGCAGCGCCCGATAGCCTGCCGTTGATAGCTTTTCGGATGAGGGTCAGAACCCTATTATGCCTTGCGCGCCGTATATCGCGCTGAAAGACACCAAGAGGACGAGGATGCCTGCCATGATGCTGTCGAAGCGATCCATTATCCCCCCGTGTCCCGGGAATATCTTCCCGAAATCTTTGATGCCAAGCGCGCGTTTGATGCGCGAAGCGGCAAGGTCGCCGAGCTGCCCTGCGACCGCGCCCACAAGACCTATCGCAAGATATATGAGCGCAGACTTCCACGCGGCGTCCGTGAACGGGATGTACCCTGCTTCCGGGAAGAGCAAGAACTGCTCAAAGAGCAGGAACATTATCACCGCGACCAGCATACCGCCGAAAAGTCCGCCGCAAAAGCCTGCGACAGTCTTTTTGGGGCTGATGGAGGGGCACAGTTTTTTGCCGCCTATCATGCTGCCGAACCAGTAGGCAAAGGTGTCCGCGCCGACGGGAAGGAAGATCGCGAACGGGATGGCGTACACTGCGGAAAACCGCTGCACCAGCATCCACGCAAGGGATATGAGCAGCCCGGGATACACCATGACGAACACCGTGGCAAACAGGTCTTTGGGGGTGTTGCGCTCGGGGTCTGCGAATGTAAACACTATGAGCGCTGCGAGCACGCTCGCGCCGAACGCGATCGCGAGCCCCAGATATCCCTGATGCATGAAGTGCTCCATCAGGTACATAACGGGGTAAGAAGTCAGCAAAAACAGCGCCAGCGGCAGGCGGAAGAGTTTGAACCCTGCTTCCTGCATGCAAAAGTACATCTCTCTTATCGCGCCCGTGAGCAGGATCCAGATGAAGAGGTCCAGGAAGATATTGCCGTGATCGACAAAATAGCTCAGAGCGAAGAGCCCGATGAGCAAAGCGATGAGAAGCACTGCCGTTACCGTACGTTTGAGCATGGTCGTGTTTTTATGCGCCGAATTTGCGCGTGCGTGAGGCGAACTCCGCAAGGAGCGCGTCCACGTCCTCCGCCGTCATATCAGGCCAGAGTTTGTCCGTGAAAAGCAGTTCCGCATAAGCCGCCTCGTAAAGCATAAAGCCGGAAAGCCGCTTCTCACCTCCGCTCCTCACGACTGCGTCCAAGGGTGGCAGCCCTGCGGAAGAAAGTTCGTTTTCCAGCGAGCTTTGGGTCAGAACGCCCTTTTTTGCGGCTTTCTGCGCCGCGAGCAGGATGTCCCGTCGTCCGCCGTAGCCCAGCGCGATATTGAGGCGCAGCCCCGTGTTGTCACGGGTGCGCTCCTCCACCTCGCGGATGCTTTTCACGACGTTATCCGGAAAGAGGTCGCGCTCTCCCATATACGTCACCTTCCAGCAGCCGTCGTAAGAGGAATTCCAACTTGCGACGGTGCGCAGGACGGCGGATATCTCCTCCGAAGGCCTCGCAAAGTTTTCGGAGGAAAAGGCGTACACGCTGGCGGCGGCAACTCCCCTCTCTTCGGTGCGTGCGAGAACGCGCAGCATGGCTTTGAGCCCTTCGGCATAACCTGCGCTGCGCGGCAGACCGCGGCTTTCAGCCCATCTGCCGTTGCCGTCCATGATGTAGCCTATGTGCCTCGGAAGCATCAGACGGAAAGGATCTCCTGTTCCTTTTCTTTGGTCAGCTTCTCGATGTCCTCTATCTCAGAGGCGAGAGCCTTGTCCACGTCGGAGGTGAAGTCTTTGAGGTCGTCCTCGGTGATCTCGGAATCCTTTTCCAGCTTTTTGAGGGCGTCGATGGCGTCGCGGCGAGCGTTACGCAGCACGACTTTTGTGCTCTCCGTATTGTTTTTGAGGTCCTTGACCAACGCTTTTCTGCGCTCTTCCGTAAGTTCCGGGAAAATGAGGCGGATGACGTTGCCGTCGTTGTTGGGCGTGATGCCGATGTTGGCGGCGAGGATGGCTTTTTCCACGTTTTTGAGCGCGCTCTTGTCCCAAACCGAGATGACCAGCAGCCTGGCTTCGGGGACGGTGATGTTCGCCATATTGTTGATGGGGGTCGCGACGCCGTAATAATCGACGGTTATCTTGTCCAGGATGTGCGGATTCGCTCTGCCTGCGCGCATGCTTTTGAGCTCCGTTGAAAAGTTATGGACGGTCTTGGAGAATTTCTCCTTCATTTCCTCGAAGATGAGGTCGACGGAATCTATTCCGTATGCCATAAATTGCCTCCTGATAGGTTTTTAATCATTATACCAAATGCGCGCGTATAAATCAACATCAAATACTCAAAGAACGCACCTTGAAAGGTGCGTTCCCGGTATATTCGCGCGCAAAAGGGTCAAATGCCCTTACTTGCCGATGTAAGTGCCTATCTTCTCCCCCGTTATCGCGCGCTTGATGCTGCCCTCTTCGTTGAGGCTGAACGCGATGATGGGTATCTCGTTGTCCATGCACATGGTGATGGCGGTGGTGTCCATGGCTTTCAGACCTTTGGAGATGACCTGCATATAGGTGAGCGTTTCGAATTTCACCGCCTGCGGATTGGTCTTGGGATCGCTGTCATAAACGCCGTCCACGTTCTTTGCGAGCAGCAGCGCGTTCGCGCCTATCTCCGCCGCACGCAGCGCAGCGCCAGTATCCGTGGAGAAATAGGGGTTGCCCGTGCCGCAGGCAAAGATGACTATCCTGCCCTTTTCCAGGTGACGGAGGGCTTTGCGCAGGATGTAAGGCTCCGCCACTTTCGTGACGGTGAGCGCGGTCTGCACCCTGACTTCCGCTCCCTTTCGCTCGATGCAATCCTGCAAGGCGAGCGCGTTTATGATGGTGGCGAGCATCCCCATGTGATCCGCGGTGCTGCGGTTCATCTCGCTGTCCGCCTGCCGTCCGCGCCAGAAGTTGCCGCCGCCTATGACGACGCCGACTTGCGCGCCCATTTTCTTGACTTCCACGATCTGCTCGGACACTTTGGCAAGTTTGGCGTGGTCAATGCCTGCGCCGTTCTCACAGGCGAGCGCCTCGCCCGAAAGTTTGATGATAACGCGGTCGTATTTGAGTTTGGACATAAATGCCTCCCTGTTCGTGTGTGGCTGCGGCGTTTGCCGCGACGAAAAAAAGGAACGCTTTCGCGTTCCTTTCGGAGTTATTTGTTGAGCCCTGCCTGCGCCATGACTTCTTCTGCGAAGTTGTCCTCGCGCTTTTGCAGACCTTCACCCATCTGATAGCGCACGAAACGCCTGACGGTGATCTTCTCGCCGATGGAGGCGATGGCTTCCGTCACGAGCTGGCTGATGGTCTTGGAGCTGTCGCGCACGTAGACCTGCTCCATGAGGCAGACGTCCTTGTAATATTTCTGGATCCTGCCGTCCACCATTTTGTGGATGATGGCGTCGGGCTTGGGATTGGGTTCGTTCTTCGCCTGGGCGATGAGGATCTCTCTCTCCTTCTCGAGTTCTTCGGAGGGGACTTCCTCCTTGGTGACGTAAGAGGGAGCAGCAGCGGCGATGTGCATGGCGATGTTGTGCACGAGCTCTTTGAAGACGGGGCTCATTGCTACGAAGTCGGTTTCGCAGTTGACTTCGAGCAGCACGCCGATCTTGCCGTTCATGTGGATGTAGCTGTCAACGATGCCCTGGGAGGCGATCCTGCCCTGCTTCTTCGCGGCGGAGGCGATACCTTTTTCGCGGAGATAATCGATCGCTTTCTCCATGTTGCCGTCGGTTTCGACGAGGGCTTTCTTGCAATCCATCATGCCAACGCCGGTGCGCTGGCGGAGTTCCATAACGTCTTTGCTGGTAAATGCCATAATATTCTCCTGTTTTTAACTGTTAAATCCTTTGAAAGGCGTGCGCCCGAAGGCGCACGCGCAAAAATCCGTTACTCTTCCTCGCTCTCTTTCTCTGCGATGGCTTTTTCGAGAGCTTCTTCGGGGGTGAGCGCCACTTCTTCGACTGCGGCTTCGGGGGTGACTGCCTCCTCTTCGGGGGCTGCCTCTTCTGCTGCCTGTTCGACGGGAGCGGCTTCGGGGGCTGCTGCCGCGCCGAAGGACTCGCCCTGACGTGCCTCTATCACCGCGTCAGCGATGACGGATGCGAACAGCTGTATCGCGCGGATGGCGTCGTCATTGCCGGGAATGACGTAATCCACGAGGTCGGGATCGCAGTTGGTGTCCACGACGGCGACGATGGGGATGTTCAGCTTGCGGGCTTCTCTGACGGCGTTCTCTTCTCTTTTGAGGTCGACGACAAAGAGGCATCCGGGCAGAGTGCGCATATTCTTGATGCCGCCCAGGTTCTGTTCCAGCTTATCGCGCTCGGCTTTGAGTTTGAGGACTTCCTTCTTGGGGAGGAGCTCGAACTCACCGACGATCTCCATCTGATTGATCTTGTTCAGCCTGTCGATACGGGTGCGGATGGTCTTGAAGTTGGTGAGCGTGCCGCCCAGCCATCTCTGGTTGATGTAGTACATGTCGCAGCGCTCCGCTTCGTGCTTGATAGCGTCCTGCGCCTGCTTCTTGGTGCCGACGAAAAGGACGGACTTGCCCTCCGCCGCGACGCTCTTCACGAACTGGTAAGCGGCTTCCACATGATCGACGGAGATCTGAAGGTCGATGATGTGAATGTCGTTCCTGGTCGCGTAGATGTACTTTGCCATCTTGGGGTTCCAGCGCTTGGTCTGGTGACCGAAGTGCACGCCTGCTTCGAGCAGGGCTTTCATGGTTGTGACTGCCATATTAGGCCTCCTTTTTTGTTTTTACCTCCCCCGGCTTCACCGCCGCAGCCACATTGCTGAACGTCTGCGGCTCCGCCGAGGTGTGCGGTGCATTTGCGATTATATTATATAAAAAAAGTTTTTGCAAGAAATTTCGCGCAAAAAAACGGCGTTATTTTCCCGAATTTTCGCGGAGAGCGCGGATGGTTTTCGTCAAGGCGCGGACATCGCCGCGCCGCCGCCCGGAGCTATTCGGAAAACACGGGTCAAAAGAGGGTCACTCTTCCTCTTCTTCCTCGATGGAATCCACCTCTTTCATGAACTCATCGAAGACTTTTTGCAAGAGCGCTTCGTCCTCTATCGCGACGAACACGTCGCCGTCGTCGCCGTCGCGGACTTCGTAGATGAGGACTTCGTCATCCTCGATGTCGGGAAGTTTCTCGACGGGTTTCATCACCACGAACCATTTGTCGTCCACGTCCAGCGTGGCGAGATGATAAAAATCCTCGTCGCAGTCGCGCTCCTCGTTGTAGAGGGTTATGATGTCGTCATCTTCTTCCATATTGTTCTGGTCATCGAAAAAATCTGCCATTGTGAACTCCTTCGGGCTTCGCCCAGTTTATCTTAACCCGTTCAGCGTTTGCCGTCAAGGTAGGATTGCAAAATTATGGTCGCCGCCACTTTGTCGATGACCTTTTTGCGCTTGTCGCGTCTGACGTCGGCGTCTATCAGCATGCGTTCGGCGGACACCGTGGTGAGGCGTTCGTCGACGTATATGACAGGGATGCCGCTCATTTTTGTCAGAAGCTCCCCGAACTCGCGCGTTATCTCCGCTCTGGGACCTTCCGTCCCGTCCATATTTTTGGGCAGCCCGAGCACGAACGCGTCCGCGTCCTCTCGCTTTGCGTACTCCGCAAAATAGTCCGCGTCCGCCGTCGGATCCTCCTTTTTGCGCACGTAAGTTTCGCGCGGATTCGCGCAGATGCCCATAAGGTCGCTCACCGCAACGCCTATCCTCACGTCGCCCACGTCCAGCCCTATCTTCCGTTTCATGTCACACCTCTCACCGTTTATTTGAGGAAAGGCCCACGCCTTCCGCCCAAACTTCCCGTTTTCCGTCCCGATACGGCGCGGTTCTCCCCTATCTTCTCAAAAAGAGGCAAGCCTTTTTCGTAAAGTATATAAAGTCCGGCAGCCGCCACCGCCGCGGCGACGACCAGGATGATCCCCCAGTACAGCCCCAGCACGCCGCTCCTTCCGAGGGAAGGTTCCAGCCCTGCCATGAACACGCCGGCGACCACGAACCCTACCGCAGGGATGATGCTTATGAGCACGGGGAGGATGGCAGCCACGCCGCCGCCTGCGCTCGCCCTCATGTCCGCCTGCGTCTTCCAGTGCACGTTGCCTTTTTTGATGTCCAGATAGATATGCAGTCCGCTAGTGCCGGCGCAGAACAACAGCGAAGTGACGACCAGAGCTACGGAAGAGCCTGCGTCCAACCCGTAAAGAGCTACGGCTATCACGAATATGACCGCGAGCGCCGCCGCCGACGTCAGCATGGAAAACAGCAGTTTTGCGTTCACCGAAGTCTTTGGCGCGATGGGCAGGAATTTGGAGATGAAGAAGGACTCCCCCTCCCTCGAATATGCCGTCATCGCCACCATGTTGGTGCCGCAGAGGAAGATGATGGGATAAAGCAGGACTATGCCCACCATCATCATTTCGGAGGAAAATTCGTTCGCCGCTTGTCCCTCGGGTTTGACGAAGAAGTACATTATGACCATGACGATGGGCGCTATCACCGTGTTCGAGAAAGTCGCCATCGCAAGCGACGGGTTGCGCATTATGCTCAACATATCCTTTTTTATGAGCGCGCCGAGCAACGGAGTGCGTTTATACACCTGCCTGCCCCTTCCCTCTTCGGGGTGCGCCTCTATGCGGCGAGAGGTTATCCTGCGGTAGAAAAGCGCCGCGAGCAGCACCGTCGCAGCCGCTACGCCCGTCCATATCCCGAGCGATATGCCGAAGTTCGTGCCGGAGTCTATCCCGAGGCACATGGATATCAGGACGGAGTTGGGGTACATGACCTTCGCAAGCGCGTCGAGTCCGCTCAGCACTTCTTCGCCGACGATATCCCCCTGCTGTCCGAAACCGCGTGTGTTGATGAAAAAGACCAGCGCCATATACGCCGCCATCAACAGGATGTAGAACAACAGCGAAAACACCGTCGTCAGCACGGAGCGGCCTTTCAGGTAAGAGCCTATCCACATGGCAGGCATGGAGAAAAGCACCACCAGGAACACCGGAAGCAGCGGCGATGCGGCGACTATCAGCGCGATGAGAGGGAAAAACCCGTAAAACATAGAGTTGCCGTACGCTGCGTAGACTATGGACACCGTGAGCATGGACGGCACCAAAAACACCGCGGCGGTCTTCAACGCGCTGATGTAGACCAGCAGCAGTTTTGCGGAAAATACCGCCGTCGGCCGCAGAGGCAGCGCGGAAAGGAACGCCGCGTCTTCGGACGCGTAGAGGGTGCCGAGCATGGTGGGCAAGGTCATGAACACCACGAAAAGCTGTACGGCTGAAAGTATGGCGTTAAGGAGGGTCATTGCGGAATAACGCGTGGTGAGTTGCGCCGCGATGAGCCCGAGTATAACGCAAATGACCGCCACCATGGGAAGCATGGAGAGGATCATCACCGTATTTTTGGTCAGTTTTCTTTTGCCCGTGTTGCTCTCTTTTTCCACCGAATAACGGTTTTTGTAGAGCACGCGGAAGACTATCGCAAAATCTTTCATTTCACTTCGGGCGCGTCGCCTTCGGCGTCCGGCGCCTCCCCTTCCGCCGCGATCGGCGCGTCCGTTATTTTGAGGAAGAGTTCTTCAAGGGAATTGTCCAGTCCACCTGCGCGGAGTTCGGCGAGCGTGCAGTCCGCGACCAGCTTTCCGCCGTCGATGATGCCCACTCTGTCGCATATCTTTTCCACCACGTCCAGAACGTGGGAACTGAAAAATACACAGTTCCCCTTCGATGCGTGTTCGCGCATGAGGTTTTTGAGGTGGTAAGCGGACTTGGGATCCAACCCCGTCATAGGCTCGTCCAGTATCCACACTTTCGGCTCGTGGATGAGGGCGCCTATGATGTTGAGTTTCTGTTTCATGCCGTGGGAATAGGACTTGATCTGCTTGCCTATCGCGTCGCGGAGGGCAAAGAGGTCGAGATACCGCTCCAACCTTTCCTCGCGCTCTGCGGAAGGGACGTCAAAGACGTCGCATATGAAATTGACGAACTCCGTCCCCGTCAGCCCTTCGTAAAGGATATGGTCGTCGGACACATAGCCTATCAGCCTTTTTGCGGCGAGCGGATCGTCTTTGAGGTTGACGCCGCACACCGTCACGGAACCGCTCTCGAAGCCCACTATGCCTGTTATGCACTTGATGGTGGTGGACTTGCCTGCCCCGTTAGGACCTATGAAGCCGTATATCTCCCCCTCTCCCACGCTGAGGGTCAGGTTGTCGACGGAGGGCGAATGATTGCCCGAATAAGTTTTGGTGAGCGCGTTGATGTTGAGCATCTTTCCACCTTTCAGGGTATCACGCGTCGCCTTGGCGCGCGTATCACTGACAGCATACCAAAATAGCAAAACAATGTAAAGAAAAACGCTTCGGTGCGCGTCCGGCTCACCCGAAAAATTTGTCGAATACGAAAAGGCGTACGCCGCGCGCTTTATAAGCGGTGCCGCATACCGCGGCCTTGCGTTTCGTCCGCTATATGGTCTCACCGTTTCCGCTTATCGCCGTGTCGGGTTTTCTCCGCATCACCCGGAGAAGAAGCAAGAGAGCCCTGCGGCGCGGCACAGGTAATGATCCGGTACGGCAAACCGGAGTCAGCAGGAGAGGTCGGCGGCGGCTGACATTGTTCGTATTATTCCGCTCCGGCGCCATCCTGCGGCAAAGTGAAAGTGATGTCCAGCGGACTGTCCCCGAGAGTGACGGCAGGGACTCCCTTCATAAGAGTGCCGTTCACGGTGACGGTGGGCTCCTCGCCGCTGCGCACTATGCGCACCGTGTGCTCCGTTCCCGAGTGCAAAAGAGTACATTGCACGGAGGGTATTTCCCGTGGCGGTGTGTCAGAGAGAAACACCTTGTCCCCTCTCACGACAATGCCGAAGTTCAGGGAAGGTGTTCCCGTTTTAGGGAGATAACTACTCTTGATTTTTGCATTTTTTATAATACTTTTGCTTTTTTTGTCCCCATTGCCCTCCCCGAACAGCATCTGCATCATCACTCCGGAGGAGATGGCGCGCGCAGGCATCAGGAGGTCGCCCTTGACGTATGCCGCGATAAGGCTCCCCTTGCCTATGGCGAGCCGTTTGACATTGAGAGGAGGCAGTCTGCCGTAGTCGCCGAAGTTTTCCAGCCTGACGGCGTAAGCGTATTCGTCCAGGTTTTCCGCGTCGCTCAACTCTCCCAATTTTTTGCAGAGTGCGGAACGCGCCTCGGGAGAAGCGGAAAGGTAGGCGTCGTAACGCGAGAGTATGCCGCAGGGCTCGTAATAGGCGGAAAAATCGAATATCTCCACGTTGTCCAGTGAGTCAATGACGTTTCCGAGCATCTCGGCAAGCCCGTCCGTGACGGTGAGATATCTCTTTTCGAAAACCGCGATGTCGTAGCCCATCTCCCCTGCGCAAAAACGGGCGAAGATCACGCTTTTAGTGCGCCTGACTCGAGGGAGAAGTTTGTAAAGGACGGGATGCGCCGCCACCCTCAACGCCGTGCGGCGTATCTTTTCCGTGAGCATGAGCCTTTCGCATAGGAACGCCAACTTCCTGAACAGGACGTATTTGAACGCCAGGCGCATATTTTCCGTTTCCGAAAAGGTCAGGGTGCGCACCGCATTGAAAGCGGTGAGCGCGGTTTCCGCCCTCTCGGCGCAGAATATGAAACGCGAACATTCCAGCGTGAGCGCAGCAGCCGTGACCCCTCTCGGTGTGCCGTCCGACTGCGGCATATCCTGCAAGGCGGAAAAATCCTCCTTTGCCAGCTTTTTCAGGTCTTCTTTACGCTCTGCGAGCAACATGAAAAGTCGGGTCAGTTCCCCGTCGCCGTGGGCGTGTTCCGAGCGCGATATCGCGCGCATGATCTGTCTTTTGAAGGGAGCGGTTTTCGGGGCGTCGCCGCCGTCCGTAGGCGCGGCAAGCGTTTCCGCACAGCGTTTCGCGCGCGCGGCAAACTCCTCCTCGTTGAGTGCGGAAACGAACTTTTCCCTTTCCTTGGGGCGCGTCACGAGATACAGCAATATGAACAGCGCCGTCACCCCTCCCGCTATCGCGTATTCCATGCCGTTAGTGTTGCCATGATCGCGGAAAATAATCCGCGGAGTCCGCCTCTTGTGACTCGCTTTTTACCACATTAGTTCCGATATGCCGAAGCGAATAATGCTGCGCGCCGCTCTCCGCCCGAACCGCTTCATCCGCGTTGCTATGCCAGACAGGAATAATATGAACCAGCCTCGGAGCAATTCTTTTCGGCGCTTTTGCACAGCCGAACCTTGCCAATATGTATACTATTGGCGGCGTTTCGCCAGTGCAACATCATCCGAAAATCTCTTGCTCTGAGGTGCGAGCAGTTCCGCGCCAGCCGATTTTTGGCTGAGCAATTTCGGGGTCCCCGAGTGAAAATCTATGATTTTCAGTTGGGGTAAAAGTCGGCGCAGCTAATACCAGCCCGTATTAGCAAGGCGACTGACGCGGTTCAGGCGGAAATCGGCGGCGCGGAACCTGGTTCGTATTATTCCTGTCTGGCATTCCTATCCGGCATACGGATATGCAAAAAGACAGGGGTGTTCCCTGTCCTTTTGCGCGAGCATAGTCTGTAAGCCGAGTTCTGTCTTGGACGACGATCTATCTTGACCGCATGTTGCCATACGGTTCCAGCGAACGGGAGCTTGCGGGCCGCATTTCACGCTCCTTTCTTGCATCGGGTGGGGTTTACATCGCGCCTCGTCGCCGATTTGCGGGTGAGCTCTTACCTCGCCTTTCCATCCTTACCCTTTCGGGCGGTTTTTTTCTGTTGCACTATCCTTGAAGTCGCCTTCACAGGCAGTTGACCTGCACCCTTGCCCTGTGATGCTCGGACTTTCCTCACGGTCACCCGTGCCGCCGCCCGGCTATCTCGCCCCATAATTTAAGCACACATACGCGTTTTAGGCAAGCATATGCGCGGAAAAGATGAACGCGCCCTGCGGCGCGTTCCGTTTTTTTAGCGTTTCAAGCGTAGATTTTTGGGGTACAGGTCTTTGCCGCCGACACTTTTCAGTGCGCGAGAGAGTTTTTATATTCCTCCGCCCATTTTTTCATTTCCTGCGCGTGAGGCACGGCGTGAGCGGAATAATCGCTCGCGCCTATAAGGCGCGCCACTTCTTCCGTGTCGTCTTCAAGCAGCGTGAGATGCGTGAGCGTCTTGCCGTCCTCCACCGACTTCGCGATGAGGAAGTGGCTGTCCGCCATTGCGGCAAGGGACGGCATATGCGTGATCGCGATGACCTGACGGGTGCGCGAGATGTTGCACATCTTCTCCGCAACGACGGCGGAAATGCGCCCTGAAATGCCGGTGTCTATCTCGTCGAACACCATCGTGCCGATGCGGTCTATGCCTGCGACTATATTTTTCAGCGCGAGCATGAAACGCGACATCTCTCCGCCCGAGATTATCTTGGCAAGCGGTTTCAGGGGTTCGCCGACGTTGGGCGAGATGAGGAACTCCACCCTGTCGCCCCCCGTTTCGCCCACGCTGTCGGGGGTGTGGTCGCTTGCGATGTCCACCTTGAACGTGGTGCCGCTCATGCCGAGATCCCCAAGCTCTCGCGTCATATCGCGCTCGAATTTCTCCGCGGCGGCGCGGCGCAGTTCCCCCAGCGTATCCGCGGCTTTTTGCAATCGTGCGCCGACTTCGGATATCTCGCGTTCCAGCTTTTCGGTGCGTTCGGAGGCGTTTTCCAGCTCGGACGCTTCCGCGCTCGCTTTTTGGTAAAATGACTGCACTGCCTGATAACTTCCGCCGTATTTGCGCAGCACCGACCTGATCAGTTCGAGCCGCTCCTCGATGCTGTCCGCGCTCTTGGCGTCAAAGTCCAGCTCGCGCATTATCTCCCCGACCGTTTCGGTGATGTCGGCTATCTCCGTCTTTGCCGCGTCCAGCCTTTCGCACAGAGGAGGGATGGCGGCGTCGTAGGACTCTATGGTCTTCAGACTGCCTTCCGCGGCTTTGATGTTGCCCGTCACGGAAGCGCCGTCGTAGCCGTCCAACACATTCATGGCGGAGGACAGTGCGGAAAGAATTTTTTCCGTATTACGTATGCGGCGGCGTTTTTCGAGCAGGTCTTCCTCCTCTCCCTCGCCTATCGCGGCACGCTCTATCTCCTCCACCTGAAAACGCAGCACGTCCAGACGCCTTGCCCTTTCGCTTTCGTCGCCGTAACGCGCGTATTCCGCCTTCAATGCGCGGTATTTAAGGCATAACTCTTTTACTTTATCGCGCGCGGATGCGAGTTCCGCTCCGCCGATGTCGTCCAATAAAGCTTCGTGATTGGCTTGTTTAGCAAGGGACTGGTGCTCGTGCTGCCCGTGTATGTCGACCAGCAGCTCCGTAAGCCCTTTGAGCACCGAAAGCGTGGTGAGCCTGCCGTTTATGCGGCACTCGTTTTTGCCGTCCGCGCTCATTTTGCGGCGCAGGATGAGCACTTCTTCCTGCTCTATGCCCATGTCGTCGAGATAGGCGGAAACCTGCGGAGTGAGATAATCGGAGAACACGGCTTCCACGCTCGCCTGATCGGTGCCGTAGCGTATGAGGGAGCGGTCCGCTCTCTCGCCGAGAACGAAATTGAGCGCGTCGATTATGAGGGATTTGCCTGCCCCCGTTTCACCGCTCAGGATGTTGAGCTTTTCCCCGAGTTCGAATTCCAGCTTATCGATGAGGGCTATGTTTTTGACGCTGACCGATCTTATCATGGCCGCAGTATGCCCTCCAACTTTTCGGCGACGGCGACGGCGTTCTCCGCCGCGTCCACCGCCACGAATATGGTGTTATCACCTGCGATGACGCCGAGTATGCAATCCATTTGCAGACGGTCTATGGTTTCCGCCGCTGCGTTTGCGGAGCCCGTTTCCGTCTTGATGACCACCAGATTTTCCGCAGAACGGATGGATAATACGGTATTGCGGAAAACGCTTATGAAGCGTTCCGTGCGGCTGTCCTTCTGCGACTGCGCCTGATAGCGGTAATTCCTGCCGTCGGCGGAAAGCACCTTCACAAGGCTCATGTCGCGGATATCCCTGGACACGGTGGCTTGCGTGACGTTGAACCCTTCCGCGGCGAGGCGGCGTGCAAGTTCCTCCTGCGTGTCGATATCGTGCGCGGAGATTATCTCCAAAAGTTTTTTCTGTCGTGCTTCTCTGCCCATCACTCGTTCACCTCCGCCGATTGCGCGGACCCCCATCTGTTCATTTTATCCAGCAGTCTTTCGTAAAAATCGTCCTTGCCCACATCCAGGAACAGCGCGCTTTCCGCCGCTCTTCTGACCGTGACGGAGGTCGCCTTTATAGGTCTTACCTCCCCGTCAACGACGAGTTGCGCCTCCCCTCCGCCTATCACGCGGAGCTCTATGACGGAAGCGGCGCTGACCACCAGCGGACGGGAATGCAGCGTGTGCGGACACACCGGGTTCACCACAAGCGCGGAAAGTTCGGGCGCTAGCACGGGACCGCCTGCGGAAAGGGAATACGCCGTAGAGCCCGTGGGCGTCGCGACTATCACGCCGTCACTGCGGTAAGCGTCCGAAAACTGCCCGTCCACGTATAATTCCACGCTGACCGGACGGGTGGAAGAACTTTTCACCACCACGTCGTTAAGCGCGAGGAAAGACGCGCCCTCCGCCTTGCATTCCAGCAGCATCCTTCGCTTCACACCGCCGCTTTTGAGGGCTGCCGCCACCTCCTCCGCACTCGCGGAAGAGTCCAATTGAGTGAGAAAACCGAGGTTGCCGATGTTGACTCCGAGGAGAGGGACGCCGCGGCGTGCGGAGCGTACCGCCGCATCCAACATCGTGCCGTCGCCGCCGAATGCGAGAACGCGCTCGCAGTCGGAGGGGATGTCCTCGCCCGGAAGGATATTTTTAAGCTCCATACCGGGCATGGCGGAAAGCGACGCGATGAGCGACGTGCGCACGGGATGTCCCGTCAGAGTAGACTTTGTGTAAACCGCTATTTTCATAATTTTATCCGTTTGGTAAATTATACATTGCGTGCGCGAGTTATTCAAGCAAAAAACGGACGCGAAAGTAATTTTTTTGAATTAAATCGGATTTTATGCGCAAAAAGTAGCGTAATATGCAAAATATGGCGTATCGGCGAATATGCGGCGAATAATTATAAAATGTATAAAAGCGGCGTTTCCTGCGTTATTTGAGGAGATGAAGCAGATATTCCCTGTTTTTATCGGCGTAAACGACGGGGGAAGGAGTCATGTCCGCGACTTTGAATCCGCACCCTTCTGCGGCGTTCGCCACCGACTCCACCGCTCTCATACGCTCCTTTTCGGAAAGTACTATGCCCTTTTTGCTGAGCGCGGCGCGCCCTGCTTCGAACTGCGGCTTTACCAAAACGACCGCGTGTCCGCCATCCTTCAACAGCCCGAAAAAGCTCGGGAGCACGAGTTTTAACGATATGAAACTGAGGTCCGCCGAAAGCAGGTCGATGTCAGACGTCGGGGGAAGTTCGCGCGCGTTGGCTTGCAAAAAAGTAACGCGTTCGTCGGAAAGGATGTGTTCGGGAAGCGCGCATTCTCCTACATCCACCGACAGGACGTGGGCGGCTCCTTCTCGCAGCATCACATCCGTGAAACCGCCGTTGGAGCAACCGATATCCGCGCAATCCAGCCCTTTGGGGCTGATGGCGAAAACGCGCAGAGCCTCGAGCAGTTTATACGCGCCCTGCGAAGCGTAATCCTCATCTGCGGTTATCCTTACGTCGTCCTCCGCCGTAACGGAGAACGAGGGCTTCGCGACCACCTTTCCCTGCACGGTCACTTGACCTCGGAGGATGAGGTTTTCGGCATACGTGCGCGAACGCAGACCGAACTTTTCCAGCAAGAATTTGTCAAGTCGCATTGCCGTGGGGAGGGTCGGAGGACGCGTCGGCGGCGTGTGCCCTTGCTGCGGCTTCCGCTGCGGTCAAAGGCTTCTTTTGCTTTTGTTTGGAGGGGCGGTCTTTATTATCGTCGCGGTCTGCCGAGGGCGGAAGGGCGTCCTTTTTCGCCGCGGCGTCGAACTTCTTTTTCTTTTCCGCCTGATGTTTCCTGCGCCTGCGTTCTTCGGGATGGAACACCGCGATTATCTTCGCCACGAACATGACGAATTCCTTGGAATTAGAAATGGCGATGTTTTTGAGGAAGGCTTTGCCTCCCACCATGACGGCGGAAATGAGAGCGGACACGCCAATAGAGAGCCATTGCTGCCAGCTCTCTTCCAGGTTCACGGTTATGGCGATGACTATCGCCGCGCCGCAGGAACCCGAAATGATGCTGATGATGTCCCCCACCACGTCGTTACATACGCTGGACACTTTCTCGTTGTTTTTGACCAGCCACATGGCGGTCTTTGCGCCGTACTCCTTTTTGGACGCCATGGAAACGATGGGGGTTATGTCGCAGGAGGTGACGGCGACGCCTATGCCGTCGGCGAGAATGCCTGCAAGGACGATGAAAAGCAGGAGGATTACGGTGACGATGATGTTGCCGGCAGATGAGGTTATCTCCGTGAGAAAACTTATGAAAGCGGACAAAAACAGCGTCACCACGGTGATCTTGATCGCCCAAAGATTACGCTTTTTTCTGTGTTTTTTGGTTTTTTTGCCCGGCGCGGCGCCCTCCGCGTCCGCACCTGCCGTGGCAACGGGAAGTTGTGCGCCTGCCGCTTCCTCTTCCGTGAGCGCGGCTTCACCGTCGGGCTTTTTGGTGACTTCCTCTTCCGACACGTTTTCTCTCCTTTCCAAATGCGCCCGGAATAAGTCCGAGCGCGTCATACATCATGTTCGCTGGCAGCAGCCTGAGTAAACCTTGCGCCATCAGGTTCGGTAGGCTTTCCCCCTGCGGAAACTCGTCGTCGCCGTACGAGAGGTTTCCCATTACTCCGCAAGATGCAGGGTTTCCCACTGCACAACCGAATCGCCACTTAGAGCACACTATAATCCCCAAGCTGCCTCGTGAGAACAGTCTAGAAGATTTCCTTGACAATTTTCGTCCGCCCTTATCTTTTTTTGCAGACAACATTTCGAGAGGCGATCGCCCGTCGGCGTCGGCCGGACGCGTCGGGGCGTGGATCCTCTGTCCCTGAAGCTCCACTCAAAGCAGGCTACACTGCACACAGCGCTTGCGCACCGCATAGCAGGTTTAACCCCGGTCAGTAGGCGCAACGCCCACCGAGTCGGGTCTCCGCGACAGTCGGGTCGAGTTTCGCATGCCGTTGCGAAGCGCCCGAAAGTCTTAACTCCCAGCAACAGCCCCGGTTTGGGCAACCAAAGCCATCACCAGAAACTTCATCGATATGCCCTTTAGCGATATTTTACCCCCGCCTTCGGGTCGGCGAAAACTGACTAGAATACTGCGCCAGCGGTCTATTATTATATTCTCTACACTTTTGTTTGTCAAGGATAACATGGATAACAGCGAAAACACGACAAGCGCGCCGAGCTCGCCCGTGCGGCGTCAGGCTCCTGCGCGTACTCAGCTGTCCAGCGTCACGCGCACCACTTTTTCTGCGAATTTGCGGTAAGTTTCGGGAGCAAAGGAGGAAAGGAAATACTCCGTTATCGCTCTTGCCTTACACGCAGGCAGCTCCCTTGCCGCTTTTAAGACGCCGGGCGTCATGGGAAGCCCCAGTCCCGGGGTGAGCGTCGCACCGCTTTGTACGGTGCCGAGCAGATCTCCGGCTCCCCTCATCTCGAAGTCGCGTTCGGCGACTACGGCTCCGTCGTTGCACTCGGTCACGGCGCTCAAACGCCGCAGCGCGCGCTCGGAAGTGTGCGACGCGTGCAGGAAACAGTACGCCTGACTGCCGTCGCGCCCCACTCTGCCGCGCAGCTGATGCAGGGACGCGAGCCCGAAACGGTCCGCCGCGAGCACGCACATCACGGACGCTTTGGTGTCCACGCCGACCTCCACCACGGAAGTTGCGACCAAAAGCGAGAGTTCCCCACGGGAAAACGCGCTCATGACCGCGTCTTTTTCCTCCCCCGACATCCTGCCGTGCAGCACGGCATGGGGGATGTCGGCGAATATCCTGCCGTATTCGCGCATGAAACCGTCCACAGACAGAGTTTCAAAGCCCTCACTGTCGCGTATGCTGGGGCAAACAATGAACGCCTGCCTGCCCTTTTTGCACTCTTCGGCGACAAAACAGAGCATATCCGCGAGTTTTTGAGGGGAAACTATCTTAGTGAGTATGTTCGGGGAGGCCTCCGCCCTCCTTTCGACGTGCGAAACCGCGATATCCTCGTAAAATGTGAGCGCGAGCGAGCGCGGTATGGGGGTCGCGGTCAAAGTGAGCACGTCGCGCGCCCCTTTGTTTTGCAGTTCCGCTCTCTCGTTCACTCCGAATTTATGCTGTTCGTCTATGACAGCAAGCGTCAGGTCGGCAAACCGAACGGAGGGCGACAGCAGCGACTGGGTGCCGAACACCGCTTTCAATTCTCCGCTTGCAAGCCTTTCTTTTATTTCCGTGGCATCCGAGCGCGGCACGGAGGAAGTGAGCAATGCGCATGGTATCCCGAGTTTTTTTGCCACTTCCGAAAATTTCGCAAAATGCTGTGCCGCAAGTATCTCCGTGGGCGCCATAACGGCGCATTGATGCCCTGCGTGCGCGGCGCACACCGCAGCGAAAAAAGCGGTCAGAGTCTTGCCCGAACCCACGTCGCCACTGACTATCCTGGACATATCGTTTTCGGAACAAAGGTCCGTCTTTATCTCCTCGAACGTCCGCATCTGAGAAGGGGTAGGCGTTACCGAAAGTGAATTTGTGAACGAAAGTATTATATTATTCGGCAAATCATAGAATACTTTTCTGTGACGATCCCCTCTGTTTACTGTGTTTTTGTAAATATTAACGGCGGTCGCGGCGTCGTAGGCGGCTAGGCGCACTATCCCCTGCTCCGCCTCTTCCGAATGGGGCGGAAAGTGGGCAAGTTCAAGCGCTTCCCAAACATCCTCCGGCATGCCGTCCTGTGTTTTGAGAGCGAGCAAAGCCTCTCTCACCATCTTCTTGAATGAGTTTTGTCCTATCGTTCCTTTTAAGGGATATACAGTGAAAACTCCGTCGAGATTTTGCAGTTTGCAGGCAGGTTCGAAGACGGGGTTTATCAAAGTGACCTCCCCTTCTCCGGTCTTGCCCAGAAAGCGGTAACGCTCCCCTTCTTTGAATGCGGCGTGGTAATAAGGTTGATTGAAAAACGTCGCCTTGAAGCCGCCGCCTCTCGCGTCGCAGCAGTCCGCAAGCCGCACGGTGAAACTTTTGGCGCCGCGTTTTGAGGGAGCGGTCTTCCCCACCACTATCCCTTCCAACATACAAAAAGCCCCGTGCTCCGCTTCGGCGGCGCGCACGGGTGCGTTGAGATCCACATATCGGGAAGGCAGTTTCAGAACGAGCTGACGGGGCTCAAATATTCCGAGTTCCGCAAGTTTTGCGAGAGTCGCGTCCCCTATCCCTTTTATGTCGGTAAGTTTCATTCGGCGGAGATGATGTAGTAGTAATGCGGCTGACCGCCGAAATACGCCGCGACTTCGAGGTCGGGGAACGCCTGCTGCAAACGGCTCGCCATATTCTCCGCGTCCTGCTCCGTGACCTCCTCACCGTAATAGAGAGTGAGCATCTCCGCGTCCTCCGCCATGCGGTTGACGGTGTCCACTGTGGTTTCGCCTATGGAGGAACCTTTTGCCACTATCTTTTTGTTGTATATGCCGATTATGTCGCCCTCTTTGACGGAGAAGCCGTTCATCCTGGTGGAACGCACGGCGTGGGTGACTTCTGCGGTGCGCAGTTCGGAGAAAGCTCCGCACATGACGGTGTAATTCTCCTCAGGCGTCATCTCGGGAGAGAACGCTATCGCCGCAGAGATGCCTTCCGGCATACACGTGGTGGGGATGACGTGCACGTTGACGTCCGCAAGTTCCTTTGCCTGATTCGCGGCAAGGATGATGTTGGAGTTGTTGGGCAGCACGAACACGTCCTGCGCCTTGGCTCCGTTTATCGCGTTCAGGATGTCGTAGACGCTGGGGTTCATGGTCTGACCGCCTTCCAGGATGACGTCCACGGAAAGGTCTTTGAAGATGGCTTTCATTCCTTCGCCGGCGCAGATTGCGACCATGGCGTAAGGTTTGAGTTGTTTTTTCTGTTTGCCCTCTTTCTCCTCGCGCTCGCCCACTATCTTGCGGTGCTGTTCCATCATGTTTTCTATCTTGATGCTGTCCAGCTCGCCGAGTTTAAGGGCGGCTTTGAGCACGCGGTCGGGGTCGTTGGTGTGGACGTGCGTCTTGACAAGGTCCAGATCGCCGATGACCAGCACGCAGTCGCCTATCGTCATGAGATAGTCGCGGTACTTGTCGATGTCCGACTCCGTGACCGCGCTTTTGAGGTGGGTGATGAAAAGTTCGGTGCAATACTGGAAAGTGATGTTTTCGTAATCGTTGTCCAGCGACACGAACTCCTTGGACTCGGCAGGAGCCATAACGGGCGCGGTCTTCGCCGGGTCGATGACGGGGATGTCACCGCCTGTCAGCGAGGCGTACATACCCTCGAACACAGTGACGAGCCCACGTCCGCCTGCGTCCACAACGCCTGCTTTTGCAAGCACCGGGAGCATTTCGGGAGTGCGTTGAAGGATGGCTTCGCCCGCCTTTATGACCTCGGAGAGGAACTCCTCGAACTCCATGTTGCGTTTGCGCGCCAACGAAGATGCGGTTTCCGCCATGACGCGCACAACGGTGAGTATGGTGCCTTCCTTGGGTTTGGTGACCGCGCTGTACGCGATCTCCGTGCCGCGTTTGAGCGCCGCCGCAAAGTTCTTTTTGTCAACGGCGGCTTTTGCGTCCAGCTCCACCGCAAAACCTTTGAGTATCTGGGAAAGGATGACGCCGCTGTTTCCGCGCGCGCCTTTCAACGCCCCTTTGGAAAATGCCACCGCTATCTCGCCGATATCTCCCGTGTCCACGGGGGCTATCTCGCGCATGGCGGCTGCCATGGTGAGGGACATATTCGTGCCCGTATCGCCGTCAGGCACGGGGAACACGTTGAGCTCGTCGATGACGGGACGGTTGACCTCCAAGGCTTTCGCGCCCCCGGCGAGCATATTTTTGAATATATTTCCGTCTAAAAGAATCATTTCTTTACCTATCAGACCCTGATGCCGACCACATTGACGTGAACTTTCTTCACGCGCATCCCGGTGAACAGTTCCAGAGCGAACTTGACCGTGTCGGCGGTAGCCTTCCTGACCGTTTCTATGTTGACGCCCACTTTCAATATGACAAAGACCTCGACGTAAACGAGGTTGTCAACGGTCGCGACTTTAACGCCCTTGCCGGGTTTGGTCTTGCCCCAGAGGTTCGCGATATTGTCGCTGAAACGGCGCGACACCATCTCCACCACACCGTAGCATTCCGAAGCCACATGACTGGCGACGGCGGCTACGGCGTCATCGGATATGGCGATCTTGCCGTATTTGTTGGACGTGGTAAGTGACATATAACACCTATTGAGTGGATTTTACTATAACGCAACATTTTTTGCAACTAAATGAATTATTTTGGGCTTAATCGGTTGCAAAACGTCCGGAGATTTGTTAATATAGTCGCGTTATCCATGTAGGAGGTGTATTATGTCCAGAGTTTGCAGCGTATGCGGTAAAGGCAGAATGAGCGGCAATCAGGTCAGCCACTCTCACAGAAAGACAAGACGCAGTTGGACTCCGAATGTTCAGAAGGTCAAGGTCAAGACCCAGACCGGCGGAACCGAAGAAGTGTATGTGTGCACTCGTTGCCTGCGTTCACAGAAGATAGACAGAGCTTGAGCGGTTTTATCTAAACACTCTGCCCGTCGCGTTCGACGGGCTTTTTCTTGTTACGTTTGAACAATCTCAAAAAGCGTTTGACGAACTTGGGCGGATTTATGCACACTATCTTCATATCTTCCCTCCGACGGTATATTGTATGTGCCTGCCGCCACGACTGACACAAATCAAGAAAATGAGAGCCCTGCCGGCTTTTTTTCCGCGCTCGAAAGACCGGCTTGACCGGCGCTTGACACACAGAAAACGACCCCGACAGTCCGTCGGAGCCGCATTTTGACAATAGTCTTGTGCCGTGTCGTTTTTGACGGCGTTCAGATCTGCATGGCTTTCACCGCAGCGGTGGGATCCGCGGCTTTGAACACGGAACTGCCTGCCACCACCACGGTCGCCCCTGCCGCTTTGCAGTCGGCGATGTTGGAGGGAGAAACTCCCCCGTCTATCTCGATGTCATACGTCCAGCCGTTCGCGGCTTTCAGTTCCGCGCCGCGGCGCACTTTTTCCAGGCAGTCCGCCTTGAAGGACTGACCGCCGAAACCTGCCTGCACCGTCATGATGAGGAGAAGATCTATCTCTCCGAGATAGGGCTCCGCCACGGAGAAAGGTTGATCGGCGTTGACCACCAATCCGCATTTTACGCCTTTTGCTTTTATCTCGTTGAGCGCGCCGCGCACGTCTTCGGACGCTTCCGGGTGGAAGGTCACAAGGTCTGCTCCGGCGTCGCAGAACTGCCCTACATACCTTTCCGGCTTCGTTATCATGAGATGCACGTCCAGGGGGAGATCGGTGTATTTGCGCAATGCTTTCACCATGGGCATCCCGAAGGTTATGTTAGGCACGTATACCCCGTCCATAACGTCGCAATGCACCCAATCGGCGCCCCAGATCTTCACATTTTGCACGGCATCCGCCATCTTGCCGAAGTCGGCGGAGAGTATCGACGGCGCAACTTTAATCATATTTGTTTTTCCTCCTATCATCAAGCTCCGTAAAAATGAGCTTATATCTTTGGTATCTTCCCTCGCCCACGCCCTTTCCTATGTGCGCTTTGACGGCGCAGTCGGGCTCGTCCAGGTGCAGACACGTGTTGAAGCGGCAATCCTTGCGGAAGCGCTCCATGTCGTCGTAATAGAGGCGCAGGTCTTCGGGGGGTATGTCCACGGCGTCCAGCATGGAAAAACCGCAGGTATCCACAAGATAGGTCCCTCCGCCGAGCGCCAGTATCTCCGCGCGTCTGGTGGTATGTCTGCCTCTCTTTATCTTTTTTGCGAGTTCCCCCACCTGCATGACGGGGGAATCCAACAGCGCGTTGATGACCGAGCTTTTGCCCACCGCGGACTGCCCGGCAAAACACGCGGTCTTGCCGCGGATGACGTCGGCGAGTTCCGCTATCCCTTCGCCGCTCTCCGCGCTGCAAGTCAGGCACTCACACACGTCATTATACTCCGAAAGATCTCCCTTTTCAAGGTCGGATTTGTTCCAGACCAAAACGGGAGTTATACCCTCCGCAAGGCAGTTCACTATCACCTTGTCCGCAAGCAGAAAGTCGGGTTCGGGTTCAGGGGCAACTAAGATGAGGCAGACGTCGATGTTGGCGACGTAAGGGCGTATGAGGGCGCCCGAGCGCGGCAAAACGCGCTCTATGACGAATGCGTCGCGCTCCTTTGACGTCACCACTCTGTCGCCGACGTATATCGCCCCGTCCGCTTTCAGCTTCTTGCGCGCGAAACACGTCCTTATCTCGTCGCCGCAGTCCACGGTGAACCTGGACGCGACCGCTTTTATGACCCTGCCTTCCTTTTCTTTCATGCCGTAGTGAATTTCTTCCTGCCCTCCCTTTCGGATGCGGAGTTCTTTTCCGCCGCATCCCCTGCCGCAAGCTCGGCGGCTACTCTTCTGCGCAATTGTCCGCACGCGCCCTCTATGTCCTCCCCGAAGCTGCGGCGCACCGTCGCCGACACCCCGAGAGCGTTGAGTTTGAGCATGAACTGCTTCGCCGCGTCCGACGTGGGACGTTTGAGCGCGCTGCCCGTTTCGTTGAGGCGGATGAGATTGATGTGCGAGGGAAATCCTTTGGTGAGCTCTTTCAGCCTTTCTGCGCAAGCGTCGGTGTCGTTCACTCCGCGGATGAGCGTGTACTCGAAAATGACCCGTCTGCCCGTACGTTTGAAATAATAACGCGCGGCGTCGATGACCGACGCGATGTTATACTTTCTGTTCACGGGCATGAGTTTGCTCCGCTCCTCGTCGAATGGAGAATGCAGACTGACGGAAAGAGTGACTTTTCTGCCGCTGTCCGCAAATTTTTTCATCTTGTCGGCAAGTCCGGATGTGGAGAGAGAAATGTTGCGCTCGGACACCCCAAGCCCGTCCGGGGCGGTGACCTCCTCCAAAAAGCGCATCACGTTGTCGTAATTGTCCAACGGTTCGCCGCTGCCCATCAGCACGATATTTGTGACGGCGCGTTTGCGCGCGCTCCCTCCTTCCGCGCGGTTTACGGCGACCACTTGCCCGAGTATCTCCGAGAAATCCAAATCTCTGACAAGCCCGTCCGCCCCCGAAGCGCAGAAGGCGCAATGCATCCTGCACCCCACCTGGGTGGAAACGCACACGGTGTTGCCGTAATCGTGCGGCATGAATACGCTTTCTATGAGGTTGCCGTCGTCGAGCATGAACAGATACTTTTTGCTGCCGTCGCGCGACGCGTAGACGCGCATGATACCGACGGGCACGGAAACGGCGGTTTCTTTGAGCTTTTCGCGCAGGGATACGGGGAGCGAAGTCATTTCGTCTATGCTCTTGCCGTCAAAACAAAAGGCGCGCACCTGCTTTGCCGTGTAGCGCGGAGCGCCCTCCGGCAAAATTGCCGCTATCTCCTCGGCATCCAGCCCGAGCAAACGGAGTTTTGCGTTCTCCCTCTCTGCGCTCATTTGATGAACCTCGCGATAAAGAAACCGTCCCATTCCCCTTTCGGGAGTATCTTCAAAGTGCCGTCGTTAGCGTACGGCAAAGGCATTTTGTCGAGCCGCAGCCCCTTTTTGATGACATACTCCGCATTCCGCTCGTTTTCTTCCGCGAACAGTGTGCAAGTGGAATAGACCAGGACTCCGCCCGGTTTGAGGTAACGTACGGCGTTGTCTATTATGCGCCGCTGTGTGGCGGAGAGAGCGGCAACTGCTTCCTCTCCCCTTTGCAGAAACACGTCGGGATGCTTTCTGTACGTCCCGAAACAGCTGCAAGGCACGTCCGCCATGACGCTGTCGAATCTCCCTTCGAAGCGCGGCTCGAACACGGTGGCGTCCGACAGGGTCGGCGTAATGTTGTTTGCGTGCATACGCGCGGCGTACTTTTTGATGAGTTCCACACGGTGGGGATGCACGTCGCACGCAGTGATATGCGCCGAGGGAGCGAGTTCGGAGGCATACACCGCCTTCCCACCGGGCGCGGAACACAGATCCAGCATCTCCGTCCTGCCGCCCGGCGCCAGCGCTTTCACTGCCATCATGGAAGAGGGGGACTGGAAAGTTATCATCCCCTCCGCGAACAGCGATCTGACGAGGGGCGTTACTTTGGTCAGCATACCGCCTGCGGCGCTCGGGGTCACCTCCTGTGCGCGCGCGTCGAACAGTTTCCGCACCGCGTCGTCGGAGGTCAGACGGGTGTTCACGCGGATGTGAGCAAGCTCGGGCACGGGGTCGGAAAGCATGGCGATGAGCCGCTCTCTGCCGTACTCCCGAGTCATCTTGTCTATGAACCATTGCGGTTTTGAGTAATGCACGGAGAGATAATCGGGGTCGGAGGGGGCAGGCAGCGCGTATTTGCGCGCGGAGATCTTTTTGAGGACGGCGTTCACGAACCCTGCGGCGCCCTCTTTTCCCATCGCTTTTGCCGCTTCCACGCACTCGCTGACCGTGGCATAGTCGGGCACGTTGTCGAGATACAGCAACGCGTAAGCGCCGACTTTGAGCAAGACCGCGATCGCAGGCTTCGGTTTTTTCTCCACCAGTTCGGAAAGAATGTAGGAAAGTTCCGTGTCCCTTTCGAGCACACCGAACACGAGGCGCGCGGAGAGCGCGCTGGCATCCTCGCCGTCAAACGCACGGTCGGCGTACGTGCGGTCGCGGTATATCTTCGTGAGCAGCGCACATGCGGCGAGAATATGTTCTTTCATGCGAGTGATATCCCCTTTTCGAGTTTATGACCCATGAGGTACGCCGTATCGCTCATGCGCGGTTTGCCGGCAGGCTGCAAGGAGGTGAGCCTGACCGCCCCGTCACCGCAGGCGACCACCAGCCCCTGAGAGGGGGTCGCGGCGAGCACTCTGCCAGGCTCTCCGTGTCCCTCCGCGCGCTCCGCCGCGAAAACTTTTATGCGCACGCCGTTCAGTTCGAACCAAGCGGAGGGCCAGGGGGTCATCCCTCTGACGAAATAGTCGAGTTCGCGCGCCGTGCGCCTGAAATCCAGCTTTCCGTCAGCTTTGGATATCATGCCGCAGTGGGTGGCTTCGGAGGCGTTCTGGGGGGTGAAGACGGCTTCGCCGCTTTCTATGAGCCGTACCGCCTCCGTAAGGGCGTCGCCGCCGAGGGACGCGAGCCTGTCGAACAGTTCGCCTGCCGTTTCTTTTTCGCCTATTTGTATCTTTTTTTGAAGCAGAACGTCGCCTGCGTCCACTTCTTTCACGGTGCGCATGACGCTGACGCCCGTTTCCTTGTCGCCGTTCAGAAGCGCCCACTGTATGGGGGACGCGCCGCGGTATTTAGGCAGCAAGGAGGCATGGACGTTTATCACCCCGAATGGGAAAAGGGAGATGAATCGCTCGGACAAAATCTGCCCGAAAGCCGCGGTGATGCCGAGGTCGGGCGCGAGCGCCGCCACCGCTTCGCATCCGTCGCGCGAAACTTTGTCGAATTGCAGCACGGGGATCCCGAGCGCGGTCGCCTTGACTTTGAGGGGTGAGGGGCGAAGTTCGTAACCTCTGCCCACGGGCTTGTCCGTCCCCGTGACCACGGCAGCCACTTCGTGGGACGCGGCAAACCTCTCCAACACGCAAGCGGAGAAATCCGGAGTGCCCATGAAAATGACGCGCAGTTTATTCATTCGTTTTTGAGGTCCTTGCACTTCGAGGTGTAAAGCACGCCGTCGAGGTGATCCATCTCATGCTGGAAAGCGCGGGCGGTGAACCCCTCCACCTTGTACTTTTTCTTTTTGCCGTAGCGGTCGAACGCCTGCACCGTTATCTTATCGGCGCGCGTGACCGTGCCGTACTTGCCCTTGACGGAGAGGCAGCCCTCTATGCCCGTCTGCTCCCCCGACGCGGATTTCAGTTCGGGGTTGACGAGTTCGAAGTAACCCTCCTCCGTGCTTACGACGCACACGCGTTTGAGCACCGCGACCTGGGGGGCGGCGAGCCCTGCGCCGTCCGCCGCTTCCAGCGTTTCGCGCATATCGTCCAGTAGGATGTGCAGTTTTTCGTCGAAAACTTCGACGGGACGACACTTCTTGAACAGGATGGGATCGGGTGATTGCAGGATGATTCGTTTCGCCATTTTCTTATATCAGGCTCTGCGGATCTATCTCCGCAAAGCAACTCCCCTTTTTAGGTTTGTATTGCGCCGTGAGCGCGTATATCTCGGGCATTATCCTCTCGAAAACTTCGGGCAGCAGGCGCATGAGCACCTGATATCTGACCAGCCCGTGCATCTTGGTCACGGGAGAACGCGCCGCGCCTATATATACGAACTTGCCCTCGCGCTTTTCTATTTCCAGGATAGCGCGGTATATGCTCCTCGTGCTGTCCACGGCTGCCTGTTCCTCTTCCGACGCCACGAGCACGCGCACCACTTTGGTGAAGGGCGGAAACTTCGTGACCATCCGCGAGTTTATCTCCTTGCGCCAGAAGCCCTCGTAATCGTACGTCCTGCCGAAGCGGAAGACGTAATGGCGCGGAGAATATGTCTGCAGGATGACTCTGCCCTTTTTGTCCGCTCTGCCTGCGCGCCCGGCGACCTGCGTTATCAGTTGGAAGGTGCGCTCCGAGGAGCGGTAATCGCTGAAATACAGTGCGGAGTCCGCTTCCAGTATGCCCACAAGCGTGACGTTGGGGAAGTCGTGCCCTTTGGCTATCATCTGCGTGCCGACGAGCACGTCCGCCCCTCCCGTGGAAAACTCGTTGAGGATGCGGAAATAGCTGTCCTTGCGCGAGGTGGTATCGTTGTCCATGCGCAGGATGCGCACGTCGGGGAAGAGGTTTTTAAGCTCCTCCGCCACCTTCTCGGTGCCCGTCTTCCCGTGCTTTATCTCCGTGCTGCCACACTGCGGACACTTTGCCAGCGCGTGATAACGCTTACCGCAGCAGTGGCATTTCAAGACGTTCTCGCTCTTGTGATAAGTGAGGGAAACGTCGCAGTCCTCGCACTTGGCTATCCAGCCGCACGCCTTGCACATCACAAAAGAGGAAAAACCTCTGCGGTTTAAGAAGAGTATGCACTGCTCCCCTCTGCCGAGCGCCGCCCCTATACCGTCCTTCAACGCCGCGGAGAAGAGGGAACGGTTGCCGTAACGGAACTCCTGCACCATGTCCACTATCTCCATCTCGGGCAGCTGATATGCCGCGATGCGGTGTTTTAAGGATATCAGTTTATACTTCCCTTCCGTCGCCAGCAGGTAACTCTCCATGGAAGGAGTGGCGGAGCCGAGCACCAACGCCGCGCCGCACGCTTCCGCGCGCATCTTCGCCACTTCTTTGGTGTCGTAACGGGGGTTGGACTCGCTGACGTAACTGGAATCGTGCTCCTCGTCTATTATGATGACGCCTATATTTTCCAGAGGCGCGAAGACCGCCGAACGCGGACCGACGGCTATCTTTGCTCTGCCCTCTTTCAGCCTCTTCCATTCGTCGTAACGCTCGCCTGCGTTCAGACCGGAGTGCATGAGCGCGACCAGATCGCCGAATCTTGCGCGGAAAAGCCCCAGTATCTGCGGAGTGAGAGCGATCTCGGGCACCAGCATGATCGCGGTCTTGCCGCGCTCCAACATCCGCTCGATGACGGTCATGTACACTTCCGTCTTGCCGCTGCCCGTCACGCCGTGAAGCAAAAACACGCCTTTCCCGTCCGCGATGGCGTCCACTGCGGCGCGCTGATCGTCGGTGAGCGTCACCTGCTTGTTTTCCCTTTCCAAAGTGCGGAGGGGCACGCGCGCTTCACGGACGCTGCTCTCGCGCACAAAACGCTTTTCGCGCAGACCGTCCACCGCGCTTGCTCCGAATTTTTCCGTAAGCACGGAAAGGAATTCCCCTTCCACGCCGCGGAGGTATTCCAGCGCGGCGCGCTGACGGGGCGCGCGTTTTAAGGCTGCGCTCACCTCTTCGTCATAAGGGTCTGCGGCTGCGGAAAGGTAAATGCGCCCTAACTCCGGGTCCCTTTCGTCGCGCAGTTTGGAAGGCACGAACAGGCGCAGCACATCGATATGACGAAGGAAATATTTTTCCCTCATGGCGGTCATGAGCGCAAGTTGCTCGGAGTTCACGGGGGTGTCGAGCAGCCTCGCCTTTTTGAGGTCGTGGAACTCCGAACTCTGCTTTTTGCCCACCACGAAACCGACGGTATGTTTTCTGCCGAAGTCCACCGCGACCCTGCTTCCGAGCGGCATATCCTCCCCCTCGTAATCGAAGGGTCGGTCTATCTCCGCCGTGGAAATGTCAACGATGACTTCAAGCACCATAATTTTGAATGACCGCGTCCAGGATGACGTCGGCAAGTTCGCGTTTGGACATGAGCCCACACTCGCGGATGTCACCGTTTCTGCCCACGAGCGTGGCGATGTTGGTGTCCACGTCAAAGCCTGCGCCCTCTTTGGTGACGTCGTTGGCGACCGCGAAGTCCGCATTCTTTGCGGCGAGTTTCTTTCTGGCGTTTGTGAGGAGGTCCTCCGTTTCGGCGGAGAAAATGACCAGCTTACGTCCGTTTTTTATCTTGCCCACCGCCGCCGCGATGTCGGGGTTCTTTTCAAGTTCCAAGGTCAGAGTCGCGCTCTTTATCTTGGAGGAAAAAGTCTTTTTAAGTCGGTAATCGGCAGGTGCGGCAGCCATGATGACGACGTCCGCGCCCTCCGTTTCCGCAAGCACCGCGTCCATCATCTCCGCGGTGGAACGCACGCGCACGCTCTTTGCGATGCCGCGAGGTTCGGGAGCGCTCATATTGCCGCGCACCAGCACGACTTCCGCGCCGCGTTCGGCGGCAGCCTGCGCGATGGCGCACCCCATCTTGCCGCTGGAATGGTTGGTTATCACTCTCACGCCGTCGATATACTCTTCCGTCGCGCCTGCCGTCACCAGCACCCTCTTGCCGTCAAAGTCGTTGAGGGGCTGCAACACGCCGATGACGGCGTCCACGATGTCGCAAGGCTCCGCCATTTTGCCTTTGCCCACGTCGCCGCACGCGAGCCTGCCCGTCTGCGCGTCGCAGAAAACGACTCCCGACTCCGCAAGCGCGCGCATATTGCGCTGGGTGGCAGGGTCTTCGTACATGGCGGTGTTCATTGCCGGCGCGATGAGTTTGGGCGCCTTGCAGGCAAGCCAGGTGGTGGACAGCATATCGTCGGCGATGCCGCCGGCAAACTTGCCTATGACGTTGGCGGTCGCAGGCGCAACCACGAAGATATCCGCCTTTTTCGCGAGAGAAACGTGGTGCACGTCATGCTCCTCACGCCTCTCGAAAGTGCCCGTTACCACCTTGTGCCCGGAGAGCGTTTCAAAAGTGAGGGGCGCGACGAAACGCGCGGCGTTCTGCGTCATTATGACGTCCACTTCCGCGCCCAGTTTTACAAGCCGCGACACCAGTTCGCAGCTCTTATAAGCGGCGATGCCGCCGCTCACGCCCAACACTATGTTCCTTCCGTACAACATCAGTCGCGAACGATCTTGACCTTGCCTTCGTATATCTCTTTGCAGGCAAGAGTGACGGGTTTTTCGCCGCTGTTGGCAAGATAAGCGCTGTCGCTGGTGAGCAGTTCACGCGTGCGCTTCGCGACCGCGCAAGCCAGCGCGTAACGGCATTCCGCCCTTTTGATGAGTTTGTCGATCGGGGGGTCGATCATCATAATTTCAGTCCTCCGTAGGGAATATATTTTGAGTTGCGGCGCGGTCGGTGCGGAGATGTTCGCTCTTTATGATGGAAACTATCTCGTCCGCACAAGTGCGCGCCACCGTATTGGTCACCACATAATCGTATGACGGTATGTCTTTGCTTTCGTTCTCTATCTCGCGCAGTCTGCGTTCCAAACTCTCCGGGCTTTCGGAACCGCGCCCGATGAGCCTAGCTTTGAGCGCTTCCAGCGAAGGCGGCTGCACGAATATGGTCACGCAGTCGGGATAGAGCTTTTTGAGGTTTTTCGCGCCCACCACGTTGAGTTCCAGCAAAATGTCCACGCCGGACGAGATGGGACCGTCTATCTCGCTCTTCAACGTGCCGTAGTAGTTGGTGAAGGTGCGAGTGTATTCCACAAACGCGCCCTCTTCTATCTTGCGCTCGAACTCCTCCTCGGAGAGGAAGTAATAGTTCACGCCGTTCTCTTCTCCGGCGCGCGGAGCGCGCGTCGTGCAAGAGATGGAAAAACGCAGCGTGGGCAGTTCGTCCAGCACCATCTGTATGACAGTGCCCTTGCCCACTCCGCTGAAACCGGATATCACGACCAAAAGTCCTTTCGCCTGCATATCATTCAACATTCTGCGCCTGTTCGCGTATCTTTTCTATGTCGTTTTTGAGTTTGAGCACTTCTGTGGTCAGTCTAAGATCGTTCGCCTTGGAGCCTATGGTGTTCGCCTCGCGGTTCATCTCCTGCACCAAAAAGTCCAGCTTTCTGCCCACCGGACCCGTGGAGGCGAGATACCCCCTCATCGCCGAGATATGCGCTTTCAGTCTGCTTATCTCCTCGTCCACGGCGCATTTGTCCGCAAACAAGGCGACTTCCGTAGCGATGCGGTTCATGTCCGCCACTTCGCTGCCCAGCAGTTCGGTGATGCGCGCGGTGAGTTTTTTGCGGTAGTCCTCCACCACGGAAGGCGCGGTGCGCTCTATCACCGCCACGGACTCGGACATGGAATCCAGCTTGGAAGAGATATCCTCTGCGAGCGCGTCCCCCTCTCTCGACCTCATCGCCGCAAGATTATCCAGCGCTTCGCCAAGGGCGGACAACAGCAGTTCGCGCAGTTGATCCTCGTCGGCGGAAATGGCTTCCAGCGTTATTATATCCGCATTTTTCATAAGCGCCGCCGCGTCGATGCCGAGTGGGATGTCCAGCGCCGAGGAAAGTTCCTTCGCGGTCCTGACGTACTTCGCCGCGAGTTCGGCGTCCGCCTTGTATTCCGCACGCTTGCCCTGTTCCTGCGTATAGGTGATGAAGATGTCCGCGTGTCCTCTGTTCACGACTGCGGCGACGGCTTTTTTTGCGTCGTCTTCCGCAAAGAGGAAACTCTTCGGCATCTTCGCGCTCCAATCGAAGAACTTGTGGTTGACGGTCTTGATCTCTACGGTGATGCTCCTGCCCTCTGCCGAGGCCTCGCCTTTTCCGTAACCTGTCATGCTACGCATACACGCACACCCACCCGAATGATTTTTATTATAATAACACAAAAGTTATCCCGTCCGCAAGAGTTTGCGAACGGGATTTTGACGACATATCCCCCCTTTAACGCTCAAAAATGTTCCGTTTTCCGCTGTTTGCGCAGTTCGCGTCTGCGCGCGCCGGCTCTCCACGCTTCCAGTTCCGCTTCCGTCACGGGGAGGAGCTCGGGCACTTCGGTGGGTTCCTCGTTCTCATCGAGAGCGACGAGGATAAGGTACGCCACGTTTATTAGCTTCCTGTTGCCGGACAGTTCCTCCACAAAAGTCTTCACGCACACTTCCATGGAAGTCTTGCCGACATAGGTCATCTTGCCCGTCATGTACACGGTGTCGTTCACCCTTGCAGGAGCGCGGAACTCCAATGTGTCCACGAAAACGGTGGTCACGTTGCGTTCGGAGTGTCTGCGCGCCACCACGGCGGCAAGGATGTCTATCCAGGACATCAGCGCGCCGCCGAACAGCCTGTCAAACCCGTTTATGTCCGACTGCGTTATGATGTGGACCTGCTCGGTGCAGGAGTCGGAGGGATGTTTCACTCTTCTTTCTTTTTCCATATCATTCTCCCGTGACGGGCGTTTCGCCTTTGAGCATAGCGACGAAAGTCGCCTCGTCAATGACGCGGACGCCGAGTTTCTTCGCCTTATCCAGCTTGCTTCCGGCGTCTTCGCCGGCGACCACAAGGTCCACCGTCTTGGAAACCGAGGACGCGACTTCGCCGCCGTTTTCTTCTATGAGCGCGGTCGCTTCCCCTCGCTTGTAGGTGGGCAGCGACCCGGTGAGCACCAGACGCATACCGGTGAAGACCCCCGTCTTCTTCTCCGCTTCGCGCACGGTCACGCCGGCAGCATACAGTTCGGAAAGGAATTTTTCGCCGCTGCCGTCCGCAAAATAAGCGATGATGTTGTCTGCAAGCACTCCCCCTATCCCGTCCACGGAGGTGAGTTCTTCCCTGCTTGCACGAGCGAGAGCGTCAAAGGTGCGGAAGCGCGCGGCAAGGTCTTTTGCGGTCTTTTTGCCTATGCCGTCTATGCCGAGAGCAAACAGCAGCCTGTCCATGGTGGTAGTTTTGGCGGCGTTGACGGCGGCGATGAGGTTCTCCGCTTTTTTATCTCCGAAGCGGTCGAGGTCGGCGATGTCCTCTTTTTTGAGGGACATCAGCTGCACGGGGGAGGTCATGTGAAGTTCGTTGTAAAACTGCTCCGCCGTCTTTTCCGAAAACCCTTCGATGTCCATGGCGTCTTTGGATGCAAAATGGTCGAGATAGGAAACTATCTGCGGCGCACAGTGCTCGCCCGTGCAGTAGAGGAATGCTCCCTCCTCTTTCACGGGAGCTCCGCACGCAGGACACACCGACGGTTTTTCGACGTCGCGCGCGCCCGGAACTTCCTCCGCCACTCCCGTTATCTCGGGGATGACGTCGTTGCTGCGGCGGATGAACACTCTGTCGCCTATGCGCACCTTCTTTTTGAGGATATCGCCGTAATTGTTCAGCGTGGCGCGCCGGACGGTGACTCCGCCTATATCCACGGGGTCGAGGATGGCGAGCGGATTGAGTTTCGCGCTCCTGGACACCTGCCACACCACGTCGCGCAGCACGGTGGTCATCTCGTCCGCCTTGAACTTATAGGCGATCGCCCATTTGGGGAATTTCTCCGTGTAGCCTATCTCGTCGCGCAGCGCGGTGTCGTTCACTTTGAAGACCACGCCGTCGATAAGAAAGTCCAGGGAGGGACGCAGTTCTTCCACCTTTTTTGCAAAAGCGAAGGCTTCATCCACGCCTTTTAACAACGTAAAGTCGCTTTCCGTTTCAAAACCTTCCTCTTTCAAAAAGTCGTGCATCTCAGACTGCGAGGCGAAATGCCGGTCGCTGTAACCTATGTTGTACGCCATGAAAGTGAGGTGACGGGACGCCGTGACCGCAGGATCAAGATTGCGGATGGCGCCTGCCGCGCCGTTGCGCGCGTTTTTGAGGGGCTCCGCGCTCGACAGATTATACGCCGCAAGCGCGCTCAGCTTCATTATGCCCTCTCCTTGCACCTCTATCCTGCCCTTATAGCTTATCCTGCGCGGCACGCCTTCTATCGTTCTGACCTGCGCGGTGACCTCCTCGCCCGTCACGCCGTCGCCGCGAGTGGCGGCTTTCACCATCTCCCCGTTTTCGTAAAGGATGTTGAGCGTGAGCCCGTCAAACTTGTATTCAGCGGTGAGTTCCGGCTCTCTGCCCACGGCTTTTAAGATGCGGTCGTGCCAGTCCGCAAGTTCCCCTTCCGTCTTGCACTTGTCCAGGCTGTAAAGACGGAGAAGGTGTCTGGACTGCTCGAACTTCTTTTGCGGAGCGCCGCCCACCCGGTGCGTGGGAGAATTTTTGAGGGAGTAGCCTTCGCTCTCTTCCAGCGCACGCAGTTCGTCGTACAGCGCGTCGTATTCCGCGTCCGAAACGGTGGGCGCGTCCTCCTCGTAATAGAGCGCGGCGTATTTGTTGAGCAGCTCCACGAGCTCTTTCATTCTGTCGTAAGGTTTCATGCTTGCTCCTTGACGATACTAAGGCTGTTTATGGCAATGGAGAGCGCAAAGCGTTTTACGCCCAGTCCTTCGAACTCTATCGCAGCGGTCTTGTTTTCGCCTTCTCCTATCGTTTCGCGAACTATGCCGCGCCCGAATTTTCTGTGTTCAACCACTGTGCCTTTGACGAACTCCGAGTAATCGGGAGCGTCCGCACGCTTGGGCGGCGCGGACACGAACACCGGAGAGGCTTTCGTGCCGGGACGCGCGAAGTTCTGCGCGCTCTCCGTCTTTTTCGGGGCGAAGTATCCGCCGCTTATCCTGACGGACGCCCTGTCCCCTCTCATCTCGGCGATGAACCTGCTCTTGGGATTGTTCTCCACTTTGCCGAAACGGAAACGCGAATGCGCGGAAAGCACGTAAAGCCGACGTTTTGCGCGCGTTACCGCAACGTACATCAGCCGCCTCTCTTCCTCCACGTCACCGTTGAAAACTGCTGCGGAGGTGGGGAAAACGCCCTCTTCCAGCCCCACGATGAACACGTCGTCGAACTCCAACCCCTTCACCGCATGGACGGTGGCGATGGTCACGTAATTCTCTTCGTTCATCTCGTCGGAATCGGACACGAGGGAAACGGACTGCATGAAATCGGACATCGTGGCGTCCGGGTTGTCATCCACGAAATTTTTGACGGCGGCGACCAGCCCTTCGATGTTCTCGTAACGGTTCCTGTCCTCGGGATCCTCGCTGTTTTTCAGCGCGTCTTCTATTCCGCTCGCCGTGATGACATACTGCATGAAATCCGTGGGCGACATCTCATTAATTGCGTTACAGATGTTCTCCACCACGGTGAGGAACCTGCCCGTTTTCTTTTCGGAAGCGGGGCTCAACATACCCCCTTTCCTCAACACTTCGAGATAGGATATCCCGTTATGCTGCGCAGCCATAGCCACTTCCGCCACCGCCGACGCGCCTATCCCTCTGCGCGGATAATTAACCACGCGCAGGAAGGCGTCGTTGTCACCGGGATTGACGGCAAGACGGACGTATCCGAGGGTGTCTTTTATTTCCTTACGCTCAAAATATCTGAAACCGCCGAACACCTTGTAAGGGATGCCGTGCAGGGTGAAACTCTCTTCAAACAGACGCGTAAGCGAGTTCGCTCTGACCAACACCGCCATGTCGCGGTAGTTCTCTCCGCCGCGCTCCAAGTGGCTTATGATCCGCGTCACATACTCCGCCTCGTCGCGGTCGTTGCGCGCGTCGTAGTACTCCACTTCGTAGCCGTCGCCGAGCGCGCTCCACAACGTCTTTTCGTTGCGTTCGGCGTTATGCTTTATGACGTTGTTCGCCGCGGTGAGGATATTTTTAGTGCTGCGGTAGTTCTGTTCCAGCTTATAGATCTTCGCGCCTTTGAAGTCCTGTTTGAAATCTAATATATTGCGGATCTCCGCGCCGCGCCAACTGTAAATGCTCTGGTCTTCGTCGCCCACCACGAACACGTTGCCCCACTTCGCGGCAAGCATCCTGACCAGCTTATATTGCAGTCGGTTGGTGTCCTGGAATTCGTCCACGTTTATGTAGCGGAACCTGTTCTGCCATCTTTCCAAAACGTCCGGGCACTTTTCGAAAAGGTCTACCGTCTTCAACAGCAGGTCGTCAAAGTCCATGGCGTTGCTGTTTTTGAGTTCCTGCTCGTAAGCGCGGTAAACAAGCGCGACGGTGCGCGCGTCAGTCACGACGTCTTTGATCTCCTCGTAATACTCGTCGGGAGGGAGCGCCGCGGTCTTGGCGCGCGAGATGTGGTCGAGATAACTGCCCTTGCGTTTTACGTCCGCGCCCTGCACGGAGTCGCATACCCTCTTTACGACGCGCTCGCTTTCCAGTTCCGTGTAAATGGTGAAGTCGCGAGTGTAACCCAACCTTTCCGCATCCATGCGCAGCATACGCGCGCACATGGAATGGAAGGTGCTGGTCCAAACGCTCACGGAGTCGCCGAGCACGCCCTCTATGCGCTCCTTCATCTCCCCTGCCGCCTTGTTGGTGAAGGTTATGGCGAGGATGTTGTAGGGCGAAACGCCCGAATCCACGAGCGCGCATATCCTTGCCGTCAACACTCGCGTCTTGCCGCTGCCTGCGCCGGCAATGACCAATATCGCGCCGTCTTTGTCCTCCACGGCGGCTGTCTGTTGTGGATTCAATCCGAAATCTCGCATGAGGATATGTTACCACAAAACGTGCCGAATTACAATTGTAATCGCAGGGCTAATTGCACCGCGTACTTTTTCTCGCCCATGCAAAATGTCCGCGCGAGAAAAAAACGACACTTCTTTTGCTAATGTGTGTTGAAATATCATTTTCAATATGATATCATAATTATGATTTATCTTTCGGAGGATGAATTATGGCGGAATTTTTGGATTTTTATAAGGACATCGTCTTTCTCGACAGCGAGCTCGAACCCGATGACGCAAGCGCGCCCGTAGGCGATCTCATCACCGTCGACGACGAAGGCAGAGCGTATAAGGCTGAGCCTGCTCCCACCTTCGACACCGCGCCCGTCTTCCCCACTGCCGAGGAGAGTTACGCCCCCGTGCAGTCGCAGCCCGTCGAGGAACAGCCTGCCGCGGAAGAACCTGCCGTGGAGCAACCTGTCGAGGCCGTTGAGGAACAGCCCGACAAGTCCGACGCCGAAGGCGATCTGAGCGCCGCGCTTGCCGCAAATGTCGATGCGTACTTTGCAAACGCCGACGAGGAGCAAGCAGAGCCCTCCCCTGCGGAAAACGAAACCGCTGAACAGGAATTGCAGCTTGCAGCCGAAGCGCCCATCCCTGCCGCGGAAGAAGCGGAGGTAGCGCCGGTCGAAGAGGAAGCCGTCGCGCCTGCTCCGGAAGAAACGCCAGTCACGGGATCTGCCGCTGCGGCGGTCGCGGAAGAGCCCGTTGCCGAGGAAGAAGAAGCGCCCGCGCCCGTGCAGACCGCTCCCAAGAAAAAAGCAAAGACGGAGTCGCACGTGATATTCCAGTCGGCTTCAGACGGCGGCGATCTGTGGGGCAACGCCGTTATAAAGACTTCCAAGCCCAAAGCGGAGAAGAAACCCGAGCCCGTGGCGGAAGAGGAAGAAGCCCTGCCCAAACCCAAGAAATCCGCGGCAAAGAAGGCTGCGCCCTCCTCTGCCGAGGTCAATAAGGAGGAAACCAAAGTGGCTAAAGAAAAAGCAACGTCCGACAAGACCAAAAAGGACGCGGCAAAACCGGCTGCGAAGCCTGCCGAGAAGAAAGCTGCGGCAAAGGCAGCTCCGGCAAAAGAAACCGCTTCCGCAAAGAAGAGCGCAGCAAAAGCGGCTCCTGCGGAGGAAAAGGCTGCCGCGAAGAAGACGGCGGCTAAACCTGCCGCAAAGCCTGTCGCGAAACCCGTCGTCAAAGAGGAAACCAAGCCTGCCGAACAAGTCATCGAAGCCGGCGACGACAGCGCGCCTCACGGGAAGTTCATCATCAAAAAGACGGACAAGGGCAATTTCGTCTACAAGCTCTACTCTTCCAATTACAGAGTGGTCGCGATAGGCGCAGGGCTCTACACTTCCATATCCAACTGCAAGACGGGCATCAACAGCGTGCGCAACAACGCCGCCACCGCCCCCATCGAGGATCAGACCCTCCAAAAATGGGAGGAACTCAAATTCCCGAAGTGGCAGATCTACACCGACAAACAGGGTGAGATCCGCCTCAGACTGCTCGCCTCCAACGGCAATATCGTCGCCACCACCAACGACGGCTATCTCTCCAAGGAAGCCGCCAAGAAGGGCATCGCGGCGATCGCTCGCGCAGCGAAAGGCGCAGCCATCGTCCGCAACGACGATCTGTGGTGACCCACAAAAGCGGCTTTAAGCCAAAATACATATGAGCCTACGGGCACAGCCATTCAAATGATGCGGCACACTCCCGTCTGTCCGATTTCGGACTAGCCGCACAGGCACGAAGGAAGAAGGGGTTTTCCCGAAACACAAAAGAGGGCGTTTGCCCACCCGATCCCTGCTCACATGAGCAGGGATCTTTTTCTGACACAAACAGCCGCACAGAAAACCATTCTCTGCGCGACCGCTCTGAGTTGCCGCATTTCCGACGATGACTTTTCGCACCGACTTGCGCCGTGCTTTTATACATCAGCCTCGGGTAAGGCTCCCTCCGACTCATGCTATGGAAAATCCCACTCTTTAGAGTGGGATTTCGCTGGCGGCGAGTTATCGCCCTTGTACGAACTTTGAACTATCCATAAAATACTTCATGGGATGCTCGGCTTGTTTTACTTTGGAGATTATTTGTGATATAATAAATCAAAATAAACCTGTTGAAAAGTGAGTGACTTTATGGCAATCAATATAGCTCCCAAGTCTTTGGATACTGAATTAAGTGAGTTGTTGCGCGGAGTTGCAAATGGAAAGATTCAATTACCCGACTTTCAGCGCAATTGGACTTGGGATGATAATAGAATCAAAGGTATTCTTGCAAGTCTGTCACAGGGTTACCCTATGGGGGCGATCATGTGTTTGGAGTACGGAAACGAAAATATTCGTTTTAAGTATCGCACTATTGAAGGAGTTCCTGCCATGGGGGTGGAGCCTGACTTGCTTATATTGGACGGTCAACAAAGATTGACATCCATGTATGGGGTTGCTTATTCGAAAAATGCGGTGCGTACAAAAACCGAAAAGGGCAAAGACGTCCAAAGATTCTATTATTTTGATATAAACAAATGTCTTGACGAAAGCGAAGACCGCCTTGACGCGATTATCGCCGTCCCAGCAGATAAAAAATTGAAGACAAACTTTGATCGCGATATCATTTTGGATTTGTCTAAAAAAGAATTGGAATACGAGCATGAAATGTTCCCTATAAACATCATTTTCGACAGCAGCGCAAGAGAAGACTGGGCGGACGGGTACAAAGAATACTATCAATACAATAAGGTGATCCTTGATAAATATAAAAAATTCAGAGTTGAGGTTATCGAAACCATTACCGGCTATAAGCTGCCCGTAATTACTTTGGACAAAGAAACTCCTCGCGAAGCTGTTTGCAAAGTTTTTGAAAACGTGAACACAGGCGGAGTTCCTCTTACGGTTTTTGAGCTTGTTACGGCGACCTATGCAACATACAAATTTGATTTGCGAAAAGACTGGGAAAAGTGTAGGGATATTATTCGCGGAAAAGGGATCCCTCTTGTAACAGATATAATGTATGGAGTTGATGAAACAGCATTCCTAACTGCCATCACTCTTTACACGACATATCGCGCAAGCTCCATGACCACATGTAAAAAGAAAGACGTTCTTTCGTTGTCATTTGAAGACTACAAGAAAAACAGAGACGCTGTATTGAACGGTTACAAGATGGCAAGAGCCTTTCTGTTTAGTCAATATGTGTTCAGAATGCGCGATTTACCTTATACTACGCAACTCATCCCCTTGGTCGCTATATGTGCCGAAATCGGAACTCACATGTTTAACCAGCCGCAAACGCAGAAAATTTTATCTCAATGGTTTTGGTGTGGAATCATGGGCGAAATGTATGGCGGCGCCAACGAAACAAGATATGCGAACGATATAGAGGATATGGTCGCCGCCATTCGCGGACAGGGTGGTCAAAACAGGACAATAAATGCCGCTTGGTTTTCTGCCACAAGACTCCTTTCGCTGCAAACCCGAAACAGCGCCGCATACAAAGGTATAATGGCTTTGGTTTATAGGGAAAGTTGCAAAGATTTTGTAAAAGGCACCACGATGGACATTGTAAAGAGCATGGAAGACGCCCCTGACATACACCATATTTTCCCCGAGGCATATAGCGAATCTATGGGATACAAGAAAGAGAAATGGAACTCAATCATCAATAAGACGCCACTGTTGCCTGAATCCAATCGTCAAATCGGAGGCGACGCACCCAGCAAATACAGCAGGAAGATAATCAAACATGCACAAATTAGTGAGGCTGAATTGAGAACTCGCGTTGAGTCTCATCTTATAAACTACGATTACTTTATCCAAGATGATTTCGACAATTATTTTGTCGAGCGTGCAAAGGCAATATTGACCGTAATCGAACGCGCAATGGGTAAGAAAATCGCAAACAAAGCATCAGAAGAGACGATAAACGCATACGGCTGTAGTCTTGAAGATACTATCTAAAACAAGCATTCTTTGAATAAATAGATTCTTTGCGTTTTGTTACGATGCCTAAGTAATCAATAGCAAAAAATAATACGAACTCGTTTCCAGAGTTCGTATTATTCCCTAATGGCGGAGGAGGAGGGATTCGTAAGGAGCGCAAAGCGCGACGGAACAGCGAGGATGTGAGGGGAAACGGGGCGATGTTCGGAATTTTCGTCGGCGTGCCGTAAAATCTACGGGAGATGTGCGAGGAATAGCGTTTTCCTCCGAACAACTCGCGTCAGCCTCGGGTAAGAATCTCTCCGACTCATGCTATGGAAAATCCCACTCTTTAGAGTGGGATTTTGCTGGCGGAGGAGGAGGGATTCGAACCCTCGAACCGCTTTTGACGGTTACACGATTTCCAGTCGTGCGCCCTCGACCAAACTAGGCGACTCCTCCGTGTGCGCGACGCTCTCGCGTTGCACTTATTAAAGTGGGTGGCAGTTGGATGAGGCGGAACACAAGACCGCTCTATCCAACTGTCGATCGTGGGGCGACGCCCCTTGAAACCCAACGAAACGATTATATATTATCGCGTCGCATTTGACAAGTGATTTCCTCCCTCAAAACGGCTTTTTTTGCCTTTATAAAAAGAGGGGGAAAGGACGGTGCGCCGTGCGGCGCAGGACCGCCTCCGTCAGCCCAACAGTTCGTCGGCGAGTGCTGCGCAGAGCTCCCTGATGTCGCCGGGCACTGCGGAGCGGCAGGTGATGACGGTGTCCATGACTTTCACGTTCTTCTGCTCTTCCAAGAGCGCGCGCATCAGCTTGCCCGACATAGGCGCCCAGGAGCCGTTCTCGATGATGCCGACTTTTTTGTTCTGATAATTTTTTGCTTTGAGGTGGCGGATGAACTCCTCCATCACGGGGAATATGCCCCCGTCCAGCGTGGTGGCGGCAAAGACGGTCTTGTCATATCTGAACGCGTCTTCCAATGCTTCCGCGAGGTCGCAGCGCGCGAGGTCGGTGATGACCACCTTTTCTCCCCTGCTTTCCAGCTCGTCTTTGAGGGCGTAAGCCGCCTGTTTGGTGTTGCCGTACACGCAGGCATACGCGATGAACGTGCCCACGCTTTCCGCCTCGTACTTGCTCCACGTGTCGTAAAGGGAAAGGTATTCCCCGAGGTCGCCAGAGAGCACGGGACCGTGCAAGGGGCATATGGCGGCGATGTCGTAGGCGGCGAGTTTCTTCATGAGCGCCTGCACCTGAACGCCGTATTTGCCGACTATGTTGAAGTAATATCTTCTGGCTTCGCACGCCCAATCGTCGGTTTCGTTGCAAAGCGCGCCGAACTTGCCGAACGCGTCCGCGGAAAACAGCACTTTATCCTTCTTCTCGTAGCTCACCATGACTTCGGGCCAATGCACCATGGGCGCGGCAAGGAAAGTGAGTTCGTGCTCGCCGAGCAGGAGGGTGTCGCCCTCTTTCACGAGGACTTTATTGGGGAGCTCCACGCCGTAAAAGTTGCGGAACATATCGAATATCTTGGTGTTGCCCACCACCGCCGCGGAAGGATACTTTGCGGCGAACGCGGCTATGCCTGCCGAATGGTCGGGCTCCATATGAGAGATGACGAGAAAATCGGGTTCTCTGCCCTGCAACGCCAAGGCGACGTTATCCAGCCAACGCGCGATGCACGACTTGTCCACAGCGTCCATGACCGCGATCTTTTTGTCGAGGATGACGTAAGAATTGTAGGACATTCCGTCCGGGACTTTATACTGCCCCTCAAACAGATCCAGTTCGGTGTCGTCCACACCGACGTAAACGATGTCTTTGAAGTCTTTCATTGTATATCTCCGTAAAATTTTATCCTTTTACCATGCATTTTCGACGTATTCGCAGAATGCGTACATATCTTTGATGTCGATGCGCCTGCCGTCGTCGAGGACGGCGTAGCCGTTCCACAGCCCGTGCACCTGATGCGTCTTCATGCCGAGGTCACAGATGATGGCTCCGCTCTTGTTGTCGAAGAACGGGGTCATTGTCACATCCAGTCTGCCGTCCTCCGAACGGATATGCCAGGGACTCATCCACGCGTCGTTTTCCCCCGGGAACTTCTCGATGTCTACAGCGCCTATCTTGTGCGCCTTGCCGTCGTAAAAGAGGCAGGTTTCGGTGGCGTTGGACTCGTCGCCTATCTTCCACGTCACCTCGAAGCCGAAACGCTTGCCGTCGATGTAGGTCGAGCCGTTGCCCCAGTACCACACATTGCGATGCGGCCACACTCCGCGCCCCCAGTCCAGCACTCCGAAAGAAGTTTCGGGGCGGAACTCGAAACGCTTTTCCCCCACCATAACGCTGCCCTCGCAAGGCATACAGTTATGTTTGGTGGTGAGGAAGAACCTGTCCGGCATACCCTTGAACGGGGTAACGATGGTAATATTTTCGTCGTCGGGACGGAAGCTCAGCGTGAGATCCGCCTCAATGCGCCCGGCGCGGCATTTGCCCGAAAAACGTATGCGTCTGCTGTCCTCCCCCGTCACAAAAGAAAGTTTAGTCTTTCCGCTTTCGTAAGCGAAAGTGTTCGGACGGTCGGAAACTTCGGGCAGGCGGAAACGGTTTTTGGTGAAAAGGCGTATATCCGCATGATCCGCGCGCTCTCCCGTGGTGAGGTCCACCACCGCCGCAGTGGCTGCGGAAGCGACTGATATGTTGAAAAAGTTTATCTGCACCATCACCTTGCCGTCGGACACCTGATAGAAGTCCCATTCTTTAAGACGCCACGGCCTTGCCACCAGGCTCGCGTCGTAACGGAACAGATCCCTGCGCGCCCAGCCGCAGACGGCGAGTTTGCCGTCCTGGGTGAGCAGATCGGTCATAGTAGTTATCTCGCGCTGCATACCGCCTCCTTACAGCCCGGGTTTTCTGAGGTTATAGCCTTCTTTCTGCCAGAGCTTGAACTGCATATTGAGTTGGTCGATGAACTCCTTGTTGGAAGAGGTCTTGACCAGCATATTCAGCAGATTTTCCGTGGATTCCGCACTGTCGCCGACGGCGAGCATCTTTCTTACGCCCCATGCGCCTGCGAGCTCGCTGGGCGTGAGGAGCAGTTCCTCCTTGCGCGTGCCGCTCTTTGCGAGGTCAATCGCCGGGAATATCCTGCGCTCGCTGAGTTTGCGGTCCAGGTGTATCTCCATATTGCCCGTGCCTTTGAACTCTTCGAAAATGACGTCGTCCATGCGGCTGCCCGTTTCTATGAGCGCGGTGGCGATGATGGTCAGAGAACCGCCGTGTTCGATGTTCCTTGCAGAACCGAAGAAGCGTTTGGGGCTGTGCAGTGCGCCGGGATCCACGCCGCCCGAAAGCGTCCTGCCCGTGGGCGGTATAGTGGTGTTATACGCGCGAGCGAGCCTGGTAAGACTGTCCATGAGGATAACGACGTCCTTGCCCATCTCCACCAAGCGCTTTGCGCGGTCGAGAAGCATTTCCGCGGTCTTGGTGTGATGCTCGGGCATCTCGTCAAAGGTGGAATACACCACTTCGCCGCGCACCGAACGCTGCATGTCGGTGACCTCCTCGGGACGTTCGTCTATGAGCAGCACGAAAAGCACTATCTCGGGATAATTCTCCGCAATGGAACCCGCAATCATTTTGAGCAGAGTCGTTTTGCCTGCCTTGGGGGGAGAAACTATGATGCCGCGCTGTCCTTTCCCTATCGGCGCCACGATGTCGATGCAACGTGTGGCGTAATCACGCGGACGGGAAGGAACTTCCATGCGCAGGCGTTCGTCGGGATAAATGGGGACCAGATCGTCGAAATTGGGACGTTTGCCGAGTTCCGAAAACTCCACGTCGTTGACAGTGAGGACATTGACGACCGCGGCAGGCTTTCCCTCTTGCAATATCTTGCAGGCGGCGCGCACTTTGTCGCCGCGGCGCAGACCGTACTGCTTTATCTTCACACTGGGCACGTACGCGTCCATGTCGTTGCATTCGCAGTTGCGCACGCGCAGGAAACCGTAGCCGTCGGGGTTTATCTCCAAGAAACCTTCGCGCAGCTGATCGGCGTCCTCTCTCCTCTTCTCGTCGCGCAGAGCGACCGCCTGTCTGTGCTCGCCGCGATAGGATTGATCGGAACGGGATGTATGCTTGAAATCGCGCGTCCTGACGAAGTTATCCTGTTTGACGGGCGCGCTCTCCTGCGCAGGCTCCGTTTCGGATATCTTCCTGGGACGGCCGCGGCGCGGCGCTTCGGGAGGACGCATCTCACCCGAAGAAATTTTCAGGATAAGGTCTATAAGTTCCGCCTTGTTGATTTTGCTGGGTGAGCTGACCCCGTGTTCCTTTGCTATATCGCGAATGGTAAAAATGCTGTAAGAGTCCAGCTGCTCCTTGGTGTAAGTTGACATAATGCCTCCTTTCACGTCCTTTCCGCAGAGGCGTCCTCTGCGGAAAGGGTCATATATTCGAGTGTAGTAAACTTTGGTATATCGCTGCGGAGTTTCCGCAAATCAATCGGAAAATCTTTCCAGAACGTAAACTTTCGTGCTTTCGCCGTCAAAGTCGGCACGATCAAATTCAACGGTGTCGGAATCGACATACACGATATCTTCGTCGTCGAACAGTTCGAGGAAATCGTTCAGTTTCGCAATGTCGAAAGAGTGTTCCTTGGTCTTGTAGTGCATCGGGATGACGATGTCGGGCATGATGCGGTCCACAAACTCCTTGGCTTCTTCCGCGTCGATGGTGTAGGTGCCGCCGATGGGTATCATAAGGACGTTGACGGGCGCGATGCTGTCCACCAACACTGCGCTGCACTCCTCGCCTATATCCCCCATATGACAGACGTCAACGCCGTCCATACGGAATTTGAACACAAGATTTTCCCCTCTCGCCGCGCCGCCTTTCGAGTCGTGACTGGTGCGCCGCGCGAGGATATGCACCCCCCTGATGTTATATGCCCCGGCAGAGGAAAGCACCTCGGGGTCCCCCAGCACAGCCGCCAGGTTGTTGTGGTCGTTGTGACCGTGACTGACCGTGACTATGTCGGCGGTCACACGCGGCATCTTAAAGCCGACGTACGAGTGGTAAGGGTCGGTGACGACCGTCGTTCCCGTGCTCTCTTCAAGCCGGAATGCGGAGTGACCCAGCCATGTAATTTTCACTTTTTCCTCCTGCTCTATTGCTGTTTAGCGTTGATGGAAGCAACGAGCTCATGTATCTTGTCAAAGGGATCGAGCAGATTCGAAACCGCTTCGTTGAGATTGCCTGCCGCTATTATATATGCCAGATATTTGGACATATCCGCCTCGATGAACCACTTGCGCTCCCTGAGTTCGGGGGTGCGGTAAGTGAGGTTGGTGCTGATGACGGCGTCGAACAGCCCCTCTTCGTAAGCGCGGTCGAACTTTTCCAGCCCTTCCGTGAACAAAGAGAACGTGGCGGAGAGGAAGACGCGCTGCGCGCCCTTTTCCTTTATCTCCTTGGCGAGCTTTATCATGCTGTCGCCCGTCGCTATCATGTCGTCCGCGACGAAGACGTTCATGCCCATGACGGGGGAACCTATGTACTCGTGCGCTATGATGGGGTTCCTTCCGTTCACAACGCTGGCGTAGTCGCGGCGTTTATAGAACATGCCCAGATCCAGCCCCAGAACGGAAGCGTAATAGACGTTCCTGCCTATCGCGCCCTCGTCGGGAGAAACGCACATGAGGCTGTTCTTGTCCAGCTTGACGTCCGGGAAGTGTATGGTGAGCGCTTTCAGCACCTGATAGGTGGGGAAGTAATTGTCAAAGCCCATCATGGGGACGGAATTCTGCACCCTGGGGTCGTGCGCGTCAAAGGTGATGATGTCGCTGACGCCCATGTCGTAAAGCTCGTGGAGCATCTGCGCGCAGTCCAAAGACTCGCGCCCTGCTCTGCGGTGCTGCCTCCCCTCGTAAAGCATGGGCATGACCACCGTGATACGCTCCGGCTTGCAGTTCGCGGCGCAGATGATGCGTTTGAGGTCCGCGAAATGCTCATCGGGGGTCATGGGTATATCTTTGCCGAAAAAGTTATAAGAGATACCGTGATTGGCAACGTCGCAGATGACGAACAGGTCCTTGCCGCGCAGGGTTTCCATGACCATGCCCTTGCCCTCGCCGTTGGTGAACCTGGGGCACGCCGCGTCAATGATGAAAGTATCCTTTTTGAGGGAACCGTCGACATCCACCGAACGGTACCATTCGACGAGCTTACGATCCACCAGCTTGGTGAGTTCGCGCGCGCCGGGCGTGGCGATAAGCGCGAGAGGTCCTTTCGGTCTTGCTGTGCTCAACGTGAATTTAGATGCCATTTGTTTCCTCCGAGGATTTCGCTTTTATAGTATAACAAATAAAACACGGGATATCAACTGCTTAAAAGAAGTTCTTGATAATTCGCGCATTCTCCGTTACGGCACGGAGCGACCCGAACGTCATATGATCTCCGTCAACACGGAATTCATGACCGAAAGCCCGTCGCGCGTGAGGCGTATCCTGCCCCCTTCCCTTACCGTGAACTTCTCAACCCGGGAAAGATCTCTGCCCGAAAGCAGCTCTTCGGGGATACCATCGCGCGTGCGCAACCCGAGCATTATCCGCTCCGCCCGTATCTCGTCCGCCGAAAGCACGCTCATCTCCGCGCGCGGCACGTCGTCGAAAGCGCTCACACAGTTCACGCCGCCGATGTACGCGTTGAGATCGCGAGGGGATGCGAATCTGATCTCGTTCGGGAGTTTCTCGCCTTTTGCGTCGGTCTTGATAAGCGAATGCGCGCCTGCGCCCAGCCCCACGTACTCCTCTCTCGTCCAATAACCCGAATTATGCTTGCACTCTCGCCCCGGCAAAGCGAAGTTGGACACCTCGTAACGCATGAGCCCTTGCTCTTCGAGGGTGTCCGTCACGATGTCCAGATAGTCCGCCACTTCGTCGTCGGAGGGCAGCCACACTCTCCCCTCTTCCGCCGCGGCGAAAAGCGCAGTGCCCTCTTCCAAAGTGAGTTCGTACGCCGAAACGTGAGGCGCGCTGCCTGCGGCTTCACGCGCTTCCTCGCGTATGAGCTCGGGAGTGTCGTAAGGCAGCCCGAGGATGAGATCCAAAGAAAAATTGTCGAACAGCTGGTCGATCCGTTTTATCGCGGCGCGTGCTTCCGCAGCCGTGTGTATCCTGCCCACCGCGCGCAGATTATCGTCCGAAAAACTCTGCACGCCCATGCTTATCCTGTCCACTCCGGCGTCGCGGAAAGCGGCGAGCACGTCGGAGGTGGCGCTCTCGGGGTTCACCTCCGCGGTGACCTCGACGGGAGCGTAGTCCGGAAAACTTTTCCGCAGCTTGGCAAACAACCCTTCTATCTGTTTGGGCGAAAGCAGCGACGGCGTGCCTCCGCCGAGATAAACGGTGTCGATACGGGAGTGCGCAAAACGCTCCGAGGCAAAGGCGATCTCGCGATTTAATGCGGTTAGATAGCTGAAAACAAGCGCCTCGCCGCAATTTGCATACGAGGTGAAATCGCAATATGCGCACTTGGATCTGCAAAAGGGAAAGTGTATGTAAAGGAGCATCACTCGCCTCTCATTTGTCGTCGCCCACTTTGAGTATGCTGACAAAAGCTTCGCTGGGCACCTCGACGGAGCCGACGCGGCGCATCCTCTTTTTGCCTTCCTTCTGTTTTTCCAGCAATTTCTTTTTGCGCGTTATGTCGCCGCCATAGCACTTCGCGAGCACGTCTTTGCGCAGGGCTTTGACGGTTTCGCGCGCGATGATCTTGCCGCCTATAGCAGCCTGGATGGGGATCTCGAAGAGCTGGCGAGGTATGGCGTCTTTCAACTTCTCGGCGATACCTCTGCCGCGCGCGTACGCTTTGTCCTTGTGCACGATGAGGGAAAGCGCGTCGCACATATCCCCGTTTATGAGCATATCGAGGCGCACAAGGTCGCTCTTCTCGTAGCCGTCGGGCTCGTAGTCGAGTGAAGCGTAACCGCGCGTCCGCGATTTCAGGCTGTCGAAAAAGTCGTAGATTATCTCATTGAGCGGCAGACGGTAGGTCATCTGCACTCGCGACGTGTCCACATACGTCATGTCGATGAATACGCCGCGCTTTTCCTGACAAAGCTCCATGATCTGCCCCACGTATTCGGGAGGGGTGTAGATGGTGGCTTTGACGATGGGCTCTTCTATGCTCTCGATCTCCCCTGCCGGCGGCAGATTGGTGGGATTATCGATTATCAGCTTTTCGCCGTTGGTCTTGGTGACGTGATAGGACACCCCGGGCGCGGTGGTGATTAGGTCGAGGTCGAACTCGCGCTCCAACCTCTCCTCGATTATCTCCATATGGAGCAGCCCCAGAAATCCGCAGCGGAAGCCGAACCCCAACGCCTTGGAATTTTCCGCCTCGAATGTTAAGGACGCGTCGTTGAGCTGCAACTTCAGGAGCGCCTCTTTGAGGTCGTTATAGCGCGCGCCGTCCGCAGGGTAAACGCCCGTGAAAACCATCGGCGTGACCTTTTTATACCCTTTGAGAGGGGCGGCTGCCGGACGGTCGTATGAGGTGATGGTGTCGCCCACGGCGGTGTCCGCGACGTTCTTTATGCTGGCGGCGATATAACCCACCTCACCGGCAGAAAGCGAACTTACGGGACGCATTCCGGGTGCATAAACCCCGACTTCGACCACATCGAACACTTTCCCCGAAGAGAACATCTTTATCTTGTCGCCGGCTTTCACGCATCCGTCAACGATGCGCACCATGGAGATCGCGCCGCGGTAATTGTCGTAATAGCTGTCGAAGATGAGGGCTTTGAGCGGAGCCTCGGGATCCCCTCCCGGAGGAGGAAGTTTCTCCACTATCATGCGCAGCACGTCGTCTATGCCTATCCCCTCTTTTGCGGAGATGAGGGGGCAGCCAGTGGTGTCCAGCCCTATGATGTCCTCTATCTCTTTTTTCACGGCGTCGGCGTCCGCGGAGGCGAGGTCTATCTTGTTTATGACGGGAAGTATCTCAAGGTCGTTGTCCAGCGCGAGATAAACGTTGGAAAGCGTCTGCGCTTCCACTCCCTGCGTGGCGTCCACGACGAGCAAAGCCCCCTCGCACGCCGCGAGCGAACGGGAAACTTCGTAAGTAAAGTCCACATGCCCGGGAGTGTCAATGAGGTTGAAAACGTACTCCTCACCGTCATAGTCGTAAAAGAGGCGGCAGGTTTGCAGTTTGATGGTTATGCCGCGCTCCTTTTCGATGTCCATATTGTCCAGAAGCTGGTCGGACATATCGCGCGAGGAAACCGTCCCCGTGCGTTCGATCAGCCTGTCGGCAAGCGTGCTCTTCCCGTGGTCTATATGCGCTATTATTGAAAAATTGCGGATGTGGGAAAGGTCCAAATATCCCTCTCTTTTCCGCTTACGGGGCGGAAATTATCGTTAAGCTGTTGACATTATTATAATGTAATTCTAGAATTATATCAACAAATTACTTCACATTGGGAGAAAAAGGACATGGAACTGAATTGGCTGCTCGCGACTCCCGTCGCTCACCGCGGACTGCATGACGACGTTTTCCCCGAAAACAGCACCCCGGCGTTTCGCGCCGCCATCGAACACGGTTTCACGATAGAGATCGACGTCCACCTTTCCAAGGACGGGCACCTCGTCGTCTTCCACGACGACAACCTCAAACGCGTGTGCGGCGTGGACAAGAAAGTCGCAAAATGCACCCTTGCCGAGTTAAAGTCCATGAAACTGAAAGGCACGGAAAACACCATCCCCACATTTGACGAGTTCCTAAGTCTGGTGGACGGCAAAGTGGGCATCCTGTGTGAGATAAAAGGGCTCAACCCCTACGACAACAGCATTTCCGCCGCGGTATGCGAAAGGCTGCGCACCTACACAGGCAAGATCGCGCTGCAATCCTTCAATTACGGCGCGGTGCGCTATTGCCGCCGCAACACCGACCTGCCCTGCGGTCAGCTCTGCACCTGGCAGAATCCCTCCGCGACCGGGCGCTCTCATCTCACCGATTTTATGGGCAAATTGTGGATAAACAAGCTGTCCAAGCCTCACTTCATCGCATACGACGTGCGCGACATCGAAGACAATCCCTACATTGTCAACGCCAGAAAGAAACTCCCCGTGATAACCTGGACAGTGAACAGCGCGGAAAAGCTGGAACGCGCGGAAAAGTTCGCCGACAACATCATTTTCGAGGACATCTGCGAACTGGTGGAAAGCCGCTATATCCCTGCGCATAAGGCTAAATGAGCCTTTGACGGCGTGTGCCGTAAGAGGTGCGCGTCATTCTGCCCTGAATGAGCGTGGAAAAAGCCGACGCACTGCGCGCTCCGCGCGGCAGGAGCGCACGACATACGGCGTAAAAAGGCTAAAAGAAAAAGCAAAACAAAAGCTCCCCTCTCGGGGAGCTTTCATCATTTAAGAAAAAGCGTCACGCGTTTTCTTTTTGCCATGCGGCGGCTTTCGCCTTGCTCATGGCGGTCAGCTTTTCCGCAGTGTACTTGGACTGCTCTCCGCCGTTGGTGTAAAGGAAGTAGGAACCGTCCTCCGCAACGTAAAGAGTTTCCTCATAGCCCGTGGGATCGCCGAACATACCGGACGTGACCTTCTTGACGACGGTCATTTCCGTGGTGTCGTAAGTTTTGCCCTTTGCAGTCTTTTTCATATTTTTATCCTCCTGATGAAATCGATTTCGGTGCGGAAGCTTTCCGCAATGCGAATGTTAGCACAATCGCAGAAAAATTGCAAAGGATTTGAGGGGTAAATAAATTATGATACATAAAGTTACAAAAACTTACAAAATGCGCGCGATGTATGCCGCTCATGCATCAAAAAAAGGGCTTCCGCTCGGGAAACCCTTTTTCATCCTGTCCTGTCGCCGCAGTCGGAGCGGCGTCCGACCCTCCGCGTCAGTCCTTCCTGAACACGTCCGCAACGGAGCGGAACCAGTCTTTGAGGGCGACTTTGAGGGGTTTGTTGAGGGGTTTGACGTCCACCATCTTGCCCGTGTTGGTGATGTTATAGACCACGTAGCTGTAATACAGAGTGAGCAGCACGGAGAACACACTGAACACTATGAAGTCCGCGCCCGTGCGGTCGAAGCTGATGATGGGTCCGTTCGGGCTCACCGCCGCAAAACCGGAGTTCTTGACGAGCAGCCCGACGCACAGGAAGGAAAGCAGTGCGTAACCCGCCATTATGCCGTATACCCTCTTTTCGCCGGACACCATGGCGTAGATGAGTCCGAGCGCGATGGTGAGGAAGAGATAGGTGTAGGTCACTTTGAGGGTGAACACCGCCACCATGGCAAGCGTGTAAGACGCGAGCAGTATGACTTCCTGACGGTTACGTTTTTTGAGGTACAGCGAGCAGATGTAGACCACCAGCACCAGGATGAACACCATGTTGAGGATGGACGCAGTGTTGTTGAAGCCCTGCCCGTTCAGCGTCGCCATGCCGTAGAAGCCGAACGCGTTGTCCACGAAGATCTGGTTGTTTATCATCTGGTTTGCGATCATGCGCATGCCGTAGAACGCGTTTTCGTCCAGGTGCCCCACCGCAACGGGAAGGGTGAGCAGATAGACTGCGACGAACGCCCCTATCAGACCGAAGACGATGACGGCGCGGTTCTTGCCGAACTTTTTGAGGCTGTCCGCGTCACGGTAATACATATATCCGAGATAGGTGACGGCGATGGGAGCGAGCGCGAGCGCACGCACATCCAGCACCACGGCAAGCGCCATCACCGCATACATCGCGATGTACTTCTTCTCGACGAGGAGGAGCACTGCCGCGACCATGAGCGCAAGCAGCAGGGACACGAAAGTGTTGCTCATGCCGCTCATGACCAAGGCGACGGGCAGCACCGCGTAAAGCGCCGCTATCACCACCGCGATCTTGTCGCCGGCGTACTTCCTGCCGTAGAAGTAGATCATCGCCACGACCGCCATATCCGCGAGCACGCCCACCATCCTGATGAGGACGGACACGCCGTCGGGAGTGAGATTTTCACCCATAGCGCCCATGATGGCGAGGATATACATCGCGCCGGGAGCCATGACGGAAACGTCGATGTCAAATTGAGAAGCGTTGGCGTAAACGTTGCCGACGCCGTTTTGCGCAAGCCATCTCGCAAGTTCCACCGTGGCGTTCATCTCACCGCCGAAGCCGTACATGGCGAGCAGGAAGATGAGCCTGAGGAGGAAGGTGCCCAGCATGAGCATGGCGGCGATGAACCAGGCATTGTTCCACCATTTGCCGGAAAACGCCGACTTGAATGCCGCAGCATACTTGGCGCTGCCCTTCACCGGTGCGCCGGAGGGTGCGGAAGAAGCGCCGGAAGAGGTGCCGTCAAAGTTGACGAACACATCCGATCTTGCATACATCTTGCGCACGATGACGTACGCGCACACCAACGCGACCGCGCAGAATATGGTCAGAAAGGTGACGAACAGGGTGCCGGAGAGCTCGCGGTTATAACGCGCAACCTGGGACATCCTGAAATCGTGCACCTCGGTGCCGGACGGAAGCGCGGAAGCATCCACGCGCTTCATGGAGATGTTGTCGAAATACGCAGTACCTTCGCATTCCTCGCCCTCCGCGCCTATCGCGAGCGTAAGGGTGAGATAATCGGTGTTGAGAGGACGGACATAGAAGGTCTTGGTCACCCAACCGTCGGTCGTTTCTTCCTCGTGGTTGAAGTACCACCCGGTGTTTTCGAGGAAAGTGATGTACGCGCCCTTATAGGTGCTGTCGTCACCGCGCTCCATGGAGAACACTCTGACGTCGTAAGTGACGCAATAGACGGCGTTGCGGTCCACCGCGATCTCCTGCGACATCTTGACCCAGCCGCTCTCACCGTCCGTTGTGAGGACGATATAACCGCTGCCGTGATCTTCGTAGTCGGGATGCTCGGAATTGATGGGCTGCCTGCTGTAAGGGCTGTCTATCCCGTCCGAATAGGTCACCTTCCACTCGTCGAAGTACACGTTGCCGTCGTCGTTGCGGTTGTAATCCTCGAATCCGCCGTTGACGACCAGCTCTGCGTCGAGTGCGGTGCGCCCGTCGTTACACGCCGAAAGCACAAATAGTGCCAGTACGAGTACCAGCACTATTACGGCTATGGAAACAAATCTTTTCTTCATTGTTTACCTTACTTGACTTCTTTGAGTTTGGCGGCTTTACCGGTGCGTTCACGCAGGTAGTAGAGTTTTGCGCGTCTGACCTTGCCGTGACGAACGACTTCGATGTGGTCGATCTTGGGGGAATGCATGGGGAACGTTCTTTCAACGCCCACGCCGTAAGTCACGCGGCGGACGGTGAAAGTTTCGCGGATGCCGCCGTTCTTCTTGGCGATGACGATGCCTTCGTAAGACTGCAGCCTTTCGCGGTTGCCTTCAACGACTTTGACGAAGACCTTGACCTGGTCGCCGATGGCGATCTCGGGCAGATCCGTTCTCATGCCCTCTTTCTCAATGGTGTCGATAATGTTCATGTTGACTGTCCTCCTTTTTACTAAACGTTCTTATCGGTATCCCCGAAAGCGGAACGTCCGAGTCACGCGTGTTATAATATCATATATCAAATTTCTTTACAAGCAAATTGCGCGCCTGTTTTCAATTTTTATCCCCTTTTTTCGGGGTTTTTTGCCGCTTTTGTCAGGAACGGAATGCGTCCGGGATATAACGCGGCTCTCCGCAAACCACTTCCACCACATCGAAACGGAAGTCCGCGCCGTAAAGCGCGCGCTCCGCTCTGTACGCCTCCGCCGCACGGATGTAACGCCGCTGTTGCTCGGGAGTGACGTGTTCGGATGGCGTCGACGTGGGATAGTCGGAGGCTTTCACTTCCGCAAACACCACCGTTCTGCCGTCCACCGCCAGGATGTCCACCTCCACGCCGGCTATCTTTTTGTTCCTCGCGACTATCTTCATCCCTCGTTTTTCAAGGAACTTTGCCGCGATCTCTTCCGCAATACTGCCCGACGCACGCCTGTTCATGTCACTCGCCCGTCCCGACAAAATGTCCGATGAATGTCTTTCGGTGTATGGGGGTGGGCCCCAGCTCCTTCAACGCCGCGATGTGCTGCGCAGTGCCGTAACCCACGTTGGAAGCGAACCCGTAGCCGGGATAACGCCCGTCCATCTCAGTCATGAACGCGTCGCGCTCCACCTTTGCGAGTATGGATGCGGCGGCTATGGAATAGCTTATCGCGTCGCCGTGTATGATGCCGAAAGTACGCACGGGGATGTCCAGTTTCACCGCGTCCACGATGACGACGTCCGGGGTGACGGCAAGCCCTGCCACCGCCTCCGCCATGCACGCTTTGGTGGCGGCGAGGATGTTCATCTCGTCTATCTTCGCGTTATCGTAAGATACCACCGAGTAAGCTATCGCCCTCTGTTTTATCTCCTGCGCAAGGCGTTCGCGCTTTTTCTTCGCCACCTTCTTGCTGTCGTTCACCCCTTCGATGAGAGCGTCGAGGGGCATGATGACGGCGGCGCAGGTCACGGGCCCTGCGAGCGGACCTCTGCCCACTTCGTCCACGCCGCAGATATAACGGCACCCCTCGGCGAGAAGTGCGTTCTCATATTTCATAAGTTCGCTTGCATGGACCATATCTGCTTTTTATCCTTTCTTTTTTAGCACTAAACCCTGCGTTTTGGGTTTTTCCAGCATTATTTTGCCTATCCTGCCCTTTCTGAAATCATCCAGGATGCACCTTGCCGTGCGCGCAAGATCGGGCTCTCCGCCCCTCACTTTGAAACCGCGTGCCGCGGCGATATCCTCAAAGAGGGTCAGGGTGTTTTCGGAAACGGCAGAAAGCGCGTAACGGTTTTTGAGCTCCTCGGAGTATTCCTCACTCACCTCTTCCAAAAAGGCGTACGCCAGCTCCTCGACATCCAGCACTTCGTCGCGTATGCTACCGATATAACCGAGGTGTTTCGCCACGCTCTCGTCGGTGAACTTGCCCCAAAGCGTGCCCGGGGTGTCCAGAAGGTCTACCCCTCCCACGCTCATCCACTGTTTGCCGCGGGTGACCCCGGGTCTGTCCCCCGTCACCGCGCCCGCTCTCTTGCACATGGCGTTGATAAGGGTGGACTTCCCCGAATTGGGCACACCCACCACCATGGCGCGCACGGAAACTTTTGCGCCGCGTTCGCCGAAGCGCGCCAGCTTATCGGACGCCACTCTCTTCAACCCTTCCACTATCGCGGAGCAGTCCCCCGAAGTGCCCACCGCTTTGACGTAGGTCTTGCCCTGCTCGTCAAAGGACGCGCACCATCGCGAAAGGTCCCCCTCTTTTACGAGGTCGCACTTGTTGAAAACGTACAGCACCTTTTTGCCGGCTATGAGTTTGTCAAAGAGAGGGTTGTTGCAGCTGAACACCGCGCGCGAGTCTATGACGTAAATGAGCGCGTCGACAAGACGGAGGTTTTCCTCCATCATGCGGATGGCTTTTGTCATATGTCCGGGGAACCATTGGATGTTCATAATTATTTCTCCGGCCAAACGAAAAATGTTGTGTTACAACATTTTTGCCGGGCTCCGTTCCTTGTGCTCCGTGCGCAATGCGCACTCACCGCACTGCGTCACAGCGGTTGCTTGTCCGCCGCGCATGTCGCCGTACAAGCGAGATCTTAGGCAGGGGTCTCCCCTGCACCCCGTTTTTGCATCTCCGGCCAGACGAAAAATGTTGCTGCGCACCATTTTTGCCGGGCTCCGTTCCTTGTGCTCCGTGCGCAATCCGCACTCACCGCACTGCGTCACAAAAAAATTTTTATAGTCGTCCGCTGTGCTTATTTGTCCAACAGGTCGGGGCGGCGTTCTTTGGTTATTTCCAGCGATCTTGCGGCTCGCCAGGCGTCCACCTCGCGGTGGTTGCCGCTCACCAGCACATCCGGCACGGAAAGTCCGCGGTAAACTTGCGGACGCGTGTATTGCGGATATTCCAGAAGTCCCGAGGAAAAACTCTCTTCGACGGTGCTTTCCGGGCTGCCGAGCACGCCGTCCAGATAACGCGAAACGGCGTTCATCACCACCAGCGCAGGCAGTTCGCCGCCAGTGAGGACATAATCCCCTACGGATATCTCGCGGTCGTAAGCGAGCTCCAACGCGCGCTCGTCCACTCCCTCGTAACCGCCGCAAAGGAAAAGCAGTTCGTTCTCCTTGGCAAGCTCCTTCGCCATGCTCTGTTTGAAAGGCTCGCCCTTCGGGGACATATAAATTCGCAGCGCCTTATGCTCGGGGTCGGCTGCCTCCGTAGCCCTGACTATGGGGTCGGGGGTCATGACCATACCTGCGCCGCCGCCGTAGGGATAGTCGTCCGTCTTGTGGTGCTTGTCCAGCGAGTAGTCGCGGATGTTGACCACGTTGACCTCGAACCTGCCCTCCTTGACCGCGCGCCCCATTATGCCGAGATCCAGCACGCCGAAGTATTCCGGGAATATGGTGAGAAAATGGAACTTCATGCGTTGTACACCGCCGTTCTTGCGAACATCCTGCCGTCCAGTCTGATGACGCCGTTTTCCGCGTCTATCTCTCTTACGACCTCTTTGAGCGCAGGGAAACTGACGCTCCCTTCCGCGGTCTTGACGACGTAAACGTCCGCCGAGCCGTACTGCAAAACGTCGGCAAGCTCCCCTATCTTATCCCCGTCCGCGATGACGTCCGCACCGAGCAGATCGGCGATATAGAATCTCCCGTCCGGGGGAGGAGGAAGCTCCGCGCGCGTGACTTTGACTTCCTTGCCGCGCAGCTTTTCGGCGTCCTCCGGGGTGTCTACGCCTGCGAGTTTGGCATAGAGGAAAGCCCCCTCGTGTGAGGCGCTCTCCATGCGGTAATGCGTGCCTCCGATGTTGAGGGTCTTAAGATGCAACAGCCGCGCGGTGTTCTCGGAATAGGTTTCTATCTTCACCACTCCCTTGATACCGCGCGGACGCAACACTCTGCCTATCGTGAATTCCGCTTTCATTCGTGCTCTTCGATGACTACGTTATAGCGCACGGAGGACTTGGCGGAAGCGGCTTTGACCAACACGCGGATGGCGCGCGCGATCTTGCCCTGCTTGCCGATGATCTTGCCGATGTCCTTCTTCGCGGCTATGACGACAATGTCGGATTCGTCGCCGTTCTCGCGGAGTTCGACGGAATAATCCCCCTCCGGGACCAGCTTGCCGATCAGATATTCGACGAGTTCAAGCATATGTCACCTTAAATTATGCCGTGTTCCTTGAAGAGATTGCGGACGGTATCGGTGGGCTGTGCGCCGTTTGCGAGCCACTTCTTGGCGAGTTCGGCGTCTATCCTCACGACCTTGGGATCGCTTGCGGGATCGTAGATGCCGATCTGCTCGATATACTGTCCGTCACGCGCCTTCCTGGAATCGGTGGCGACGATGCGATAGAAAGGTGCTTTCTTTGCGCCCATTCTGGTGAGTCTGAGTTTAACCATTGTGTTTCTCCTTTTGCCTTGACGGCTTTATATAAAATTATTTTTGTCTGTTTCGCTTGCGGTCAGAACAGCCCTTTCATGCCCTTCATGCCGCGCAGCCCTTTCATGCCGCCCTTCTGCATCCTGGACATCATCTCGCGCGTCATCTCGAACTGTTTGAGCAGTTGATTGACCTCCTGTATGGAAGTGCCGCTGCCCTGCGCGATACGCTTCCTGCGGCTGCCTTTGATGATCTCGGGATTGCGGCGCTCCTTCGGGGTCATGGATTGGATGATGACCTTAGCGCGCATCAGTTTGCCTTCGTCGATATCCTCGCTCTTGACTTTGCCTGCCATGCCGGGGAGCATCTTCATCATGTCGCCGATGCCGCCCATCTTTTTAACGCTGTCCAGCTGTTCGAGGTAATCCTCCAAAGTGAAGGAATTGGCTTTGAGCTTCTTTTGCAGATTTTCCGCCTGCTCCTTGGAAAACGCCTGTTCAGCCTTTTCTATGAGGGTAAGCACGTCCCCCATGCCGAGGATACGGCTCGCCATCCTGTCCGGGTGGAAAGGCTCCAGGTCCTCGGGCTTTTCACCCGTGCCGCTGAACTTGATGGGTTTGCCCGTCACCGCCTTGATGGAGAGCGCCGCGCCGCCGCGCGTGTCGCCGTCCAGCTTGGTCATGATGACGCCCGTCACGTCCAGTTCGCGGTTGAAAGTGTCGGCGACGGTCACCGCGTCCTGCCCCGTCATGCTGTCCACGACAAGGAGTATCTCGGCAGGAGAAACCGCGGCTTTGACGTTGATGAGTTCCCTCATCAGATTTTCGTCGATGTGCAGTCTGCCGGCGGTGTCGATGATGACGGTGTCGAAACCGTTTTTGAGCGCGTGTTTGACGCCCTCTTTGGCTATCATCACGGGGTCGGACTGACCCATCTCGAACACCTCGGTGTTCACCTTTTTGCCGACTATCGCAAGCTGTTGGATGGCGGCCGGTCGATAGACGTCTGCCGCCACAAGCAGCACTTTTTTGCCTTGTTTGCGCAGATAAAGTGCCAGTTTGCCGCACATGGTGGTCTTGCCTGCGCCTTGCAGACCGCACATCATGTACACCGTGGGCGGACGGTCGGACACTGCGAGTTTCTGATGTTTGCTGCCCATCAGAGCCACGAGCTCGTCGTTGACTATCTTGACTATCTGCTGCGCCGGAGTGAGAGATTTTAAGATATCCTCCCCGAGCGCCTTTTCGCTCACTGAGGCGACAAAACTCTTGACCACTCCGAAGTTGACGTCGGCTTCAAGGAGCGCAACGCGTATCTCTCGCATCGCCTGCTTGATCTCCAGCTCCGTGAGTTTCCCCTTGTTGCGGAGCTTGGAAAAGATGTGATTCATCCTGTCGGACAGACTTTCGAATACGGACATTATTCCTCCAATACGCCTTCGGCGTCTGCAAGGAGCGACTCGCACTCCTCCGTTCTGCCCTGCGCCAGGGCACGTTTGGCGTCGGCAATGAGCCCTATCACCTTTTTCTCGCGCTCCGCGGAACCCAGTTTTTCTTCCAGTTCCGCAAGCGTCTTTTCACCGCGCCTTATCCCGTCCGCCACCGCCTGCCTGGACACCGAGAACATGGAGGCAAGTTCGCCGAGGGAAATATCCTCGTCGTAATGCAAGCGTATCCACTCGTTCTGCTTGTCCGTAAGCAGCGCACCGTAGTAAGCGCGCAGGGTGCTGATCTCGAATCTGTTCATAGGCGCTGTGTCAAGGCGCATGCCTTTGCAAAGGCGCAGACCTTGACACCATTTTATCCGCGTACAGCCGCGATGTCAAGCGTTTGACTGCGTTTGGCGTGGCAAAAAGAACTGCAAAAGGCTAAAAAAATGCGCCGCACAAAGCGGCGCGGATAGGTTTATTCGTCAGATGAGCGCTTCCACGAAATCTTTCGCGTCGAACGGGATTAGGTCGTCGATCTTCTCTCCCACCCCCACATACAGCACGGGAAGTTCCAGTTCCACGGAAATGGCGATGACCACGCCGCCCTTCGCGGTGCCGTCCAGCTTGGTGAGGATGATGCCGTCCAGGTCTATGGCTTCCGAGAATATCTCCGCCTGCGCCACGCCGTTCTGTCCCGTGGTGGCGTCCAGCACGAGATACTTCCTGAAATCGGCGTCCGGGAGCTCGCGATCCACGACACGGCATATCTTTTTCAGTTCCTCCATGAGGTTCTTTTTGTTGTGCAGTCTGCCTGCCGTGTCCACGAGGATGACGTCCGTCCCCTTGGCTTTTGCGGAAGATATGGCGTCGAACACCACTGCCGCAGGGTCGGCGCCCTCGTTGTGGCGTATGACGCGCACGCCTGCCCTTTCTCCCCACACTTCCAGCTGCTCGCTCGCGGCGGCGCGGAAGGTGTCCGCAGCAGCGATGACCACGCTCTTGCCCTGTTCGCGGAACATATGAGCGAGTTTGCCTATCGCGGTGGTCTTCCCCACGCCGTTCACTCCCGAAAGCAGTATGACGAGCGGATAAGAGTATTCCTCGATGTCGTACTCGATGTTCTCCACCAAGATCTCTTTCAGTGTATCTTTCGCATCCTCGGGGGTTTTTATCTTCTCCTCGAACACGCGGTCTTTGAGGTCCGCGACGATGCTCTCGGAAGCGGTCACGCCGACGTCGCCTGCGAGCAGCGCCTCTTCCAGCGACTCATAAAACCCGTCGTCGAGCGAGCGCGCGGAAAAGGCATAAAACAGCTTTTTGGAAATGTTGTCCTTTGTCTTTTTTATCCCTTCGACTATCTTCTTGAAAAATCCCATAACTTCTCCTTATTCGGCGTCTATCGCGTGTTTCTGCGCCTCTTCGAAGGACACGGACACTATCTTCGTGACGCCGCGCTCTTCCATGGTGACGCCGAACAGATTGTCCGCATGGTGCATGGTGGGCTTGCGGTGCGTGATGACGATGAACTGCGTTTCTATCGCGAACTTCTTCAAAAATTCCGCAAACAGGTTGCAGTTGGTGTCGTCCAGCGCGGAGTCTATCTCGTCAAGGATGCAGAAAGGCATGGGTTTGAGCATGATTATAGCAAACAGTATGCCTATCGCGGTGAGGGACTGCTCGCCGCCGCTGAACAGACTGATGTTTTGCAGACGCTTTCCGGGCGGTTGCAGAAAGATGTCTATGCCTGCTTCCAACGGGTCGTCCGTTTCGGAAGTGTTGAGGCGCAGTTCCCCTTTACCGCCGTTGAACAGCCTTGAAAAGATGTCCTTGAAGTTCTCGTTTATGCTGTCGAACGCCGTCACGAACTTATCTCGCATCTCTTCGGTGAGCGTGGCGATGACCTTCTTGATGTCGTTGACCGCGTTCATGATATCGTCGCGCATGGCGATCTGCTCTTCCAGCCTGGCTTCGGTGTCCGCAAGGTCCTGCACGGCAAGAGGGTTGACCTCACCGAGCCTTGCGATGGATTTTTTGAGGTCGGCGATAACGGTCTTTGCCCCGTGATGCTCGAAGTCCTCTCTTTTGAGAGGGAGCGCGGAGGTGTATGTCAGGTCGTACGCTTCCAGGATATGCCCCTGCAAATAGGCGTTCTCGTTGTCCACGTTGAGGAGCATGTTCTCGTCGCGCAGCTTCTTTTCCTGCAAGGACGCTTTCGCTTCCGTGAGCGCCGTCCTCTCCTCGTCGAGCTCAACTATCCTGTCGGAAAGTTTCTTTTTGAGTTCGCTGAACCCGGCAAGCTGCTTTTCCAGTTCCTCTATGCGCTTGGCGTCCTCGGGTGAGAAAGTGGTCTTTGTGGGTGCGCTGCGTATCTTTTCGAGTTCCGCGCTGCGTGACGCCAGCTGTGCCGCAAGGTCCTCTTTCTCGTCTTTAAGCTGATTTTCCTCTCGGCGCAGACGGAAGAGCTCGGTGTCGTAACCGGCGAGCGCGTTTTTCTGCTCCGCGAGTTTGACGCGCAGGTCCATCACGGCGTCGCCGAGCAGTTCTCTTTCCGACTTCTGCTCGCTGCTCTGGGTCTTGGACGCCTCGATGAGCGCGCCGTACTCCTCCTGACGCTGCTTGACGTCCCCTTCCAGCTTGTCGATGTCGGCAAGTTCTTTCTCCAAACCTTTTATGAGCACACGCACCTGTTCGAGTTCCGCGGCGTCGGAGGCTATCTCCTCGTTGAGTCTGGCGACGGTTTCCTCCGCCTGTTTCGCCTTGTTCTCGTTGAGGGAGGTGCGGATGCTGACTTCGGATATTTTGGACGCTATCTCCGCAAGTTCCTCTTCCGCAGCCGCTATCTCCGCGACGCGCTCCTCGCGCTGTGCGTTGAGGGACGCGATGCGCGAACGCAGCCTTTCGAGGTTGCTCTTTGCCTGCTCTATCTGCTTCTCCTGCGAAAGGAGTCCGGAATTCTGCGTGCGGCGCGAACCGCCCGTTATCTCGCCGCCCCTCGCGTATATCTCGCCGTCCAGGGTGACTATCTTGAAGCCTTGATTATACTTGCGGTACAACCTCTCCGCAGTGTTCATGCCGTCCACGACGACGGTGGTGCCGAGAAGCGTCTGCACGAAAGGATAGAACTTGGTTTCGCATTCCACCAGATCGGCAGCCACGCCGTAGCAGCCCTGCTCCTGCAAAGCCGGCTGATATTCGCGCCCGAGCGCACGCGGACGACAAGCGCTGAGCGGACGGAAGGTCACCCTGCCGTAGCTCTTTTGTTTGAGGTAAGTTATGAGCGCCGCCGCGTCGCGTTCGGACTCCACCAACACGTTCTGGAGCGCCGCGCCGAGCGCGTACTCTATCGCGGACTCGTAGCCTTCCGGCACGTTGATGACTTCGGCGAGCACCCCCATTATGCGCCCTTTGAGGACGGGGTCGTTCCTCGCGTCGCGCATGAGCTGCTTGACCGCCTCCTGATAGCCCTGATAATCCTCCTTGATTGACATCGCAAGGCGCAGCTGTCCCTCCGCGAGCCCCAACTTGGAGTTCAGGGTCATGACATCCGCTTCCAAACCTTTGACCGCTTCCTGCGCGTCCAGTTTCCCCGACAGCACTTCGTTGTTCTTTTCGGAGAGTTCGCGCATCTCGCGTTTTCCCTCTCTGACGTTGGAGTCGAAGATGGAAAGGTCGGTTTCGGCGGCGTCCAGACTCGCCTTTTTGGCGGAGAGCATCTCCTGCAAATTCTTGGCGCGCTCCTCGTTTATCGCCTTTTCGGCGACTATGCCGGAGAGGTTGCCTTTGAGTTCGCCCAACCGTTTAAGCGCGTCAACGTACTCATCGTTTTTGCTCGCGATGTCGCTCTCGCGCCCTTCTATATCCTTGGACAAAAATTCCAGCTTCTTGTTTTTCGCCTCGAATTCCGCGGAAGTGTTGAGATACGCCTCGCTCTCCTCCGCCTTACGCTTTTCGCTACGCTCGATGAGTTCCGCCGACACGGAAAGCTGCCCTTCCACCGCGCTTATCTCCCCTTTGATGCGGTTGATCTCCGCCTGCAAATTGGTGATGCGCTCCTTGACGACGTTGGCTTCGCCCTGCATCTTCGCGGCGTCGACTTTCAGCTCCAAAAGTTCGGCGTTGCTCTCTTCGGCGAGCCTGTCCACGCCTCCCGACTGTTTGAGGCAGCGTTCGTATTCGTTGACGCACCTGGTGAACGCCTCCTCTTTTTCGTGCAGATCGCGCTGGGTCTGCTCGATGCGGTCGTAGATGCGCTGCTTGATGCGCTGGGCGTTCTCGTAATTGTATATGTAGAGGTTGACTTCCTGTATCTTGAGCTGTTCGCGCAGTTCGGCGTACTTTCTCGCCACCTCGGCTTGCCTGCGCAAAGGAGCGATGTGACGCTCTATCTCCGCGATGACGTCGTTTGCGGCTTGGAGGTTGATGGCGGTGAGTTCCAGCTTCTTCTCCGCCTCCGTACGCTGGCTGCGGAAATTGGAGATGCCTGCCGCTTCCTCGAATATCTTACGGCGCTCGCCGGGTTTTGCGGACATGATGTCCGTGACCTTGCCCTGTCCGATTATGCTGTAACCGTCCTTGCCCACGCCCGTGTCGCGGAAAAGATTGATGATATCCCTGCGCAGACACTTGGTGCGGTTGATGAAATAATCGCTGTGCTTGCTGCGGTCCAGCTTTCTTGTGATGGTAACTTCGTCGAAGGAGAGCGATGGGAACAGCTTTCTGTCGGAGTTGTCGAAAACCAGGGAAACCTCGCAATAGGACATCTTGCCGCGCCTCTCCGTGCCGGCAAAAATGACGTCCTCCATGTTCTCCGCGCGCATGGTCTTAGCCTTGGACTCGCCCAGCGTCCACCTTATCGCGTCGGAAACATTGGACTTTCCGCAGCCGTTGGGTCCTATGATCGCGCTGAACCCGTTCTGAAAAGGTATCTCGACGGGATCGGCGAAGGACTTGAACCCACGCGCCTCCATTTTGATAAGTCGCATACTTTACCCTAAAAAATTATTTTGCTCATTATAGCACATAACGCCGCTCCGCACAAGCGCAAACGCCAATGTTTCACAAATCCCGTGAAACGCGGAAATTTTGTGAAACATAGCCGTTAAAAGAAAAAATAGCCGATTAGATAGCGGCTATCTGCGGTTTTTTATGTGTGAAACATTTAATGCCAACGCTTATTTTCGGCGGCTGTTTTCGGAGGTCAGTTTTTGAAGCGCCGCGGCTGCCGCATTTTGCTGTGCCTCGCGTTTGCTCGCGCCGCTGCCCTCGCCCACCTTCTTGCCGTCGATGAGCACCGCGTAACGGAAAACGGGCAAGTGAGGCATACCCTCTCTCCCCTCTTCCGCGTACTCCGCCTTCAAGCCTTTTTTCATGACGTACTCGTTGAGGTGGGATTTGGCGTCCGTGAGCCTGACCGCGGCTTTTGCGGTCGCTATCTCGTCCGCAAGGTTATTTAGGACGAACTTTTCCGCCTCTTCCTGCCCTCCGTCCAGGAATATCGCCGCCGTGAGCGCTTCGAAGAGGTCGCATTTGATGGAAGAATGCTCCGCTATCCCCGTCTTGCGTTCGCTCTCGCCCGTGATGAGTTCGCCTGCCACGCCCAGTCTGTCGATGGCGCGCGCGAGCGGACGTTCGCTGACCGTGCAGGCGCGCATCTTGGTGAGCAGCCCTTCGTCCGCCTTCGGATATTGCGCGTAAAGCCTGCGCGACACGATATATCCCAGCACGCTGTCCCCCAAAAATTCCAGGTTCTGATAATTCTCGCCCGAACGCTGAGCTGCGGAGGAATGCGTAAAAGCGCGCTCCAAAAGCGCGCCGTCACGGAAGGTGTATCCTATCTTTTCTTCAATCTTCTTTCTGTTCATCCGCAGTCTGTACCGAAGCGCGTATCTTCTCCACGATGCCGGATTTTGCAAGTTTTCTGGCTTGCAGTATGCTGGCGCATATAGACTTGCGTTTTGACGCGCCGTGAGCTTTCACCACCACTTTGTTCACGCCGAGGAAGCAGGCGCCGCCCTGGCTGTTGTAATCCATCTTGGTCTTGACTTCTTTGAGCACGGGCTTGAGGAGCAGCGCGCCGAGTTTTGCGCGCAGTCCGCCTTTGTTCACGCCCTCCATAAGTATGGAGAATATCGCCCCTGCCGTCCCCTCTGCGGACTTCAACGCTATATTGCCGTTGAACCCGTCCGCCACCACGACGTCGAAGTCGCCGGAGAGCATATCGCGCGCCTCGCAGTTGCCTTTGAAGTCGATATACGGCGAATTTTTGAGCAGTTCGAACGCCTCGCGGTTGAGCTCGTTGCCCTTTTTATCCTCCGCGCCGTTGCTGAGCAGCCCGACCGTAGGTTTGGCGTTGTCGGTGACGGCGCAGGAAAACGCGCTTGCCATGATGGCAAAATGCAGCAGATTGAGGGGCTTGCAGTCCACATTCGCGCCGCAGTCGCAGAGTATGACGGGCTTGCCTTTCACGGTGGGCAGCGCCGGTGCGAGCGCGGGACGGGAAACGCCTTTTATCCTGCCCAGTTTCATATACGCCGCAACGAGCACCGCGCCCGTCGCGCCTGCCGAAACGAACCCGAGCGCGTCGGGATCTGACGCGAGCATTTCCAGCCCTTTTACGATGGAGCTGTCCTTTTTGGTTTTGACCGCGGTGGTGGGAACGTCGTCGTTGGTGATGATCTCGGGGGCGTGAACTATCTCCAAACGGGCAACATCGTAAGTGTGCCCTTCCAGTTCGTGCATGATAAGAGATCTGTCGCCCACCAAAACGACGTGCAAACTGTTCTTTGCTTTAAGGGCGTCCAAAGCGCCCAACACTGCCTCTTTGGGAGCATGATCCCCACCGAGAGCGTCAACGATGATCTTCATCTTTCCTCCGCGAACTCCCCTATCCGAGTTCTTTAAGCAAAAAAAGAGAGCGCGACCGCTCTCTTATGGTTCAGTCTTCAGCCTTGGGTGCGACGACTTCCTTGCCCTTGTAGTAACCGCACTTGGGACACACGGTGTGGCTCTTTATGAGCTCTTTGCACTGGGGGCACTCGACAAGCCCGGGAGCGCTGATCTTCCAGTTTGCGTAACGGGAATTGGTCTTGGACTTGGAGATCTTATTCTTGGGAACTGCCATTTATCTTTCCTCCGATGGTTGTTATGTTAGTAGCACTCGTATGATTATATAGAATCGCGCGAAAGATGTCAAACGGTTTTGAGCAATTTGCCCACGCCCGTCATCTTCTGTCCGCGGCGACGAGTTTTGCGGTTTCGCGCGCGATGGAAAGCTCCTCGTTGGTGGGGAGCACTATGACCTTGACGTAGCTTTCGGAGTCGGACAGGATGTGCAGCCCTTCCGCGCGTTTCTCGTTTTCCTCGAAATCGAAGGTCACGCCCAGATATTCCATATCCTCCATGATGAGCCTGCGCATATACGAACTGTTCTCGCCGATGCCGCCGGTGAAGACGATGGCGTCCACTCCGCCCAGCGCTGCCGCGAACGCGCCGATATACTTCTTTATGCGATACGCCGCAGCCTCAACGGCAAGCGCCGCTTTTTCGTTCCCGTCCGCGATGGCCTTTTCCAGCACGCGCATATCGGAGTCGAGCTCGCTTATCCCGAGCATACCGCACTTTTTGTTGAGATACTGCACCGTTTCTTCGGGAGTCATGCCCAGTTTCTCGCGCAAAAACTCCACGGCGGCAGGGTCGATGTCACCGCTGCGCGTCCCCATGATGAGCCCCTCGAGAGGAGTGAAGCCCATGGAAGTGTCTATGCACTTGCCGTCCTTGACCGCGGATATGCTGGAACCGTTGCCGAGATGACAGATGATGATGCGGCTGTGCTCCGCACCGAGATATTTGACGGCTTCCTCGCTCACGAACTTGTGACTGGTGCCGTGGAAACCGTACTTTCTGATCTTGTATTGCTGATAGACGGAGTACGGGATGCCGTACATGAACGCCTTGGGGGGCATGGTGCTGTGGAAAGTGGTGTCGAACACCGCCACCATGGGCACTCCGGGCATGACCTCTCTGCAACTCTTTATGCAGGCGATGTTGCCGGGCATATGCAGCGGACCGAGTTCCGCATTCTTCTCGCAGATGCGCACCACTTCGTCGTCGATGACGACGGAGGAGTGGAAGTCCTCGCCGCTGTGCAGCACGCGGTGCCCCACCGCGCCTATCTCGGACACGGAGGAGATGGCGCCGGACTTCTCGTCCACGAGCGCTTTGAGCACCAGCTCTATCGCCTCTTTATGGGTGGGCATATCCTCATCCAGCCTGAAAGTCCTGCCGTCCGCGGTCTTTTGGCTTATGGAACCGCCCTTCATGCCTATGCGCTCGCATATGCCTTTGAGCAGCATGGATTCGCTGGCTATGTCTATGAGCTGATATTTGAGGGAGGAGCTCCCGGCGTTTATGACGAGTATGTTCATGCTTCCCTCACTTCACCGATTGCAGAGCGGTTATGGCGGCGACTGCCACTATATCCTCCGCCACACAACCGCGGCTGAGGTCGTTGACGGGGAGCGCGAGCCCCTGCATTATGGGGCCGACCGCCATGCAATTGCCGAAACGCTGCGCCAGTTTGTAGCCGATATTGCCTGCGTCGAGGTTGGGGAACACGAGCACGTTGGCTCTGCCGGCGACGCCGCTGCCGGGCGCTTTGGCTTCGCCCACGCCCTCCACGATCGCGGCGTCAAGCTGCAACTCGCCGTCCACGTCGATGTAGGGATGCGCGGCTTTGACGAGTGCGTATGCAGCCCTCACCTTTTCCACGGACTCGTGCTGCGCGCTGCCCTTGGTGGAGAAGGAGAGCATCGCGATCTTGGGCTCCACTTCAACTATCTGTTTCGCGCTGAAATACGCCGCCTGAACTATATCGGCAAGCTGTTCGACGGTGGGGTACGGGATGACCGCGCAATCCGCAAAGATGAACGCCGGCGCATGGGCGTACTCGAACCCGTCGGGAGGTATCATGACAAAGCAGCTGGACACGCTCTTGATGCCGGGAGCCGCCTTTATGACCTGGAACGCCGCACGCGAAACGTCCGCGGAGGAGAACACCGCGCCGCCCACCACGCCGTCCACATCGCCGCATTTGAGCGCCGTGCAGGCGTAGAACATATTGTTGCCCTTTATGGTGCGCATCGCGACGTCTTCCGTCATGCCCTTCTCTTTGCGCAGTTCGTACAGTTTTTTGGCGTACTTTTCGACGTACTTGTCGTTCGCGCCGGGGTCGCGGAAGGACACGCCGGAGAACTTATATTCGGGATATTTGGCTTTGATCTCCGCCTCGTTGCCGATGAGGACGATCTTGCCTATCTTCTTTTGCGTGAATATCTCCGCCGCTTTTGCGACTCTGGGATCGCTGCCTTCGGCGAGAGCTATGGTCTTTTGCAGTTTTGCGGCTCTTTCGAGCAGGTGGTCGAGAAATTCTGACATAATAACCTCAATTCGCGTGATATGTTTGATTTATTCGTCAACGGGATATATTATAGAACCGACGCCGCAAAAAAGCAAGAAATCTAAGGAGCATATTCGTGAAAATAGCTGCGATCATAGCGGAATACAATCCCCTGCACAACGGGCATCTCAAACTCATAAAGAAAGTGCGCAGGGAGGTCAAGCCCGAGGCGCTTGTCATCGTGATTAGCGGCAGTTTCACCGAGCGCGGCGACATCTGCGTCGCCGATAAATACACGCGCGCGAAATGGGCGGTGGACTGCGGCGCGGATCTCGTCATCGAACTCCCCACCGTCTACACCCTCTCCCCTGCCAAATCTTTTGCGGAAGGAGCGTTGAAGACGCTGTCCATGCTCGGAGAGTTCACGCTGTGTTTCGGCACCGAAACGAAGGAGTTCGAGGAGCTGTCTTACGTTGCGGAATTCATGCGCAGCGAGTCGCGCGAGATGAGCAATATGCTGCGCGGCTATCTTTCCGAAGGCTACTCCGTCGCAAAGTCGCGCACTCTTGCGCTCGACATGATACATCCCGATTACGCAAATCTCGTCAAGTCCCCCAACAATATCCTGGCGATAGAGTATCTAAAAGCAGGGTCGGCTTACGGCGATAAGGTGCAGTATCACAACGTGGAGAGGAAACCCGACAACAACAAGACCATCCTCTCCTCCACAAAAATACGTAATCTGATGAAAGAGGGCAAGGACTGGTCCGCTTTCGTCCCCGAATGCGTGAAGGTGGAGCGCCCCACCGACCTCACCAAATACGGCACGGTGTCCACTTACGCCATGCGCACCCGCACTCCCGAACAGCTTGCCGAGATAGCCAACATATCCGAAGGGCTGGAAAACCGCATCGCGAAGACGGACTTCAATTCTCTCGAAGAGTTCCTGCTCCTGACCACAAAACGCTATACGCGCTCCACGATCAAACGCATCGCAGCCTGTTCCGCGGTGGGCATCACGAAGGAGCTGGTGGAACTCGCAAGGGCGAACAAACCTTACACCACCGTGCTCGCCGTCAACGAGCGCAAGAAAAAGGCGTTGTTCTCGCTGCTGGCGGCTGCGGACGGCTACTTTTATTACAAACCCTCGGACTGTCCCTCCGACAGCCCCGTGCGTCCTCTGCTCGACGTGGACCTGCGCGCCGCGAAAATATTGCGGCTCTGCGCTGAATAAGAGCAAGCGCACCCCGACGCAAGCGGCATGCCAGACAGGAATAACTAAGTCACTTTAATATATTTTCACGCGGCGTTGCCGCAGCAAGGGGGAAACATGAACATCAAACACGGCATAATGCGACGGGTGTCCATGCTCATCAACAAGTTCACGGGCGGCACGGCTCAGAATCAGACAGGCGGCACGGCGCACGGCGAAGCGTTCCCCGGCATGGCGGAAGCGGCGCGCAAAGCGGCGGCGGACGGCAGCGTGCTGCTCTTCAACCGCGAAGCGCTCCCCCTTTCAGCCGACAGCAAAGTCGCCCTGTTCGGGCGCGTCCAGCACGACTGGTTTTACGTGGGCTACGGCTCGGGCGGCGACGTCAGAGCGCCTTATCTCGTGTCCCCCGTGGAGGGTCTGCGCGCAGCCGGCGTCGCCCTCGACGAGGAAGTCCTCTCCGCTTACACGACATGGACGAAGAAAAATCCCGTCGATCAGGGGTTCTGGGGACATTGGCCGCTCTCCCACCCCGAGATGCCCCTTTCCGAAGAACTGGTGTCCGGGGCGGCGCGCCGTTGCGATACGGCGGTGGTGCTCATAGGCAGAGCCGCAGGCGAGGACCGCGACTCCAAACTCGCGCCCGGCAGTTATTATCTCGCCGCAGCGGAACGCAGTATGCTCGAAAAAGTGTGCCGCGCCTTCAAAAAGACGGTCGCGGTGCTCAACATAGGCTCTCCCATGGATATGTCCTGGTGCAGGGAGTTCCCCCTCTCCGCCCTGCTCATAGTCTGGCAGGGAGGCATGGAGAGCGGCAACGCCCTTGCGGACGTGCTGACGGGAAAACGCGAGCCGGGCGGCAGACTGACCGACACCCTGCCCGTAAGTTACTCCGACTGGCCTTCTTCCGCCTCTTTCGGCAATGCCAAGTTCAATAATTACACCGAAGACATTTACGTAGGCTATCGGTACTTCGAAACTTTCGCCAGGGACAAAGCCCTCTTCCCTTTCGGGAGCGGCACGGGTTACACCTCCTTCGAGATAGGCGCAGAAAATACGGAGTTCGACGGCAGCACGGTGAAAGTGACCGCCTATGCGCTGAACACGGGCAACCGCCCCGGGAGCGAGGTGCTGCAACTGTATATCGCTCCTCCGAAGGGGAAACTTCCGCGTCCGTCGAGAGAGCTCGCGGCATTTTGCAAGACGGCGGAGGTAGCCCCCGGGGAACGCGCGGTCGTGACCCTCGCTTTCGACACCGGCGACATTTTCGCATTCGACGACAAGAACACGTGCATGATCCTTGAAAAAGGAAATTACGGGCTGTATCTCGGGAAAAACGTGCGCGACGCCGAAAAGATAGGCAGCTTCGAGGTCGCGGAAGACCTCATCCGAAAGGTGCTTTCCGTTGCCGCGCCCGTGCACCCCTTCAAACGCCTTACGTCTGCGGACGGCAGCCCGGTGTATGAGGACGTCCCTCTTTCCGCGGTGGACCTCAAAACCAGGATCGCAAGTTCCCTCCCCGACGCGCCCCCTCGTCCGAAGACGCGGATATCTTTCAGTGACGTTACGGAGGGGAAACACACCGCGGAGGAACTTGCCGCCACTCTTTCGGATGAAGAGCTGGAAGCGATCTCGCGCGGCGATTATACCATGAACAGCCCCCTCGGCGCGGCAGGCAACGCAGGCGTGTTGGGCGGCGTGCTCCCCTCCCTCCGCGAAAAAGGCATCCCTGCGGCGACCACGACGGACGGACCCTCGGGCATAAGACTTGCCGCCACCTGCTCGCTGCTGCCTTCCGGGATATGCCTTGCTTCGTCCTGGGACACGGAAGGCGTAAAAGCGCTTACCGCGCTAGTGGGTGCGGAAATGCTGAAAAGGGGCTCCGACATCCTGCTCGCTCCCGGGATGAACATACATCGCGACCCCCTTGCCGGCAGGAACTTCGAGTACTTCTCCGAAGACCCTTTGCTCACGGGCAAGATAGCCGCGGCGTACATAACGGGCGTGCAGTCTTCGGGAGTGTCCGCCTGCCCCAAACATTTTGCGTGCAACAATCAGGAGCGCCTGCGCATATACAACGATTCCAGGCTCTCCGAACGCGCCCTGCGAGAGATATACCTCAAAGGCTTCCGCATCGCCATCACGGAGGGAAAACCCCTCAACATCATGACCTCTTACAACAAAATAAACGGAGTGTGGGGACACTATAATTACGACCTGTGCACGACGGTGCTGCGCGGCGAATGGGGTTACGACGGATGCGTCATGACGGACTGGTGGATGCGCTATGCGAAGAGTCCGGAGTTTCCCGGCGTGCGCGACAACGCCTACCGCGTCCGCGCCCAGGTGGACGTCCTGATGCCGGGCGGAAAGCGCACGGGAAAGCATAGACCGGACGGCACTCTCACCGCATCTCTCGGAAAAGAAGGAGGGATGACGCGCGGCGAACTTGTGCGCACCGCGGCTAACGTGATACGTATGCTCTCTCGCCTTAAAAACAAACACCCGATCCACTAAATGACACAAAACGCACTTTACACATCAAAAACGACCGGTAAGACCGGTCGTTTTTGATCGTGTTCATGCGGCGGCGGTTACGCGTGCGACTTTACGAACCAGGCGCACACCGACGCTTCACGGCACATCTCACAGGTCGTCTTCGAGCGCGCTGGATTTTGCGTACGCCGTAGACCTCGCCTCAAAGAAGTCCGTCTTTATGAGGTTGGCGTTGGAGTACTGGCTGACCCACGCCATGGAGGCAGGCTCGTGCTCATAGCCGTCGTAAAGGCTGCCGAAGCCTATGCCGTTTGCGCGCAGGTTGCCGAGATACTTGATGTAGTCCTCCACCATCTGTTCGTTGAGTCCGGGGATGTCGTTTCCGATGATGTACTTCCCCCACTTTATCTCCTGCCTTACGCCCTCTCTCATCATCTCTTTGAGTTCCTCGACGGCGGCGTCCGTGAACAGTTCGGGCTCCTCCTTTTTCAATTCGAGGATCATGGAGCGGAAGAGCCAGAGATGGGTGTTCTCGTCGCGGTTGATGTAACGGATCTCCTGCACCGACCCCGGCATTTTCCCGTTCCTGCCAAGGTTGTAGAAGAACATGAAGCCGGAATAGAAGTAGATGCCTTCCAGGATATAGTTGGCAATCATGACTTTGAGCAGCGTTTCCGCCGACCTGTCCTCACGGAACATATTGTAGATGTCGCCTATGAACTTGTTGCGCGCGAGAAGATGCTCGTCGTTCTTCCACTGATAAAGTATCTCCGTGCGTTCGTCGGGGGAGCATATGGTGTCCAGCATATAGCCGTAGCTTTGGGAGTGTATCGCTTCCTGGAAGGTCTGGATGTTGAGGCAGAGATTGACTTCGTTCGCGGTGATATACTCGCCTATCCCTGGCAGGTTCGCCGTCTGTATGGAATCCAGGAAGACGAGGAAGCTCAACACCTTGTCGTACGCTCTGCGTTCCGCAGGAGTGAGCGCCTTGCGGTAGTCCTTGACGTCCTGGCTCATGTTCACTTCTTCGGGGATCCAGAAGTTGTTCATCGCCTGACGATACCATCCGCTCACCCAGGAATATTTGAGGTTGTTGAAGTCGTTGAGGTTGGTGGTGTTGCCGCCTATCATCCTGCGCTTCGGCACTTCGATGTCGCCGTTCTCGTTGAAAAGCGGTTTCATTTTGAGATAGTGTTTTTGCATATTTCCTCCGTATTTACGCTTTATGCCGTTATTTTGTTATGTAAAGCCCTTTTTCGCGCATATATTATGCGGAACAGGACTCGCACTCCTCCACTTCGAGGGACTTGGAGCGGATGTAATAAATGGTCTTCACTCCCTCTTCCCATGCGGTGATGTACAAGCTCAGCACCTGGCGCATGGTGTAGTCGTTGGTGATGTAGAGGTTGAGGGACTGCGCCTGATCGACGTGACGCTGTCTGACGCCTGCCGCCCTCACCGTCCAATGCTGGTCGATGAGATGCGCGTTCTTGTACAGCCAGTAAGTGGCAGGCGAAAGTTCGGGGGCGACGCGAGGTATCATCGCGCCCTTCTTTTCCTCGAAGAAGAACTTCTTCATCACGGGGTCCAGCCCTGCCGTCGTCCCTGCTATTATGGACGTGGAGGACGTGGGTGCAACGGCGATGAGGTAAGAGTTGCGGAGCCCCTGCGTTTTCACTTTCTCTTTGAGCGCCTGCCATGCGGAAGAGGTGTAGGCGCGCTTGTCGAAGTAGGCGCCCGTCTGCCAATCCGAACCCTCGAAGTAGAGATAACTGCCCTTCTCCTTTGCCAGATCGGAGCTCGCCTCTATGGCGAAGTAATTTATCTTCTCGAACACCTTGTCCGCGAACGCGAGGTGATCCTCGCTCTCCCACTTTATGCCGTTTTTGACCAGCATGTGGTGATAGCCGGACACCCCGAGCCCTATGGGGCGGTACTTCTTGTTGTTGAGTTTTGCGTACTCGACGGGATAGAAATTGAGGTCTATCACGTTGTCCAGCGCGCGCACCGCCGTGCGCACCACCGAGCGCAGTTCCCCATCGTCGTTGACGTTGATGTTGCCGAGCACCAGCGAGGCGAGATTGCACACCACGAACTCTCCGGGTCTGGTGGTCTGCACCACCACCTCCTCGCCGTCCGACAACACTATCTCGCGCGACACCAGCTCTATCGGCGACATGTTCTGCGCTATCTCCGTGCACAGGTTGGAACAATATATCATGCCCTTATGCGGATTGGGGTTCATGCGGTTGACGTGGTCGCGGTTGAAACAGAAAGGCGTGCCCGTTTCCACGGCGGATTTGAGTATGAGGCGCACCACCTCTTTGACGGGGATGGCGCGTTTGGATATCCTGTCGTCGTTCACGCAGTCGAAATACTTCTGCTCCCACTCCTGACCGAAGCTGTCTTCGAGGTGATAGCCTTTCACGAGGAATATCTCGTGGGGGCACATCATATACCACATCCCGTTTATGTTGTCGCGCGCCATCTTCCAGAAAAGGTCGGGATAACACACCGCAGGGAACACGTCGTGGGCTTTCATGCGGTCGTCGCCGTTGTTGGTGCGCAGCTGCAAAAACTCGGGCAGGTCCTTATGCCACGCGTCGAGATAGACCGCCACCGCGCCCTGGCGCATCCCCAGCTGATCCACCGCGACCGCCGTATCGTTGACTATCTTTATCCAACGTATCACGCCGCCTGCCGCGCCCTGGAACCCTCTTATCGACGCGCCCGTCGCGCGCACTTTGCCGAAATACAGCCCCATTCCGCCGCCGAATTTGCTGACCTTGGAAAAGTTGTCTATGCTGCGGTAGATGCCGTCCAAGGAGTCGGGCACCGTGTCGATAAAGCAGCTGGAAAGCTGATGATAAGGCTTGCGCGAATTGGAGAGCGTGGGCGTCGCCACCGTGACGCGCAGCATGGACAGCATGTCGTAAAACTCCTTCACGCGGCTGAGCCTATCCTTTTCAAGCATACCGAGATGCATCGCGATGCCCATGAACATCTCCTGCGGCGTTTCAAGCAGAGTCCCGTCAAAGTCATGGATGACATACCTTTTCAGGACGAGCTGCAAGGAGGAATAAGTGAACAGTTTGTCGCGTTCCCTGTCCATCATGCTCTCGCACGCTCTCACTTCCTCCTCCGAATAATGTTCGAGGATATACTTGCCGTAAAGCCCCCTTTCCGTAAGGTAGGCGAGTTTGGAATAAAAGCCGTCGATGCCCCTTTCCTCTTCTCTCTTTTTAAGCGCGGAATACATATCCGACATGACCAGCCTTGCCGCGATGAACTCCCACTTCGGCGCTTCCTGGGTCGTTAGTTCCACCGCCGCGCGGACGAGCGACGCATACTGCCCTCTCTCATCCGCCCCTTCGCGCGAAAATGAGGCGAACTTGGCAGCCAACGCCATCATGTCGTACTCGGGCTCGGGGAAATCCGACTGGATGCCTTTCAGGACCGCGTTCAGCCCCTCATCCTTAAAACGGGCGCATATCTCGTTGCGGTAAGCCCTGGCTTTTGCGCGCGCGTCGCGATAAAGGATGAAACTCTTCACCTCGTCGAAATACCCTTTTTCCATCAGGGTCTTCTCCGCAAGATCCTGCACCGCTTCCACCGAAGTGGGATAGTCGCGTATCTTATCGACGACTGCGGCGGTGAGCGCATCCAGCTCCGTATCGCTTATCCTGCTCCCGACGCTCGCAAACGCCGCGGCGAGCGCGGTGCGTATCTTCAAAGCGTCGAAGACTTCCTCTTTCCCGTCACGTTTGACGATGTGCATAAACTCCTCCTTCAACCACATATGGGACAGTGTGCGGCATCGCACCACAACATATAGCCGTTACATTGTAGCAGAGGCGGTAAGGATTATCAAGCGTATTTCGAAAGAAAATATAAAGCGCGCAAAAAACGCACGAGAAATTTTTGAAAGCGCCGACCGAAGATCGGGCGGCGGACAAAGTCATTGCGGTTCGTCCGAGGAGCGCTTTATGCGCAGTCTGTTCATGGCGCGTGCAAGCTGCGCCTGTGCGGAAAAATAGGCGCGGCGGCTCTGACGGTGAAGCAGTTCCTCCTTGGCTTCTTCGGCGGCGCGGCGCGCACGGTTCTCGTCGATGTCCTCCGGGCGCTCCGCCGTGTCTACAAGCACGAGGACGCGGTTGTTCTCCACTTTGACGATCCCCTCCGACACTGCCGCGCGCACTCTGACCAAGCCGCCGTCCGTCGGGACGGAGTAATCCAACTCCCCGGGCACTACCGCCGCGACGAGGTTGCTGTGGTTTGCCTGGATGCCGTACTGACCCGACAGCATGGGCAGCACCAAGGACACGCATTTGCCCTCGTAAAAGGGCTTATCGGCAGCCAGTATGCAGAGGTCGAAGGAGTTCATCTTCACTCGCTCCTTTTGAGGGTGTTTGCCTTTTCGACGGCTTCTTCTATCGTTCCGACGTTATAAAACGCCGATTCGGGCAGATCGTCCATCTTGCCGTCCACTATCGCGGCGAAGCCTTTCACCGTGTCTTCGAGCGCGACGTACTTGCCGGGATTGCCCGAGAATTTCTCCGCGACGAAGAAGGGCTGCGAGAGGAAACGCTGTATCTTTCTTGCGCGCGCGACGGTGAGCCTGTCCTCGTCGCTCAATTCCTCCATGCCGAGAATGGCGATGATATCCTGGATCTCCTTGTACTTTTGCAAAACTTCCTGCACGGCTCTCGCAACGCGGTAATGCTCCGCTCCTACCACCTCTTCGGAAAGTATGCGCGAAGAGGAACCCAGGGGGTCTATGGCAGGATATATCCCCTGTTCGGCTATCTTCCTGCTCAAAACCGTGGTGGCGTCCAAATGCGTGAACGTGGTCGCCGGCGCCGGGTCGGTGAGGTCGTCGGCAGGCACATACACCGCCTGCACGGAGGTGACGGAGCCGTTTTTGGTGGAGGTGATGCGCTCTTGCAACTCCCCCATCTCCTCTGCAAGCGTAGGCTGATAGCCGACGGCGGAGGGCATGCGTCCCAGCAGCGTGGAAACCTCGCTGCCTGCCTGTACGAAACGGAAGATGTTGTCTATAAAGAGCAGAACGTCTTTATGCCTCACATCGCGGAAGTACTCCGCCATGGTGAGCCCGGAAAGTCCCACGCGCATACGTACGCCGGGCGACTCGTTCATCTGCCCGAAGACGAGCGCGGTCTTTTCCGCGACGCCGCTCTCGTTCATTTCCGTCCAAAGCTCGTTGCCTTCGCGGCTGCGCTCCCCCACTCCCGTAAAGACGGAGTAGCCGCCGTGTTTGGTCGCGACGTTGTGGATGAGTTCCTGTATGAGGACGGTCTTGCCGACGCCCGCGCCGCCGAACAGCCCTATCTTTCCGCCTTTGGAATAAGGCTCCAGAAGGTCTATCGCCTTGATGCCCGTTTCCAGGATCTCGACCTCCGAACTCTGCTCGCTGAAAGAGGGGGCGGAGCGGTAAATGCTCATGCGCTCCGCGTTATCCGGAATGGGCTCCCCTCCGTCTATGGGGTCGCCGAACACGTTGAACATCCTGCCCAGCGTCCTCTCGCCGACGGGGACCTCGATGCATGCTCCGGTGGACTTTACGCGCGCACCTCTCGAAATACCTTCGCTTTCGGAGAGCATGATACAGCGCACGGTATGCGCGTCGATATGCTGCGCGACTTCCATGACCTTGCGTTCGCCGTTCTCTCCTTCTATCGTCAGCGCGTCGCGGAGTTTGGGGAGTTCCTCCTCAAACGCGACGTCGATGACGGGACCGGACAATCTCACTATTATTCCGTCTTTCATCGTTTAGCTCCCTTACGTTTCATGGCTTTCGCGCCCGAAGTGACCTCGGTGATCTCCTGCGTGATGGCAGCCTGCCTCACACGGTTATATTCCAAAGAAAGTTCCGCGAGGATCTCCTCCGCATTGTTATCCGCGCCCATCATTGCCACCATACGTGCATTCTGCTCGCTGCAATAGCTGTCCACGAGCACGCCGTAGATGTAGCCGGAAACGTAGCTGTGCATCATATGTTCCAACACCACTTCGGGGGACGGGTCGTACTCGAACTCCCCCTCTCCCTCGTGCGTGAACTCCTCCTTGTTGAGGGGGAGCAGACGGGTGACGCAGACTTCTTCCGCGCCGCCTGCCGATATGTCGGTGTAGACCACGAACACTTCATCAAGCCGCCCCGAGGTGTACTCTTCGAGGAGGATATCGCATATGGCGCGCGCACGTTTCAACGTCGGGTTCTGCGCCGTGTGCCCGAACTCGCGTTCGAACTCCACACCGTGGTTCTGAAAGTACTGCCTGCCGTATTCCCCCACAACGAACAGCTTGTTGTCGGGATGGGCTAGCATAAGGGAATGCGCCTTTTTGAGCGCGTTCTGGTTATACGCGCCGGCAAGTCCCTTATCTGCGGTGATGAGAAGTATGCCGCAGGCGCCTCTCGGCTTTTCGGCGCCTTCCTCCGGCTCGAAATAAACGCTTTTCAGTTCCTCATGACCGCGGAAAATGCCGCTGATCTCCCTTTGCAACGCGGAGAAATAGGGGCGAGTCTTATCCAGGTCGCTCCTGGCTTTGCGCACCTTCGTGGACGCGATAAGATACATGGCGTTCGTTATCTTTTTGGTGTCGCGGACGCCCGCTATCCTATGTTTTATCTCCGTGATGCTGCCCATATCTCACTCACTTTGCGCGGTAGTCTGCTGCCGCGGTAAGTATACGTTGTTTGAGTTCGGGGGTGAGTTCGCAGGTGCTCTCGATCTCCTTGAAGAAATCGGGGTGCTGCTCCTTCATCCACGCGATAAGCCCGTTCGCGAATGCGTTTATGCCGCTCGGCGACACGTTCTCCATGACGTGCCCGAGGGCGCAAACGAGCAGTACCACCTCTTCCGCCTGGGAATAGGGCTTGTATTGCGGCTGGCGGAGCAGCCTCATCAAACCCTGCCCGTAAAAGAGCTGCTTGCGCGTGAGCGCGTCCAGGTCGCCTGCAAACTGCATGAACACTTCCATTTCGCGGTACTGCGCAAGGTCCAGTCTGAGGGAACCGACCGCCTTTTTGACGGCTTTGGTCTGAGCGTTGCCGCCCACGCGCGACACGGAAAGTCCGATATTGACCGCAGGGCGCTGCCCTTCGAAGAACAGCTCACTCTCCAGGAATATCTGCCCGTCCGTTATGGATATCACGTTGGTGGGGATATACGCCGAAACGTCGCCTGCCTGCGTTTCCACGATGGGGAGCGCGGTCATGCTGCCCCCTCCCAGTTCGTCGGAGAGGTGCGCCGCGCGCTCCAAAAGTCTGGAATGCAGATAGAACACGTCGCCGGGATACGCTTCTCTTCCGGGCGCGCGTTCCAGCAAAAGGCTCAGCGTCCTGTACGCGACCGCGTGTTTTGAAAGGTCGTCGTAGATGATGAGGACGTCCCTTCCCGAGTACATGAAGTATTCGGCTATCGCGCAGCCCGAATAAGGCGCGATGTACTGCATGGGTGCGGACTCGCCTGCCCCTGCCGTCATGACGACCGTGTAAGAAAGAGCGTCGTGTTTTTTGAGCGTTTCCGCGAACCTCACGACGGAGGACGCCTTTTGCCCTATCGCAACATACACGCACACAACGCCTTTGCCCTTTTGGTTGAGGATGGTATCCAGCGCGATGGCGGTCTTGCCCGTCTGACGATCACCTATGATGAGCTCGCGCTGTCCTCTCCCTATCGGGAAGAGCGCGTCCACGACGAGCAGCCCCGTTTCCATGGGCTTGTTCACGGGCTGGCGCTCGATTATGCCGGGCGCAGGACACTCTATGGGACGGTAACCGTCCGCGCGGATCTCGCCGAGCGCGTCCACGGGGTTCCCGAGCGCGTCCACAACTCTGCCGAGGAACTCATTGCCTACTGGGACGCCTGCCGTCCTGCCCGTGCGGTGTATCACGCTGCCCGAGGCTATCTCACGGCAGTCGCCGAACACGATTATGCCGCACGCGTCGGGGCGCAGGTCTTGTATCATGCCCTTCACGCCGCATTCGAACACGACGATCTCGCCGTAAGAAGCGTGTGCAAGCCCGTCGGCGGTGACTATACCGTCGCCGACGGAGAGGACCTTGCCCGTTTCTTCCGCGAGCGCTTCGGGCGTCCACTCTTCGAGGGCTTGCCTGATAAGAGGGATGACGTCGTCGTAAGTCGCAGAAAGTTTGCCGAGTTTCCGCTTTAACTGTTTGAGTCTGCCGCCAACGCTCCAATCGTATACATCGGAGCCGGCTTCCAGCCTGAAACCGCCGGGGAAAAGGTCGCTCTCCACCCATTCAAGGGTGGCGTCTTCACCGTACTTTCCCTTCAAAAAGCGCTCGAAGCGCGCAAATTGCACGTCGGTGGGACGGGATGCGGAATAGAGGACTGCTTCAATCTTTTCCATCACTCTCTTCCTCTCCCTTTTCCGCCTCGTTCAGGAACTGTTCGTACGCCTCGTTGACCCCGGGGGACATGACCGCTTTTTCCGCCATATCGCTGACCAGGTCGCGGATGTCGTCGCCGATGTCCGCTATCATCTTGTCGTGTTCGCGCTTCGCCTTATCGCGAGCGTCGGCAAGGATATCCTCCGCTTCCGCCTGGGCGTCGCGAAGGGTCGCGGCACGCAGGGTTTCCGTTTCTGCCGAAGCCTGTTTTTTCAGTTCGGCTATCTCCTCGTCCGCGGAGGCGAGCTTTTGCTCGTACTCTCCCTTACGCTGCTCTGCTTCACGGAGGGCATCTCCCGTCTTTTCCTCTCTCTCGGCGTAACTCTCCTCTCTCTTTTGCATGAACTTCTTGACGGGCTTGTACAAGATGAGATACAAGCCTACGCCGAGAATGAGAAGATTGAGTAGGTGCAGCAGTATCTGCTGCCAATCGATGTTAAGCGGCATTGCCCTGCTCCTTTACAGCACGAAGATGATGAGGATGGCGACTATGAGCGCGTAAATGATGGCGGTTTCGATGAAGACCAAGCCCAGCATCATGCTGGAACGGATATCGTTCTTCGCCTCGGGCTGGCGCGCTATGCTTTCGTTGGATTTGGAGATGGTGATGCCCATCGCTATCGCGCCTGCCGCCGCCACAACGCCTATAGCGACCGCGGCAGCTATAGCTATCATTGCCTTGTTATCATCGGCAGGCTGTTCGGCAGCCTGATTCGCGGAGCCTTCCTGACCGTCTTCTGCGGCAGCGACCGCGCCGTTTTCCGCGCCTGTTTCCGCTTCCGCAACATTGTCGGTGAACATTATGCCAAGCACCAGACCGAGCGCGGCAAGCGCGATGACGAGCATAAAAACTGCGGCAACTGCTTTGATGTTAAGAGCTCTTTTCATTTCAAACCTCTTGTGAAACGGGTATGTTATTCTGCGCCGCACCGTGTTTTGCGGTCGGCTTTTGTTTTTTAGGTTTCTTGATATGCGGTTCGGACGCCTCGCCGTAGAACATCGTGGTCAGCATGACCAGGACATACGACTGTATGAGCGCGTGCAGCAGAGTGAACAGCACTCCTACGATGACGGGCAGCACGAAACTGAGGGAGATATAGTAATACACCAGCTCACTGACCAGCAGTCCCGAAAGCAGCGCGCCGAAGAGTCGGAAACTCATGGAGATGGGCAGAGAGAAATCCTTGAGCGTGCGCCCGACGCCGCGAAGCCCTGCCCCGGCGATGCCGCCCGAAAGTATAACAAAGTAAGACAAAAATCCGAGCGCGATCGCTGCGTTGATGTCCGAAAGAGGCGCCGGTAGCGACACAGAAACTCCGCTCGTAGTTTCGACGGGGATGCCGATAAGTTCAAAAGTTGTGCCGACAGCGATATAACAGCCTGCGGCAAACACGTACGCGCCCAATAAACCGTTTCGGTGAGGGCTGTTCTTCTTTGCTATACCGTCGAACATGCCCACAACGGTTTCGACGAGCAGCTGGAATTTTCCGGGTATGAGCTTAAAGCGCGGCACCGCGAAAATGCGTATGACAAGAGCGACCCCCAGCAGCAGCAATACGACGGCTATGCTGGAAATGTACGCCGGGTTGACCTCGTAACCGAACAGACTGACCTTGTTCTCCTCATGCAGCACGGCGTCTTTCATGACTTCGGAGATATCCTCCGTTGTCTGATAAAGAGGATCCGTGAGGATTATCCCTACGATGAGCAGCACGGCGATCGCGGCGATGACAACTATTGCCGTGATCTTATTCCTTTTGGTCCTTTTTACGTCTTTCGACATAAATTCCTCCGATTGTCATTGACGATTATATTCCCAAACGCACGTATTGGCAAACGCTTGACGCACATTTCTCTCTTCTTATTCTTCTCAATAAGGAATATATATTCCTTTCCGAGCCGCACAGCAGCCCTAAATAGTGCGGAAACGCGCGTCTTTTTAGTGGTTTTCCGCTATTTTTACACATATTGCCCCCGGATATGAAACGACCCGTTCGGCGCCGCAGATCTCCGCCCTTCGGGAACAGCAACGCACCGCGCTCCTTAAAAAGCGAAAAATTCACTTTTTCCGCAAAGGAAAACCCGCCTCGAAAGGCGGGTTTTCATCGGACCGCAGGGGTCTACTCTTCTTTGTCCTCATCATCGGGAGGAGTCTCGGTGACCGTGACGGTGACCTCCTCTTCCTCGGTGCCGTCGGAGGTGACGGTGGTGTCAACGGTCTCGTCCACCGTGACGGTGCTGCCGTCCGCGCCCTCCGCCATGAGTTTAACCTCGTTGCGGCGCTTGATCTCGGCGACTGCCTCCTGCTGATCCTTCTCATTGAACTTGTAGAAGAAGATCGGGATGGCGGAGAGGATGAAGCTGAGCGCCGCGACCAGCATGAGCATGATCCACATGACGTCCTTGCCTTCCGCGTCCAGCGCACCGGGGTTGTTGGCGGTGACGTCTGCAAAATAGTAACCCATGACGCCGATGAACGCGCCGATAGCCATACCTATCTTGTTGATGAAGGTCTGCATCGCGAAGCAGATGCCTTCCGCTCTTTCGCCCGTCTTGAGTTCGAGATACTCGATGGTGTCGCCGATCATTGCGTAAGACACTATGTTCGTAAGACCGGACGGTACACCGGAAACAACGATGGCGAGCAGCGCGATGACGAGAGTCGCCGTCGAGGTGTAGTTGCCTTTGTCGATCGCCATACCGACGATGAACGCGATGAGGAGCGCCACGCCGCCTGCGATGTTCGTCCAGATATAGGACTGTTTCTTGCCTATCTTCTTGGTGAGGTAAGGCACCAGGATGGATGCGATGAGTCCGCCGGGGACGATGGCTATCGTTACCAGCGTGTAAAGCCCTTCGCCGTGCATACCTATAAAGTTGACGCTGTCGAGAACGTATTTGCAGAAGTACAGACCGCCCGTGTAGGTGAAGACCATTCTTGCCGCGCCCAGGATGCCGGAAATGACGATGAGCATGAGGGGCTTGTTCTTGAACAGCAGAGAGAGGTTGTGTTTGAGGGACGGGGGCTTGACGTCGTCCAGCTCGCTCGCTCTTTCCTTGGTGCCCTTGAAGCCGACAAAGAAGAGGGGCATGCCGACGGCGACGCAGATGATGGCAGCGACGAAGTAGATATAACTGAGGTCGTTCTGTTTGTTGTCGAGAGTGCCGTCCAGGATCTTCTGAAGGTCGTTTGCCGTCCAATCCGCGAACGCCTTGCCTTCGAGCAGCTCGGAGTCATAGTCCGCATAAACTTCGCCCGCGTCGAGCCATGCCTTGTAGGCGGAAGAATCCTCGCCGAGTTCGGCCAGGATGAACTCGCCGAGAGTGTCGTAATTTTTGTCGATGTTGTCGAACGCGGCGTCGCGGTTGGCGTCAAAGCTGTAGTCGCCGGAGATCTGCTTACTGTCGACCGCGATCTGGACCTGAGAGACGATGCTCTGATAGGCGTTGATCTGGGTCTGCAGATCGCCCGTCATCGCGTTGGTGACCTGAGGCACCACGATGGTGACGATACCGGCGCCGGCGGTGCACAGCAGACGCGCGATGGTCAGCAGGTTGCCGCGGCGGAAGGTGTCGTTGGACATACGGGAGTTCAGCCCCCAGTAAGGCACGTCGCAGACGGTGTACACCATGCCCCAGATTATGTACATGATGGACATTGCCGCAAAGCCGCCGGGATTGTTCGGATACCACGGCAGGAAGCACAGGATCGTGACCACCGCAACGGGGATCGCCATCCATTTGAGGTAGGGACGGCATTTGCCCCACGGAGTGCGCGTCCTGTCCACGATAGAGCCCATGATCGGGTCGTTCAACGCGTCGTAAATTCGCGCAAACAGCATGAGCAGCGCGACGGCAAGTGCGCCATAACCTATCGCGTCCGTCATGAACACCGTGAGATAGGAGCCGATGATGGTGCAGATGAGGTTCTGACCAAAGCCGCACAGAGAGTATGCTATGCCCTCTTTCGGCTGCATTTCGCCGTCGCCGGGTGTGGTGCCGAACAGCTTATGCCAAATGCTGCGCTTCTCGGGTACTGCGACTGCGGCGGCGTCTTGCGTGGTTTCGATCTTGATTTCGTCCATAAATGACCCACCTTACAATTTTTTAACAAGTTAATAATACGGTTGAGCATATAAATCCCGTCCCGTAATAGATATAAAAACACATTTCGTGCCATTTGTCAAATAACGTCCGAAAAGTTTATTCCCACATCTTTTTTTTAATGTTAATTTTATATTGAAAAATAATATACAACAAAATAAGGGGTACTGTTGCCTTTTTCTCCACGCTTCGCACTTCGTCCCGCCTGGCACTTTGCCCTCGTGATCACCGTGCCGCGAAAATATTTTCCGCCAATTTTCCTCATTCGCTTGTGTAAATCTCATTTTTGAGATAAAATATCCAATCGATAACACCACCTCGTTTCGGGGCTTTAGCTCAGTTGGCTAGAGTACTTGTCTGGCAGACAAGGGGTCAGGGGTTCGAATCCCCTAAGCTCCACCAAGAAGAACCTAAAACGAACCACTTTGGTCGGATTAGGTTCTTCTTTTTACTGCCCTATTCAGTCACTCTGACTACGGGATCATCACACAAACATCTCTACAGTGATCGCAAATCTCCGCAATGCCCTCCTTTGCGGGACCTTGAATGCAAAATGCAGTTTGTTGCAGTAAAAAGAAAAGCCCCGCTCATCGTCGGGACTTTTCTTTATCGGGCTGTTAAAATGTATCTCGATTTTGTCGTCATACAAAATGATCTCTTTGACAAGATATGTGATCAGCTTCATTGGTTCCAACCGCAAGGCTTTTTCATAGTATTCTCGGATCTCTTTCTCGGAGTAACTAGTCGCCGTTCTGCTCTTCTCAATCAGTATCTGCTTCTCTAATTTCTCTTGCCGTTCCTCCAATTCTTTTAATCGCTTAGTTGTAGTGTTCGTCACTACGCCCTTTTCTATTGCGAACATGATATTTTCGATCGCTGTATCCGTCTGATGTTTGTCCTTTTGAAGTAAATTGAGCGCGGTATTCATTTTTGCTTGTCGTGTCTGTTCTGCCATAACACCCGAAACAATAGCATTTTTAATATCCTCTTCCTGCAATGCCTGCACGACATGGTCAATGACTATGTGTTCCAAAAGATCCTTACGTATAGGTGCTTTCTTACAATCTCCACCATGCTTCCTTCCCAAACATTTGTAGTAATATTTGCGTTCACCGTTATGCGAGGTACCACATTCGGCGTTGACGGATCGTCCGCAGTAACCACACTTTAATTTGTGGCGAAGCAGATAATCCACTTGCACGCTTTGCTTGCCATAGCGGTTGGATTCGATCTTTCGACGCACTTTGTCATATGTCTTTGGGGGAACTATGGGAGGATAAATATTATAAAACGCCTCACCGTTGTAGTGGTATACTCCCGAATACCGTTCGTTTTTCAACAGCTTATAGACTGTCGTGCGACAGAATGGCTTTCCTCTGTACAATATACCTCTTTCCGTCAACGCGGTTATTATATCGCGCACATATACGCCTGACGCATATTGTTCGAATATGTATCGTACAACTTCCGCCTGTTCTTCAACGATGACGGCTTTCTTGTCCACATTCTTATAACCGTACAGCACCCTTCCTCCCGTAAGGTTCCCTTTGCGCCTGCTCTCGTTGTTCCCTCGTCGTATCTTCTGTGAAAGCTCTGCGGAATAGTATTCGGCATAGCCCTCGATCCATTTTTTAGGCGTCATGGTGAAATAATTGTGCCCGGCTTCGCTTCTAAACGTATCGAATTCGACACGGTTAAAACTCGGATTGTTCAACTGCTCCCACAGCCCCAAATACTGTATCGTGTCGATCCTGCGCATCCAGTTTTGGATCACAAACCGAGGTTCATCCTGATTTTTATATCTCGCTATGTCTGTCAATGAAAAATAATCGTCCTTATTGATGTGTATCGCCTGATCAAGCACCGTAATTCCTTATTTTTCATTCCTTCGCGACCTCTGTGATATCTTTTGATTTATTTTAGCACAGGGGCACAAGGCGCGACGAGGCTCATCCCGGTATAAGCCGCGTGGCGCTTTGGGTTTCGGTGCCGCCCTCGAAGACTTTGACCGTGATGGTGGAGGGCGAGTTTGCGTTGGTGCCCGTGACTGCGATGGCGATGTAGTCGGAAGGCGTCGCGCCCTCACCTGCGCTCGGGAATATGATGAAGCTTTGGTCGGGTTTGCCGTTCATACTCGCGTAGTAGGCGAAAGGATAAGGCATATCGTCGCCGTAGAGGCGGATGAGCTCGTTGCAGACCGTTTCGGCTGTGGGGGTGACGATCTGGATGTTGCCGTCCGTCGGGCCGGTGGCGGAACCGTCGGGGTTTATGTCTATCTCATGCCCGCCGGAGCGGATGTCCAGGACGATGGAGACCGCCCATGAGGCGACGTCCTCGGCGTAGACGGTGTTGGCGGCTTGCTGCGCGTCGTCGATGAAGTGGATGGTGGTGGGGACGACGATGCCGGCGAGGATCGCCATTATTGCAATGACGACGAGGAGCTCCACGAGGGTGAAGCCCTTTTTTCCGTGATGGGATGTCGTCTTGCGGATGGTCATGGCGCTCCTATTGGTGCAACTCCGAAACAAATGGGGACGGGGTGAAAAACCGTCCGTCGTATTCGGAGACGCTCGCTCGGGGTGTTCATCTCGAGGGTTATCTTGATTTCCCCCCTCCTTCCCTTCGGGCTTTCCTCCCCCGTGTCCGATTAGGGTGCAGTCCTCGCATCATGCGGGACTGACTTAACATCTCTACAAAAGTTTTTAATATCGCACCGACATAACCAAGCGGAGAACTGCACTCACCGAAAACCCGGCACGGGCGGAGGAATTCGGCACTCGCAACTTAAAGCCCGTGTCTGCTTAGTTCACGGCGTTGCTCGGCACTCACTTTGCGCGCCGCGACTTTCAAGAGGGCTACGCCCTGTGAAAGTTTGGCTGAGCGGCGCGTGGTTCCGTCTCCGAATAAGTGTACGGCGTGTTCGGTGGGGCTGACCCGACCCATTTGGTTTCCGTGTTGCTTTTGGTTGCTGCGTTCCGCTTTGTTTGCGGGTCACGCGTTCACTACGACCCATTGGGTGCCGTTGTGGATGACGGTGAAGGGGGTGGCGGTGAAGGCGTTGGGGAGAGTGAAGGAGCGGCTGTCCGCAACATCCTCGGGTGATGTGACGGTGAACGTGACCGTTTTGCCGTCAGCCTCGACCGAAAGCACCGCCCTCATGCCCTCGGAGACATCCTTGCAATAATTGTTGAGGATCTCTGTCGCCGCCGTGCCGTTCACGGTTACGACGCCATCCGACCCGACGCCATTTGCCAAGGTCAGGATGTTGGTCTGCAATGTGCTGATGACAGCATTGACCTCCGCCTCCGCCGCCTGCACCTTTGCTTCATCCACGAAATGCAAAGTGGTGGGCACGACGATGGCGGCAAGCACGCCGATGATGGCGATGACCACGATGAGCTCCACAAGGGTGAACCCGCGGCGGGTCTCTCTCAATTTTGCTCTCACTTCCCTTCCCCTTTCACAACGCCCCAAACACAACCCGATGCGGGTTGTGTTTGAGAACGAACTTGTGTGCATACTAAACTTTTTTCGCTATAGCGGAGTATGTTTACGGTTCAGGAGTGGGAGCAGCTGCGGCACCGGTATTAGTCACTGTTGCAGTATTGCTAACGGTTATGACCATGCTTCCGGTGATGGCAACAGGAGTGCCTGGCGCTTCTACATCAGCGTCGACAACGAATTGACCGGCAGCACCGGGATAGGTCTTGGTCAAATCGGGAGTATCACCATCGCCATCCGAAGCAACGGTCATAACTATGTCAGATTCAGACACCTCAAATTTGATTGTGACGGTATTGTCAAGGTTGGTCATTGCATTTTCAGTCAGCATTTCCACGACCTTATCACCATCGATCAACTGATTTTCGGCAAGGGCAAGGGTAAGAGAACCGTCAAGCGCATTGAACAGACCGGACGCTTCCTGCGCCGCCGCCTCTTCTCTCGCCTCGTTGACGAAGTGGAGCGTGGTGGGGACGATGATCGCAGCCAGCACGCCGATGATGGCGATGACGACGATCAGCTCGACGAGCGTGAAGCCCTTCTTGCTTTTCCTAAAAAGTTTGCTCATAATCTTTCCTCCATTCTATGAGTTTTATACTGTATGAAAGCGTAGGTCTTACGCATTTCACCTGTTTTATATGTTGTTTTTATGCAATAAAGCCCTTGTTTGTGTTTTTTTTCAGCCAACCGTATAGATTATGCGGTTGAACTCATCGAGGCTGGTTATCCCTTTTCTCACGAGCTCGCGGAGGCTGTCGGCGAGGAACTCTGCCCCGTTCTCCGCCGCGACTTTGCGGATGTCGTCGATGGGGGTCTCCGCCGAGATGAGCTTGCGGATGCGGTGATCCATCTCCACGATCTCGTATATCGCGATACGTCCGCTGTACCCCACGTGGTTGCACTCCGGACAGCCGACGGGCTCGTACGCCTCTTTGATGCCGTAGTCGTCGAGGAGCGCCTTTTCCGCATCGGAGACGACGCGCTTGCGTTTGCAATAGGGGCAAAGGCGTTTGACCAGTCTCTGCGCGATGATGGCGTTGACGGACGCGGCGACAAGATAGGGTGGGACGCCCATATCGATGAGACGCACGATGCTGCTCGGCGCGTCGTTGGTGTGCAAGGTGGAGAGCACCAGGTGACCGGTGATGGACGCGCGGACGGCTATCTCCGCCGTCTCGTAGTCGCGGATCTCGCCGATCATGATGACGTCGGGGTCCTGGCGCAGGAGGGCGCGGAGACCGCTTGCGAAGGTCATGCCCGCCTTGGTGTTGACCTGCACCTGGTTGATGCCGAACATCTGCTTCTCGACCGGGTCCTCGATGGTCGTGATGTTGATGGTGGGCTTGCGCAGCTTGTTGAGCACCGCATACAGCGTCGTGGACTTACCCGAACCGGTGGGGCCCGTCACGAGGATGATGCCGTTGGGCGCCGAGAGCATATGGTCGAAGCGCGCGATGGTCTCACGCGACATCCCGAGCTGCTCGAAGCTGAGCAGGTTCTCCCCTCCCGTGTTGAGCAGACGCATGACGCACTTCTCGCCGTACATGGTGGGGATGGTGGAGACACGCAGGTCCACCTTGAACTCGTCGTTGGTATAGTTGAACCTGCCGTCCTGCGGGATGCGCTTCTCGGCGATGTTCATGCCGGAGAGGATCTTGATGCGGGAGATGACGCTGGCGAGAGTCGCGGGGGCGAGGCGCATGACCTCGATGAGGTCGCCGTCTATACGCATACGGACGATGACATCGTTCTCGAACGGTTCGATGTGGATGTCCGACGCCTGGCGGATGTACGCCTGCTGCACGAGGTTGTTGACCAGCTTGACAACGGGGGTGTTGTTGACGCTGGACTCGATCTCGTCCATTTTCTTCGCCGTGTCGTCGGAAACGAAGTTGACCGTCTGCACCTCCTCCTGCTCCTCGCGGTAGAACAGCTCCGCATTGCGGTAGTAGCGCTCGATGGCGCTCAGGATGTTCTCCGCCGAAGCGAGGGCGATGGACGCATCCATACGCGAGCTCAGCTTGACGTCCTCGATGACGCTCATGTCCTCCGGGTCGGAGATGGCGACGAGGATCTTGTTGTTGTTAATGTCCAGCGGCATGATGCCGTATCTTCTCGCAAGCGTCTCGGGCACGAGTTTCAGCACCTCGGGGCGCTTGACGACAAGGTCTTTTTCGATGAAGGGGATGTCCAGGCGCTGCGCATAGGCGGCGAGGAGCTGTCCGTCGGTGACGATGCCGCGGGCAAGCAAAATGCTGCCGACGTCCTCGTCGGGGTGGCTGCGCTGCCAGCGCAGAGCATCGCTCAACTGGTCATGGGTTATGGTGCCGTTTGAAAGCAGAACTTCCCAAATCAAATGGTTGTCCAAGCGATTACCTCCCCTACAATGATTTTACTATGATTTACATTCCGTGTCAATACAGGTTTTTCTCAAAAGCGTCTTTTTAAGCGGTTTTTTTGAGGTTTTCGTGTCATCATATGCCGAGTAAACCCGCATAAAAAGCGACAAGCGCATCACCGCCGAATATCGCTACAACTGTCGCGAGCGCGATGAAGGGTCCGAATGGCACGACGTGGAAGCGCATCTTCTTCGGAGGAAGCGGCGTCTCGCCCTCCGCGCACACCGCTCCTCGCGGCAGGCGCCTGTATTCCTCCTCCGAAAGGTCGAACTCCTCCTCTCCCCTCCTCTTCTTCACCGCCGTGACGATGACGGACACCGCGGCGCCAAGCACCACCGACACGACGAACACGATGAGCACCTTCTGCCACCCGAGCAGGAGACCCAGGACGAAATAGAGCTTGACGTCGCCGAGACCCATGCCGCCGAACATGGCGAGGAGGAACATCGGCACGCTCACGCACGCGCATCCGATGAGTTTGTCCACATAGCTCACGCCGCCGAAGGGCGCGAATGTGACGAGCCCCAGCGCCAGCAGCACGAGGACGGCGGAGTCCGGGATCTCCATCGTGTCGAGGTCGATGAAGGAGGCGGTGATGAGCGCGCACGCCGCGACGTCCCACACGAGGGTGAGACCGTGCATGCCGAACATCGCGTAGTTGCCCACAAAGAGCGCGCAGGTCATCGCCTCGACGAGCGGATAGCGGGGGGAGATCCTCTCCCCGCAGCTTCGGCATTTGCCGCGCAGGATGACATAACTCAACAGGGGTATGTTGTCGTACGCCTTGATCGCCTCGCCGCATTTGGGGCAAAATGAGCGCGCCTTTGAGAAGAACTTGCCGCGCGGGAGGCGATAGATGCACACGTTGAGGAAGCTGCCGATGCAGAGCCCCGCGAGCGCGCTGAGGACATAGAGTGTGATGTCAAGCGCCGCCATCCCCGTCCCTCACGAATAGAAGATGTAGCTATAAGTGCCGCCGGACGCGTTGAGAACGCCGTCCGCGCTCTCCGCGCCCACCTTGATGGGGCTGTTGCGCTGCTCGAGGTTGAGGAAGGTGACGACATCGCTCGCCAAAGTCGCCGTATAGCTCTCGCCGTCCGCCGCAACGTCACGCGCGCGGAACACCGTGAAATTGACCGTGACGGCGTAGCTGTTGCCGCTCTCCTTGCCCACCTCACGCACGATTGGCGAGAATGTCAAGCCGCCCACGAGATATTCGCCATAGACGCCCGTCGCGGGCTTGAGCGTAGTGCCGCCGAAGAGAGGGGCGGGGGCGCCCCAATCCAGCACGCCATCCACATTGCTGCCCATGTGGTAGACATAGCCGCCGATGACGGTCTCGGTGCGCGGGATGCCGTTCACGGTGACGTTGTGTTTGCCGAGGGGGTATATCCTGCCCCTCGGGTATTCGTCGCTTACCCCCACGGGCTTGCCGTCCGCGTCCGGGATGACGTTGCCCGCAAAGAGCATGTTGCACTCCGCTATGAGCGGCGTGCCCGAGGTGCCCACGAGGGTGGGATCGTTGCTCAGATACACCTTTTTCGCGCTGCGGAGGGTGATGCCGATATACTCCATCACGATGTCCTTGACGTCGTCCGCCGCGATGGTCTCCTCCCCGCGGATGAACGTCCTCGACGCCGCCGAGGAGATGAGGAACACCGAAATGGCGAGGATGCTCATGATGACCATCGCCACCAGCAGTTCAACGAGCGTGAACGCGCGCTTATGCCGTATGAACCTGCGCCACAGCATCACGCGCCTCCCCCGTTCTCGTCCTTGTCCTCAGCCGCAAGGAAGATGACATAGCGCCTGCCACCCTCGGTCTTGTATTCCACATACTCGCCCTCGACATTATAAGTAAGGCTGCCCTTGTTAAGGTCGATGACGAACTGCTCCTCGTTGCCGCTCTCGTGGTTGTGCACCGTCACGGTTATGCTGCCGTGTGTGCCTTCCGCCGCAACGCCCGTCTCGATGAAACGCATGAGAGCGACACGGTCGGAGTCGTAGACAAGGGACATGTTCACCATATTGGTGGCGGTGAAAAGGATCATGGCGAACATCACCGCGGCAATGGCAAACACCGCGATGCTGACGATGGCTTCCACCAACGTGAACCCTCTCCGGGCGCTCTTTCTCCTCATCCGTCCGAGCATCAATAGTACCCCAAAAACTCCCAGACCACCTTACCGAAGTCGCTGATTTCGCCCTCGGTGTTGCCGTAGCTGAAATCGAAGTCGACAATGAGCGGCGGCTGAACATAGTTGAAAACTATGTTTTCGTATTGCTTGACCAAACTGTCCACATTCTCGGTAACGTTGCCGCCGCCGATGAGATCCTCCCACCAGTCTTTGATCTGATCACCCAATGATCCGGGAAGGGCTACGTCCGCGGTGGTCAAAACTATTAGGCTCTCTATCGCCATACAGCCGTTGAGCGCGGTATAGCTGCTCTCTGCGGGCGCGACATAGACCGCGCCGTACGGAGTGTAGACATAGCCGTTGAGCACCGCGTTCTGTCCCATTGTGATGAGGGAGTCGTCATTGGAGATGATGTACAGCCCGTCATAGCCGTAGCCGGAGCCCGTCTCCGCCGAGACCAGCCCGAGACGGGTGTATGGGTTGACATGCAATGTCGGTCTGTTAAAATCGTAGGAGTCGCTTTCGTACAGATACCAGAAGACCATGCTGCCGCCCGTGAGCACGACCTCCGCGCCTTCGTCGTAATTCTCCGCGTCCGCCTTGCCCAGCACCACGCCGTCCATGAAGCGGATGTAGACATTGCCCTTCGATGTGTCGATGACGATCTTGTCAAATGCGGACCAGTCCACCCTGTTTTTGAAACACACGCTCTGTTTGATGGTGAGTGTGTAGTCGCCGTTGCCCTGAGTGCCCGACACGCTGCCTGCGCCAGAGTTTTTGGAGAGATGGTAAAGATAGCCGTTGACATCGCTCGCGTCCGTGCTGTAAACGATGCCCGTCTCGCCGCCCACATAGTTCACGCTGGTGCTCGCGCCGGGGTCGTTGCTGTGCTTCGGCGCCGTCCAGGTGCGGATCTTGATGAGCTTGTCCTCCCAGACGGGATCGTCAAATTTCTCCGCATAATTGTCTTGAACCGGCATGATGGAGTGCATATAGCTGAAGTTGAGCGAACTCGTTGAAGTACTCCCGTCCTTCCTGTACATGCTTCCGTTCTGAATATAACCTGCGAGTTGGGTATCATACCCCCCTTTATATTCGCCGGCAGAAACACTTCCATTGTAATTCATACCATTAATTTCATACAAAGGCGCCTCCGACCACAACCACCCGTCTTTCCAATACCAGCCGGTTTCATTTGTTATCTTATCCGAAACGGTGACATCCCAAATATTGCCGGCTGATGCGGTGTACAAAGTTTCAAACTTCGTCGAAAGTCCGTTGTACTTGTTGCGGCTCCCGTTGCTGCCGCCGGGGCCTCTCCCGTCATGACCGTCCTCGTTTCCGTCAATGTAAAGCCCACCCTTGCCGACATACAGATGTCCGAGATAATTGACATCGGTAGACTTGCCTGTCTGCGCATCGCTTTGATTTGTGCGCAGTTGGAAACGCTCCGCATAGATGACTTGGCTCTTGTTGGTGTACTCGAAGCAGTTGTATGTCGCCGCCTCGTCGTAATGGTCATTTACACCGCTGAGCCAGTTTTCACGGTGTCCGCTCACCTCCGGGCTCGCGACTGTGGTGTCGGTGTCCATCTGATAGTAGGTGTTGATGACCCTGGCATCACCATGATCGCAATAATATGTCCATATCAAATCTATGAAAAGATATTTGGACACATAGATGTCGCCGTAATAGTTGGGAATGCTGTTGCTGCCTTCATCCCACTTCGAGATGAGAATGTGCGTGTTGACATTGGACCACAAGGTGCCGTAGATGTCGCAGTTGGTGATGGTGGCGCCCCATCTGTAATCCGATTTGTCGCCGCCGACATCTTTGGTCGTGCCGAAGCCTGCACTCGCATCATAGTTGGAGACGTTCGTGTTGCTGCCATCATGGTTGATGACGACATTCCCTTTGTACACCGTCGTGTCCGAAGTGAAATCGGAACCGGTGAAGTAGACATTGCCGTGGATGATGCTGTTCACGATGGTGAGTTCGTCACCGTAGCAATAGACATCGCCGTGTATCTCTGCGTTGGAAATGAACGCATTGCCCTTCACCACCACATCGCCGCCGACATTTACCTCTGTCGCGGTTTCGTCGATCTTGCCGTTGAAATCGACCCAGCTTATGATATAAAAGCCGTCTATGTATAGGTCTTTTGCTGCAAAGATGTCGTTCTCTCTGCTGTTTGCCGTGTTGTAGCTGTCGAAGTTCTCTATGCGGGCGTCTTCCCACAGATACATATCACCGTTGAGGCGGAACTTGGACACCGAGCGCGTGAGGATGGTACCGTCATGGTCGAAGAAAACATCCTCATTGAAGCCGTGCTCAAAATTGGCATTTGTGTCCAAAAGGTTGAACTCGGGATCCATGAGATAATAGTTGGTCCAGTTTGCATTCTCCACGGCGGAAAAGACATTGCGTTTCACGCTGTCTTTCCACAGGCGCCGATAGTTGCGGTTGCTGTCGTTGCGGTCCATCAAGCCGATGAGGATCTTGGAGTCCGCATAAAGGTCGCCGTTCACCGCCGTGCCGCCGTCTGCCGCCGAGAACATGTAAAGCTCCACCCAATCGTTGTACCACAGGTCATCTTCCTCCGGCTTTTGCGAGTCGTTGGGCTGGTCGATGTTCACCGCCGTGAGAGGGCTGTTGTCCATGTCATACGGCTTTGTGTGCCCGGTGAGGGTGCCGTCCGCGGTGCTCGCCTGCGCGTTGCCGTAGACGCCGTACCTTAGGACTTTGTTATACTTGCCCTCATAGGTGTTCTCGTCCGTGATGATGTTGCCGTTGCCGTTGTCATAGCGCAGATACTGCCCCGGGACACCGCTGTGACCGTTGTAGATGCCGTTCTCGCTCAATGCGGCGAACACCGTGTTGTATGCAGTGATGTACGATGAACCCAATTCCTGCACGCCGGCGCTGTCCGTGTCCGCGATGGGCTGAGAGACATAGATGTCGCCGTGGGTGGTCTCCGCCACTATGGTGGAGATGGGGGATTGCAGACAGAAGGTGTTGTCGAAGATCTTCTTCAGCTCCGAAGCGGCGCGGTTGGTCTTGGCGATGATGGCGCGCGCCGTCTCCGAATAGCCGTTGTAGGTCGCCTCCGCCTCGAGGCTTATCTCCGTGCGCTTCGCGTTGTTGTACCTCGCCCAAAGGTCGCACTCGCCGAGGTAGGTGTAGAAGAAGTCGCTGCCGACGACGGCTTTCTCCTCCGTGACGGGGTCTCCGTGAGTGGAGCCGATCTTCACTCGGATGGTGGTGACGTCGATGCCCGGCGTCACCCCTTTCAACTGATCATAAGCCTCATTGAGCGCCGTGGTGATGTCGTTGAGGATACTCCCGTTGGTCTTTATCTTGGCATAGAGGCTCTCGACGCTGGATGTCGCGGTGTAATAAGCCTGCTGACGGCACATGCGGGAGTAGGAATATTGATAAGAGCGCATGGCAATGGTGGTGAACAGCGTCCCCATGATGGTGAGAATGGTCATGGAGACGAGCACCATCACGAGGGACGCGCCCCTCTTGCGCTTTCTCGCCGCAAAGTGCCTGAGCCTCATGTCTTCCTTTTGCCTCCTTGCTTTTTTTGCCGGATCGGGATGATGCGACCCTGTCTCAGAGCGATCCTTTTCGGTGCATTTGCACAGCCGAAACCGTCATAATGCGCGGTTCAGCGTGCCGTTTCCGCACCATGAACCGCCGTTTTGTCGTTTCACGCAACGGTGATGACCGCCGTCATCGCGTTCCCGTCCGTCTCGAGCGGCGCGGACTTGAACCACCCCGCCATCTTGTCGCCGACGGCGCGCACCGCGATGGTGTGCTCGCCCGCGGTCAGCCATGCGGATGTGAAGGTCACGCTCACCGTCTCCCCCGCGGTCGCGTTCACGGTGTAATTTTCGATGAGGGAGTAGGTCTTGCCGCCCTCCGTCTCCGTCACGGTGTAGAACTCATATCCCGTCGCGTTCGCAACGGAGTCGAAGGTGAGGGTCGCCCCCTCCGCCGTAAGCCCCGTCACGGTGCCGAGCAACGCGGGCACGGTCGCCGCCCCTTTCGGGACGCGCATATAGTAGATGAGGTTGAAGCTGCCCTCCGCCTTGATGACGGGCTCCACGGGCTCCACGGGATCCGTGCCGGTGTCGGGATCCGTCGGCTCCGTATCCGTGCCGGGCTCCGTCGGTTCCTCCGTCTCGGGAGTCTCCTCCACATAGTTTATGCTGAGGTCAGTCATGATGAGGAAGGGGTCCTCGTTCACGTAGTCGATGAGGGCGTAGAGGTCCTCGGGCGCCGCGGTGTACGGCACGGGACAGGTCGCCGACGCGATGTAATAGTCCCCGGTGTAGTCGCCGTAGCTGCCCGTCAGTCTCTCCTCGGTGATCCTCCACCCCGTGGTGCTGTAGCCCGAGATGTTGTGCTCGTCCAGGACGGCGATGATCATACGGTTGATGGCGATGATGCCGATGTTCTCGGCAAGCTCTCCCCTGTCCGCCGTATAGTAGTAGTCCAGCAGCTTGTCATACTCGGCGTCGATGCCCGCGATGTTGATGCCCGCGATCTGCGCCTGGAGCTGCGCGAGTTCCTGCTGTTTGGCGGAGATCTGCCCCTCGAGATCCTCCACCTCTTCGTTTGCGGGCATCACGCCGTAGAGGTACATCATGCCCACGAACAGGATGACCGCAAGCACCAGCAGAAGGATCTTGTCTCTTGTCGTGAAAGTGAAGTTAAGGTTCATTGCGCCACCTCCGCGTCCGCAAGCGCCGCCCAGTCGATGCCGAAGCGCAGCGTGAAGCCGAACGGCTCCTCAACGATGTTGCCCTCCTCGTCCTCCGCGGGCTCGGGCTTGGGAGGAAGACCGGGATAGTTGTCCTCCACCCCGCTGAAGATGAGCGCGTTCGCCTCGATGAGTGCGTCGAGACCGGGACGGTCGAGGATGAGATTGCCCGCAAGATAGTCCGCATAGTCCCACGCCGCGATGTAACTCGTCACCTCGCAGTTCAAAGTGATCGTCGTTCCCGAGATGCTCACGGACGTGATGTCCACATCGAAGACGTTGTCGTTGACGTCGTCCGCGTCATAGTCCGGGTGCACCGCCTCGTCGTCCACGGGCATGAGGATGTCGATGAGCTTGCTGCTCATCTTCGCCCCCACCGCCGCGTACTGACCGGGCGACACCTCCGCGATCACCTCCGCGATGTCGCTCTCGTAAGCCGATTTGAGCTGGTTATACTTGTTTTGCAGGGCGGAGAGCTGCCCCGTCTGCGAGAGGCTCGCCTCGAGGTCGTCCAGAATGCCCTGATTGTCGCTCACTTCCATCTTCGCATTGACGAAGAGGAAGATCATCAGGGCGACTATCGCGACCACCACCACAAGAAGGAGCACCATCATGTTGGATGAGTTTTTCTTCTTGGTGGATTGGGTGAGACTGTAAAGCAGGTTTATGTCTTTTCTCATGGTCAGTCCTCCCTGATCAGCCCGCCGATGGTGCAGAAAAATTCGCTGTAATCCTCGGGCGCGATGCTGTCCACGTTGTCGGGCACCGTGAGCGCGTCCACCGCGACGCCGAGCTTCTCCTGCACGGGCTTGCGCAACAGCTCGAATTTCTCGGGCGAGGCTGCGATGATGACGTTCTTGCACTCGAAGTCGGGATATTCCTTGCGGAAGATCTCGATGGCGCTGCGCAGCACGTTGCCGATGTCGTTGACAAAATAAGTGCGCTCGCTCTTGAACCGCATCGCGTCAAGCAGCACCACGCTCTTGGAGATGCAATATCTGAACGCGCCGCCGATGACCAGGCTCACCGTGACCACCGTGTCGCGCAGCTCCGCAAATACGTAGCTCTCGGGGAGCGAGGGCGCGATGTAGTGCAGGTGCTTGGCGGTGCAGTTCTGCCCCACGTCGATGGAGACGAGCTTGAACATCAGGTTTTTGCACAGCTTCTGGATGTCCTGCAGGATGACGTTGTCCACATATGTCACCATGATGCGGGTCTGCTTCTGCCCGTCCACCTTTTTCTCCAGCTCGAGATAGTCCACCGTGTTGCTGTCCGCAAGCTTCTCGTCGCTGAAGATCTCGTTCTTGACGAGGGCGATGGTCTTCTTGCGGTCGAGAGTGGGCACCACCATCTCCTTGAAGGGGATGTTGATGTTGTCCAGCACCACCCTTATTTTCTTGTTTTTGAACTCCTCGCCGAGGTCGCGCAGACCGTTGGTCACCACCGCCTCTATCTTCTCGTAGCCCTTGTCGTCGGGCGCGTCGAGATAGTCGCAGGGCATGGCGACGGAATAGAGGCTGTTGATCACGAGTTTGCGCCTCGTGCAGGCGCCCTCGAGGATCTTCACCGTGTCTCCGCTCAGATGCAGAACGTACATATATCCCTCCTCATTGTCAGCCTATGGATTGATAGAGCGTCAGCATGGGCATCATGACCGCGATGAGCACGAAGCCGACCACGAGTGCCATGAACATCAGCATGAAGGGCGAGATCATCCCGATCAGACGTTTCAACGCCCCTTGCGCCTCTTCCTCGAAATACTGCGCAGTCTGGATGAGGATGTCATCCAGCGTGCCCGACTGCTCGCCGACGAATGTCATTGTCATCAGCATCGGGTCGAATGCGTCCACGAGCGCGAAAGCCTCCGCGATGGAACTGCCCTTCCTGATCGCGATGACCGCCTCGCGGATCTTCACCTCGATATACTTGTTGTTGACGATCTCCGCCCCCATCGCGATGGCGTCGAGGAGCGGGATGCCCGTGGCGTACAGTGTGGAAAGCGACCGCGCGAAAGTCGCGGTGTAAAGCATCTTGGTCAGCCTGCCTATGACGGGGAGCCGCGTCACCGCCTTGCCCGTGATCTCCGCGACCTTGGGGATGCGCTTGATTATGGGGATGATGACGAACAGCGCGAATACGATGATGAGCACGACGAACCATTGGTCCACCACAAAATCTTTCAGCCCGAGAAGGATCGCCGTCGGCAGCGGCAGCGCAGTCCCCTCCGGGATCATCGCCGCCATCCTCGGCAGCACCACGACGGACATCAGGATGACCACCAGGATGCAGATGACGAGCACGATGATGGGATAGCTCATCGCGCTCTTTATCTGGTTGCGCTGCTTGTGTTCTTTCTCAAAATAATCCGCAAGGGTGGTGAGGGCCTCGTCGATCTTGCCGTTCAGCTCGCCGGACTTCACCATGCTGATATACAGCGACGGGAAGGTGTTGTCCAGGTTCTGCATCGCGCCCGCGAGCGACTCGCCCTTCTGTATCTCCTCAAAAAGGCGCGCCTCGATGAATTTGAGATATTTCTTTTTCTTTTCGGTGCGCTCATAGAGCATCTTCAGGCTGAGGCTGAGGTCCAACCCCGCTGAAAGCATGGACGAAAGCTGCCTGCTGAACGCGACGAGCTCCGCGATCTTCAGAGGCTTGTAACGCACTTGCTTTGCCTGATTGACGATGCGGTATTCGTAACAACGCATCCCCTGGTCGTGCAGAGCGTCACGGAACGCCTTGTCATCCGCCGCGACCAAAGTGCCTTTCACGAACTTACCGGAAAGATCGTACGCTTTGTAGGTGTATTTTTGCAAAATAGCCCCCTGATAACTTCCCTTACGCGCATTATATCATTCGATAATCAACATTGCAATAACGATTGTTGTTTTTGTTCCGCCTTAAAACGCGGGACGCGCGCCACGGCGCTACGCCCCGTCCCGCCGCCCTCTCCTCTCCCCCTCGCCGAGGCGCCGAGCATATCCGCCGCCGCGTTTTCGGGGTCCAAAAGGCGATTGGCGGGCGGAAGATCATCCGGACGCCGCTTTTCGTCACCTTAAAGCGCGTATGCGCGAGCGCGACTTTTTATGCCTTAGAGAGATTTGCAAGAGGCATTGACAAGCGGTTTTTTTTCGGATAAAGTTAAAAATGTGATTTATTTTCACGCAGGGGAGTTTATGGGAAAAGAAAAAGCGAAATCGGCAAAGTCCACAGCAAGATCCGAAAAAAAAGAGTCCAAAAAGCTCGAGATCGCGTACGGTCTGCGTGATCCCGCCATCGCCAACGCGGTGCGCATCGCGCTCATCGTGCTCGTCGCGCTCGCGTTCGCCGTCAACATCGTGGTGGTGGTCTTTTTGTCCGTCGCCTCCGTCAACGACGGGATGTATCTCATCGGCGACGAGTACAGCACCGTGCTCAGCGACCCGTCATCGGGCATCGCTCTCGACCGCGGCGCCGTGTTCAGGGACACCCCCTTCTATGCGGGCGACACCGTGGGAGTGCGGTTCATCACCCGCAGCGGGGAGTTCGGCGTATATGAGGCGAAGGTGGCTTCCGTCACCTCCACGGGCGTGGTGTTCGAAGGCGACGCGGCGGAATACGACCGCTCCGTCGTGCTCGGCGTCAAGACCGGCGACATCACCTCCTCCTTCGTGCTCGCCATCATGGACGACCCCATCATCGTGGTCATCCTCGATGTGGTGTTCGTGGTGCTTGCGGTCATAGCGGGGCTGCTCTACTTCCTCGTCTCGCCGCGCGGCGCGAAGAAGTACGAAAAAAAGGACGAGTCCGGCGAAAAGGCGAAAGCCGCTCCCGCGGTGGTCGCGCTCTCGCAGGACAACGCCTCTCTGCTGATGAAGTATATCTCGTCGGACGACAACATCTCCCCTCTCGAAGAGGACGAGAACGTGCTGCCCGGCTCCTTCAACACCAACTACTACACTTCTGTCCGCCTGCATGACGGCGAGATCTACGCCGTGGTCAGGAAATATTCCGAGATGGTGCCCACCCTCGAGGAATACGGCGCGTCGGACATGGACGTCATCCGCATGAATATGGCGGGCAACGCCGAGTTCGAGAACCTCATCCTCCTCCCCCACAAGGAGAAGACGATGACCATGCGCGAGGTCATAGACCTTGCCGAGTCTCTCCCCGGCGTTTACTGCATCAAGAAGCGCGGCACGCTGAACTGGGTGTTCAAGTATAAGTCCAAGACCGTCCTCATCGTCAAAGAAAACGACGACCACAGCGGCTATAAAGCCTCCGTCAAGGTCTACCCCGACGCGGCTTATAAGCTCAACATCATCTATAAGGCGCTGGAGGACAGCACCTTCCCCATCGGGCCGTTCTGGTATATGTTCAACGACCTGCGCAATCTGCCCGCCAATGTCATCTCCTGGCTCGTCACGGAGTCCTACAACATCTCCCGCTGGCAGCAGGTGCGCGCCGACCTCCTGCGCGACACTCCTCCCCTCGAGAAGTACGGCTTCGACGTGCAGCAGATCCGCGCCGCGGTGCTCTCCGGCACCCCCGTCAAGGACTATGGCAAGTTCGTCGTAATCACCCAAAAAGTCACCCCCGCCAACAAGTACGAGACGGTGCTCGAGACGGGCGTGGAAGGGCTGGATGTGGACGAGTTCACCAAAGAGTTCGCGATGGTCATCCCGCATGCGGAGAACATGTCCTTCAGCATGCTCACCCGCAAGAACGCGAGCGAAGCGCTGGTCACCTCTTTCTGCAACGAGATGAACCTCATGTGCGAACAGGATGTGGTCGCAAGCCAGCCGCAAGCGGAAAACGAAGAGGTGCAGCGCCGCATCGTGCGCCGCTCCGCCACCGTCAAAAAGAAGATGAAATGACATCCTCAAAACAAATCAAGCAAAAGGCGGATCGTACGATCCGCCTTTATTTTGTTGATGTTCACGCCCGCAGGAAAAAATATCACTCCTTTTCCACGATGATATAGCCGCCTTTGTCGAGCAGCCACCAGGCGTCGTCCATGAGCTGATAGTCATACTTGATGACGTCCTTCTCCTCTTCCCTCCTGCCGTCACGCTCCGCGACCATCTTGCGGAACTCTTCCAACCCCTCGAAGGTGGTGAGATTGCCGTGACGGCGCAACGCATAATTCTTGCCGTTGGTGTGGCGCACGCTGCCGTCCGCTCTCGTCACCGTCTCATTCAGGATGCGCTCCTTGTCGGCGGGCACCATGCCCTTGCTGATCATGAATGAGTTCCACCTCAGATGCTCGTGCACGGCGAGGTCGGTGCGCAGAGATGGCTTGAAATCGAGGTCGTAGTGCACCACCTTTTCGCCGTCCACTTCCACTCCGTAGGTGTCAAAGTCCGGCATATAACCTTTGGCGTACCGCGCGAGATACTCCTCTTCGGTGAGCGAGCGTCTGCCCCTCGTCCCCTTGGGCACGCAGTCCAACCCCATGGGATTGAGCTTTGACCGCACGCTGAGACAGCAATAAAGGCTGGACTCCCTTTCAAGCTGCGAGCGCACGGTGTACCACTCCCTGTCCGACGCCGCCTTGCTCTTCGCGACCATATCCGAAGTGGGCTTGATCACCTCTCCGCAGGTGACGAGATACTCCACGTCATACACCGCGTTGCGCAGGCGCGCCATGCGGTAGATGCTGTCGCCCACGATCTCGCGGATGTCGAAAACACACTCGCTCTCGTTGCCGATGGCGTAGCATCCGGGGGCGTTAAGGACGGCGAGATCCTTGTGATCCTTGCGGGTCTTTACGAACACAATAAGGTTTTTAACTCCCCATTCCGCTCGTTTATCCAACAGTTTCTGTGCAAAATCGATGTTTTCGAGGTCGCTGCCGAAAGCGATGACGGCAAAGTTTACGGAGTTCTTCTCCGACGTGAATGCGTCGTGCAGGACATTGTAAAAACGGGTGTCGTTGACGTCGAGTTTGTGATAGCTCTCGTCGGCGGGGAGGGAGGGCAACGGGAGATATGCGTCCGCGTCGTATCCCTCTCTCTCCTGCTTGTAGCGGTAATAGGAATGGTTGAGGTTCTTGTTGTTCTCGGCGGGGTTTTTGTCAAAGATGTGATAGTGCACCTTTTTGAGCTCCGTCCTGCCCTCTCGCTCGGTGATGAACTGGTTGTTCGCGACGGAGGTGAGGAAGATCTGCCTGTTCGTCTTCCCGAAGCCTATCATCGCGACGTTGATGTCCACGCCCGCGCGCACCTTCGCCGCGGAATAGTCCAGCTGCTCCTCGTTCATAAAGAGGGCGAAGGGGTATTTCTCGACAAAGTTCATCGCGACTTTCTGATATTTGTTGACATAACGGATGCAGCCGTGCGAGCACTCCGTGATGTCGCCGTAGGTGGTCTCATACTGCGGGTCGCCGAAGACGTACACCCGCAATTTGCCGAAAAGACCCGCCGCCTTCTCCCCAAGCGCGTCGCAAAGGCGGATGAATGCGCCGCAAAGCGCGATGTTGCGCTCCTCGTCACCGGTATCGATCACGACGACGCTGCTCTTCCCTCTCTCCGCGCAGGCGGCGACGAGCCTTTCCGCAACGCGCTCCGGGGTCTTCGTGCGGATGTAGTTTATCTTGGCTGAATACAGCTTCTCCGCCTCGTCGTGAGAGAAGTCTCCGACAAGCGCTTTCACACGGGCGTCGTCGCTCAGATACACCGCCTCGCAGCCCCTGCCCGTCCCGAAAACGATGAGCCGTTCCTCTGCGGAAAAGCGCATCGCCACGGACTGCGCGAACAGCCACAGCCGCTGTCCCGTGAGCGAGACGGTGAACAGTACGGCGTTGATCGCCACCAGAAAGAAGCAATAATACATCGTTGCGGTGAAAAAGGCACTGTCCGCCATCAGGAGCGTGACCGACGACGTGGAATATTTCAAAATGACAAGGTTGACGGTCTGGTTGATGGCGTCGAAAAAGGATGCGAGGAAGTCCCTGCCCGCGTACATGTGCCCCACACAGAACAGCGGGACGGCGGTGAGATAGACAAAAGCAAACTTGCCCTTCTTGAAACCGCGGATGAAAGCGATCTTTTCCGGACGCTTCTTCACGATTCTTTGCGCCATTTCCCGTATATCGTCGAGAATGATTTCTTCTATGACTTTCGCAGATTTGAAATGCGAAAAACAATACGCCTTTCCGTATCGTATGTGATGACCGCAATCGAAGTGGTATAGTCTGTTTCCGTTACGGCTAATCGATGTGCAAAGTTTCATCTTGTTTCCGCAGTCGGCGCAAAAGAGAAATCCGGACAGCGGATGCGTGAAGCCGATTTTTGTTTTTCTGCCTTGCGCGACAGATTTTTTGCGTTCGTGTACTTTGTCCCAAAGTTCCTGTGAAATAATGGGCTCATGGTTGTTATATACGACAGCCCATTCGCTTTCATCTTTTCTGAAGCGTTTGTGATTTTTGTAGGACAGCGACGTCCAGCGCAACTGCGCCATATGTCCGATGTATATGATATTATTCAGCATATCTCTTATCGTGCTGGCTAACCACAATCCTATCCCGTATGGTCTGGGCTTTTGTCCGAGAACAGCATGCGAATACACTGCCGGCGACATTACTCCTTCCAAATTCAGCGTTTCCGATATTTTCAACGGACTCATTCCTGAAGCGTACATCTCAAATATACGTTTTACTATCGGCGCGGTTTCTTCGTCTATGACGGGAGTTCGTCTTTTATCCGCGCCTATTTTGTATCCGTAAGCAGCTTTTTTGGCTGTATAGATCCCTTCTTTTGCATGCGCCTTCTTTACCGCACGGATTTTTTTACTGGTATTTGCGGCGTGCCACTCATTAAAAATGTTCATAATCGGCATCATCTCCATGGCATTGCTATCTCGGTTTTCCGTATCAACGTTGTCCTGTATGGCGATAAATCGTATTCCAAATGCCGGAAAGACATAATCGATATACTGCCCGACCTCGATATAGTTTCTTCCAAAGCGCGACAAGTCTTTCACGATAATTGTATTGATGACGCCGATTTTCGCGTCGTCTAACAATCTCTGCACTTCCGGTCTTTGAAAAGTAGTACCCGAAACGCCGTCGTCTATGTACTCGTCGTGTATCTCAAAGCCGCGCTCTTCCGCATATTTGCGGAGTATCGCTCTTTGGTTGTCTATGGATACCGATTCGCCTTGACGTTCGTCTTCTTGGGAAAGTCTGTAATACAAGCCTGCCATGTAATGTTTTTGTTTCATAAGTTCACCTCACGATGTTATTGATTTTCTTTGTTGCAAGCTGCGCCATCGTATTTTCAAAGTCTTTGGCGCCGTTGTAATATCTGCGGACATAGTAGGTCTGCCTGTCCACGGTTTTCCGTTTACTGATAGACGGGGCGAAGATATAACAGTTCTCGTGATCCTCGCCGCTGTAAAATGCTTTCTGTACTGCGTTCATTTTGTAACCTCCTGTGATTTGAAAATTTTTTATTTTTTTACCTTTCGGCGGAGCGAAAATAAACGGTTGCAGCTGTTGACTGTCCCAAAACTTTTATCGCTGTAACACGCCGTCAAGGAAGAAGAAAATATTTTGCATCGCCGTTTGTTTTCCTATTGTCCTTCGCAAAATGTTTTCCCTTGACGGAGCAGGTGCAAGCGTTTACGCTCCACAGGCGAAAGGTAAATTTAGTTTGCCTTCGGCATTTTTGCTATAACTTCTTTGCTTACCTTGCCAATAATTTCGCCGTCCACCATGCAGGTGAAATCATCCGCAAGGACTGCTTTTCTGTCGTCTATTCCGTATGGACAGATAACGTCTTCGTCCGCCACGTCCGAAACAAAATAGGTAGGCAGATCGCTGCCGTATATAAGCCGCTCACCCGACTTCTCGATATACTTCATCAGATAGCCGAGAGAACGCCTAACTTCATCCGCCGTTCCGAGCGGCTCAAAATCGTTCCGTCCGTATCGTTCGAGAAAGTAGGTATTCTGGTGCGCCGTCTTCATTTTGTGTTCGTTCGTGTTGTAGTCTTTGGTTTCCACGATTTCTCCGACCATACCATCCGGCGGAATGTAAAATATCCCGTGGAAATGCAATCTTCCGGTTTCTCCGCCGCGTTCCCATACGCCGATATGTTTCCAACCCTTTCGAGAAACAAAGTGTTTCAAGGTATTGCGGAGCGACGTTCTGAATGTTTCTTCCGTATGCAATTCGTCCGAGAAAGTAAACGTGCAAAAATAACTCCATTCTTGCAGATTCGCTTTCTTGGATAGACGGACTTTTCTGCGTATCGCATTGGTCTTTTTTCGTTCGTTGTTCAGTTCAATGTATTCCCGTCGTTGTTTCTTATCAGGAATAGCCTTTTCCATAGCCTTCCGCATATAGGCTTTGCGCTCTTTTTTGGGAAGCTGTTGGCTCTCCTTGTAGGCGGCTTCGAACTGTTCTTTCTTCTCAATCTCGTCAACGGATAGCGGAATGGCTGTCCGTCGTCGCTTATGTCCCTGCGGAAAATTCTCCTTCGGGGTGGCGATGTAATGACTTCCGTCAAATGAAATTTTTGCTGCTCTGTAAGACACTTCCGTTCTGCATCATAAACTCAATAAATAACGAAAAGCGTATGGGTTTGACCGACTCATACGCTTATTTTCTGTCCATTCTTGTCCTCTAACAGATAGTGTCCATAAAGTTATGTCACAACATTTTGACAAAACAATCAAGACGGCTTTCGCTCTACAAACAAATCAATATATGTTCGATTTAGACTCCCCTTTCTCCACCATAAGCAAACAAAATCGAACCCGATTTTGTTTGCTTTTTCTTTTGTCGTTTAAGGCAATCCGTGGTTTTCGGACTGCCTTATTGTTTTATCTTGCCTGGTTTAGACTTTCATTATGGCATAAATCGGAACAGATATTGTCTGTCCGCTTTGCGGAATGGTATAAGGAAGATACAACATTTTTTAGTAAAAAGAAAAGCCCCGATTTTCATCGGAGCCTTCGTTTAGCGGAGTGTTGTATGTAATTATCATTTTGTCGTCGTAAAGCGTTATTTCCTTTACCAAACAATTTATCAATAATTGCGGTTCCTGTTTTAACGCTGTCAAATAATATCGCCGTATGTCGTCCTCGGTAAGGGCAAAAGCAACTTTATTCTGCTCTACGGCTATTCTTTCGTCCAAATCTCTTATTTGCGTTTCGAGTTCATGCAATCGCTTATTCGTTGAATCGGACATTATGCCTCGCTCAATTGCCTTTATGATATTATCCAAAGCCGTTTGCGTTTGCTTCTTTTCCTTTTCGAGCAGTTTCAGTGTAGTACGTTCTTCGTTGAGCTTTTCTTGCATTTGCATAAGACCTCGGATAAGAGAGTTTATCGTCTTTTCATCTTGCATCGCCTGTATCACGCCGTCCAAAACAAGGTTTTCGAGAGCATCTTTTCGTATCGAATATTTCTTGCAGCCGTTACGGTATTTCTTTCTGCCTATACATTTATAGTACCTTTTAACGTCGCCGTTTTTTGCCGTGCCACATTCTGCACTAATGGGATGTCCGCAATAACCGCACTTTACCTTGTTCCGCAATAAATATATCTCTTTAACGCTTCTCGAACCTAATTTGTTTTTAGCCAGTTTTCTTTTTATTTTGTCAAATAATTCTTTAGGTACGATTTGAGGATAAATATTATCATAAATCTCGTTTCGTATTTCGGTTACGCCTACGTAACGTTTATTTCGAAGTATCCCGTAAATTGCATTGGGTAAAAACGGCTTTCCGTTATGAAATATGCCTTTTTCGTTCAACTTACAGATTATCTTTGGAACGTATACGCCTGCTGAATATTGTTCGTAAATGAATCTTACGATTTTTGCTTTTTCCTCATCGATATGAAGTTTTTTGTCCTTAACGTAATATCCGTAAGGCACTTTGCCTCCGCAGAACTGTCCTTTTCTTCTGCTTTCTTTTAACCCTCGAAGTATTTTTTGAGATAGTTCCGCCGAATAGTATTCCGCTATGCCGATATACACGTTTTCGAGAAGAATGCCATCCAGATTCTTGGTGCCGTCCAAATTCTCCGATGTGCGCTGAGTAGCGAATATTAAAACCTTTTTGTTGTTTTTTAATCTCTGCTTGTTTATAGCTACCTCTATGGAATTTCTGCCGAAACGATCTATCGCATAGACAAGTACGACTTCCCATACAGAAGTTTCGCTGTCTTTTAACATCTGCTGAAACGCCGCTCGGTTGTCGTTAGTTCCCGTAGTAGCTCTGTCTATGTATGTGTCAACCACGATAAGGTCGTTTGCCTTTGCGTATTGATTGCAGACATGAAGCTGTCCTTCTATGGATTGCTCTGTCTGACTTGCGCTACTGTATCTTGCATATATTACTGCTGTTTTCACTTGGGTTATACCTCCTAATATTTGTTTTTGATCTGTCTTTCGACGGGAGCGACCTAAACGGAAAAGGGTTAACTGCTTTTTGTTTGGTGTATTTTTGTTTGCCGTCAGGGGTTGCGGAGCAATGCACTTTACCCTTGACGGCAAAACCTTTTTCGTTTAAGCTCCTACGGAAGAAAGACAATACTTAGTTGCACTTCGGCATCTCTCGTAT
>CALVKQ010000004.1 GCA_944332815.1 uncultured Clostridia bacterium
CTTATCTCCCCCAAGAGTTCACATCGACGGGGAGGTTTGGCACCTCGATGTCGGCTCGTCACATCCTGGGGCTGTAGTCGGTCCCAAGGGTTCGGCTGTTCGCCGATTAAAGTGGCACGCGAGCTGGGTTCAGAACGTCGTGAGACAGTTCGGTCCCTATCCATCGTGGGCGTAGGATATTTGAGAGGCTCTGCCCCTAGTACGAGAGGACCGGGGTGGACGTACCTATTGTGCATCAGTTGTCACGCCAGTGGCACAGCTGGGTAGCGATGTACGGATTGGATAAACGCTGAAAGCATCTAAGCGTGAAACCAGCCTCAAGATAAGATATCCCTAAGGAGAAATCTGAGTAAGGCCCCTTGTAGACCACAAGGTTGATAGGTCGGGTGTGTAAGCGCAGTAATGTGTTGAGCTGACCGATACTAATAGGCCGAGGGCTTCAATCTAATACAATTGAACCACTAACCTGATAATTCAGCAAAATTCTTAATGCTATGCAGTTGTGAATGTGCGACAGGCGAAAGCCTGCGACCTTCAACAATTACCGGTGTCTATGGCGATGAGGTCCCACCTGTTCTCATACCGAACACAGAAGTTAAGCTCATCAGCGCAGATGGTACTTGGCTGGACACGGCCCGGGAGAGTATGTCGACGCCGGTTTCCAAAACAAAAGCACTCAACATCAGTTGGGTGCTTTTGTTTTACAATTCGGTGATGGACATAATTTGCCGTGTCCAGCCAAACACCCACGCGGAGTGAAAATGAGCGAGCGACGCGATAGTTCCCGTGGAACGAGGAGCGTAGCGAGCGACTTTGCATTTTCACGACGCGAAAAGGAGCATGTTGCGCGCAGGGCGAGCGCCCTCGGCATCGTGTGCCGAGAGGCGAAGCAAAGCGCAATATGTGACGCGGACACGTGCCCGGGAGAGTATGTCGACGCCGGTTTCCAGAACAAAAGCACTCAACATCAGTTGGGTGCTTTTGTTTTACAATTCGGTGATGAACACACATTGCCGTGTCCAGCCAAGGTGTAAAGCGCACGGGTGCTAAGCGCACGGCTGGCTGATGCTTACATTACGCACGACAGTATGTTGTTCACATTCCGCACCAGTCCGGGAGCGCGAGGGTGTAACACCCTCGCAGGTGCTAAGCGCACGGCTAGCTATAACTTTACATTACGCACAACAGTATGTTATCCACGTCGCGCACCAGTATGGGAGCGCGAGGGTGTAACACCCTCGCAGGTGCTAAGCGCACGGCTGGCTGATGCTTCACATCACGCACAACAGTATGTTATTCACATCCCACACTAGTAAGGGAGCACGAGGGTGTAACACCCTCGCACCGCGGAGTGAAAATGAGCGAGCGACGCGATAGTTCCCGTGGAACGAGGAGCGTAGCGAGCGACTTTGCATTTTCACGACGCGAAAAGGAGCATGTTGCGCGCAGGGCGAGCGCCCTCGGCATCGTGTGCCGAGAGGCGAAGCAAAGCGCAATATGTGACGCGGACACGTGCCCGGGAGAGTATGTCGACGCCGGTTTCCAAAACAAAAAGCTCACACAACAGTGTGAGCTTTTTGTTTTACAATTACTCCGAGAGAACTATAAGAAAACGCAACGGGTAAATGAGTGACGCTGCGATAGTTCCCGTGGAACGAGGAGCAGCGGAACGGCTTGCATTTACCTGTTGCGTAAAGGAGCGACCGCGCGCAAGGCGAAGGTTGCGCCGCAGAGCGGCACAGACAAAGAAAAGCGCGGATCGCGACGCGTCGACGCCGGTTTCCAAAACAAAAGCACTCAACATCAGTTGGGTGCTTTTGCTTTATGCCCGGTAACGAACACAATCGGTTTTATTACTAGATATTGTGCGCGGTCGGTTGATTTTATTTTGCCTTCCGACGATGACTCAATTTGCCGTGTCAGGTCAGATAATACGGAGCGAAACCGAAGGGTGCTGCGACGGTTTTGCCGACGATTGCGCTGCGGTCAGGGAAATATATGCAATCCGTAGGAAAGTGGCTTATTTAGGGATCGTACGTGCTCTGCGTGAACTTTTGCAGTCATTTTCCTTGCGGATCGCTTATATATCGGACCCCATACGGCGGACGCGCTTGCCGCGGGCTGAGAGCGAGGGCGGCAAATGCAGATTGGTATTGAAAATAGTTCCGAGGCGTGGTATAATTGCCGTAAGAATGCGGCAGACGCCGCAAAAGGAGGTAATTATGAAGTACATATGCGATGTGTGCGGATACGTCTATGATGAGGAACTCGGCGATCCGGACAACGGGATAGACCCCGGCACCACATGGGCGGAACTGCCCGATGACTTCGTGTGTCCGCTCTGCGGAGTGGGCAAAGAGGATTTCTCGCCCGAAGCATAAACGTCAATGTAACATATGTGTAAAAACGAAACGCCCGTCAGGGCGTTTTGTTTTTTTGGTGATAAAACACGATAAGTGTTTGCGTTTATGGGTTCTCATTTGCCTATATGTGGCAAAAGTCTGAACAATACACCTATCGTGTTATTAGGTGCGCCGCAACCTTGGGATGTTATTTTGCTTGTGAGGGTGCGATCCGTTCGTTGAATATTGCGCTCCTTTCCGTCCCTGACAGATTTACGCCCGTCCATCACAACAAAACGGGCTGTAATTGCTTACCTTCGAGCGCGGCAAGACAGGTTTCCCTTATGCGCGTCGTGTCCGCGATCATGGAGTTGGACTTGACGGTGGGCGCGTCTTGCGCGAACGGGACAAAGTACACGTTGCGTGTGTTGAGCAATATCCCTATGTTTTTGGCGTTCGCGCCGAGGGCGTCGTTTGATGATATGGACAGCACGACGGGTCTGCCGTTGCGGAGGTGCGCTTTGACCGCCATTGTCACGGGGGTGTCCGTTATGCCGTGCGCGATCTTGGCGAGGGTGTTGCCCGTGCACGGAGCGACGAGCATGAGTTCCAGTCCTTTGGAAGTGCCGATGGGTTCCGCTTCCGGGATGGTTTTTATGGGGGTCTTGCCCGTTTTTTGTCTTATCAGCTCCTCGAACTCAGCCGCTTTATAGAACCGCGTGTCGAGTTTTGACGTATTGAAACTGAAAACGGGAGTGACGTCAAAGCCGTGCGCAACGAGGTCGTCCACTGCGGTCAGGAGGTTTGAGAAGGTGCAGAAGGAGCCCGTCACCGCAAGTCCGAGTTTTATCATGCCGTCACCTCCAGGATGTAGTTCTTCATCGCGGCTGCCGCGCTTTCGGGGGCGCATTTTGCAGGCAGCGCAGGGTACGCCGCCGCGTCCAGCCCGAGCTCGCGCAGCATTGGGATGTTGACCGCGTGCACGCTTGCGAGGTCGATATATACGACGTCGTGGCGCATGGTGCAGGCGCGCTCGTCGGAGATGAGCTTTTTAGGCGCGGTATTTATCACCACGTCGTAGAGGGGCAGTTCGGCGTCCGAAGCGGTCACGACGCGCCGTGCGAACGCGCCTGCCGGACGGGGGGAGGAGGAAGTCGCAACGTCCACCGTGACCCCAAGTCTGTCCAAGAGGCGGCAGACGGCGGCTCCCGTGCGCCCGAAGCCTATGACGAGCGCAAGTATGTCGTGAAGCGCCAACATGCTGTGTTCGAGGATGATGCCGAGCGTGCCCTCCGCCGTGAGGCGGGCGTTTGCGGCCTGGAATTTTTCGTTTTCGAGCATATCACACACCCGAAGATGAAGTTTGCGCGCGAGCGCTTCCGCATCTTCGTCCAATCTGCCCGATATGAGTGTTTCCCCCTCTTTTATGTGGTCGAACCGTTCGGGGGAGAGGCGCAGATTAGGCGCGAAGACGTGGGTGTTCACCACCGGACGCAAGCCCGTCAGCTGTCTTTTGAGGAAGAACATCCTTTCATCCGTTTCGTAAATGACAAATTCTCCCATTTTCACCCTCCATACGGCATCCTATGCCGAAGGGGGATGGGGTGTGACCGCGCGCGAAAGACATCGGAAGGGACGTAAAAAATGAGAGCGCACGCTCTTTGACGCGAGGGAGGGGATCCAGCATAGGATATGGGAGGAGGAGAGTATGGAAAGGTTCTTTTTGGGCGGTAACACGGCATACGGTTTCAGAGGGTTTTACGACGGCGAACTTGCCCGTGCGGACAACGTAGTTCTCCTAAAAGGCGCGCCCGGAACGGGGAAAAGCACCCTCATAAAAGGGATAGGCGCGGAATGCGCGCGGAGGGGGCTGGACCATGAGATGTGGTATTGTTCGGGCGACCCGTCGAGCGCGGACGGGATATACGTCAAGGAGCTTTCCGCAGCGGTGGCGGACGCCACTTCGCCGCACCCCTGCGAGCCCTCGCTGCCCGTGATACGCGAGCGCACGGCAGACATGGCGGCGGCGTTGGACAGGGCGCGTCTGCTCCCTCGCAAGGCGGAGATAGAGCGGCTGTTAAAATTCAAAAAAGACAGTTATGAACGTGCATACGATATGTTAAAGTCCGCATTCGGTCATTATCGGCGTGCGGAACGGATGTATCTTCAAAGCGCGGACGCGGCAAAGATAAGGAGGCTTGCGGCGGCTTTCGCGCTCTCCGAACGGGCGCTTTTCCCGGAGGACGGAGGGAAGGGGAGGGACGTGTTTTCTTCCGCGATAACGGCGGACGGGAACGTGTCCTTTTACGATCATCTTGCAGGCAAAAGGGTGTTCGTGCCGGAGGGGTGCGAGATAGGCGCGCGCATCTTTGCGGAGGAAGTCGCGGCGCTTGCCGGCGGAGGCATCCGGCTGCATTTCCCGTTGCTGCCCGAACACCTTGACGGGGTGTTGTTCCCGGGGGTCGCGGTCGTGTCGGACGCAGGGCAGTTCGGGACCGCTGCGGAAAAGCTGTATCTCGGGGACGGGGAGGGGGCTGCCGCCTGCGAAGCGGAACTGAACAGGTGCCGCGAGTGGGTGAAAGCGGCGTGTGCGGAACTTGCCGCGGCGCGTACGGCGCACCTCAAAGTGGAAAAACTGCACGCGGAGTGCATGGATTATTCGGTGACGGACGAGATCGCGGAGAGGGTCAAGAAGATGCTTTTCGGCTGAAACCGCCGCGCAGCTCCGAGAGGGGGAGGAGGAATAAGTTTTACGCACAATGGGCGCGTATGGGTGACATTGCGCCCGTTTTGCTGTATAATGGCGGCATGAAAAAGAAAAAAGAGAAACTCCTGCCTTCCGACGAAGGGAGGACGGCAGCCGCCGCAAACAAAGCGGCTGTGCGCAAAAAGCCCGAAAAAGGCGGAAAAAAGGATAAGAAAGAGCAAAAAGTCTTTTCTCTGCCTCATTATCTCCTGCTCATGGCGGTATGTTTCGTGCTGCGGCTCAGGTTCGGGGCGAAGTCGGTGTTGTCCGACTCCTTCCGCGAGCAGAAGAAGAAGGGCGCGATGCTGGTGCTGTCCAACCACGTGTCGGCGTTCGATTTCGCGTGGTTTTCCACTCCTTTCCTCGGCAGGAAGGTGAGTTTCGTGGTGGCGGAAACCATGCAATACTCCCAGCCCATATTCGCGAAACTGATAAGGGGCTACCGCGCCATCGTCAAAAAACAGTTTTACGCCGATTACACCTGCATCAAGAACATAAAGCGCTATCTTGACGCCGGCGTTTCGGTGATACTCTGCCCGGAGGGCAAGGTGAGCGCGGACGGCCGCACCGCGAAAATGGCGTTCGCGATAGCAAAATTGGTGAAATGGCTGGGTTATCCCGTGGCGAGCTGCGTGATAAGCGGCGCGGGGCTCACCCGTCCCAAGTGGGCGCATTCCTCACGCACGGGCGGCGTGATCTGCGAGATGGACATGATGATGACGGCGGAGGAGAGCAAGACGCTTTCCGCGCAGGAGGTCATGGCGAGGATAGAGGGCGCGCTGGCGCACAACGAGCACGTCTGGCAGGCGGAAAACGGAAGGAAATACCGCGGCAAAAAGTACGCCGAAGGGCTGGAAAACGTCCTTTACCGTTGTCCCGAATGCGGCAGAGAGTTCGTCATGACGACGTCGGGGAACGCGATAATGTGCGAAAAATGCGGTTTTTCCGCAGTGTACACCCAAACGGGAAAGATACTGCCCACGGACGGTTACGAAGGCAGATGCCCCGAGCGTATCGACGTGTGGTATGACGAGATACGCGAGAGCGTGGCGGCGGAAGTGAGCGCGGACGACTTCCGCTTGGAGCAAAAGGTGCGCCTCATGACTGTGAACCGCAAGGGCAACGGCTATCGTTACGCCGCGTCCGGCACGCTCGCGCTTAACAGAGAAGCGCTGACGTTCACGGCTTCGGAGGACGAGGATCCCGAGAGAGCGGCGGACGCCCCCGAAAGCCTCTCCGTGCTTGTAAAAAACCTGCCCACGGCGGCGACGCTGCCCGGCGTATCTTTGGACATCAGCGGCGACGGAGCGACCTATCGTGCGGTGTTCACGTCCGAACACGCTTCCACGAAATTCGCACTTGCGCTGGAAGCGATGGCGGCACTGCGCGGAGAATGAGCGCGGAAAAATAAGAAAACCGCGAAAAAACCGCGAAAAAACCGTGAAAAACGCCCCGGGGACACTCGGGGTTATTTTTTAATGTTTGCCGGCATAAATTAATTATAGTTTTCAAAAAATAGGCGCGCGACGGCGCGTGATATATTAATGATGTATCTTTATATCTCGCGCTCACACGCGCGTGGAGGATAGGGGCTTATGAGAAAATGTGGGAAATTCGTACTTTTGCTTCTCCTTGTCATCATGACGATAGCGGTGCTTGCCGCCTGTAACGGGGAGGAAGGCGCTCAGACGGGCGTCAACGGGAACACCCCGGGGGGCGGCACGCCCGGCAAAGAGGAGATCGTCACCAAACCTTACGGGTTGTGGTTCGATCTGCCTAACGGCGACACTTTCTCGGTCGGGGAGTTCGACCTCGCGACCGACGTGGTGGGTTACGTGCTGATGCAGACGGGCTCCGCTAGCCCCATCAAGTCCACGGAAACCAGGTTCACCCTCACTTCCGACATGATCGCCGAGGAGGACCGTGACAAACTCAACGGTCCGTACGACGGCAAGATCAACGTGACTTACACTTACAAGGACACCACGCTCACCGGCTTTTTCAACATAACTATCAAGGCGCCTCAGGCAACTTTGGTCGACGTCACGGTGAAGCTTGGCGACGGCGCGTCCATGCGCGGCGGCGGAGCGACGGAAACCGAAACTCCCGGCGTGTGGACGATAAAGCTCACCGAGGGCGCGACTTATACTTATTCTTACTTTGTCACGAGATTTTTCGTGTCCGCTCCGGAAGGTAAGGCGATAGACCATTACACTTACGGCGACGGCACGGTGTTCGACGCCGGCAATTCCCTGACGGTGACCGCCGGGATGACGCTGGAAGCCGTTTACACCTCCACCGTCGTGGACGTCGTGTACGACCTCAACGCGCCTGTCGACGCTTGGGCAGAGGGCAGCGCTCCCACCGCTCCCGACACCGAAAGCGTTTCCGTGAACGGTTATCTCGCAGGCGCAGGCAACGTCCAGCGTTACGCGAGCGACAAATACACTTTCATAGGCTGGTTCACCGAGAAATACGAACTCGACGGGGCTTACGATCCCACCGCGAAGTGGAACACCAACAAGAAGTTCAAGGATCAGAGCGACGTGCGCGACACTCTCTACCTTTACGGTATGTGGCTCACCAAGTCCGCCACCGTTTCCTTCGACCTGGCGCGCGGCACACTGGTGAGTTCCCTGGAAGGGATAGACGGGCTGACCTCCGCGGAGGATATGCAGGCGCTCGCTTCCGCGTCCTATACGGCGTCTTACTCTGATGAGGGCAGGATAGATTCCCTCTCCGTCAACGGCATCAAGTACGGCACCACTTTGGCGGACTACAAGCTCTCCATCGCTCTGACCGAAGGGGCGGCGGAAGTCACCGTCGCGCTCAAAGATATCGCGAAACTGCTCACCAAGGGCGGCGCGTATGTGTGCGGCGGTCTTTGGACGGACGCCGCGCATAACAACGACGCGCTGGCACATGTCATGAACAGCGACCGCGTGACCGTCTATGTCGGATGGGATATGGTGTCCGACGACATCGACGAGGATTATTACACCGCGACTTTCCGCTTTGTGCTCAAACCCGACAACACCTGGTCCATAGGCAGGATAGACGACAGCGCGGAGATACTTTACATCCCCGGCGAGTACAGGGGTCTGCCCGTGACCGAGATCGCGAGCAGCGCGTTCAGCGGCATGTCCGGCATCACCCGAGTGGACTTCTCCGCCGCGAATAATCTGGTCAAGATAGGAGCAAGCGCTTTCTATGCCTGCACCTCGCTGGTGGACATCACCGGCACGGAAGGGCTGACCTCGCTCACCACCGTGGGTGCGGAAGCGTTCAACGGCACCGCGTATATGAACAATGCCGCAAGCGGCAACACGGATGTGACGTTCGGCGGAGTGCTGGTGAGATACAGGGGGCAGTACGGCACGGATAACGTGGACATGAGCGCCGCGCCTTACCGTTACATAGCCTCCGGTGCGTTTGCCGATTTCGGCAGCATTTTGCAGACGGTGAAGCTGCCCGACGGGCTCAAAGGCATCGAAAACGACGCTTTCAGGAACTCCTCCGTCACCTCCGTCACCTCCGACGGCACGGAGATCGACCACATAGGAGCGGACGCGTTCGACGGTTCCGTCTTCATCCTGTCCGCAGTGGACGACATCATCATCGGCAACGTGCTCTATCTGGCGGCGAACCCGGCGCAGGGTTCCGACGGTACGGTCACCGTTCCCGCGAACGTCACTGTCATCGCGGAACAGGCGTTTGCAGGCGCGACCAGGATAAGCAACGTCGTGTTTGAAAACGAGGAGGGTATACGCGCCATAGGCAGGCGCGCGTTCAGGGGCACACCTTACGCAAACAACGCGAAGGACGGCTTCGTGATAGTCAACGGCATCCTCGCAAGTTATCAGGGCGGCGAGTCCACGGTGGTCGTGCCCGACGAAGTGGAATACGTCGCGCCGTATGCCTTCGGCAGCGGAGTGCGCAATGTGGTTTTCCGCGCCACGTCCGAACTCAAAGGGTTGTCCGACTACGCCTTTGCGGACGCGACCTCCCTTTCCAGAGTGGCGATCTATAAGGACGACCTCTCCCTCCTCACCCTCGAGCTCGCGCCCAACGCGTTCACTAACGGGACGGGCACCTCTCTTGCAAGTTCGGGTATGCAGCTGTACCTCGACAGCGAACTGCGCGATCAGATCGCCGAGAAGGGCGGCACGCTGCTTTATTTGCAGTCGGTGGGCAAGATAGTCGATTCGAGTTATGCGTCGGAGTCCCAGGTCATACCCAATCCCGACATCTTCGTGCTCGATTACGTTGCGGCGCAGGACGGCACTTTCGGTGTGGAGGAACTGGCGGAGGCGTGGGGCGGCACCGTCGTTTACGGTGAGGACAGTCAGCCCGTGTCCGTCACCGTCGAGGACGGCATCTCCGTCACTCGCGACGGCATGACCGTCGGCGAGGACTTCTCCATCCCCGTGTCTTACCTCATGGAGAGCCTTGCCGGAGTGACGTTCACGGACAAGAACCAGATGGCGCGAGGAGTCGCACAGTTCGTCTATGACGGCAATCCCTTCCCCTTCACCTACGTGGTCCACGCCGCGATAGACGAGGCGACTTTCAAGCCCGACGACACTTACTCCTTTGACAGCAGCGACAGGTTGGTGTTCTACACCACCCAGGAGAGCATGGACACCTCCGGCGTGCTGAAATACACCTATAAGCAGCTCCTGATAGACGGCAAGACGGAACAGGGCGCAGCCGGCGTCACCGGCGAAGTGCCGCTCTCTTCCGAGAACGTGACCGTGACGGGCTACACCGCGATCGTCGGCGAATACGGCGTCGCAAGCGGCGACGCGCTCACCGTCACTTACGATTACTACGGCAAAGTTTACGAAAAGAAGTTCGACTTCGTGGTCAGGACTCCGCGCGTCATAGCGCTCAGGCAGACTTCCACGGCGGTGCTTGCCGCCGGGTCCGCGCCGAGCGGCTATTACGGCGATATAACCTTCGAGGCGATATATGACGACGGGCTCGTGGTGGAGGAAACTCTGGAAGCCGCCACCATCACCCACGTCAACGGCAGCCTCGCGAGCGACCTCTACACCGCCGAACCCGGCGTCTACACCGCGAACATCGAGTACCGCGTGATAGGTTCCGGCAGTGTGGCGCAGACGGGGACCATCGTCTATGCGGTGGAACTCGTGCCTATTTATGACCTGTACACCTTCGAGTACACGCCCTATCCCGACGGGCCGAAGGACGGTGTGACGGGCACGGCGACCATAGTTTCGGCGTCCGGCAACAGGGAGATGTACGTGCTGCCCACCACCACCGTCAATCCCGAAGACGACGGCACTTACACCGTGACGGCGATAGGGGACAACATGTTCAAGGGCAAGACCGCACTCACCACAGTGTACATTCCGCCCACGGTCACGAGCATAGGCAACGGCGCATTCTCCGGCTGCACTTCGCTCACCGACCTGCTCGGCTTCGATTACGACACCGACGCGGCGGAGCATCCGGCGATAGACGCGTCCGATGTCAGGATATCCACCGAACACCGCGAGGCGACCGTCGGCGTGGAGATCACCGGCATCAGCGACTACGCCCTCTCCGAGAGCGTCATAACCATCCCGTACGCCGTGGCGTACAACGACGTCATGGGGCTTGAGAACCTCCGTCCCGAGGTGCTCGCCCTCTACACCTCCGACGCGGTCATAACCGTCACCTACACGCTGCGCTTCGCTCCGGCGGAAGGCGCTGTGGACGGCATCAAAGCCAAACTCGCCGATTACGCCGGAACGGTGCGTATCCCGGCGGTGAGCGGCGTCGTGGTGGAGGAGTTTGCGGAACTTTATGCGGCGCTGGACGGCGTCGTGAATGTGGAACTGTATGAGGCGGAAGCGCTCGGCATGGCGGCGCTCGTCGGCAGGATAGAGATGAGCGAACCCGCGATGGCGGAACTCGAATATACGTCCAGGACGGGCACGGTCATCGTTGTGGGAGCTGCCCAAGCGAACGGCGATATAATGTACATCCCCAAGACCGTCACCGCGCAGTTCAACAGCGAAGGAGGACTGGTCACGGACGGCGTCAACGTCGATTCCGAGGGCACCTACACCGTCACCGCGCTGGACAAAGACGTGCTCGCGGCAGCAAGGGATATCACGGCGGTCTATCTCCCCGACACCGTCATCAGCCTTGCCGGCGACAGCCTGGACGACGTGTTCGACAGCACCGGCGCGACCGCTTTCTCCGCAAGAGTGTATATGTACTCGGATGTGAGTTCTCTGCTCCGTCCGCACACCGCAGGCGTCTCCAATGAGCCATTCCCCGAGAACGTGACTTACATCGGGGCGGAAGCCTTCATGGATTGCCGTCAGCTTGATGTGGACTTCTCCACCGCGGTCAACGTCACCGAGATAGGCGCAAGGGCGTTCATGAACTGCTACGCGTTGAGCGAGTTCGTGCTCGGACGCGGCGCGATGCTCACGGACATCGGCAGTCAGGCGTTCATGCAGAGCGGCGTCACGCTGGTTGACCTCTCCGCAGCCACAAAACTCGACCTCGGCTACGACAGCGTGTTCGACAGCTGCGCGTCCCTCACCACTCTCGTGCTTCCCGACGAGCTCACGCAGATAGGTGCGCGTGCCTTCTACGGCTGCGAAGCGCTGCAATACGTGTCCTTCGACGGCGACGGCAAGAACCTCACTTATATCGGAGCGGCGGCGTTCTACTCTTGCGCGTTCGACAGCGCGAAGATCACCGACCATGCGGCGGACGGCTGTGTGACGGCGGTCGATGCGTTTGAAAACTGCAAGCCGCTTGCGTGATAACGGTCACCAAAATCAAAAGCCCTCTGCTTCGGCAGAGGGCTTTTTGCATCACGGGAATGAGTGTGTGCGGAACTTCGCGCGCTTCGAGTCGCCTCGGGAGAGGACGTGAGAGCGCAGAGCAGATGTAAGGGCAATGGAGAGCGAACCCGGCATCTGCAAGGCGAATGACGCGGTTCAGACGGAAATCGGCGGCGCCGGAACGTGGTTTGTATTACCTCCGGTCAGGCACGATGACTCAGCCGCCGAATATGCTGTTCCCCGATGAGTCGATGCCCACTATCACGGGCATATCCTTAACGGTCAGTCTGCGCACCGCTTCCGTGCCCAGGTCGTCGTATGCCGCGACGCTCACGGAGGTAATCGCCTTGGCGTACAGCGCGCCTGCGCCTCCTATCGCGCAAAGATACAGAGCTCCGTTGCGCTTGATGGCGTCGTAGACGGCAGGGGAGCGATCCCCTTTGCCGATGGTGGCGCGCACGCCGCAGTCGTAAAGCGTTGGAGCATAGGCATCCATGCGGTAGGAAGTGGTTGGACCTGCCCCAGTCGGTCTGCCGTCTGCGGCAAAGCAGGGTCCGACGTAGAAGATACTTTCTCCCGTAAGTTCCACGGGGAGGGCGCCGCCCGAGAGCAGCTGCTCGTACATGCGCTTGTGCGCGGCGTCGCGCGCGGTGTAAAGTTCACCCGAAAGCAACAGTCTGTCGCCTGCGCGGAGCGCCTTGGCGGCTGCCGGAGAGATGGGGAGTTCGATACGTATAAAATCCTTATTGTTTGACATAATGCGAGTTTTATATTGCGGTTTCAGCAAATCAAGTGCTTTTTGTGTGTTTACAGGTCGATATGCGAGTGGCGCATAGCGTTGCATTGGACGTTCACCGCGACGGGCAGCGAGGCTATGTGCGTGGGGAATTTTCCGCAATGCACCGCAAGGGCGGTGGTGTCCCCTCCGAAGCCTTGTGCGCCTATCCCCAGCGCGTTGATGCGGTCAAGGCACCTCTGTTCCAAGGCGGCAAGTTCGGGGTCGGGGGAGGGCTCTCCCACGGGACGGAGCAACTGGCGTTTGGCGGTTTCCATCGCCTTTTCCGCCGTGCCGCCTATCCCCACTCCCACCACGACGGGAGGGCAGGGGTTGGCGCCTGCCAGCCGTACTGCTTCCACTATGCTGTCTTCCACTCCGAGTATGCCTGCGGAGGGCGTGAGCATGAACAGCCGCGTCATGTTCTCGCTGCCGAAACCTTTGGGCAGGAAGTCCAGCGAGAGCCCATCTCCCTCCGTCAGCTCGATGTGTACGATGGCAGGGGTGTTGTCCTTGGTGTTGACGCGCGTCAAAGGGTCGAGCACGCTGGCGCGCCAGCCGCATTCGGCGTAACCTTTGCGCACGCCTTCGTTTATCGCGTCGTTGAGCAGTCCGCCCGTGATGTGCACGTCCTGACCCAGTGCGACGTAAAACACCGCCATGCCCGTATCCTGGCAGAGGGCAAGCCCTTCCCGTTCGGCGGTTTCGGCGTTTTCGAGGAGGGTGGACAGCGCAAACCGCGCCGCGTCGCTGCGCTCGCGCGCAAGACAGGCGGCGAGCGCTTTTTTGCCCGATGGGGTGAGTCTGCCGCACGCCTTTACCAGGGTGCGCACTGCTTCGGTGATGTCGGTGGCTGTTATCTCTCTCATGAGCAGATTATAGCTCTCTCCGCCGCGTTTTTCAAGTTTTAGTGAGGTACTCGCTTGATTTATGCGCGCAACTATATTAATCTTATTTGTATGGATCACATGAAAGAATCTTTGAAGAAGCATTACGAATGGAAGGGCAAGCTGGAAGTTTCCTCCCGTGTCAGGACGGACTCCAAGGAGGCGCTTTCTCTCGCGTACACCCCGGGCGTGGCTGCGCCCTGCCTTGCGATAGCGGAGGACGAGAGCAAGGTCTATGAGCTCACGCGCAAATGGAACAGCGTGGCGGTCGTGACCGACGGCAGCGCGGTGCTCGGGCTCGGCAACATAGGTCCGCTCGCAGGTATGCCCGTCATGGAAGGGAAGTGTGTGTTGTTCAAGGAGTTCGCAGGCGTGGACGCCGTCCCCGTGTGTCTTGCCACGCAGGATACGGAGGAGATTATCGCCACGGTGAAGAACATAGCCCCCACTTACGGCGGCATAAACCTTGAAGACATTTCCGCCCCCAGATGTTTTGAGATAGAGCGCAGGCTCAAAGCGGAGTGCGACATCCCCGTCTTCCACGACGACCAGCACGGCACGGCGATAGTTTTGGCTGCCGCGCTCGAAAACGCGCTTAAAGTGGTCGAAAAGGAGCTTTCAACTGCGCGTTTGGTGATAAACGGCGCAGGCAGCGCAGGCATAGCCATCACGGAGTTTTTGTTGGCTATGGGCGCGCGCGATATAGTTGTGTGCGACAGGGCAGGGGTGCTTTCGGAGGACGAGGCGGTCTTCAATCCTGCGCAGGCGGCCCTTGCAGGAAGGACGAATCCGCGCGGCGTCAGGGGGACGCTCGCGGACGCGGTGCGCGGAGCGGACGTGTTTATCGGCGTCAGTGCAAAGGGCGTCCTTTCGCAGGATATGGTGCGCTCCATGGCAAAGGACGCGGTGGTCTTCGCGATGGCGAACCCTTCCCCCGAGATAGAGCCCGAACTCGCGCTTGCGGCAGGGGCGCGCATCGTGGCGACGGGCAGGAGCGATCATCCCAACCAGATCAATAACGTCCTGGCGTTCCCCGGCATATTCCGCGGCGCGTTGGACGCTCGGGCGAGCGACATCAACGACGAGATGCAGATCGCTGCCGTGCACGCGCTCGCGGCGCTTATAGGCGACGACGAGAGAGGGGAGCAGTGCATACTTCCTGCGGCGTTCGACCCCAGAGTCGCGCCTGCCGTCGCAAGTGCGGTCAGGGAGGCTGCGGTGAAGAGCGGTGTCGCGCGCATCAGTCCCGCGGAAAAGTAAACGGAAGGACACCGACAAGGCGGACCGCAGCGCGGTCCGCTTCTTTTTTGCGTTAAAGTCCGACTAAATAAAAATGCGCCGTTGACAGCGACGGCAAACGGGCATACAATCAAAGCACGATATTCTTTGGGTGGGTTTTGACCCAACCGGCGGTAATGCCGCTTCATGCGGACGAGTCCGACAGCCCCATCAGCCGATACGGTGAGATCCCGTAACCGCCTGTAAAGTCAGATTGGGAGAGGATAGCGCTCTCCTTTGCCGTTCGGCAAAGGTTTTTTGTTCCCCTCCTCCGCCCTTCGGAGGTACTATGGCAAAGAATGTTGACGGACACGGAAAAGGTTTTCCCACGCGGAAGCTGGTGTTCACCGCGCTCACGACGGCGCTCACCGTGGCGGCGACGGTGGTGCTGGGGTTCAGGACGGGGGACTTCTTTTTCAACTGCGGCGACACGGTGATCTTCGTCACCGCGGCGTTACTGGGGCCTGTCCCTGCGATGATAACGGGAGGGTTGGGCTCATTTTTCGCGGATCTTGCGGTCTATCCCGCGACGATGTTTTTCTCGCTGTTCATCAAAGGCGCGGAAGGGTTGGTGTGCGGACTGTTGATGAAATTGTTCCGCACCCACGACCGCGGCATAGTGCTCGCTCCCGTCACGGGAGGGGTGTCCATGGCGGTGGGCGGCGCGCTCATGATGTCGGGCTACTTTATATGCAATTCCTTCATATACGGCACGCCTGCCTCCGCGCTCGTGGCGTTGCCTGCCGACGCTGTGCAAGCCTCCGTTTCCGTGGCGCTCGCCTGCGTGCTGCTGTATGTGTTCCGTCTGGACGCGCTGCGCACAAAGTTCAGCCTCTTAGACGACGGGAAGTTCCGCACATTGCCTTACCGCCGGATACGTCGGGGTGAAGAAGTTTCGGGAGAGTGACGGGGAGTCATTTGCTCCCGACCTCTTTTGCGATGTCGCAGAAACTGCGCGCGGCGGTGGTCATCCCCACCGAACGCAGACGGAGCAGCTCGCATTCCGTGTCACATTCGTCGCCCGTGAGCAGGGCGTGATGTAAAGTCATGCCGTGGCGGCGGTGGTTGGCGAAGGTGGAGTGAGGGATGACGGTGGACCCAAGCCCCGTTTCCGCAAGCGCGATGCAGGTGGCTATCTCGTCGCACTGTATGGGGGCGGAAAGGGGGACTCCCGTCCGCTCGGAAATGCGCCCCAGCATGGCGGCATAACGATGGGTCAGTATGAGGGGCATCGAGAACAATTCTTCGTAACCGACCGTTGACGGCAGCTTTTCGCGCGATAAAACCACCATTTTGTCATTATACAGCACGATCGTTTCGTAAGCCTGGCTGCGCGTGAAGGGGGTGCGGACCAACGCTATCTCGCACGTCCCGTCCTCTATGCGAGAGAGCAGGGAAGGCGTCGCGCCCTCGTATATCCGCACCGCCACGGAGGGGTAGTGCACGCGGAACACTTTCAGTATGTCGCGCAGCACCCCCGTGGCAAGGGAGGGGGTGACGGCAATATTCAGCGTGCCGCCCTCGTCGGTGTCGGCTCGGTGCGCGTCCGCGACGGCGGCATTTGCGAGCTCCACTATCTTCAACGCGCGTTCGTACATTATCCTGCCGCTCTCCGTCAGGCGGAAGTTATGATAGTCGCGCTCTATCAGCGTCGCGCCGCATTCCTCTTCCAATGCTTTCAGTTTTTTGCTCAGAGCGGATTGCGCGACATACAACCGCCGCGCCGCCTGCGACACGCTGTCGCTCTCCGCGATCACGATATAACTGCGCAAAGTGTCAATGTCCATGTCTTCCTCTCCCGTCCCGTGCTTACGCGCGCGGACGTTTTGTTGTATGCCGGACCGGAATAATAAAACCGGCGTCGGATCAATTCTTTTCGGTGCTTTTGCATGGGCGAAGCCTGTGGGTATATATACTGTTGCCTGCGTGCCGCCCTCGCCGCGCGCCGCGTCCGTTTCATGTTTGCCGCGACCGATGCGCCCTTTTCTGCTCCGACATTATTATAACAAAATGAGATAACAAGGTCAATATTTTAATATATCCGATATAACACGATGTGTAGTATAATGATGCGGAGAGATAAAAAAGAGAGGACGTTCAAATGAATAAGGACCTGACGCAGGGAAGACCCGTCAAAGTGCTGTGGATGTTCTGCCTGCCCATTCTGGTCAGCGCGGTCTTTCAGCAGTTTTACAACATGGCGGACAGCATCATCGCAGGCAAAGTGCTCGGCGAGGATGCGCTCGCTGCCGTGGGAGCGTCCTATCCTATCACCATGATATTTACTGCCGTGGCATTCGGGTTCAACCTTGGATGTTCCGCGGTGACCTCAAAGTTTTTCGGCGAAAAGAATTACCGCGATCTGCGCTCCGGCGTGTCCACGGTGATGATAGCGTCCGCCGTCATAGGCGTCCTGCTCACGGGCGTGGGCGTGGGAGCCGGCGCCGCCGTGATGCGCCTTTTGGACACTCCTGCCGACATAATGGCGGATGCGATGGACTATCTTTACATTTACATCGGCGGCTTTACGTTCGTGCTCATATATAACGTGTGCACGGGGGTGTTCTCCGCGCTCGGCGACAGCCGCACTCCGCTTTACTTCCTCATCGCGTCCAGCATCGCGAACGTGGGGCTAGACCTCGTGTTCACCATGGTCCTCCCCCTCGGCGTGGCAGGGCTCGCGTGGGCGACGTTCATTTGTCAGGGGGCGGCAGGCGCGGTGTGTATGTTCACCATGTTCCGCCGCGTGCGCAAGCTGCCGTGCGAACAAAAACCCTCCGCGTTCTCTTTCAGGTTGCTCGGCGAGATGTTCTACGTCGCGGTGCCCAGCGTCATACAGCAGGGCGTGGTGTCCGTGGGGAACCTGCTCATACAATGGTTGGTCAACGGATACGGCGCGTCCGTGGTGGCAGGCTATTCCGCCGCCATAAAGCTCAACACGTTTATCGTCACATCTCTCACCACCGTCGCCGGAGGACTCACCAATTTCGCGGCGCAAAACCTCGGCGCCGGCGAACTCCGTCGCACCAAACAGGGCACATTCGTCGGGTTGGGGATGGCGCTAGTGATGGTGCTGCCTTTCACGCTCGCATACACGTTGGCGCCCGAAGGGATGCTTTCCCTCTTCTTGGAGGAGAGCAGCGCGTCCGCACTCGCAACGGGGGTCGGTTTCCTCACCATCGTGCCGCCTTTTTATATCCTCGTCGGCAGCAAAGTCATGTTCGACGCGGTGCTGCGCGGCGCGCAGAGCATGACCTCGTTTATGTTCGCCACGCTTTTAGACCTCGTGATACGCGTCGCACTCTGCTTTGCGCTGGATCCCGTGCTGGGCATAAACGGCATATGGTGGTCCTGGCCGATAGGTTGGGGAGTGTCCATGTGCGTTTCCGCCGCGCTGTACTTCGCAGGCAGATGGCACCGCTCGCCGCGCGCGCTTGCAAAGTTCGCAGCCCTCGCTCACGCGGAAGAGAGCGCGTCCCCGTCGGGAGCCGCCGCAGAGCCCGTCCCCGTCGCAGCGATCCCTGCCGAAACCCGTCCCTCCGCGCGTCCCACCCGTGCGGAACACTCCCACGCAAGACACGGTTTCCGCCACGCCAATTAAAACGCTTGCAAAACCGCGCGCGTTATTGTAAAATAACTCGCGGACTGGAAGCGTATCGAAGTGGTCATAACGAGCCGCACTCGAAATGCGGTGACGGGCAACCGTCCGCGAGTTCGAATCTCGCCGCTTCCGCCAAAGCAAAAAAAGCGCCCTCGCACGGGTGCTTTTTTGCTTTCTCGGAAGCGCGATGCGGAACCTTGCGCCTAACGATGATTTTACCGAAGAACGGCTGTTTTCCATAATCTAACCGCACAAAATCGACAAATAGGCGCAAAGTTCGGCGGCTTCTCCGCAAGACGCCTGCGGCTTTTCCCGCCGCCCGAGTGTGCTCCGCACCTTTCCGAAACACCTCGCAATTCACCGCTCTTCACTTATGCCGCACACATCGCCGCTTCCATAGCCTGAGCGGCGAGTTTCTGCGCTCTTTTGCGTGACGCTCTTTTTCTCGGGGCGGCACCAAGTCCGCACGGCAAACGCAGATGAACGGCAAAACGACGATTTTCACGCACAACTTCTCGTTCCTCTCGAAAAATCGCTAAATCGTCGTCGCCATGCTCCTTCTCACGAATCTCGCCTGCGGCTTTTCCCACCGCCCGAGTGTGCTCCGCACCTTTCCGAAACACCTCGCAATTCACCGCTCTTCACTTATGCCGCACACATCGCCGCTTCCATAGCCTGAGCGGCGAGTTTCTGCGCTCTTTTGCGTGACGCTCTTTTTCTCGGGGCGGCACCAAGTCCGCACGGCAAACGCAGATGAACGGCAAAACGACGATTTTCACGCACAACTTCTCGTTCCTCTCGAAAAATCGCTAAATCGTCGTCGCCATGCTCCTCCTCACGAATCTCGCATGCGGCCTTTACCTCCGCCCTAGGTCGCTCCACACCTTTTTCGAACGCACTGCCGTTTATCGATCTACACTTATGCCGCACACATCGCCGCGGGATGACCCGACGCGGCTCGGCATGACGCGAACGGTTTTTGATTTTTCTATTGAAAAAAGGCGTAAAACAAGTTATCATTTGTTAGAAAAAGAGTTTTGCGCGCACGCTCGCGGCGCGCGGAGGTTTTATGATCGCGCTCAACGGCAGATGGACTTTGAAGGACGTTTCCGACAACATGGAGTATGCCGCCGACGTCCCTTCCTGCAATTACCTTGACCTGATGGCGAACGGCGCCATAAAGGATCCTTTCAAAGGCACCAACGAAAAAGAGCTGCTTTGGGTCGCCGAGAGGGATTGGAGCTGGTTCCGCCACTTCGACGTCACGGCGGAGCAGTTGAAAGCGGACAGAGCGGTGCTGGTGTGCAAGCAGCTGGACACCCTTGCGACGGTGCTCGTCAACCGTGAGGCTGTGGCGTATGCGGACAATTGTCACATCAGTCACGAGTTCGACATCAAGAAGTTTTTGAAAGAGGGGAGGAACCAGATCGAGGTCATCATCTCCTCGCCCGTCAAATATATCACGGAACAGCGCAAACTTTACCGCACGCCGGCGAACCCCAACGGCATCGACGGCATAGACCGCATACGCAAACCGCAGTGCCATTTCGGGTGGGACTGGGGTCCCGTGCTTCCGCCCAGCGGCATAACCGGGGACATTTACATAGACTTCCGCAGCGGAGCGGAGATCACGGAGTTTGCGGTGCAGCAGACTCACGAACACGGCACGGTGTCGCTGCGTTACGACGTAAAGTGCTCTCTGCTCGATGACAGAGCGGAACTCGGGGCGGTGGCGGTGCTGCGCGCGCCCGACGGCAGCGAAATGCGCGCGGAACGCGAGTATGCGGACAAACTGACCTTCTGTTTCACTGTGGAGAAGCCGGAATTATGGTGGGCAAACGGGATGACTGCGCGCCGCGAACAACCCCTTTACGAATGCGAAGTTCGCCTGGAAGGCAAGGGCGGCACGGTGGACAGCCGCACCAAAAAGATAGGATTGCGCACCATAGAACTGGACAGGCGAGAGGACGCCTACGGCAGCGATTTTGCCTTCCGCGTCAACGGCAAAAAAGTGTTTTGCAAGGGGGCGAACCTCATCCCGTTCGACAGTTTCGACACCCGTACGGACGCGGCTAAATTGGAATATTACGTGCGCGCGGCGGCGGAATGCAATTTCAATATGATCCGCGTCTGGGGCGGCGGCTATTACGCTTCCGACACCCTTTTGGACCTTTGCGACCGCTACGGCATAATGATATGGCAGGACTTCATGTTCGCGTGCATGACCTATCCTTTCTATGAGCCTAATTTCCTTGCCAATGTGCAAAAAGAGGTGTTTTTCAATGTAAAACGTATGCGTGAACATGCCTGTCTTGCGGTTTGGAGCGGAAATAACGAGATAGAAGCGATGAGCAATCTCTGGGCGGCGTATCCCAGATCAATGCGTTGGAACGAAGAGTTCTTCTATCACATATTGCCCGAGTGGGTGGCGCTCAACGACCGCAGCACTCCGTACATCCCGGGGTCGCCATGCGGCACCAAACAGTGCAAGAACGTGCAGAGCGACGGCATAGGCGACACGCATCTTTGGGCGGTGTGGCACGGGTTGCAGCCGCTGGATTATTACCGTCGCCGTCCCACTCGGTTTTGCAGTGAGTTCGGTTTCGAGTCGCTTCCCGACGAGAAGACCATACGCTACTACGCCGCGCCCGAGGATATGAAGCTGGATTCTCCCGTCTTCAACGCGCATCAGAAGTGCGCGAGCGGCAATAAGAAGATGGTGTACTACATCGCATCGCGCTTTGACCTTCCGGAGAGGTTCGAGGACTACGTTTACCTTTCGCAGGTGTGCCAAAGCGAGTGCGTGCGTGACGCGACGGAATTTTGGAGGCGGACGCCGGAGCGGTGCAACGGGTCGTTGTTCTGGCAGTTCAACGACTGTTGGCCCGTCTGTTCCTGGGCGTCTGTGGATTATTTCGGAAACTACAAGTGTCTGCAATACCGTGCCAAGCACTTTTTCGCGCCGTTGAGCGTGCAGGCGATAGGCGGCAAAGAAGGGCTTCGCGTCCGCCTCATCAACGACAGAGCGGACACCTTCCGCGGCAAAGTAAATGTGGAAGTGGTGACTTTCGACGGCAAAAAGCTGTACGCAGGGGACTTTAACGTGGAGGCGGAAAACGGTTATAACCGCGACATCTGCGTGCTCGCGGCGGAGGAACTCGGCGGCGTCAAGACGTTGCGCGGCTGCTATGCGGTGGCAAGCGTTTTCGACCAAAACGGAACTGAGCAGGAGCGCGCCGTCACCCTCTTCGCAAACGAAAACAAAGTTACGCTGCCTTCCGCCACGGTCACGGCGAAAGTGATCTCCGTCGCGGACGGCGTCGCCACCGTGGAGGTGCGCGCGGACGCGTATGCGCGCTTTGTGCGCTTGCATACCTCCCTCGTCACCGCGCCGTTTTCCGACAACTTCTTTGATCTGCTCCCGGGCGAAAGCCGCCGCGTGACTATCCCCGTCGGCGACATCACGGCGGAGGTATTTGCCGCCTCGCTTTCCGTCCGCCACCTTGCGCAGGTCAAAAAAGGGGAGAGCCGCCTCGCGCAAAACCTCAAACGTCTTGCCATCTTCCTGATACCCATCAATTTCGGGTCGTACATTTACTATCGTTTTCTGATTTGAAGAAGGAATACATCCAACCCCGTACACGACGCGCACTTATTCGGAGTGCGCTTGATTAATACCGCTCTCATTCAAAGACGGAATCACGCCTTTATTCTCCACATTCACTCGTGCGGAGCGTGTTTGATCAAAACTCTCCCCGGGAAGGAGTGGGTTCAACACTCCCATGTCAGGGGACGTTACTCATTTTGGACATTTGGGGACGGGCTTATTTTGTTCAAAAATTGAACAAATCAAACACGTCCCCAAATGTTCAAAAATTGAACAAAATAAGCCCGTCCCCAAGTGTTCAAAAGCCCGTCCCCAAGTGTTCAGCTCACCCCACAGTGTCCAAAACAGGGGACGGGGTATGTTTGCACTTTTTCTGTTCACATTACATGTTGACAACAGTGCAGAATGTTATATAATGATAGTACACCACACCCCCGTGGGGTGTTATGGCGACCTTCGGAGGTCATATGAAAAAGGAAAAATTTATCGTCACGGGAATGACTTGTTCGGCGTGTTCCTCGCACGTCGAGAGGGCGGTGAGCAAACTTGACGGGGTCGCGCGAGTGTCCGTCAATCTGCTCACGGGCGGCATGACGGTGGAATACGATGAGGGAAAGCTGGACTCGGAGGGCGTGATCGCCGCCGTGGTCGGAGCAGGTTACAACGCGTTTTCGGACGCCGTTCGTGAGAGAGGCGAGGGGAAGACGGCAGGCAAGGCGGCGGCGGAGGCGCGTGCGAGCGAGCGCGCGAAGGCGGCAAAGGAGATGAAAGTCAGGCTTGCGGTGTCTATCGCGTTCATGGTGCCTTTGATGTACGTGGGCATGGGGCACATGTGGGGCGCGCCGCTTCCCGATTTTCTGACGGGCACGGGCAACGCGGTTTCGTACGCGCTGTTGCAGGTGCTGCTCTGCGTGCCTATCCTTTACGTCAACCGCGCATATTTCATCAACGGTTTCAAGCGGCTGTTCACCTTGTCGCCCAACATGGACTCCCTCATAGCGGTGGGGTCTGCGGCGTCGCTGGTGTACGGCATATTCGCCATCTTCCGCATGAGTTACGGGCTGGGCGCCGGCGACCTCGCTTTGGTGGAGAGGTACATGCACGACCTTTATTTTGAGTCGGCAGGCATGATACTCGCGCTCGTCACGGTGGGCAAGTATCTGGAAACGCTCTCCAAGCGCCGCACGGGCGACGCGCTGGACAAACTGCGCGATCTGGTGCCCAAGGGGGCGATAGTGCTGCGCGACGGCGCGGAGGAGGAAGTGGACAGCGAAACGCTGGCGACAGGCGACATCATCGTGGTCAAGGCAGGGATGTCCGTGCCTGCGGACGCGGTGGTGACGGAAGGGCACGCCTTTGTGGACGAGAGCGCGATAAGCGGCGAGAGCGTCCCCGTGGAAAAGACGGAGGGGGCGAAGCTGGTGGGCGGCACGGTGAACCGCACGGGCTACTTGCAGGCGCGCGTCACTGCGGTGGGCGGCGAGAGCGTGCTGGCGAAGATAATCAAACTCGTGGAGGACGCAGGCGCGGAAAAGGCGCCCATCGCCAAGATAGCGGACAAGATCGCAGGGGTGTTCGTGCCCGTTGTGATGAGCATAGCCGCTGTGGTATTCGTGGGATGGATGGCAGGGGGCTACACCTTCGAGCACGCGCTGACCTGCGCGATCTCGGTGCTGGTCATATCCTGTCCGTGCGCGCTGGGTCTGGCGACCCCCGTTGCCATAATGGTGGGGACGGGCAAAGGCGCGGAGAGCGGAGTGCTGTTCAAGAGCGGCGACGCGCTTGAAAATTTGCATGACGTCAAGTATGTGGTGTTCGACAAGACGGGCACCGTCACGGAAGGGCGACCCGAGGTGAGCGACGTAACGTTCGGCGAGGGTGTGGAGGGCGTGCTCGCCGCCGTGGCAGGCATAGAGAGCAAGAGCGAGCATCCGCTCGCGGACGCGGTGACGGCTTACGCCGCCTCGGTGGGAGTCCTCCCTGCGGAGGCGGAGGATTTCCAAACGCTGCCCGGCATGGGCGTCAGGGCGACGGCGACGGGCAGACGTTACGCCGTGGGCAACGCCAAACTCATGGCGGAAGAGGGCGTGGATGAAAGCGTCTACGCAGCAGAACTCGCGCGCGTCGCGGAGGAGGGCAAAACTCCGTTGTTGGTTTCGCGCGACGGGGAGTACGTGGGGCTCATCGCCACGCAGGACAAGGTGAAACCGCACACCGCGGCAGCCGTTGCGGAACTCAAAAAGCTCGGGGTGCATCCCGTCATGCTCACGGGCGACAACGAGCGCACGGCAAGGGCAGTGGCAAAGCAGGCAGGCATAGAAGAAGTTTTTGCAGGGGTGCTGCCCGGCGACAAAGAGGCAAAGATAGCGCAACTCAAAGAGCAGGGCAAAGTCGCCATGGTGGGGGACGGGATAAACGACGCGCCTGCGCTCACGCGTGCGGACGTCGGCATAGCGATAGGCAGCGGCAGCGACATCGCGGTGGAAAGCGCGGACGTGGTGCTGATAAAGGACGACCCTCTCGACGTGGTGACGGCGGTGCGCCTTTCTCGCAGGACCATCCTGAACATCAAAGAGAACCTCTTCTGGGCGCTCATTTACAACTCGCTTTGCATACCGCTTGCGGCAGGTGTGTTTTACGTGCCCTTCGAGGTCAGGCTCGACCCGATGATAGGGGCGGCGGCGATGAGCCTTTCCAGCATATTCGTGGTGCTGAACGCGCTGCGGCTCAAACTGTTCAAACCGACGCGCGCGGAGGCGGACTGCGCCGGGGCGTGCGCCGTGATATACGGGGGCGCGCAGGGCGGCAATGAGGAGAAAGAAAGCATTCCTCGCGAGGAGGAAAACGCAATAAACGATGTTAAAAGGAGCGAAAACGATATGAAAACTTACGTTTTGAGCATTGAAGGCATGATGTGCAGCCATTGCACCGGCAGGGTGGAGAAGGCGCTGCGCGCCGTCGGCGGCGTGGAGGATGTCGCGGTGTCCCTGGAAAACAAGAACGCCGTCGTGAAAGCGACGGAGAGCGTCGGCGCGGAGGCTCTCAAAGCCGCCGTCGAGGCGCAGGACTATCCCGTGACCGCCGTCACGGAAGGCTAGGAGGCGGCTATGGTGCGCGACGATGCAAAACTTATCCGTCTGCTTAAAACTGCAGGAGGACAGATAGAGGGCATAATCAAAATGATAGAGGAGAAGAAGTATTGCATAGACATCAGCAATCAGCTTCTTGCGGCGCAAGCCATCCTCTCGCGCGTCAACAAAGAAGTGCTCAACGCGCACTTGCACTCCTGCGTGCTTTCCTCCATCGAAAGCGGCGACGCCACCCAAAAGGTGGACGAGATCGCAGCAGTGCTGGACAAACTTTTGTGAGCGACGCATCCTTTATCCGGGACAAATGGGGACGGGGCAAAAATGTTCAAATGTGGGCGTTGCATGCCCACATTTGAACATTTGCGCCCCCAAGCCCCGCCGCAGGTGGGGACCCCGGCTTTACCCCGTCCCCTATTGTCCCAACGCGTTCCTATTTCGGTATAACGTGAAGCATGAGCGAGCGTGCCTGAACCCGACTTACACCCATTAAAAGACGGAACAATACCCCATACCTCGCGTTCACTCTTTCGGGGCGTGCTTAATTAAAACACTCCCTTTTTCGAAGACGGAAAAATATCCCTCATTCCCGACGCGCACTTATTCGGGGTGTATTAGATTTTTACTTACCCCTGTTCAAAGACGGAACAACGCGCCGCTCAGCCAAACTTGCACCGTGGGCGAGCATTCGCCCACGCTTGCAAGTCGCGGCGCGTCCCCCTGAGCGCCGAGCGCTGATGGAGCATTAAGTAGACACGGGCGTAGTGCGCGAGTGCCGAATTCCTCCGCCCGTGCCGGGTTCTCGGTGAGTGCAGTTCTCCGCTTGATTATGTGAGTGCAATAAACAAACTTTTTTAAGTGGCGGAAAGTCAGTCCTGCATGATGCGAGGAGTACAGCCCTTTCGGCACGGGGGAGGAAAGCCCGAAGGGAAGGAGGGGGTACAATACTCCCATGTCAGGGGACGTGCACCCCAATTAAACTTTATCTTTCACGTGCACTAGTTAGAGTGTTCTTACTTTATCCGGGACAAATGGGGACGGGCTTGTTTTGTCCAATTTTTGGACGAAATAAGCCCGTCCCCAACTGTTCAATTTTTGAACAAAACAAGCCCGTCCCTAAATGTTCAAAAATTGGACAAAATAAGCCCGTCCCTAAATGTTCAAAATCAGGGGGTTAAGGATCGGGGAGTAAAAAAAGATCCGCCGTAGGGGCGGACCTTTTTTTTTCGTTGTTGTTTTCCCGGGTGAAAATCTGTGATTTTCTGCTGGGGTTCTGCTGGGGTCCCCGTCGCGAAATCTCTGATTTCGGGATGGGGTTGTCGTTGGGGTCCCCGGGTGAAAATTTCTAATTTTCAGCTGGGGCATCCGTTATGCTTTCTTCTTGCCGAGGAAGAAGCCGACAGCACCGGCGACGCCGCCGAGCAAGCCGCCGACGAGCAACAGAGCAGACGCAGCGCCGAGGACGGGCTTGACGTACTCGGTCATTTCTTCGCCGAGGATCGAATCATTTATGAAGTCAAAGATGGAGCCGGTGAGCGCTGCCGCGATGATGGCGAAGAGGAGGGCAGCAACTGCCGCAGCCAGCAGGACTATGCGCAGGATGCCGTTGTTCGCGAACAGTTTGACGACTGCGACCGCAACGGCGATGGCGAGCATGAGCACGGTCATGATGGCGAATGCGCAGATGGCGGGCAGTTTCTGATAGAAGCCGAGATATTCTTTAGCGGATTCAAGTTCCTCGTCGTCAAGCCCAAGTTTCTCGGCGTTGTCGATGGCTTCCTTCAAGCCGTCAACGCTTTCCTTATACTCATCGGTGCCGACAAGATCAAGGATGTCGCCGATAGAAGAGAATCCGGTTTCGCTGACCAAGTTATCGATGTCGTCCTGTGTGATGCCGAGGGCTTCTTCAAAATCTTTGTCGACTTTGATCGTCCACCATCCGTCGATGGAAACACCGATGATAGAGAACAAGAGGCAGATGACAAGGATGCCGAGCACGACGATGTCAATGATGCCGATTTTTTTTGCGTTTGCCATAACAATTCTCCTTATTTTCCCCGACTTATGCCGGTTCTGATGTTTTCATTTTAGCAAAGCCTTTCATCGCTGTCAATATACACTTTCGGATTTTGTCCCCGAAAGGGGGAATTTTTCTTTTGCCGCGGCGGAAAGGCGCGTCGCCGTTCAACATCATATGCGCGCTCTCGCTCCCATGTGACGGAGGTTGACAAAACGGATTTTTTTGCTATACTATCATTTATCAGCATAATTAATGTGTTCCCTTTCGGGGAGCAAAGGAGGTTTGCTATGGCAAAACAAAAGGCAGGGATGCTCGGGATAATCATGGGCGTCATAGTGCTTGCGATGTGCGCCATCTCGATCGCAGGGCTTGCCGTCGACGAGTGGACCGTTTATAAGAGCGAAATCATCGGGAGCGAGCATGAAGAGCCCACCTCGTTCGGGGAGTACAGCGACGCAGTGATCGGCGAAGAGGGCGAGGATCTCGAAAACATCCAGATGCCCAAAGATTGGGAAGACGCAGAGTCGCTCAAAACGGTCATGGTGGTGTTCGGCTACATCGCCGTCATAGGCGTGTGCGCGCTTGCGGTGCTTTATCTGCTCAAAATGGTGCTCAACTTCGGGTTGATGCGCTTCTTCGTGGGCATCGTGGGCATACTCACCCTCGCGGCAGGCGCGGTGCTGACGGGCGTGACTGCGTCCTATTGCGCGGATTATCTGCTCAACGCCGATATCGGCGTCATTTCGGGTGAGATGGTCATGGGCGTGGGCGCGTATCTCTCCTGCATAGGCACGATGGCAGGCGGTCTTGCCGCAGTCATCGGCGTGGCACGGAAATGAGAAAGGTTTGAAAAAAAACGGACGCCGCTCGGCGTCCGTTTTTTTATGGTATACGATGTGTCCCAAGGAGTTTCTGGTCGGGGTGGCGTGATTGATCGGGAGAGTTTGGACACTCCGGGACAGGTTTTGAACACTTGGGGACGGGCTTATTTTGTTCAAAAATTGGACAAATCAAACACGTCCCCAACTGTTCAAAAATTGAACAAAATAAGCCCGTCCCCAAGTGTTCAACGGCTTCGACTGTCCATTCCTTATATCTTTAAGTGTTGTTTGCCCCCTTCCTTCGGGTTTCCCCCAAAATCGTTCCCCCTTAAAAGGGAACCCACCATTTTGGGGGAAACCTTCGGCGCTCGCGCACGACTGCTTCCGAGGACGGCACCTCTGCGGAGCCGCCATGTTATGCCGCTTGCAATGCGCCCGCTGCGCGAAGAGAGTGGCGCATTGCCGGCGCACTATTCGTCTAGCGCTCGGCACTCACACGGTCGCCGCCTGTTGCGGCTCCGCTCCGAATAAGTGCGCGTCGTGTACGGGGTTGGGACGCGCCGCGACTTGCAAGCGTGGGCGAATGCTCGCCCACGGTGCAAGTTTGGCTGAGCGGCGCGTTGTTCCGTCTTCGAACAAGTATAAATAAAATATCAAGCACGCCACAAACGGATGAACATTTGAGGATGGGGTTCAGTTAAGAAGTTATCGGTTCGGGCAGGGTAGGGTCACATCAGTCCGTTTATCTCGCCGCTGTCCGTGTCGATGGTGATGCGGTCGGTGTTGGGGGAGGAGCCCAGCCCCGGCATGAGCAGCATATTGCCGCCCAGCACGACGATGAACTCCGCACCTGCGCGCGGTATGACGTCGCGCACGGCAAAGTCGAACCCTTCGGGGGCGCCGAGCGCCTTCTCGTCGCAGGAGAAGGAGTATTGCGTTTTGGCGATGCAAACGGGATAGGCGGCGTACTCCGGGTTGGACTCTATCTTGGCGAGATGTTCGAGCGCGAGGGGTGACCAGCTCACGCTGCCTGCGCCGTACACGTTCTTTGCGACGGCGGCGACCTTTTCGGGCACGCTCGCGCTGTCGGGATAGGCAAAGGTCACTTCCTTTTCGGGCAGCGAGGAAAGCTCCAGCACCTTGGCGGCAAGTTCTTCCGCGCCTGCGCCGCCCTTTGCGAACCCTTCCGTCACAACGGCGTCCGCGCCGCACTCCGCGCACAGACGTTTGAGGGCGGCAAGCTCCGCATCGGTGTCGGCGGCAAAACGGTTTATCGCCACAACAACGCGTTGAGAGAAGCGTTTCAGATTGTTCAAGTGCCGTTTCAGGTTGGAAAAGCCCTTTTCAAGCGCGGCGATGTTTTCCTCCGAGGCGTGTTTGCGCGGCACTCCGCCGTTGAATTTCAGACTGCGCACCGTGGCGACCAGCACCACGCAGGCAGGGCGGATGCCTGCCTTGCGGCATTTGATGTCGAGGAATTTTTCGCCGCCGAGTTCCGCGCCGAAACCGGCTTCCGTCACGACGTAGTCCGCGTGCTGCATAGCCGCGCGCGTGGCGAGCACGCTGTTGCAACCGTGCGCTATGTTCGCGAACGGACCTCCGTGCACGTAGGCAGGAGTGCCTTCCAGCGTCTGCACCAGGTTGGGGCGCAGCGCGTCGCGAAGCAGCACCGTCATGGACTCTTCCGCTTTAAGGTCGCGCGCGCGTATCTCTTTGCCGTCGCCGTCGTAACCTATGACTATGTTCCCCAGCCTGCGTTTGAGGTCGCCGAGAGAGGACGCCAGGCAAAACGCCGCCATGACTTCGCTCGCCGCCGTGATGACGAAACCGTCTTCGCGCGGTACGCCGTTCACGCTGCCGCCCAGCCCCACTTCCACCACGCGCAGCGCGCGGTCGTTCAGGTCAAGGCACCTGCGCCAGATGACTTCCTTTATGCCGAGCGCGTTGCCGAATTTGATGTGATTGTCGATGAGGGCGGAGAGCAGGTTGTTTGCGGACGTGATGGCGTGGAAGTCCCCCGTGAAGTGCAGGTTGATGTCCTCCATGGGGATGACCTGCGCCATGCTTCCTCCGCACGCGCCGCCCTTTATGCCGAACACGGGACCCAGCGAAGGCTCCCGAAGCGCAAGACAGGCGTTCGCCCCGAGCCTGCGCATCCCGTCCGCAAGCCCTATGCTGACGGTAGTCTTGCCTTCGCCCAGGGGGGTGGGGTTCATCGCCGTGACCAGGACGAGTTTGGCTTTGCCGCCGCCCGTGGGCATGGGGACTTTGGCTTTGAATTTGCCGTACGGTTCGATGTCGTCGGCAGAGTAGCCCAGTTTCGCAGCCACTTCGGCGATGGGCAGGGGGCGTGCGTTTCTTGCTATCTCGATGTCTGTGAGCATACATCGTCCTCCCTATGGTGGTCGCTTAAAATTATAAGGCAAAACGGGGCGTTTTTCCACTGTTTTGAAAGTTTGTCGGAAAAATATTGCCTAAACGCGCGTTCTATAATATAATATTGCCATATCAACGCCGCACCGCGGCTCACGGGGGGACTACATGACCAAACCGCTCAAAAAGAACGAGAAAGTCCAGATAGGGCTGCTCACGCTCGCTTGCGTCATCATCGTGCTGGGGATACTCTTCCTCGTCAACGCCATGCAGGAGTTCCCCGAAAACGGGTTCTTCCCTGCCTTTTGTGAGATAGACAACATCATCGCGAAGTATATCGTCGTCATCCTCACCATGGCGTGCGGCATAATGCTGTTTTCCAACGTCGCCATCACCATAGAGGACAAGAAGCTCCGCAACGGTCTGACCATAGGCATCACCGCCTTTTCCACCGTGCTCACGGTGCCCCTCGTCTACGTCTTCATCGCCATCCTGCCTTACGCAGCAGACCCCGTGCCTTTCGAGGAGCTCAACCCCTTAGACGCCTTAATGCGCACGGACAGGATATACCTCGGTTTCGTGGATTGGTTCGGCAGCGACGGTCTGCTGTGGGCGGCGCTCGTCGTCATGCTGCTGCTGTCGTTGGTGTTCATCACCTTCCCCCTGCTCACGGGCATACTTGCCGTCAAGAATGAGCAGACCCTCGGTTTCAAGAAGGAAGGGTTCCCCTTCGGGGTCATCACGCTGCCCGTCGTGGCGAAACAGAGAGCGGCGGCGGAAGTTGCCGAAGCCGGAGAAGAAGCCCCGGCGGCGGATGTCGGGGGAGAGGACGCCTGATCGCGCCGAAAAAAGAAGAAAAAAGTCGAAAACGCGGCGGATGCCGCGTTTTTTGTCGTTTTCTCGTTGCTTTTTGTCGTTTTTTAGCGTATGACCGCGTTACGTTTGCAGTGGCTTACTTTATGCCGTAGTAGCTCTTTACGGCGGCTTCCGCTGCGGAGAGGGACTTCGCGTCTATGCAGCAGGAGATCTGTTTTTCGGATGTGGTGATGGCGAACACTTCCGCTCCGGCTCCGCGCAAAGCCGTGAGCACGTCCGCGGCAACGCCGCTCTTATGCTCCATGCCTGCGCCTTCCGCCGTGATCTTGGCGGCTCCGCGCAGAGTTTTGCTCACCAGCCCGGTGGGGATGCATCCCTCCACCTTGGAGAGGGAAGCGTCGTCCAGCGTGAAGGACACCGCCGCGGTGTCGTCGGAGTTGAAGTGGTGGCTGATCATATCCAGGTTCACGCCGCTTTGCTTGATGGCGTCCAGCAGCCCCAGAAATTCGTCGAACGGGATGTGGGGCAGAGTGACGAGCGCGACATCCTTTTCCGACCGCACGGATGTGACGGCATAGTTTTGCGCTATGATGGACGTCATGTTATAAAGCCCCGAAGTCTTGGTCATGAGGAACTTCGCCGCGCGCAGAGCGCCGCGCACGAACACTTCCTTGTTCTCGGACTCGTGCATGAGGGTGATCACTTCCCCCGTGCCGAGGAACATTATCTCGTGTTTTCCGACCACCGTGCCGCCGCGGACGGCGTGTATGCCTATCTCGTTGGGCTCCCTGCGGTGCTTGGCGGCGTGCCTGCCGTAAGTGTATTCCAACGAGCCTTCGCGCACGGAGTTTATCTCGTCCGCGAGGGTGAGCGCGGTGCCGCTGGGGGAGTCCAGCTTGCGGTTGTGGTGGGTTTCCACTATCTCGATGTCGTAATCCTCGCCCAAAAACTTCGCCGCTTCTTTGGCGAGGTTGCCAAGCAGGTTCACCCCGAGCGACATGTTGCTGGCGCGGAAGACGGGCACGTCATGCGAGATGGCTTCCACGCGTTTTTCCTGTTCGGGAGAGTAGCCCGTGGTGGCAAGGACGAGTTTCGCCCCCGTGCGCACCGCGTACGCCAGAATGTCGTCGAGCGCCGCAGGGGAGGAGAAGTCTATCACCACGTCCGCGTCCAGCGGAGCCGCGTCGAAACTTTTGTAAACGGGATAGGGCAGGTCGTCCGCGCCGTTGACGTCCACGCCGAACACCGCCTCGAATTCCGTCGAGCCGATGAGGGATTTGAACATCGTACGGCCTATGCGTCCTGCCGCACCGGAGATAGCGATCTTTATCATTATCGGATAAAAGAGGGAAGCAGCGCTTCCAGTTTTGCCGCGTTTTCGGCGGTCATTTCGGTGAGGGGCAGACGCAGGATACCGCTCGCGAGCCCACGCAGCTGCATCGCCTTTTTGACGGGGATGGGGTTGACCTCGCTGAACATCGCGCGCACGAGAGGCAGCATCTCAAGCTGCATCTTCGCCGCCTTTTTCAGGTCGCCCGAAAGGAATGCGGAGGTCATTTCCGCCGTGAAACGGGGAGCGGCGTTGCTCACCACGCTGATCACGCCCATTCCGCCCATCGCCATGATCGGGACGGTGATGCCGTCGTCGCCGCTGTACACCACCGCTTTGCCCTCCGAAAGGCGAATGGCTTCCTCGATCTGCTCCATATTGCCGCTGGCTTCTTTGATGGCGGCGATGTTGGGATGTTCGGCGAGCTTCGCAAACGTCGCAGGCAACAGGTTCACGCCCGTGCGCCCCGGCACGTTATAGCAGATGATCGGGGTATGCACGGCGTCGGCGACCGCGGTGAAGTGCGCGATGAGCCCTTGCTGGGTCGCCTTGTTGTAGTAAGGCGTGACCAACAGCAGCGCGTCCGCGCCAAGGCTCTCCGCCAGCACGGACATCTCGACCGCGGCGGATGTGGAATTCGCCCCCGTGCCAACTATGACGGGAAGTTTGCCTTTGAGTTTTTTGACGGCGAATTCGATGACGGACTTCTTCTCCGCCGCAGACATCGTTGCCGGTTCGCCCGTCGTGCCGAGCACCACAACGGCGTCCACGCCGCCTGCGAGCTGGTCGTCGAGGATGCGGTCAAAACTTTCAAAGTCCACTCCGCTTTCGGTGAACGGCGTTATGAGCGCCGTGGCTGTACCCTTGAAAATCATATTATGCCTCCAAAGCGTTGTTGATGAGGAGCTGTACTATCTGAACGGCGTTGGTCGCCGCGCCCTTGCGGATGTTGTCCGCCACGCACCAGATGTTCACGCCGCTGTCCACGCTCTCGTCGATGCGCACCCTGCCCACGAACACTTCGTCGTGATCCTCCGCGAGGATGGGCATGGGGTAGACGTTGTTCTGCACGTCGTCCATCAGCACCAGCCCGGGGAAGGAGGACAGACAGTCGAACACTTCCTCTTTGGTGCAGGGCTTCCTGAACTCCACATTGATGGACTCGCTGTGCCCGTGATAGACGGGGACGCGCACCGTCGTCGCGGTGATGCGGAGGGTGTTGTCGTGCAGTATCTTCTTGGTTTCCTCTATCATCTTCCATTCCTCTTTGGTGTAGCCGTTGTCGAGGAACACGTCGATGTGGGGGAGCATATTGAACGCGATGGGATAGGGGAACTTCTTGGGAGCTTCCCCGGCAATGCCGTTTTTGAGGTCGTTATAGCCTGCGACGCCCGCGCCGGAAACCGCCTGATAGGTGGAGTAGACTATGCGCTTGATGCCGAAACGGTCATACAGCGGTTTGAGCGCGACCACGGCTTGTATGGTGGAGCAGTTCGGGTTGGCGATGATGCCCTTGTTCCATTTCACGTCCTCGGGATTGACCTCGGGCACGACGAGGGGAACGTCGTCGTACATACGCCACTGGCTGCTGTTGTCCACGACCACCGCGCCGGCTTCGACGAACACGGGCGCAAACTTCGCGGAAGTGCCTGCGCCTGCCGAGAAGAGGGCGAAATCCACCTTGCCTTTGAGCGCCATGACGTTCTCTTCCGTGAGCTCTATGACGGTGTGAGGCTTGCCCATGAAGTCGATCTGCTTGCCCGCGCTTCTCGCGGATGCGAACAGATAGTAATTCTCGACGGGGAGCTGTCTTTCGGTCAGCACTTCGAGGAACTTGTTCCCGACCATGCCGGTTGCGCCTACGACGGCGATGTTGAACTTTTTCATATTACCTCCTGTGACCCCTTACCTTTCATTCTATTGTTAAGGAAAAGTATATGTACACGGGCGCGGCTTGTCAATAAAAAATCGAAATTCCGCGCCAAATCCGCTCCCGGGGCGGCGCAGGCAGGGCGGCGCAGGACGGATTTTTCACAATTCTTCCCCAATTCATTTTATTGATTTGATATTTGGCGTGTGTTAGTGTAGAATATACGCAGTCAAGTCAAGGAGCTATTATGGCAACTCAGAATCAAGCGGCGGCAAAGCCCGCCAAAGAGCCCCGTTTCCTGCTCGGCAAGTTCTTCGTCGACGCCGACGTCGTCACCGAACCCGAAGAACCGGCAAAGATAGTCGTCGCCGGGATGGCGGAAGCGAAAATCAAAAAAGAGTATCCGGAAGGTTATTTCAGAAAAGCGGGCGCGGTGGTGCGCGCCAACTTCTCCCTTTTGCTAAAAGGGTCGCTGTGGTTCGCCCCGGCGGCGCTGGTGTTCATCCTGGTATTTTTGGTGGCGGCGCCCTTCTTTGAGGACTACGTCATGGGCAGCGGCTACAACTTCATGCAGAATGTGGGCATCAGTCTGCATCCGGGCGGCGACGATATAGGCGTCAGCGTCGCAATACTTTATTGGGACGTCTATCAGCCCTTCCTCATGATGCTTGCAGGCGCAGGCATCATCGCCACGCCCTTCATCGCAGGGTTGTTCTACTGCGCGAAACGCGCCTATTTCCAGGACCATTACAAGCGCATCACGCGCACCTTCTTCATGGGCTTTGCGAAGTACTGGTGGAAGTTCCTGCTCGTGGGCACGGTGGGCATACTCATCGCTCTCGCGATGGGCACCTCTCTCATATATCAGCTCGCGCAGGAGCAGCGCGGTGCCGCAAACGCAGGCAGCATGGCTGCGGTGGTGCTCACGTTCATCTTCGGCGCGCCCCTGCTCACAGTCCCGATGGTCATGATGTCGCTGTTCGCCACTTACGGGATGTCGTTGAAGGATACCTTCAAGGACGCGCTCGTGCTCATCGCGAACAATCCGTTCACCACGGTGATATGCGGCATCCTCTCCGCGGCGCCGCTGTTGCTGCTCATGGTCAACAACATCTTTTCCATCATCATCTGCATCGCGATGCTGCTCGTCGGGTTCATATACTGGGCGCAGTGCTGGACCGCACTCGCCGAACGCGGAATGAACAAGTGCAAGGCGTTGAAAGCGTACACCGACAAGAAGAAGCTGATCGCGCTGCGCGACCGCAAGGGGAACGCCAAGGAGGCTTCCGCAAAGGCGAAGAAGGGCGCGGCTCCCGTCGTTTACAACAAGGCGGAAAACGAGGAGGCGGCAGGGCAGCCCAGAAAGAACAACAATAAGGGCAAACAGCCGCCCAAACCGTACGTCAATCCCAAAAAGAAGAAAAAGAAGAAGTAGGAGATGGCAAAACAGATAGAATTCAAGCTGGACGGCACGGACTATATCGAGCTGGGCACTAACGCGCTTTCGCGCGGCGAGCACGAAAAAGCGGTGGGTTATTTCAAGACCGCCTGCAAGCTCGCCGACGACAGCGCGTCTTACACTGCTTTGGGATGCGCCTATGCGGATATGCACGCCATCGAACAGTCCAACGCCGCACTTTACACCGCCATGTCGCGCGCCAAGACGGAGGATGACGAAACCCCTGCGCTCTGGCAGCTCTGCTCCAACGCTTTGGAGGAGGGGGACACGGAGGCTGCCGCTTACTATCTGCGCTATCTGGGCGAGGACGACAGCGCCCTGCTGGCTGCCGCCGACAGCGACGGAAAGCCCATGTTCAGGATGGCGAAAAAGGCGGAAAACGAATTTTTCGAGTCCAGACTTTATTACGTGAACGAGGCGCTCGCGGAGAACGATACGACCGCCGCGCTCAAACATCTCGAAGACCTGGAACGCGCTTGCGGCGAGGAAGGCATACCCGAACAGTACCGTGACATAGTGCACAAGATGAAGTCCCTGTGTCTGTTCGCGAAAGGGGATTTCGACAAGGTGGTCGCACTCTCCGAACAGATGGTCAGGGAAGACCCTTCCCTCGACAACAAAGCAACGCTCGCCACCGCGTACAGCGTGCAGGAACGCGACGAGGAAGCGGACGCGGTGCTGGACGAGATAATGGCGGCTGATATAGGCGCGGAAACCGCCGTCAAAGTGCTGCCCATTTTGGTGGCGAAACAGCGCGACGAGGATATATTGCGCGCCGCCGAGATCATAGGAAGCAGGAGTTCGCACTTCAAGCCGTTCAGCGAGATGTACCGCAGCGAGGCGCTCTACAACCTCGGCAAGCGCAAAGAGGCGATGCGCGTCATGGGTGTGCTCGCAAACATTTTCGGGCAGCTCTCGCCCCCCGGCTATTACATGAAACTTTACCGCACCGAGCCCGAAAAAGTGCCTTACGGGCACGAGTGGCCGCACATCGCCACGGTGGAGTATGTGGACAGGGTCAAGCGCGTTTGCGGCACGGACGACCTGCGCAAACTCTGCGACGCGCTGGCGTATGACGCGGATTTCAACGAAGCGGTGCGCTGGGTGCTTTGGTACGCTCCCGATTTCGTGGCTTGTCCCACGCTCATGGCTCTCTCCCGAGTCAGGAAACGCAGCGTGGAAAAACTCTTCCGCGAGAGGCTCATCGGCGCGGATCTCTCCTTCGACGCGATGGAGATAATCCTGGATTATCTGCTCGGCGGCGGCATAAGCATGGAGTTCGACATCGTGACGCAGAACAGGTTTAAGCCCGTGGATCTCATCCTGCCGCGTATGTTCAGGGCGCTCCCGAAGCATCTTTACAACGCGGTCTACCGCGCGGCGTGCGACATCGTGTACACCGACGAGGACCCGTCCACTTACCTGGAAAGGCTCGCGACCATCATCAACGACATGACTTCGAGCAACGCGGACGGGGAACTGGTGTGGCGCTGCCGCAACGGCAGGAAGATAAGTCTGCTGCGCAGCGAGGAAACCATGATAGGGGTGTTGCTCGCAAGGGTGTACTTCGACGACCCCGACCCCGACGATGACGCCATGGCGCGCTACGACCTCAACGAGCGCACTTATTACAGGTATAAACGCATATTTTTCGGAGATGACGAGAGTTATGAAGACCAAGACTGAGATGCTCGAAATGCTCCGCGCTCTTCTGGACGAGTCCCTCCCTTACGCAAAACGTCTGGAAGCGTACGAATATCTTTCGGAGGACTGCGAGGAAGCGGTGGAGGATATGCTCGCCGCCTTTTACGCCGCGGACGGGGACACGGGCAAGATGCTCATCGAGATACTTTCCCGTTACAAGGGCGACCCTGCGATATATATGGGGTTGGTGAGCTACCTTTATAAGGGCGAGGACGTCGCGCTCTTCGCGCGGCTGCTCGGCAGTTACGGCGACGAGAGGGCGATAGACCTCCTGAAAAGTTTCGCGGAAGAATACGAACTGGATTACAACGAGTATATGGAAGTGCGCAACGCCGTGGAGCAGCTCGGCGGCGACTGGGTGGACGACAAGGATTACTCCGACGACCCCTTTTACCGTTACCTCAAAGGGCTGGACGAGCCCGAAACGGACAGCCGCCGTTCCCCCTTCGAAGGTATGTTCGCAGGCGGCGGAAAGGAGAGCGATGAAGAGGAGGACTGCGACGGCTGCGGCTGCGGCGATGACGATTGCGGCGATGACGACTGCGGCTGCGGTCACGCTCACCACGAAGAGTGACCGCCTCTTTCACACCTCACGCCCGACCCCGGAGTTCCCGGGGTTTTTGTTTGGGTGCAAGGGCGGAACGAAGTTTGCCCGAAAAGCATTTCCCCGGGCGGCTGCCGAGCAGAGCCGCGGCAAGACGGGCGGCGGTGAGCACGGCCATCACCATGCCGCAAAGCCCCACGAAGGGGTAGAGGGAGTCCACGATGTTTTCAAAGCCGAAGAAGCTGACGGGGTAGAGCGCGACCAGACATCCGAACACGACGAGAGGGCGGTCGCGCACCTCGCCGAGCCGTGCGGCGACGCTGCGGAAACGGGAGCGGCGCGGCAAGTTTTCGGCGCGCACGCCGCCAAAGGACGACAGCGTTCCGCGCACGCTTTCGGTCAGTACGTCGAGGGAGGAAACCAGCGTCGTAAACACCGCTATCACCACGAGTATGCCTGCCGCTATCTTCAACCCGACTTTGTCTGCAACGGCAATAACGGGCATTGACGAGTTCATTCCGTCACTTAAAACTATGTTTTGGAGCACAAACAGCACAATCCCCAAAAACAGCGCGCTGAAAACGCAGGTGAGAGCGATCTGTTTTCCGTTCAGTTTTTCGCCTTCGCGCGAGATGATCATCCCACCCATCAGGACGTCCAGCCCGGCATAGTGCATCGGCTTTAAGAGGGAGAAGCCGCCCCCGAATACGGGGGAGCCGCTTTTGATATATACCGCCAGCAGCAGAGCGAGCAGCAGAGGGATGAGGACGGCGTTGGCGAGTTTCATTTTTTCGGTGCCGCCCACCACCAGCGCCCCGGCGAGCAGGGCGGCTATCACCCCGAGCCCCGTTATGCCCGTGAGGTCGGAAAGGGCGAGTTCGCATCCTGCGAGCATCGCCGCCACGGAGGAAAACGCCGCGATGAACACCCCTGTTTTCACCGCCGTCCCGGAGGGGAGCAGGGCGCGCTTCCCGGCGATGAGGAAGAGGGCTTCCGGCACAGCCATGAAAAGTGCGGCGAGCGCGACGGACCACGGCGCGGTATCCCCGAAAAACAGGGCTATCTCCCGTCCCGATGCGAAACCTGCGCCTATCACGGTGCCTATATACAGAAAACATACCTTCGCCGCGCGCCACATACCCTCATTTTATGCGTTTCTCACTCCCCGTTATTCGTTGACGGGCAGGGTGTAACACAATGCAACATTTCAACAAAATTTCATAATTATTAAAATGTGTAAATTATAGTTAATAATAATCACTTTATTTAACACATGAATGACAATATTTCCATGAACAACAAATTTGCAGAAAGGCTGTCGGAGTTCCTCCGCGAAGAGAAGATATCCCAAAGGCAGTTCGCCAACACCATCGGCGTCACCGCGGCGTGCGTTTCTTATTGGCGCAGCGGCAAGAAACAGCCTACGGCGGAAAATCTTTTCCTCATCGCGAAGGCGTACAATCTTTCCGTGGATTTCCTGCTCGGCGTGCGCGATTACTGATCCGCGGCAGGGAGGAAAGGGGGGAAAGGAGCTCCGATCGTTGAGGACCCACTCGAACGAAGGAATGCTGCCGTCACGATTGACACGGCGCGCTCTTTCGTTTATTATTTTATTTCGTTACGGCGCAACGACACACGCCGCAAAAACGGTCAAAAGAAGGTAAGTTATGGCAAAACTCACGATGGACAAGCTGGTCGCTCTTTGCAAGAACCGCGGATTCATTTTCCCCGGCAGCGAGATATACGGCGGACTCGCCAACACCTGGGACTACGGTCCTCTCGGCGTCGCCCTCAAAAACAACGTCAAGGCGGCTTGGTGGAAGAAGTTCGTCACCGAAAGCGTTTACAATGTAGGCGTGGACTGCGCCATCCTCATGAACCCCTCCGTCTGGCAGGCGTCCGGGCATATCGGCGGTTTTTCCGATCCGCTCATGGACTGCAAGTCCTGCAAGACCCGTCACCGCGCGGACAACCTCATCGAGGACTACATGAAGAAAAAGGGCATCGACGGCTCCGTTGCCGGTTGGACGGACGAGGAGATGGAGAACTACATCAAGGAAAACGGCATAGTCTGCCCCGTGTGCGGCAAGTCCGATTTCACTTCCATCCGCAAGTTCAACCTCATGTTCAAGACCTTCCAGGGCGTGACGGAGGACAGCGCCAGCACGATATATCTGCGTCCCGAAACGGCGCAGGGCATCTTCGTCAACTTCAAAAACGTTCAGCGCACCACCAGAAAGCGCGTGCCTTTCGGCATAGGGCAGATAGGCAAGTCCTTCCGCAACGAGATAACCCCCGGCAACTTCATCTTCCGCGTGCGCGAGTTCGAGCAGATGGAGCTGGAATTTTTCTGCAAGCCGGGTACCGACCTCGAATGGTTCGCCTATTGGCGCAAGTTCTGCCATGAGTGGCTGCTCGGGCTGGGCTTTGACGACGCTAAACTCCGCCTGCGCGACCACAGCGCGGAGGAACTTTGCTTTTACTCCAAAGCCACCACAGACTTCGAGTTCCTCTTCCCCTTCGGCTGGGGAGAGCTTTGGGGAGTCGCCGACCGCACGGATTACGACCTCACCCAGCACATCAACACTTCGGGCAAGGACCTTTCTTACACCGACCCCGTCACCAACGAGAAGTACGTGCCTTATGTCATCGAGCCTTCCCTCGGCGTGGAACGTATGGTGCTCGCGCTGCTTTGCAACGCCTACGACGAGGAGGAAGTGGGGGAGGGCGACACCCGTGTGGTCATGCACTTCCATCACGCAGTCGCTCCCGTCAAGGTCGCGGTGCTGCCCCTGCAAAAACAACTTTCCGAAAAGGCGCAGGAGATATACGCCGAGCTCACCAAACACTTTGTGTGCGACTTCGACGGCACGGGTTCCATCGGCAAGCGTTACCGCCGCCAGGACGAGATCGGCACGCCGTACTGCGTGACCGTGGACTTCGACACCCTGGAAGACGGCGCGGTCACGGTGCGCGAACGCGACACCATGGCGCAGGTGCGCATCCCCATCGAGAACCTCAAAGCATATTTCACCGAACAGTTCGAGTATTGATACCGACCGACATCCGAAAAACCGCCGTCCCACGGGACGGCGGTTTTCTTAACCCCTGGCGAAAATCAGAGATTTTCGCCAGGGGACCCCGAACTTGACCCCAGCCGAAAATCAGAGATTTTCGCCCGGGGACCCCGGATGCAGCCCCATCCCGAAATCAGAGATTTCGTGACGGGGACCCCGATTTACCCCGTCCCCGTTGTGTCCCAACGCGTTCCTGTATCGGTATGACGTGAAGCATGAGCGTGTGTGTCTGAACACGCTCCACACACATTCGAAGACGTAACAACGCGCCGCTCAGCCAAACTTGCACCGTGGGCGAGCATCGCCCACGCTTGCAAGTCGCGGCGCGAATCTGCGACCTCGCAAGCTAGAAGAAAAATTAAGTAGACACGGGCTCGGTGCGCGTCGAGTCGCCCTCCTCGCCCCACGAGCGACGTTCAGTGAGTACTGTTCGCCGCTTGATTATGTAAGTGTGATAAATAAACTTTTTCAGGAGGTGTTTTCATAAAGGCGCAGGCGGTGCGCCTTTATGAAAAAGTAAGTTCCGCATTTTAGAAGGGATGTCCTCTATTCCGAGTGGGGGAGGAGTCCCGGAAGGGGAGGAGGGGGGCTGTACTCCCGTGTCAGGGGACGTTGGCAAGTTTTATATTCTTTGAGTATGCCGCGAACTTTGAGTGAGTGTTGTTTGAGTTCGCATACAAATCCGGGACAAATGGGGACGGGGTAAAAATGTTCAAATTTGGGCAGGCAACGCCCACATTTGAACATTTGCGCCCCCAAGCCCCACCAGAGGTGGGGACCCCGACTTTACCCCGTCCCCGTTGTGTCCCAGCGCGTTCCTGTTCGGGGGGGGGTGAATGAGCACGGGGTGACGGTCTACGAGGTCCTTCCCGAAGTCAACGGGCTGCTCGTGACGGGCGTCAGCATCCGCGTCGATAACTATTACGGTGTCGTCGATGTGTCGAGGGTGGAAGTGCGAGTGTGGTTCGACCGCGACGGGAACTACAAGGGAGAGTACTCCGACCTGCCCAAGCTCGAACTCGGAGAATTTTGGAACCAAAGCAACGTGCCCGTCAAGTATTACGGCGAATGGTGACGTCGGACATTGTATGTGAAAATGGCATAAGAGGCGGTTTACGGCGTTGAAACAGCAGTTAAAACCGCATTATGTGCGCTTTCTGTGTTATGCGGACAGTAATATCCCCTCGGAGTTCCGAGGGGATATCGCTCACTTGCAGCAGTTGTTGCCAAGCGAACCGCCGCCGCAGCAGCACAGGATGAGGAGCAGGGGCAGTATGTCGCATATGCACCCCATCCCGTTCCCGTTGCAGCAGGAGAGCAGGAGCAGCAAAAGGATGATGTTGTCGCATCCGCAGCCGCCGTTACCGAAAAAACCGTTCATGATATGTACCTCCTTTTTGACTGGGATCGCTCCCAACTTACCATACGCAAATTTCCTCCTCTTTGACACAACGAGGGAGGGGGGGCATTTTTCCCCGAACAGGAACGCATTGAAACCAATGGGGACGGGGTAAAGCCGGGGAACCCGCCTGCGGCGGGGCTTGGGGGCGCAAATGTCCGATGAGGGACAAAACGCGTCCCCCATCGGACATTTTTGCCCCGTCCCCATTTGTTTCGGATTTGTATGCGAACTCAAACAACACTCGCTCAAAGTTCGCATCGTGCTCAAAGAATATAAAACTTGCTAACGTCCTCTGACATGGGAGTACAGACCCCCTCCTTCCCTTCGGGCTTTCCTCCCCCGTGCCGAAAGGGCTGTATTCCTCGCATCATGCAGGACTGACTTTTCGCCTCTAAAAAAAGTTTGTTTCTTGCACTCGCATAATCAAGCGGAGGACTGCACTCACAGAGAACCCGGCACGGGCGGAGGAATTCGGCACTCGCGCACTACGCCCGTGTCTACTTAATGCTCCGTCGGCGCTCGGCGCTCAGGGGGGACGCGCCGCGGCGTTCAAGCGGCGGCAAGCCGCCTGTGAACGCTTGGCTGAGCGGCGCGTTATTACGTCTTTGAACAGGGGCAAGTAAAAATCAAATACGCCCCGAAAGAGGGCACGTGGGAAATAGGGGTATAGTTCCGTCTTTGAAAAAGGGAGAGTTTTAATCAAGCACGCTCCGATAAGAGGTCACGTGGAATATTGGGGTGTATATTCCGTCCTTGAATGAGTGTGAGTTAAGTATCAAGCACGCTCGGAACAAGTGAACGTGGGAGAATTGGGGCGCTCCGCTTGAAAAAAGGATGAGTATTTGATACAATATATCAAACTATACGTGTTTGCGCGCTCGCTCGTGGGCGCAGGAGGGACTATGCTGCTTGCCATGGACATAGGCAACACCAACGTCAAGATAGGCATTTTCAAAGGGGAGGAGCTGGCGTACACCTGGAGGGTGTCCACCGTGGCTTCGCACACTGCGGACGAGTACGGCATGGTCATTTACGATCTGTTGCGTCAGGGCGGCCATTCTTTTGACGACATCGACGGGGCGGTGATGTCCTCCGTCGCGCCATCTCTCAATTACACGATAGAGCACATGTGTTCCTATTACACGGGCAGGAAGCCTCTCACCGTGGATCATCGCACGAAGACGGGCATAGAGGTGAGATACGACAACCCGTCCGAACTGGGTGCGGACAGGATGGTGGGGGCTGCCGCGGCTTACCGTTTTTACGGCGGTCCCGTCATAGAGGTGGACTTCGGCTCGGCGACGACGTTCAATCTGGTCACGGCGGAGGGCAGGTTCATAGGCGGAGCCATCGCGCCCGGCGTCAAGACGGCGGCGGAGTCGCTTGTCAACACGGCGGCGAAACTCCCCAGGGTGGAGCTTTCTCTCCCCGAGAGCATAGTGGGCACTTCCACGAGAAGCTGTATGCAAGCCGGGTTGATATACGGTTATACGGGGCTTGTCAAGTATCTGGTGTCCAAATACCGCACATTGCCCGAGATGAAGGGCGCAAAGGTGGTCGCCACGGGCGGACTCAGCGAGCTTATCGCAGGTGTGGAGCCCGACCTTATCGACATCACCGACCGCGCGCTCGCGCTCAAAGGGTTGAAGTATATCTACGACCTCAACGCATAAAAGGAAATCAGGCGGCGAAAGCCGACATCGTTCAGGAGAATATATGAAAAAAATCGGAGTTGCCCTGCTCGGTCTGGGCGTAGTGGGCGGAGGAACTTACACCATCCTCACTTCTCAACGCGAATTTATCAAACGTAACGACGGCATCGACATCGAAATAAAGTGCGTGCTGGAAAAGAACACGGAAAGATGCAAACAGCTGGGCGTCGATCCCTCCATCGTGTCCACCGACATCGACAGAGTGGTGAACGACCCCGAGATCTCCGTCGTCGCGGAATTCTTCGGCGGCATCGAGCCTGCCAAGACCTTCCTCATCAAGGCGCTGGAAGCAGGCAAGAGCATCGTCACCGCCAACAAGGAGATGTTCTCCAAAAACTGGCAGGAGCTGGAAGCCGCAGCGGAACGCGGAGGCGGCGGACTTTACTTCGAGGCGAGCTGCGCCGGCGGCATCCCCATCATCCGCACGCTCACGGACGGGATGCAGGCAAACCGCATAACCTCCCTCAAAGGCATTGTCAACGGCACTACGAACTACATCCTCTCGCGCATGAGCGACGAAGGCGTGGATTACGCTTCCTGCCTCAAAGACGCGCAGGCTCTCGGCTATGCGGAGGCGGATCCCACCGCGGACGTGGAAGGTTTTGACGCGATGTACAAGAACAGCATCCTCTCTTCGCTGGCGTATAAAAAGCGTGTGCCCATCGATAAGATATACAGAGAAGGCATCTCCGGGATAGCGGTGGAGGACATCAATTACGGCAAGGAACTGGGCTACACTTTGAAACTGCTCGCCATCTCCAAGGACCGCGACGGCAAGATAGAAGCCAGGGTGCATCCGGCGTTTTTGCCCTCGGGGCATCCGCTTTCCTCCGTCAGCGGCTCTTTCAATGCGGTGTACGTGCACGGCGACAGCGTGGACGACATCATGCTTTACGGCAGAGGCGCGGGCGCGCTCCCCACGGGCAGCGCGATAGTCAGCGACATAGTTTTTGCCGCAGGCAGGACGGAGCACCGCAGGTTCCCCTGGGAGCTGGAAGAAAAGATAAACGACGATGACTTTGCCTCCGACTTCTCCTCCCGTTACTACGTGCGCCTCACCGTGTCCGACGAGGAGGGGACTCTGAGCAAGATAACGGGCGTGTTCGGCCGCTGCGGCATATCTCTCGCCACCGTCGTGCAAAAAGAGGCGGTGTCCAGGGAAGTCGCGGTCATCTTCGTCACTCACGAAACCAAGGAAAGCGTCATGAAAAAGGCGCTCGCGAAAATAGAACAACTTTCGGGCGTGGAGAATATCGCCGCGCTGATAAGGGTGGAAGAATGATCGCTCCCAAATTCAAACGCTCGGCAGGGGTGCTCCTGCCGATCAGCTCACTGCCCAGCCCGTACGGGATAGGGTGCTTTTCGCGCGACGCGGAGAATTTTGCCGAAATGGCGGCGGATATGGGGTTCTCGTGGTGGCAGGTGCTGCCCATAACCATACTCGGCGCAGGCAATTCGCCCTATTCGGGCTATTCCACGCACGCAGGCAACTTCCTTTACATCAACCCCATGCTCCTGCACCACGAGGGGCTGCTCACGGCGGAAGAGGTGGAAGCGGCAAAGTACGGCGGACAGCCTTACAAGGTGGACTATGCCTTTGCGCGCGAGAACATCAAACGCGTGCTCCGTATCGCGTTCGGGCGCATCACCCCGGAGGTGGCGGAGAGGATAGCCGCTTTCAGGAGGGAAGAGGAGTACTGGGTGGAGGACTATGCGCTGTTCATGGCGCTCGCCGACCGCTACGGCGGCAAATGGTCGGAGTGGGAGCCCGGGCTCGCGTTCCGCGAGGAAAAGGCGCTCGCCGAAGCGAGGGAACGCTTTGCCGCGGAGATAGAGTTCTACATCTTCGAGCAATACGAGTTTTACAGGCAGTGGTTCTTCGTCAAGGAGAAGATAAACGCGCGCGGAGTGCGCATCATAGGGGATCTGCCTTTCTACGTCGCCACGGAGAGCGTGGACGTCTGGACGCACGCGGAGGAGTTTCTGCTCGACAAAAAGGGACGTCCCACCGATGTCGCCGGAGTGCCGCCGGACGCGTTCGCGGCAAAGGGACAGATCTGGGGCAACTGCCTTTACGATTTCGCTGCGATGAAAAAGTCGGGCTACAAGTGGTGGAGGCGGCGCATCTCTCATTGCCTCAAAATGTATGACGCGCTCAGGCTGGACCATTTCCGCGCGTTCTACAACTTCTTCGCCATACCTGCCGAGGACACGGACACCGCAATAAACGGCAGCTGGAAGTACGGCCCCGGGCAGGAACTCATCGACTATATGCTCGCGGACAACCCCGACGCGCTCTTCATCGCGGAGGACCTCGGGCTCATAGACCCCGATTGCCGCAAGTTCATAGACGGGACGGGCATCTCCACCATGCGAGTTTTCCAGTTCGCGTTCGACGGGACGCAGAGCGTGCACCTTCCCTATTTTTACGACAGGACCAACGTGGCGTATTCGGGCACGCACGACAACAACACTTTGCTCGGGTGGCTGTATGAGATGAACCCGGACGCGCGCGATTTCGCGCTCAAATATTGCGGCTTCACAGGACCGGGTTGGGGGAGCGGCGGACCTCACTGCGCATCCACGAAAGCCATTCTGCGCACCATAGCCGCGTCTTCCGCCGTGCTTGCCGTCTTCCCCGTGCAGGATATGCTGGGTTACGGCGCGGACACTCGCGTGAATGTGCCCGGCACTCCGGAAGGCAACTGGGAGTTCCGCCTTGCGTACGAGCTCATGCTCACGGTGGACCGCGACTTCTTTCTGGACATCAACAACACTTACGGAAGGCTCGGAGGCGGCAGAGCATGATACTCTTCTTTGCGGAGGGCGAGTGCGACAGCGACGCGTTCGTCAAACATTGCTACGCGCACTTCGCGGACATAATGAACGCCGCCGGCTGCAACTATCCGTATGACGTCGAGATAGTCAGGGAGTGCGGCGAGAAACCGCGCTTTGACAAGGGCGGCGCGCACTTCTCCCTCTCCCATTCGCACGGCGTGCTCATGCTGGGCATATCGCGCACCGAGATAGGCGTGGACGTGGAGAAGATACGTCCCGTCAACCTTGACAAGTTCGGTTTTCTCGGCGCGAAGACGGAAGAGGACTTTTTCAGGAAGTGGACGGAAAAGGAGAGCTGGCTCAAATATACGGGCGCAGGGCTCAAAGATTTCCGCCGTCCCATAGCCGAGGACGCGCACTTCGAACACTTCGAAGCGTTCGAAGGCTACGACGCCTGCGTGTGTGCGGAACCGCAGGATGTCAGAGCGTATCTCATCGACCTCGATCAGGTCGAAGGGCGCGAAGGAAAGGATAAAAACTGACCGAATTTCCGTTTTATCGCGCGTTTCATGGCGATAAACACCAAGTTAGGTCAAAATAAACAACAAAATCATGATGTGAGGAATAACATGAACAACGACATTTTCGAGAAGTTGAAAGCCATTGCGGTCAATGATATCGGCATCGACGCCGACAAGATCAAGCCCGAGAGCGTCATCATCGAGGACCTCGGGCTGGACAGCCTGGACATGGTGGACATGCTGATGAAAGTGGAGGAAACTTTCGGCGTCACCATAGACGACGGCGACGTCGCCGAGATGAGAACGGTCGCCGATGTGGTGGACTTCATAGAGGGAGCCATAGCCTGACGCCTTACGGGGCGCGCCGATTTGACGGGGCGCCGGCTCTCTCTCCTCTGATTTTTCGGAGCAGGGAATATTTTACCGTCACGGAGCGGACGGTTTGTCATGCAAAGTATCATAACAGTCCGACATCTTGTCAAAAACTACGGGGACATACGCGCGGTCAAAGATATCTCTTTCGAGGTCGCGCGAGGTGAACTTTTCGCTTTTCTCGGATTGAACGGCGCAGGGAAAAGCACGACCATAAATATACTTGCGACCATACTCCCCAAAACGTCGGGCAAGGCGTTCGTTGACGGGTTGGATCTGGATCGCGACAGAGAGGAGATAAAACGGCGGATAGGCATAGTTTTTCAAGGGTCTGTGCTGGATGACAGGCTGACCGTCCGCGACAACCTTGCCGTGCGCGCGTCTTTTTACGGTTTGAGGGGGGCCAGGCTGAAAGCCAGACTCGGTGAAGTCGCGGAGATGTTCCTGTTGGAGGACATCATGTCGCGCCCTTACGGGAAACTTTCGGGCGGACAGCGCCGCCGCGTGGATGTGGCAAGGGGGCTCATACACCGTCCTTCCGTGTTGTTTTTGGACGAGCCCACCACCGGGCTGGACCCTCAGACGAGAAAAAGAGTGTGGGAGGTGCTGAACGAACTCCGCAGAAAGACGGACATGACCGTTTTCCTCACCACGCATTATATGGAAGAGGCTGCGGACGCTGACACCGTGGTGATAATGGACGACGGGAATATCGTGGCGCAGGGGACGCCGCACGAACTCAAAACATTGTATTCGGGCGATTACGTCAAGCTGTATCTCCCGCGCTCGGCGCAGACGGACGCCTTGCTTTCAGGTGAGGGCGTGGAGTTCGATCACGAAGGGGAGTGCTACCGCATAAAGACGTCCGGCACTACGGCGGCGAGGGATCTCATCCTCGCGCACCCCGACCTTGCGACGGACTTCGAAGTCGTCAAAGGGGACATGGACGACGTGTTCCTGCGCGCCACCGGCAAAAAACTTTCGGGGGAGGACAAAGCATGAAAGGCATCCCTCAAAGCGCAGCCGACGAAGTTTTTGCGTTTTCGCAGCTGGTCAAGCGGCATTGCAAGGTCTTTTTGAAGGACCGCATGGCGGTGTTCTTTTCCCTTCTCGCGCCCATCATAGTATTTTTGCTGTACGTGCTGTTTTTGGGGGATCTGCAGGAGGACACGGTGTTGAGTTTCTTCCCCGAGGGCGTCCCCGTCCCCGAGGGCGCGGTGAGCGCTTTTGTGGACAGTTGGATGATATCGGGCGTGCTGGGGACGGCGTGTTTTACGGTGTCGTTCAGCGCAAATTCCATCATGGTGCAGGACAAGTGCCGCGGTCAGATCCGCGACTGTCTGGTTTCGCCCGTGAAGAGGGGCACCGTTACGCTGGCGTACTTTGCGTTCAATTTTCTCGTGACGGTCATAGTGGTGACTCTGGTCTGCCTTTTGTGTTTCGTGTATCTCGCCGCGACGGACGGATTTATGATGACGGCGGCGAGCGCGTTCGGAGTGCTCGGGAACGTGGCGTATTCGGCGCTTTCGTCCACGCTGTTCTCGGTGCTGGTCTGTTCTCTTTTCCGCACGGAAGGCGCACTCAGCGGTTTTGTGGGCATAGTCAGCGCGGCGATAGGCTTCCTCATCGGCGCGTATATGCCGCTTTCCGCTTTCCCGGAAGGAGTGCAATATTTTGCGGCGCTGCTCCCCGGGACGCATTCCGCAGGGATATTCCGAAACCTCCTGATGTCTGGCGCTTTGGACAGCCTTACGGCAGGGCTGCCCGAAGAGGCTTACACCGGCATATCGGAGGCGTTTTCCATGCGGCTGGATATGTTCGGCGCCGAGGTCGGGGCGGACATGATGGCGGTTTACATAGCGTGCAGCGTGGTGGTGTTCGCGGTGCTGAATGTCATGGTCGGGAGCAAGTTGTTGGATCTGTCCTCCGGCGGCGGAGGAAAAGTGAGTTTCAAAAAGAAAACGGAAAAGTAAAGGCGAGCGCTTTCGAGGTCGCGCGGCAAATCAAAACCCTGCAGAAAGGATGCTTTCCGGCAGGGTTTTTGTGTATCGGAGGTCTTATATCCCGGATGTCTTGTATGTCGGTGCGGAACGGTGCGGACCTACATCGGAGCAATTTTTCGGTGTTTTGCACTGCCGAAACTTGCGGCTGAACAAACCGTTGCCTGCGTTTCGCCCGTGCGCGGTCATCCGAAACTTCGCAGGTGCGAGCGCTTCCGCGCCCGAGCCGTACCGTTCGCCGCAGGGATAAGCGACGGGCGGTTCAGAGCCTTTTTGCTATCTCCCGAGTGAGGGCGCGCGTGCCGAGCGTGCCGCCTATATCTGCGGTGCCCAGTCCTTCCGCAAGCGCGCTTTCCACTGCGTTTTCCACTGTGTTTGCCTCTTCGTCCAGATCAAACGACAGCCGCAGCATCATGGCGGCGGAGAGTATGGTGCCCACCGGGTCGGCTTTGTCCAGCCCTGCGAGCGTGGGTGCGGAGCCGTGTATCGCTTCGTACATCCCCACCGTGGTCGCGCCGAGAGAGGCGGAGGGCATCACCCCGATGCTGCCCACTATGGCGGCAGTCAGGTCGGAGAGTATGTCCCCGAACATATTGGAGGTGAGGAGGACGTCGAACTGCGAGGGCGCGAGCGCGAGCTGCATCGCCGCATTGTCCACATACATCATGTCAAGCTGCACGGAAGGGTAGTCCTCCGCAATGTCGCTGACCACTTTTCGCCAAAGTCCTGATGTGGTGAGGACGTTGGCTTTGTCCACCAGACACACCTTGCGGCGTCGCTTTTCCGCCAGTTCGTAGGCTATGCGCGCGACGCGTTCTATTTCCAACTCGGCGTAACTTTCGGTGTCGTATGCCTCTCTGCCCATCGCACCCGTGCGGAAACCGCGCTCGCCGAAATATATGCCGCCTGTCAGTTCGCGCACCGTGACCAGGTCTATGCCGCGGTCGGCGATGTCCTGTCGCAGAGCGGACGCGCCTTTGAGGGAGGGGAAGAGTTTAGCAGGGCGGAGGTTGGCGTAAAGCCCCAATTCCTTGCGTATCCCGAGCAAAGCCGCTTCGGGGCGCACGGGGGCATGATCCCACTTTTCGCCGCCCACCGCGCCGAGCAGCACGGCGTCCGCGGTATGCGCGGCTCTCACCGTCGCTTCGGGCAGAGGAGAGCCCACGGCGTCTATCGCCGCGCCGCCTATCAACGCTTCTTCAAAACGGAAATCGTGTCCGAACTTTTCCGCCACGCCCTCCAGCACGGCTTTTGCCGCGGCTACTATCTCGGGGCCTATCCCGTCGCCGGGGAGCAGAAGAATGTCAGCCTTCATCTTTCACCGCCTCCATAAGTCCCCCCTTTGCAAGTATCTTCGCCACATAGTCGTCCATGGGCGGAAGGGGATAAGACTTGCCCTTTGTTAAGTCTGTTAAAACGCCGTTTTCGATGGTTAAAACGTCGTTTTCGTCTATTTCATCTGCCATTTCCGCGCTTTCTATGATATAAAGACCGGTGTTCACCGCGTTGCGGAAAAAGATACGCGCGAAACTTTTCGCGATGACCGCGCGCACCCCCGACGCCTTTAACGCGAGAGGGGCGTGTTCGCGGCTGGAACCGCTGCCGAAGTTGAAACCGCCCACCACGAAGTCGCCGGGTCGCACACGTTTTGAGAACTCCGGGTCTATGTCTTCCATGGCGTGCGCTTTGAGGTTTTGCGCGCTCGCGTCGTTGAGATATCTGGCAGGTATGATGACGTCCGTGTTCACGTTGTCGCCGTATTTGAAAACCTTTCCCTTTTCCATATCATTCCTCCGGGCAGGCGAGCACGCCGCGTATCGCGCTCTCCGCAGCGACGTAAGGGGAGGCGAGATAGACCTCCGATGTGACGTCGCCCATGCGCCCCACAAAGTTGCGGTTGGTGGTGGCGACGGCGCGTTCGCCGTGCGCCAAAATGCCCATATATCCGCCCAGGCAGGGTCCGCAGGTCGGGGTGGAAACCACCGCGCCGCTGTCCACAAAGGTAGCGGTCAGTCCCTCTTCCAGGCATTGTTTGTACACTTCCATTGTCGCAGGTATGACGATGCAACGCACCCCTTTTGCCACCTTGCGCCCCTTCATGACGCTCGCCGCCGCGCGCATATCCGACAGCCTGCCGTTGGTGCAGCTGCCTATCACCACCTGGTCTATCGCGATGTCGTTCGGGATATCCTTTCCGAAAGTGCGGACGTTGGAGGGGAGGTGAGGGAAAGCGACGGTGGGCGGCACGGAGGAGAGGTCGAGGGCGATTTCCTCGATATACTCCGCGTCAGCGTCCGGGAGGACGAGTTCCTCCGCGCAGGGGTGCACGCCGCGCGACGCGAGGTAAGCCGCCGCCTCTTCGTCCACGGGGAAGAAAGCGTTTTTCGCGCCGCATTCCACCGCCATATTGGCTATCGTCAGCCTGTCGTCCACGGAAAGTGCGGACACGTTCCCGAAAAATTCCAGCGAACGATAGGTCGCGCCGTCCACGCCCAGCATCCCGATGAGGGTGAGGATGACGTCCTTTCCCGTCACGTAGCGGCGCAGCTTGCCCGAAAGGGTGACCTTTATAGCCTGCGGCACGCGGAACCAAAGTTTGCCCGTCAGCATGGCTGCCGCCATATCCGTCGAACCGACGCCCGTGGACACGCACCCGAGCGCGCCGTAGGTGCAGGTGTGGCTGTCCGCGCCTATGATGAGCGCTCCGGGACGTACGAGCCCGAGTTCCGGAAGCAGGGCGTGCTCTATGCCGGCTTTGCCCACGTCGTAAAAGTGTTCGATGCCCTGTTCGGCGGCAAAGTCGCGCACCGTCTTGCACTGTTCGGCGGATTTGATGTCCTTTGCCGGCACAAAATGGTCGAGCACCAGCGCCACTTTTTCGGGGCACGCCACCTTTCCGCCCGCCTTTTTCATCTCCGCGATGGCGACGGGGGAGGTGATGTCGTTGCCGAGGATGACGTCCACCTGCGCGGTGACGAGTTCCCCGGGAGTCACGCTCTCGCGCCCGGCGTGTTTTGCGAATATCTTTTGAGTTGCTGTCAGAGCCATACGCACCTCACACGATCTTCCCTCTGCCCGTAAGCTTATATTCGAAGCTGTCGGTGAGGGCGGACCAGCTGGCCTCTATGATGTCCGTCGAAACGCCCACCGTGGTCCAGGTGTCCTTTTTGTCCGTCGAAGTGATGAGCACGCGGACCATCGCGCCCGTCGCGGCGGAACTGTCCACCACGCGCACTTTGTAGTCCACAAGCGTTATCTCGGCAATTTGCGGAAAATGCTTCGCAAGGGCGGCGCGCAGCGCTTTATCCAGCGCATTGACGGGTCCGTTGCCTTTTTCGGTGACCGAAGTCACCTCGCCTTTCACGCGGATCGCCACTTCGGCGGTGTTCACGCCGTCGGGTTTGACGGCTTTGATGCAGTAATGTTCCAGTTCGAAAGAGGGCTTGAACGCATTCATCACGCGCTCGGCGAGCAGCACGAAACTGCCGTCGGCAACGTCGAACTGATATCCCTTCATTTCCAGCAGTTTGACCATGTCCAGGATCTCTTTGGTCTTGGGGTCGGACTTGTCGAGGGAGGGGAAGAGGCGTTCCAGTTTTTTTGCCACCGCACTCCTGCCTGCGACCTCGCTGAGCAGGATGCTGTCGCGGTTGCCCACCTCTTCCGGGCGGATATGCTCGAACGTGCTCGCGTCCTTTATCACCGCGTCGGAGTGCATCCCTGCCTTGTGCGCGAACGCCGCCGCGCCGACGTACGGCATTGCAGGGTCCAGAGGGATGTTGCTTATCTCCGCCACGGCGTGGGCGGTGCGTGTGAGAGAGCGCAGTTCCACCGTGCGTTCGCAGCCGTTTTTCAGGATGAGATCTGCGATGACGGTGGAAAGATTGGCGTTGCCGCATCTTTCCCCGAACCCGAGAAAAGTGCCTTGCACCTGCCTCGCCCCGGCGCTCACTCCGGCGAGGGAGGAGGCGACCGCGGTGCCCGTGTCGTTGTGGAAGTGCACCCCGATCCTGACGTCGGGCAAAGCCTGCACCGCCGCTTTCGTTAGTGCGTAAGCGTCCTCCGGCGACGTGCCGCCGTTAGTGTCGCACAACGTTACGGTGTCCGCCCCGGCTTCCGCCGCTTCTTTGAGGCAGAGCAGGGCGTAGGCGCGGTCCTCTTTCATGCCGTCAAAGAAGTGCTCGGCGTCAAATATGACCCGTTTGCCGTGCGCGCGCAGAAAACGCACGCTGTCCGCTATCATGCGCAGGTTCTCTTCCTTGGAGGCTTGAAGCACTTCGCGCACGTGAGTGAGGCTGGTCTTGCCGAAGATACACACGGTGTCAGTGCCTGCGTTCAGGAGCTTGCAAAGTCCCTCGTCCTCTTCCGCCGCGCAACCTTTCCTGCAAGTGGAGCCGAACGCGACGAGTCCCTTCCCGGAAAATTCCGCGAAAAATTCCGCGTCCTTGGGGTTGGACGCCGGATCGCCGCCCTCCACGAGGTCAACGCCTATCGAGGAGAGCAGAGAAAATATCTGTTTTTTGTCGGCGATGGAATAGCTGATCCCTGCCGCCTGTGCGCCGTCGCGCAGAGTTGTGTCGTAAAATTCTATTTTCATATCACTCCTCTTGCAACAGCTTGTTGGTCGCGTTGATGTACGCGATGAGGGAGGCTTCCAGGACGTCGGTGGAGATGCCCTTGCCCGTCATGGTCTTGCCGTCCTCCGGGGAAGCGAGTTTGACCGTGGCCTCGCCCAGTGCGTCCTTGCCTTCGGACACGGAGTGGAGCTGATAGTCCACCAATTTGAAGTTCTGCCCCGTGAGGGAGTTTATGGCTTTGAACCCTGCGTCCACGGGTCCGTCCCCCGTCATGCGCTCGGAGTGCGTCCTGCCGTCCGCGTCCAGCGATATGAGCGCGGAAGCGGAGTTTTTGTAGGCGGTGACTTCGTAGTCTTTGAGGGTATATATGCGCTTGACCCTGCGGCGGTAGACACCCGAAAGCAGGGCGTCGATATCGCCGCGAGTGACCTCTTTTTTGCGGTCGGCAAGTTCCTTGTAACGGGGGAAGTAGGCGTCCACCTGTTCGCTCGTGAGCGTATAGCCCATTTCCTCCAAAAGCTCCGAAAACGCATGTTTACCGCTGTGTTTGCCGAGGAAAAGTGCGTTTTCGGGCACTCCTATATCTTTGGGGCTCATTATCTCGTAAGTGGCTTTGTTGGCGAGCACCCCGTGCTGATGTATGCCGGATTCGTGCACGAAAGCGTTCTTTCCCACCACCGCTTTGTTGGGGGGCAGCTTTATGCCGACGATGCCGCTGACCAGCTGGCTCACGCGGTAGATGCGCTCCGTCACTATATCGGTGCGCATACGGAAGCGGTCGCGCCTGGTGCGTATGCCCATGACCACTTCTTCGAGGGCGGCGTTGCCTGCGCGTTCGCCTATGCCGTTCACGGTGCATTCTATCTGCGTCGCGCCTGCCTCCGCGGCGGCAAGGGAATTTGCCGTCGCCATGCCCAGGTCGTTATGGCAGTGCACCGCGACGTCCGCTTTTTCTATGCCGGGGACGTTGGCGCGGATGTAGGAGATCATCTCCTTCATTTCGGCAGGCACGGCGTAACCCACCGTGTCGGGGAAGTTGAGGGTGGTCGCGCCTGCTTCGAGCGCGGCGCGAGCGGCGCGCGCGAGGAACTCGTGAGGGGTGCGCGTGGCATCTTCGAATGAGAATTCCACGTCCGAAGCGAGCGAGCGCGCGTACGCGGTATGTGTGCGTATCATCTCTATCGCCGTGTCCTCATCGATGCGCAGTTTATATTCGAGGTGTATGGGGGAGGTGGCGAGGAAGATGTGTATCCTGGGGTGCGCCGCATCGCGTACGGCAGCCCAACCGCGGTCTATATCCTTCTTGCGACAGCGGCAGAGCGCCGCGACGGTCGCGCGTTTTATGAGGGAGGATATCTCTTTCACCGCCTTGAATTCCCCTTCGCTGGCGGCAGGGAAGCCTGCTTCGATGACGTCCACGCCGAGGTGTTCCAAGGCTTCCGCCACGTCCAGTTTTTCGTTGATGTGCATGCTGCATCCCGGCGACTGTTCGCCGTCGCGCAGGGTGGTGTCGAATATCTTTATTTTTCTGTCTGTCATGATGTCTTTCATGCCGGATGTCGTGTGTGCCTGAACGGCGGACGAGGAGCGCGCCGCCCGGCGGATGCGTCAGTTTTCTATGCTTTTAGCGAGGCTGCCTGCTCCGCGAGCGAGGGCGGCGCCGCCCGTGCGCGCCATTTCCAGTATGTCGTAACTGCTCAACGTCTTGACGAAGTTGTCCACTTTGTCGGTGGAACCCGTGAGTTCCAGCATCATGCTGTCCGTGGTGACGTCGATGGCTTTTGCTCCGAAGAGGGCGCAAAGGTCCACTATCTCGCTGCGTTTTGCGCCGCCGACGGCGACCTTGATGAGCAGCAGCTCGCGCGCGGCGACGTTTTTGACGTCGAAGTCCATGACCTTCACCACGTCTTCCTGCTTTTCGAGTTGGGCGACTATCTGCTTGACGGTGCCGGGAGCGGCGTTGACTGTGATGGTCATCCTGGACCACCTTTCGTCTTCGGTGGCGCACACGGTCAGCCCGTCGATGTTGTAGCCGCGCCTGGAAAACAGCCCCGCTATGCGCGACAGCACGCCGGGTTGGTTGTTGACGAGAACGGATATGATCTGCCTGGTCGAGTTGTCCATATATCTCCTTATATCCCCGTGTTGATGGGGAGTTTGAAATCTATCACGACGGGAAGGGATCCGTCAAGAGCGCGTTCCACTGCTTCCGTGACGTCCTCCTCCTCGGCGACGGTGACTCCGCGCGCGCCCATGGCTTCCGCAAGGGCGGCGTAATCCACGCCGAGGTAAAGGGAACTCGCGCTCATGTTCCTGGTCCCCCGCGCGGTTTGCAGCTTTCTTATCATGCCCAAAGAATTGTTGTTGAGCACCGCGACGACGAGGGGCACGTGATGTTTGACTGCGGTGGTGAGCTCGTTGAAGTTCATGTTGAAGGAGCCGTCCCCCGTGACCACGAGGCAGGTGTCGCCGCTCGCGAAATGCGCGCCTATCGCCGCCCCCATGCCGAAGCCCATCGCGCCCAGCCCTCCGCTGGTGAGGAAGCGACGGGGGGAGTATATCTCCGCGTTATGCGCCGCCCACTCCTGATGCAGTCCCACGTCCGTGGTGACGGTGATGTTCCTGCCCATCGCATGAGTGAGCGCGCGGATGATACGCGTGCCGCGGTTTTCCTCCTTGGCGTCGGGCATGGAGTCGTAAGCCCATTCCGCGTCCCCTTTTTCGCCGACGAGAGGCAACAGCGCGTCCAACGAGAGGGCGGCGTCGCCGACCACCGCGGCGGCGGCGGTGAGGTTTTTGTCTATTTCAGCCTTGTCGGAATCCAGTTGCAACAGGGGTATGCGCCGCTTGCGCAGCCCGTTGAACGCCCCGTATCTGCTGTTGAACCTCGCCCCGACGGTGATGAAAAGGTCGCATTCCGAAATGGCTTCGGTGGCTTTGATGTTTATGTCGGACAGCACTCCCAGCGCGCGCTCGTAGTCGGGAGGGCAGCACCCTATGCCCATATACGAGGTCACGACGGGGGCTTTGATCTTGCGCGCAAGCTCCATTAGCCGGTTTTCCGCGCCCGACCATGCCGCCCCTCCGCCTGCGTAAATGAGCGGACGCTCGGCGCGGTCTATCATCTCCGCCGCGTGTTCTATCTGCTCCTCACAGGCGGCAACGGGAAGCGCTCTTGCGGGGGAGGTCGGTTCGTATTCGGCAGAGCAGTCCAGGATGTCGGACGGGATGTCCACCAGCACGGGTCCCTTTCTTCCGCTCTCCGCCAGCGCGAACGCTCGCCGCACCGCAGGCGCTATCTCCGACGCGCTCTTTACGATGATGCCGTATTTGGTGACGGGCATGGACACGTCGAAGATGTCCACCTCCTGAAAGCTGTCGTGCCCGAGTTGCGCAAGGGGGACGTTGCCCGTTATGGCGACGAGAGGGATGCTGTCCATATACGCGTCCGCAAGCCCCGTCACCAGGTTGGTCGCGCCGGGGCCGGACGTCGCCAGCACCACGCCTGCGCGTCCGCTCCGCCTGGCGTATCCCTCCGCGGCAAAACATGCCCCTTGCTCGTGAGCGGTGAGCACATGACGTATGGAAGAATCCGCCAGCGCGTCATACACCGAGAGTATGCTCGCGCCCGGGTACCCGAATATGTTGCGGATGCCCTGTTCTTCCAGACAGTTCACAAGTATCTTCGCGCCGCTTATCAGCATTCCCGTCGCGCACGCATAACGTGCGTACATTTTCTCCTTAAAAGAATAGATATCATATCACTTAATTTTATAACAAGCGCGCCACATCGTCAAGAGGAACAGCCTGCCCTCCGCCGCATTCCGCCTGCGCAGGGGAGGGCAAACCTCCCGAAAACGGGGTATATTTGCATAAAAACTCGTATATTTTGCATATTATACGTTTTTGCGGCGCAACATGGCGGAGAATGCGAAATTTTATGCAAAATCGTTTGCGTTTTATAAAATGCGGTGGTAGTATGTTTGCATATAAACAAAAACAGGGAGGCAATCCATGAAGAAATTCAGCAAAATTTTGGTGCTGGTCCTCGCACTCGCGCTCATCGTCGGCGCCTGTTTCGCGTTTGCGGCGTGCAACGATAATGACGGCTCGACCGGTAATCGCAAAATAAACATGCTGAATGTTGAACTGTCCAGTGAACAGTACGCATTCATATTCAAAAAGAGTGACACCGAATTGAAGGAACAGGTCAATCAGATCCTCGCCGACAAGGCGACCGAGGTGCAGGCTATCATCGATAAGTACCTCAACGCATCGGCAGACGAACTGATGTCTTTCGGTTCGGTCATCAAAACCGAAGCGACGGGCGCGGCAGACGAATTGGTCGTCGCCACCAATGCAGAGTTCGCTCCTTTTGAATACTTTAACGGGAACAAACTTGCAGGCATCGACATCGAGATAGCACAGTTGATCGCCGATCAGCTCGGCAAGTCCCTCGTCGTCGAGCATATGAAGTTCGAAGCCGTTGTTACCTCCGTGCAGACGATAGAAAAATACGATATCGGCATGGCGGCGCTCACCATCAGCCCCGATAGGGCAGAATCGGTCGATTTCAGTTCGCCCTATTATGACACGACGCAGGTGCTCGTCCTCAAAGCGAATGACCAGACTTTCCAGTATTGCACGAACGCGGCAGAGGTCGCAGAGATACTCGGGACTTTGAGCGGCAACGCGGCGAAGTGCGGCGGACAGCGCGGAACGACCGGTGAGTTTTACGTGCGCGGTAACGACAGCCTCGGTTTTGACGGATACAGCAACCTTTCCTTCGAAGGTTACGACGCGCCCGCGCTTGCCGTGGAAGCCATGCTCAGCGGAAACATTTCGTTCGTGATAGTCGATAAAGCGATCGCGATATCATTGCTCAAGAACTTTAACGCGTAATGTTTCAGGTAAGCTGGGAAAAATTTGTTAAGATCTTCGTTGATAACGAAGGTTATAAGAATGTATTGCTGGGTTTAGAAAACACAGCATACATTGCTTTATTCGGCTTTTTGATAGGTCTGTGCATCGGAACCGTCATTGCCGTGTTCAAAGTGGCAGGCAGCAACAATAAAGTTGCCAAAGCCATTTCGAAGGTCGGGGATGTTTATGTGGGATTTTTCCGGGGCACACCTATCCTGGTGCAGCTGCTGCTCGTGTACTACGTGCTGTTCCCTGCCATGGGAGTGACGGTGGATAAACTTATCATCGCGATAGTCACGTTCGGCATGAACAGCGGCGCATACGTTGCCGAGATAATGCGCAGCGGCGTTTTATCCGTGGACTCGGGGCAGTACGAAGCAGGGAGAAGCCTTGGGCTCTCCTACGCGTCTACCATGTGCCGCATAGTATTGCCCCAAGCGCTCAAAAACAGCTTGCCCTCATTAGGCAACGAGCTTATAGCCCTGGTAAAAGATACGTCGGTCGCAGGGTTCATCGCGGTGTTCGATCTGACAGGAGCGTTTACGCTTATCGGCGGCGCAGCGTACTCTTACGTCGTTCCCTACGTAGTGCTCGCGCTGTTCTATCTCGTCATCGTTATCATCTTGACTTTGATCATCAAACTTATAGAAAGGAGGCTGCGGAAAGGTGACAGAAGAGTTAGTGCAAAATGATGTCTTGAATGACGCGGATGTCGCCTCCTCCGCAAAAACCGGCGACCCCATCATCGAGGTGGTCAACCTTACCAAGAAATTCGGCGATCTGTTGGTGCTGGACGACATCTCCGAAAGCGTGCAAGAAGGGGAGAAGGTGGTCGTCATCGGTCCCTCCGGCGGCGGAAAGTCCACTTTCCTCCGTTGTCTGAACTGCCTCGAAGACCCGACCAGCGGTCAGATATTCTTCGAGGGCGTGGACCTTGCGGACCTCAAAGTCAACATCAACGAGCATCGCAGAAAGATGGGGATGGTGTTCCAGCAGTTCAACCTGTTCAACAACCTCACCGTCAAGAAAAATATCACCCTCGCGCCCGTCAAGATAGGCATTGCGGATCTGCGCAAAGCCAAGTTGCATAACGCGTTCGTTCCCCTCTATAACAAGTGGTTCGCGCGCTTCGGAGCAGGGCATAACGCCAAGGTGGAAAAAAAGCGCGAAGAGCTGCGTTCCAAGGTTGAAATGTTCAAAACGGAACTTGAACCCATAGTTTCGGAGTGGGAGCAGACAAAGACCGTTGAGGAAGCGGCAGGCAAAAGCGTGGTTTCCTACGACCCCGTGCTCACCAAGAAGAAGCTCGCCGTCACCGCCAAATTGGAGAAGGCGGAGAGGGCGCTGGCACATGCCGTGCCTGCCGCCGAAAAGACGGAGGTCGAACTCGCGTTCAACAGCGCGAAAGAGGTGCGCGCCGCGGCGGAGGAAAACGCCATGCGCCTGCTCGCACGCATAGGGCTGGACAGCAAAGCGGACGTCTATCCCTCCACCCTTTCCGGCGGACAGAAACAGCGCGTCGCGATAGTCCGTGCGCTCGCCATGAACCCCAAAGTCATGCTCTTTGACGAGCCCACTTCCGCGCTCGACCCGGAGATGGTCGGGGAGGTGCTCGACCTCATCAAGCAGGTCGCGGACGAGGGGATGACGATGGTCATCGTCACGCACGAGATGGGGTTTGCAAGGGAAGTCGGCACGCGCATCCTCTTCATGGCGGAGGGCAAAGTGCTGGAACAAGCTCCCCCGGAGCAGTTCTTCACCGCGCCGCAGCACCCCAGGTTGAAAGAGTTTTTGGCAAAGGTGTTGTGAGTGAGAAGCCCATGACATCATCGGCGCGAGAGCAACCGCTCTCGCGCTTTTGCTTACGTTATACCGGCACAGGAACGCGTTGTGGCAATAGGGGACGGGGTAAATCGGGGTCCCAAGCCGAAAATCAAAGATTTTCGGCTTGGGCTAAAAATCGGGGTCCCCGGGCGAAAATCAAAGATTTTCGGCTGGGGTAAAAGTCAGACTGTGCCGCTGTTGACTATGGGTTGGGTGTCTTTGTTGGCGCAGAGCACCACCATCAGGTTGGACACCATTTGCGCTTTGCGGTCGTCGTCCAGGGCGACCAAGCCCGTTTCCCCGAGTTTGGCAAGGGCGAGTTCCACCATGCCGACCGCGCCTTCCACAATGGTGGTGCGAGCGTCCACTATGGCTTTTGCCTGCTGACGTTGGAGCATGGCGGCAGCTATTTCCTGCGCGTAGGCGAGGTGCGCGATGCGCGCTTCCACCACTTCGATGCCTGCGATCTCCACGCGTTTTTGCAAATCTTCGCAGAGAGTGGCGGCGATCTCCTGCGCGCTGCCGCGAAGGGACTTTTCGTCGTCCTCGCTGACGTCGTAGGGGTACTGTCTGGCGATGTTCCTTATCGCCGCGTCGCTTTGGATGGAGATGAAGTTGACGTAGTTATCCACGTTGAACACGGCTTTTGCCGCGTCGCGGATGCGCCATATCACCACCACGCCTATCTCGATCGGGTTGCCGTCCGCGTCGTTGACCTTTTGTTTTTCGTTGTTGAGGGTCATGGCTTTCAGCGAAACGTGCATCCTGCGAGGACCCACTCTTGCGGCGGCAGGATTGAATTTGCGGCAGAAGGGGTTGTACCAATAGTAGCCCTCCGCTTTTATCGTGCCTTTATATTTGCCGAACAGGGTGAGCACCACCGCTTCGTTGGGCGCGACCACGCAATAGCCGTACAGCAAAAACAGCCATACGGGGATGAGCAGGAACCCTATCACGAAAACGGGCGTGATGTCGAACACGCCGCCCGTCGCTATCATCGCCACGCTGCCTGCGATGAGCAGCAGGTTGACGACGAGCATCAAATAGCCGCTGACGGGGCGGAGGAGCTTCTCGGTGTAGCCGAGATCTTTTGCTGCGGAAGAAATGTCGTTTGTCATGATGACCTCCGAGTCAATGTTACAGTCGCGACGGGATTTTGTCAATGCCGTGTATCATCAAGGCGAATGGCGCGGTTCGGACGAAGATCGGCAGGCGGCGTACCCGGTCCGTATTATTCCGCTCCGGCATGGCGGACTCTCTGCGCGCCCCGTCGGGGGGAGCAATTTTTCTCCGCCTGCGAATTGTATTTTAAGCCGCTTTACATAATTCGCGTATAATGCTATTATTAAACGTAACATAAAAGGGAGTAAGACGTGAAATATACCGCGCTGAAAGAATATCTTGCGGCGGCAAAAGCGGAGGGGAACGCCTCGCTCCGCCCCTGCTATGTCATCTTCGGCGACGACGCTTGGTTAAGACAGTCCGCCGTCGGGATGTTCCGCGCGCTTGCCGACCCCGATTACGCGGCGATGAACTGTACGGTGCTGTCCGCGCAGGACGGTGCGGAGGAAGCGGTCTTCACCCTCAACACCTTTCCCGTGTTCGATACCATCCGCATAGTGGTGGTGACGGACGTGACCGACAAGCTGTCCGCCGCGGACAGGGCGGCGTACGAAGGATATCTGGCGTCCCCCAATCCCGATGCGCTGCTGGTGTTCGTGTGCGAGGACGGGGCGGAGAAAGACCCTCTGTTCGCGAAAGCGGAAAAGGTGGACTGCGGTCATCTCCCGGAGGAAGAGATAGCAAAACTCGTCGCGGAGATGCTGAGGGCGGAACCTGTCCGCACCATGCAGAAAGCGGCTTTGCACGAGCTGGTGACGCGCACTCTCAACGATATGTCGCGTATTGCCTGCGAGGTGGCGAAACTCAAAGCCTACTCCGACGGGGAGATCACCCGTGAGGACGTGTGCGACATGACCTCGGCGGAGCCCGACTATCAGATATATCAGCTTTCGGACGCGCTCGCTTCCGGAGAGAAGGGGCGCGCGCTCAGGGTGCTTACCGCGTTGCTCGACGACGGGATACGCCCCATGACGATGATCAATATGCTGTACTCCTACTATCGCCGTATGCTGCACTCCGAGCTTCACAAAGGGGAGCCGGATGCCGAGGTGGCGGCGTTGCTCGGCGTCAAACCCGGCGCGATGTATCACGTCAGGAAGGTGTCGGGGAAGTATAAGCAGGTGCAGCTCAAAAAGTGTGTCGACCGCCTCCACGCGTTGCAATATGCGGTGCTGACAGGCAGACGGTCGGAAGAGAGCGCCATGCACGACGCGGTGCTGATGCTCATGGCACAGGTGTGATATGCAGATGCAAATGCAGGTAAGACCCAAAGTTTTCAAGCCCATCATCCCGGATAAGTGGGGGTGGGCGATATGGCTGTTGATGTTCGTGGCGTCCATGCTGCGCAACATCGTGTCCTTCATTTGGTCCTTCGACGGGCTGACTCAACCCGGCGAGATAACTTATATGGTCATCGAAGGGGTGCTCATCTACGGTATGCTGCCCACGGTGATCTGTTACGTGTTCTCGCTGGTGCTGTTCACGATGTCCGTGCGCCGTCGCGCCGTCTTCTGCCGCAGGAACGACTTCATTTACATTTGCATGTTGTTCACGGCGAGCGCGTACGTGCTCATGGGCGTCATCGAATGTTTCGCGTTCCTGGACGTCGCGGTGCTGCCGTACACCGAGATGCTGCTCAACATGACGGTGCTCACGGGGGCGTACTGCGCCATGTTCTTCGCGGTGCTCGCGCCCAAAATGGACCCGAGAAAGAAGTACGTCAACTTCACTTCATGGGCATCCGTTTACCTCGGATTGCAGGGGCTCTTGGTGCTGGTGTCCTCCGTTTCCTTCATCGTTTTGTTCTACGACGACGCAGTGAACGACGCCGTTATGGAACTGATGGAGGCGTACTACGGGGCGGCGGTGACGATAGACTCCGGTTATGCGACGGCAGGCATCATCGCGCTCTGCCTGCTCGCGGCGTGGGTGATAGCCGCGTCCGTAGTTGCGGCGCTGCTTTCGCACAAGGCAAAGGGTTACGTGCCGCCTGCCGACGACGGACCCGTCTTTACCGTCAGGATGCAGCCCGAGAAAGAGCAGACGCCTTTCGAGGAACTGAACGACGCTCCTTCGCCGCGCGGCGGCGGAAGTGACGACGGGGGCGCACCGCCTTCCGCGTCGTCCGATGACGACAAAGTTTTTGACGAGTTCGACCTGTAAGACAGGAGGAAGAGAATGTATAATTTTGCCGATTACGCTTCCACCATCGATTACTACGCCATCATTGACGGCGTGGTGCTGGTCGCTGCGCTGGCTGTGCTCATAATGCTGTTCGCATACAGGCGCAACATCCGCATCCTCATCGTAGTGCTTTCCGTTGCGGTGCTGGAAGTGCTGGTCATGGTGCTGTCATCTCTTAGCGACCACGAAGTGCTGACGGTTTCGCGCTACATCCTGCACTACGCCATGCTCGCGCTCATCGTGATGTGCTGCGTGGTGTATCAGAGCGACCTCAAAGCCATCTTCCAGCGCATCTCCAACCCTCGCGGACTGCCCATGTTCAACGACGGCATGAACAGCGACGACGAACTGCGCGAAACCACGGCGGAAATACTCAGCGCGTGTCAGGATATGGCAAAACAGGACGTCGGCGCAATCATAATCATCGACAGCAACAACAGCATCAACGATACGGTGTTGGGGTCGGGCACCATGCTCAATGCGGAGCTTTCCGCCGCGCTGCTCGAAAGCATCTTCAACACCAAAGCCCCTTTGCATGACGGGGCGGTCATCGTGCGCGGCAACAAGGTCGTGGCGGCAGGCTGCTTCCTGCCTCTCACGCAGCGCAACATCAACAAGGAAATGGGCACGCGCCACCGCGCCGCGATAGGAATCACGGAGGATACGGACGTGCTGTCCATCGTCGTCAGCGAGGAAACGGGCATAATCTCCGTGGTCAAGCGCGGAGAACTGCGCAGATACATGACCATGGACAAACTCAAAGACGAGATAGAAGAAGCCTTCGGGATATCCCCGGGAGCCATAGCCAAGAGGCAGGCAAAAGAGGACAAAAAACATCACGGGAGAAATTAAATGAAGACGGTCAAGCCATTCGATATACTGCTGCCCGATGTGGAGCAGCCCGAAAAATTCGCAGTCGTTTCCTGCGATCAGTTCACTTCCCAGCGTGACTACTGGGACAAGCTCGCAGCCGAAGTGGGCGACGCGCCCAGCGCGCTCAACCTCATCTTCCCCGAGGTATACCTCGAAGACGGCGATGCGGCGAGCAGGATAGACAAGATCAACGCGTCCATGGCGGATTACCTTGAAAGGGGGGTGTTCCGCGTCCTTAAAGACAGCTTCGTGCTCGTGCGCAGGCAGACCGCTTACGGCAACACCAGGCTGGGGATAGTCGCGCCCGTCGATCTTGAAGAGTACTCCTACGTGCACCCCACGGAGGCGACGATACGCGCCACCGAGGGCGTGGTCGCCAACCGCATCCCTCCGCGTCTTGCCATCCGAGAGAACGCGCTCATCGAACTGCCGCACGTCATACTCTTGCTCGACGACCGCGACAAGACCGTCATCGAACCCTTCTACAAAATGAGGCACGAGCTGGAAAAACTCTATGACTTCGACCTCAACATGAACGGCGGTCATTTGACGGGATGGAGGCTTGACGCGTCGGAAGTGTTGGATAAACTCGATAAACATGCGAAAAACGTCAAAGGTCTGTACGGCGTGGACACCGATTTCGTGTTCGCCGTCGGCGACGGCAACCATTCCTTGGCGACCGCACAGGCACACTGGAAAAAGGTGCGTGCGACGCTTTCGCCCGAGGAGAGGGAAAACCATCCTGCCAGGTTCGCGCTTGCCGAGATAGAGAACATACATTGCGACGGCATAATCTTCGAGCCCATACACCGTTTCGTGTTCGGCGTGGATGACGCGGATTTCGTGCTTTATATGTCCACTGCGCTCCGCGGTGAGAGCAGACTGAAAATGTTCACCACCAACATGGAGTACACCATCGCCGTCAATTCCAACAGCGCGGAAGCCATCGCGGAGATACAGGACGCCATAGACGCGTATGTGTCCTCTCATCCCGGCGCCAGTGTGGATTACATCCACGGGCTGGAAAACCTGCATCAGATCGCGGACACGTCCGACGGCGTCGCGGTGCAGATGCCTTGCATCGAAAAGACGGAACTGTTCGGCTATGTCGTGGAGCACGGCAACCTTTGTAGAAAGGCGTTCTCCATGGGCGAGGCGGAAGAAAAACGCTATTATTACGAAGCAAAAAAGATAAAGTGACCCACCGCTGCCGCGCGGCGTGGCAGAGTGAAGACCAAGACACATAATCTACATCAGAGGGTATATAATGAAAGTTTGCAAATTCGGCGGCACATCAATGGCCAACAGCAGCACGATCTCGCAGGTGGCGGACATAGTTTCCGCGGACGCATCCCGCGCGTATATCGTCGTTTCGGCGCCCGGCAAGAGGGACTCCGCGGACGTCAAAGTGACCGACGCGCTCTACGCCTGCGCGCGTGAAAAGAAAGAGAAGGGCAACTGCGACGAGGCATTTGCCGTCATCAGAAAGAGGTTCCTCGACATCGAGAGCGAGCTGGGGATAGACGTCGGCATCGCCTCCGCGCTGGACGAGATAAAGCAGAAGATAGAGGACGGCGCAGGCGTGGAATACATCGCCTCGCGCGGCGAGTTCCTCAGCGCCAAAGTGCTGGCGGCAAAACTCGGCGTCCCCTTTGTGGACACCTGCGATCTCATCAAATTCGGCACCAAGGGCGAATTGTTGCTCGACATCTCTCTCGACCTGCTGCGCGCTGCCCTCGACGGGGTGGAGCGTGCCGTGCTCCCCGGGTTTTACGGCTCGGACAAGGACGGCGTGGTCAGGACGTTCAGCAGGGGCGGTTCGGACATCTCCGGCGCGATAGTCGCGCGTGCCGTAGGCGCGGAAGTCTACGAGAACTGGACGGATGTGGACGGCTTCCTCACCGCCGATCCGCGCATAATAGACAAGCCTGCCATCATCGATTGTTTGAGTTATAAGGAACTGCGCGAGCTCGCGTACATGGGCGCGGAAGTCCTGCACCCCGAGTCCATTTTCCCCGTGCGCAGCGCAGGCATCCCCATCAACATCCGCAACACCTTCAACCCCTCCGCCGCAGGCACCTTCATAGTGCCCGACGGCAAACAGAAGGGCAACGGCAGGGTGGTCACCGGCATAGCCGGGCGCAAAGGGTTCACCATCATCAACATCGAAAAGGATATGATGAACAGCGAGATAGGCTTCTGCCGCAAAGCGCTCAGCGTTCTGGAATGCGAGGGCGTGTCCTTCGAACATATGCCCTCCGGCATAGACACCCTCTCTCTCGTCATCCGCGACGAATGCCTGGGCGGCAACGCGCAAAAACTCGTCGGCAAACTGCGTGACGCGCTCGGCGCCGACAGCATCGACATCCACAGCGGACTTTCCCTCATCGCCACCGTCGGTCACAACATGGCGTCCCGTCAAGGCACCGCCGCCACCATCTTCACCGCGCTCGCCGACAACCACATCAACGTCCGCATGATCGACCAAGGCTCCTCCGAAATGAACATAATCGTCGGTGTAGACACCTTTGATTATGAGAAGGCTATTAACGCGATCTATCACGCCTTCTGCTAAACGGCGCTATTTGGCGAATAACAGCGTCAAGTGCCTATCGTCTGAACAGTCACGTACGCCCAAGTACGCTCCTGTCCATCCGATAGGCGCTTTCCTTGTTCTTCATCCAAATATCGCCGTTTAGTGAGTAAACTTACACTTGTTCGAAGACGGAACAACGCGCCGCTCAGCCAAACTTGCACCGTGGGCGAATTTTCGCCCACGCTTGCAAGTCGCGGCGCGTCCCAACCCCGTACACGACGCGCACTTATTCGGAGCGGAGCCGCAACAGGCGGCGACCGTGTGAGTGCCGAGCGCTAGACGAGTAGTGCGCCGGCAATGCGCCACTCTCTTCGCGCAGCGGGCGCATTGCAAGCGGCATAACATGGCGGCTCCGCAGAGGTGCCGTCCTCGGAAGCAGTCGTGCGCGAGCGCCGAAGGTTTCCCCCAAAATGGTGGGTTCCCTTTTAAGGGGGAACGATTTTGGGGGAAACCCGAAGGAAGGGGGTAAACAACACTTAAATGTTTAGGAGGATTGTCCTCTATTCCGAGTGGAGGAGTATTATTACGTTTCCTACGTATATGACGAAAGCGCCGACCCCGAGGAAACCATCAACACCTTGCCCGTGAGGGAGAGGTGGTAGAGTGTTGCGTTGAAGGTCAAGCCCGGGCTGTCGGGCGGCTGACCGCTGAATGCTCGTGCTGTAAGGCAATTATCACCGAAAAGGGGTTTCAAACAAAGAAAACGGAAACGTAAAATTACGTTTCCGTTTTTTGATGCGTAGTTTGCTGCCGGACGGAGGGGACTATTTGTTGTCCTTTTCGCGTATCTCCACGCGGCGTATCTTGCCGGATATGGTCTTGGGCATTTCGGTCACGAACTCGATTATGCGCGGATACTTATAGGGCGCGGTGGCGCGCTTGACGTGATTTTGCAGTTCCTTTTTGAGCTCGTCGGAAGGGGAGTAGCCTTTGGCGAGGACTATCGTGGCTTTGACCACCGTGCCGCGGATGGGGTCGGGTGCGCCCGTGATGGCGCATTCCAACACGGAGGGGTGCTCCATGAGGGCGGATTCCACCTCAAACGGTCCGATGCGGTAGCCGCTGGATTTGATGATGTCGTCCTTTCTGCCCACGAACCAATACAGCCCGTTTTCGTCGCGTTTTGCGAGGTCGCCCGTGTGATAATACTTTCCGCCGCGCGCGGCTTTGGTGCGTTCGGGGTCGCCGCGGTAGCTCGCCACCAAGCCGTACTGGTGGGGGCGCAGGCGCACCGCTATCTCGCCTTCCGCGCCGTCGGGGACGGGATTTTCCTCGTCGTCAATGAGGTCGATGTCGTAGAGGGGGCAGGGTTTGCCGGAGCAGCCGCTGACGGGTTCCATGAAGTGGAAAGTCGCCAGTATGACGCAGGATTCCGTCTGACCGAAGCCCTCGTATATCCTGTGCCCGGTCGCTTCGTAGAATTGCTTGTACACCTCCGAATTGAGCGCCTCGCCTGCCGTTGTGCAATGGGTGAGAGAGCTGAAATCGTAGTGGGACAGGTCCTCTTTCACCAGGAAGCGGTAAATGGTCGGGGGGACGCAGAAGGTGTTTATCTTATATTTGGATATGAGGGGGAGCAGATCCGTCGGGGTGAACCTGCCGTGATAGTCGTAGGCGAACACGGCGCTGCCTGCGATCCATTGTCCGTACAGCTTGCCCCAGCTGCATTTTGCCCAGCCCGTTTCCGCGGAGGTGAAATGCAGACCGTCGTCCACCACTTTCTGCCAGAAACAGGCGTTGAAGACGAACCCTGCCGGGTACTCGAAGTTATGCTGCACCATTTTGGGCATCCCCGTCGTGCCGGAGGTGAAGTAACAGAGCATGGGATCGTTCCATTCCGGACGGGGGAGAGGGGGCAGTTCCGCGCTCATCTCGCGCACGCAGTCGTCAAAGCATCTGAACCCTTCCACGGGCGTGGTGAACAGGCATTCCTGCAAAGTTTCGCACTTGGGGAGAGCGTGCGAGATGTGCTCGATGACGTCCTCTTCGGAGGTGGCGATAAGCAGTTTCACGCCTGCCGAATTGCAACGGTAGACTATGTCTTTGGGGGTGAGGAGGTGCGTCGCCGGGATGATGACGGCGCCCAGTTTGCAGCAAGCGACGTTCAGCACCCAGTACTCCCACCTGCGGTTGAGCATGGTCATGACGCAGTCGCCCTTTCTGACGCCCTGCGAGAGCAGGAAGTTGACGGTGCGGTTGCTTGCAAGACTGATGTCGCGGAAGGTCATGATCTTCTCTTCGCCTGCGGCGTTGCACCATACGAGCGCGCGCTTTTCGGGGGCAAGACGCGCGTATTCGTCCACCACATCGTAGCCGAAATTGAAGTGTTCGGGGACGGAGAACTTCACATTGGCGGCGAAATCGTCGTAATTTGTGAAATCCGTGCGGTTGAGGAACTTGTGGAGCAGATTCATAATGACCTTCTTTGCGTGTATTCTGTGTGGGCGCGTACCGTTTCCGCCCGGGAGGGCATGACCGCGCCCGTTTATAAACATTTAATGTATGATATCATAACTGCGCGCATTTGTGTAGCGTTTTGAAAAAATATTTGCCTACTGCGCGGCGTTATGGTAGAATTACGTAGTTATAAGGAGATACGTCATGCAGGATAACGAGAAACAAGTGCTTGCCGCACTCGTGCAGCTGACGGGCACAGGGGACACTTTCAAGGTGCTGGAAGCGGACGAGATCCTCGGCAGACTGCCCGAAGGGACGGTCATGGACAAACAGGCTCTCGGTGCGGTGATACGCGAACTTCGCGGCACGGGATATCTTGACGTGAAATATCTGACGCCCGACGAGTACTGCCTCCTGGTGTCGCCCCGTGCGGAAGAGGCGCTCCGTCCTCCGCGCGAGGAAGAACCGAGATCCGCCGATACGCCGCAGACGCCCGTTCCGCAGCGCAACGAAGAAACAGTGCGCAAAAAGGCTCGGGAATATGATGCCAAGACCGCGCCGAAGCTGTTCGCGATAGCGTTCGCAGGCAGTATGCTGGGCGGTATGATAGTGGCGGCGTTGGCGATAATATTGCAAAAATTCGCGCTTTAACAAGTTGAAACGGAGTGAAAAACTCCGTTTTGTGTCACAATAGGAGGGCAGCAAAGTCATGGCGCTGGAAAGGCAACACGTCCTCACCAAAAAGGAGCGCGCGGTCATGCGCGTGGTGTACGGAGCCGCCGACAAGAAGTCGGGGGTGTGTTTGCTTTCTCCTCTCGATCTGTTCCGGCGCATACCTTTGGACCTCGATTTCGACGAGGAGGAGCTGGACGCCACTCTTTGCAGCCTGGAATTGGACGACTATTTCGACATCACCCGTTCGGACAAAAAGGGGGAGCTGGTCTATTGCATCAATATGCACAGGAAAGGGCTGGCTTATGCGCGCGTCGAGAAGGCGTTCAAGAGCAACCTCAAATTCAAGATACTGCTCGCGCTTGCGGGCGGAGTTTGCTCCGGCGCCGCCGCCTGGGGCATAAAGGTGTTGATCCAGCAGCTTTCGGGACTATGAAAAAGTTTGAACTCGTCAGCAAATATTCGCCCTGCGGCGATCAGCCTGCGGCGATAGACAAACTGGCGGCAGGCTTGGAGAGCGGCTTCTCCACGGAAGTGCTGCTGGGCGTCACGGGGAGCGGCAAGACTTTCACGATGGCAAACGTCATCGAGCGTTTGCAACGGCCCGCTCTCGTCATTGCGCACAACAAGACGCTTGCCGCGCAGCTTTGCAACGAGTTCAGGGAGTTTTTCCCTCACAACCGCGTGGAGTTCTTCGTCAGTTATTACGACTACTACCAGCCGGAGGCGTACATCCCCCGTTCGGACACCTACATCGAAAAGGAACTGGAAATAAACGACGAGATAGACAAACTGCGCCACTCGGCGACCGCGTCGTTGTGCGAAAGGCGCGACGTCATAGTCGTGGCGAGCGTGTCCTGCATTTACGGGCTCGGCGCGCCGGTGGATTATTACGCGCAGGCGGTTTCCGTCCGCGAGGGGGACTTTGTCGACCGCGACGAACTTATAAGGCGGCTGGTGGACATCCAGTATAAGAGGGCGGACTTTGATTTCGTGCGCGCGACCTTCCGCGTGCGCGGCGATACGGTGGACATCTTCCCGGCAGGCAGCTCGGAGATCGCGGTGCGCGTGGAATTTTTCGGCGACACCGTGGACAGGATAAGTGAGATAGACGCGGTGACCACCACCGTCATAAACGACCTCAAACACACGGTCATTTTCCCTGCTTCGCATTACGTGATGAGCGGCGACCGCGAGGCGATATTCGCCCGTATCCTCGCCGACAAGCGCGAGCGAGCGGAGTTTTTCCGTTCCGCAGGGAAGCTGATAGAGGCGCAGCGCATTGAAGAGCGCGTCAACTACGATGTGGAGATGATGCGCGAGATGGGCTATTGCTCGGGCATAGAGAACTATTCGCGCTATTTCGACGGCAGGAAGCCGGGGCAGCCGCCGTACACGCTGCTGGACTTCTTCCCCAAAGATTTCATATGCTTCGTGGACGAGAGCCACATGACTCTGCCGCAGATCAGAGGGATGTACAACGGCGACCGCGCGCGCAAGAAAAATTTGGTGGATTACGGCTTCCGACTGCCTGCGGCTTACGACAACCGTCCCCTGGATTTTGCGGAATTCGACAGCCGCATACATCAGATGGTGTGCGTTTCCGCCACACCCGGCAAGTACGAGCTCGACCGCGCGGACGAAGTGGCGGAGCAGCTTATCCGCCCCACGGGGCTGCTGGACCCGGAGATCGCCGTCAAACCCGTCAAAGGGCAGGTGGACGACCTCATCGGCGAGATAAACAAGGTGACGGCGGACGGCGGCAGGGTGCTGGTCACCACACTCACAAAAAAGATGGCGGAAAGCCTCACCGACTACCTCAAAGAGGTGGGCATAAAGGTGAGATATATGCACTCCGACATCGACACGTTGGAGCGCATAGACATAGTGGGGTCGCTGCGCAAGGGGGAGTTCGACGTGCTGGTGGGCATCAACCTGCTGCGCGAGGGGCTGGACCTGCCCGAGGTGGAACTGGTCGCCATCCTTGACGCGGACAAGGAAGGGTTCCTGCGCAGCGAGAGCGCGCTCATCCAAACTGTGGGCAGAGCGGCGCGAAACTCCAAAGGACGGGTGGTGATGTACGCCGACGAGGTGACGGACAGTATGCGGCGCGCCATCGACGAAACCAACCGCAGAAGAGGGGTGCAGGCGGAGTACAACCGCGAGCACGGCATAGTGCCTCGCACGATAAAGAGCGAGTTCAAGAATACGCTTGAAATCACTAAAAAGCGTGTTGACAGCTCAAAATTGTCGCCTAAAGACCTCGTTCGTGAGATAGAACGCCTCAAAGGATTGATGAAAACGGCGTCCGCCGCGCTGGATTTCGAGAGCGCGATAAAGCTGCGCGACGAGATGAACGAGCTGAAAAAGCAGGTCAAAAAACTCAAATAGCATAGCGCGCGCATGACCGCGTGCCACCGAAAAAAACGTAAAATGAAAGAGATATTCATAAAAGGCGCAAAGGAAAATAACCTTAAAAATATCGACTTGGAGATACCGCGCGACAAGCTGGTGGTGTTCACCGGGCTTTCGGGCAGCGGCAAGTCTTCGCTTGCCTTCGATACCATTTTCGCAGAGGGGCAGCGCAGGTATATGGAGAGTCTGTCCAGCTATGCGCGCCAGTTCCTCGGGCAGATGCAGAAGCCGGACGTGGAGTATATCGAAGGGCTTTCGCCGGCGGTGTCCATAGACCAGAAGACCACTTCGCATAACCCCCGTTCCACCGTGGGCACGGTGACGGAGATATACGATTATATGCGTCTTTTGTTTGCGCGCGCCGGGCTGCCTCACTGCCCGAAGTGCGGCAAGGAGATAGTCAGGCAGACGGTGGATCAGATCGCCGACCGCATCCTTGCGCGCACGGGCGCAAAACTGCAAGTGATAGCCCCCGTCGTCAGGGGGAGGAAGGGCGAGTACGTCAAGCAGCTGGAAACGTACAAGCGCGCAGGGTTCGCGCGTGTGCGCGTTGACGGCATAAATTATACGCTGGACGAGCAGATAGACCTCGACAAAAACGTCAAGCACGACATCGGCGTGGTGGTGGACAGGCTGGTCGTCAAAGAGGGGATAAACCGCAGGCTAACAGAGGCGTTGGAAACCGCCGTCAAACTTGCCGACGGGTTGGTGGTCGCCGACTACGACGGCGAGGAGGTGCTGTATTCCACCAAATACGCCTGCCCCGATTGCGAGATAAGCATCGAGGAGCTCACTCCCAGGCTGTTTTCTTTCAACAATCCATACGGCGCGTGTCCCGTGTGCGCAGGGTTGGGCTTCACCAACGAGATAGACGTCAAGAAGCTCATCGCGGACCCCAACGCCACTTTGCGCGAGGGCGGCATCAGGGCGAGCGGCTGGTATATCGACACCGGGAAAATGACGCAGATGCAGTTCCGCGCTCTGTCCAAAGAGTACGGTTTTTCGCTGGACGTGCCCGTCAAAGACCTGCCCCAAAGCGTGCTGGACCTCATCTTTTACGGCAACGGCGGCGACAAGATACCCATGGAATACGTCACGGGGTCTTTCAGCGGCAAGTTTCACGGCGCGTACGAAGGCATAGCAAACAATCTCCTCCGCCGCTTCAACGAAACGGATTCCGAAATGGTGAAGATGGAGATATCACGCTACATGAAGCAGGTGCCGTGCACGGTGTGCGGAGGCAAACGCCTGAAACCCGAGGCGCTCAGCGTCACGATAGGCGGCAAAAACATCTACGAACTGTGCTGTATGACGGTGACGGAACTTGCTGAGTTCCTTGCCGCGGTGCCGTTTACGGGCACGCAGCAGTTGATCGTCAGGAGGTTGCTCAAAGAGATAAACGCGCGTCTGCGCTTCCTTTCGGACGTGGGGCTCGGGTATCTCACGCTCGCGCGCTCGTCCTCCTCGCTGTCGGGCGGCGAGAGCCAGCGTATAAGGCTCGCCACGCAGATAGGCAGCGGACTCACGGGAGTGCTTTACATTCTGGACGAGCCCAGCATAGGGCTGCATCAAAAGGACAACCGCAAGCTGCTCAATTCCCTCAAAGGGCTGCGCGACCTGGGCAACACGCTCATCGTCGTCGAACATGACGAGGAAACCATCAAAGAGGCGGACTACATCGTGGACATAGGCCCCGGCGCCGGCGTGCACGGCGGAGAGGTCGTTGCGGCAGGGAACGTGGAGGACCTCATCGCCGAGCCGCGTTCCGTCACGGGCAAGTATCTGTCCGGTGAATATAAGATAGCGGTGCCCGAGATGCGCCGCCCCGTCACCGACCGCAGATTGGTGTTGAAAGGCGTGAGGCAAAATAATCTAAAAGGCGAGGACGTGTCTTTCCCCGTCGGTGTGTTCACGGCGGTGACGGGCGTGTCCGGCAGCGGCAAATCCTCGCTGGTCAACGAGATACTTTATCCTGCCATGTCCAACAGACTTATGCGCAGCAGCCTGCCCGAAGGGGAATACGACGGCATAGAAGGCGTGGAGTTTTTCGACAAGGTCATAGCCATCGACCAAAGCCCGATAGGCAGGACGCCGCGTTCCAACCCTGCGACGTACACGGACGTGTTCACGCCCATACGCGAGCTGTTCGCCGCGCTTCCCGACGCCAAGGCAAGGGGTTATAAGTCGGGCAGGTTCTCGTTCAACGTGTCGGGCGGCAGGTGCGAGAACTGCCACGGCGACGGCATAATCAAGATAGAGATGCACTTCCTGCCCGATATATACGTGCCCTGCGAAGTGTGCAAAGGCGCGCGCTATAACAGAGAAACTCTCGAAGTGCGCTATAAGGGCAAGAACATTTCCGAAGTGCTGGATATGACCGTGGAGGAAGCGCTGGACTTTTTCAAAAACGTGCCGCGCATCCGTTCGAGGATACAGACGCTTTACGACGTCGGGCTCGGCTATATAAAACTGGGACAGTCCTCCACGACACTCTCAGGCGGCGAGGCGCAGAGGGTCAAACTCGCCACGGAACTCAGCAAACGCAGCACGGGCAAGACGCTCTACATCCTGGACGAGCCCACCACGGGGCTGCATACGCACGACGTCAGCAAACTGCTCGCCATCCTCGACAGACTTGCGGACGCAGGCAACACCATCATCGTTATAGAGCACAATCTCGACGTCATCAAAAAGGCGGACTACATCATCGACCTGGGGCCGGACGGCGGAAACGGCGGCGGCAGAGTGATAGCGGAAGGGACTCCCGAGGAAGTGGCAAAGAGCAGGACGAGCTATACGGCGGAGTTTTTGAGGCAGATACTCCCGGGAGCAAAAGATTGAAACACGAAAAGTATTATCCCAAAAGAGTAAAAAGAAAGCGCGCCGCAGGGCGCGCTTTTTAAGATCCGGTCTTTGACGGGCGGCAGAGCGGACGGGTCAGTAGTTCCTTCTGCCGATAAGATAGTCCACGCTCACACCGAAAAGTATGCTCATTTCTATGAGTATATCGTAGCTGGGCTGGTTCCTTCCCACCTCCCAGCCCGACACGGCGGACTTGGACACTTTGAAGTGAGCGGCAAGATCCGCTTGCAGCATACCGTTGTCACGACGCAGTTGTTTGAGCCTTTCGGGGAAACAGGTTTTCAGCATATCACACCTCTTTTGTGCACGTTAAGTGTATTATACCCTCGTCGCCGCGATTTGTCAACACACGATAAGTGTATATTTAAGATTCCGGACAGGGCGGCGCAGGGGCGTAGTGCGGACGTGAGGTCATATGAGCATATGCCGCCGCGGCTGGGGTTTTATACAAGGGTGCGATATGTCCGTGCGGACATATGCACAACCGTGCGGCGTTCGTCGCGTGTGCACACTCCGACATATGTGCCTAAGAAAACGGGCTTCACCGAAAGGGAAGCCCGTCAGCGCATATGCGCATTTCGCAAGATGAAGGATGGGGCGTGCCCGTGCCCGTTTTGCCCGATGTCCCGTTCGGGAGCCGTTTATGCCGCCGTTCGGGCTTTTAACGCTTGACGGGAGGGCTTTTCCGCGTATTTTCCGTTCACGCGCATGGCGTTGAGGATGGCTATGACCGCTACACCCACGTCGCCGAACACCGCCAGCCACATATTCGCGAGCCCTATCGCGGTCAGCACGAGTATCGCCGCCTTTACGATGATGGAGAAGAGGATGTTCTCGTACACCACGCACATGGTCTTGCGTGCTATGCGTTTGGCGAGGGGGATGCCGCGGAGGTCGTCGCGCATCAAAACGATGTCAGAGGCTTCTATCGCGGCGTCGCTGCCTACTCCTCCCATGGCGATGCCGACGTCCGAGCGCATGAGCACGGGCGCGTCGTTTATGCCGTCGCCCACGAAACAAAGCACGTCGCGTTTGCGCTTTTCTGCGAGGGCGCGCTCCACCTCTTCCACCTTGTTTTGGGGCAGTAGGGAGGCTTTGAACGAGCTCACTCCTATCTCTTCCGCCACGCTGCTCGCGATGTGTTCGTTATCTCCCGTCAGCATCACGGTCTTGCAACCGAGCGAGTTGAGGTGGGAGATGACTTCGCGCGTTTCCTCTTTGATCTCGTCGGCGACCAGCACGGAGCCCACGAATTTGCCGTTTTCCGCCACATACACCACCGTGCCTGCGCCCGTTTCGGGGAGGAACTCCACTCCGTGGGCGCGCATGAGTTTCTCGTTGCCGCACAGCACTTGTTTCCCGTCCTTGACCGCGACGACGCCCATGCCTGCCTCGTTCGTCAGCACATAGCCTTCCTCGGGCGTACCGCCGAAGGCAGCCACCACCGAACGCGCTATCGGATGAGAGGAGTCCTTTTCCGCCGCGGCGGCTAGGGCGAGTATCCTCTCGCGGTCGCTTTCGGGGGACACTTTCACCACCGCGAAATTGCCTTTTGTCAGAGTGCCCGTCTTGTCGAACACGAATATGTCCGCTTTGTCGAACTTTTCAAGATAGTTGGAGCCTTTTACCAGCACGCCCAGCTTTGACGCCGCGCCTATGCCGGCAAAGAAGGAGAGTGGGACGGAGATGACGAGCGCGCAGGGACAGGATACGACCAGGAAACTGAGCGCGCGGTAGACCCACTCCTGCCAGTTGCCAGTGACCGCGCCCGGGATGACGGCGAGCAGCAACGCCGCGCCGACGACGACGGGAGTGTACCAACGCGCGAATTTGGTGATGAAATTCTCCGCTTTGGACTTCTGTTCCGCCGCATTTTCCACGAGGTCGAGGATCTTTGATACGGTGGAATCGTGAAACTCCTTTTCCACGCACACTTCGATGTGCGAATTCACGTTCACCGAACCGCTCACCACGCTGTCGCCGACGGTTATCTCGCGCGGCAGCGATTCCCCGGTCAGAGCGCGCGTATCCAGGGAGGAGCTCCCCAGCGTCACTCTGCCGTCCAACGGGACTTTTTCGCCGGGGTTCACGACGACGATCTCCCCCACTTTGACCTCCGACGGGTCCACCGAAAGGGTCTTCCCGTCGCGCAGCACGTTCGCGCTGTCCGGGCGGATGTCCATGAGCGCGGAGATGGACTTTCGGGACCTGCCCGTGGCGTAGTCCTGGAAGAATTCCCCGACCTGATAGAAGAGCAGAACAGCGCAGCCCTCGTCAAAGCCCTCGGGGGCAAGCCCCGACGCGCCCGTATATATCGCAAGCGCGAATGCGCCCAGCGTGGCGATGCACATCAGGAAGTTCTCGTCCAGCATCTGCCCGTGCAGTATGCCGCGCAGGGCGCGCCACAAAACGTCGTAGCCTATCGCGGCGTACACGGCGAGGTAGAGCGCAAAGGGCAGCAGCCAGCCGTACTTGCCGCCGATAACGCCCACCAGACCGCCGCTAAGCGTTTTGTCGGCGATGAAGACGGCAAAGAATGCCGCAAGACACATTATGATGCGTATGAGTTGTTTTTTCTGGTCGTGTGTCATGATGTCAGATGCGCACCTTGCAGTCGGGCTCCACTCGGCGGCACTTTTTCACCGCCTGTTTGAGTATGTCGTCAAATCTCTCGTCGTCGGCGTCCAACACCATCCGCTGCGTGATGAAACTCACGCTTACGTGATGTACACCGTCTATCCCTGCGACGGCGCGCTCCATTTTTGCCGCACAGTTGGCGCAGTCCAGACCCACCAGTTCAAATGTCTTTTTCATGTCCTTTTCCTTTTGTCCGCCGATGCGGACGCGAAGTCGTAAATAAGTCCTTGATGACGATATCACTCGTTTACGTGCGTAAGTGTGACGTTAAACACGGTGTTTATGTGATCGTCGCTCAAAGAATAGTATTTCACTTTGCCTGCCTGACGCACGCTCACGACCGCGTTTTTGCGCAGCACCGCAAGCTGATGCGACACCGCGGAGTGTTCCATGCCGAGCAGAGCAGCCAGGTCGCATACGCACAGTTCGCCCATGAGCAGAGCGTTGACGATGCGCAGCCGGGTCGGGTCGGCGACCACTTTCAAAAATGCGGACATCCTGTCCAAAGTCTGCGGAGCCTGCATCCCTCTTGCGACCTCTTCCACCTTTTCGGGATGCACGGTGCACTGATGATAAGCCATAGTTCTCTCCTTCCGACATATTTCCGATAACACATGAACGCACGTTCATATGAACCGTCATTCATATGATATGCCCGTCGTCGGCATAAGTCAAGTATTATCGCGAATTTCCGTAAATAAAATTTCCCCGCATCGGGGAGGAGGAGCTGCAGTCCCCTGACATGGGAATATTGTTCCCCCACCTTCCCTTCGGGCTTTCCTCCCCCACTCGGTAAGAGTTCAGCCCCCCTAAAATGCGGGATATACTTTCCGTCCATTTTGATAAAGTTTTAGTATCGCATAGAGATAATCAAGCGGCGAACAGAATAAACTAAACATCGCTCGCGGGGAGAGGAAGGCGACTCGACGCGCACGGCGCCCGTGTCTACTTAATTATCCGTCTGGCTTGCGAGGTCGCATTTCGCGCCGCGGCGTTCACGCGGCGGCAACGCCGCCTGTGAACGCTTGGGTGAGCGGCGCGTAATTCCGTCTTCGAAAGAGAAACGTCGCGTTCGAGGCGAACGACCGTATTTTTGCGAGGCGAAGAGCAGGCGCAGGTATGCCAGACCGGAATAATACGAACCGGGTCCTGCGCCGCCGATTTCCGCATGAACCGCGTCATTCGCCTTGCTAATACGATGGGGTATTAGCGGCACCGACTTCCTTGTTCAATCAAAAATCGGCTGGCGCAGAACTGCTCGCACCTCAGAGCAAGAGATTTTCGGATGATTGTGTACAGGCGGAACGCAGGCAATAGTATACATATTGGCAAGGTTCGGCTGTGCAAAAGCGCCGAAAAGAATTGCTCCGAGGCAGGTTCGTATAATTCCGGTCTGGCATAAAAGCAAGAAACCCACGGGGGTGCCGTGGGTTTTGAGCGAAGAGTGCCTTGCGCCTGCGATCATCCCGTTGCCCGCAGCGCTTTGACAGGGTCTTTGCGTGCGGCGGCGATCGCCGGCACCAACCCCGAAAGTACGGTCAGCACGATACTCAGCGCCACCAACAGCAGAGCGTGCAGGGGGTTGAGCACCGCGAAACTCGTGGGAGCCTGCGGCGCGAGCGAGGCTATCCAGGCGTTTATCGGGAAGTCGATTATCCACGCCAGGAACACGCCCAATATGCCTGCCGTGGCGCCTATGATCGCCGTTTCCGCATTGAAGAGGTTGCTGACGTCCAGTTTTCTTGCGCCGATGGAGCGCAGCACGCCTATCTCCGTCGTGCGTTCGAGCACGGAAACGTAGGTTATGATGGCTATCATGACGCTGGACACCACCAGGGATATCGCGGCGAAAGCTATGAGTATGTAGGACACGATGTCCACCACCTGGGAGAGCAGGTCGGAGATCATGCCTGCGGAGTCGGTGTACTGGACGGACATCCCGGGGTATTGCTCGTTCCACGCGTCGAGATAGGCGCAGATCTGATCTTTTGCCTCGAAGGAGGTCGGATAGAGATACGCTCCCGTCGGGGTGTCGGAGCCGCCCAAGCCCTTTATCATGTCCTCATAGGAACTGTCTATCAATGCGAGTATGGACGTGCCGCTGAGCTGGAAGCCGCCGATGTCTATGTTCAGTTCGGGCAGCATCTCGCGCAGCGCGTCGTCGGAGAGATACTCGGAAAGGTCTATCTCCATCCCACCGAACTGCAATTTCATGTTCTGCACGGTTTTAAGCAGATTGGAGATGGACCCGGCGTTGCGCATGGCGTCTATCTGTTCTGCGGTGAGGAAACTTTCAAGAGTAGTGCCTTCGTTGAACATTCCGCCGAGGTCGCCGGGCAGTGTGCTGAGGTCGAGAGTGGTCAGCATATCCACCATTTCGCTCACGACTTCACGTTCGCTCATCCCGAAGCCCTCTATGAGGGACACGATCTGATCGAAGTTGAAGGAGAAGGGGGTGCCCGTGATGACGTTCACGTTGGTGAAAGTCTGCTGATATTTGACTATTTCGGACTGCATGGAGTCGTCCAGGAAGAGCTGTACGAGGTCCTCCGTGTAAGCGACGCCGGTTTGGAGCAGGGGGGCGAGGATGCCCTGTTTCACGCGCAGGACGCCGACTATCGTGACCGTGAAGTTCTCATCTTCGTCGTAGGTCGCGAAGTTCTGATTGTAAGTCGCCTGCATATTGCTCTTCATGGAGCCGTTTTCGTCAAAGAGCTCGTCTGCGCTCACGAAACCGTTCGCAGGGTCGCCGTCCACGTAAGCGTCGCTCGGCACTTTGTAGTAGTTATTATTGCCGACCACGGTGATCTCGGTGCCCAGGATATCGTCGAAGTTTACGGGCAGATAGCCGCCGTTGCCGTCCTCTTCGAGGGGTATGCCCAGCGCTTCCAGAATGGAGTAGTCGATCATGTTGTAGCTGTTGATGACCAGCACCGCGGAACGCGCCTTATTGCCGTTGTAATCCTCGCCGTCCTCGTAGGTCTGTCCGAGGATCCCGTTTGCGACTTCGTCGCCCGGATAGCCGCCTGCCTCTATGGTGAACTGTTCCAGCATGAAGTCGTCCCAGAGCAGCTTCTGCCAGCCGATGGGGTTTGAAGACATCCCCATGGAGGACATCGCGTCCCCGAGGAAGGAGGAGTTGGAGGGTGGGATGAAGGTGTAATCGTCGTTGGAGCTGCCTTCGCCCGTCTTTATGAGCAGAGGGATGCCCACGCCGTAGCTGTATCTGATGGCGTTCAGCGTGCCGGGCAGCTCATCGGGTATGGCTTGGACGTATTTCATGTATTCGTCCGTGAGCACGTTCACGCCGAAGTCTATCCCTTCCAGCCCCATCAGCCCGGAGGGTTTGTAGGGGGTGACTTCATCGGATTCGGGGAACTGCGGACCGTCGCCCGTCTGTATCTCCATGTTCATGAGGGAGTCGATGTCGAGGTCCACGCCCACGGAGTTGACGGTGAGGGGCATGCTGGAAAGTATGCTCCCTTCCAGGTCTTTCATATAGAGGTCAAAGCCGTTGGAGAGGGAGAGCACCAGCGCGATGCCTATGATGCCTATGCTGCCTGCAAAAGCGGTGAGGAAAGTCCTTGTGCGTTTGGTGATGAGGTTGCGCGCGGACAGCGAAAGCGCGGTGAAGAAGGACATGGAAGTGCGTTCCTTCTTCTCGCGTTTGGGCTTGCCGCTGTGCTTTTTGACCTTGACGGGAGTTTCGGGGGAGAGCACCGCGACGAATTTATCTTCGGGAGAGGGCTCCGCGGACTCCGCGTCGGCGTTTCCGCCTTCCTCCGCCGCATATTTAGCCGCAGCTTCTTCCTCCGTCTGCCCTTCGCTCACGGAAGCGTCGTTCATAGTCAGGGCGGAGGGCGCCGCGTCGTCCGTGGTGGCGGTGGCTTCCTCTATGACCGGGTTTTCGGACATTTTGCCCTTTTTCTTTTTGCTTTTTTGCTTTTTGTCGGTTTCGATGTTCTCGGGCTTGCTTTCCTCTTTGACGGCGGTTTCCGCCATGACAGCCCCGTTTTCCTCCTCTTCGGACTCGCTGTGCGCGATGTATTCCTCCAAAGGAGTGACGTTCTCCTCCGCCATGGGAGTGACGGGGGCGAGGATGGTGGGCATACCGTCGTAAGGATTGCTGTCCGCGATGACTTCGCCGTCCATCAGCTCGATGATACGGGTGGAGTAACGCTTGGCAAGCTCCGGATTATGCGTGACCATGATGACGAGCCTGTCGTCCGCGATCTCCTGCAAAAGATCCATGACCTGTTCGGAGGTCTTGGTGTCCAGCGCGCCGGTGGGCTCGTCCGCGAGGATTATCTCGGGATTGTTGACGATGGCGCGCGCGATCGCGACGCGCTGCATCTGACCGCCCGACATCTGGTTGGGCTTCTTTTTGAGCTGACCGCCCAGCCCCACGCGTTCCAACGCTTCGGTGGCGAGCTTTCTCTTTTTCTTTTTGGACACGCCCGAAATGGTGAGCGCAAGCTCTACGTTCTGAAGCACGTTGAGATGGGGGATGAGGTTGTACGACTGGAAAATAAAGCCGACGGAGCGGTTGCGGTAAGCGTCCCAATCCCTGGAACGGAACTCTTTTGTGGACTTGTCGTTGATGATGAGGTCGCCGTCCGTGTAGCGGTCCAGCCCACCGATGATGTTGAGAAGGGTGGTCTTGCCGCAGCCGGAGGGACCGAGGATGGAAACGAATTCGCTCTTGCGGAAGTTGAGGCTGACCCCTTTGACCGCATGGACGACGGAATCCGCCATTTTGTAGTCCTTGATGATGTTGACGAGTTTAAGCATGATTTACCTACAAAGCGGAAGCGATGTCCGCAAACCCTCCGTCCCTTTTTAAGCGAAAAATCTAATCATAAACATTATACTTACCGCGCGCGCGGATGTCAATCGCGGCGGCATATGCTTAAAGAAAAAATCCGATTTTTTCAATCGTTGTCCGCGGTGTGCTTTTTGTGGCGGCAAGACTTGAAAAAACATGCCGAAAATGCTATCATCCCATTGCGTGACATGCCATTTGAGGCAGGCGCTCGGAGAGAATGATGCAAAAAGAATTTTGTTCGCGGACGCTGGCGTTGGTCGGCGAAGAAGGAGTGAGAGCTCTCGCCTCCGCCTCCGTGCTGGTGGTGGGGCTGGGCGGAGTTGGCGGCTATGCCGTCGAAGCGCTCGCGCGCGCCGGTGTGGGACGCATCGGGCTGCTGGACGGCGACGTCATCGCCCCTTCCAACCTCAATCGTCAGATACTCGCCACCACCTCTTCCGTGGGCATGAAAAAGACGGACGCGGCAAGGGAGAGGGTGCTCTCCGTCGCCCCCGACTGCGTCACGGAAACTTACGATATGTTCTATCTCCCGGGCACTGCGGACGGGGTGGACCTCTCCCGTTACGACAGGGTGATAGACGCCGTGGACACCGTTGCCGCTAAGGTGGAGCTCATCTGCCGTGCGAAGGCACAAAATGTCAAAATCGTGAGTTCAATGGGCACAGGAAACAAATTAAGTGCCGATTTTGAGATATGCGACATTTCCGCAACATCAGTTTGTCCGCTTGCGAGAGCAGTGCGCAAGGGGCTGCGCGAGAGGGGCATCTCCTCCGGTGTGGACGTCCTTTTTTCCCACGAAGCGCCGAGGCAGGGGGAGGGGCGCACCCCTGCGAGCATATCCTATGTTCCCGGCATTGCCGGGCTCATGCTGGCAGGGCACGTCATACGCGACATCCTGAAAGAAAAGGGAGGCCGCGAAGGATGAGCATTTACGACGGGCGCATGAAGCTGCGCATCTCTGCGGCGAGCGGCACGGAAGCGGTGTTGAAAAGGGAGCTGACCGAGCTCGGTTATCTGCCCGGCGGCGCCGAGTACGGCAGGGTGGACATCGAGGGCGATATGCGCGACGTGGCGCGCGCCAATATGTTTTTACGCACCGCAGGCAGAGTGCGCATAGTGCTTGCGGAATTTTCGGCAAGCACCTTCGACGAGTTATATGACGGGACGCGCGCGGTCAGGTGGCAGGACGTTCTGCCCTCCGACGCGGCGGTAACAGTCAACGCGAAGAGCATAAAAAGCAAACTTTTTTCTTTGCGCGACATCCAGCGCGTGGTGAAAAAGGCGGTCGCGGACTCCTATGCGGCGGCGCACGGCGGCGTACGTATGCCCGAGGTCGGCGAAAAATACGACGTCGAGGCGTGCGTCCTATGCGACAGGGTCTCCCTCACTTTGGACACCTCCGGCGCCGGGCTGCATAAGCGAGGGTATCGCGTGAAGCTGGGGGAGGCGCCCATACGCGAAACGCTTGCGGCTGCCATGCTCCTGCTTTCGGTGTGGAAGGGAGAGCGCCCTTTTTTGGACCCCTTCTGCGGCTCGGGCACCATTCCCGTGGAAGCGGCGCTGATAGGCACGAACACTCCTCCCGGGCTCAAAAGAGCGTTCGCGTTCGAGAGGTTCTCCCTCGCGCCTGCCGTTGCCGACAGCGTGCGCAGAGAGGGGGAGGAACTGGTGGACCGCACCGTCAAACTGCGCATAAGGGGCGGCGACATCTCCGCCGACGCGCTCAGACTCGCGCGTGAACACGCCGCGCGCGCAGGCATGGCGGAGCACATACATTTTCAGGTGCAGGACGCAAGGGAGATATCCTCACGCTTCGCGCACGGCGTCATAGTCACCAATCCGCCTTACGGCGAGCGGCTGATGCAGGGGAGGGAACTCGACGCCCTCTACGCCGATTTCGGGCGCGCGTTCGCGCGGCTGGACGAGTGGAGCGCGTATGTCATCACTTCCTGCCGCTCCTTCGAAAAGAGTTTCGGCAGGAGAGCGGACAAAGTGCGCACACTTTACAATTCTGAGCTGGAATGCAGGTTTTACAGGTTCCTGGGCGCGCCGCCCGAGCGCAGGGCGCGGACGGACGCAGGGGACGCGGAAGGAGATAGGATATGAGAGCAGTGATACAGAGGACTTTCCGTTCCTCACTGTCCGTGGACGGCGACACGGTTGGGGAGATAAAGTCGGGACTGACCGTTTTTCTTGCCGTATGCAAAGGGGACACCGAGGAGCAGGCGGACTATTTCGCGCGCAAACTGGTGCGGCTCAGGGTGTTCCGCGACGATGACGGAAAAATGAACCGCAGCGTGCTGGACGTGGGAGGAGAGATACTTCTGGTGTCCCAGTTCTCGCTCGCCGGCAAGCTGGGCAGAGGGCACGGCAACCGTCCCGATTTCGGCGGCGCGGAAGAGCCCTCGCGCGCAAAAGCGCTCTACGAGAGAGTGGTGGAGAAAGTGCGCGGCGAAGGTGTGACCGTGGCAACGGGAGTGTTCGGCGCGCATATGTTCATCGAGCAGGAGCAGGACGGTCCGCTGACCTTCGTGTTCGAGTGCTGAACGCTTTTTATCAAAAGCAGCATCTGACGTATATATTAACGAAACTTTTATATTTGACTTGACGGCGAATATGGGCTAGAATGGCCCTGACGCCCGGGGAACGCCCGAGGGCACGGAGTATTATGGAATTTCTCGAACTCGTAAAAAGACGCGAAAGCTGTCGCAGTTACACGGGCGAGCCCGTGAGCGACGCCGATCTTAAAGATATAGTCGAAGCAGGCAGGCTCGCCCCTTCGGCGTGCAATTCCCAGCCCTGGAAGTTTTACGTCGTCGGCAGCGGCGGCGAGAGGATGGAAAAGATGCGCGCCGCGGCGCAGATAGCAGGCAACAATAAGTTCGCCGCAAAAGCCTCCGCGTTCATAGTGGTGTTCCGCGAAAAACCCAACTACTCCGAGCGAGTGGGACAGGTGCTTTTCGGCAGGGAATTTTCCGCGATAGACATCGGGCTCGCGGTGGAAAACATCGTGCTTGCCGCCACCGAAAAGGGGTTGGGCACCTGCATATTGGGGATGTTCACCGAAAGCGCCGTCAAGGAGTGCATAGGGCTCGGCAAACGCGATAAGCGCAAAGTGGAGCTGGTCATCGCGGTGGGCGTGCCAACTTCCGCGACGCCGCGCCCCAAAAAGCGCAAGGAAGAGTCCGAAGTCGCAGTCTATCTCAAATGAACCGTCCGCGCGACGAAAGATATCTTAGTGTCATGTTCGTGTGTTTCGGCAACATCTGCCGTTCACCGATGGCGGAGTTCGTGTTCGCGGACATGGCGCAAAAGGCAGGGCTCGGCGACAGGGTGCACGCGGCTTCCGCCGCCACCAACTGCGAGGAGGGCAGACCCGTCCACCCCGAAACGCTGAAAGTGCTGCGCGCTCACGGGGTGCGCGTGTATCCGAAAAGATCGGTGCTGCTCACGCCGGACGACGCCGAGCGTTACGACCTCTTCGTGGGCATGGACGAATATAATATCAGGGCGATGCGCCGCATCTTGGGGGAAGGGGTGTGGGACAGGATAGTGAAGATGGGCGATTTCACATCCTCGCCGCGCGACATCGCCGACCCGTGGTACACGGGGGACTTTGACGCGACGTACGCCGATGTGTCGGAGTGCGCCGCCGTAATGTTGCAAAAACTCTTTGGGGAAGAGATAAATGAAAGCAAAGACAAATAGGATGGGCAACACCGTTATGTCGGTGATCTGCCTGTTGATAGGGCTTGCTTTGCTCGGCGTCGGGATATACCTTCTGACGACGGGAGGCAGCAAACTTACGGGCGGCGTGCTGGTCGGATTGGGTGCGCTCATCATCGCGCTTTTCGGCTGCACGATGTACCTCATCCTGAACTTCGACAAGCTGCAACGCAAGGCGGAAGATAAGGCGGCAAGAGAGGCGGAAGCAAGACGCGCCGAGCGCAGAAGAGAAGCCGACAGGCTGCGCGCCGAAAGAGGTCTGCCCGTCGTCGAACCGTTCGGAGAGGAGAAAAACGAAGGGAGCATATCTGCCGAACGCGAGGATGATAACATCGAAAACGTGCGTTAAACTGCGGATTTTGTGGCTTTTGGCAAAAATAAAATTTTAACAGAGGTGCGGCGATATGGACGTGGAACGTGAGCTTAAAGAACTTGCGGACGCCCGTTACCGCACCTTTCATTTATCCCTTATCCCGGGCGTGGAGCAGGAGAGAGTGCTGGGGGTGCGCGTGCCGGATATACGCGCGCTCGCACGGCGTATGAGCGAAGAGGACAAAGCGGAGTTCCTTCGCGTTTTGCCGCACGGGTATTACGACGAGGATATGCTGCATGCGGCGCTCATCTCCTCCGTCCGCGACGAGGATGGTGCGGTGCAGGCGGTCGCGCGGTTTTTGCCCTACGTGGACAATTGGGCGGTGTGCGACGCAATAGTCCCCAAATGTTTTTCTCGCGCGTCCTTACGTGTGCGCGACTTCGCATACGAGTGTATTGCGAGCGAGCGGCTTTACACCGCGCGTTGGGGGATAAACTGCCTGCGCGCCTTTTTCCTGGACAAAAACTTTGACGAAGACGTGCTCGCGAAGGTGGCGGCGGTCTGCGGCGGCTATTACCTTGATATGGCGGCGGCGTGGTTTTTCTGCGACGCGCTCATAAAACGCCGCGAGGACGCCGTGAAATTCTTCGAGCAGGGCAGGCTTGTCCGCGACGTGCACGTCAAAGCTGTGCGCAAGGCATGCGAAAGTTTCCGCCTCCCTCCGGACTTCAAGGCGTATCTGCGCTCCCTTCCCCTTCCCGTGCAAGCCTGCGAGGAGTGAGAGAGTACGCCGCACAGATTTCAGTTTTTCCCTCCGTAAAAATTTACTGTTGAACTATTTCCGTTTGTGGAGTATAATGAAAAAGGCGGAAGCGTCCGCCTGATAAGGAGGAACATGGAGTACACTATTTTTAACGATTTCATCGAAGTCACCGTTTCCGATGTCGGCGCGGAGTTGATGTCGATAAGATCCAAAAAGGACGGCACGGAATTTCTCTGGCAGGGGGACCCCGAGTTTTGGAAGGGCAGAGCGTACAATCTCTTCCCCATCTGCGGCAGGCTCACGGAGGGCAAATATACTTTCGAGGGCAAGACCTATGAGATGAATTTGCACGGTTTCGTGAGAAAGAGCGTGCTGGACGCCACCGTGCTGGCGTGCGACAAGATCGACTTCGGTCTGCGTTCCGACGCCAAGACCATGGAGATGTATCCTTTCGAGTTCGAGTATCACATCTGTTATTCGCTCGTGGGCAGCACCGTGCAGATGGAGATATCCGTCGTGAACCACACCGAGAGCACCATGCCGTTCGCGCTGGGCGGACATCCCGGGTTCAACGTGCCGCTCGCAGGTGAAGGGAACTTCGAGGACTGGAAGCTGGAGTTCTGCCCCGAATGCGCGCCCGTGCAGGTGGTGATGTCCGACGCCTGTCTGACCACGCCAGAGAGAGCGGCGTTCCCGTTGGAGGAGGGCAAGTTCCTCCCTCTCAGGCACTCCCTCTTCGACCGCGACGCCGTCATACTGACCGGAGCGTCCAAGCGCATAACGCTGAAAAGCGACGTTTCCGCGCACAGCGTGACCGTGGAAGTGCCCGACGCCATGAAGTATCTCGGCATATGGCACGCGCCGCACAAGGAGGCGCCGTATGTGTGCATAGAACCGTGGACCAGCCTGCCTTCCTATGACGGAGAGGTGGACGACCTTGCGTCCAAGCGCGATATGTTCGAGCTTTCTCCGCTCGCGTCCTACACCCTGATATGGGCTGTTACCGTGGAATGAAACTGCCGCCGCGCGATCGCGGCAGAGATGAAAGCAATGACAAAAACGCCGGTTTATCCGGCGTTTTTCGGTGTCCTAAACCGTTAATGCGTTGTTAAGTTGCTTGTCGCCGTTGTCGTCCGGGACGCACGTTGCGCGGCGCGCGCCGCAGGGAAGGGGGCGCACGGAAGAGGGGTTTTGACGGGCGGAGCGCGGAGAGGTCAGAACTCTATGCGGAAAGAGGTGCCTTCTCCCAGCACGCTGCGGACGGTCAGTTTCCAGCCTGCGCGGTCGCACAGTTTTTTGACTACGGCGAGCCCCAGCCCGAAGCCGCCGTGCTTTCCGCCGTGGGATCTGTCCACGGTGAAGAAGCGCGCGAACACGCGTTTGAGGTCCTCCTCCGAGATGCCTATCCCGGTGTCCGACACCTCCGCATACGGCGTCTTGCCGGCTCTCACCACCACGGATATGCTGCCGTTTTCCTTGTTGTATTTGGTGGCGTTGCGGATGAGGTTGCCGAATATCTCCGCAAGGCGTTCCGTGCGCGTGGGCACGATGACCGCCTCTTCCGCATCCACCGTCAGAGTGAGTCCGCGCCCTTCTATGTCCGCGCGCAGCGATTCCGCCGTTTCGCGCGCGGCGAGGGCAACGTCGCAGTCGTAGCAGGGCAGTTCGTCGTTGTCGAGCTCGTTGAAGTTGATGATGCTGGCGATGAGCCCGGACAGCCTGTCCGCCTGCGTTTTTATGATGCGGTACGCTTTTTTCTGCGTTTCCTCGTCCAGGTCGCCGTGTTCCAGCAGTTCCGCAAACCCCTTTATGCTGGTGAGAGGGGTGTTCATTTCGTGCGAGATGTTGGAGATGAACTCGTTTTTGGATTCGGTGGCGCGCGCTACGCGCTGCTGTTCCTCGTTTATCACGTTCAGCTGCGCGCGTATCTCCTCGTTTTTCTTGTTCAGGATGTCCGCGATGGGGTAGAGCTCGCGGTACTTGGTGGAAAGGGGCGCGGTGCCTTTGGAGCTGCGCGCTAGTTCCTCTACGGGTTTTAAGGCGTAATTGGTGGCAAAGTAAGAGAACACCAGGCAGACCAGCACGTCCAGCACCAAAAACCACGCCAGCGAAGGCAGCGAGTCCACCACAGTGTCCGACTGCGAGCTCGTGGCGATGCCCAGGCGCACCAGTCCGTTATCCGTGCGCTTGCAGACGTAGAGCATATCCTCTCCCGTCGTGTCCGAACGGCGCGTTGACCATCCCTCTCCCGAAAGCATGGCGGCAGCCACTTCCTCCCTCGTCGCGCGCGATTCGCCCACGGGCACGCCGAAGCTGTCGCCTGTGACATTGCCTTCCGAGTCCATGAACGTGACGCGCATCCCTCCGAGAGATGCCGAGAGCGCCTGCGCCGCGGAAGCGCCGCCGTCCGCGATATCTTCAGCGGTCAGCGCGTTGAGCTGCGTGGTGACTATTCCGCGTGTGTTGGTGATGAGAGAGCGGTAAGAAACATTGGCGGTGACGACGGAAAATATCACCAGCCCGACAATCGTGATGATCAAGGAAGCAAGCAGAAGTCGCCTTCTCATTCCGATTTGAACTTATAGCCCACCCCGAAGACGGTTTCGTAGTTGAAACCCAGCTTGCGGAGGTGACTGACGTAATTGTCTATGGTACGGGTCTCGCCGCCTTCGTAGCCCCAGACATTGGAGAGCAGTTCGTCGCGCGTCAGCACCTTATCGGGGTTTTCCAAGGAGTATTGCAACAGTTTGAATTCCTTGCCGGAGAGGGAAACCTCCTTGCCGTTCAGGGTGACGGACATTTTTTCGCAGTCCATGGTCACGCCGCCCACTTGCAGCAGAACGGGCTTTTTCTTTATCCTGCGGAAGACGGCGGCTATCTTGGCGGAAAATTCCAGGATGCCGAAAGGTTTTGCGATGTAATCGTCCGCGCCGAGGTTGAGCCCCGTGACCTTGTCCGACTCCTTTCCCAGGGCGGAGAGCATGATGCAATACACCTCGGGGTGCTTTTTTTTGAGGCGCGTGAGCACGTCCAGCCCGTTGCCGTCGGGAAGCATGATGTCCAGCACCGCGATGGAAGGGGGATCGAGCGCCGCCGCGTCCTCGAAAGCTCTCACCGTGCCGAAAGTGCGGCAGTCTATGCCGCCGAGCTGCAAGGTGCATTTGACGAGGTCGCATATGCCGTCGTCGTCTTCGAGCAGAAAAACCGTCTTTTCCATGTTCCTCCGTGTCAGCCCTGATCCGAAGAGTGCGCGATATAATTGAGATGGTCGCCCACGCGTTCGAGGTTGCACACCAGATTGACGAACACGCCGCTGCTTTCGGGGCGGCACTCGCCGCTGCCCAACCTTGCAACGTGATCTTTGATGAGGCGTTTACGTTTGGCGTCGATCTCGTTTTCCATGGCGTCTATCTCTTCCAGTTCGTCCACCGCGCCGGAAGTCATTATGCCGCCTGCCTTGACGGACATCTTTTCCAGCAGCTCGAACATATCCCTGACCTCATCCTTGACTTTGGGGGAGAAGTAAAGGCTGTCCTTTTCGGTGCGCCTGGTATATTTGGTGACATTCTGCGCCAGCTCGCCCACGCGGTGTATATCCCCGAGGCAGGAGTGCAGCGCGGCGATGCGCTTTTCCGTTTCCAGGGTGGAGTCGTAAGCCGAGATCTGCACCAGATAGGAGTCTATCCCTGCGAGCGTCCCGTCCACTTCCTCGTTGAGTTTGGTCACCGTTTCCGTCTTGGAGGTGTCCTGCTCTATAAAACCGTCCACCGCGGTGCGCAGGGTCTTTATTGCCTTTTCGAGCGCTACGGCAGCTTCCTCCGTCGCGCTGTCCACGGCGAGCGCGGGGGTGGGGAGCAGACGTTTGTCCAACCTGGACGGAGCGGCTTCGCCATCCTCCTGCGCCTTTCTCGGGCGCACCATCAACTCCGCAAGTTTGACCAGCCCGTTAGTGAAGGGCAGGAAGAGTATGGTGCTGATGACGTTGAAGAAGGTGTGGAACATCGCTATCTGCGTGCCGGGGTTGTCGGGGAACCAGGATTCCAGCGTCACTCTGTTCATGTCCGGCCAGCATACCATAACGATGAAGAAGATGATGGAGCCTATGACGTTGAACAGCAGATGTATGACCGCGGCGCGCTTGGCGTTGACGGACGTCCCTATGCAGGAGAGCAGCGCGGTGACGCAGGTGCCGATGTTGGTGCCCAGCACGACGTACATGACCGCGTTGCCGCCTCCGCCTATTATGATGCCGCTCTCCGCCATGGCGATGAGTATGACCGTGACGGCGGAGGAACTCTGTATTATCGCGGTGATGGCGATGCCGAGGAAGAAGAGCAGGAAGGGGTTGGTTATGCTCGCGAACAGATCCACGATGACCTGGCTTTCCTGGAAGAAATCCATGCTCGCGTCCATGACGTCCAACCCGACGAACACCAGCCCCAGTCCTGCCACGGCATAGCATATCGTCTGCACTTTTTCCTTTTTGGTGGCGTAGGCGATGAGCACGCCTATGCCCGTCAGCCCCATGGCGAACGTGGCGACGTCGAAAGCGGAGAGCGCCGCTATCTGCGCCGTGATGGTGGTGCCGATGTTCGCGCCCATCGTGATAGTGGCGGCTTGCGTCAGGGTCATGACCCCTGCGTTGACCAGACCGACCACCATGACGGTGGTGAGGGAGGAACTCTGTATCACCGCGGTGACGGCGGTGCCTATGCCCACGCCTGCGAGATTGGCGGACCACTCCTTGGTCTTTGCGCGGAGTTTTGCTTTGCGCCGTTCCTTTTTGGCGTCGCCTGCCGAGCCGGTGTCGGACGCCGTTTTGGCGTCGTCTGACGAGTCGGCGGCGGATGCCGCTGCCGCAACGGGTTTTGCGGAAGCGCGGTGGAAGAGGGAGCGCATCTTTCCCGTTGCGAGCTTCTCCATGTTGTCGGAGAGCAGTTTGACGCCTATAAGAAAAGCGCCCAGACCGGCAAGGAGCTCAAATACTGCGTAAACGTAATCCATGTTTCACCGTTGTCCCTGATTTAGACCGGAACGGAACCGTTCCGTATCGCGCTGTCCCACATCGACGCGCGCACCGTTCATTCAGCTTGATTCAAGTCTAACACGGAATATGTCATTTAGTTGTCACAAAAATGTAAAAAAGCGTTCCTCCGCGAATTATGTCCTCGGACGCGCAGTAAACAGTGGCGTAAGCGCTCCGGTCCGCGGCAACCCGTTTCGGGACGGGTATGTTGCGGCGCGCGACATCTGTTAAGATAATACAATGTGCGTTCAACGCTTGACTTTTTTTAAGATAATTTAATAATATAGCGTTAGTCATCATAATAAGACGGGCGCGTGTCGGCGCGCAAAACAAGCTAACAAAAGGTGAAAGATGCTTAAACTGGTCAATATCACAAAGGAATACAAGACGGAGGAGGAGAGCGTTCTCGCGTTGCGAGGCGTTTCCATCGAGTTCCGCAAGAGCGAATTCGTTTCCATCCTCGGACCCTCCGGCTGCGGCAAGACCACCCTTCTCAACATCGTGGGCGGGCTGGACCGCTACACGGACGGCGACATACAGGTGGACGGCGTGTCCACCAAAAAATACCGCGATGAGGATTGGGACACTTACCGCAACAGGCGCATAGGTTTCGTCTTCCAGTCCTACAACCTCATCCCTCATATGACAGTGCTCAAAAACGTGCAACTCAGCCTCACTCTCGCAGGCGTTCCCAAGGAGGAGGGCAGAGAGAGGGCGTTGGAAGCGCTGCGCAAAGTCGGGCTGGAAAAGCAGGCGAAGAAAAAGCCTAACCAGATGTCGGGCGGTCAGATGCAGCGCGTCGCGATAGCGCGCGCCCTGGTCAACGACCCCGACATCATCCTCGCGGACGAACCCACCGGCGCGCTGGACAGCGAGTCGGGCGTGCAGGTCATGGAGCTGCTCAAAGAGGTCGCGCGCGACAGGCTGGTCGTCATGGTCACCCACAACGGACAGCTCGCGGACGAGTACAGCACGCGTATCATCAACCTGAAAGACGGTGAAGTGGTGGGCGACACGATGCCTTACGACAGCGCCGCCGAGAGCGCCGCGCAAGCGAGCGAAATGACGGAAAACGGCGTTCAAACTGCCGAAAACGGTGTTTCAGCCGCAGAAACGGGCAATTACGCGGCATATGACGAAAACGGTATGCCTTACGGCGACGGCGAATATTACACCGGCGAGGCAGGCGATTACGCGGCATATGACGAGAACGGCGCGCCCTACGGCGACGGAGCTTATTACGGTGAGAACGGCGCGCCCTACGGCGACGGGGCATATTACGACGAAAACGCCGCCGCGCAGCAGAGCGCAGAACAGGCGTCCCCCGAGCCTCCCAAAAAGAAGAATATATTCGCGAGGATAGGGGATAAGATCCGCGCTTTCCGCAAACGCGAGAAGTCCTATATGTCCATAGGCACGGCGGTCAATCTGTCCTGGACCAACCTGCTCAGCAAGAAGGGGCGCACTTTGCTCACCTCCATCGCAGGCAGCATAGGCATCATCGGCATCGTGGTCGTGCTCGCGCTCTCCAACGGCGTGAACGGTTACATCTCCGCGCTGGAAGAGAACGCGCTTTCGCAATACCCCATCACCATAAACGACCGCGACGTGTCTTTGCAGAACGTCATGAACACAGTTTTAGGCGGTTCCTCCGGGGTAGGGGAACAGTATCCCGACAGCGGCGAGCTGGTGGTAGGCGACGTGCTGGGCTCTCTGTTTGCGGAGATGGACGAGATATTCGCCGAAAACGACCTTAAAACTTTCAAAGCCTACATCGAGGATAACTTCGACGATTCGTTGGGCGTGGTAAAGTACGGCTACGGCACCACTCTCAACATCTACACCGAGGACCCGAAATCTCCCGATGAAAATTACATGAAGGTCAATCCCTTCACGGACGCCATGGGCTCCTTCCTCCCGACCGAGGGTGACTTCGCCGCGATTACGAGCATGGCGGAGGCGTTCACCGCGTCCTGGGATCAGATCAGCACCAATCAGGAACTTTTGGAGCGTCAGTACGACGTTGTAGCCGGCAGGTGGCCGGACCAGGATTCCGCAAACGAGATAATCGTGGTCATGGACAGCTACAACACCATCCCCGACTTCGGTATGTTCATGCTGGGGCTGCGTTCGCAGGACGACCTTGTGAATCTTATCAACTCCGCGCTCGATAAGGACGATGAGGAAACTCAAAAGCTGTTGGAAGAGTTTTACAAGCCCATCAAGCTGGAAGGGGACGGCGGATTGGTCGGCAAGAAGTATTACGTCATCACCGACGCGGACTATTTCATCGAAGACGAAAGTTCCTCCTTCGGCTATACCGAAACGGACAGGGGAGCTACGGACAAGGAAACCGTGGACGCCGTGTTCGAAGCCAACGGGGTGCAGGAGCTGGAGATAGTCGGCGTCGTGCGTCCCAAACCCGGTGTGACCGTCACCTCCATCAACGGATATGTCGGCTACACGGAGGCGCTCACCCTCGCCATGCTGGAAAAGGCGGAGTCCCACCCCATCGTCGAAATGATGAAGGAAGCCGCGCTCTCCATGGCGGCGGACGATGAGGATAAGGCAAACGGCATCGTCACCGCGGACAATTTCAGAGGCTGGGTATCTCCCGTCGCTCTGAAACAGGCAGTCAGCGTTCCCGGCGCGTTGTTCGGCGACGAGAAGAAGGTCGTCACGGTGGGCACGCGCTTGGGCAGGGATGATTACGCCGCTTATGTCGCGATAATGCGCGCGGTAGGTGTGGCGGATCCTGCCTCGCCGCAGTCCATATCCTTCTACGCTAACTCATTCGACCATAAAGCGGAGATAGAGCAGTTCATACAGACCTACATCGACACCACGGGCAACGACTTGAAGTACACCGATCAGCTGGCGATCATGATGGCGTTCGTGGAGCAGCTCAGTTCCACTGTCACGCAGGTGCTGGTGGGCTTCGCGGCGATATCCTTAATAGTGTCCACCATCATGATAGCCATCATCATCTACACCTCCGTGCTCGAACGCAGGAAGGAGATAGGCGTGCTGCGAAGTTTGGGTGCGCGAAAGAAGGATATTGCGCGCGTGTTCATTTCTGAGTCCGCCATCCTTGGGGCGTACTCGGGCGCGATAGGCATCGTGGTCGCGGTGGCGTTCTCCTTCGCAGGCAGCGCGATACTGGCGGCGGTGCTGGGAATAAGCGGACTGATGAGCGTGTCGTGGTGGCAATGTCTTGTGATGTTCGCAGTCAGTGTGGCGCTCAGTATATTGGCAGGTTTCATCCCGTCGCGCATCGCGTCCAAGAAAGACCCGACAGTCGCGCTCAGGAGCGAATAAAGCGTATATCCCCCGTCGGAAGGCGGGGGTATTCATTAAAATTGCGAATATTTTCACCGCATGGGTTGAAAATAAAACGAGCGCATTATATAATGCGTGCGAAAAATCGGGTGTCGGGCGCGCCCCGTCACTACTTTATATGAGGTGATATCATGGCTGAAAAAATCAAAAAAACCGTCAAGCCTACCGACAGCAACGTCATGCTGTGTCTGCTGTTCCTCGTCCTCGGCGTGCTGTTCGTGTGGCAGGGGGCAGGCATCATCGGCACCGCAATGATGATAATCGGCGTCATCCTGACCGTGCTTGGGCTCTTTGAACTCTTCAATCAGAATTGGATCATGGGCATCATAGAGGTGATCCTGGGCGTCGCGTTGATAGTCATCGCAGCGACCGTCGGGGCACAGATCATGCTCCTTCTGCTCGGCATCGCCATCCTGCTCTTTGCCGTGATAGTGTGCGTCCTGGGGTTCAAGAACTTCAAAGGCATGGCGACCGTCGCCAAAGTCCTCTTCATCCTCACCATTCTGCTCGCCGTCACCGTAGGCGTCCTCTTCATCGTCGCCTACGTCGAGGTCCCCCAAGGTCTGTTCATCGCCATCGGCGCCATAAGCCTTGCCGTCGGAGTGGTGATGTTGGTGAAGGCTGCGTTGACCAGCGGTCGCAAAACCGTCTAAACGGCGCTATTTGGCGCAGAACTTTGTCAACGCCCTTGTCGTGGATGCTCACGTACGTCAATGTACGCTCCGCCTCCCGACAAGGGCGTTTTCGCGTTCTGCATCCAAATATCGCCGTTTAGTACAGGGGGAGTTGAAATTATTTTTCCAAACCCTATTCGAAGACGGGTAAATATCCCATACCCCACGCACACTTATTCGGAGCGTGCTTGATAAATTACTCTCTCATTCAAAGACGTAATTACGCGCCGCTCAGCCAAACTTGCACCGTGGGCGAATTTTCGCTCACGCTTGCAAGTCGCGGCGCGTTCAACCCCGTACACGATGCGCACTTATTCGGAGCGGAGCCGCAACAGGCGGCGACCGTGTGAGTGCCGAGCGCTAGACGAATAGTGCGCCGGCAATGCGCCACTCTCTTCGCGCAGCGGGCGCATTGCAAGCGGCATAACATGGCGGCTCCGTAAAGGTGCCGTCCTCGGAAGCAATCGTGCGCGAGCGCCGAAGGTTTCCCCCAAAATGGTGGGTTCCCTTTTAAGGGGGAACGATTTTGGGGGAAACCCGAAGGAAGGGGGCAAACAATACTTAAAGGTATGAGGAATGTCCCCTTTCCCCGAAGGGAAGGAGGGGGGCTGTACTCCCATGTCAGGGGACGCCCCCAATTAAACTTTACTCCACACATGTACTGGAGTAGAGCGCTCTTTCTTAATTCGGGACAAACGGGGACGGGGCAAAAATGTTCAAATGTGGGCATGCAACCCCACATCTGAACATTTGCGCACCCAAACCCCACAAGTGGGTACCCCTGCTTTACCCCGTCCCCGTTGTGTCCCAACGCGTTCCTGTGCCGGTATAACGTGAAGCATGAGTGTGCGTACCTGAACCCGACACTCATTATTCGAAGACGTAATCGCTCACTTACTCGGAGTGCGCTTGATCAATAATTCTCTTTTCAAAGGCGGAATAAAGCCCCATCCCTCAACGACGACGGGGTCAGTGTCTGGCTTCGTCGGGGTGAGGGCCGAGGCGGCCTATTCGGGATACGGCGTCGAGAGCGGCGAGGTCGTCAGCGTCGAGGGAGAAGGAAAAGACGTCGGCGTTTTCGCGTATGCGCGACGGTGTTGCGGATTTGGGGAGGGGGAGCACCCCGTGTTCCAGGCAAAAACGCACCAGCACCTGCGCTTCCGTCCTGCCGTGTTTTTGAGCCACTGCGGCGAGGACGGGATGCCCGAAAGCCTTGCCGCGGCAGAGGGGCGCCCAGCCTTCGACGACGATGCCGTTAGCCTGCGAGAAGGCGACGGCTTCCGTTTGATCGGCGTCGGTGAAACCGAAGTGGAACTCCACCTGATTTACCATAGGAGGCACTTTACATTCACCTAAAAGTACGTTCAAGTGTGTTTTCAGGCAATTGCACACGCCGATGGCACGCACGCGTCCGTCGGCATAAAGACGTTCGAGCGCGCGCCACGTGTCAAGGAAACGTGAGGGGTATTCCGCCTTATAGTCCTTGGTGATAGGCCAATGCACAAGGTAGAGGTCAAGGGTGTCTAGCCCGAGTTTTTTTGCGGAGGCGTCGAAGGCGGCGAGAGTGGAGTCGTAGCCTTGGTGGGTGTTCCACACTTTGGTGGTGACGAATATCTCTTCGCGCGGCAAGCCGCTTTCGGACACGGCTTTTCCGACGCTTTCCTCGTTGAAGTAAAACTCCGCGGTGTCGATGTGGCGATAGCCTGCGGCAAGGGCGGCGAGCACGCTCTCGGTGCAGACGTCGCCGTCGGGGGTCTTATAGGTGCCGAAGCCCACGCAGGGGATGCGCACTCCGTTAGAGAGGGTGAAGCAGTCGGTGAGAGAGTTGTGCATGAGTCACCTCATTTTGCGGTCTTCAACCCCGGGATGGGGACGTTGATGAAGCGAGGTCTTTCCGCGCCGACGAAGAAGACTGCCAGCGCTCCGGGACCGGCGTGCGCTCCGACGAGGTAGCCCACGTTGCAAAATTCTATTTTAATATCGGGGATGGCTGCGGTTATTTTTTCCGCCAGCTGTTTTGCGCCGGCGAGGTCGTCGCCGTGCTCCACCAATATTAAGTCATTGAGTTCGGGCTTATAAAATTTGACCACCTGTTCGGTGATGGCGGAGAGGGCTTTCTTTTTGCCCATCACTTTGAGGAGGGGCATTATTTTGCCGTAGTGGTTGAGTTCGAGCAGGGGTTTTATGCCAAGCATGGTCCCCACCGCCGCTTCCAGTCGGCTCAACCTGCCGCCGCGGTAAAGGGTGTTCAGGTCCTCTACGATGAAGAAGTGGTGATAGTTCATCCTGTCCGCTTCCAGTTTATCGGCGATGGCGTCCAGGGTCATGCCGGCGTCGCGCATTTTCAGGGCGTCGTGCACCATGAGCCCCTGACCGCCGCATCCGGAGAGGCTGTCCACCACGCGGATGCTGCCGTCGCGGTATTTCATGGTGAGTTCCTTTGCCGCGGCGGAAACGCCTGCGGCGCTGCCGCTCATGCCCGAAGAGAAGGAGATGTGCAGTATGTCGCAGCCTTCTTTGAGCAGCCGTTCGAAGGTGTGTATGGCGGCGTAGGAGGAGGTCTGCGAAGTGGACGCGACGGCTCCCGCGCGCAGTTTGTCGTAAAACTCGTGATAGGTGGGCAGTTCGCCGTCGAAATGATCCTTTCCGTCCAGCGTGAAGGGCATGGGCAGCACTTCCACGCCGTGTGCGGCGAAGAAACCTTCCGGCATATCCGCCGCCATATCCGTGGTGATAGCTATATTTCTCATAAGCGCTCCTTTTGGGTAATGATAGCACCGCGATGCGGAATTTTCAACATCTGTCTTGCATTTGACAAAATTAGTCCTCTTCTTTCACATTCCGTCGCGCGCCGCGTCGCGCGCAAGGTTAAACTGCGGTCATGAGAAAGATAGTCGTGACTTCGGGTAAGGGGGGCGTGGGCAAGACCACCGTCACCGCTTCGCTGGGCAGATGCCTTGCGGACATGGGATATGCCGTCGTTATGGTGGACGCCGACGTCGGGCTCAACAACCTGGACGTGGTGACGGGCGTGGACAGCAGGGTGGTGTACGACATAGGCGACGTGCTGTCCGGCAAATGTCACGTTTTCCAGGCGTTGGTGCGCGACAGCGAGAGCAGTGCGCGCATACTGCCGTCCGCAGGCGGAGGAGGTGAGATGTCCGCGCAGGCGTTCAGAGGGGTGATAGACTCCGTCACCGACTGTGATTTTCTTCTCATCGACTGTCCTGCCGGCATAGAGAACGGGTTTCACAGGGCGGTTTCGGCGGCGACGGAAGCCATCGTCGTCACCACGCCGTCGGCGTCCGCCATCCGTGACGCGGACAAAGTCATCACTTTGCTTTCCGCCTATCGGTTGGAGGATGTGTCGCTTGCGGTGAACCGTCTGCGCCCGGATATGGCGGCGCGCGGAGAAATGATGGACGCGGAGGATATCGCGAGGCTGCTGCATACGCCGGCGATAGGCGTCATCCCCGAGGACGATTGCATCACCATATACCAGCAACTGGGGCGCGTGCCTTCGTTCGCGCTCTCGGAAAAGGCTTTCCTGCTGTTTGCGGATAACGTGGCGAACCGCACGAAAAAATGCGCCGAACTGCGCATGACGGGCAGAAGGAGGAGAAGGAGATGGCTGTAAGACCTGCAAGGCTCATGGAAGAGAGGATGAAAGAGATGTTGCTGCGCGACAAGGCGTCCGTGAACGCAGGGTTCGTGTCCGCGCTCACGAGCGACCTCGCGCGCGTTGCGGAGGACTACTTCGTCTGCCCGGGCAGGGCGGAGGTCACGTTGGAGCGGACGGAGGACGGCTCCGTTCTGGTGGGGATATCCTTTTCGGCGCGCGGCGTCAAAGCCTTTGCCACCACGGAGGAACTGCCCGTGCCCGAAACGGAATAATTTTCTCGCCGCCCGAATAGGTTTTAAGGCGAGGTGAATCATGGAGTTTGACCAAACCAAAAAAATCGAAGTCGAAGTCAGCGAAAACGTCATAGCCGAAAACGAGGTCGGAGTGCGCAGGGAGAAAAAGTCCGGGGTGCGTTCCTTCCTGAAAAAGGTGGATCCTCTCGATCTCGCACTGGTGCCCGTGGTGATAGGGGTGTTCATCTCACTGGGCTTCCTGTTCGCCGGGCTGCTCGGGCAGAGCTCCGTCAGCGCGGCGGTATCCGAGGTGGGACAGGCGGCGGCTGCCGTGCTGTGATGCGCATCTCCGTCCATCCGCTCTTTTACGCGCTTGCCGTGCTGCTCGTGTTGTTCGGGCAGGCGGCGGCGTTCGTCTGGACTTTTGTCGCCGTATGCCTGCACGAACTGGGGCACGCGGCGGCGGCGCGTCTTCGCGGTTACGTCCCAAAGACGCTCACTCTCATGCCGTACGGCGCGATGATGAGTGCGGAGGAAGAGATGGACGGGCGCTCCTGCGTGCTGGTGGGGCTCGCCGGTCCTGCCGCCAATCTGCTTTGCGCCGCCCTGATACTCGCGTTGTGGTGGGTCTTTCCTGCCGCATATCCTTTCACGCGCGTGTTTTTGGCAGCCAATCTCGCGATCGCGCTTTTCAATCTGCTCCCCGTCTATCCGCTGGACGGTTCCAGAGTGCTGACGGGGCTTGCGTCCAACCGCATGAAAGCCGTTAAACGTATGCAGGCGGCAGGCATCGCGGTGAGCGTGGCGCTCTTTGTCCTGTTCATCATTTCCTTCATCATGAAAGCCGCCGCGTTTACCCTCGGGATAACGGCGGTATTCCTGTTTTCGGGGGCGGCGTTCGGGGCGAAGCGCGACACCTATGCGAGCGTGCTCGCGGCAGGTTGCAAAAACTACCGCGCAGGCGTGTGCGAACGGAGCGTGATAGTGAGTGCGGACACCCCTCTCGTCAGATTGTTCGGGTACGTGGACGGGCGCAACGTCACGCGTTTCAGAGTGGTGGAGGAACACGCCGACGGCGCCCCTCCCGACGAGGTATGCGTGCTCACGGAAGGAGAATTGCGCGGCATCGCGAAAGAGGGCAGACTTTCGCGCACCTTGCGCGAATGCGTCGCGGCAGGGAAGGGCTCCTCGCCCGAACTCCCTCCGTCCGCCATCTCCCTTTCCGAAAACGATGGCGGAGCGAACGATGCCGACCATGTCCGGCATGCCAGACCGAAATAATACGAACCAGGTTCAGCGCCGCCGATTTCCGCCTGAACCGCGTCATTCGCCTTGCTAATACAGTCAAGTATTAGCTGCAGCGACTTCCTTGCTCAGCCAAAAATCGGCGGGCGCGGAACTGCTCGCACCTCAGAGCAAAAGATTTTCGGATGATGTTGCACGGGCGGAACGCAGGCAATAGTATATATATTGGCAAGGTTCGGCTGTGCAAAAGCGCCGAAAAGAATTGCTCCGAGGCTGGTTCGTATTATTCCGGTCTGGCATTGGGGAAAAGCAGTAAAACCGAGGGGAAAAACACGCCGTTTTCGACACGGTTGACAGAGTTATATATTTGTTTTAGAATATCCCGTGCAAGAGTGTGCGCGGCGCGCGCACGCGGCAGGGAGGACGTGTATGCTTTACATAGGCGTTGACATAGGCGGCATGAGCGTCAAAGCCGGTCTGGTGGACGAAAAAGGGAAGATCCTCTTGAAAGACACCGTCGTCACCAGGGCATCCGCACCGGCGGAGGAGATAGTCGCGGACATCGCGGCGCTCGTGCGTTCGGTGGCGGAACGCGGCGGAGCGGAACTTTCCTCGCTCGGCGGCATAGGCGTGGGCTCTCCCGGGTCGGTGGACGACGCGGAAGGCGTGATACGTTACAGCTGCAACATCAATTTTGTCAAGACTCCGTTCGTCAGGCTGCTGAGCGATATGCTGGGCGTGAAAAACGTCAGGATAAGCAATGACGCCAACTGCGCGGCGCTGGGCGAAACCATGTTCGGAGCCGGGCGCGGCGCGCGCAACAGCGTCACGGTCACGCTGGGCACGGGCGTGGGCACGGGCATAGTCGCAGACGGCAGACTGCTCACGGGCAACAGGTCGGCAGGCGCGGAGGGCGGACACGTCATCATCAAAGCCGGCGGCGAAGTGTGCGGCTGCGGCAAGAGAGGCTGCTTTGAGGCGTATGCCTCCGCAACGGCGCTCATGCGTCAGACGGCAAGAGCCGCGGAACGTCACCCCGACAGCCTGCTCGCTCGCCTTGCCAAGGAGCAGGGTATAGACGGAAAAACCGCGTTTATCGCTGCAAAACAAGGGGATAAAGTCGCAAAACGTGTGGTTTCGACTTATATCCGTTATGTCGGGACGGGGCTCGTCGGATTTGCGAACGTGTTCTATCCCGAGGTGTTCATAATAGGCGGAGGCATCTCCAAAGAGGGGGACGCGCTCATCCTGCCATTGCGTCGTTTCGTGCGCAGGAATGCCTATGGTGCGGAGTTCAATCCGCCCATCGACGTGGTGGCTGCTACTCTAGGCAACGATGCCGGCGTCATAGGCGCCGCCGCGCTCGTTATGGAGCGTTGAACGCCGAATAACTTTTGATGGAAAATTTAAGGAATAGATTGCTCCCCCTGCTTTCGCGGGCGGAGAAGCCCTCCCGTTATACGGGCGGAGAGTGGAACGCCGTCGTCAAAGAGCATCCGCGCGCGCGTTTCTGCCTCTGTTTTCCCGACCTTTACGAGATAGGCATGAGCAACCTCGGGATGCAGATCTTGTACTCCGAGATAAACTCGCATGAGGATCTTGCGTGCGAGCGCTGTTACGCCCCTGCGGAGGATATGGCTGCGCTGTTGCGCGAAGCCGCTCTGCCGCTCACTTCCCTTGAAAGCGCGATCCCTCTCAAAGATTTTGACGTACTGGGATTTTCCGTACAGTTCGAGCTGCTTTACACGGGCATATTGTATATGCTGGACCTTGCAGGCATCCCCTTCCGCGCCGCGGACAGAGGGGAGGAGTGGCCCATACTGCTCGCAGGCGGACCCTGCGCCGTCAATCCCGAACCCTATGCCGACTTTTTCGATTGCGTGGTCATAGGCGAAGGTGAGGGCGTGGACGTCGCCGTACTGGAACTCGCGGCGGAGGGCAGAGAGAAGGGGTGGAGCAAGCGCGAGATATTGGCGCGCGCCTCGCGGCTCACGGGCGTTTACGTGCCTTCCGTTCACAAAGAGGGCGAGAAGGTGGTCAAGGCGGTGTTCCGCGATTTCGAACACGCTCCCTATCCCGTCCGTCCCGTCGTCGCCAACACGGAAGCCGTGCACGACCGCGCGGTCATAGAGCTGTACCGCGGCTGTGCCAGCGGATGCCGCTTCTGTCAGGCAGGTTACTATTACCGCCCCATACGCGAGCGTTCCCCCGAGAAGTGCGCCGAGCAGGCGAAGGAGATAGTGCGGAACACCGGGCACGGCGAGATAGCCATGTGCTCGCTGTCCACGGGGGATTATACCGGGCTGCACGCGCTCATGGACGGACTGCGCGGTTTCGTGCACGAAAACAAAGTGAACCTTTCGCTGCCCAGCCTCAGGCTCTCCTCATTCAGCGGCGACATCGCCCAGGAGTCGCGCAGGAGCTCGTTGACTTTCGCGCCGGAAGCAGGCACGCAGCGGCTGCGCAACGTGATCAACAAAAACGTGACGGACGAGGAGATAGACAACATCGCCCGAGCTTTCGAAGTGGGCTATGACAGCGTGAAATTATATTTCATGCTCGGGCTCCCCACCGAAACGGACGAGGACATAGCAGGTATAGCCGCCATCTGCGCGCGGCTGCGCGAACTTTACTACAAGACGCGCGGCAAACGCGGTCCCAACATCTCCGTGTCCTGCGCGGTGTTCATCCCCAAACCCTGCACTCCCTTCCAGTGGGAGGCGCAGATAAGTTTTTCCGAGATGCTCCGCAAGCAGAATTATCTGCGCGGACTGCTCCGCCGCATAAAGGGAGTGACCTTCTCCTGGCACGGTGCGGAGTCGTCCGTGTTGGAGGCGGCTCTCGCGCGCGGCGACAGGCGGCTGTCCTATGTCATAGAGCGCGCTTACGCTTTGGGCGCCAAGTTCGACAGCTGGTCGGAGAAGTTCGATTGGGAGGCGTGGCAGCGCGCTTTCGCGGACGAGGGCATTGATATGGAGGAGTACACCGGCGAGTGGGACACTGCTGCGGAACTGCCGTGGGATTTCATCGACACCGGCGTGACCAAGCGTTATCTGCTCGCGCAGCGCAAGCTGGCTTACGAGGGCGTGACCACCCGTTCGTGCAGAGAAGGGTGCAACGGCTGCGGCGCAAACAAACTGGGGAGGTGCACGATAGAATGGTGATCCTGCGTTATTCAAGGCTCGGGACCAGACGTTTCGTGTCCCATATAGACGTGCTGCGCGACTTTGCCAGGATAGTCAGGCGCGCGGACATCCCCGTGGCGTATTCGGGGGGCTTCAACCCTCACGCATTATTGTTTTTCGCGCCGCCCACTCCCGTCGGGATAGGCTCTGTGGCGGAGTATGTGGCGATCGACACCCCTCTTTCTCCCGAGGAAGTCATGGCGGCTTTCAACTCCGCGGTGACGGAGGAGATGCGCGCGACGGAGGCGTTTTCGACAGCGCGCAACCCCAATCTCGCAGGCAGGATATGCGCCGCGGAGTACGTCTTTCCCTTTGCCGCCGATGCCTACGACTTTTCGCGTGGGCTCACGCTCGACTACATGAAAAAGGGTGAGCGCGTCACGGAGAGCGCCGGGGACAGGATATTGTCCGTCGGAGAGAGGGAGGGCAGACTGCTGCTCACTCTCGCGTGCGGCAACGTGACTTTGCGCGCAGACAGGGTGTTCGACGCGCTCAAAAGGGAGCTCGTGGCGGCGGCGGACGTCAGCGACGTGATGAAGACGGAGCAGTTCATCCGAGCGGATGTCGGGCTGCTCGCGGTCAAAGCGGCGCTCGCGGCGGAAAACGCCGCACAAGTCGGAAAATAATTTTTTTACGGTATAGATATGAAACGTCTTTTCATCGATTACAATCCGTACTTCGTCAGAGCGGCGCTCGCGGAGGACGGAGAGCTCGTCGAATTCGGCGTGGAACACGTCACCGAACGCAGCCACGTCGGCAACATCTACAAGGGCAAAGTGGAGAATGTGCTGGACGGCATGAAGGCGGCGTTCGTCAACATCGGCTTGGAGCGCAACGGGTTCCTGTATGTCGGCGACATGCCTCGTGAGGCAGGAAAAGTTTCCCCCGGCGACATAGTGATGTGTCAGGTCGTAAAAGAGCAGATGGGCGCAAAAGGAGCGCGGCTCACCACCGACGTCACCCTGCCCGGCTATACGGTCGTGTTGTTGCCGACGGGAGGGTTCAGAGGGGTTTCGCGCAAGATCGAAGACGAGAACGCGCGTGCACATCTCGAAGAACTGCTTTCCTCCGTCTGTCCGCAGAACATGGGGTTTATCGTGCGTTCTGCGGCGATAAAAGTCCCCGATGAGAAAATAATCGCCGAATTCGAGTCGCTTGTGGCGATGTGGGAACGCGTGCGCGAACGCTACGAGCGTTCCGCCCCCGGGGCTGTCATTTTCAGGGAGGCGCAGCTGCTCGAACGCATCATCCGCGACAACTTTTCCGAGCAGGTGGACAAGATAGTCGTCAACGAACCTTTCCTCGCGGAGAGGCTTGCGGAGAGGATGCGCGACGTTGAGGTGGAGTACTATTCAGGGCAGCGCAACATCTTCCGCCATTACGGGCTTTCCGCGCAGATAGACAAACTTGCGGACAGGAAGGTGACCATAGAAGGGGGCGCGTACCTTGTCATCGACCGCACGGAAGCGCTCACCGTCATCGACGTCAACACGGGCAGGTTCGTGGGCAGCAACGACCTCGAAGACACCGTTTACAAGACCAATCTCGCCGCGGCGTCCGAAGTGGCAAGGCAGCTGCGCGTCAGAAACATCAGCGGTATAGTCATCGTGGACTTTATCGATATGCAGTCGGATGCGCATAAGCGCGCCGTCGTGGATAAACTCAAAGAGGAACTGCGTAAGGACCGCCTCAAAACTTCCGCCGTTTGCATGACGGGGTTGGGGCTCGTGGAACTGACGCGCAAGCGCACGCGGTTGTCCGCGGACACTTTCATGCTGGACGAGTGCGAGCATTGCGCAGGCGGATACGTCATGTCGGCTACGCATCTGGCGCTAAAACTCCGCGACGATATGATCGATCATTCCATGGCGCACGAGTGCCCGTCGATGATAGTCAGGGTGAACCCAGTCATCATGGAACATATGTTCCGTTTCAGGATACTTGCGCGCGAGGTCGCAGGGATATGGAAGGGAAAGAGGGTGTACCTCATCCCCGACCTCACTCTCCCTCGCGACGGCGCGGTCATCGAGGGCAGTTCGGAGAAGGTGCTCACGCTGCCTCCCGAGGCGAGGCTGGCATATTGACAATGTGGGAAGACGCAACAGGGCTTGCGGTTTGCGGCGCGATGTGCTATCATCATTGCGTCGGCATTGCCGCATAATAAGGGGTGGAGCATGAAAGCCTGGCATATAGAGAATCTGGAACGTATCAAGCTCGTCGAGAGCGTCCTTCCCAAAAAGGAAGGGGAGGTCAAGCTCAGGATATCCAAAGTGGCGATATCTTCGACGGACTTTTCCTATTTCGCTTCGGATTCCCCCAACAAGAACGCCGCGCTCACCGTTCCCGGGCATTCCGCGGTGGCGTATATGTCCGAAGACGACGCCGATCTGGTGTTGAAAATGGGCACGCGCGTCGTGGTGAGCCCTTTCGTGATGAGAGAGGAACACGGTGTGAAAAAAGTCAGCGTGCTGGGAGTGGACAGCGACGGGTTGCTCTCCGACTTCGCTTCCGTGCCTGCCGAGAACGTTTACGCGCTCCCCGACGGCATCCCCGACGACGAAGCCATATTCGCGGAGTATATCGCGCTCGGCAACAACGTCCTCAACAGCCTGGAAGCAGGCAAAGGCGATTTTGTCGTGATAGTGGGCGCAAGCACGCTCGGGCTCATACTGGCGCAGCTCGCGCTGTACTATCAGATGATCCCCGTCCTCGTGGACCTTGACGCCGAAAAGCTCGCGCTCGCGGCAAGCTGGGGGGTATATTACACCCTCAATCCCACTTACGATAATCTGGAACGCCGCGTGGAAGAGATAACGGGCGGCAGGATGGCGGAGTCCTCCGTCTACGTCGGCGACGGCGTGCCATTCAACATGGCGCTGCGCCTCGTCAAAGATAAAGGCGAAGTCGTGGTGGCAGGCTACTCCGTACGCTCCGGGCACACCATCGACGTCAGTGTGGTGCTGCAAAAACAGCTCAAACTCATCGGCGTCGCGGACGGCTACGGCGAAATGTCCTCCGCAATAAACCTGCTCGCCAACCGCATCATCAAAACCGACGGGCTCATCAACTCTCGCATCGACTTCTCCGAAGTGCCCGAAATGGTCGTGCAATGTGCGGAGTATCCTTATCAGTATAATAAGATAGTCGTCAACATCGATTAACTAAACGCCGCTATTTGGCGAATAGCTTTGTCAGCCTCGCATCTCCGACCGCTTATGTACGAAAGTACACCGCGCGTCCGGATATGCGAGGCTTTCGCGCTCTTCATCCAAATATCGGCGTTTAGACCGTTGGGGGGTATTTTTCTAAACCCTATTCGAAGACGGAACAATGCCCCAATTCCTCACGCGCGCTTATCGGGAGCGTGCTCAAATACACTCTACACTCATTCGAAGAAAGAACTATATATATCCCCATACTCCACGCGCACTCTTTCGGAGCGTGCTTAATTAAATTTATCCTTCATTCGAAGACGGAATAACGCGCCGCTCAGCCAAACTTGCACCGTGGGCGAGCATCGCCCATGCTTGCAAGTCGCGGCGCGTCCCAACCCCGTACACGACGCGCACTTATTCGGAGCGGAGCCGCAACAGGCGGCGACCGTGTGAGTGCCGAGCGCTAGACGAATAGTGCGCCGGCAATGCGCCACTCTCTTCGCGCAGCGGGCGCATTGCAAGCGGCATAACATGGCGGCTCCGTAAAGGTGCCGTCCTCGGAAGCAGTCGTGCGCGAGCGCCGAAGGTTTCCCCAAAAATGGTGGGTTCCCTTTTAAGGGGGAACGATTTTGGGGGAAACCCGAAGGAAGGGGGCAAACAACACTTAAATGTTAGGAGGATTGTCCTCTATTCCGAGTGGGGGAGGAGTCCCGAATGGGGCTCCCCACAAAATGCATGCATTTTGTGGGGTCCCCGGGAAGGAGGGGGCACAATACTCCCATGTCAGGGAACGCGAAACCCCCATTAAACTTTATTTTACACGCCCCCATGTCAGGGGACTGCCCTAAAACAAAAGCCGCTCTGGGGAGCGGCTTTCGGGAGTCGTTGTTTCGGTGGCGGAGCCTCATTCCGTCACGCTGCGGATGAACATGTCGAAGCGGTCCTGTCCGTCCTCGGTGTTCTTGAAGACGGCGGTGGTGTCCAGGATCTTCACGCATGCGGCGTTGATGTAATCGGTGATGGCTTCGCCTGCCTTTTCGTCCGACATTTCGGTGCCGCCGTCCGCGACCAGCTGGGCTATCATGCCGAGGTGTTTGTTGAGGGGATGGCTTTCTTCGGCGATGGCTTTGAAGTCCAGGGGAGTTTTGCCGGTGAGGATGTCTTTTATCTCTTCGGATTCCCTTTGCAGTCTGCCGGGCAGGATGAACAGCCCTTGCACCTCGATGATGCCTATGGCTTCCTGCTTGATGTTGTGCAGTTCCTGCGCAGGGTGGAATATGCCGAAAGGATGCTTCTCGTCCGTACGGTTATTGCGGAGGATGAGATTGATCTGATACTCGCCGTCGTTATTGAAACAGGCGGTGGGGGTGATGGCGTTGTGGGGGGTGGAAGAGCCGTCCGCATTCTCGGTGCGGCAGAGGATGTCGGCGCCTTCGTCGGAGTAATCGCACCATGCGCTGCGGAATTTTTCCGCGGCTTCTATGAGTTGCGCGCGGTTTTTGCTTTCCAGCCGCACCACGGAGTTATACCATTCCGCGACGGACACGTTCACGTCGGGGAAATCCTTCATCAGGTAACGCCTGCGTGCCCCCGACGCGAAGATGGGCAGCACTTTTTTGCCGCCTTGATAGTGGTCGTGCGCGAGGATGGAACCGCCCACTATGGGCAGAGCCGCGTTGGAGCCGATGAAGTAATCGGGGAAGAGATCCACAAAGTCCAGCATACGGCGGAAGGTCGCCTCGTTTACGTTCATGGGGCGGTGTTCGCGCGACACGGCGATGACGTGCTGTTCGAAGTAGACGTAAGGGGAGAACTGCATGAACCAGTTTTCACCGTCGAGTTCGAAGGGGATGGTGCGGAGAGTCTGCCTCGCAGGATGCGCGGCATTGCCTGCAAACCCCACGTTTTCGGCGCAGAGCATACATTTGGGATAACCCGTCTTGGCTTCTTTTGCGCGCCTGACCTCCTCGGGGGTCTTTTCGGGTTTTGCGAGGTTTATGGTGATGACGATCTTTCCGCGCGGATCGTCGTATTCCCACTGCACGTTGCGGTCTATGTCGGGGCGGCGGATGTAGGCGGACTTTTCGGAAAGATCCGCAAGCCATTCGGCGGCTTTCATGCTGCCGTCGTGCGCTGCGATGTTGTCAAAAGTTTCGATGACCTTGGAGGGGGTGGGCGTGAGCGCGCCCATTATGCGCGTTTCGAACAGCAGTCTGTCCTCTTCGCGGCAGATACCTTTCATTACGGCGTATTCGGAGAGTGCGGAGAGAGAGGAATAGAAGTCGTATTTGCCCACCGGTGCGTCGGACGGCTCCGTGAGGCGGAGCATATCCAGCAGCGTGTTTGTGGCGTAAACGGTGTCCGCATCGTCCATATGAAGCTGTCGGACGGCATAGTCCACGAGGTTGGCGACGTTGATCTTTGCAAGTTCCTCAAACGATTTGCGTGGCGACATAAAACCTCTAACGCACGCATTTCCCTTGCAAACGGGGAAAGGCTGTGCTATCATAAAAAATACTGTTTACATTATATATGGAGAAACCGACTATGGCAACGATTTCGACGGAGAATTTTGAAAAGAATGCGTCCTTCAGAGGCGTTCTCACCTCCCTTTACGGGGACTCCGCGGCGGCTAACGCCTGCCGTTTCGGGAAGCTCGCCGCACGGCATCAGGAAACTTTCGGCGCGCCTTACCGCGACTTCTTTTCCTCTCCCGGACGCATCGAGATAGTCGGCAATCACACCGACCATAACGCCGGCAAAGTGCTTGCCGCGGCGATCACGGTGGACACCCTCGCCGCCGTCAGTCCGCGCGAGGACAGAGTGGTGGAAGTCAAGTCCGAGAACTATCCCATGATGCGCATCTCGCTCGACGACCTCGCTTTCAAACAGTCCGAACTGGGCACTTCCGTCGCCCTCATCAAGGGTGTGGCGGAGTACTTCGCAAGGGCGGGCAAAGCCACCGGCGGTTTTACGGCGTGCATGGACTCCTGCGTGCCGAAAGGGAGCGGCGTGTCTTCGTCCAGTTCCTTCGAACTCATCATCGCCGAGATCTTCAACGTCTATTACAATGACGGGGAACTCTCTCCGATATTCATGGCAAAGGCGTCGCAATATGCCGAAAACGTGTACTTCGGCAAGCCCAGCGGACTTATGGATCAGAGCGCGATCGCCCTGGGCGGCGTGAATATGATAGATTTCCGCAGCTTCGATGCTCCCGACGTGCTGGGCGCGAAGTGGGACTTCGACGATCTGGAGATATACGTCGTGGCGACGGGAGGGGATCACAGCGACCTCACCGACGATTACGCCGCCATACCTGCTGAGATGAAGGCGGTCGCAGCCGCTCTCGGCGGCAAAGTGCTGCGCGACGTGCCTGCGGAAAATTTCTATGCCGCGGAGGACAGCCTCAGGGGCAAGCTCCCCGAAAGAGCGTTGCTGCGAGCCGAGCACTTCTATGAGGAAAACGTCAGAGTGGAGCGCGCGCTGGACGCCGTTGCGCGCGGCGACGAGAGCGCTTTCCTTGCCGCGGTGAACGAGTCGGGTGAGAGTTCCGCACGCAAGTTGCAGAACCTTTATTCTTCGCGCGGCGACCATTCCATCGAGCTCGCTCTCGAAAAAGCAGGCAAGATAGACGGCGTGCTCGCAAAGCGTGTTCACGGCGGCGGATTTGCAGGCACGATATTGCTGTTTGTCGCAAAAGACCGTTCAGATGCCGTAAACGATGTCTTAAAAGCCGAGTTTGGTGAAAATAACGTGTTCAGACTCTTTATCCGCGAATCCGGCGCCTGCCGCGTCGCATTGTAGGAGGAAGCATGGAGCAGCTGTGCGCCCTTAACAAGATAGCCTTCACCGTAGGCGGCGTGGAGGTGGCGTGGTACGGCATCATCATCGTCATAGGGATGATCGCCGGGCTCACCATCGTCTGTTTGGAATGCAAGCGCATCAACCTCAACGCCGACGATGCGGTGGAGTTGTTTTTGTGGGTCATCCCGCTTGCGGTGATATTCTGCCGCGTGTTTTACGTCGCGGCGCGCCCCGAGGTGTATTTCCCCATCGAAAGCTGGGAGGACTTCGTTGACGTCATCGCCATCTGGGACGGCGGCATCACCATCATAGGCGGTCTTGTGGGCGGACTCATAGGCGCAGGCATCTTCGCTTTCAGGATGCGCAAAAAGTGCAATTTCGGCAATATAGTGGACCTTATCGTGGTCCCCGTGCTGACGGGGCAGATAATAGGCAGGCTGGGGAACTTCGTCAATCAGGAGGCGTTCGGCATCCCCATCCGCGACCCGAAACTGCAACATTTCCCCTTTGCGGTGTGGATAGACGATCCGCAGGGTGTGGAGCCGGAGTTCCAACCCATGGTGGACGCCAACAAACCGGGGTGGTTCGCCGCCACATTCTTTTACGAGATGGTGTGGAACCTCATCGGTGCGGTCATATTCTTTGTCATCTGGCGCAAGAACAAGCGTTTTCCCGGCATACTCGGTTTCTGCTACTTTTTCTGGTACTTCCTGGGCAGGGCGTGGCTGGAAGAGCTGCGCATCGACGCCGTCCCCGTCACGCAGGTGGCGTGCATCATAGTGGTGCCCATCGCGTTGGTGTTGGGGGTGGCGTACATCCTTGTCTGCCTCTCCCGTCAGAGTTTCCGCAAGGTCAATGACGCGGCGATCGCAGGGGAGCTGCCCCACACCGAACTTGACCGTTTCGAAGTCGCGAATTACCGCTTTGCGTTAAAGCTGCTCTCCAAGGGAGGCAGCGCGGTGTGGAAGTTCTACGGCGTGGACGACGTGCCCGTTGCCGCGCTCGCGGACGGCGACTACATAAAGAAAGTAAAAAAGCCGCGTAACTCCGCAAAAGTAAAGACTGCGGAGGGCGACGAGGAGCATAAGTCATGATCTCTCCGCTTTCGGCAGAACGCAATCTCACCATGCTCACCGACCTCTATCAGCTCACCATGGCAAACGGATATCTCCAAAAGGGAGTGAGCGAAAAGAGAGCGGTGTTCGACCTCTTTTACCGTGGCAGCGGCGGCTATTCCTATGCGGTCGCGGCAGGGTTGGAACAGGCGGTGCAATATCTTCGCGACCTGCGTTTCGAGGAGAAGGACATAGTCTATCTGCGTTCTCTCGGCATCTTTCCCGAAAGTTTTCTCGAAAGGCTGCGCACGTTCAGGTTCACGGGTGACCTGCGCGCGGTGCCGGAAGGGACGGTGATCTTTCCCTCCGAGCCCATCCTCACCGTGTCCGCCCCCGTTTTTGAGGCGCAGCTGGTGGAAACCGCGCTGCTCACCATCGTCAATCACCAGACACTCATCGCCACCACGGCGGCGAGGCTCACCGCATGCACGGACGCGAAGATATTGGAGTTCGGTCTGCGCCGCGCGCAGGGTCCCGACGCAGGCACTTACGGCGCGCGTGCGGCTTATATCGGCGGATGCCGGTCCACTTCCAACGTGCTCGCCGGCGAGATGTTCGGCATAGCGGTGGCAGGCACCCACTCCCACAGCTGGGTGATGACTTTCCCCTCCGAACTCGAAGCGTTCGAGGCTTACGCCGAGATATATCCCGACAACTGCCTGTTGCTGGTGGACACTTATGACACTTTGAAGAGCGGCGTTCCCAACGCGATAAAGGTGTTCGACAAACTCAAAGCCGCAGGACACAAGCCCGTCGGCATAAGGTTGGACAGCGGCGACCTCGCGTACATCAGCCGCGAAGCGCGTAAGATGCTGGACGCGGCAGGGCATTCCGATTGCAAGATATTCGCCTCCAACGACATTGACGAAGAAGTGTTGCTTGCGCTCAATTCGCAGGACGCGAAGATAGACGTTTACGGCATAGGCACCAAACTTATCACCAGCTTCTCCAACGCTTCCCTCGGCGGAGTGTACAAACTCTGCGCCATAGAGGAGGACGGCGTGCTTGTGCCCAAGATCAAGGTGTCGGACAGCCATGACAAGACCACCGACCCCGGCGTGAAAAAGACTGTGCGCATATACCGCGGCGGAATGGCGGCGGCGGACCTCATCTGCCTTGCGGACGAGAGCATAGACACCTCGCGACCTCTCACCATTTTCCATCCGGAGCAGACATGGAAGCGCACCACGTTCAAAGAGTTTACGGTCAAGGAACTCATGACGGAGGTCATAAAAGACGGCGAACTCGTGTGCGAGATGCCCACGCTCGAAGAGATAGGGCGGCACCACGACGAGTCCTGGGCGGAGTTCTTCCCGGAATATAAACGAGTGGTGAACACGCAGTACTACAAGGTGGACCTCAGCGAGAAACTGTGGGCGTTGAAAAACGAATTGCTCTCGCGCACCTCGCGCGACTGACGCGTCTTTCCGCTCGCGCGGCGCTTGTAAGCGGCGCGATAAAAAACATAATAAGCATGATAAGATGACAAAACGCGGAGATAAACTCCGCGTTTTGCGTTAGGTTGTGGTAAAAACCGTGCGTGACCGGCACCGTTATGCCGCTAGGGTGAAGGTGCGGCAGCCGCGGCGCGGGCGAGGACGGGCAGCGCGTGCCCCTGCGGCAACGGCGCTGTCGGGGGCGGAAGGACCCGGAGGGAAAGCGCGGAGCGAGCCCGGGAGCTTTATTACGATTTCGGACATTTTTCGTGCGGATATGCTCTTTTTCCTTTCTTCCCGGAGGGTAGTATCTTTATGCGGCGCGCATGAGTGCGTGCGTTCAGGGAGAATGTATGAAAAAAAGAAAATTGACGGAGCCGCGTTTCGCGTTGGTCAGACGGGGCTATGACATCCCCTCCGTGGAGGCGTACATCGACATGGAGAGGGAAAAGGCGGACAAAGCAGGTTTGGAACAGAAGGAGCGCATCCGCGTACTCAGGGCGCAGTGCGACAGGTTGGAGGAAGAACTTGCGGTCTATAAGGGCAGGGAGGAGCAGATCAAAGCCGCCTTGCTCTCCGCGGAGGATAAGGCGGAAAAGACGGCGCTGGATATAAAATTGCGTTACGCCATGGAGTTGGAAAGGCTGAAACTCTTCCGCGCGAAATGGACGAGCGCGTACGAGGAGATAAAGCAAAGATATAACTTCTCAAAGGACGCGCTCAATATGGAGAGCGTCGCCGTGTCCGTCAAACTGGAATTGGAGCGTTTCCTCGCGCAGGATCTCTCCTTGGATCGCGGCGTGCCCACGGAGGATACGGAAGAGGCGTTCAGAGAGGAGGCGGACAGACTGTCCGCAGAGGACAGCAAGGTGAAGGAACTGCGCGAACAGCTGGCGCGCGCGGCGGAAAGAAAGGACAGAGAAGAGAAGTTGGCAAAAAGCGTGACCGCGCCGCGAGAGAACGACCGCGCGGAGAGAAGGCAGCAGCCTGCGGCGGCGTTTTCGCTGGAAGAGGCAAGGCACCCCACGGAAAGTCTTGCGGAGATATGCCGCTGGCTGGGACTCGGAAAACAGTGAAACCGGAAGGAGGGGATAAGTTTTACATCTCTGACAGGGGAGTGTTGTGAAATAAAATTTAATGGGGGCGTTCCTCACATTTCTTGTTCGAAGCATACGTGAGCATTCATAAAACGCACGGCGTGTTGCCGTGCGTTTTGTGAGTTGTTGCGTTTAAGGCGTCCGTCAGGGGATGAGGGATATCTCTTTCAGAGTGTAAGTCACTTTTTGGGGATTGCGGTCCGCGTCGTTGTACGGCTCGACTATGCGCACGAGCACATGGGGGAGCTGCCATTTGCTGTCGTCGTAAGAGGTGCTGATGAGGGTGTCGGTGCCTTCCTCGTTTCTTGCGGCATAGACGGGATCCACCGTGTAGTAGAGGGTCTGCGCCGCGCCCGTGACCGTGGTCGAACGGGAGAGGGTGGTGTGGTAGCAGTTGAGCGCGGTGGTCTGATTTTGCACCTCGTTGCCGTCGCTGTCCTTACTCACGGAGGGGAAAGGAAGATCGGACACCGTTTCGGTGCCGTTCACGGAGAGGGTGAGGGATATAGAGGTCTGTTCGCTCGCACTCACCACGGCGGTGTTGAAAGAGAAGGAAAAGGAAGTGCCGAAGGTGGAGATGCCGCGCAGGCTCTGATGGAATTCGTTGTTGTCGTAGTAGGGGGAGTTCAGCCCTATGTTTCCGCTCTTGCTCTCGCCGTTCGCGGTGAGGGTGTAGGCGAGAGAGGAGCCGTTATAGGTGCCGTCCATACTGAAAAATTCCTTGCCGTTCACTTTCTCGCTCCTGTGCGTGGCATAGGGGAGGAGATAGTTGGAGCCGTCGGTCAGGATGAAGTAACACTCCGTGACATATTGATACGCGACGCCGCCGAGTTTGATGTCCAGGGTGTTGCTGATGAGATAGCCCTCGCGCTGTTCTATGGTTCTGCCGCCGATGATGACGCGGTCGGGGTTGTAAGCCGGGCTGTTCTCGTCCGCATTATACGCCTTGTGGTAAGTGATCACGCTGACGTACTCGCCTTCCGAGCCTTCGAACGCGCTGTCCGTCACGGAATAGGTGTAGCGTTGGTAAGGGCGCGCATTCTTCCAGGCGTCCACAAGCTGCCCCTGCGTGGTGGCGTTATTGCACGCGGCGAGGGCGACTGCGAGCACTGCCGCAACGATCACGACCGTAAGTAAAGATACAAATTTCTTCATAGTGACAAGATTATAACCTAAATGCGCGCGCGGAGCAACGGATTTCGGGCAAATACGCAAATTAAGCGTCCAAAAAAGCGGAAAGAGTTTCCGCATAAGGTCGCGTCCTTGAAAACGGACGCGGCGCGTGTTATACTGTTTGCATGAAGATCATCCTGTCAAATACCGCGCATGACGCGTATCACCGCGTGTTGGAGGAGCTCAAACGAAAGCTCCCGGACGGCGGAGAGCACGTGATCATCGTGCCCGACAAATTCACCGCTTCCTCCGAACGCGGCGTCATCGCCACGCTGGGGCTGGACGCGGTGTTCAACGTGAGCGTGACTTCTTTCACGCGGCTCGCGGAAAAGATGGTGGGCTCGCGCATAAAAAAATGCCTCACTCCGCAGGGCGCGGTCATGATGCTCGCCAAGGTCATAGAGGAAAACCGCGACAAATTGCGTCATTACTCCCGAGCCGCCCGTTCCTCCGGGTTCGCGGAGGCGTTCTACGCCGCGCTCACCGCCGTGCGCAACAGCGGCGTTTCCCCCGAAACGCTGCGCGCCGCAGCGGCACGCGCCCCCGAAAACGTAAAAGGTAAGTTCGAGGACATGGCGCTCATATATTCGGAATATCTCGCAGGGCTGGGGGACAGACACAGCGATTCCACCACCAGATTGGAAGCGTTTGCGGCATACCTTTCGGGGTGCGGCGCGTTGCCCACACATTTTTACGTCGTGGACTTTTACGATTTCAAAGCCCCCGAACTCGACGTGCTATGCGCGCTCGCGCGTTCCGCCCTCTCCCTTACGGTGGGCATGGTGAGCGGCGAGGGCAACCCCAATTCCAGGATATACAACGACTCCGCGGCGCGTCGGTTGCTCGCAGCCTGTGGCGGAGGAGAGGTGGAGCGGAGCAGGGAGGAATTGCACCCTGCCTGCCAAGTCATCTCCGAAAGGCTGTTTTCCTACGACCCTCCCGAGAAGAGGACGGAGTGCGGAGGAAAAGTCAGGTTGGTGGCGGCAAAGTCCAAGGCGGAAGAGGTCGCGTTCCTCATGCGCGAGATATGTTCCAAAGTGGCGGACGGGGCGCGTTACCGTGATTTCGAGGTGGTGCTGTCCGACGTGGAGGGTTATAAGGCGGAACTGAAAAGCGCCTTCCTGCGCAACGGCATCCCATTCTTTATAGACACCAGGGAAGCGCTGGCGGAACAGACCAAGACCAGGCTGCTGCTCTCTGCGCTCGCCGCGGTAAGGAGCGGACTGCGCCTTTCGGAAGTGTGCGAGTTCGTCAAAAATCCGCTGTTTGCCGGCGGAGCGCCGGGAGGGGAGGACGCGGTGTTCCGTTTTGAAAACTACTGCCTGCGCTACAACACCGACCGTTCCCGTTTTCTTGCTCCCTTCACATTGGGGGACGAGGAGGAACTGCGCGTGTGCGAACCCGTGAGAGCGCGGCTCGTCGAGGCGCTTTCCCCCATTTTCTTCGAGGGCAAAACTGACGTCGGGAGCTTTGTCGCAGGGGTGAAAAACTTCTTGAACGGGTTCGAGGACGCTTGGCGCGTACATACTGCAAAGTTGACCGAAACCAGCCTTTATTACGCAAAATGCGCCGATCAAGTGGACGAAAAGATAAATTCGTTGTTGGATGAGATGAAGGACACTTTGAGTGCGGAAGGGGATACGGCATACTTTGAGCGTATGCTGCGCTCCACTGTGCAGACAGTAAAGATAGCCCTCGTCCCCACCTGGCTGGACTGCGTTTACGTCGGCGGCACGGACAACCGTTATCTGGGCGGCGGCGATATATATCTGCTGGGCGCGAACGTGGGCAGGCTCCCCCTCGGCGCGGAGGGCGGCAGCGTCATTTCGGAGCGCGACGAAACTTTGCTTTCCGCTCTCGACGTGCGCATCTCGCCCACGGTGACGGAGAGGACGTACGCCGAACTCATGTCCGTGACCGAGGTCATGAAACGCCCCAAAGGCACCCTCGTCGTATGTTATCCCGAGAGCGACGCGTCGGGGGATCTCCGTCCCTCTTCCGTGGTGTCGGAGCTCAGAGGGATGTTGTCCGAAAACGGCGTGCCGCTGCCCGTGGAAAGGGCGGAACTCCCCCCTCTCGACGAGCTCGGAGAGGAGGAAAGAGCGCGCGCTCTCGGCGCCGGATGTCCCACCGAACAGGCGTGTCTTTTCGAAACGTTGCGCTGTTTGTCCGCCCCCGACGACAAGACGGCGGCGGCGGTCGCGCTGCTCGGCAAGGAAGACCGCGCGCGCGTCGAACGCATGACAGAGAGGGTGCATCCCGTGTCGTCTATCGGCGGAGAGGCTGCGCATGTCGCGGTAAAACGAATGAGAGGACGGACGGACGCGTCAAGGCTGGAAACCTATTTCGCCTGCCCGTACAAATATTATTTCGCTTACACGCTCGGGCTCAACGAGCGCGAGGAAGCCGTCGTGGACGGCAGGATATTCGGCATCCTGATGCACGCCGTGCTGGAAAAGTTTTTCAAGCTGGTCAAACGCGGGGCGATGACCGCAGACAAGGTGCGCGCGGAGGTGGAGCGCATTTTCGACGCCGCGCTCGAAGAGGATAAGGTGGCGACCGCCGCGATGGACGATCCCGGCGCAGTGCGCGCGTTCGAGAGGCTGCGCCGCGAAGCCGTGACCGCTTGCCGGAAACTGTTCGACGCGGTGCAGAGGTCGGAGTATAAACCGCTGTACATCGAAGCGTACATAGGCGGAAAGGAATTGCCTTCTCTCAAACTCCGCGTGGGGGAGGAAGTGACGGAACTGCGCGGCAGAGTGGACAGGGTGGATGCGCGCGGCGACAAGTTCTTTGTGGTGGACTACAAGACGGGAAAAAGGGCGGAACCTGCTTTTGCGGACGTCTATTCCGGCAAAAAGATACAGCTGTATCTCTATATGCAGACCATCGCGGAGGACACGGGCATGACCCCGGTGGGGGTTTTCTATCTTCCGCTCTCCTTCGATTTCGAAACTTCTGCCGCGGAACTGCGCTACACGGGCAGTCTGGTGAACGACGAAGAGGAGGCGCGCGCTATGGATCCGCTGTTCGGAGAGGATGACGAAAGGTGCATCATCCCCTCTAAACGCGCACGCGACGGCAGTTTGGCTCCGCCCGTGCATGTCACCCCCGAACAGCTTAGAAGGATAGGCAAATACGTCGAGGCGCTCGCGCGCGACGGGGCGGAGGAGATAGAGTACGGCAACATCGCACCCGACGCTCTGAAAGGCGAGTGCGTCTACTGCGCTTATTCGGGCATATGCGCCTGGCAGCACGGGGCAAACGGCATTTCGACGGGCTCCGTCGGCGTGGACGATTTCGACCCCGAAACGACCCGTGCGCTGCTCATGCCGCACGCAGAAGAGGAGGAGCTGTAAATGGAGAGAAAGACTGCGTTCGGCGATTTCCCTTCAAAAAGGCTGTTGGACGGTTTGACGGATCAGCAGAAAGCCGCGCTCGGCGAGAGAGGCAGAGTGCTGGTTTCCGCTTCGGCAGGCAGCGGTAAGACCACCACCATGGTGCGCAAGATAATCGCGGAGGCGGAGAGAGGCGTCCCCGTGTCCGAGATGCTCATCCTGGTGTATAACGAAGCGGCGGCGAACGAGCTCAAAGAGAGGCTGCATACGGCGTTTTTCGAAGCGGCGTGCGCTGCGGACGGGAGCATGCGCGAGTTCCTGCGCAGGAACATAGACCAGCTTTCCTCCGCGTCCATAGGCACGATACACTCCTTCTGCCGTTCCCTCATAAAGTCCAATTTTGAAAGGCTCGGGGTTTCGCCCGCGTTCGACATCATCGCCGAAGACATGGAAGCGAAGTATAAGAGCGAAGCCATGGACGAGGTGTTTTCGCGCTGTTACAAAGAGGGTGACGTCACCTTCATGCGGCTCGCGGACGCGCTGACTTCGAGCAGGAAAGAGGACTATCTGCGCGACGTGGTGAACACCGTTTACGAACTGGTGGAGATACAGCCGGACAGGCAGGGGTTCATGCGGCGGCTGAAAGAGAATTACCTCGCACCCGATTTCGGCGCGTACGGCGAGGCGCTCGCGGCAGGCGCGCGGCGAAGAGCGGAGAGGTGGCGCTCCGTGCTGGAAGACATCCTGCCCGTGCTCGTTTCCGAGGGGCAGAAGTCGTATGCCGCAAAGAGCGAAGCGGTGATAGAAGCTCTCCGAGGCATCCGTGCAGCGGACTTCCCCGGGGTGTGCCGCGCGGTGGGGGATATCGTGGAAACGCTCTCGATGAGCGCGTCCAAAAAGCGCGACTCGGTGAGCGACGAAGCGGAAACGGCAAGGGTGACTCTCGCCGCCGCACGCACCTACTTCAAAAACTGGGCGGCGACATTTGCCGATCGGGAGTTTTTGACGAAAGCGCATCTTCAAAACGCGGAATTCGTCGGTAAACTCGTCGATCTGGTGGAAATGCTGGACGAGGAATTTTCCGCCGCGAAGAGGGCGGACGACGTGATGACTTATTCCGACCTCGAATATTTTGCCGCGGAACTGGTCCGAAACGGGGACTTTCGCGGCAGGTATTCCGTCGTTTTCGTGGACGAGTATCAGGACGTCAACCCCGTGCAGGAGTTCATCATCGATTCGCTGCTCCCCGACGAAGCGTTCATGGTCGGGGACGTCAAGCAGAGCATTTACGCGTTCAGGCTCGCCGACCCCGAGATATTCCTGGGGCGCAAGCGTCGTTATGAGTCGGGGAAGGAGGGCAAGGCGTTGGAATTCAACGCCAACTTCCGCAGCGTACGCCCCGTGTTGCAACTGGTCAATTCCGTGTTCGACGTCGCCATGACGGCGGAAACTTCGGGGATGGATTATCTGTCGGAGGGGCATTTCGCGATAGGCGACGAGAAGAAGGACGTCAACGGTGACCTCCTTTCGGGCGCGGCGGAAGTGCATCTGTTCTCCGCGCCCGACGAGCAGGCGCGCGCGTATGCCAAAGCGGTCTTTATCGCGGAGAAGCTGAAACAGATAGTCGGCAAAGTCACAAAGGAGAACGGCGCGCCGATAAGCTACGAGGACTGCGTGATCCTGATGAGGTCGCGCTCCGCGCCCGTGAAGCGCATGGCAAGATATCTCGCGGCGGAGGGCGTCCCTCTGGATACGAGCATATTCGCGGACGACGACGACCGTGCGGAGAGGGAACTCGTCCGTTTTCTCACGGTGTTGGATAATCCGCGCGAGGACATACCTCTCGCCGGGTTCATGCTCTCGTGGTTCGGTGGGTTCGGCGAGGAGGAGCTGGTGCTCATCGCAGACAAGCGCCCGAAGGGCGGCGATTTCTACGACGCGGTGCTCGCTGCGGCGCAGGAGGATTCCGCCCTCGGCAAAAAGACGGCGCGGATGTTGGATATGCTGGAGTCCTACCGCCTCAAAGCCAGTTTCAAGAGCGTCCCCGACCTGTTGCAGGGCATAGTTTCCGACTTCTCTTACGACGCCTACGTGCAGGCGATGGGCTGGGGCGGCGCGGAAAGAGTGTCCGCGTTCGTCGCGGAGAAGACGGGCAAGGACCCGTATATGGGTATAGGGCGCTTCCTTGCCGCGTACAAAGCCGCGGCAGGGGCGAAGAAAAAGAGAAAGACGGGCATGGGCGGCAACAAAGTGCGTTTTGCTACTTACCATGCCTACAAAGGATTGGAGGCGCCTGTGGTGTTCATCGCGGATGCGGACCATAAGCCGAGCAGCCGCCCGGGGCGCCGCGACGTCATGACGGACAACCGTGGTTTCGTGGGTATGACGTACTTCGATTTTGACTGCCGCACCAAGAAAAAAGCTCTTTCCCTGTACGCCTTGGAGGAGATGAAGAGCGAGAGCGAACGCCGCGACGAACTTAGGATGTATTATGTCGCGCTCACGCGCGCGAAACAATATTTATACATAATGGGAGATCACGACGGAGAAGCCTCTTTCGGCAGGCGGAAAGCCGCGGACGCGCCCGTCACCATCCTCGACCATATCAAGGAGGCGTGCTACGCAGGCAAGACCTTCGCCATACACCGCCATGAGTTCGATGACGTTGCGCCCGACGTAACTGCGGCAAAGGAACTCGTTTTGCCCGAAAACGGCAGAGCGGAGGATATCGCCGCGATAAGAAGGGCGGTGGGACGCCGTTACCCGTATCGCGCGGCTACGGAGCTCGCCATGAAGTACAGCGTGTCCGCGCTGGACGGCGGCGGCGACGAGGTGACGCTGGGGGCGTTTGCCGACCGCGCCGACGAAGGCATAGTGTACCACAAGGTGATGGAGCGCATCGACTTCGCCGCCTCGGGCGTGGAGGGCGTGAGAGCGGAACTGGACGGCATGGTGCGCGGCGGCGTGCTGACGGAGGAGGAGAGAGCGCAGGTGGACGAGCAGGCGATAAGAAGATGTCTGGACAGCCCCGTCATGCGGCTCGCGCGCGAAAGCGTATGTTATCGCGAACGCTCCTTCCTCATGTATCTCCCGGCAAGCGAGGTCGGGTGCGAAGGTTCCGCCGACAAAGTGCTCGTGCAAGGCGTCATCGACCTGCTCATAGACGGCAAAGAACGCGTGATCGTGGACTTCAAGAACTCCTATCTCCGCAGCGCGGAAGCCCTGGAAAAATACAAAAAGCAACTTGAACTGTACAAAAAGGCGGTTGAAAGCTCGTTTTTGGGCAAAGTCGACAAAATCGTGCTGTATTCTTTCAAAACGGGAGAAACTTTGGAGATGTGACGTCTGCGGTTTTATGTCGCGGCGTTTTGCGAGCGTTTAGGAAGCGTTTGCGGCGTCCGGGCGTACGGGTGCACGGCGGTGTGTGCGCCCCTGCGCGCCCTGTCCGCGCGCCTTTTTCTGCGTATCAAAAATGAAAAATATGCTTATATCAGTGTTTTATGGCGGAAAAGTCTTGATTTTTAGCGCGCGTGTGGTATAATTACCATAACATTTGTAGTGCTATTTACGGAGGCATCGGGTAGCTGGTATGGACTTCTTCAACACGATTTTCGATGGTTTGGTTTCTTTGTCGGAGAAGCTGCCGGCAATAGAGATACAGACTTTTTACATCGTGGTCGTGGCGGCGATCGCTCTTGCCGCAGTTGTCATCGGGCTCACGTTCTTTGCTTCCTCGGCGTACAAAATGAAACGTGCCGCAGGCAGAGTGCTTGCTTATCTCGAAAACGAGGACGTCATCAACGACGATAATGTTGCGGATTTCACCGCCTCCTGTTTCGGGACGAAAGCGCCCACCGCCTTGCGCGACACCTGGGTGAGCTATCTCGGCGTGCGTTTCGGTTATCCCGGAGAAGTGCTGTCCGAGTCCGCCGTGTTCGACAAGGAGGTCAAGCGTCCCGATTTCGTGCGCGCGAGCATCTTCATCGCGGTCGCGCTCATCCTCACTGCGCTGTTCTCTTTCTGGGGGCTCGGCGCGATGGCGACCGCGGAAGTGGGCGTCGTGCTGTGTCTGGGGCTGCTCGTCGGCGCGATAGGTTACATCGTTCTCATGCTTGTGGGGAAGAATGAGTATGTGCGTGCGCGCAAAAAGTTCGTCGCCATGCAGGACGAGTTGGACGCCAAAGTGAATCTGCAGGTGGAGCGTGATTATGCCACCGACGCGTCGCCGCTGTTGCAGGTGGCTGCCATCATGGACGGCATCATCGCACGCAATATCGCCCGTCCGGCTCCCACCGACGAAGAGGTCGAAGCGGTCGTCCGCGCAAAAGAGAATTCCGAAGAGAATTCCGATGCTCGGGAGGGCGACAGTAAGACCGCAGACGCCGTTTCGGAAGAGGGCGTGCTGACCACCGCTCCCGTCGGGGAGCCTTCCGATGAGGAAGAGGCGGACGCGAAAGAGGAGGAGCTCACCCCCATAGAAGAGGCGGTCGCTGCCGCGGAGGAGAGCAAGGCTGCCGCAGAGGAACAGCAGACAGAGCAGGCGAACGCGGAGAAAGAGGAAGTCATCCCTGCGGACGAAGCAGGCTCCCACGAGGACGAAGTACAACAGGAAGAAACGGAAGAAGGGCATAGGGAAGAGGCTCGCGGCGATGTCGCGGAAGATATAGAAAATAACGATGAGGATGAGGAAAATATGTTTGGAAGAAAGAAAAAGAAACTCCAACAGGCAGAGCTGGCAGCACGCGGCTACGAGAACGAAGACCTCGAACTCGAAAGCGAAGTGATGGAGGGCGATGACGGGGAAGGTGCGGAACGCGGTCAACTGCGTGCTCCGGCGCCCGTGTTGCCTTACGCACAACAGCAGACGGCGCCCGTTCAAACCGCTCCTGCGGGGCAGCAGGCGATGGCGTGCGGTTCCGCTCCCGAGTCACTCGAGGGGTTGAACGTCGCAAGATGCCGTCCTCAGGCGGACCAGTCCGTGACGGTTTCCCTGGAGCCCGAGGTCATCTATGTGGAGGAGGATCTGGACGAGGGCGATGAGGACGTCAAACCTCCCAAACTCGTCAAACTGCCTCAGCTGCTGGACTACGTGCTCTCCATGAAGCAGCTCACGCGCTCGCTGAAATTGCGCGTCGCTCTGCTCATGATCCAGGCGTACAACGTGTTCAAGAACAGCCCGGAGAACAAAGCCATAGTGTTGCAGTGCCTGAAAAAAGTCATGAAGTCCCTCATGGCGGAGCAGGCGGCGATGCAGGCGGCAAGAGCGAAGGCGGAGCAGGAAGCCGCGGCGGCACAAGCCCCGGCGGAGCCCGTCCCTGCCGACGGCGCCACCGAGCAACAATAAGCTCCTTTTGAAGAAAACAACGCTCGTGTCCGCTTGCGCGCGGACACGGGCGCGTTCGCATAAGATGCGGCGGTCCCGATCGGATCGCGCTCGGGTTTCCCGTTAAGCGCCCCTCCGCCCTCCGCAAAACCAAAAAAGCCCGACGCCCGGGCCCTTTCAACGGATGCATCTTCTCATCCGTTTTTCTTTTTTTATATCGGCTGGATGCAGGTGACGATGCCGCCGGTGTCCGGACGGAAGCAGTCCGTTCGGACATTCTCCGGTTCAAGGGGAGGGGATCATTCCGGGTAGGTGAGGCGGCGGTGGATGAGGAGGTCTTGCTTGTATCTTCGGACGAAGTGTTTGGCGAGGGGGAGGTCGTGTTCCTGCCAATTGCCGCATTCGGCGGCTTTTGCGCCCGGGATATCGCCCTCGAACGCGAGGGTGAAGTCGCACGCGGCGATGATGAGGGGGAGGACTTCTTCGGGCGTCTTCTCGCCGAACATCAGCAGGTAACAGCCGGTGCGGCAGCCCATGGGACCGAAGTACACAACGTCATCCGCGGCGGCGGAGTTGCGAAGGTAAGTCGCAAAAAGGTGTTCCACCGTATGCAGCGCGGCGATGTCCATGGCAGGCTCGCGGTTGGGCGCGGTGAAGCGCAGGTCGAACGTGGTGACGGCGACCCCGTCTTTTTCGTCGCGGCGGCTGAGGTACAGCCCGGGCAGCAGGTCAAGATGGTTTATAGTAAAACTGGCAATGGTTTTCATGTTCACCTCACAGTGATTTTAGCATCTTTGCGGCGGCGGCGCAAGGCGTTCGCGCCCCCAAAATCGGGTATTGAAAAACGGAAAATATAATAGTATAATATCTTATATACCGCATTAAAGCGGAATGAATGATAAAGGAGAAATTATGAAGGGATTGAAAGGTGCTTGTATGTTCTGCCAGAGCGGCGGACCCACCACGGTCATCAACAGCAGCGCGGCAGGCGTGTTTTTGGAAGCCCTGAAGCAGGACGCCATCACGGAGGTCTACGGTGCGGAGCACGGCGTCCTCGGTATTTTGCAAGAGAAGTTTTACGACATAGCCAAAGAGGACGTGAACGAGCTCAAACTGCTGCGGCACACTCCTTCTTCCGCGCTCGGTTCATCCAGATATAAACTCAAAGATTATCTCGAAGACGACACCGACTATCGCAGGCTGCTGGAAGTTTTCAAAAAGTATAACATCCGCTTCTTCTTCTACAACGGCGGCAACGACAGCATGGACACTTGCAATAAGATAAGCAAGTACATGGAGGATCAAGGCTACGAATGCAATGTCATCGGCGTTCCGAAGACCATAGACAACGACCTCTTCGGCACGGATCATTGCCCGGGCTACGCCAGCGCGGCGAAGTATATCGCCACTACGGTCATGGAGTGCAACCTGGACGCGAAGGTGTACAACTTCGGTCTGGTGTGCATCATAGAGGTCATGGGCAGAAACGCAGGGTGGCTTGCCGCTTCCGCCGCGCTTGCGGACGCGAGCGGACTCGGCGCGGACCTTATCTATCTTCCCGAGATACCTTTCAGCATCGAGAAGTTCGTGCAGGACGTGTTCAATGTGTGCGAACGTAACGAAGGCAAGTGCATCGCCGTCGTCGCCGAAGGGCTCAAAGACGAGAACGGCAAGTATGTCGGCGATTTCAAGGCAGGAGCACACGACCATTTCGGGCACGCCGCGCTCGGTGGGCTTGCAGGCATCCTCGGAGGGATAATCAAGGAACGTCTGGGCATCAAAGTGCGTCCCATAGAGCTCAGCCTCATGCAGAGATGCGCCGCGCACCTTGCGTCCGCGATAGACGTGGACGAAGCGTATCAGGCAGGTTCGTTCGCGGTGCGCGCGGCGGTCGCCGGCGAAACGGATAAGATGGTCGTGTTCGAACGCGATTATAATGCGGAAACGTATGTCAGCAATCCGGCGCTCGTTTCTCTCGAACATGCCGCGAATGCGGAACGCACCGTGCCCAAGGAATGGATAGTGGACAACGGCACCGGTATCAGTGAGGAATTCATCAAGTACGCGCTGCCCCTCATCCAGGGCGACGTGAAAGTACCGGAGGAGAACGGGCTGCCGCGGTTCGCGAAACTCAGAAAGATATACGCAAAGAAGTAAAGTTATGGACAGACTTCGCACGGGGGATATATTCGAAGGCGCGGTGAGCGACTTCGGCATGAGCGGAGAGGGCATCGTCAAAGACGGTGCCTATCCCGTTTTTGTGCCCTATGCTCTTTTAGGAGAGCGCGTGCGGCTGCGCATTGTCCACGCCAAGAAGGATTATGCCTTCGGCGAAGTTATCGAGGTTTTAACTCCGTCAAATGATAGGATAAAACCCAAATGCCGTCATTTCGGCAAGTGCGGCGGCTGCGATCTGCAACACATCTCCGCCCCTTTGCAGGAGGAGATAAAGCGGACTTCGCTGGCAAGAACGCTGTCTAAAACGGCGAACGTTTCTCCGGAAATACCTCCCGTCGTTTGCGGCAGAGAGTGGGAGTACCGCAACAAGCTCGCGCTCCCGTTCGGCAAGGACAGACAGGGCAGGACGGTGCTCGGGTTTTACGCGAAAAGATCGCACCGGGTCATACCTCTCAAAGAGTGCCCGTTGCACGGAGAATGGGTGCAGGACGTCATCGCCGCCGTCATGGCATGGGCGGACGCCCACCGTCTTTCCGTCTATGACGAGGGGACGGGCAGGGGACTGTTGCGCCACGTCGTCGCGCGCTTTTTGACCACACTTTCCGTGGTCGTGGTCGTGAATGCCGACGAGCTGCCTTATGCGGACGACCTTATGCGAAGGCTTACGGAGAGGCTCGGAGATGTCGCGCTGTACGTTTCCTCCAACAAAGAGGCTACCAACGTCATCTTCGGCGAGTCCGTCCGCCTTGTCGGAGGGGAGGAGCGCAAACAGCGGCTGGGCTCTTTTTCGGCGTACATTTCGCCCCTCAGTTTTTTGCAGGTCAACGACGAGATACGCGACAGGATATACGCGGACGTCTGCGATGAGATCGCAGGCGCAGAGGGCGACATCACGGAGTTGTACTCCGGCGTGGGGTTGCTCACGGCTGAACTTGCGCTCCGATTGCCCGACGCGCACATCACCGCGGTGGAGATAGTCCCCGATGCGGTGAGAGATGCTAAGAAACTGATGGCGGAACTGGGACTGTCGGACAGGGTGAAAGAAGTGTGTGCCGACGCGGCGGAGTATATGGCGTCGGCGGCTCGTGAGCCCGGGCGGCTCCTGGTGCTGGATCCGCCTCGCAAGGGCTGTGACGAGAGGGTGCTCTCTGCCGCGGCAGAAGCCGCCTACTCGCGGATAGTCTACATTTCCTGCAACCCTGCAACCCTTGCTCGCGACATAAAGTTCCTCATCGCGCACGGTTACAAACTCTCCTCCGTCCGCCCCTATGATATGTTCCCACAGACCATGCACGTGGAAACTTTGGCGGTGCTGGAAAGAGGCTGACGAAAGCGCAGACTTGTCGGGGAGGGCGGTTTTGCGGTTTGCCGTAGTCCTGTCCCTGCGGAATGCCCGGAATGGGGGAAAGAAGACGCAGTGATCGAGGTCGTCATGGCGACGGGGTTGATTTTGGCGCAGGAAGTGGTAAAATAATATTGTAACGAGCGTGCGCCGCGGACGCGCGGAAATTCGGAGGCGGTATGAAGTATAAAAGATTCGGTGAAGACATCGTCGCAAGGCTGGAAGTGGGAGAGGAAGTGGTGTCTTCCGTGGCGGAGATCGCCGAGAGGGAAGGAGTCACTTTCGCAAGCATGCAGGGCATAGGCGCCGCGGATGAGTTCGTCGTGTCCGTCTATGACGTAAAGGAAAAGAGGTACTACGACAACGAGTTCAAAGAGCCGCTCGAAATGACGGGGCTCTCGGGGACGGTGACCGAGCGCGACGGCGCGCCGTATATACACATCCACGCCACGGCAGGCAGAAGGGACGGCAGCGTGGTGGGCGGACACCTCCGCCGTGCGGTGGTCAGCGCCACATGCGAACTCGTCCTCCACACCGTCTACGGCACCGTGCCGCGCTTCTCCGACGCCGAAACGGGACTTTATCTCATGGAACTGTGACATTCAGTGGCGGAATAGTGCGGAGATCTTGACAATACGGGAGGGAGCGGACGTTAAATGTCCGCTCCTTTTGTGTGCGGCGGCGGAGTGGGATGAGAATGGTGGGAGAGGGGAGTTGTTTGTGCGGCGACTCGGCGGAAGGAAGGGGCGGAGGACGAGAGGGAAGTGTGTCGGAGAAAAGCGGTGAGTGCGGCGGAATAGCGCGCGCGGTGGTGGGAGGAGGGTGCCTCGGCGAGGAGAGGGGAGTGAATACGGAGGGGCGGCGGCGAGGAGCGAGGGCGGCGCCGTGCGCGAGGGGAGAAAAACGACAGATGTTAAAATATCATGAAAGATGGTTGAATAGTATTGAAAGGCGGGCACAAGTATGTTACAATTTAACCATTCTAAAAAAGGAGAACGTACTATGGCTGATTTCAAGAAGCTCATAGACAACAAAGCGGATAGCGCGCAGTACATGATGGACGAGATCGCGCACATCTGCAAGAACCTGCCCAAACGCGCTCCCGGCGAAGAGGGCGAGAAACTCGCGTGCGAGTATATGGCGGACGTCCTGAAAAAGGACTGCGGCTGCGAACGCGCGGATGTCGAATCCTTCAAGGAACATCCTTATTCCTTCCTTGGCTGGATCTATTTCACGGTCACGTTCGCACTGCTCGGCATGTTGCTGTTCTTCTTCATCCCGGCGCTGGGCGCGGTGCTTATCGGCATCGGGTTCGCGATCATGATCGTGCAGTTCGGTCTTTATAAGAAAGCCATCGACTTCGTGTTCCCCGAAAAGACGGGTCACAACGTCACTGCCATCAAAAAGTGCAAGGGCGAAGTCAAGGCGCGCATATTCTTCAACGGACACCCCGACGCGGCATGGAACTGGCCCGTCAACAACCGTTTCGGCGGCAAGGTGTATGAAGCGCACATCGGCACGGGCGTGCTGGGCGCACTCATCTCTCTCATCCTGTGCATAATCGCGGCGGTCGTCACCGAAGGTCAGGTCATGGACGTGTTCGAAGTGGAAGCGTACGAACTCATCTACGGCGAAGGGCTCTTCTGGGCAGGCATCGCGCAGCTCATATTCGTCCCCGGGCTCATCGGGATGTACTTCATGTGGGATCCCAAGACGACGGTGGACGGCGCCAACGACAACCTCACCGGCTGCTATATGGGCATCGCCATCCTCAAAGCCATGAAAGACGCCGGCATCGAGCTCGAACACACCGAAGTGGGCGTCATCCTCTCCGGTTCGGAGGAAGCAGGTCTTCGCGGCGCGAAGGCGTGGGTGGAAGCGCATAAGGGCGAATTCGACGACGTTCCCACCTGGATCTATTCTTACGATACCATCCATGACAGCAAGTTCCTGGGCGTCAATTACCGCGACCTCAACGCCACCGTCAAGGCGGACAAGGAAGTGAGCGACACCTTCATGGAGAGCGCGAAAGAGCTGGGCATCAAGTGCAACAAGACTCTCGTTCCTCCCCTCGGCGGCGCGACGGATTCCGCGGCGTTTGCGCAGGGCGGCTATAAGGTGACGGGCATCACCGCGCTTAACCACGTGTTGGAGGATTACTATCACACCCTCAAAGACACCTACACCAACCTGGACAAGAACTGTCTTGCGGACTGCTACGCGATCAGCGTGAAGTGCCTCGAAAAGTTCGACGCGAAGTTCGGGAAGTAAGAAAAGTTACATTAATATATCAAACAGCCGACCTCGGTCGGCTGTTTGTGTTTTTCCGCGCCCGAGATGGGCGGAAAATATCCTACAAAAAATTCAAATTTTTTTCAAATCAGGTATTGCCAAACCGCCGAAGTTGTGGTATGTATAAAGTCCGCGGTTTTTTCCGAGGAGAAAAAAACAAGAAAATACAAGCGAAGGAGGTGAGAAGAATTGGCAGATCGGGATCGCAATGGCGGCTATGAAAACACGGTGCTCCTTGTCAAGGATGCGAAAGCCTATTTCGGAGCCGTCAAACGTTTCATCGAGAGGACGGACAGGCTGAACGCCGAGGCGGATGACAGCCGCTTTATCAAGCGCGCCCGTTTCGAGTTCGACAAGTTTTACCGTGCCTCCGCAACGGAGCGGACGAGCCGGCAGGAAAAGCCGGAAGAGGTCTTTTCCGTCTACAAGTGCAAATGCAGCAAAGATGTCTTCGGGAAAAGAGCAGGTGCCGCCGAAGGGGCACCGGAAGGCTCCGCTTTCGTCTGGGCGAACGAACTCACAGGCGACGGCATTTTCGGCGCTTTTGACGACGCGCCGTTGCCGTCCGAAGATACGTCTGACAAAGCGCAGGCGAACAAGACCCGTAAAAAAGGGAAGGAGGGGAAAAGAACTTTCGAATCGGCGGAAGACTTTGCAAACAGGTTAGGCGCGTATTTGCGTGAGGAACGCGGCGGCAGGAACGCGTTTTGCGATAAGGTGTCCTACTTCATCGAAAAGAAGGGCTACGAAGACCACGTCATGGTGTATCTCAACGCAGGGCTCAGCCGTCAGGACTTTTCGCGCATCATGTCGCCCGGCGCAAAAGTGAGCAAAAAGTTCGTTTGGAGCATGGCGATAGGGCTGCATCTGGACCTGGACGAGGCGGACGAACTGCTCCACAGCGCAGGTTATTACAGGACGAAGCGCGGATTGGACGGCGTTATGACGTTTTCTCTCGCGAACGGTGTGTACGACATTTACCTCATCAACTATTCGCTGGAGAAACTGGATCTGCCTCTTCTCTCGCACAAGACTATCCCTCCTCAACGCGTGAGGTGAGCCCGACGGAACGGGCGGTAAGGTACGGCGAAAAAATGCCGTACTTTTTTTTATTTGTCGCAAATTAAATGACCTTTTGTCCTCTCTTTTGTGAGAATATCTGCTCACCGAAAAAAACGAGAAAGAACATGCCCGTAGGTCTTCGGGCGAGCAGGAGGAAAAATGAAAGAGGAGTTTTCGTGGGATTATTCACTCAGGTTCAACACGATCAATCTGTTCGGCGTCATCGACACCGCAGCCGCAGAGCGCATCGTCAGTCAGCTGCAATACGTCGAACACAAGTTCCGCAAAGATAACGTGCCTATGGACGAGCGCGTCATCACGATGCAGATCAACAGCCCCGGAGGCAGCGTGACGGACGGGCTCGCCATCATGGACACCATGAACAGTCTGTCCGCAAAAGTGGCGACGGTGGGGCTGGGGATGGTCGCGTCCATGGCGGCGGTGATCCTGGCGGCAGGAGCGCCCGGGATGCGCAGCGCGACCGAGAACTGCGAGGTGCTCATCCATCAGCCTTTGGGAGGGGCGAGCGGACAGGCGTCTGACATCATCATCGCGGCAAAACACATCGAAAAGACACGGAGCAGGCTCAATCTGCTCCTGGCAAAAAAGACGGGACAGCCCGTCGAGAGGATAGAAAAGGACACCGACCGCGACACGGTCATGTCGGCGGAGGAAGCGAAAAAGTACGGGTTGGTGGACCTCGTGCTTTGCGCAGATCAAACGGAGGAAAGGCTATGAAGGACACTTTTTTGCAAGACATCATGCTGGGCGAGTATTTCCGACTGACATGTCTGTTCGGTTCGCTCGGCGGCGAGGAGAAGAGGGCGTTTAACGCGCTTGCGGACATCTTTGTCGTAGGTGAACGGGAACGCGCGGCGTTATACGCCCTCACAGAGCACGGCAGCGCGGCGGAGATTTCGAGCGCGGCGGATCACAGGCGGTACTGCCGCGTGCGAGAGTATCTCTCCCTGATGGGGGAGGACGCGGACGTAAGCGAGGACGACGCAAAATGCGCCGCGCTCAAAGGAGCCGCGTACATCGCGCTGGAAGAGGAAAAACTTCTCGACTCCGACAGCGTGCAACTGAAAAGCGCGGCAAAAGACAAACTCGTGCAGGCGGCGTCCGGCGGCGCGGTAAGGGCGATGCGTTTGTGGGGGTTCATGCTTTCGGAGGGGCTGCTTGTGCAGAAGAACACAGCCGCAGGCCGCGAGCATTTGAAAAAGGCGTCCCTTTGGAACGACATCCCCTCGCTGTTCATGCTCGCGCATTACGACGAGAAGTCGCGTCATCCTGCGCTCTGCGCGCTCAGACGCCTGCTGGAAAAGCGGGCTTGCCGCGACGCGGTGAGCGCGTTGGAGTCGGTTTACGGCGAGCTCTCTTCCCATTGCCCGGAGGAAGTCATGCTGCTTGAAAAAGCGCTGGATCAGGAGCTGCTCCGCCGCGACACCTTCTTCCCCGTCGCGACGCGCGTGCTCCAAAGCAAGGTCATAGACTTCCGCAGCAAAGAGAGGGTGCTGCTTTCGGGTGGGACGGACGCCGTGTATGCGGTGGCGGAACTGCCTTTGAAACTGGGTGCTTACGGGGCGCTCGAGTGTGATATCTCGGCATTCAAGGCGCTGCCCATCGACAGACATGAACAGGCGGAGAGGATAGTGACGGGGCTTAAAAACGCGGATCTGCGCGCGCGGACGTCCTACCGTCCCATGTGCATAACCGCGGATTCCGAACTGGTCCTCGATATGTTCGGAGCGACGTGCGCAAAAGGTCTGACGGGAGTGAACACCTCGCACATCGACGTCGGGGAACTCACGGAGCGCGACTTCGAGGCGCGTCCCGGCAATGTGTTCCTGCGCGGCTGCGACGAGGATCGCGACAACGTGTGCATGCTCTTCTTCACGGGGGAGGTGCCGGAGCGGAACGCGGAGGCGGCTCTCTCGTTTGTCAGAAGTTCGGGGAGGCGCAGGTTCACGCTTTCTTCCCCTTGCGTGACGATAGATCTGGGCGCGATACTTCCCGTATGTTTTGCGGACAAAAGGAATGTGGGCAGGCTGCGCAAGTACTGCGACGTGATAGACCTGGGCAGCGTCACCAAGGAGGAGATGAAAACGCTGCTGGGGTTCGTCGCGGAAATGAAATGCCACGGCTATAAAGTGGCGAAGGTCATCCCGGACGGCGAGGCGGAGGCGATGCTGACCGCAATGTCGGCAGACGAGATGGAGCGTATGCTCGACCGCATAGTGAGCAGCAAGCGCGTGATCGGCGGAACTTTGCACATAACCGCCGCCGACATCGAAAAGGAAAGGATAGAAAAGACGGAATTATTCGGATTCGGAGGGTTGATGAATGAAAATCACAGAAAAGCTGTTTGACGGTTATGAAAATATGCGGATGCTCGGCTTTGACGAGTGCGAACGTGACGGCGGCAACATCGTAGCCTACCGGGACATCTCCTCGTACGACGGGTGCGGCGTGCTGAAAGGGTGCGACTACGCCCCCGACGGGACGCTGCGCCAACTGTACACGAAGGACGACAACCATGTGGGCGTCATCGCGGCGACGCGCCTAGGCAAGACCTCTTCTTACGTCATCCCCAGCGTCATCTCCTTTGCGCGGCAGAAACGCAAGCGTTCCATGATAATCTCCGACCCCAAGGGGGAGATATACCGCCACACGGCGCAGACTCTGCGTGCCGAGGGCTACAATGTGCGCCTCATCAATTTCCGCGACTACACGCACAGCGAGTGCTGGAACGTGCTCACCCCCATCTTCCGCAAATATCAGGCGGCGTTGCACGTCGAGGACGAGGTGAAGGTGACGACTTACGACGGGGTGGAACGCAATCTGTTCCGCGGCAAGGTGTACTTCGACCAAAAAGAGCTGGACAACGACATAGCCATGATGAAATCGGTCCTGATGAGCGATGTGGGCAACGACATCGACGATCTGGCGAGGATGCTTATCGTGACTTACTCCCAGTCCGACCCCTATTGGGAGAACAGCGCGCGCGATCTGTTCAAAGCCTTTTTGTGGGCGATGTTGGAGGACAGCGCAGATCCGAAGGACATCAACGCCATAACGGAGGAAACTTTTTCTTTCAGCACGATACTGCGTCTGGCAACGCTGTTCGAAGACGGCAGAGATGACGCTTTGGACGACAAAGGCTATTTTTCGCGCAGACCCAACGATTCCATGGCGTATATGCTGGCAAAGAACATAATATTGTGCAACGCGAGGACCACGAGGCGATGCATCATCAGCTCGTTCATGGTCAAGATGAGCGTGTTCCAGGAGAGCGCGGTCAGACTTCTGACCTCTTGCAATTCTTTCGAGATGCGCGAGCTCACGGAGGGTCCCGTCGCAGTGTTCATCGACTACCGCGACGAGGTCAAGGCGCACTTTCAGCTCATAAGTCTGTTTGTGCAGGAGGCGTACAGGCTGCTCATCGACAAAGCCAACGATAACCGCGACGGGAAATTGGATGTGCCGTTTTACTTCATACTCGACGAATTCGGCAATTTCCCGGCGATCAACGATTTTGAAACCACCATATCCGCCTGCGCCGGGAGGAACATCTTCTTCATCCTCATCATGCAGTCGTACGCGCAGCTTTACGCCGTTTACGGCAAGGCGGTTTCGGAGATAATCCGCGACAACCTCAATGTGCACGTTTTCTTCGGCAGCAATAACCCCGAAACGCTGGAATCCTTCTCCTGCGAATGCGGTCAGCGAGCCAGGATATCTCCGCTCAGCGCGCTTAACGGGACGGGAGCGAGGATAGACGCCTATCAGATAGAGTCGGTGCCGCTCGTGCCCAAGAGCAGACTGTCGGCGCTTTCGCCCGGGGAATGTATAATCACGGAAGCCAACAGCGGACACGTGTTGTTCTCGCGTCTGCGCAGATACTTCATGTGCGAGGAGTTCGACCTGCCGCTCTGTTCCGCAAAAGAGTACGAGGGCGCGGCAGATCCTTTCAACAAGAGGTACGTCTACAATTACAGGGTAAAGTTCAGATAGAAGGTGAGCATATGCAAGTTTATGAAAGAGTGCGGATAATGAGCGAGCTCGCGGAGCAGGGAAGTTTCTCTGTCGCGGCGGTGCAGAGCGCGTACGGCTTGTCCTACGCGGACGCCCGTTCCGTCGTCGGCGAGATGGAGAGGCTGCGTATGGTCAAGACGGACGAAGACGGAGCATACCACCTCACGCCTTACGGGAAAGAGGTGGCGGAAAGGATGTTCGTGGGAGATGACAGCGAGCGCGTGAAGCGGCTGTTGTGCGAAAAAATACTCATGCTCACCTGTCCGGATATGAATGCGCCGGAGTGCGCGACCGATTACAACAAGGACATTTCCGAGATCTGCGAAGAGGAGGAAGAAGACGACGACGAGGAGTACGACGAGGAATACGAATACGACGCATACGACGCGGACGAGTTCTATGATGAGGAGTATGACGAGGACGAGTCCGACGAAGAGGATGACGAATGCGGCGAGGACGATGACGAGTACGACGATGACGACGGCGATAATTTGGAGGATATCGACTTCGAGCAGTATTACACTCCCGTCAGCGAAGCGCTCGCGATGCTCCATAAGAGGGCATTGAGCAGGGCGGAGCGCGACCATAAAAAATGGAGTTCCGAAGGGAAGTGGGCGCGTATGTCCTTGCTCAACGGGCTGGACATGGAAGACTCCTTCTCCGTCCTCAGGCTGGAACTCGGTTATCCCGACGGGACTCCGTTCATGATCAGGCTCATCGACGACGGCATACACTGTTATTTCGGGGATTCGGGGCGGACGTACGACTATCTCCGCACCGTGAGCCCGAAGGAAAAATTCGAGTGCGCGAGGATATGCGCGAGAACGGCGTCGGATATGGGCGCGACATTCAGGGAAGGGGAATTGACCATGCGCACCAGCAAAAAGACGTATGCGCACGAAACGCTTATGGAGTTTGTCGCCATGATACGGATGATCTGCGCCGCCGCATGACGGCATCCGCATGAAAAAGTGCGCGGAAGGGACTTGCCCCGTTTACATTTGTCCGCGGATGGATTATACTGAAAATGCGGTGCGAGCCGCGGCTCATGCCGCGGCTCGCGCTCCGATGTCCCCGACGGTCGGAGAGCCTCTTCCGCACGCCTATGAGGTTTGCGAGGCGGTTTATTCTCCGGGCGGCGCCCCGAAAAAAAGAACTCCGGCAACGGGTTTCGGAAGGAGGGGATAAAAACGCATTGCGGAGGAATGATGAACGATAAGATAAGGCATTGCCTGGATGTGTTGGACGCCGCCGGCGTGGAGTATAAGTGCGTTGAGCATTCGCACGCCGACACGATAGAGGACGTGATCGCTCTCGGGCTGGAAGACGGCGACAGGATAGCGAAAAATCTCTTCGTCCGCGACGATAAAAAGCTCAATTACTATGTGCTCACGGTCAGGCAGGATAAGCACGTTTCCCTGAAAGAGGCGCAGGACAAGATGGGTTCGCGCAGGCTTTCTTTCGCGTCGGAGGAGGAGCTCGGCGCGCTCATGGGGCTGACCAAAGGTTCCGTGACGCCGCTCGGTTACATGAACGACGCCGCCAAAAAAGTGAAGTTCGTCATAGACTCGGTGTTCCGCGGAGGCGTGATAGGCGTGCATCCGTGCGACAACACGGCGACAGTGTGGCTGAAAACGGAGGAGCTCATGTCGCTCATCCGCAAACACGGCAATTTCGTGTATTATCTCACATTCTGAACACGGAGGGGGAATATGGGGTTGACATTCCGCGACAGGCTGGCGGTCAGGCTGTCCAAAGCGTATCTCAATGTCGGAGAGGTGTTTTTATATGTCCCGTTCGCGCGCGTGCATAAGGGGCTTATCAAGACCAAAGGGCTGCGCTACGGCGAGGGTAAACGCGCCGCGCTGGACGTCATCCGTCCCGTCGGCGGCAAAGAAAGGCTCCCCTTGTTCGTGTATATCCACGGCGGCGGTTTCGTGTCGGGCATACGCCCCAACCGCCGTTTTTATTGCTATAACTGGGCGGAGGACGGGTTCGTCGCCGCGAATATAGGCTACGATTACGCCCTCGACGCCAAGCATCCCGAGCATATCCGCCAGATATTCAAAGGGATAGAATTCGTGTTGGAACGCGCGGAGGAGTACGGCATCGACGACAGCAGAGTGGTGGTGGCAGGGGACAGCGCCGGCGCGTATTTCGCCTCGCTGGTCGGCGCGGTAGCTTCACACCCCGAACTTTACGACGCGCTAGGGATAGACTTCAAGTTCCGCCGCTCGTTCAGGGTGTCCGCGTGCGTGCTGCTCAGCGGACTTTTCGACCCCGTGCGCTCGATAGGCACCGGGTTCCCCTCCATCGCGCTTTACGTCAAGGCGCTCCTCGGCAAGTCGGACGCCGAACTCGTGCAGGACAGCTCGCGAGGCAATGCGCTGCCTGCGGCGTCGGATGCCTATGCGGACAGCAGCTTTCCGCCCTGCTTCATAGTTGAGTCCAAGGCGGACAGACTGAAAACGGAGTCCGAAACCCTGCGCGACGAACTTGCCGACGCGTGCGTGAAGCACGGGTTCTTCACCTGCACCGGGATAAACGGCGTCCACGCAGGCGCGCTCGCGTGCGAGCTTGCCCCCTCCGGAAGGGAGTGTCTTGCAGCGGCGAAGGCGTTCGTCGGCGAGGTTTTTGCGGATCTCGACCGTATAGATAAAATCAAGTCATCCATCTGAACAAGGTGTTTATATGTCGGTTATCAGCAGAAAAACCCTGTTTATTGTCATGATCGCGGCGGTAGTGCTTGCCGCGGGTCTTTCCTTCACCGCGTGCAACGACGACGATCCGTCCTCCTTTGCGCCCGATCCCGCATTGGGGTGGGAATTGGAGCGTTTCACGGCGGCGTCCGACGGCGCGGAAAAAATTTATTATGTGCGCACCGCCGAGAATTTGAAAGAAAACTATCCCGATAAGCCCGATATGTGGCTGTACTACGACGGGATGGAAGTCAGCGCGCACATGGCGGAGGTCAGCTTTTCGGGCAACGCCGTCTTCATCGATCTTATTGACGGAAGAGAGATATACGGCGAGTGGAAAGCGACGGGCGAATCCGGAAGCATCGTCATGATGCGGTTCACCTTCGGCGACGTCACCACCACGGGCACCTATGCGCGCGTCCAAAATGCGGACGGCTCCCTCTCCGCGCGGCTGGAACTCACTTGCCCCGTCACCCTCAAAACCTCCTCCGCCACCGACACCGTCACCTTCCGCTTCACCGCCTCCGCCTGACCGCATTACATCGACCGTTCTCATTGACATGGCGGTCGGCTTGATATAAAATTGAGAAAAACCTGCGCTGTTCCGTCTGTCGCGAAAAGAGCGGAAGCGAGAGGGAGAGATGTACAAAGGGAAAGCATACAATATATTCCTGTGTTATCGAGGAAAGGTAGACCTGCAGGGCGGCGTTTTCGGAAGCCGCATTTATGACCAGTTGAGCAAAATTGACGGGTTCGAACCTTTCTTTGCGCCGGAAGTTGTCGACTCCGGCGACAATTTCATGACCGCGTCCAGGCAAGCCCTCGAAGATGTAAAGGTGTTCGTCTTGTTGCTTACGCCCGGTTTTTTTGAAGGGTGTAGCGCCGATGACGATATGGTAAAGGATGAGATAAATACCGCGCTCAAAAACAAGAGCATGCGTTTCATCCCTATCAATATGCCGGGTTTTGACGCCAAGACAGAGTATACGCAGGATGTGCGCAGATGTTTTGAAAGCGATTTCACAGACAGGGTCGAACACATCGCGTCCGTCCCATGCAGTGATCCTGCCACTTTCAGGACCACAGGCAAACTTCAGAAAGCGATAGAGAGCGCCATCAAAGCATACGATGCGGATAGCGCAGGACAGGCTCCTTTTGCAAACCAATCGAAAGCCACCCCCGTTGCGCTTAAAAAACAAAGCGCCCAAAAACACTTTGATGTAAAATTTATCGACAACGAGGGCGAAGTACAGAAGCCGAACCTTATTTCTGACGGGGCTTCGATGATGGAGATAAAGGACGGCGTTTTGATCAAAGGCGATAAAAATTTCACCGGCGATTTGGTCATCCCCGGCGGAGTGACGAGTATAGGGAACTATGCTTTCGCAAAATGTAGCGGATTGACGTCCATTACCATCTCGGCAGGCGTGACGAGCATAGGGGAATATGCTTTCTATGGATGCAGCGGATTGACGTCCATTACCATCCCGGCAGGCGTGACGAGCATAGGGAACTATGCTTTCTATGGATGCAGCGGATTGACGTCCATTACCATCCCGGCAGGCGTGACGAGCATAGGGAACTATGCTTTCTATGGATGCAGCGGATTGACGTCCATTACCATCCCGGCAGGCGTGACGAGCATAGGGAACTATGCTTCCTATGGATGTAGCGGATTGACGTCCGTTACCATTCCGGCAGGCGTGAAGAGCATAGGGAACTATGCTTTCAACAAATGTAGCGGATTGACGTCCGTTACCATCCCAAGCAGTGTGGAGAACATAGGGGAATATGCTTTCAACAAATGTAGCGGATTGACGTCCGTTACCATCCCAAGCAGTGTGGAGAACATAGGGGAATATGCTTT
>CALVKQ010000005.1 GCA_944332815.1 uncultured Clostridia bacterium
CCTCACTTCCCTCCCCCGTCGTTCTATCCCCTTTCGTCACGGTGCACGTTCTTACGTTTCCGCTCACCATGTTTCCTTTTCCGTTTTCGCGTGTGCGCTCTCCGTCCGAGGTCATCGCAAAATCTCTTCTCCGCCGCTCACGCCCCCTCACTTCCCTCCCCCGTCATTCTAGCTTTCTTTCCCCGTCCGCGCCGCTTTTCTTTGACATATGCGGCCAGAATGCGGAAAACCGCCGCAATACGCATGCGCGGCGGCGTGTACACCTCCACCGTTTTTCGCGTTCTAAGGGCACAAAATGCCCGTTTTTCGGCACGCAGCCCGAAATTTGCCGCGCAGGGGCTCATATTGCGCCCTCTTTTTCTTGACACGGCTATGACGTTTGCTATATCATACTGTAAATCCGCAGGCACAGAATGCGGAAAACTCACTGAAACGGTATTGTTATGGCGGAAGAATTTTACACCCACGAATTGCAAGAAAAAATGGACGTCAGCAAGTGGCTGGACTCCGAACAGGCGCACCGCGACCTTTGCGGCAATTACGAATATTGTGCGTTCTGCAACAAGGCGGAGGAGTTCCCCTGCGCCAACGCGTATGTGCGTATGACGGAAAAGGAAAACGCGGAGAAGGAGCGCGAGGCTCTTGCCGCGGCGGAAGCTGCGGCAGCGGATGACGGGATGACCGTGCTCGGAAAAACGGTGGACCTTGACGACGTCAAACGCAGAAAAGCCGCAAGAAAAAGTTTGAGCTTTGCGGAAAAGTACGCCCTCTCCGACGACATAGTCAAGGAGCGTTACGCCACGCTGAAAGCCGCCCTCACCTCCACCCCCAAAGGGACGCCGAAGATAAAGAGCCGCATCAGCCGCCAGTGCGACACCTACCGCCGCGGAGGGGATATCGTGGCGAAGATAACCATCATCGGCGGTTCCCTCAGGATCAACCTTCCCCTCGACCCCGACGCCCCCGAGTTCAACGACGGCAAGATGCCCCACACCGCGACGGGACACAAAAAGGTGTACGCCGAAGTGCCCTTCCAGTTCAAAGTGAACAGCAAACTCGCCTTAAAGCGCGCCCTGCGCCTCATCGAGATGGTGAAATGACCCGTCAGAACACGGAAAACGGCGCATAATCAAACCAAACACACCGAAAGCGCGGAGCAAATGCTCCGCGCTTTTTATTTTATCGCCGCATCCGCGACAAGGGCGTTGACAAAGTTCTGCGCCAAATAGCGCCGTTTAGCTTGTTAAAGCGCGCTATTTTCGCGTCAGACAAGGAAGATGCCCTGTCCACGGGTGCGTAGCGTACTCCTTTTGCCCCAGCTGAAAATCAGGGATTTTCACCCGGGGGCCCCGATGTATGTGAGCAATCGTGGCAGGGCGTCTGACGCAGTATCACGCAAAATAGCGCGCTTTAGATTTCTATGAGTTCCTCTTTATGCGCGCTAAACACCGAAAAGTGGGTGAAGCCTATCTCTTTCAGCATGACGCAGGTCTTTTCGTAGTCCTTGCACAGTTCCGCGTGGTGGGAGTCCGAGCCGAAGGACAGTTTTCTGCCGCCGTATTCGTAATATTTGCGGAGTATCTCTTCCGTCGGGAAGAGGGTGGTGTGCGTGTTGACTTCAAGCGCTTTGCCGCGCTCGATGATCCCGTGCAGGATGGCGTCGAACTTATCGGGGAAATCCGAGTACTCCAACGTCTTTTTCTTGTAAGGCGCGTTGCGTGTGACATAGCCTATATGCGCGACTACGTCATACTCGTAGGGCGCGTCCAAGCTTTGCAACACGAGGTCAAGATAATCCCCGTACATCCGCCGCCTGGTCTTGAAAAAGAAGGCGTTGGGAAAGTAGACGTCCCAGCCGTTCACGAAGTGCACGGAGTTGATGACCACGTCAAAGGGCACCCGTGCAAACAGTTCGGCGTACTTCTCCTGCACCTGTTTTTCCGGGGAAAAGCCTGCCTCTATCCCGAAGCGGAATTCCAGATCCGCCCTCTGCTCGGCGAGTTTTGCCGCATTTTGCGCCCATTCCGCCCTGTACGCGTCCACGTCGATGTGCTTCCAGGGGATGGGGGAACGGTTATGCCCGAATTTCAGGTCATAATCAAGATGGTCGGTGGTGGCGAGGTAATGCAACCCTTTACGCTGCGCCTCCGCCACGATATCGCAGATAGGGTCCTTGCCGTCCGACGAGTGCCTTGTGTGCACGTGCGAGTCGACGTATATCATTCCAACACCGCCTTTATCCTTCTCACTCCTGCCGAAGAACTCTGCTCTTTTACTATGCGGAATTTGCCGAGTTCCGCGGTGTTCGCGGCGTGGGGACCTCCGCATATTTCTTTGCTGTCCCCTATGGTGTACACTTTCACGATGTCGCCGTAACGGTCACCGAATACGCCCACCGCGCCCTGCGCTCTCGCCTCCTCCACCGTCATCTCCTCACATTTGACGGGGGATGCGGACGCTATCTCGCCGTTGACGACGTCCTCCACCTGCTTTATCTCCTCCGGGGTGAGCGGACGGGGAAAATTGAAGTCAAACCGCAGTCTTTCGGGCGTGATATTGCTGCCGCGCTGCGCTATACCCTCGTCGCCGAGCACCTTTTTGAGCGCGTAATTGAGCAGGTGAGTTGCGCTGTGCAACCTCGCCGTCAGCTCGCCGCCGTCGGCAAGTCCGCCCTTGAACTTCTGTTCCGCGCCGGCTTTCGACTTCTCCTGATGTTCGCGGAAAGCCTTTTCGTAACCTGCTCTGTCCAGCACGTATCCCCTCTCTTTGGCGAGCTCCTCCGTCATCTCGATGGGGAACCCGAAAGTGTCGTACAGCCTGAACGCCGTCTTGCCGGGGAAGGTGCCGGCAGGGATGTGCGTGAGTATCTTGTCAAACTCGCGCAGCCCCTGTTCTATGGTCTTTGCAAACTTGTTCTTTTCCGTTTCGAGTTCCTCCGCGATACGCGCGCGGTTGCTTTCGAGATTGGGGTAAACGCTGCCGTACTTGTCCACATAAAGCCCTGCAAGTTCCGTAAGTGCGGAGAAATCCACCCCCAGCACGCGGCAGTAACGCATCGCGCGGCGGATGAGCCTGCGCAGCACATATCCCTGATCCACGTTGGAGGGGGACACGGGTTTTACGTCGCCGAGCAGGAAAGTCGCCGTGCGCGTGTGATCGGCGACGATCCTCATCGCGGCAGTGCTCTCCGCCTCCTCGCCGTGCTTCTTGCCGGACAGCTCCTCCAACCGCTTTATCGCAAAGTCGAACACGTCCGTTTCGTACACGGAGGAGTAACCGTTCAGGGTGACGAGAGTGCGTTCGAGCCCCATGCCCGTGTCAACGTTTTTGTGCTCCATGGGCAGCAGCTTTCCCTCTGCGTCCTTGTAATATTGCATGAAGACGTTGTTCCATATCTCCAAGTACTTGCCGCAGTCGCAGGCAGGAGAACATCCCTCCGAGCACTTCTCCGCGCCCGTATCCAGGAATATCTCCGTGTCCGGACCGCAGGGACCCGTCACTCCGGCAGGGCCCCACCAGTTATTCTTCTTGGGCAGGAAAAAGACGTTCTCCTCGGGCAGTCCCAACCCCTTCCAGATGTTCGCGCTCTCCTCGTCGCGAGGGCAATCCTCGTCGCCGCCGAACACGCTGACCGCAAGCCTTTCCTTGGGGATGCCCAGCACCTCGGTCAAAAACTCAAAGCTCCAAGTGATGGATTCCTTTTTGAAATAGTCGCCGAGTGACCAGTTGCCCAGCATCTCGAAAAAGGTGCAATGAGCCGCGTCGCCCACTTCGTCGATGTCCCCCGTGCGCACGCAGATCTGCACGTCGGTGAGCCTGGTGCCGGCAGGATGCTTCTCCCCGAGCAGATAGGGGACGAGAGGATGCATCCCTGCGGTGGTGAACAACACCGTGGGGTCGTTTTCCGGGATGAGCGACGCCGTGGGTATGACGGCGTGTCCCCTCTTGCGGAAGAAATCCAAATACGCTTTGCGAAGTTGTGCCGAATCGAGTTTTTTCATAATTCCTCTGTTTATCTTATGCTTTTTGCGTGTTAAACATTGTTTTTGGTCAACATATTTCGTTTGCCGCGCACGGTATGCCCAACCCTTCCATGGTGCGCCTGAACTCCTCTTCCAGGTCGCGCTCCTTTATGGAACGGGTGAAAGCGACGGCTGTCTTCTCGCCGAACGTCACCGCGCCGACGTTGACTTTCGAGGTCTTGGACACGTTCAGATTGAACAGCACGCGCCGCAGTCCGCAGCCCTTCGGCAGGGACACCCTGCCCACATTGCTGAATATCATGGTCTGCCTGGATTTGAGGAAGAAACGCCCTATCCTCGCCCCCAGCACCTTTAACCAAAGCGGAGTCACGCGCATGAGCAGGGACTTTTCCGTGCGGACGGTGGTGGCGAAGAACTTCTCCATCTCCTCCTTGGTCGCACCTGCTCGGAGCTGTTCCGCCGCCGAACGCACGTAGTCCGCCACGCTCGTGTTTTCCCCCGGCTTGAAGGTCAGCCGCACGAAGTTGACGAAATTGCGCAGGGTGCGCGACGGGAAGAGCGCGCGCAGGTTCACGGGCACCATGATGACTATCGGGCGTTTCCCTCCGCTCACCTTTTCCACGGTGTAGGCGAGCGCTCCGCATACGAGCGTGGTGAAGGTCGCCCCCATTTGTTTTGCTTTGCCGGCGACAGCCGCCGCCTCGACCTCGTAATAAGCCGCGCCGTAACCCTCCTCCGCAACGGTGCCGGGCAACAGCAGGGGCGGCTCCCCCATCAAGCCTTTCAGGTCTATATCCCCGAAACGGATAGGACGGTAATAACGATAAAAGGCGTCTTCCGCCTCCTCTTCGGAGGGAGTTTCCGCAAGGTCTATGACCCCTTCATTCCCTTCCGGTCTTGCACCGGACAGCACAGCGTACTGCCACACGAGCGCCTTCAAAAATTCCATCGCCGCCATGCCGTCGCATATGGCGTGGAAAACCTCGAGAGATATCTCCCTCTCCCCGTACGCGATGCGGAAAAGGTAACCGTCCGTCTGTTTGACGTCTATCGGGAGGAGGATCTTCCCCGTGGAAGGGAACACTTTGACTTTTGCGGTGTTTTCCTCGAAATAGTACCACGCCCAGCCGCGCCGCAGCCTGACTTTGAAGGTAGGGAAGCGCTCCAACACCCTTTCCGCCGCCTCGCGGAGCAGTTCGGGGTCCACGACGGCGTCCGTTTCCGCCGACAGCCTGAACAGACTTTGCGCTTTTTTGGTGGATATTATGGGATAAAACTGTGCCGAAACGTCCAGTCTGTATCTTTTGAGCGAGGGAGATCTCCTTTTCACCGCAACTCCGTCCGCGCGCATGGGCGCGCGCTGTTTTTCAGTCAAATCATTGTATTATTTTTCCTCGCGCTTGTCAATCGAATACCCTCCGGCATGAGCGCGCCTCACGCCGCATATAACTGAATGTGGCGCACGCGCCTTGGAGATGCCTATGCCTGACAGGGAAAACAATAAAACTTCCGGACCTCACTCCGTACAGCTCAACGAACACCGCCTGCTGACGGTCACGGGCGTGCGCGCCGTCCCGACGTTCACCGATAAACTCATCGTCATAGAACTGGAAGGGGAATCGCTCACCGTTTCGGGACACGACCTCGCCGTAAAAGGGCTGGACCTGGACAGCGGCAGGTTCAGCGCGGCAGGTTATGTCACCTCCATGCGCTATTCCACCGCGCAAACGCCCTCCTCTCTCCTCAAACGGATATTCAAATGACGACGGGCGCGTCCTGGGAAGCACAGCTTATCGCCGCGTTGGTCGCGGCGGCTTTCGGCGCGGCGGCATCGCCGCTCACCCTGCTTTTCGACGCGCGGCTCCGCCCTCTCGAACGCTTTGTCGCGGACGCGTGCGCGGTAGTCGCGGTGGGAGCGCTCTTTCTGCTCTCCGCGGAAGCCGGCGCGAAGGGGCAGCTCACCTTATACTGCGCCGTGTGCTACTTTTTCGCGCTCGGCATTTCGCGCAGGCTGCTCCTTGTTGCGGTCGCTGCGCTGAAAGCGAGATTTCCTAACGCTTTCTCTAAAAAAAGGAAAAAACGGAAGGTCAGGCGTGCGGATAAGACGCCGTCCGATTATCCAGCTCCCGTTTCATCGCGATATAATCGGCGGCAAGCTGAAAGACGTATCTCTGCTTCTCGTCGTGAGAAAGCCCGGAAAGCAATTCCGCGTCGGCGAGCTGACGGATGGGGTTGACCACTTCCTCCCCTCTTTCGGACAGCTCTTTGAGCCGTATGTATATCCTCTGCTGCGAGGGGCTCGCGCCCTGAGGGTAAAAGGTACGGTCGCCGTAAGAGCGCGCGCCGTCACGCAGACGGAGCTTCGCCTGCTTTGCCAAACTTCTGATCGCACATTCGGGATGTCTGACGTTTGCCATATCTGCCTCCGCGCAACATATTATCACTCCCGGGAACGGGTGTGCGCGGCATGACAAAAGTAGACCGTAAGTTACAACATCTGCGAGAATGCGACACCTTTCGCGCGAGCGGCGCTCATGCGTTCGCCCTGCCTCGCAGTATCCTGTCGCCTGCGGCGCACAATGGTCTGAACAGCACCGCGACGACGATGAAGTTGGAAACGACGTGCACTATGTCGAAGTAAAGCCCCCTGACGTAATACGCCAGCCAGTAATGCGCAAGGTCGCCTTCGTACAATCCCACCGCGACATATAAGGTGTCACAGCAGGCGGACAGCACCCCGAAGAGCGCGGACATCAACGCCGCGACCGCCACGGCAAGGAATATGTTCCGCCTCTTTGCAAACAGCAGACAGCTCACCGCGGCAAGCATCGGCCAGTAAACGAAATAAAGGATGACCCAGCTCCCCACCCCGTAGAGCGCGACCTCCGCCGCACAGAAGACCAGCACGGCAGGCAGAGCGTACGCCGCGCCGAATACCGCGGCGTACACCATGACGAGCAGGGTGACCACCTCCACGTTGGGGACGAAGGACAGCGCGAATTTGAGCGCGGTGAGCATTGCCGCCATGACCGCGACCTTGACCACGTACGCCGCCGCAAGCCGCACTCCGCCGCGCGAACGTCCTTTCCCCTCCGCCGCACGCTCACGGTCGGAAAAGGAGATGTTTTTCACAAACCGGGTTTTATCCATCAAAATAAGCGGTTCAAACGTCAATATGTTTCGGCGACCAGACGGTAGCACGCCCCGTCATATAAGGGAAGGGACGCCGCCCCGAGGGTGGAATACCAGAAGGTTTTGCCGAACGCTTCCTGCTCTATGACTGCGCCCGTGACGTAGTCCGTCCCTTTGAGGTCGGGGTTGTCCACGGTGTGGTATATCGCAACGTACGTGTTCGGCGCGTCGTCGGACACGGAGTAGACCTTGGTCACGCTCTCCCCGTTCACTGTTTCCGTCACGCGGCACTCCACTTTCTTTATGGTCAGTCCGTAAGGCCCGTCGGGAGCGTCCAGTACGGTTATGACTCCCTGCCCGTAAAGTTCCTGCAAGAGGTCGGCAAAGTAGTCTTTGCCCGTGACGGCGAGGATCGCGTGGTCGTCCACGTACACCATCACCGTTTTTTCGCCCGGCTGCGGCTCGGTGCCGCTGACTTCTTGCTGCAAGTCGTCGATCGCGTCTTTCAAGCCGCACGCCGACAGCGCGAACGCGAACACCGCCGCGAGCAGGAGCGCGGCAACGACGACGCATAGTCTTCTTGCTTTGGTCTGTTTCATGAAAAAACCTCCCGTTCTTTCCGCGGAAGGCAAGGCAAAGACTGCCGTCATCTCCCACCGAAACAACTGCCGATATGCTCCCGGGTCGGTCTCCTGACTTCGGTCGGCTTGCGCCGCGGCGCCTTCTCCCTGCCGGGGGCAGGAATGACGTGATCCGTTTCACCTTACAGTAGCGGGGGCTGTGCGGGACTTTCACCCGACTTCCCGATCATCGGCTTGCGCCGCACCCGAGGCTAAAATATTGTAGCATCCGCCGCCGCGGAGCGCAACAGGTGCCGTGCAAAAATAAATTTTCTTTGGCGTTGACTTTATGTGCATGTCCATCTATAATGTAAGTGTATAATATCCTATAAAGGAGAACGCTATGTACACTAAATGCCCCAGTTGCAGGGCTGAGATAAGTTTCCAGCCTCCTGCCAACGCAGCAAATCTGCCGGACGGCTACAAGTACAGGGTCAAATGCCCTTCTTGCGGCGTGACCATCGGCGTCAAGCTGCCCAACCGTACGGCAATAGCGCAGGTGCAGCCCACTTTCACGCCGGCAAATCCCAACGCCCTTATGCCCGAACCGGTCTATAACGCCGGCGCCGCGCAGGCGGTCCCCACCGACGAGAAGGAGGCAAAAGCGGCGGCTCGCGCCGCTCAAAAGGCGGAAAAGAAGCCCGGCACGGCAAGAAACGTCACCGTGCTCGTGTTCACCCTGCTCCTGCTCGTGTGTTCCGTTCTCGGTTACTTCGTCAATCAAGGCAAACTGGATGTAGAACTCCTCAACGGGCTCGGCATGTTCGACGGCGTGTCCATACTCGAAAAGATGACGGAATCGCTCGACTTCTACACCCTTACCTTCGAAGCGGATGTCGCACAAGGCATGCTCACCGTGCTGCCCGTCATCTTCTTCCTCGCCACCCTGCTCACCGCAGCGCTCGCCATAATAGGGCTTTTCACCAAGAAATACGTGCGTCTGCTGCACCTCGTGCTCGCGCTCGGGTTGCTCGCCGTTGCCGCATGCACGATGTTCCAGCCCCTGCTGATGGCAGGCGAGTTCGGCGGCGAAGCGCTGGCAAACTACTTCATGGACATCATGGAGCAAAAGCTCTTCCTGATGATAGTCCCCGTCGCGATATGCGTTATCTATGCGTTCTGCGCCCTCATCCTCACATTTGTCCCGATGAAGAAAAAAGCGGCGCGCGCATAACATTCGACTTTCCGCAAAAGCCCTCCGTCCTCGGAGGGCTTTTTTATGTGCCCGGACCCGATGTGCGCGTGTAATAAATTTAGGGTCGTTCCTCTTTTGAATAAGAATAAGTAAAATCAAGCACGCTTCGAATGAGTGGACGTGGGAAAAAAGTATTTTGCTCCGTCTTTGATCGGGTGTAAGTTTATTCCCGGTCTAAACGGCGATATTTGGATGAAATTTACCCCATCCCGAAATCAAAGATTTCGCGACGGGGACCCCGTGGGCGCGAAAACACCCATTAAAACGATGGCGCAAGCCATCGCTACGCGGAGTGAAAATGAGTGAGCTGCGCGATAGTTCCCGAGGAACGAGGAGCAAAGCGAACGTCTGTGCATTTTCACGACGCGATAAGGAACAGCGGATGTAAAAAAACAAGGCACTGCCACAAATGTGGCAGTGCCTGTAAATTATCATCCGCTGTGACGCCGGAGCGTACTTGGGTGTACGTGACTGTTCAGACGATAGGCACTTGACGCTGTTATTCGCCATCCCCACAACTTATCACTAAACGGCGATATTTGGATGAAGAGCGCGAAAGCCCCACATATCCGGACGCGCGGTGTACTTTTTTTGCCCCAGCTGAAAATCAGAGGATTTTCACCCGGGGACCCCGATGTACATAAGCGGTCGGAGATGTGGGGCTGACAAAGCTATTCGCCAAATAGCGCCGTTTAGCTCGTTAAAGCGCGATATTTTCGCGTCAGACAAGGAAAAGCCCTCCCACACAAGAGGAGCGTACTAGGTCGTACGTGACTCGCAGTGTGGAAGGGCTTTGACGCAGTATCACGCAAAATAGCGCGCTTTAAAAGCCGGAGGGGTTCATCCTCTGCCACCTCCACGAATCCTCACACATCTCATCAAGACCGTAACGGCATTCGAAGCCCATGGCTTGTTTGGCGAGGGTGGGATCGGCGTAGCATTCGGCGATGTCGCCGGGGCGACGGCCGGTGATCACGTAGGGGATGGTGCGGCCGCTGGCTTTTTCAAAGGCGCGGACTATTTCGAGGACGCTGTAACCTTTGCCGGTGCCGATGTTGTAGGTGACGAGCCCGGGCTTTTCGGCGAGCTTTTTGACGGCGAGAGAGTGCGCGTGCGCGAGGTCGAGCACGTGGATGTAATCACGCACGCCCGTGCCGTCGCGAGTGGGGTAATCGTTGCCGAATACGCGCAGTTTTTCCAGCTTGCCTATTGCCACTTGGGAGATGTAGGGCATGAGGTTGTTGGGGATGCCGTTGGGATCCTCCCCTATCCTGCCGCTCTTGTGCGCGCCTATGGGGTTGAAGTAGCGGAGCAAGGCGATGTTCATGCTTGCATCAGCCTTGTAGACGTCGCGCAGGATGTCCTCTATCATGAGTTTCGTCCTGCCGTACGGATTGGTGACGGAGAGGGGAAAGTCCTCCTTGATGGGGACGGTCTTCGGCTGCCCGTAAACGGTGGCGGAAGAGGAAAACACGAAGTTTTTGACGCCGTGTTCGCGCATGACCTGCAACAGATTGAGGGTGTTGCCGAGGTTATTGCGGAAATATTCGAGGGGTTTCTCGCAAGACTCGCCGACCGCTTTCAACCCTGCAAAATGTATGACCGCGTCTATGTCCTCTTTTGAGAAGATGTCGCGCACTTTGTCGATGTCGCAAAGATCGTACTCATAGAACTTGACGTCCCTGCCGCAAAGCTCGCGCACTCTTCTCACCGCCTCGAACTTACTGTTGCAAAGGTTGTCCGCAATGACGGGATCCATCCCGTTTTCCACCAGATCGATGACGGTGTGGGAACCGATATACCCTGCGCCGCCCGTAACCAAAATGCTCATATTACCTCCGTAACGGCATTTGAGCCGTCAAATTTATGCTTTTAACCTAGTGTTTGTGCAAAACGCTTCACGCTCTCGCTATCGCCGCCGCCATCACGGGGGCGAGTTCTTCCATGCGCCCGACCAGCTTGAACTGCGTGCGCGCTCTGACCAGATTGTGCTCGGGATAGGCGGTCTTGAAGTAAGTGTCGCCCGAGAGGTAGTCCGTCAAAAAACGCATCCCGCACTCGAAGGTCATCAGCCTCGCCGCCGCCGGCATGAGTTCTCTCTCGCGGGCGGTAACGCTGCCTTCCATCCCGTTCAAAAAGCCGCTTGCGAACGCCTCGAACAAAGTCATGTCGAAGTCCACTTTTGCAAGGTCGGGCTCATCCTCCCGAGCGGTGGAACAGCCTGCGCGCACCCCGTCGCCGAAGTCGTAAAGCATTGTGCCCGGCATGACGGTGTCCAGGTCGATGACGCACACGGCACGCTTGGTGTCCACGTCTATCAGCACATTGTTGAGTTTGGTGTCGTTGTGCGTGACGCGCAAAGGTATCTCCCCTCCTTTCAGCGCGTCGACGAGGAGGGCGCAGCCCTGCCTCCTCTCCTTGACAAAGGCGATCTCCGCCGCCGCATCCGCGGCTCTTGCGCACACGTCCCGTTCGAGAGCGCGCTCGAAAGCCTCGTAGCGTTTCACTGTGTTATGAAAATCGGGGATGACCTCAAAGAGGGAGTCCGCATCGAACTTTTCCAGCCTTGCGACGAACTTGCCGAACGCTCTGCCTGCGTCGCGGAACATCTCCGCGTTGTCGGCGACGAGGTAAGCGTCCGTGTTTTCTATGAACTGCGTGGCGCGCCAGACCTCCCCCTCGGGCGAGGTGTAATACGCCTTTCCGTCCTTTGTGGGGATGAGGCGCAGACACTCCCGGTCGGGATCTCCGCCGTCGCGCAGGACGGTTTCCCTCAGAAAACGGGTGACCGCGATCATATTGCGCATGAGCCCTTCGCGGTCGGGGAAGACGACGGCGTTGAGGCGCTGCATAATGTAGCGCACCCTCCCCTCTCTTCCGCGGCAGGTGACCGCATAGGTGTCGTTGATATGTCCGTTGCCGTAAAGAGAAACATCCTCCGTTTCGCCGTCAAAGGCAAACTGCCGTGCCGCAAGATACCGGTCCATCCGCCGCCTCCTTTTAACCATATTATATCTCCGCGCGCGCGAAAAGTAAAGCACGGAAACCCTCCTTGCAGCGCTCTGCCGAAAAATGCTTCAAAACGGGTGCGTTTTTTTTTGATATAATATATAATAGCCGCGCCATGAAGTTATCTTTCTCTGAAAAAATGAAGGAAAGCCTGAAAATGTTCCTGGTCTTTTTCAAGATCGGGCTGTTTTCCTTCGGCGGCGGATACGCCATGCTCGCGATGATCGAGCACGAAGTGGTGGAAAAGCGCGGCTGGCTGACCCACGGCGAGCTGTTGGACATCTTCGCAATTGCCGAAAGCACCCCGGGCGCCATTTCCATCAACATCGCCACATTCATAGGCACCAAACGCGCAGGTATATTGGGCGGCTGCATAACCACTCTCGGCGTGGTGCTGCCGGCATTTTTGGTCATTCTCGCCCTCTCCTACATCCTCGACCTGGTGCGCGACAACAAATGGGTGAACGCGCTCTTCACGGGCGTGCGCGTGGGCGTGGTGGTGCTCATAATCCATGCCGCGCTTAAATTCCTGAAAGAGATGAAAAAGAAGGTGGTCACGGTGCTGCTCGCCGTCGCGATGTTCTGCCTTGCGGTGTTCGCGGACATCAACGTGATCTTCCTCATGCTCGGGTCGATAGGCATCTCCGTCGTCGCCGTGATCGTGGCGCACGTCTGGGCGAAGCAAAAATTCCTCATCGCGGTGAGCACGGGCACCCCTCATTACACGCGCGACGAACTGCGCGAGGCTCACTGCCCCGAACAGCTGCTTGCGGTAAATCTGCCCTGCGAGTCGTGCGACGACAGCGAGCAATGTGACGCCGGCGAGCAATGTGATAATGTCGGGCAATGTGACGGCACCGAGCCGTGCGGCGGCGCCGTGACTACCGCTCCTTCTTCGGAGGAAAACGAGGACAAGGGAGGTGCTGACAATGCTTGAGCTGCGACTCTTTTGGACTTTCTTCAAGATAGGGCTGTTCACGATAGGCGGCGGACACGCGATGATCCCCCTCATCATGGAGGAGCTGGTCGCAGAAGGCTGGCTGGAGCAGGAGGTCCTTTTGGACTTCATCGCCATTTCCGAAAGCACGCCGGGACCCTTCGCGGTGAACATCGCCACTTACGCCGGACAGGAAGTCGCAGGCATTGGCGGCGCGATAATGTGCACGCTTGGCGTCGTGCTGCCCTCCCTCATCATAATCATCCTGATCGCGAAATTCTTCTCGCGATATATGAACCGTCCCGTCGTGCAGGAAGTGTTCGACCATGTGAGCGGTTCGGTGACGGGGCTGCTCTTCTCCGTCGTGCTGACCGTCGGCATCCTGGTGCTCTTCGGCATGAACGACATCTACGACGTGGGCTCCTTCAAGCCTGACTGGATAGCGATAGGGCTCTTCCTCGGGCTGCTCGCGCTCTCCTTCGTGAAGATAAAAAAGAAAAAACTGCCCCCCATCGCCATCATACTCCTCTCCGCGCTGGGAGGGGTGCTGCTGTACGGGTTCATCCCCGTCTAGAAAATTTTGTGACGCGGCGTATATTGCATTAACATGTGCTTTATCCGACCAAAATATCGTTTCAACCGCCGTTTTTGACAAAAGCGGCGGTTTTTATGTCCCGTTTCGCGTGCGCGCGGCGGTTGCCCCGAACGTAGAGTCGTGTTATAATCCCGTCAGGAGTTTATTATGGCACAGGTACCCACCGAAAAAAGTTTTGCCGACATCACTGCCAGCTGCGCCAAAGTGGTCAGCTACTTCCATTTGCAGAACGGCATTTCACCCATCAAACGACTTTACGTCAAAAATTCCTCCGACACCGAGCGCGAAAGTCTGCGCATAAGGATAAGTTCGGAGCCGAAGTTCATCCTGCCCCACGAGATAACCGACGTCAGGATACCGCGCCGCACCACGGCGAAGTTCGAGGAGAGCGTCAGCCTCTCCCCTCTTTACATGGTGGCGCTGGACAAGCGCGAAAGCGGCGAGATAATCCTGGAAGTGTTCGACGAGAACGACGCCCTTGCCGCAAGTCAGCGTTTCCCCGTGGAACTGCTCGCGTTCAACGAGTGCGACTACGCGGAAGACCCCGGCAGCCTCGCCGCCTTCGTCAGGCGTTCGGCGGAACTTAATAAGCTGCTCAACCTCGCCTCCAAAAAATTGCAGGGGTGGGGGCTCAACTCGTGCACGGGCTACTCAGGCACGCGCAACAACGTGCGCAACCATTTTGCCGCATGTTACAGCGTACTTGCGGATCAGAAACTGACACGCGCGGAGGACAAGGCGGACGCCGGACGCACCTTTGTCGCCGACCACCGCGACACCCTGATAACGGGCGCGGCGACGCCGCTGGAACTGGCGCTCATGCTTGCCGCGATGGTGGAAGCGAACGGTCAGAACCCCGTGCTTTCACTCATAGACGGAAAGTGGTACACTGGCTGTTTTTTGGTCAACGAGTGTCTTCCTAACCTGCTCGGCGACGACGCGGATATGCTGCGCAAAAAGTCCGAAAAGGGCGTGAGCGACCTGAGCTTGGTCTGCGCGTCGGACATCTTTGCCGGCATATCCTTCGAAAAGGCGGAAAAGAGCGCGCAGGCGGTGCTGAAAAAGGGCGCAGATGCGGACTTTATCGTGGACGTGAAGCGCGCGCGCATCATGCACATCTTCCCCCTGCCCGAGAGGGTCAAAGGAGAGAACGGCTACGACCTCAGGCAGAGCAAGGATTATTTCACCGATCTTGCGCCCAAACAGCTCAAAGAGTACGGCGGCGACATAGGCGGCGAAAAGGAGATAAGCCGCGTCACGCAGTGGGAACGTCGTCTGCTGGACATGGATATGCGCAACGCGCTGCTCAACTTCAAGGTGTCGCAGACGGTGGTCAAACTGTTGGTGCCCAGCATAGAGGACTTCGTGGAAAATATGGCGGAGATCCGCTCCTACACCCTCGAATGCAAACCCAAAGAGAGCCTGGAAAGCCTGGACAAGCTGACCAACGGTTTTGACAGAGGGGGCTTTTTGAAGCCGTTTGCGGACTATATCCTCTACGAATACCGCAACCGCAGGCTGCGCACGGTGTTCGAACCGCGCGAGCACGACAGCGCCCTCCTCCGCCTCTTCCGCAAGGAGAGGTCCATCCAGGAGGAAACGGGCACCCTCACCCTCTATCTCGCCGCCGGGTTCCTCAAATGGAGGGAGCAGGAACAGAGCGAGGACAAGTACGCTCCCCTCTTCCTCTATCCCGTCACCATAAACAAAAAAGGCATCGCCGCCCCCGTCTATTCGCTGGACATCAACACGGACGACCTGCGCGTGAACAGCACTCTGCTGGAATTTCTGTATCAGGAGTTCGACCTCGACATGAGAGGGCTGGCTTCCGCGGATCTGACCACTCCGCAGGGGGTGCTTTCCGTGCTCGCGCGCATAAAGCGCGAATGCGTGCGCTTCAAGGGATGGGACGTCATCGGGAACGTGTTCCTCGCTAGCCTTTCTTTCGGCAACTATCTGCTGTGGCACGACGTCAAATACAAGAGCGACCGTTTCCGCTCCCACCCCATAGTGCGCTCCCTCATCAACAACAGGCTGGAACTGCCGGAGGGCGCATTCGACCTCTCGTCCAGGAGCAGCGACGAAGCGTATATCGGCGAGGAGAGGATGTACCTCCCCATCTCCGCGGACAGCTCGCAGTACTCCGCCATCTACGACAGCCTTTCCAAGAGTTTCGTGTTGCACGGGCCTCCCGGCACGGGCAAGTCGCAGACCATAACCAACATCATAGCCAACAACATCGTGCGTGGGCGCAGGGTGCTCTTCGTGGCGGAAAAGATGGCGGCGCTCTCCGTCGTCCACCGCAGGCTGCAAAACATAGGGCTGGGCGACTTCTGCCTGGAACTGCATTCCAACAAAGCCAACAAAACCCAGGTGCTCAACCACATCATCAACACCCTCTCGCTGTCGGAAGCCTCCTCCGAGCAGGACCTCGCGGAAAAGGCGGCGGAGATAGCCGTCCCCCTCGAAAAGCTGCAAAAAGAGCTGGACGCCATGCACAGGAAGCGTTATCTCGGCTTCTCGCTGTATGAAGCGATCCTGGACTACTTCGCCAACGAGAACGCCCCCGACTGTCTGAACATAGACAGCCTGTTCTACGAAAAGCTGACCGAGAGTTCCTTCAATAATTATTTGGACGTACTGACGGAGCTCTCTCTGCGCGCAAAAGAGTGCGGAGATATCGAGAAATCCCCCTTCCGTCACATCGGCGGTTTTACTTACGACGACAAGTGGCGCCGCGACGGCGAAAGCGTGCTGGATATCTATCAGATGGAGCTCAAACATCTGCGCCAGTACGCGCGCGGTCTGCTGCCCCTCTTCAATATGCGCACGATCGCGCTGACCTCCGTCAAACTGCGCGCCCTTTACGACATCTGCGTGCTGCTCGGTCAGGACAGCGTGCGCGCCTTCTTCCATTGGTGCGACAAGAAGAGCGGCGAGCTGGGTGCGTCCGTGCAAAGCGTGGCGAGCGACGCGAAAGGCACTTTGGACTCCTTCCGCGAGGCGCTGACAAGACACCGTATGCTCACCTCGGAGTATGTTAGCAAGTACGGCGCATATCCCTCCGACGTCCCCCTCGACGAGGTGGACAGCGCGGCGGCGACAGGTTCGTTGAGCCGCGCGGTGAAGAGGCTCATCCCCTCCTCCGTGGAGAAGAAGGACCGCACCCTTTATCTGGAATTCCTCTCCAAGTGCGAGTCCAACCGCCGCACCCTCATGCGCCGCCGCGACGAGCTTGCCGCGATGTTCGGCATGCCTTCGCCCGAACTCTCCGGCGTCGCCGACCGTGCGGAAAAGATGAACACTCTTTACGCCTGCGCCGCGAAACTGTACGCGGAATTCGACGCAGGGCTGTTCAATGAAAGCTGTGTGGAGCTCACCCGTTACGGGCTGCACCGTTACATCCCCTTCTTCATCGCGGCGTACGACGGCTGCGAGCGCGCGGCAAAGTCCTTTGCCGAAGTTTTCCGCACGGGAGATTTCCTGGGCGGCGACGACATCGGCGCGCGCATAGAGTATGTCGCGAACGTGCAGAAAAACCTGGACTATATCCCCAGCTGGTGCCGATATCAGGAAATGGTGGACAAGTGCCGCAAGAGCGGCTTCGATTTCATCCTGGAACCGCTGGACGTGGGCGAGATCTCCGCGGCGGACATCCTGTCCTGCTTCAAAAAGTGCGTCTACTACAACTTCATCAAGAGCGAACTCTATCTGGACGACGTGCTCTGCCAGTTCTCCGGACTTACCCTGGAAGAGGCGGCGAACAAATTCAAGAACCTCACGGAGGAGTACGAACGTCTGACCAGGCAGGAGCTTTACGTCAAACTGGTGGAAGAGCTGCCGCGCGCGGACACCACGGGGGATCATAACCTCGAAAGGGTCGTCCTCATGCGCGCCGAAAAGACGGGGATGAAAGGGATAACCCTGCGCGGCCTTTTCGCGCAGATCCCCAACATCCTGAAAGCCTGCTGCCCGTGTATGCTGATGAGCCCCACCTCCGTGTCGCAGTTTTTGGACATCGACATGGAGAAGTTCGACCTGGTCATCTTCGACGAAGCCTCCCAGGTGCCCACCTGCAAGGCGGTGGGATGCATCGCGCGCGGCAACAACGTCATCATCGTCGGCGACCCCAAACAGCTGCCGCCCACCACGTTTTTCAGTTCCGATTACAAGGACGACGAGCACTACGAGGTGGAGGACCTGGAAAGCATCCTGGACGACTGCCTCGCCCTCGGGATGCCCGAAAACCATCTGCTGTGGCACTACCGCTCCAACCACGAGAGCCTCATCGCCTTCTCCAACGCCATGTACTACGACAACACTCTGCTCACCTTCCCCTCTCCCGGGGAACTCAACAGCAAAGTTTCCTTCAAGTATGTGGACGGCGTGTACGAACGCGGCGGTTCCAAGTGCAACCGCAAGGAGGGCGACGCGCTCGTCGCGGAAGTCATCGCAAGGCTCAAAGACCCTGCCCAGCGCGGTCAGAGCATAGGCATCGTCACCTTCAACACCGCCCAACAGAATTACATCGAGAACGAGCTTAACAAGCTCATACACAAGAACAACCTGGACGCCGTCGCCTACGACTGCGACGAGCCCCTCTTTGTCAAGAACCTGGAAAGCGTGCAGGGCGACGAACGCGACGTCATCCTGTTCAGCGTGGGTTACGCCCCCGACGCGACGGGCAAACTTTCTTTGAACTTCGGACCCATCAACCAGGCAGGCGGCTATAAGCGACTCAACGTCGCCGTGACGCGCGCGCGAAACGAAATGAAAGTGTTCAGCGGCATCACGGGCAACATGATAGACCTCAACCGCACGGACAGCAAAGGCGTCGCGGGTCTGAAAGCCTTCCTGGAATACGCCGAACGCGGCAGAGAGATGCTCGCCATATCCAGCGACGACATCACTTCCGCGCGCGGAGGTATAGGCGAACTGGTCGCCGCCGAACTGCGCGATAAGGGCATACTGTGCGACTACAACGTGGGCGTCAGCGACTTCAAGATAGACGTCGCCGTCGTGGATCCGAGGAACAAGGACCGTTACATCCTCGCCGTCATCTGCGACAGCGAAAGCAGCTGCAAGCTGAAAGGGGTCAAGGACCGCGTCGCCATGCAGACCAAGATACTCAAAAAACTGGGGTGGAACACCTATCAGCTGTGGACGGTCAACTTCTTCAACAACACCAGGCGCGAGATCGCGAAGATCAAAGAACACATCACCACCCTCACCGAAAAGAAGGTGCTCTCCAAAAAAGTGGTGCGCGACATCACCGCCCGTTACCGTGCGCCGTACAAGACCTACTACGCCAAACCCATGGCAAAAGCCGGCGCGGAGTTCGTGCTCGACTTCGTGAACGAGGAGAAGATAGAAAACCGCATCCGCGACATCATACAGACGGAATCGCCTGTCGAAAGCTCCGTTTTGCTGGATAAACTGCTTGTTATGTACAACGTGCCCAAAACGGCAAAACGCGCCGTCGCCACGCTGACGCAGTATGCGGACGAGTTCGCCTCCATGAAACAGGAGTTCTTCGGCAAGGTGTTCTTCGCCGACAAAGCGGTGGAAACTTTCCGCCCCTCCGACACGCGCACTCAGAGAGATATCACCAAGATACACCCGGACGAGATAGTCGCCGCCGCACGCTGCGCCGTGGAAACGGGGCTGAATATGCGCCGCTCGGACGTGGTGAAGGAAGTGGTCAATCTGTTCGGCGGCAAACGCACCAAAGCCGTCACGGAATGGATAGAAAAATGTCTGGACTACGCCCTTCAGGAAAACAGGCTCATGCTCACCGTGGACGACATCATGACGACATGACAACACAAAAAATAAAACGGCTGCGACCGCAGCCGTTTTATTTTTCTCGGAGCAAAGCTCACTTCCGCACTTCGAAATACGCTCTCGGGTGCGCGCACACGGGGCACACCTCGGGGGCTTCCGTGCCGAAGTGGATGTGTCCGCAGTTGCGGCACTTCCAGGCGACTATGCCGTCCTCTTTGAACACTCTGCCCTCCTGCACCGCTTTGAGCAGGCGGAGATATCTCTCCTCGTGTTCCTTTTCGATGGCGGCGACTCCGCGCATACGTGCCGCGATCTCGGGGAAACCTTCCGCGTCCGCTTCGTCCGCCATCCAATTGTACATATCCGTCCACTCGGCGTGTTCGCCTGCGGCGGCGTCGATGAGGTTCTCGGTTGTGGAGCCTATGCCGTGGAATTCCTTGAACCAGAGTTTGGCGTGCTCCTTTTCGTTGTCGGCGGTTTCGAGGAATATGGCAGCGATCTGCTCATATCCTTCCTTTTTTGCTTTGCTTGCATAATAGGTGTACTTATTGCGCGCCTGGCTTTCGCCTGCGAACGCCGCCATGAGATTTTTCTCGGTCTTGCTGCCTTTGAGTTCCATAACACTTCCTCCTTGGGGATTTATATCATTATAACGGTTCTACGCTCCCATCGCAAGACCCGATTTTAATATGCTTCATCTTCTTTAAAACGCTCCGCCGAAGCGGAGCGTTCCGAATGCGGACTGTCTGCCGCGCGAAACGTAAGAGCATCACATCTTGTTGGGCGGATAATAGGTGCCGTCGGGAGCGTAGTAGCCGCCCTCCGCGTCATAATAACCGCCCGTGCCGTCATAGTATCCGCCGTAGGCGTCATAACCGCAATAGGAGGAGTTCACGCCTCCCTGCGGAGGATAATAGCCCTGCTGCATCGCCTGCTTCATCGCCTTCGCTTCCGCCGCTTCTTCGGGGCTGTCGTAAAGGTCTTCCTCCTTCATGACGAGCATCAGCACGCCGGCTATCGGACTGACGAGCAAAAGGGTGACGATCCCCCAAACGCGGATCTCTTCGATGTCCTTGCACTCCTCCAGCTTTTTATAGGCGATTATCCCCAAAACCAGAGGATAGATCGCCCAAAAAGAGAAGATGATGCTGATGACTATGAGCACTTTTGCCGCTGACTTCATGATGTTTTCTCCTGTCGGGAGCTAGCCGCGCCGCCTCGATGTCATTCCTCCGTGGGAGCGGAGTTCTGCCCCTCCTCGGCAATATGCACGGGAGCGGCGTTTACGGGAGAAGGCGCAGGAGCCGCCGGGCGCTGCTGCGCACCGTTAGGCGCCACGGGTCTGCCTTGCTGGGGCTGCACACCGTACGGGGGCATCGGTCGCCCCTGTTGAGGCTGCATGCCGTTGGGGGGCATGGGTCTGCCTTGCTGCGGTTGCGCACCGTAAGGAGGCATCGGACGTCCCTGTTGAGGTTGCGCGCCGTAGGGAGGCATCGGACGTCCCTGTTGAGGTTGTGCGCCGTAGGGAGGCATAGGTCTGCTTTGCTGGGGTTGTGCGCCGTAAGAAGGCATAGGTCTGCTCTGCTGCGGTTGCGCACCGTAGGGATACACGGGAGCACTCTGTTGAGGCTGCACACCGTACGGGGGCATAGGATGAGCCTGCATACCCGGTTGAGAGGGCATGGGGCCGCCGTAATAGGGTTGCTGAGGATATCCGGGCGTGGTGGGACGACCCTGCACGGGGGCTCCGCCGTAAGGCGCTGCCGGGGCGTTTTGCTTCTCGCTGTCGCCGCCCGACAACGTCATCGCCGCGCCTGCCGCGCCGATGATGCCTATCACGATGCCGCCGAACCCTATGAAGAAGAGGGCGACGCCTTCGTAGATGCTGCCGTGATAGAACCATGCCAGCGCGGTGCTGTAAGACGAATTGACCACATAAACATTGGTCCTGTCGCTGTCCGCAAAACGGGCTATCTCGACGATGCCGATTATACAAACGGCGATGCCGACAAGCAGCACGAAGAGGAATATTGCCGCTTTGATACCCTGCTGTTTCCTTTGCATTGTCTGATCCTCCTTATGAGCACGCTTCCGTCCCTGCGAGTGATGCCGTGGGAGCCCGGAATACGTTGCATTCGCTTAAAACGACCCGTCGCGCGGCGGTCAGTCGCGCCCCTCGGGCGGATAATAGTTCCCGTCCGCCGCATGATATCCGCCGTACACGTCGTACCAGCCGCCGTAGGCGTCATGATATCCGCCTGCCTCATCGTACCAGCCGCCGTAAGCGTCATATCCGCTCGGCGCGGTTTCGGCATCCTCACGGGCAACGGGAGCGTACTGCTGCACGGGAGCTACGGGAGCCACGGGGCGCACGGGAGGTACGGGACGCATATCGGGAAGAGGCGCTTTCTCGGGAGCCTTGCGCCCCTCGGACGCGGAGAGATCCTCGGGCGCGTCCTCCTCCGCCCCATTCTCTTCTTTTTCGGGTAGAGTTTCGCTTTCCGGCTTCTTGTTCCTCGTCGCGACGCCCACAACGATCGCGGCAAGGCTGCCTGCCGCGCACACGGCGGCGAGCGACAGCAAGAGCGTGTTGAAAGATTCGAGGGCGTCCATGAGCGCGTTACCGGAAGCGGTGAATATCAAAACGACGACGCCGACTATGAACCGCGTTGCCCATACAACGATGTCCGAGAGGAACTCGCTTCCGTTCTTCGCCTTTTTCCCGTGGGCGGAGAACCAAAGCGCAAGCGCGTTGCCGAGCACGCCGACTATGCCTATCACAAGAAAGCCTGCCTGACAGAGGGGGGTGTCCATCACAAGTGCGATACATTCGAAATCGTGCTGTATCCCACCCGAAAACCAGTAGTCTTCCAGCAATATCGGCGTGGCGATGGCAAGCACGCCGAGGATGATGAAAATGAGATATGCGAGGATACGCGTGATACGTCCGATCGTCTTCATGAACCCTCCCCTCAAAACGCCGCAACACCGAACAACAATCCGTACGCACGCGGCGCGCGAAAACTGACTTATTATTATTTATTTTAAGTTACCCCCTCCCCATGATGTCAAGCATTTTCAATATATTTTCTGCCCGTCGAGAAAAACGGGCGTTTGACAATCGCACGCGCGGAATATTATCATAAAGCCAAGCGCAAGGCGTGTCTGCCTGCGCACACGGAGGTATGAGATGACTAATGAAGAATATATCCGCAAAGTGCATGAAGAGCCTTACATCGCCGCAGGGTCGGAGGCTCACCTTTATATGACGGAGGCGGCGCGAGAGGCACAGGTCGTCACCGCAGAGATAAACGGCAAGTATCATACTCCGGAGGAGCTGTGCGAACTGATGTCGCGGCTCACGGGCAGACAGGTGGATGAAACTTTCCGTCTTTTCCCTCCCTTTTACACGGATTTCGGCAAGAACATCACATTCGGCAAAGGCGTTTTCGTAAACTCCGGCTGCTGTTTTCAGGACCAGGGCGGAGTGAGCATAGGGGACGGGACGCTTATCGGGCACCAGGTGGTGTTTGCCACGCTCAACCATATGCCCGACCCGAATGACCGCGCAAGCATGAAAGCCGCTCCGATCACGGTCGGGAAGAATGTTTGGATAGGTTCGCATGCCACCATACTCCCGGGTGTCACCATAGGCGACGGCAGCATCGTTGCGGCAGGCGCGGTGGTCACAAAGTCGGTGCCGGCAAACAGCGTGGTGGGCGGAGTGCCTGCACGGGAAATAAAGCGTTTGGACACCAAAGATTGACCCACTCCGCAGCGGCGGAAAAATCTCTCTCTCGGCACGCGCGCGCCTTCTGCAACGGGAGCCCGACGACCCGTAGTCGCGCTCGTGACACAATGTTGGAAAAATCGTTTGACAAAAAACGTGTCGGGTGCTATGATTTTTTAGCATTCACTTTGGGGGTGTAGCTCAGTTGGTAGAGCGCTTGATTTGCATTCAAGAGGTCCTCGGTTCGAATCCGTGCATCTCCACCACACAAGCCCCCGTAAGGGGAACAAGGGGTTGTAGCTCAGTTGGTTAGAGCACACGCCTGATAAGCGTGAGGTCGATAGTTCGAGTCTATTCAACCCCACCACGACAAAAGACACCTTCGGGTGTCTTTTTTCATACACCGCCTGCGGAGGACTCGTCCTCACGAAAGGCGGTGTATGAAAAGTCAAGCGAAAGCGTTTGTCGTGGTGGGGTCAACGGCACGAGTAATGGTGAGCGAACCGCTTGCGAGCCGTAAGGCGAGTATAAGCGTGAGCGACATTTGCCGAACGCGCTCCCGTTTGTTCGTTACAAAAGACACCTCTTGCGGAGGACTCGTCCTCACGCAAGGCGGTGTATGAAAAGTCAAGCGAAAGCGTTTGTCGTGGTGGGGTGGAGGGCGCGAGTAATGGTGAGCGAACCGCTTGCGAGCCGCAAGGCGAGTATAAGCGTGAGCGGCATTTACCGAACGCTCTCCCGTTTGTTCGTTACAAAAGACACCTCCTGCGGAGGACTCGTCCTCACGCAAGGCGGTGTATGAAAAGCCGAGCGGATGCGGACTGCCGTTGACAATCCGTTAAAACGGGAATATCATTCGGGTAGAATAAGAGCGCAGAAAAGCTCTCGACACAAAGGAGAACATCATGCCCAACTGCGATAACACCCGTCCCTGCCCCTGCACCTATCCCTGCCCCAGACACGGCAAATGCTGCGAGTGTGTGGCGTATCACCGCGACAAAGAGGGCGGCGTTCCCGGCTGTTTCTTCTCGAAAGAGGGGGAAGCCACCTGGGACCGCAGCGTGGAAGCCCTTTGGCGCGACCACAAAAACCGCGGATAGACCGCTCTACTCCTTGCGCGCGAGATAGACGATGAGCACGGCGATGTCGGCAGGCGACACGCCGGAGATCCTGGACGCCTGCCCCAGGTTGAGGGGACGGATCTTGTCCAACTTTTGACGCGCTTCCAAACGCAGCGCGGAAACGGAAAAATAATCGATGTCGTCCGGCAGCCTCTTCTCTTCCAGACGTCGCTGCTCCCTGACGGCTTGTTCCTGTTTTTTGAGATATCCCTCGTACTTTAACTCCACCACCGCGGCGGCAAGCGCTTCGGCGCTGCACTCGAAGGGCAGAAAACCTGCCACGTCCTTTGCCTGAACGGAGGGTCTGCGCACCAGCTCCCCGAGAGTGATCGGCTTTGCCGGCACGGGCTCTCCGAACCTTTTCAGCACCTCTTCCGCTTGCGCGCGAGGAAGCGGCTCGGAGGAAAATCCCATGACGCGCTCTATCATCGCGCGTTTTTCTTGGGTGCGGCGCATACGCTCCGGAGTGACGAGCCCTGCCGCATATCCTTTTGCGGTCAGGCGCATATCGGCGTTGTCCTGGCGCAGTTTTATGCGGTGTTCCGCGCGCGCGGTCATCATTCTGTAAGGCTCGTTAGTGCCCTTTGTCACAAGGTCGTCGATGAGCACACCGATGTATGCTTCGTCGCGTGCGAGCACTATGGGCTCCCTGCCCTCCAACGCGAGAGAGGCGTTGAGCCCTGCCATCAGCCCCTGCGCCGCCGCCTCTTCGTAGCCGCTGCTGCCGTTGAGCTGCCCTGCAAGGTAAAGTCTGTCGACGAGCTTACTCTCCAAGGTCGGGCTCAAAGACGTGGGGTCTATGCAATCGTACTCTATCGCGTAAGCGTATTTTGCGAACCTGCACCGCGTGAGCCCGGGAATGGTGCGGTACATCTTTTCCTGAACGTCGTGCGGCAGCGAACTGCTCATGCCCTGGATGTACATCTCGTCGCTGTGAAGCCCCTCGGGCTCTACGAATATCTGATGCCTCTCCTTGTCGCGGAAACGCATGATCTTGTCCTCGATGGAGGGGCAGTAACGCGGACCTATGCCGCTTATGCTCCCGTTGTAAAGAGGACTGCGGCCGATGTTTTCAAGGATGATCTCGTGCGTGCGCGAGTTGGTGTAAGTCAGCCAGCACGGCTCTTCCTCGAACTCCCCTATCTCGGACATGAAAGAAAAGCGGTCGGTATTCTCGCCGAGCTGTATCTCCATCTCGGAAAAGTCCACCGAGTCACGGTAAATGCGCGCAGGCGTCCCCGTCTTAAAACGTCTGACGGGCAGCCCGAGCGACAGCAAACTGTCCGTAAGCCCCACCGCCGCGGCGTGCCCGGAAGGTCCGGAGAACTTGGAGTACTCCCCTATTATCACCTTTCCGTTGAGATAAACGCCCGTAGCCAGGATGACCGCGTCGCCGTAAACGCACTCGCCGCCTTTCAGTTTCACGCCGCAAGCCGCGCCGCCCGACACCAGCACCTGCACCGCCTCCTCCCCTCTGACGGTGAGCAAAGGCGTGCGCCTCAACGTGTCCGCGATGACGCGTTGATAGACCACCTTGTCCTCCTGTCCGCGCAGAGAAAATACGGCTGGTCCCTTTGCGGAATTGAGCATCTTTATCTGTACGAGAGCTTTGTCGGCGGCAATCGCCATCTCGCCGCCCAACGCGTCTATCTCCCTCACCAAATGCCCTTTTGCGGTGCCGCCTATCGCAGGGTTGCACGCCATCATGGACACCGTGCCCGGATCCATGCACAGCATCAAAGTGCTGTGCCCCTTCCTTGCACAGGCGAGCGCGGCTTCCACGCCTGCGTGTCCGCCGCCCACAACGATGATGTCGTACTTGTTACGTTGCATTGTTTTCGCTCTTATCCCTTTTTCACAACCCGTCCGAGGGACATCCCTTTCGCTCGGGAATATACTTCTCGCGCCCTCGTGCGTCGGGGCATTACCGACTATGAGCAAAACCGCTCCCTCCCCGAACACCGTCACGTAATCACGCGGCAGTCCGCCGCAGCACGGTCATTTGCCCACGCAGAACTTGGAGAATATCCCGTCCACCACGTCTTCGGTGGCGGTCCTTCCCGTTATCTCACCGAGCGCGTCATACGCCTCCCTGAGGTCCACCAACGTAAGGTCTACCGTGCCGCCAAGCGACTGTTTCGCGCTTTCAAGCGCGCGTTTTGCACGATAAAGTGCGTTTTTATGCCGTTCAGAGGTTATGACCTCGCCGCTTGCCGTCCGCCCTTCCGTATAGAGCGCGGCGATGGCGCGGCGGAGCGCATCCACTCCCGTGCCGTCCTTTGCGCTGACCGCGAAACACCCGTACATCCTCGGGCATTTGTAAGACGTGAGGTCGCATTTGTTGCGCACGGTGAACACCCTCGTCCCCTCAAAGCAGAGGTCGTCGCTTCCCGTCGGGTCGGTGGTGTCCACGACGTGCAGGACCACGTCGGCGTGTTCGGCGGCGCGGAGCGCGCGGCGCACGCCCTCGCTCTCTATCTCGTCGCTGCTCTCGCGTATGCCTGCGGTGTCCACGAGGTTTATCCTCACGCCGTCGCATTCCAGGCTGCCCTCCAACGTGTCGCGCGTCGTGCCCGGTTTGCAGGTGACGATGGCGCGGTCCTCGCCGAGCAGAGCGTTCATGAGAGAGCTCTTCCCTGCGTTGGGCTTGCCTGCGAGCACTGCCGTGACGCCGTGCTTCGCCATCCTGCCCTCATCGGCGGTGGCAAGCAGCGCGGTGACGCGCGCGAGCACTCCGTCTATTTGTCCTGCGAGAGGGGGCAGCACTTCATCCTCCGTTTCCTCCGGATAATCCAGCACCGCTTCCAGCCCCGTGATGATGTCGCCGAGCGCGAGGGAAAGCGCGTCTATGTCGCGGCTCAAAGTGCCGTCCATGAGGCGGTACGCCGCTCGCAGCGCAGCGGCGCTCTCCGCGTTTATCATGTCCGCGACGCCCTCCGCGTCCGCAAGCGAAAGCCTGCCGGAGAGATACGCGCGGCGCGTGAATTCTCCTCTTTCCGCAAGGCGCGCGCCTGCGCGGAGCGCGGCGTCCAAAGCCCCCCTCATTATCCTGACTCCTCCGTGCAGATAAAACTCCACGGTGTCCTCGCCCGTGTATGCCTTTCGGGAGGGGAAATAGACCGCGTAACCGCAGTCGCGGAAATCCCCTGCGTCAAACGTGCCGAAACGCATGACCAGAGGGGTGTCTTTGAGGGGGCGCTCCCCTTTGCAAATGAAAATGGCATCGGCGACTGCCGGCGCGTCCTCACCGGACACGCGCAGGATGCCGATACCACCTGCCCCTACGGGCGTTGAAATGGCAGCTATCGCACGCATATCAGCGTCTTTTTCCGCCTCCGAAACTCTTGAATTTGGGGGGGCCGCTCTTGGGGGCTTCCGCCTTGGTGAAGGTGTCGGTGTAATAACCGCGGTATTCCTTCCCGTCCGGGACTTCCTCCTCTTCCGCACGGGAGGCGCGAGCCCTTCTGCGTTCGCCCTGTCTGTCCTCGTTCTTGAAGCGGCGGTCGTCGCGGCGTCCGTCCCTTCTGCCCTCTCTGCGCCCGTCGCGGCGTCCTCCGCGCGGTCTGTCCTCGCGCAGTTCCACGCCCTTGGGTACTATGACGACGTGCCTGTCGGCGTCCTCGCCCTCGGAGTGAGTTTCGGCTATCTCACTGTCTGCGAGCGCACCGTGTATTATACGGCGTTCAAAGGGGTTCATGGGTTCCAGCACCACTTTGCGACGGGTGCGGTACGCCTTTTCGGCGAGCCTGCCTGCGAGCGCGACCAGAGTTTCCCTGCGCTTTGCGCGGTAGTTCTCGCAGTCCACGACTATCTTGGCGGACCCGTTCTTTTCCTGTCCCACGTAGGTGCGTGTGAGGAACTGTATCGCGTCCAGCACTTCGCCGCGGTAACCTATCGCCGCTCCGCTGTCCGCGCCGTCTATCTCGACGACTATCTCCCCGTCACGCTCCTCCGCCTTCGCCTCGGCTTTGAGGGACATGGCGGCGAGCACGCCGTTCACGAACTCCTCCGCCAGCGCACCCGCGGTTTCGATGACCGTCACACGCACTTCCGCTCTTTGGAAAAGTCCGCCCTTTTGCAGCACTTCCACACTCACTCTGTCACGCGCCACGCCGAGTTCGGCGAGGGCTTTTTCAACGGCAAGGTCCACATTGCTTGCCTTGACAACGACCGATCTTTCCATCCTGACTCCTATCATCTTACAGTCGCCGCTCCGCCCGTCTTTCTCTCCTCACGCATATCCAGCAGCTTGCCGACGAGGGCGAACACCAGCTGGAACACGATGGACACCAGCGAGCTGGTGAACGTGTAAAGCGCGAATGCGGCGGAATAGAACAGCGAGAACACGCCGATCATTATCGGCATGAAAAATTGCATCATTTTCATGGAGCCCTGCATGCCGTCCGCGCCCTTCTTTCCGTCGGCGGACGGGGGAGGAGCCCCCTGCGATTTGGTGAGCAGCTTCTGGGAGAGGAAGCTCAACGCTATGGACAGCGCCGGCAGCAGCATCCAACCGTTCCAGCTTGCGTCGCCCTTGCCCCAACCTGCCTCGTCTGCGCCTATGACCTTGCCCATGACGAGGTTATATTCATCCTTCATGACGCCGGTTATCCTGGACATCCCGAAGCCTTCCTGACCCGTGGCGGCGAGATAATCGGGCACGCCGTCCTGCCAGTTGTCGGACACGAAGATGTTGTGTATCCAAAGGAATCCGCGTCTTTCTTTGCTCGCGTCGGAGAAATAGGACTCGTACACAGCCTGCTGCGCCTTTTCCACCGCCGCGTTGTACTTTTCCGCCCCTTCTTCCGTCTTGTCCAAGGACTCCCAGTCGGCGCCGAGCTCCTTGGTCATGGTTTCGTTGAAGACGTTATAACTCTCCACATAGTCCTGCGCGAACTGGTAGCCCACCATCTCGCGGAACCCCGTGAAGACCACGAAGAACACCACGAGCGTGATGATGGACGGCAGGCAGGCGCCGAGCATGGAGTACTTCTCCTTTTTGTAGAGCGCCATCTGCTCCTGCTGATAACGCTGTTTGTCGTCGCCGTACTTCTCGGCAAGGGCTTCCAGCTGCGGACGCATCCTCGCCATAGCCTTGGCGTTGCGACGGGAGATGACCTTCTGCCATATGTCCAAAGGCGAAAGCACCAGTTTGAGTATGACGGTGAACGCGACGACCGACCAGCCGAACACGGCTATGTCGTCGCTGAGCCCGTACATGAGCTTGGCTATGAAATGAGAAGGTTCGGACACGGTGCCGCCGGACACGTTGAACGCGCCGCTGTCCGCGTTGCACGCCGAAAGCATGAAAGCGCTCAGAATGAGCAGCAAAGCCACTGCGTATATCTGAAACATCTTGCGGCGTCTGTAATCTACACGAGCCATTTGATCTTACCTCTGTAATTTTCCGGAACGGGATCGAAACCGCCCTTGGAAAACGGGTTGCACCGAAGCACCCTGAAAAACCCCATCATGCCGCCTATCACGGCACCGTACCTCTCCACCGCGTCGTACGCGTACATGGAACAGGTCGGCGTATATTTGCAATTCCGCCCTATGAAGGGGGAAAGCGTCCGCTTGTATAGGAGGAGCAGCGCCTGCACCGGCTTCTTCATCATGCTTCCCTCAGCTTTTCGGCGCGGCGGAATATCTTTTCCGTTTCCGCGCAAACGGACGCAAAGTCCAGCTCCGCAGCGGAGGGATGCACCACTATCACATACATGAACGCCGGGTCTATCGCCGCCGTAAGAGGGGTGAGTGCCTCGCGCAACAGCCTTTTCACGTGATTGCGCGTGACGGCATTCCCCACCTTGCGCGATACGGAGAGCCCTATCTTCAACCCCTCCCCCGACCTGGCGAAAAGCAGCGTCAGATGACGGGAACGGCTGCGTTCACCCCTCTTGTAGACATAGGTGAACGCCGCCCGTTTTTTCAGACGGAACTCGCGCTTCATTTACGCAGTGAGATTCTTCCTGCCTCTTGCACGACGCCTTTTGAGCACCTTTCTGCCGCTGGTGGACTTCATCCTCTCACGAAAACCGTGAACTTTGCTTCTCTGTCTTTTCTTGGGTTGATAAGTCTGTTTCATATTGCCTCCGAGGGCTGCCGCCCCATTTTATTGCGGCCCGTCCGCCGGAGCGGACTCAAAGCCATTATTTCTTTTTTGCCTTCTCGCCGCCTCCTGCGACGCAAAATGCGTGCGCGAGCGAGAATATGCTGGGTTATTATAATTAAAAGAATTATTATCTGTCAACTGTTTTGCGCCCCGTGCGCATTTTTCATCGCGCGCGGACGAGCGAGCGTCCTCACATGCTCTCGGGCGCGTTTATGCCGATGAGCCCGAGCGCGGCGCCCAGCGTCATCTTGACCATGTGCGCAAGGAAAAGCCTGGCGTTGGTCGCGCCCTCGTCCTCGCTCACGATGCGATGCCCGATATAAAAACGGTTGAACTTCTCCGCCAGCTCCACCGCATAGCGCGTGACCATGCACGGCTCGCGCGTCTTCGCCGCCGCCGACACCGCGTCCTCAAAGGACAACAGGCACTTCACGACGTCCACGCCCTCCTCGGAACATATCGCGTCCATGTCCGCTTTTTCAAGATCGAACTCCCCTCCCTTGCGCAGCGCGCTGGCGCATCTGGCGTGTGTGTACTGCACGTACGGCGCGGTTTCGCCGTCGAAATTCAGCACCTTGTCGAAGGAGAAAACTATGTCCTTTATGCGGTTGTTCCAAAGCGCGGAAAACACCACCGCACCCACGCCCACGCTCTCCGCGATGGCGTCCTTGTCCTCTCTTCCGGGGTTCTTTTCCTCGATGATCTGCCTCGCCTTTTCCACAGCTTTATCCAACACTTCGGCGAGCCATACCACCCTGCCGCTGCGCGTGCTCATGGAACCTTCTTCCAGCGACACCATGCCGAACGCGACGTGTTCCATGTCCGCGGCCTTTTCAAAACCCATCAGTTCAAGCACCTTAAACAGTTGCTTAAAGTGCAGATTCTGCTGATACGCCACGACGTAAAGGCACTTGTAAAAGTCGTAGGTCTTTGCGCGGTAATACGCCGCCGCGATGTCGCGCGTGGCATAGAGAGTCGCCCCGTCCGCCTTGACCAGCAGGCAGGGCGGCATATCCCAGTCGTCCAGACGCACCACTTTCGCGCCGTCCGAAAGAGTGAGCAGCCCCTTTTCTTCAAGCAGATCCAGGCAGGGCTGCATCTTGTCGTTGTAAAAGCTCTCGCCGGCGTAGCTGTCGAACTTCACTTTCAGCCTGTCGTATATCTTCCCGACCGCACGCATGGTGACTTCTTTGAACACGTCGAAGTACGCCGTCGCCTCTTTGTCGCCGTCCTCTATGCGCTTGAACCACGCCCTCGCTTCGTCGTCCAACGTCGGGTCGGACTCCGCCTCTTTGTGGTAGCGCACGTAAAGGGAGTTGAGGAAATACTCGTCCTTGCCGCGCACCTCCTCGATGTCCGACCACTTTTTCACCGCCACGATGAGTTTGCCGAACTGAGTCCCCCAGTCGCCGAGGTGATTTATGCCCACGGGCTTATAGCCGAGATAGGCGAATATGCGGTAAAGCGCCGCCCCTATCACAGTTGTCGAAAGATGCCCGATGTGGAAGGGCTTTGCGATGTTGACGGAACTGAAATCTATGCACACCGTCCTGCCGTTGCCGTCGCCGCCGTCTGCCGCCCTGCTCCAATCTCTGTCCTTATATGCCGCAAGCCTGCCGCAGAGAGCGCGTGCGGAGAAGAAAAAGTTGAGATATCCTCCCGAAACCTCCGTCCTCTCCACGATATCCGGCGCGACGAAAGCGTCCGCAAGCTCCTTTGCTATCACGGGAGGCGCTTTGCGCAAGCTCCTCGCGAACTTGAAACAAGGCAGAGCAAGGTCGCCGAGTTTGCTCTCCTTGGGTATTTCCAGCGCCGCCGCGACTTCCGCCGCCGTCAGTGCGCCGCCGCTCGCCGCGGCAATGCCGTTTGCTATCTCTTTTTCAAACATATCTCACACATTGAAGCGGAAGAGCACCACGTCGTTCTCGCGCATGACGTAATCCTTGCCCTCGCTCCTCACCTTTCCTTTCTCTTTCGCCGCCGTGAATGAGCCGCATTCCAGCAGCGTTTCGTAGTCCACTATCTCCGCGCGGATGAAACCCTTTTCGAAGTCGCTGTGTATCTTGCCTGCCGCCTGGGGAGCCTTGGTGCCTTTGACTATCGTCCACGCCCTGGTTTCCTTTTCCCCTGCGGTGAGATAGCTGATAAGCCCGAGCAGTTTATAAGACGCCTTGACCAGTTTGTCAAGTCCGCTCTCCGTGATGCCGTACTCCTGCATGAACATCTCGCGTTCCTCGTCGTCAAGTTCCGTGAGATCCTCCTCGAGTTTTGCGCAAAGCACCACGCATTCCGCGCCTTCGGCTGCCGCCGCTTCGGTGACCTTTTCGGTGTACGCGTTCCCGTTTATGCCGCTCTCGTCCACGTTCGCGACATAGATGACGGGCTTGCTCGTGAGCAAAAACTGTTCCGCGACGAACGCCTTGCCTGCCTCGTCCGCAAAGAACTTATACTCGCCGTCCTCGGGCATGGAGCGGAGCGGCTTTCCGCCCTCCAACCACGCCTTCATCTTTTCCAGCCTGTCCACGTCCTCGGCGTACTTTTTGTCCGCCTTCGCCATACTCTGCGCTTTCGCGATGCGGCGTTCCAGCGTTTCCAGGTCCGCAAAAACAAGTTCCAGTCCTATGGTTTCCATGTCGCGGACGGGGTCCACCGAACCGTCCACGTGGATGATGTTTTCATCGTCGAAACACCTGACGACATGGACTATCGCGTCCACTTCCCTGATGTGAGAGAGGAACTTATTGCCCAGCCCCTCGCCCTTGCTCGCGCCTTTCACCAGCCCTGCGATGTCCACGAACTCCAACGTGGTGGGGGTGATCTTCTTGCTGTCGTAAAGCGCGGCGAGCTTGTTCAGCCTTTCGTCCGGCACCGCCACCACGCCCACGTTGGGCTCGATGGTGCAAAACGCATAGTTGGCTGCCGCCGCCCCCGCCTTGGTTATGGCGTTGAAAAGTGTGCTTTTGCCGACGTTGGGCAGCCCCACGACACCTAATTTCATATGCCTCCTGTCCGCCCGACGGCGCGCGCCTCGCAGGTCATCAAACGGACGTCTTCGTAATATAGTAGAACAATTATAAACTACCGCCGCCGATTAGTAAAGAAAACACGGGCAATTTCCGCCCGGGCGGAAGAGGGAGGGAAAATGACCGTTCCGGAAGCGATATTGCTGGGGCTCGTGCAGGGTGCAGGAGAATTTTTGCCCATCTCCTCCTCGGGACATCTTCTGCTGCTGGAAAAACTGGGCATAGGAGAGGAGGACCTCTTCTTTAACATCTGCCTGCACCTGGGGACGCTGCTCTCCGTCCTGGTGTGCATGCGTTCCTCCGTCGCCGACCTCTTCCGCCGCGGAAACGGCAGACTTCGCCTTTACATCCTCGTCGCGTGCCTGCCCACCGTACTTTTTGCCCTGCTCTTCAAATATCTTGCTCCCTCCCTGGTGGACGGGGCCTATCTGCCCCTCGGTTTTGCCGTGACAGCCGCGCTCATCTTCATCTCCGAAAAACTCGCACCTGCGCAAAACGCGAGTTTATCCTACAAAAACACCTTATTAACAGGCGTTTTTCAGGGGATAGCCGTACTCCCCGGCATTTCCAGAAGCGGCGCGACCATAGCCGCGCTGCGCCTCTCGGGCGTGGAAAGACCGCGCGCGGCGGAGTTCTCTTTCCTCCTCTCTCTGCCCGTTATAATCGGTTCCGCGCTCTATGAGGGGACGGAACTCGCCGTGACGGGAGGACTGCAAGAGGTGTCAGTTCTCCCTCTGCTTTTAGGGATGGCGGCGGCGTTCTGCTCGGGGTGCGCCGCAATAAAACTTTTTCTCGCCCTCGTCCGCAAACGCTCCTCCCTCCCGTTTGCGTTCTACACCGCAGCCCTCGCCGTCGTTTCGTTTTGTGTCTTATAGCAGGAGCCGTGAACGGGAGCCGTTCTCTGTTCCGAGTGGGGAGGAGTCCCGAATGGGACCCTGCAAAATATATGCTTTTTGTGAAATACATGCTTTTGGGGGGTCCCCGGGGAGGTGGGGGTTCACCCCCTGTCATGAGATAATGATACAGTTAAGCAGGTTTATATGCAAATATTGACATGCCGGCGGATTTTTTGTATAATAATATCAGGGTAAAGAGAAGCATTGAGAGGAAGTCCGCTCGGGCATGCGACGGGCAGTTTTTCTTTTCTTTGCAAAAACAGGAGAGATCGCCATGAAAGTATTCATCAAAAACAAACTGATTTCGTGGGGCGGCGGCTCGGACGTCACGGACATTAACGGCGCGACCGTGTATAAAGTGAAAGGCAGGGTGTTCAGCATCGGCAGGAAGAAGGTGATGTGCGACCCGGAGGGCAACACTCTTTACGTCATCCGCAACAGGTGGTTCAACCCCATCCGACACAAGACCTACATCAAAGACGCGGAGGGAAACAGAGTCGCCACTGTGTACAGCAAGGCGTTCGACCTCGCCACGCTTTATGCGGACACCACAACGGGGCAATACACCGTTCAAGGCAAATTCTTCAGCCGCTCCTCCACCATAGCGCGCGACAACGTACCGGTGGCGATCTTGGAAAGGCAGCTGACCGTGGTCTTGGACGCGTTCTCCCTCGAAGCGGCGCCCGAAGATATCCCCTTTATGACCGCGCTCGTCATCGCGTTGGATAACCTCTGCGACAACCGCTCGAAGTGATCGATCGGGAGCCACTCTCCCCTTTGTGGGGGATTTATTCCCCCACACCCCCGTACTATTGCGGAACGTGGATAACATACTGTTGTGCGTGGTGAAAAGTAATAGCTAGCCGTGCGCTTAGCACCCGTGCGTACCTTATCCGGGACAATAGGGGACGGGGCAAAAATGTTCAAATGTGGGCAGGGAATGCCCACATTTGAACATTTGCGCCCCCAAGCCCCACCGCAGGTGGGTACCCCGGCTTTACCCCGTCCCCTATTGTCCCAACGCGTTCCTGTTTCTGTATAACGTGAAGCATGAGCGAGCGTGCTTGAACACACTTCACGCCCATTCGAAGACGGAATAAATACTCTATTTCTCACGTGCACTCTTTCGGGGCGTGCTTGATTTACAACTTTCTCATTCAAAGACGGAACCACGCGCCGCTCAGCCAAACTTGCACCGTGGGCGAGCATTCGCCCACGCTTGCAAGTCGCGGCGCGTCCAACCCCGTACACGATGTGCACTTATTCGGAACGGAGCCGCAACAGGCGGCGACCGTGTGAGTGCCGAACCGAAGGTCCAGCGATTGTTACGCGAAGCGTCAATCGCGTCGCGCTAGACGAATAGTGCGTCGGCAATGCGCCACTCTCTTCGCGTAGCGGGCGCATTGCAAGCGGCATAACATGGCGGCTCCGCAGAGGTGCCGTCCTCGGAAGCAGTCGTGCGCGAGCGCCGAAGGTTTCCCCCAAAATGGTGGGTTCCCTTTTAAGGGGGAACGTCTGGGGTCCCCACCGAAAGCATTTTCGGTGGGGTAAATTAGGGGGAAACCCGAAGGAAGGGGGCAAACAACACTTAAATGTTTAGGAGGATTGTCCCATATTCCGAAGGGAAGGAGGGGACACAACACTCCCATGTTTGGGGAACGCAACTCATTAAAACCCTATTTGGATGAAGAATGCGAAAACGTCTTTGTCAGGGGACGCGCTCCCGAACTTTTTTATTATAAAAGTGCGCCGAGTGTTGCGAGCGAAGCCGCAACACTCGGCGCAATATTATATAAAAGTTTGGGGTCGAGGGGCATAATGCCCATCGCGGGGTGCAGGGGCGGCGCCCCTGCTATTTCAGTTTGACCACGACGACGCCGTCGGCAGGGATGCGCGCCACTATCTTCCCGTTTTCGAGGGCGGCGTCCCCCGTGACTATGCTCATCGCCTCACCTTTGCCCGTGTACGCCACATAGTCGTCATGTGCGAGTTTTGCGACATCTAACCGCCTCTTTTGCGTCAATTTGCTCTTGTTGAAGAAGCAGACCGCCACTCCCCCGTCGGCAAGCGGTTTTGCGAGCACGTCCACAAGTCCGCTCTTTATGCGTTTGGCTTGTTTGCCGAGGGCGTCCTGATCGATGGCGATAAGGTCGCGGTTGGTCACCATGTCCAGCACGGGCTTGGATATCTTGCGCAAGTCGTTGCCGAGCACGAGCGGCGCGCTCATCATGCACCATAACGCAAAGTGCGAAAGGTTTTGGTGATACGTGAGTTTGCCGTTGCCCACTTCCAGCATATCCGGGTCGTTGAAATGCCCGGGGAAAGCGTACTTCCACAGCTTCACGTTTCTGGAATATATGGTCTTTATCCAGAACCACCATGGACGGATATCGGGCGTGGTGCGCCACATGTTGCCTGCCGACGCGCCCCACAGCCAAGGCTTGCGGAAGCCCCATTCGCAAATGGAGAACAGTATGGGTTTCGGCGCTTCTCCCCTCTCCGCCGCTCTTTCCTCGACGGCGGCTTTCAGGCAGCGCGACATCTTGCGGTACTGTATCGCGGCGCTGTCGCGCGCGTTTGCCACGGGGTTGCCGAGTTCCACGACGTTCCTGCCCTGTTTGAGCCTCACCACCGTTTGGAAACGCGCCGTGAGATTATACTTTTTCTGGGGAGGGAACATGATGCCCTCGCACTCCTCGCCGTTCACCGTAACGCCGAGATACTTCTCATATCTGCCGTGCTTCTTGATGCAGACCGTAAGAGCGTACTCCCCGTCCGCGTCGGCGACTATATTGTCGAAAACTATGCTCCCCTTGCCTGCGTCCAACCCGGAAACGTACTGTCCTCCGGGCAGTTCCGCGCACTTCATGCGGCGCGCAAGCCCTTTCAGCACGGCGTTGGACACCTGATATTCCGCCGCCTTACCGCTGCCGAGCGGCGCGACTTCGACAGCGTACACCAAAGGCGCGTACCTCGGCACGGGGATGTTGTGGCAGAAGTCGTACTTGAAATATTCCGCCCCCCACTTCGCGAGCGTGCGCGCGTCATCCCTCTCTCTCCCGAGGCTTGCCGGCAGGTCCTCGCAGGTGAGCGTCCCGTTGGAGGAATACAGCCCCACTTTGAACCCCATCCCGTTCAGCTCCTCGATGAGAGCAGGTATCCCGTCCGGGAAACGAGTGAGGTCGCCCTGCCACTCCCCGTTCTCGTCGCGCATATTGGAGTGCCAGTTGTCGTCGAGGTTGACGTAACGGTAACCTGCGTCGTACAGCCCGGAATCCTTCATTGCGCGCGCCGTCGCGATGATGAGGTCGTGGTCGATACGGTTGCGGAAAGTGTTCCAGCTGGACCACCCCATGAGCGGCGTACTCCCCACCCCGTTGTCATACACGGGACGCGTTTTCTCCTGTTCGACGACGGGAGCAAACATCCGTCTTATATAACAAAACGGGCACATCTTATTGCGTTTTTGCATGATGAACTTCTCCTTCTGCAAAAGCCGCGCCGTCAGGCGCGGCATCTTCTCTCATTTTCCGGGCGCCGCGGTGTACCAGACGCGCGCCTCGTAGGGCTTCATGACGCTGCCGGGAGCGCCGGGATAATTGCTTATCAGCTGCTTTGCTCCCGTAGGCACGCACCCGGAGGGGAATGCCACCTCTCCGTCCGTCATGTTGATGATCACCGTCATGACGCCGCCGTCCTCCGCGAGCTTGTCGTAGGCGAATATCTTCTTGCTCCTGCCCAGCTTCTCGACATACTTGCCGTATATCGCCGCGTCCTTATACTGCTTGCGCAGCGCTATCACCGCGCGGTAATAGTTGAGGATGGAGTCGGGGTCGCTCTCCTCCGCCGCGACGTTTATCTGCTTATAGTTGGGGTTGACATGGAACCAGGGTTTTCCCGTGGTGAAGCCTGCGTTCTCCTCCGCGCTCCATTGCATACAGGTGCGCGCGTTGTCGCGAGCGGCGTAGGCGCAGTTCTCGAACACCTTCTTTTCGGAGAAGAGGTGCGTCTTTTCCATGATGTCTTTGGCGCAGAAGGTGGCGACGTCCACGAAGTCGTCCCAGCCTTTGAAGGGGTAATCCAGCATGCCTATCTCCTGCCCCTGATACACAAAGTGCGTGCCGGACATGAAAGTGTAAAGAGTCGCGAGCGCTTTGCCGCTCTCCCGTCTGAACTTCTCGCTGCCGTAACGGGAGATGACGCGCGGCTGGTCGTGGTTTTCCAGATAATTGGTGTTCCACGCCACGCCGTACATCTTATGCTGCCAGTTGCGGTACACCTTTTTGAGCTTGCGCAGGTTGAACTTGGTGCGCAGATAGCTGGTCATGAAACAGTCCGCTTCCATGTGCTGGAACTGGAACATCATATCCAGCTGCTGATCCTCCCCTTCCGTGATGTATTTGAGCGCATTTTTTGGGGTCATCATGGGCGCTTCGCCGAGCTGGAACGCGTCGTAGTTCTTGACCACCTGCCTGTACTCTTTGAGATACTTGTGGATGTTGGGTCCGGGGGAATAGTGCTCCATGCCGCGCATTATCGGCAGGGGGAACCCGTTGGGCAGTCCCTCGCGCTTGCTTATGTAGGTGATGACGTCCTCTCTGAACCCGTCCACACCCATGTCCAGCCAGAAGCGCATGACATTTTTGACCTCTTCGCGCACGGCAGGGTTGTCATGGTTGAGGTCGGGCTGCTCCACGGCAAACAGGTGCAGGTAATACTCCCCTCTCTCCTCGTTCCACTGCCACGCGTTGCCGGGGAAAGTGGACATCCAGTTGTTGGGGAACTTCTTCCCGTCCTTGCCTCTGCCCGGACGCCAGATGTAATAGTCCTTATACTTCGGGTCTTTTGCCGCGCTCTTTTTGAACCACTCGTGCTGATCGGAAGTGTGGTTGACCACAAGGTCCATGATGACCTTCATGCCGCGCGAATGCGCGCCGTCCAGCACTGCCTTGAAATCCTCCATCGTGCCGTACTCGGGATTGATGTTGTAGTAATCCGCTATGTCGTAGCCGTAATCTTTTTGCGGAGATGCGTAGAGCGGCGAAAACCATATCGCGTCCACGCCGAGGCTCTTGATGTAATCCAGCTTCCCGAGCACGCCCGTAAGGTCGCCCACGCCGTCGCCGTTGCCGTCCGCGAAGCTGCGCGGCCATATCTGATATACGGAAAGTTCCTTGAACCAAGTCTTTTTCATGTTCATACCCCCTGCATGGCAGTCTTGTTATATTATGATAACATCTTTTACTCTTTCTTTCAACACTCAAAATGCGCACGCGCGCAAAACGCACCCGTCCTCCGCCTTCCGTCCGGATGCGCCCCTCCCCGTACACATCAACGCAACGTCCACTCGGTTAGCAGCTGCGAATTTTCCCTCTCCCCCGAAAAACATTCTTCGTCGGGCTTGACAAACGTCGCGAACGCCTTTATAATAATAGTAACGATTATTGATAAGGAGCGCATATGCAGGCAGCCACCGCACCCAAACGCATGACTCGCCAAAAGGCGGCGATACAAGCCGCCGTGATGTCGTCGTGCGATCATCCCACCGCCGCCGTTCTTTGCGACCGCGTGCGCGCCGTCATCCCGAACATCAGCCTCGGGACGGTGTACAGGGTGTTGGGCGCGCTTTCCGAAGAGGGCGCGGTGAGGGAGATATCAGTGCCGGGCGCACCGTCGCGCTATGACAAGACTACCTGCGCTCACGCTCATTTTTACTGCTCCGCTTGCGGCTCCGTGACGGACGTGGACGTGGACGAAGACGCGCTCATCCGTCATGCGGACTGTGCTTGCGGTGGAGCGGTGATAGAGGACGCAGAAGTCATATTCCGCGGTTTATGTGCAAAATGTAAGGGGGTAAACCAATGAATTTGCTGTTTAAGATAACTTACGGGCTGTATTTGCTCAGTTCGGAAGCGGAGGGAAAACACGGGGGATGCGTCATCAACACCCTCTCCCAGCAGACCTCCGAGCCGGAGAGGTTCTCCGTGACGGTCAACAAGATGAACTTCACTCACGACCTCATCGCAAAGAGCGGAAAGTTTGCCGTCGCGCTGCTTTCCAAAAAGGTGAAGTTCGACCTCATCAAAGGGTTCGGGATGCGCAGCGGCAGGGATGCGGACAAGTTCGCGGACGTGGACTTCGTCACCGCCCAAAACGGCTGCAAAGTCCCCACCGATGGCGTGCTGGGCTTCTTCGGTATGAAGGTGGAGGACAGCATCGACCTCGGCACGCACACCATGTTCCTGGCGTCCGCGACGGAGAGCAGGGTGCTTGACGGCAACGCGGAAGAGCTCACTTACGCTTACTATCACAGCGACGTCAAGCCGAAGCCTGCCCCCACGCCCGTTGCCTCGGACGAAGAGGTTTGGGTGTGCCGCATATGCGGCTACGTCCACCGCGGTCCCCTGCCCCCCGACTTCGTGTGCCCCGTCTGCAAGCACGGCGCGCAGGATTTCGAAAAAGTAAACAAAGAAAATGCCGGCTCCGCCGACACCATAAATCAAAATATCATTGTTTCAAAAGGAGAAAAAATTATGGCAAAATTCAGATGCAGCGTTTGCGGTTACGTTCACGAAGGAGCGGAGGCGCCCGAGCAGTGCCCCGTCTGCAAAGCAAGCAAGGATAAGTTCGTCAAGATCGAAGAGGGCGTCATGAACTGGGCTGCCGAGCACGTCATCGGCGTCGCACAGGGCGTGCCTGCCGACATCATGGAAGGGCTGAAAGCCAACTTCGAAGGCGAGTGCACCGAGGTCGGTATGTACCTCGCCATGGCAAGAGCCGCTCACCGCGAAGGCTATCCCGAGATCGGTCTTTACTGGGAAAAGGCTGCCTACGAAGAGGCTGAACACGCCGCCAAGTTCGCAGAGCTCATCGGCGAAGTCGTGTCCCCCTCCACCAAAGTCAACCTCGAAAAGAGAGTCGAGGCGGAGAACGGCGCGACCCTGGGCAAGTTCGAGCTCGCAAAACGCGCCAAGGAAGAAGGACTGGACGCCATCCACGACACCGTCCACGAAATGGCGCGCGACGAGGCACGTCACGGCAAAGCCTTCGCAGGACTCCTCGCCCGTTACTTCAAGTAAGCCTTTCGTTTACTCCCACCCTGCCCCCTCCTCCCGAGGTGCGGCAGGGATAAAAAGAGCGCCTTTCGGCGCTCTTTTTCTTTTGCTCGTTTTCCCGTCCGTCATCTCTCTTTCACCGGCAGCCCGTTTATGGTCTCCTCGGGGTCTGCTCCGTCCTGAACGGAAACAACGCGGTAATACTCGCCGTATTCGTCCTCCTCTTTTTGGTAACTTACGCCGTTGTAGGAAACACTGTCCGCCCAGTCTGCCTCCGTTTCCGCCATCGTTGCCGCTCTTCCCGCCATTGTCATTACACGCCGCAAACGCCACGGCGAACACCGCCACGCAGCAAATGAGAGCCATAAGCAAACAGAGTTTTTTCTTCATTTTCTCCTCCCTTTCGGCGCTTCCGCGCCGCCATTCTGGTCACTTTGTTTATAAGTTACCCCTCTCCCCATTACGTCAAGCGTTTTCAATGTATTTCACAAAACACTCAGATTTTTAATGTTAGCGAGGGTGTTACACCCTCGCGCTCCCATACTATTGCGTAACGTAAATAACATACTGTCGTGCGTGACTAAAAGCAATAGTCAGCCGTGCGCCAGCACCCGTGCGCTTAGCACCCACACCCCCGTACTATTGCGTAACGTGAGTAACAGACTGAAACAGAAACGCATTGAAACCAATGGGGACGGGGTAAAGCCGGGGTCCCCATCTTTGATGGGGCTTGGGGGCGCAAATGTCCAATGATGGACAAAACGTGTCCCTCATTGGACATTTTTGCCCCGTCCCCATTTGTTTCGGAGTTGTATGCGAACTCAAACAACACTCGCTCAAAGTTCGTGGCATACTCAAAGAATATATAACTTGCCAACGTCCCTTGACATGGGAGTGTTGATCCCCCTCCTTCCCTTCGGGCTTTCCTCCCCCGTGCCGAAAGGGCTGTATTCCTCGCATCATGCAGGACTGACTTTCCGCCTCTTAAAAAGTTTGTTTCTTGCACTCACATAATCAAGCGGAGGACTGCACCCACCGAGAACCCGGCACGGGCGGAGGAATTCGGCACTCGCGCACTACGCCCGTGTCTACTTAATGCTCCGTCGGCGCTCGGCGCTCAGGGGGACGCGCCGCGGCGTTCAAGCGGCGGCTTTGCCGCCTGTGAACGCTTGGCTGAGCGGCGCGCTGTTCCGTCTTCGAACAGGGGTAAGTAAAAATCAAGCACGCCCATAAAGAGTGTGTGTGGAGAATAGAGGCATTATTCCGCCTTCGAATGAGGGATGTCGAGAAACATCCGACCCAAAGAGCAAAAAGGGCAATATTTAGATGAGATGCGCGAAAAAGCCCCTTCCGCAAAAGGGAGCGTACTAAACCGTACGTGACCGCATTGCGGAAGGGGCTTTGACAAAGCAGATCGCTAAATAGTGCCCTTTTTGACTCTGGTTTCGCAATACTCGCAGCGATATATCCCATGCGTCGCATCGCGCAGCGAGAACATTTGTTTGAGGTCGGTTTCCACGGCAGTGACGCACTTGGGATTGCCGCAACGGTAGTCGCCGAGGTCAGCGAGGGGGCGACGGACGGGATCGGGGAATGCGCCGCTTTCGGAGTCGGCAAGCAGTTTCAGGATGAGCGCCATGCGCATGAACTTGCCGTATTCCACCTGACGGAAATAACAGGCGCGAGGGTCGTCGTCCACGTCCACGTTTATCTCCTTGACCCTGGGCAGCGGATGCATCACGCTCATATCCGCCTTTGCCGCTTTCATCTTTTCCGCGTTGAGGACGTAGCTGTCTTTCAATCTTTCGTACTCGTTGAGGTCGGAGAAGCGCTCGCGCTGGATACGCGTCATGTAAAGCACGTCGAGGTCCACGATGCAATCCTCTATCGTGCGGCATTCCGTCCACTCCGCACCGCGCGGCTCCAATATCTCGTAACGCACGTAGTTGGGGATGGTGAGTTCGGGCGGAGAGATCATGACGAAACGGTTGCCCGGATAACGCGAGAGCGCGTTGATGAGGGAATGCACCGTCCTACCGTATTTTAGGTCGCCACAAATGCCCACCGTTAGATGATCCAGTCTGCCGTGGCGGTTTTTGACGGTGAGCAGATCGGCGAGCGTCTGCGTGGGGTGGCAGTGCCCTCCGTCGCCGGCATTGACCACGGGGACTATGCTGCGCTGGGACGCCGCGAGCGCCGCCCCTTCGAGAGGATGACGCATCGCGATGATGTCCGCATACGCTCCCACCGTGCGGATGGTGTCCATGACGCTCTCCCCTTTTGTGGTGGAGCTGTCGGAGGAGGAGGCAAACCCCAGTGTGCTGCCGCCCAGTTCCAGCATGGCCGCCTCGAAACTCAACCTCGTTCTCGTGGAAGGCTCGAAAAACAGCGTGGCTATCTTCTTGCCTTCGCAGGCGTGGGCGTACTTCTCCCTGTGCGCCATGATATCCTCCGCAACGGCGATGAGCTCGTCTATCTCATTCGTGCTCAGGTCGGAGATGTCAAACAGATGTCTTATCTTCTTCATAACAATATCTCGTGTTTATGTGCGCAAAACGCGCACTTAACCGCAGAATTCGGCGGTTTTTACTTTTTTATCCAGCTTTCGTCGGAAGGGTCGTCGCGGAAGGCGAGGATCTTGCCGCGGTCTTCCGCGCGGATGTATCCCTCTTCGACGGCGACGTCCATAAGTTCGTCCAGGTCGCAAAGGCTGAACGCTTTTACGTCGGCGGCGGCAAGTTTCTCCTTGCCTGCTTTCATGCCGTAGGTGAATATGCTCACCATGCCAATGACGTCCGCGCCCTCTTCGCGCAAGGCGTCCACCACTTCCAGCGAACTCTTTGCCGTGGAGATAAGGTCCTCCACCACCACGACCTTCTGTCCTTTTTCGAGTTTGCCCTCTATGCGGTTGGTCCTGCCGTGATCCTTTGCTCCGGAGCGGACGTAGCCCATGGGCAGCCCGGTGATATGTGCCATTATCGCGGCGTGCGCGATGCCTGCCGTCGCCGTGCCCATCAACACTTCGCATTCGGGGAACTTCTCTTTCACGAGCGCGACAAGCCCTTCTTCCACCGCGGTGCGCACTTCGGGGGCTGTGAGCGTGAGGCGGTTATCGCAATATATCGGGCTCTTTATGCCGCTCGCCCAAGTGAAAGGCTCGTCGGGACGGAGGAACACCGCTCCTATCTTCAAAAGTCCTTTCGCCACTGTCTTTTTGATGTCCTGCATAGCTATCTCCTTATGTCGTTTTCGTCAAAACGCAAACCGTTACATCGCGTCGTCTTTCCGCCGGGCTCTTCCTCGCGTTGCCCACGCGAGAGCGCCCGACTCTTTCGTCCGTCTGCCGGGGCGCGTTCAGCCGTCGCAAAACTCCGAAACGCAGCGACGGTACGCGGCAACGGGGTCCGCCGCCGCGGTGACGGGACGCCCGACCACTATGTAATCGGACCCGAGCTCGCGCGCTTTCGCCGGGGTGGTGACGCGCACCTGATCTCCTTTGGACGCGTCGTCGAAACGTATGCCCGGAGTGACGGTAAGGAAGTCCTTTCCGCACACGGAATGCACCTTGTCCGCCTCCAAGGGGGAGCACACCACGCCGTCCAGCCCTGCCAAAGCGGCGTTGGAGGCGTAATGCATGACCGTCTGATCGAGAGGACGGTCTATCCACAATTCGCGGTGCATGACCTCCTCGCCGGTGGAAGTGAGCTGCGTCACGGCAATGAGCAGCGGACGGGTGCCGTCCGCCCTCGTGAGCCCTTCGAGCGCCGCTTTCATCATCGCGATGCCGCCGCCGGCGTGCAGGTTGCACATGTCCGCATCCAGGGCGGAAAGCACCGCCATGCTGCGCTTCACGGTGTTGGGGATGTCGTGCAGTTTAAGGTCGAGGAAGACCTTATGTCCGCGCCGCTTGACCTCACGGACCACGGCGGCGCCTTCGGCGTAAAACAGCTCCATCCCTATCTTGACAAAAGGCTTCCGCTGCTCCCCGTCAAACTTGTCGAGGAAAGCGAAGACCTCCTGTGCGGAAGGAAAATCCAATGCGATGATGACATCCTTGCCCATTACGTTCACTCGGCGTTCACGACGCCTACTATCTCCTTCAAAGAATTTATTCCGAGCTCCTCCATGACGTCGGGAAGCTCTTCCGCTATGCGCTTGCACGCGTAGGGGTCCACCAAATTCGCCGCGCCCACCTGCACCGCGGTCGCGCCTGCCATCATCATCTCGATGACGTCGCGCGCCGAACAAACTCCGCCTATCCCCATGACGGGAACGTCCACGGCACGGGCGACTTCGTTGACCATGCGCACCGCGACGGGGAAGACCGCAGGTCCGCTGAACCCACCCGTCCTGACGGAAATGACGGGACGTCGCGTGCGCAGGTCTATACGCATCCCCACCAGCGTATTGATGAGAGAAAGCGCGTCCGCGCCGCCGTCGCACACCGCGCGCGCCATGTCGGCTATGCTTGTGACGTTCGGGCTCAACTTGACGATAAGCGGCTTTTTAAGATGCTTTTTGACGCTGTAAACCAGCTTTTTTGCGACATTCGCGTCCGTGCCGAACGCCATTCCGCCCCCCTTCACGTTGGGGCAGCTTATGTTGAGTTCCACCGCGAAGACCTTGTCGCAGTCGTTGAATGCCGCCGCGGTCTGCACGTATTCTTCCTCGCTGTGTCCGCCCACATTGGCTATGACTTTGCCCTCGTACACGGCGGAAAGGCGAGGTAGTTCCTCTTCTATCACGGCGCGCACTCCGGGATTTTGCAAGCCTATCGCGTTGATGAGCCCTGCCGTGCACTCCGCTATCCTGGGGAGCGGATTGCCGTAACGCGCCTCGGCGGTGGTCCCTTTCAGGCTCATGGAACCGAGGATGTTGAGGTCGTAATACTCGGCAAATTCCCAGCCGAACCCGAAAGTTCCGCTCGCAGGGACGACGGGATTTTTCATCTCATGGCCGAGAAAGTCTATCGCCGTATTTTTCACCATATCACCTCCGCCGCCTCGAACACGGGACCTTCCTTGCAAACGCGCGCATATCCTTTCGACGTGCGTATGCTACACCCCATGCACGCGCCGAAGCCGCAGCCCATGCGCGCCTCCATACTCACCTGACCGCTGCCGCAGGCTTGCGCCGCCGCGCGCAGCATGACGACGGGGCCGCAGGCGTAAAAGCGGTCGTGAGGTATGTCCGCCGCCGCGGAAACGGCGTTGCCTTTCACCCCCACGCTGCCGTCGTCGGTGGCGACGGTCACATCGCAGTAGCGTGAAAACTCCTCCGCGTAATATATCTCCTCCGCGTTGCGGAAGCCCAGCACCGCGACGGGGCGTATACCCGACGCCGCAAAGTCTTTCGCCAACCTGAAAAGCGGCGCGCAGCCTATGCCTCCGCCGAGCAGCAAAGGTCTTTTCGCCGAGCAGTCGAACCCGTTGCCGAGGCAGGTCAGGGCGTCTATCTTCTCGCCGGGCTGCACGGTGCGGAGCTGTTTCGTGCCCTCTCCCACCTGTTTGACGATGAGGGTGAGCACGCCGTCCTCCCAGTCCGCGACGCTGATGGGGCGGCGCAGGAAAAACCCGGGAACGGCGAGCTCAACGAACTGTCCGGCGCGCATTTCGCTTGCGCCGGAGAGTTTGAGCTCATACACCGACCCGTTGAGGGTGCGGCAGGAGAGGACTTCGAGCAGTTCTTTTTTCATCAGCAGATGGTGCTGACCCTGAAGGTCATGTCTTCCAGCACGTCGAGGAGCGCTTCGACGGTGTCCTGCGACGTGAACAGCGTGACGTTGTTCTCGACCGCGGCGCGGCGGATCTCGTAGCCGTCGCGTTTAGTGCTTTCCTCGTTGAGGTCGCGCGTGTTGATGACGTAGGTGACGTGCCCCTTCCTGATGCTGTCGAGTATCTCGTCGCTGCCTTCGCTTATCTTGGCTTTGGAACGGGCGCGGATGCCGTGCTCGTGCAAGAAGTCCGCCGTCCCCTTGGTGGCTTCGATGTTGAAACCGAGGTCATAGAATCTCCTTGCGATGGGCAGGAACGCCTCCTTGTCGCAGTCGGCGATGGTGAGGAACACCGTGCCGTAGTTCTGCATGCTCATGCCGGAGGCTTTGAGCGCCTTATAGAGCGCGCGTTTCATGGAGGTGTCGTAGCCTATCGCTTCGCCCGTGGACTTCATCTCCGGCGAGAGATAGACCTCCATCCCCTTTATCTTGGAGAAGGAGAACGCAGGCGCTTTGACGTACCACCTGTCCGGCTCCTTTTCGGGATAGACGGAGGTGAAGCCCTGTTCTTTGAGGGAGATGCCCAGCATGACTTTGGTGCCGATGTCCGCAAGGGAGTAGCCGGAGGACTTGGAGATGAAAGGCACCGTCCTGGACGAACGGGGATTGACCTCTATCACGTAGACGTCCTCTTTGTCGTCCACTATGAACTGGATGTTGTAAAGCCCGACGATGCCTATGCCCAACCCCAGCTTGACGGTGTAGTCGATTATCTTCTTTTTCGCCTCTTCGCTGACGCTGAACGTGGGATAAACGCTTATGCTGTCGCCGGAGTGCACGCCCGTGCGTTCGATGTGCTGCATGATGGCGGGGCAGAAAACGTCCTTGCCGTCGCACACCGCGTCGACTTCGAGCTCCTTGCCGAGGATGTACTTGTCCACCAGAATGGCGTGACCGGTTTCCAACGCCGCCGCGGAACGCAGATATTTGCCGAGCGCCTCCGGAGTGGACGCGATCTGCATCTGTCTGCCGCCGAGCACGTAGCTGGGACGCACCAGCACGGGATATCCTATCCTCTCCGCGACTTTGAGCCCGTCTTCCACCGTGAACACCGCCTCGCCCTTGGGCTGGGGGATGTGCAAGTCGTTGAGTATCTTCTCAAAGCAGTCGCGGTCCTCCGCATTGCGGATGGCGCCGACGTCCGTGCCTATTATCTTCACGCCCAGCGCGTCCAGCTTGTCCGCGAGGTTGATGGCGGTCTGACCGCCCAACGACACGACCACGCCGTCCGGCTTTTCCAGCTCGATGACGTTCATCACGTCCTCGACGGTGAGCGGCTCGAAATAGAGCTTGTCGGAAGTGGTGTAGTCGGTGGACACCGTTTCGGGGTTATTGTTGATGATGATGGCTTCGTAACCTGCCTCGCGGATGGTCCAGATGGCGTGGACGGTGGAGTAATCGAACTCGATGCCCTGCCCTATCCTGATGGGTCCGGAGCCGAGCACGATTATCTTCTTGCGGTCGCTGACCACGCTCTCCTGCTCCTCCTCGTAGGTGGAGTAGAAGTAAGGCACATAGCTTTCGAACTCCCCTGCGCAGGTGTCTATCATCTTGTAGACGGGCATGATGCCCAGTTCTCTGCGCTTCAGGAATATCTCTTCCTCCGTGGACTTCCACACTTTGGCGAGGTACTTGTCCGAAAAACCGCGGCGCTTGGCTTCCTTGAACACGGCGACGTCGAAGGGATTGGCTTTGACCACCGTTTCAAACTCCACTATCTCGCGTATCTTTTCCAGGAAGAACATATCTATCTTGGTGCTGGACGCGATGAGCCCGATGTCGCCGCCGCGCTCGAAGAGCTCCGCGATCGCGAACAGTCTGTCGTCCGTGCAATCCTTGATGTAGTCGTAAAGTTCCTGCCTGGTCCAGGTGTCGAACTTGGGGATCCAGATGTGTATCGCGCCTATTTCGAGCGAACGGAGCGCTTTGAGCAGGCTCTCTTCAAAGGTCCTGCCTATGCTCATGACCTCGCCCGTCGCCTTCATCTGCGTGCCCAGTTTGTTGGAGGCGGTGTCGAACTTGTCGAAGGGGAAGCGCGCCACTTTGGTGACGATGTAATCCAGCGCGGGCTCGAACGACGCAGGCGTGTTGGCGAGTTTTATCTCGTCCAGATGCATGCCGAGCGCGACTTTTGCCGTCACTCTCGCGATGGGATAGCCGCTCGCCTTGGACGCCAGCGCGGAGGAGCGCGACACCCTGGGGTTGACCTCTATGAGGTAATATTTGAAGGAGTGCGGATCCAGCGCGAACTGGACGTTGCAACCGCCCTCGATCTTAAGCTCGCGGATTATCTTCAATGCGCTGTTGCGCAGCATCTGAACCTCTTTGTTGGTGAGGGTCTGCGCAGGCGCGACCACTATGCTGTCGCCGGTATGCACGCCGACGGGGTCGAGGTTCTCCATGCTGCATATCGCGACGGCGGTGTCGTTGGCGTCGCGCATGACTTCGAACTCTATCTCCTTGAAGCCCTTGACGCTCTTTTCCACCAGCACCTGCCCGACGGGAGAGAGCTGCAACGCGTTCTTCATTATCTCGCACAGTTCCTCTTCGTTTTCGGCAAAGCCGCCGCCCGTGCCGCCCAGAGTGAACGCCGGACGCAGCACCACGGGATAACCGATGTTGAGCGCCGCTTCCTTGGCCTCCTCTATGCTGTACGTTATCTGCGAAGGGATGACGGGCTCGCCTATGCGCAGGCACATCTCCTTGAATTTTTCGCGGTCCTCCGCCATTTCGATGCTTTCAAGCGACGTTCCGAGCAGTTTAACGTTGCATTCGTCCAAAACGCCGCTGTGCGCAAGTTTCATCGCGAGGTTGAGCCCCGTCTGTCCGCCGAGCGCGGGGACGATGGCGTCGGGGCGTTCGTAGCGGATTATGCGCGCCACGTATTCGAGGGTGAGCGGCTCCATGTATATCTTGTCCGCCATCATCTTGTCCGTCATTATGGTGGCAGGATTGGAGTTGGCGAGCACCACTTCGTAGCCCTCCTCTTTCAGGGCTATGCAAGCCTGCGTCCCGGCGTAGTCGAACTCCGCCGCCTGCCCTATGACGATGGGGCCGGAACCTATGACCAACACTTTCTTGATATCCGTTCTCTTAGGCATTTTTCTTCCACTCCTCGATGTTCAGAATAAACTTGTCAAACAGTCTGATGGTGTCGCAGGGACCGGGCGCGCTCTCGGGATGGAACTGCACCGAGAACACGTAGTTCTTCTTGTCCTCGACGCCTTCCACCGTGCCGTCCAGCAGGTTGACGTGCGTGACGGAAAGCCCGGTGCCTTTCAGGGACTTTTCGTCCACGGCGTAGCTGTGGTTCTGCGCGGTGATCTCGATAAACCCGGTCGTTTTGTCAAGTATGGGATGATTGCCGCCGCGGTGACCGAATTTCAATTTGTAAGTCTTCGCGCCGTACGCGAGGCAGATGACCTGATGCCCCATGCACACGCCCATCATGGGCACTTTGCCTTTGAGCGCTTTCACCAGCTGCGCCACTTCGGGGACATTGACGGGGTCCCCGGGACCGTTGCTGAGGAACACTCCGTCCGGCTTCAACGCCAGCACGTCTTCCGCGCTGATGGTGTGCGGCACCACGATGACGTTGCACCCTTTGTTGTTGAGGTTGCGCACCATCTGGTTCTTTATGCCGCAGTCCACCGCCACGACATTGTAACGGTGATTGGGGGTGCGGCTGTACCATCTCTTCTTGCACCCTGCGCGCTCCACCTGATCGGCGGGATAGCTGTACTCCGCCAGCCTCTTCATCACCTCTTCGGTGGGGACGGACTCGTCGGTGAGGCAGGCTTTCATGGAACCTTTGTCGCGTATGGTGCGCACGAGCTTGCGCGTGTCTATGCCCTGTATGCCGGGCACTCCGTTCTCTTCCAACAGCTCCGAAAGCGTCTTGGTGTAACGGAAGTTGGAGGGCGCGTCGTTGTAATCGCGCACCACCATGGCTTTGAGCAGCAGATTTTTGCTCTCGTAGTCCTCGTCCGTGATGCCGTAGTTGCCGATGATGGGGTAAGACATCACTATGATCTGATCGGTGTAGCTGGGGTCGGAGATTATCTCCTGATAGCCTGCCATGGAGGTGTTGAACACTATCTCCCCTATGGCTTCGGAGGAGGCTCCGAACCCGTAACCGACGTAAACGTCGCCGTTTTCCAGCACGAGTTTTCTCTTCACTCTTTCCATATGATCTCTCCGTTATGTATGGTCATTATGTTTTTTCCTTTGACTGTCCGCCCTTCGAAGGGGGTGCTGCTGCCTTTGGAAGCGCTATCCTTCCCTCTCACCGTCCATTCGCGGTCAAGGTCGAACACCGCAAGTTCCGCGCGGCAGCCGTCGCAGATGTCCCCACCCGGCAGCCCGAACCTCTTCGCGGGGGCGGAGGACATGGCTTGCACCAGCCTGTGCAGGGTGACGACCCCTTTTTTCACCAGCTCGGTGTACAACACGGGGAAGGCGAACTCCAAGCCTATGACGCCCATCGGGCTGTCCTTCAACCCACGGGACTTTTCCTCGTCGGAATGGGGCGCGTGGTCGGTCGCCACCATATCCACGGTGCCGTCCGCCAACCCCTCGCGCAGGGCGGCTCTGTCCTCCTCCGTACGCAGAGGAGGGTTCATCTTGAACCTGCCCTCCTCGCGGATATCCTCCTCCGTCAGCACGAGATAATGGGGCGCGGTTTCGCAAGTGACGTCCACCCCCCTCGCCTTCGCGCGGCGGATGATGTCCACGCTCTCCTTGGTGGACACATGGCAGACGTGATACGCCGCTCCCGTTTCCTCGGCGAGCGCGACGTCGCGCTCCACCATCCTCCATTCGCTTTCGGAAGAGATGCCCTTGTGCCCGTGCGCCGCGGCATACGCGCCGTCGTGGATATATCCGCCCGAAAGCAGGCTCTCCACCTCGCAGTGCGCGGCGATCACTTTGCCGCACGCGGAAGCGCGCAACATGGCTTCGCGCATGAGAGAAGCGTTCTGCACCCCTTTCCCGTCGTCCGAAAACGCCGCGACGTAAGGCGCCATCCCTTCTATGTCCGCAAGTTCCTGCCCCTTTTCGCCGACGGTGAGCGCTCCGTAGGGATAGACCCCCGTCCTCGCCGTCCTCGCGATGATGTCCAGCTCCTCTTTAAGGTGAGGGAGGCTGTCGGGCACGGGAGAGAGATTGGGCATGGCGAGCAACGCGGTGTAACCTGCGCGCGCTCCGCTCTCGCTGCCCGTGGCTATGCTCTCCTTATAAAAAAAACCCGGCTCTCGCAGATGAACGTGTACGTCTGCAAGACCGGGGAAGATGACTTTGCCGTCTATCGCGTCGTCCTGAACTGCGACAGAGGGAGAGAGGAACACTTTTCCGTCCGACACTGTCACGGTGCCTTTCCTGAACCCACTGGTCGTATAGTAAACGGCGTTTTCAAAGACGAGCATTTGTTTCTCCCTAAATTTTTTCCATTATATCACACGCACGCGCGAATGCAAGCGGAATGACCCCATTTTTTGTCAGATTTTTTTGCTCTGCGGCAGCCTGCCCCGAACGGACTTTCCCTCTCTTCCGAAAGGGAAAACCTCGCCGCCGAAGAGCGCGGACAAAGCCGTGCGCGCGATATGCTGTCGCGGCGCGTCGTCTGCCGACGGCATGAAAAAAGAGGGCTTGCGATGCAAGCCCTCTTTTGTTCCGATCATTCGTTGACTTCGGTGGGAGGCACGTCCTCGGGCATAGACTCGGGAGCCGCCTCTTCCGCAGCCACGGGAGCGCCCGTATCCGCGTACGCATCATGCGCGTGCGCATCATATGCGTCGTTCGCGTATGCGTCATATGCGTTCTGCTCCGCCTCTGCGGTTTCGGCGTCGTCCGTGGCAACGCTCTCACCCGTGGCGGCAGCCGCCGCGAGTTGCGCGTTCTCCTTGACGTCCTTCTTGACACGGGACTTTATCTCACGGCACATGCCTGCGGCAAACGCCATGAGCACGGACACCGCGCCGAAGATGTACAGCCATTCACGCAGGGACATGACGCTGATGACCGCGAACAGCAGGTTGTTGGACTCCATCCAGGTCATGTACTGATAGCCGTGCATGCCCACTTCCACGTTGGTGGGGGAGATGGAGATCTCAAGCGCGCCGGCGTCGTTCATTGCCAGGTTGAGGAAGAGCCCTGCGCCGCCCGTCGCTTCCATGATGACGTCGGTGATGCCTTGCAGCAGCCCGTCAACAAGGGAGAGGAGGTCGGACTGTATCAACAGCGTCAACAGGTCGGGCAGACCCTGACTGTTCAAAAACTCGCCGAGCGTCATGGGCTCTTTCAGGAACTCGAGCGCACCCACAATGAAACTAAGATTATCAGGAACAAGACCGGCGATCATATCCACGAGTCCGCCGAGGTTAAGCACGACATCGCTTATCGCCGCGACGTCCATGTTCTTGCCGTCCATGTCAAGGATGCTCCACTTCCTGGGGGCGCGGATATAACCGCCTCCGGAGGGTTCGCCGTCCTTAAGGGTGGGCATTATGACTGCGCCCTTGTCGTAGCCTTCGAGGGAGGTCTGCAACACCGCCGCGGTCTTTTCTTTGTTCCATTTAAGGATGGAGGGATCCTCTTCTGCGGCAGCCAGTATGGCGTCCACTTCCTCGGGCAGATACAGCTCGAGATAGAAGGTGCCGTCGGGTTCCACGATGTTGCCGTATTCGTCAACGTATGCGACGTCTTCCGTGTAGGTGTAGCCGGTGTCCAACAGCAGTCTGATGACGACGGGCACGGTCATCCTGCCCGAAGTGGCGAAAAGGATCATCGCGTCGTCATAGGTCAGATAGCCGTCGCTTTTGAGGCTGGCATAGTTGTTCTCATAGAGTTCCGCTATCCTCGGATTGCTCATGCCCTCTTCGACGAGTTTGCTGAACTGGGGATAGACGGTCTGCGCGATGGCGTGCGCCATGCCAAGACGTTCGCTGTTGCCGATGCCTTCCACATCGGGGTTGAGCAGCGCATAGCTTATGTCGGTCATGACGTACTCCTGATAGATGAAATCGAAGAGTTCGTCATAGTAAGGACGCGCGTCGAGGTCGAAGTAAGTATCTTCATACTGCGCAGGAGTCATCTTCTTGATGGTGCTCGTGATCTCCTTTGCCTGGCTCTTGACCTTGGTGTTGGCTTTCAGCGCGTCGTAATCGTATGTCGGCGAATAGTTGCCGTTCATCATATTCAGCATGATGAACTTGCGATCCAGCGAAGCGTTGAAATCCGCCTGCTCCTCCGCGAGTTTGGAGTTGCTCAGATCCTCATAGAACAGAGTGCTGGCCGTGAGCTGCGCGAGAACGTCGGGCAGTATGACGTCGAGCAGCACCGCGATGAAAGAGGTGAGCATGATCGCCGCGACTATGATGGAAACCGTCTGCATAAGGATGGTGCGCTTGCTCTTCTTGCGAAGGGAAATGCACATGACCACTATGACGAACACCAGGCACAGCACGCCGGCGAGGATGACGCCGACAAAGGGCCAGAAGGAGTAATACGGGACCATCTCATACGTCTTCACGCAGAACACTGCGGAGAGTATGACTATGAGCGGCAGGCTCAGGATATAGAACAGGACTTCGAGGACTGTGAGCCCGGCTATCTTGCCGGAGAATTGCTTCTTGTTTTCGGCTTTGGCTTTACTCATCTTCACAGCACCTCCTTATCGTTTTCGCTTAAATCAAGTGGCGCGGTGTCCTCCCCGGAGGGCATATCCGCCGCTTGTTGCACGTCCGCAGCCTGCGGAGCTTCCTCCGCCGCCGTGGGCTCTGCCGTCACCGCGTCCGCAGCGCCGTCTGCCTGCGCGCCGCCTGCGGCTTCCTCGGCTTTTCTCTCTTTCTTGCTCTTTTTCGCGACCTCCTGTCCGGTGGCGTAGAGCATCTCTTTCTCCGCCGCAACGCCGCTCAGGATGATGAAGAGCAACACGAAGGGCAGGAAGCACACCAGGCATTCCCTCACGCCGAGGAGAGGATAGAGCCATCTCTTGTAGGAGAGCTCCGCCTTGAAGAGCACGACTTCCTCATAGCTTGCCGGCACCGTTGCGGAATAGGACCCGTCGCCCAGCGTGTCGCCCGAAATGAGGGATGTGCCCGGGATGAGGGTGGAGCCGACTATATAACCGTGCATACCGCCTTCATACACCGCTCTGTCGTAGAGGGAGAGCATCTCCGCGTACTCGACGGTTTCGTTTTTATATTCGTTTTCCGCATACGCGCCGAAGCCGGTGATGCCTGCATTCGCGTACGCTTCGTCGCCGTACAGAGCGGCGATCGCCTCGTCATAGAAGTTGTAGACGGGCATTATCTCTGCGCTGGAATACCAATAAAGCATATTCAGCACGTTGCCGACCACGCCGTACAGCATATCCGCAGTGGAGGTCTGCACGGTGACCTGACCGTTGCCTTCCGTCACGGTGTCGAAGGTGAACAGGGAGAAGATGTCCCCGAGGGTGGGGATGAGCCCCTGCACTATGCCGACGATGGTGCCGACAATGCCGATGACATCATGCTCGCTGCCGCCGTTTATGGCGTCGTAAACGATCTCCGCAACGCTCGCGTAATAGACGGGATCCGTGCCGTTCTCGCCGCCGCCGGTGGTGTAACGCACGAGTTGGGCGTTTGCCACCAGACCGTCAAGCAGAGGGGAAAGACCGTCGATAAGACGGGAGTCCAGACCGAGCCGGATGGTTTCCGTGACGCCGAGCCCCGCGCCGCCGAGGGAGATGGTGATCACTCTCTCGCCGCCGAAATCATCGGAGGGCGCGACTTCCGCGGTGACGCTTATGTTGGGCACCGCGTCGGGTTTGATAACGGTTCCACCTTGGTCGTTCGTTGTCAGATCCTCCTGAGTATAAACGTACACATACAATCCGTTTCCTTCCGCATTGGCGCCGGCAACGATTTTGGGGTCTGTCAACGCCATCCCAAGAACGCCGCCGACGAGGTCGAGCAGGTTGCCGAACTGGTCGCCGAGTTTGTCGCCGATCGCCATGCCGAGTGCGTCGAGGACGCCGCGCAGTTCATCCGTGGTGAGGGAGTACTTCGCCGCGATCTCGTCCTGACGGGAGTACAGCCACTTCTCGTAATCGGAGGCTTCGCCTTCGGTGTAGTAGTAGTCGAGCATCTGCTGCGCCGCGAGCTTTATCTCCGCATCGGAGGGGATGGAGCCCGACGCGAGCGTGACCTCGTTGGAGATCTCCGTCATCCTCTGCTGAGTGTAGTAGTAATCTTCGAGTATTTCCAGCGCAACGTCTATGCCGAACACGTAACCGTCGGAGAGGTTGCCGTTGGAGTTATAGGACGCGTAACCGTAAATGCCGTCGCGCATCTCCGCCTTTGCGGAAGTGCGGTAATACAAGCCGTTGGTCACATTGAAATAATAATCGTTGAAATCTTTCGTGATGGTGGGCTCACCGTCTGCGGAACTGCCCTCCCAGTACTTGACTCTGACGCCCACGCCGTTCTTTTCGTCGATGGTCTTGGTCGTCACGACGGCGACGACGTTGCCGGAGTCGTCCCTGACGTAAGTGGTGAGCTCGTTTTCGGCGTCGCCTTTGACCAGCCTGTCTTCTATGGCGCTTTCGTTTTCAAACACGGCGATGCCTTTGCCGTTCTCGTAAAGGAAAAGGTCGCCGTAGGTCACGGGCGCGTTGGAAGTGTTGTTCACCGCCGGGCCCTTGGTGCCGCCGTACATCCCTATCTTGTACGTGTTGAGGAAGTTCTCCACCCCTGTGACGAAGTAATAGTTGTTGCTTTCGTACTTGCCGCTCGGGGTCCAGCTTGCGCTGGTCCTGGTGTAGAAGTGCCCTTTCTCGTCCTCGTAACTCGCCAATGTCACCCCTTCCGGCAGCGACTGCTGGATCTGATCCAGTTTGACGGGGATAGCAAGGTCCATCACCACGACGGGCACCAACATGACAACGAGCGTCACTATGCCGACAAGCAAAGTGCGCGCGCGCCTGTTCTTGACCGTCTTGACGAGGACGATGTGGACGATGGCTATCAGAAGCCATACTCCTGCCGCCACCCATACGCCATAAAGCGCCGTCCCGTTGAACAGCACTTTCATGCTTGCGAACAGTTCCGTTTCAGCCATGCCGGCGTAGGCTAATTCGCCCGCGTATTCGGTGGCTGCCGTCAGAACGACCGCAAGTGCGAAGAGAGGCAGACCAAGGCAGTAAAAGACAACTTTCAACGTACGGAAAAGTTTAACCTTGTTCTTGCTGCGCTGATCCATAGATACATCTCCTTTTTTTACCTGCGCAGAGGACAGAGCCCTAAGCCCGTCCTCCGTTGATACCGGTTCCGCGGCAAAAAGCCGCATTCCCCTTTCCGTGCGCCCTGCCATTATCGGCGCTTATTCTTCACCGCCGTCTTCACGGTGTTCGTCCTCGATGGACCACAGATTCACGGGTTCGTCCGCGGACTCCGCTTCGGCTGCGGCTTGCTGTTCCTCTTGAGCTTTCGCTTTCTTCTTCTTTTTGACCACGACCACTGTCACCACGATAGCCGCTATCACCACCACTATCACCGCGACCGCGATGCCGATGATGCCGCCCAGCCCTATTCCGCCGGGATCGGGAGGTGCGACTATCACGCCGCCGGAGCCGAGATCCTCCGCACCCGTAGGAGGCTTAAAACGGAATGTCATTGTGACGAGGTTGATGTCGGCGGCGCCGATAAGTTCGCCGAACATGCCCGCGCCTCTGGCTTTGATGATGTACGCCCCGTCCTCATCGGGCTCCAGCGCCACCCAGTTGTTTTTGCCGGCGTCGTTGCCGTCCGCGTCCAGCAAAGTCACGTTCGCGGGATCGTATATGCTCGGGTTCGGATCGTCCTCGGGCTCGCTCGCCACATACGCTTCCTTGTCGTACAGCTTGATGTGCAGAGTGGAAGTGCCTACCTCGCCTTCGAAGTAATACTCGCCTTGACACCAGTTCAGGTTGTTGTTGCCGGGGAAAGTCGCCACGGCGCCTCCCACTATTATACTCCAACGCGTTTCGCTGTAAAAGTTCAGGGCTGCGGTGCTTTTCCCTCCGAGGAGCGCCACCGCGTCATCGGTATCCATCCAAGTGGTGGTGGCATACCACGCCCCGTCAGGCTCCGCCTCGGCGTAAGCGACAGCGTCATTGCATGCAACAAAAGCGAACAGAGATATCGCAACGACTGCGATCAAAACGATTCCGAAAAACGTTTTTTTCATATATCCCCCGATCCTGCCGACTTCAAGCGTCGACAAACAGCGCCGAATACTTTTCGACTGTTTCATATTATCACACGCGAGCGTATATGACAAGATATATTTTTCGTACTTAATGTTAATTTAATCTTTCGCGCTATCCCCCTCTCCTTTCTTCGGCTGTATGTTTATCTCCGCGCGCGTGACGAAATTTATTATACGCGCGCATGACAGCTCGCCTTCCGCGGCTTTCCCCTTAGGCTTTCTTCCGCGCCAAAAACCGTGTTTACCTTTCAAATCGTCCTTATAAACATCGTCTTCACGCAATGTCTGCACGCCGTACGTCCGCCGCTCCGTCTGCCACGCTCTCTCCTCCGTCACGATAGAAAACGGCGTGGCATCGATCGGCGACCAAGCATTCTTCGACACCGATATTTCCGAAATCACGATCCCTTCTTCCGTAAAGACCATGGGATACGCCGTCTTCGGCAAAAATTCGCAGATCACCATGGTGCACTGCATGTTCCCCTCCCTGCCGAGCGGATGGGATCCCGACCGGTTCAGCGGAGGCGCTCACGGATCGCCGGACATCCCGTATGAGTGGATGCCAGATCTGTCTGACAACGGCGGAAGCCGCGCCATAAACGGAGCGGTTCCGATGAAAAAGCAAAACGCGGAGTTAAACTCCGCGTTTTGTGCATTTTATCAGGCTGTTTTGCGGTTTGATGATGTTTCGTCGCAGGAGCGGAACGGCGTTTCCTTCCGTCACTCTTCCGCGCCGCCTTCGGGTGCGGTTCCCTCCGTCGCTGCCGCGGCGCCGTCATCGGCAGCGCCCTCCGCAGGCGTTTCCGCCGCCGTATTTTCCGCCTGCTCCGCGCCTTCCGGCACCTCCTCTTCGGGCTCCTCGTGGGGCGTGAGCGCGATGCTCACCACCTTGACGTCGTCGCCTTTGAGTTTCATGATGCGCACGCCCTGCGTGGCTCTGCCTATCTTGGATATCTCGTCCGCCTGCACGCGGATGATTATGCCGCTGTCCGTTATCATCATCACGTCCGTGTCGGCAGGGATGACTTTGAGCCCTGCAAGGTCGCCCGTCTTGTCGTTGAACACGCCTGCTTTGACGCCTTTGCCTGCTCTGCCCTGGAGGGGATAGTCGTCCGCGCTGCTGCGTTTGCCGTAGCCGTGCGTGGTGATGGTGAGTATCTCGCACCCTTCCGTGACCACGGCGAGGTCCACCATGTACGCGCCTTCGGGGATGCGCATGCTCTTGACGCCCATCGCCGTCCTGCCCGTGGGACGCACGTCCGTTTCGGAGAAGCGGATGCAATAGCCTTCGCTGGACGCCATGATGAGCTGGTCCGAGCCGGAGGTCAGCACCGCTTCTATGAGTTCGTCCTCCTCCATGAACTTGATGGCTATCTTGCCGTTGCGCTTGATGGAGGCAAACTCTTCGAGCGGCGTCTTTTTGATGAGTCCGCGTTTGGTCGCGAGCATGAGGAACCTGCCCTCCCTTTCCTCGGGCAGCGGCAGCACCGTCTGCACCTTTTCGCCGGGCGAGAGCTGGAGCAGATTGACGAGCGCCCTGCCCCTCGAAGTTTTGCTCGCCTCGGGGATCTCGTAGCCCATCATGGTGTACACCTTGCCGAAGTTGGTGAAGAACATCATCTCCTGATGGGTGTTGCTGACGAAGATGTGCTCCACAAAGTCGTCGTCCTTCGCCTTATGCGCGGTGACGCCCATGCCGCCGCGCCGCTGCGAACGGTACTCGGACACGGGGATGCGCTTGATATATCCGCCGTGGGTCATGGACACCGCGATGTCCTCCCTGTCGATGAGGTCGGCGATGTTTATCTCGGAGTAATCGTAGCTGAGCTCCGACCTTCTGGGGGTGGCGTAACGCTCCTTTATCTCGGTGATCTCCTTGATGATGAGCTCCTTCACCGCCTCCTCCGAACCGAGGATGCGCTTGTATTCCTCTATCTCCGCGCGCTTTTCGGCGAGCTCCTCGTTGAGTTTCTCCACCTCGAGCCCCGTAAGGCGCTGTAAACGCATTTCGAGGATGGCGACGGCCTGTTTCTCGCTGAGCAGGAAACGCGCCGTCAGATTGTCTATGGCGGCTTGTCTGTCCGCGCTCTTTTTGAGCAGTTCCACCACTTCGTCTATGTTGGCGAGCGCGATGACCAACCCGTTCAGGATGTGTTCGCGCTCCTCCGCCTTTTCCAGGTCGAACCTGGTGCGGCGGACGATGACGTCCTCCTGGTGAGCGATGTAGTATTCCAGGATCTGTTTGAGGTTGAGTATCCTGGGCACGCCGTCCACCAGCGCGAGCAGGATGATGGAGTTGTTCACTTGCAGGCTGGTCTGCTTGAACAGCGTGTTGAGCACCACCTGCGGATTGTGATCCTTCTTGATGTCGATGACTATGCGCATGCCCGTGCGGTCGGTTTCCTCACTGATGTCGGAAATGCCCTCTATGCGCTTGTCCTTGACCTGGTCGGCGATATTCTCAATGAGCTTGGCTTTGTTGACCTGATAAGGAAGCTCCGTGATGATGATGCGGCTCTTTCCGCCGGGGAGTTCCTCTATCTCCGTGCGCGAGCGGATGACCGCCGCCCCTCTGCCCGTGCGGTACGCCTGACGTATCGCCGCGCGCCCCAGCACCAGACCTGCCGTGGGATAATCGGGCGCCGGGATGTACTCCATCAAATCGTCCACCGTCAGCTCCGGATCGCGCATGAGCGCCACCACCGCGTCTATGACCTCGCCGAGGTTGTGGGGAGGGATGGAAGTCGCCATTCCCACCGCGATGCCGTCCGAACCGTTGACCAGAAGGTTGGGGAACCTGCTGGGCAGCACCACGGGCTGTTCGCGCGTGTCGTCGAAGTTGGGGTAAAAGTCCACCGTGCGCTTGTCGATGTCGCGGATCATTTCCAGCGCTATCTTGGAAAGACGCGCCTCGGTGTAACGGTACGCCGCAGGAGGGTCGCCGTCCACGGAACCGAAGTTGCCGTGACCGTCCACCAACGGGCAGCGTATGGAGAAGTCCTGCGCAAGACGCACCATCGCGTCGTACACCGAACTGTCGCCGTGAGGATGATATTTGCCCAGCACTTCGCCGACCACCATCGCGCTCTTGCGGTAGGGTTTGTCGGGAGTGAGGTTCAGTTCGCTCATGGCGTAAAGGATGCGCCTGTGAACGGGTTTCAGACCGTCCCTGACGTCGGGGATCGCCCTGGACACGTTGACCGCCATGGCGTAGGAGATGAAGGACTTTTTGAGCTCGTTCTCCACCTCTACGTTGACTATCTTGCTGTCCGCAAGATGATCGAGATATTCTTTATCTTTCTGAGTATCCTTGCTCATGCTTCCTCCTCATCAAACGTCGAGTTCTTCGACGAGCTTGGCGTTCTCCTCTATGAACGCGCGTCTGAGTTCGGGCTGCTCGCCCATGAGCACGCTGAACATCTCGTCGGCGGAGATCGCGTCCTCCATCGTCACGCGCAGAAGAGTGCGGCTCTTGGGGTCCATGGTGGTTTCCCACAGCTGATCTGGGTTCATCTCGCCAAGACCTTTGTAGCGTTGCAGGTCGTAACCCTTCCTGCCGTTTTCTTCATAGAAAGCGTTCAGGGCGTCATCGTCGTAGAAGTACCATTCCTGCTTCCCTCTCGCCAGCTTGTAAAGAGGGGGCTGCGCGATGTACACGTGTCCGTTCTCGATGAGCGGACGCATGAAACGGAAGAAGAATGTCAGCATCAGGATGCGGATATGCGAGCCGTCAACGTCCGCGTCCGTCATGCAGATGATGCGGTCGTAGCGCAGCTTGCTCTCGTCGTAATCGGCGTTGATGCCGCAGCCGAACGCGGTGATCATCGCCTTTATCTCCTCGTTTTCCAGCACCTTATGCAGCCTCGCCTTTTCCACGTTCAGTATCTTGCCGCGGAGGGGGAGTATCGCCTGGAACCTGCGGTCCCTGCCCTGCTTCGCGCTGCCGCCTGCGGAATCGCCCTCGACGAGGTATATCTCGCACACCTTCGGGTCTTTATCCGTGCAGTCGGCAAGTTTGCCGGGCAGCGTGGTGCTTTCCAGCGCGGACTTGCGCCTTGCGGTTTCCCTCGCGGCCCTCGCCGCCTCGCGCGCCCTCTGCGCCGTGATTGTTTTGAGGATGAGCTCTTTCGCTTCGCGCGGATGCTCTTCAAGGTACGTCCCCAGCCCTTCCGTCACGCTCTTTGCCACCGCCGCCCTCATGCTGCTGTTGCCGAGCTTGGTCTTGGTCTGCCCCTCGAACTGCGGCTCCGCCAGTTTGACGGAAATGACCGCCGTCAGCCCTTCGCGGACGTCCTCGCCGGAGAGCTTGTCCGCCTCTTTCAGGATGCCTGCTTTCTTGCCGTAGTCGTTGATGACCTTGGTGATCGCCGCCTTGAACCCGTCCAGATGAGTGCCGCCCTCCTCGGTGTTGATGTTGTTTGCAAACGCGAGGATGGTGTCGGTGTAAGAATCGTTATACTGCATGGCGACTTCTATCTCGCTGTCCACATACTGCGCGTCGAAATAGACCACATTTTCGAAAATGGTGTCCTTGTTGCGGTTCAGGCTCTCCACAAAGGAAACTATGCCGCCCTCGTAGCAGAACACCTCGCGGCGCGCAGGCTCCACCCTTTCGTCGGCTATCTCTATGGTCAGACCCTTGTTGAGATAGGCAAGCTCGCGCAGACGCGTCTTCATGGTGTCGTAATTGAAATCCAGCGTTTCGAAAATGTCGCCGTCCGGATAGAACGTGATGGTCGTGCCCGAACCTTCGGCAGGCCCTATCTCCGCAAGAGGACGCTCCGCCACGCCGCGGTTGAAACGTATGCGGTAAAGTTTGCCGCCCTGGCGCACTTCCGCCACCAGCCACTCGGAGAGCGCGTTGACGCAGGACACGCCCACGCCGTGCAAGCCGCCGGAGATCTTGTAGCCGCCGCTGCCAAACTTTCCGCCAGCGTGCAGCTTGGTGAGCACCACCTCCACCGCGGACTTCCCTTCCTTCTCTATCACGCCGACGGGTATGCCCCTGCCGTTGTCCGTCACGCGGACCGCGCCGTCGGACAGGATCTCGACGCTTATGCGCGTGCAATAGCCGGCGAGCGCCTCGTCTATGGAGTTGTCAACGACTTCCGTCACGAGATGATGAAGCCCTCTCGCATCCGTCGAACCGATGTACATCCCGGGGCGCTTTCTGACGGGGTCCAGCCCTTCCAGCACCTGGATGTCGGTCGCGTTATAGCTGTGTTTGACTTCTTCCATGCTTCCTCCTTTCGGTTGAGTATTTTGATTGTAATTAAATATGTTTAGTATATATTTTTAATAATTATAACACACGCACGCGCGCATAGCAAGCGTTTTTATCCACACTCGGGCGTCCTCTTTTTGCCGCCTTCTCTGCGCGGAAAGCGCCCGTAAGAGCGGCTAAGAGCGCCCGACCTCCTCCCTTAAACGGGAGCCGTGTTGACATTTGTCGAATTTTGTCTTATTTTGTTGATATGAAACGGTCGTTTGTTGTATTGATGCTTTCCGTGGTCTGCCTTTCCGCGCTATTTCTTTCCTCCGCAGGCGCGGCGACCGGCGGCGCTTTCGCGGAAGGGATGAGCGTGACCGCGTCCTCGGATGCGGTGAGCTGGACGGCAGTCGAAAACGCCACGTCTTACACCGTGGACATCGCCGACTCATCCGGACAAAACGTGTTTTTCCTCTCCTTCCCGGCAGGCACGACCTATCTCCCTCTTGCGGAAGTTCTGACCGTGGGAGGGGTTTACACCGTGACGGTGACCGCGCTTTCGGACTCCGCCGCCATCGCCTCCTCAAGCGAGCACGTCACCTGCTTCCGCACCCTGCCCTCCGTGTCGGGAATAACCTTCGCGGACGGGGTGATGAGCTGGGACGCCGTCCGCGGAGCGACGGGCTACTCCCTCTCGGTAAACGGCATAGGGCTGGGGAACTTTTCCTCTCCCTCGGCGGACGTCGGCGACCTCATGATCCTTGGCGGAGGATATACCGCGGAAGTGACGGCGCTCGGCGACGAGTTCAACCTCGACTCTCCCTCCGCAAGTTTCTCCTTCACTCTTTCCGCTCCGCCGCTGCCCGTGTGCGACATGGTGATCTCCTCTCGCGACGGGAGCATATTCGCAAGCTGGCTCCCATCGGACGAAAGCACGGAAACGTATGTTTATCGCGTGTTTTATAATGATAAACTGCTGAAAGAGGAAACGGTTTCCTCGCCGTTCGCCTATCTCGACGAATGCGTGACGGCGGACGGAGAATATGTCGTGAGCGTTTCCGCGGTGTCCGACGGCAAAGAGAGCGCGCCGCTCACAAGGACCTTCGTCGTGTCGGAAGGAGGGCTGCAACAATGAAAAAGCACATCCTCCCCGTCCTTCTCCTTATCATGATCTGCTGCTTCGCGTGCGTTCTTGCCGCCTGCTCAGAAGACCCACCCTCTCCTCCCGAAACGGGGTTGTCCGTGTCGGGCAGAGTCACGTCGGACGGAGAGCCTTTGCCCGGAGTTAGCGTGTTGGTGAACGGGGAAGCGCGCCTTGTCACCGACTCCGACGGCGTGTTTTCCCTTTCCGGACTGGACGGCGGAGAGGTGATCGCGTTCGTTAAGGACGGGTTCTCGTTCTCGCCCGACTCACACACCGTGAAAGCCACGGTCAACGACCTTGACATTAGAGCGTCCGAAGTCACAGACGAGGGACCGGATGAACCGGATGAGCCGGATGAACCGGACGAGCCCGACCTTCCCGATGTGCCCGACGTTCCCGAAGAGCCGGACCCGCCCGAGGAGCCCGATCCCGTCCTCCTCACCGCGCCCTTCGCGTTCTTCTCCGCCTACTCTGCGGAAGGCAACGCTGCCGTCGGTTTTTCCGCGGACGTGCGCACGGAAACTTTCACACTGTCCGTTCTTGACGCCGAAGGCGGCATCCTCTGCTCCGCCCAAGCGGCAAGAGAGGACGGCGTCTTCCGTTTCACGGATGCGGAAGCGGCGTTCGACGTGCATGTGAACGAAGAGGACCTTGACGTGACAGTAAACGTGTCCGCACTCGTGAAAATGTTTGACGGGAGTTTCACAATCACGGTGACCTCCTCCGCGCAAAACGCGGAAAGCGCGACCTCTCTCCCCTATGTGTGCGAATTCGCCGCAGGCGTCCCCACCGTAAGCGGCGCGTCCCTCGCGAACGGAGTGTTGTCGTGGCAGGCGAGTTTCCTACCCGACGGGTGCACTTTCGCCGTCACCGCAAACGGCGTCAAAGTGCTGGAAACGACGGAATGCTCCGCCGACCTGTCCCTCTCCGAATTTTTCATCCCGGAGGGCGCGGAGCTTAAGATCGTGGCGCTTGCGGACGGGAAACCCGTCGCCGTATCCGAAGGGATACCCTTCGTCCGATCGGCTTAAAAACGCGGTTTTGCCGCATTGTGTCAGACATAAAAAATGCCCGTGAGCAAACGCTCACGGGCTTTTTTTCGCAAGACGGTTTATTCGATGGAGATGTTCTTTTTTGCCTCCGGTTTCTTCTCCTCTTTCTTGGGCAGAGTGACCGTCAGCACGCCCTTGTCGTACTTCGCTTTGATGGCGTCCTCCTCGGCGTCGCCGATGTAATAGCTCCTCTGGCAGGACACGCTGCGCTCCTTTCTGACGTAACGGTGCTCCTCTTTGCCCTCCTCGCTCTTATCTTTTTTCTCCGCGCGGATGGTAAGATAACCGTTCTCCACATCCAGAGCGATGTCCTCCTTGTCAAAGCCGGGCATCTCGACGTCCAGGATGTAAGAATCCTTGGTTTCTCTGATATCCGTCTTCATGGAGTCCAGTTTCTCGTCATAGAACAGCGGACGGAAGAAGTCGTCGAACGCGCTGTCAAGCAGGTCGAAGGGGTGATTGTTTCTGTTATAACCGGTAAGATAGTTCTTCATTTTCGTATGCTCCTTATCTCTTATTCGTCGGGAAGCACTCGCATTGGCACTCATCATGCTCGTCTGTTAGCACTCTATCGCTCCGACTGCTAACATTGTAGCACTTCCCTCACCGTTGTCAATAGTTTTTGCAAAAAAATCCCGAAAATTTTTGCTCTCCTCTTTTTCCGCTTTTTCCCTCACCTCCGCAGGACGGCGGCGAATATACTGCCGTATGAAAAAACCTGAAAACCTCTCCGTGCGTTTCGGAACGGACGGGATACGCGGCATTTACGGCAAAGAGATCACCGACGGGACGGCATTCGCGGTGGGCAACGCCCTCGGGCGGTCCGCGTCGGGCGGACGCGTGATCGTAGGGCGCGACACGCGCACGAGCGGCGCGCCCCTTGCGCGCGCGTTGGCGGAGGGCGCTGCGGCGGCAGGCTCCGACGTGTGCGACCTGGGCGTGGTCACCACCCCCTGCGTGGCGTTCGTGACTCGCGCGACGGGCGCGCGCTTCGGCGTGATGATCTCCGCCTCGCACAATCCCCCGGAATACAACGGCATCAAGATCTTCGGCGGCGACGCAAGAAAGATCCCCCACGCCACGGAGTCCGCCGTAGAACAGCAGCTTTCGGAGGGACAATTATATTACGCCGACAGGCGCGGAGCCGCCCTCCCGTGTAATGACGAGATCGAGGGATATGTCGCCGCGGTCTGCGCCGCCGTGGGGAGCCTGGACGGGCTCAAAGTCGTGCTGGATTGCGCGAACGGAGCCGCAGGCGCGCTCGCCCCTCTCATCTTTTCGAGGGCAGGCGCGCACGTCCTTCCCCTTTTCACCGCGGCGGACGGCAGGGTCATCAATGTAGGCTGCGGCGCGCTGCATCCGGAGGCTCTCGCCGCAAAAACGGTGGAACACGGCGCGGATATCGGGCTGTCCTTTGACGGGGACGCTGACAGAGTGATAGCCTGCGACGAAAAAGGTAATGTCGTGGACGGCGACAAGATACTCTACGTTCTCGCACGGGAATCGGCGTCCTCGGGCGCGCTTCCCGGCAACGCGGTCGTCGGCACGCTGCACACCAATATGGGGGTGGAGGAAGCGCTGGGGGCGCTCGGGATAACCCTCGTGCGCACGGACATCGGCGACCATAACGTGACCGCCCGGATGTGCGCGGACGGACTGGCGCTCGGCGGAGAACAGTCCGGGCACATTATCCTCGGCGACTTTCTGCCCACGGGGGACGGCGTGTTCGCAGGCGCGATGTTGGCTTCCGTCCTCCGCAAAAATGGCGTGCCGCTCTCCTCCCTCGCGGACGTCGCTATCTTTCCGCAGCGCAACGCGGAGGTGCTCACTTCGCATAAAGAGGAGATCGCGCGCGATAAAGGGTTGCTCTCCTTCCTTGACGCCGTCCGCGGTATGCTCGGGGCGAACGGACGAGTCATGCTGCGCCCGAGCGGAACGGAACCCAAACTTCGCATCATGACGGAAAGCAAGGATGCTTCCGCCGCCGATTTTGCCGCGCGGAGCATCGAACTCTTCATCCGCACAAAATTCAACATCTGACCAAAACGCATGTTTATAACACAAAACAGCCGCTTTAACGGCTGTTTTGTGTGTATTGCTTGTCGTTTTTATTCTTCCAGCCCTGCCGCCACGGCTTTTATGTATTCCGCGGCTTTTTTGCCGAACCGGTCCAGCCCCAGTTCCACGTTAGCCTGCAAAAAACCGAACTTGTCCCCGAGGTCGTATCTCCTCCCCTCGAACTCGTACGCATACGCCCCTTCCGTTTTTGCAAGTTCCGCCACAGCGTGGGTGAGATACTTCTCGCCGCGGAAGGAGGGGGCGCGCTCTATCGCGGAATAGATCCCCGGCGTCAGGATGTATCTGCCCAAGCTGCTTAAAGTGGAGGGCATATCCTGCGGCTGAGGCTTCTCTATGAGGTCGCAGAGCTCTGTCAGCCTGCCCTGCGTCTTCCCTTTTTTCACCACCGCGTACTTCGCCGCTTCCTCCGGAGGCCGCTCCTGCACCCCCACGATGCTCTTCCCCGTGCCGTTATACGCCTCTATCAGTTGCGCAAGACAGGGCGCGCCTCCGCGGTTGACTATCACGTCGTCGCCGTACATCACCGCAAACGGCTCCTCGCCCGTGAAATCGCGCGCGAGTTCCACCGCCTTTGCGGTGCCCGTGGCGTCCTCTTGATATACAAACGAGAAGCGGACTTTTTCCAGCAGAGCGTTGAGGGTCCTTTCCGCGTCGCAGGCAAGGTCGTCCTTCGTGAAATAGTCGCGGATGCTTTCCTTTTTCCTGTTTATCACGACGAGGATGTCCTCTATGCCGCTGTCCGCCGCCTCCTGCGCGATATACTGCAACGCAGGCGCGTCTATTATCGCCAACATCTCTTTGGGTACGGCTTTGGTGACGGGCAGGAACCGCGTGCCGTGTCCGGCTGCCGGGATGACCGCCTTTCTTACCTTCATCATTTCCCCCACCTCCGTTGCTGTCGTTCTGCTACATATATATTATACATTTTCCGCCCGTTTTGCAATACCGCGCGGAACAATACGCCGACATCGCACGGCGTCCTGCTCCCCCGTCTTACAAAACGGACGCACATTCTCTCGGGAAAGGGACATAATAATGAGCAGACCACGGCAAAAAGTTGAACTCTTTCCGCTTTTGCCTTATATTGAACGTGTACGCGATGAAAAAATGCCTTATCGTCATCAACCGAATGAGCGGCAAAGCCGCAAAGATAGACAAGGAAAAACTCCTTGCCGGGTTTTGCGCGGAGTATGAAGTCACCGTAAAAGAGCTCACAAAAAGCTCCGACGAATGGTCCGCGGCAGGCTATTCCCTGGTCGTCGCGTGCGGCGGCGACGGCACCTTCAACCGCGCGCTCAACCTCTGCGCGGAAGAGGGGGCGGATCTCGTCTATTACGGCTTCGGAACCTTCAACGAATGCGCCAAAGCAAAAGGGGCGTGCCGCCATCAAAACGGATTTATCCGCCTTTACGAATATGCCGCCGCAAACGGCAGATACTTCGGCTATGTCGCGGCGACGGGTTCTTTCACACCGCTCGGCTACGTGGTGGACCCCTCCGTCAAACAAAAAATGGGCGTACTAGCCTACCTGCTGCGCGTCGTGCGCGAGTATAAGGTCTGGAACGTCAAAGCGCGCGTCACCGCCGACGGCGACGTGTACGACGGGGTATACACCCTCATCATGGCGATAGACTCCCCTCGCTGTTTCGGCTTCCGCTTCAACCGGCTTTACTCTCCCGACGACGGCAAGGTCCACCTGTTGCTCGTCAAAAGCCCCGGGAAGGACAACCTTGTCAACAGAGCAAAAATATTCTTCCCTTTGTTCCGAGCGTTTTTCATCGGGTTGAGGAAAGAACTGACCTGCAAAAACCTGATCTTCCGCGCCGTAAAGGAGCTTGTCATCTCCCTGCCCGAAAGCGCCGTTTTCGACGTGGACGGCGACGCCGCCGAGTTCAAAGGAAAATTGCTGATACGCGTCACAAAACCAAAAAACAAGGTTTACATCGGCGATTTTGACGCTTTAACGCCACATTCGGACAATAAACACCCGAAGTGATCTGCCGCGCACGCCTTATTCCGCATAAGGCAGCGCTATAAAATAACGCTATGTCATACAAAAAAGACGGCACGCAAACGTGCCGCCTTTTTGTTTGTGCATGCTTATGTTTATCTTCTGTGCTTTTTCTTCTTTTTGCCGCGATTTTCCTGCGCAGGCTCCTCTTGCACGGTGAGGTCTTCTACTTCCGCCTCTTCCCCTGCGTCTTCATAGGTTGCCGCAACCTCTTCCTGCTCCTCGGGATAGGTCGGGACCTCATCCGTGGGAGGTCCGCTCTCTGCGACCTCTTCTTCCACGGGAGCAGAGGTTTCCTCCACCTGCTCTTCGGTTTCCGCCTCGGCTTCCGGCGCGGACTCTGCGGCTTCTTCCCGGACCTCGGGCTGCTCTTCCGCCTGCTCGGTTTCCGCAGGCTGTTCCGCAACGGGCGTCTGCTCGGCTTCCTCCGTCTGTTCCGCGACGGGCGTCTGCTCGGCTTCCTCCGTCTGTTCAGTGGCGGGCGCCTCCGCGCTTTCTTCCGCTTGCGCGCTCCCCTTCTCCCATTCCTTTATGGTGAGCAGGGACGCCGCTTCGCGGTCCAGCACCACGGTGACGTCGGGGTGTTTCCGCAGCGCCGTCGCAGGGCAGGAGGTGTCGTCGCGCCCCATTATCATGTCGTATATCGCCTGCGCTTTTCTCTCGCCCAGCGCGAGGAGAAGTATGCGCTTCGCCGTGAGGATCTCGTTTATGCCCATCGTCAGCGCGTATTGGGGCACCAGGGACGGGTCTTTGAACGCGGACGCGTTTGCAGCGCGCGTGGACGCCGTCAGCAGCGCGATGTGCGTGGGTTCGTCGGGCTTGGTGTAAGGCTCGTTGAACGCGATGTGTCCGTTCTCGCCTATCCCCAATATCTGGAGGTCCGCAGGATTTTCCTTTATCGCGGCGGAATAGCGCGCGCACTCCGCTTCGAGGTCCTGCGCCATGCCGTTGGGAATGTCGGTGTTGGCAGGGTCGATGTCGATCTTGCTGAACAGCGTGTCTGCCATGAAGCGTTTGAAGCTCGCTTTCCCGTTGGGGTCGACGCCGACATACTCGTCCAGATTGAAGGCTTTGACCTGCTTATAACTGAGTCCGCCGTGCTTGTGATCGTCCGCCATTTTCTCGTAAAGAGCCACGGGCGTTGCCCCGGTCGCGAAACCGATCACCGCATCCGGTTTTTCGGATATGACCTTTTTGATCTCAACAAAAGCGCGTTCGCCGAGTTCTTTTGCGTTTTTAACGATAGCTATCCTCATAATCCACCTCTTTATAAGTTTAGCACATAAAACATTGGCATGCAATAAAATTATTTTCGGTCTGCATTTGCGCGCTTTTCTCTCCCCTCGCCCCATCCTGCCTCACAACAATACCTCCGCAAAAAACCGTTTTTCCGCGCTCCGCCGCACTACACGTTACCGCTGCCCTGCATGCTTTGTCCCGCCTCCCCTAAGCCGTCCGCAACACTGCCTATATCCTCAGCAAATGAGAGCGTCTTTGCGGAATATTTTCGGGAACACCTTCGAGGCGAAAAGCCTTCCAAAAAAAGGGGTGGGAAAATTTTTGCTCGAACACGCAATAAACTCGGCAAGGCAAAAGCAAAAGAAGTATGTCTGGCTCGGCGTTTGGGAAAAAAATGAGCGCGCTTTGCGTTTTTACGAACAAAACGGCTTTTACAGGATCGGCACCCACTGCTTTATTTTGGGTAAAGACAGACAAATCGATCATATCATGAGGAAAGATCTGTAAGTGTGATGTTAAGAACAGATGTGCGTGCGGAAAAAGTTTGATCTCCCCTGCAAGCGGCAGCGGAACGAAATGCGGCACGCGCACGTTTTCACGTCGCCCCGTTTTAGGTGATATCGGACCTTGTTAATATATTGTCCCAATATATTATAGTTTTATCGCGTTAACTTTCGTTTTCATATTCGTGTTTTCTGTTTTTCTCGCACCTTCCCTTCTTATATATGCCGCTTTTCATTCTCCTCTCCGCCGAAAACCGCCTGTCCTGCCGTCGGCAACGCCGCACACTCGCTTGAAATCATATCCCAAACGCCTTATTATCAGGTCGGCAAAATAAAGAAGCATGCCGCCGAATGCAAACGCCGCGTTCGATGAGCCTTTTAATGCTTTGTTTTTGAGCGCAAACCTCGCCGAGCAGACTATTTCCCTTGCATTATGCCGGTACAACGCCATGTAATTTATGCATGCCCGGGGAATATCGTTAATATATCCATTCTTTCGTCGTTGTTGCCGAGCATCTTCTCGGATTCTTGCGTCACGAGAAAACCGATATCGGCGGTAAAAAAGCCGACAACACCCTTTGTTTGTTCTGGCGCATCTGAATGCCTGATCTGAACGCCTTGTTTTTTCGAATAATCTCCGCCTCTCCACAAAATCATCTTACACAAGAAAACGCTATATGCGATCCGAAACATACGCCAACATCCTCAAAAAAATCGCCGCCACAAAAAAGCCGAGTTTCACTTCCAAAACGCCAAGCGCCATCTCCCACAAAACATCAACACCTGCCCACCGCCATCGGATGTCCACCCCAAAACACCGGATATGTGAGCAAAAAACACCGCCCCACCGGCACAAAACCAAACACGTGTTCTATCAAAACACCACCACATCATCAATAACTTACGGCTTTTTCCACAGAAACACACTTTTTTCCACCTGCATAACAGAAAAACGCAACACGGAGTACAGCACAGAACACAAAATACAAGGCGAACAAACAAGAATTAAGCGGACCGATCCTTACACCGCGCTTATCGCTTCCGCACCGTTTCCGATGCGCCCACACAAAAAAACGCAATACCCATATGCCGGACAGATATGCCAGACCGGAATAACAAAACAACAGGCTTTTCATGCGATACCTTACAGGTTTTCAGCTAAAAACCTGCTGTAAAAAACACGGATTTTTCGCCCCAACACTCAAACAAACCGGAAATTACCCCAAAAAAAACACCACCATCATGCGGCTTTTTCAAAGACTTTTCTTTTATTATCGCCAAAAGCACCTGCTTTTCCCCCACAAAAACAGGCCCTCGATGAAACACTGTGAAACAAACAAAAAATCATAGAAAATTTGTGTAACAAAACAGCCCGAAAAATTTGGGAGGAAGACACAAAATTTTTCTGTAAATTTTTCACGGAGAAACGGGTCAAATTTATTTTTTGCCTGCTTTTCGGGCTTAATTCTGAGAAAAAAGTCCCCGAAAACACCACTATTTAGTGGGTTTTTCGCTGTTTTTGCGTCGTTTTCGGTTTCACGTGAAACTGCGCAGCACATTCCGACGTTTCACGTGAAACATATAATCTTATGTTAATTATCCGCCAAATATTCCACATGTCAACACACCATATCTCGAGTATATTTACCACAGGTCTTAGCTTGGCTTTGCGATTCTTTGTTGCACCTTCTTTTTTTGGGGCTGTGCGCGACATGTGTTTTTTTGCCACACAATATCGCTGCCTACATGTTCGTCGCAGCTATTGCTCTTTTGCGGTTTTTGGGGGTTGGTATGTGTTTGGCTTCATGATTTTTTTTGCAGCGCGCCATTGTTTTTTTGATTTTAGGCGCCTTATCGCGCGTTTGTCGTTTGTTTGCGTTGTTTTCCCTGTGTTGGCTGCTAATAAACATTTTTCCTTCAATCCTTCCCCGATGTCGCAGGTCTGTTCCGATGTTTTCAGTTGTTTTTTCAACGTTTCATGTGAAACATTGTTGTTTTCTCTATGAAATATTGCCTCTTCTCTGTTCGTTTTTTACAGTATCCGGGGCGATATCTGCGCTTTTTGTTGCCTTGTCTTTCCGGTGTTTGCGTGTTGTCACACGGTTTTATGCGGCTTGCACGCCGATTGTCTACTATTGGCTTTTGTTGGGGGTCGATGTCGTGGCATAATTTTCTTGCTATGCCGGACCGGAATAATACGAACCGGGTTTGGCGCCGCCGATTTCCGCCTGAACCGCGTCAGTCGCCTTGCTAATACGGGCTGGTATTAGCTGCGCCGACTTTTACCCCAACTGAAAATCATAGATTTTCACTCGGGGACCCCGAAATTGCTCAGCCAAAAATCGGCTGGCGCGGAACTGCTCGCACCTCAGAGCAAGAGATTTTCGGATGATGTTGCGCTGGCGAAACGCCGCCAATAGTATACATACCCATAAGTTCCGACTGTGCAAAAGCACCGAAAAGAATTGCTCCGAGGCTGGTTCGTATTATTCCGATCCGGCATACTATGTTGCGCTTTTATGTGCGACCCCTCATTTTTTGATATGCGCGGTGCTTGTGGCTTGTTTCAGGGTGGAGAATGTTTTTGTGCGCGTGAGTGAGTCTTAGTTGGGCGGCACGGAGCTGTCACCGTAGGGCAGTTTCGCGTCGTCATCGCGCGCGAAAGCGGAGCCTGCTTCTCGGGAAGGATTTTTCTATTGCCGTTTCGCCTCTTCGGACGAATGGTCGGTCGGGTTTCGGGGCGCGGCGGCTCAGCGCGTTTTACGGGCTCTTTCGCTCTGTTTTCTTCGTTTTTTCTGTTCGCCCTCATTTTCCGCTTCTGTCTGCTTTGTAGATGTTGGCTGTTTTTATTTCAAGCGGCTCTCTTATCATCAAAACTGTTTTTGGCGAAGTTTTCTTTTTCCCTTCCTCGGTTTCTCTGCCAGAAAACATGAAACTGGTGTTATTTTGGTGTAATTTCTTTCCGCAAAATCATTTTGTGGCGGTCTTCCAGGATCATTCCACATCTAATAAGGTGGAGAAAACGGTGGATTTGGCGTGATATCGAGCGCAAATTAGTCATATCGCGCCGTTTTTAACAGAGTTTGTCGCGCAACACCTGATTTTGTTGCTTTGTTTTTAACATTTTGGTGTTTTCCCGGGTGTTTTCAGCGCGCTTCCTTTCTCATATTGTTGTTTGGTGTCTGTTTGGGGGGAGGAGTGTAGAGTTTGCTTGCGATCCGCTCTTTTGTAAAACCAGACATGGACAACAGGTATCCGCATATATAATACACTCTTTTTGCGGTGTTTTAAGCCTGTGTGAGCACAATCCCCGAGAGCGTGTCGATCGTTGCTTGTGGCGCGGATTGTGACGCTCTTTTAATGTCTGCCTCCGATAGGGGATCTGATGTTTGAATGCGCGCACCGTGGGTGTCCACCGATAATCAAATTCGCACATCGGAATAAGGAGAGGGGCAAGCAGAATACGATATGGAGAGGTTTTTGATATAATGCTTGCTCCTCTCGGAAGCCCAATTATATGTGAAGGCACACACGGAGCCATATGCCGACCACGCGCCGTTTCTCGATAAAAAAGGGCGCTTATCATTTGACGGCGTACACCGAGAGGACACACCGTCGCTTGCCCCACGCTATAACTTCGTCGAATAGTTATATGACGGCGCACACCGAGAGGGCGCAGCGGCTCAGACGAACGCAATGTTTCTCTTTCTTCTGTTTTTGCTCTGTTTTATGTGGACTCATTCTTTGTTCACAAAACCGTTCATACAGTCGTTTCAAAATCAGGCATACGGTCGTTTCCTCACTTGTTGGTGCTTGCGCGCAGTCATATTGTTAAATTTATATATTATATTGATAGTTTTATATCTTTTTCTTTTTTATGTGGTCGTTGTTTCCTGCATCATCGGCTTTCAAAATATCATGTTCGCGGCAATTTGTTTGTTTGTTTTGATTTTTCAGTGTTTTAAGTTGTTTTGTTGATTGGTGCGGAATTTTTAGTGGGAGCTTGTGCGGGGTTTTTTGTGGACTTTTTTCCGCCGTTGGGTTAAACTTTGGTTGAGGTGTTGTTATGGAAAAAGGACAAAAGAGCCAAAAAGAACGTATGATCGCAGGGGAGTTTTATAACCCCAACGACAAAGAACTTATCCTGGCAAGAGTGCGCGCCAGGATGCTTGCCGACCGTTTCAACAAGACGAAGGCATGGAACATACCTTACCGCACAAGGCTCATCAAAAAGATGTTCCCTAACGGGGCGGACGGCGCTTTTTTTGAACCGAACATACGGATAGAATACGGGTTTAATGTAAAATTCGGCAAGAACTTCTATATGAACTTCGACTGTCAGCTTCTCGACGTCGCCCCGATAGAGATAGGCGACAACGTTATGTTCGGGCCGCGCGTGACCGTCGCAACACCGATGCATCCGTTTGTGAGCGAGGAGCGCGCAATAAGCACCTACTCGGACGGCGTTCATGACTGGGAATACGCAAGACCCGTAAAGATAGGCGACAATGTGTGGGTGGCGTCCTCTGCCACCATCTGCGGCGGCGTCACGATCGGCTCGGACACCGTGATCGCGGCAGGCAGTGTGGTCACGCGCGATATCCCTTCCGGCGTGCTTGCCGCAGGCGTGCCTTGCAAAGTAATCCGCCCCATCACAGACGCTGACAGACTTTTTGAAAAACACGGCATCGCTCCGCCGATAAAATAGGCTGTCAGATGCAGGAAAACTTCCTTTTTGGGGTGTTTGCTTTTTTGTTTATTGCGGAAGCTCCGCGTTGAAACAACTTAAAAACCCGACCGTTACAATGCCTCGGTCGGGTTTTTGTTATATTTTCTTCTTCCTACACTTTCACGGGCGGTTTGGCGTCGCGGTAGCCGTCGCTCAGCACATCCAGCACAACAGGCAACAATTCTTCATATTTGGACAAACCTTTTTCCAAGACTTCACCGAAACTCACTTTTGCATTTTCGTCCGCGCCGTCGGACACCACTTTCATGGAAAACACGGGCAGCCCGTTCCTTTCCGCGGCAAGACATATCCCTGCGATCTCCATTTCGCATATATCGCCGAAAAAGGTGTCACGCAACCTGTTTTTCGTGGCGGAATCCGCCACAAACACGTCGCCGCTTGCCGCCGTCACGGTTTTGAGAGGGTGGGGGAGCGCCGTTCGCACTTTTGATATAAGCTCACTGTTAAGATAGAAATAGGGTTCGTTCTTCCCGTCGTAACATCCTGCCGGCAAACCGTCCACTGCGCTGATGTCGAACTGATAGTGCACCGCGCGCTCCACAAGCACGAGCTCGCCCACAGAAAGATTTTTTGCGAGCGCACCCACAAACCCGAAATTCAGCACTGCTTCGATGTCGAAAAGATCCACCAGCATCTGCACAGCCAGCGCGGCGCGTATCTCACCTATGCCGGATGTTGCGAGATATATGGTGTGTTTTCCCGTTTCGATCTGTTTTATCGCGACTCCGGAAACCACGTCTTCGGCGACAACGCCGCCGAGTTTTTTGATGATGGGCAATGTTTCTTCCGCCATAGCGGTTATTATCGCTATCCTCATATCTGCCTCCGTATGGATTATATCTCTTTCGCGCGATTTATTCAAGCCTCTTATATATGCCGCACCGAAATAATAAAACTCTTTCCTTAACCCTTCCTTTCCGCCAGGACCTTGTTTTTTTCTTACCTTTGCTCATGCCGGGTCTTGACTTTCCTTCTCCGCCGTTCCATGCAAAAAAATTTTCCGTTGCTTTTTGTTTTTGCGTCCGATGGTGTGTTTTGTCAATCGCTTGGGGTTTATTGTTGATTTTTGCATGATAAACCTCTTTTTGTGTCGATTTTTATTTTTGTCCCGTCGCATTTGCACGGTTGATTTTGTTTAATTTTGATGATATTATTTTTTTATGAAATTCAACTGGAAGAGGACGTTATATTGTTCGTTGGCGTTTGGTTGGATCTCTCTGTTTTGGGGGTCCTACGATGCGATAATGCAATCCATCGATTACGGCGTTTTCGGATTGGATTCGGTTTTGCACGGCGTCATCATCGCAGCGGATAACATCCTCGGTCTTTTCCTTCTCCCGTTGTTCGGCAGATTGTCCGACAAAACAAATACTCCTTTCGGCAGCCGCAAACCGTTCATCGTCGTCGGCACTATTATCGCCGCGGTCGGATTTATGGGGATTTGTGTTTTTGCGTCGCTCGGAAAAGACTATTTTGTCCCGTTCATCATCTGTCTGCTCGTCACTCTTGCCGCCATGGCGGCTTACAGGAGCCCTGCGCTCGCGCTCGTCCCCGATGTCAATCCCGACCGTTTCAGAAGTATAGCGAACGCGGTGAGCAACGTCGTGTCCGTCATTCTCACCGTCGTTGCGATGCTTTATTTCTACGTCTTTATGGTGTTCGACGGCTATTATGCGGTGGGAGCGGCGTTCTCCGCAACGACGATAGTGATGCTCATCTTCTTCTGCCTGACCGTCCATGAGAACAAATTTAAGGCGGATATGCTGAACGAATCCGCTCTCGCCGCGGAGCAGGACAGACTGGACGCGGAAGTGAAGCGCCTCAACAGCGAGATACAAGACACCTACGGGCTGGATGTGGAAGAGCGCATCATGTCTTCCAAAAACCACGCGTTGGATGTTGAAGCCTTCACTCGCGACACCCTCTTGCACCTTCCGAGTATAGACGCCGTCCTAGGGCAGAGAAGACCTCGCATTAAACAAAATCAGCAGTCGGAAACAAAAGAAACGCCGAAAGGAAAACATAAGGTTTCTGTCAGAAACAGGGCTTCATTCACACGTTTTTGCATTTTGGCCGTGGTGTTCTGTTTTTATATGACGTATAACGCTTTGACTTCCAATTTTGTCACATACGCGCAGCACATCCTCGGTTTTGCACAAAACGAAGCTATCATCCCTCTCATCTTGGCGCAAGCCGCCGCGATGATCGCCTTCCCTGTGGCGAGTATGCTCGCAGGGAAAATAGGCAGACGAAACACTATGCTCATAGGGTTTGCCATCATGATCGCGGCGTTTTCGGGGAGCATCGCTTTCTCTACTCCGCACCCGGCTCTTTATATATTGTTCATGCTGCTCGGTGTGAGTTTCGGTCTGGTGATGGTCAACATCTACCCCTTCTTCCTCGAAACTTCGAAAGACACCAGGATAGGGGAGGACACGGGTATTTTCTCCATGGCGATGACGGTAGCAATGGTCATCACTCCGATACTCTCCGGCGCGCTAATTTCCGTGACGTCCGGTTGGTTCGGCGGCGGCGAGAACGACGGGTTCAGGATCCTCTTCCCGTACAGCATCTTCTTCCTGGTGTTGGCGTTCATCCTCACTCTCGTCATCAAAAATAACCGCCGTTCTCCCGTCACAAAAAAAGAGGAGGTGTTGGATTTTGATTGACATCACTCTTCTCTCTTCCGCCGTAAAAACTTTCGGCTGCTCTCTTTCCGACGATCAACTTTCCTTGTTGGATCGCTTTTCCGAACTTGTGGCGGAACAAAACAAAAAATTCAACCTCACCGCAATAACCGATCCTATTGTCTTCACCGAAAAACATCTTATAGACAGTCTTGCGGCATTCTCTTTCCTTCCGGACTCGGGCTCTCTTTGCGATGTCGGGGCAGGGGCAGGATTTCCCTCTTTCCCTCTCGCCGTCGCAAATCCGTCGCTCTCGGTCACCGCGCTCGACTCGACGGCTAAAAAAACGGCTTTCATCGCTTCCGCTGCAAGATCTCTCGGTGTGGAAAACCTTTCTGTTTTGACGGGGAGGGCGGAGGAGATGACCCATCAAAGGGAAAGTTTTTCCGTGGTGACCGCGCGCGCCGTTGCGCCTCTTCCCGTGCTTGCGGAGTTATGCCTTCCTCTCGTTAAATCGGGAGGTTTGTTTATCGCTTACAAAACAGAAAAAGAGGTTTTGCCTTCCGCGCGCTCCCTTTCTTTGCTGGGCGGAACTCTCAAAACGGATTTTCCCTACTCTCTGCCATCCGGCGACGGCAGACTTCTGTATGTGTTTGAAAAGACATCTCACACGGCGTCAGACCTTCCGCGCCAATACGGGGCCATAAAAAAACACCCGTTGGTCTGACCTTCGGGTGTTTGCTTTTTACAGTTTCTCGTTAAGTTTGAGTATTTGTATCAACGCATGGATACGGTCTATATCGTCCTCGTTGAAGTAGTCTATTATTATCCTTCCTTTTTTGTCGTTGCCGAGGATCTTTACTTTGGTCGCGAATATCCTCTTCATATCGCTGACCATCTCTTTGAGTTCGACAGACATCTCTCTTTCTTTGCGAGGTCCGCCCGGAATGGCTTTTCTGGTGAAGTAAAGCCTTACTCTGTTCTCTATCTCCCTGACCGTGAGTTTGTTGTCGCACGCCTGTTTCGCAAGGTTGATGAGATAATCTTTGTCGTCGATGGATATGAGCGCTCTCGCGTGCCCCGGGGAGAGTTCCCCTTTCCTGACCATCTCGGTGACCTCTTTCGGGAGTTGCAACAAGCGCAGTGTGTTGGTGACGTACGGACGGGATTTGCCTATCCTGACCGCCACATCCTCCTGTTTGAGCCCGTGATTTTCCATGAGCTCGCGCATACCTTCCGCCGCTTCTATCGCATTCAGGTCTTCGCGGTGCAGATTTTCGATGAGGGATATCTCCTGTATCTGCTGATCGGTGAATTCCCTTATTATGGCAGGCACTTTTTTCAACCCCGCCATGGTCGCTGCGCGGAACCTTCTTTCGCCTGCGACGATGAGGTATCTCCCATTATCCTCTCTTACGAGCAGCAGAGGTTGCAGCACGCCGTAAACGGATATGGAGGACGCCATCTCTTTCAGGCTCTCGTCCGTGAAAGTCTTTCGCGGCTGTTTAGGGTTCCTGTCTATCTCGGAAACGGGTATCTCCACGGTGGGGAGATCTTTGACATCCACTTTTACGTTTTCCTCGTTATCGGTGAAGAGAGCGGTCAAACCCTTTCCCCCGAGTCCACCTTTGACTGCCATAAACTACCTCACTTTTCGGTTTTTTCTTGGTATTCCGCGGCGAGCGCCCTGTATGCCGCAGCCCCTGCGCATTTAGGGTCGTAATCCGCCACCGTTTTTCCGTAACTTGGCGCTTCGGCGAGCCTGATGTTTCGCGGTATTCTGGTCGCAAACACCTTGTCGCCGAACACTTTTTCTATCTCCGCTATAACTCCTTTGGAGAGTTTGGACCTTCCGTCGTACATCGTCACCACAACTCCTTCCACTTCTATATCTGGGCGGAGGAATTTTTTGACGAGTTTTATGGTGTTCATGATCTGCGACAACCCTTCGAGCGCAAAATATTCGCATTGTATGGGGATGATCACTCCGTCGGCTGCGGCAAGCGAATTGACCGTCAGCAGCCCGAGAGAAGGAGGGCAGTCTATGAACACGTGATCGTAGTCTTTTTTTATTTCTTCTATCTTTTCATCCAAAACTCTTTCTCTTCCTATCATCACCTGCGCGAGTTCGAGTTCCGCGCCGGCAAGATCTTCGGATGAGGGGATGAGTAACAGATTTTCTTTTTCGGTGGGTCTGACTGTTTCCCCGGCAGTCTTTCCGCCCGTCAAAAGGTCGTAAACGGAATTTTTGTTTTTATGCTCGAAAAAACCTAGCGCGCTCGACGCGTTCCCTTGCGGATCCATGTCGATGACAAGGACTTTTTTGCCTCTTTCCGCCAAAAACGCCGCCATGTTGACACACGTCGTGGTTTTCCCGACGCCGCCTTTTTGATTGGAAAATGCCGTGACCCTTGCCATACCGAGATTATACAATAACCTCCCTTAAAACACAAGTTGTTTCACAAAAAGTTTCACGCGCTCTTTTTCTCTTTCCTTTTCTTTGTTGACAACTTCCGCTCATTGTTGATGTTTTGTTTTGTTTTTCTTCTTTTTGTCTACATCCGGTTTTTTCTGTTTTTACAATATATCGTTTTCTCTTCTTTCTCTTACTCCAACACATTGTGTCGTCATTGTTTTTTCCACTTGTCAACAGCCCTTATTTATGCTATTATTATTAAAAATAAAAAATATAACTGTTTTGGGGTCGGCTCATGAAAGTCAGATGTCAGGGTGCAGAGCTTTCGGATGCTCTTGCTAAGGTAACAAAGGCGCTTCCCGTAAAGCGCAGCAATCCCATTTTGGACGGTGTGAAGATCAAAGCGGAAGGTGACGTGCTCACCCTTTTTGCGACAGACCTCGAACTTGCGATAGAGAAAAAAATAAACGCGGAAGTCCTTCTGGAAGGGGAGTGTGTCGTCCCCGGCAAACTGTTTGCGGATTACGCGAAAAAAATAGAGGACGAAGAGCTTGAGCTCGAACTCAATCAGGATCATTCCCTTTCCGTCAAATATCTTGACAGTGAGGTCAAAATAAAGGGCTACGACCCCGACGATTATCCCATCTTCAAGGAAGTCGCGAAGGAAAGGTCGTTCAACGTCCTTAAAAAGGATTTCAAGAACCTTATCAACAAGATAATTTTCAACGTCGCCACGGATGAGGCAAGACCCGCGCTTCGCGGCTGCTGCCTTAACATAAAAGAGGATACGGTGGAGGGCGTTGCGTCCGACGGTTATCGCCTCGGGCTCGTGACCGTGCCCATCGTCAACAACGGGATAATCGAAAACATCGTCATCCCGGCAAAGAGCATGATGGAGCTCAGCCGCCTTATAGACGATGAGGATGAGAGCATGACCGTGTATGTGGACAGAAACTACGTCATGGTGGACGACGAACTCAAAACCAAGGTCGTGACCAGACTCATCGCGGAGTCCTATATCAGCTACTCCAAGATAATACAAACTGCGTTCGATTCCGTTGTGACGGTGGACAAAAAGAGCATTGAGAATGCCATTGACCGCGTGTCCCTCATAAACCGCAACTCCAAGAGGTATTGCGTCAAGTTCGACATCAAAGAAGGAGTCATGAATTTGAGCGCGGAGAGCGAGGACGGCAATGTCAACGAGAAAGTTCCCGTCACCCTCAACGGCAAAGATCTGACGGCAGGGTTCAACAGCAAATACGTCATGGATTGTCTGAAAGCGATAGACGACGAGTACATCACGTTCAATTTCACGTCGTCCACGGCGCCTGCGATAATCAAAGGACCCGGAGAGAATTGGCTCTATCTCATACTGCCCCTCCGCGTGATAGTGTAAAAAAAGAAAAAAAAAAGATAATAAAAAACCGCCCTTTTTCGGGGCGGATTTTTATATCAAAATAAAAAGCAAAAGAGATCAACCTTTTATCTGTTAAGAAGCATATTTTTAAGGTCGGCAACGATTATCTTTATCCTGGGGTTGGATTTTATCTCTTCACTGATCTTGTCGCGCGCGTGGATGATAGTGGTGTGATCGCGTCCGCCGAACATTTGTCCTATCGAAATGAGCGGCATGGAGAGAAGGTCGGTTATAAGATAAATGGCGATCATCCTCGGCTCGACTATGTTCTTCGTCTTCTTTTTCGAGAATATGTCCGTTGTGGTGATGCCGAAGTATCTGCACACGGTGGAAACGATGTCCTCGGCATCCAGGGTGTCCTTCTTTTCGTCGATGAAATCACGCAGGGCGTCGTAAGCGAGCTCCTTGGTGTCTATCACCCTGTTTGCAAGGGAACTGAAAAAGATTATCTTGTTTAGAAGCCCTTCCATGTCGCGGATGTTGGTGGTGGCGTTCTCTGCGATAAACTCCGCCACATCATCGGAAAGATTGAATTTTTCATGGGCGGCTTTCATTTTTAGGATAGCGACCCTCGTTTCCATATCGGGAGGCTGGATGTCCACCGAAAGCCCCCAGGAAAAGCGTGTACGCAGTCTTTCTTCCAGGGTAGGGAGGTCTTTCGGAGAACGGTCGGAGGTGATGATGATCTGTTTGTTGGACTGATACAGGTCGTTGAAGATATGGAAAAACGCCTCCTGCGTCGCTTCTTTTCCGCTGAGGAACTGTATATCATCTATCATCAGAACGTCGCACGCGCGATACTTTTCCCTGAAACGGTTGCTTTCCTCGTTATTGCCGCCCCTGATAACACTTATAAGCTCGTTTATCATAGTTTCGGAATTGGCGTAAACCACCTTGGTTTTAGGCGACTTTTTGAAAAGGTAATTCCCTATCGCGTGCAAAAGGTGAGTTTTTCCGAGCCCGACTCCGCTGTAAATGAAAAGAGGGTTATAGTTGCCGCCCGGATTTTCCGCCACAGTCTTTGCCGCGGCAAGAGCGTATTCGTTGGATTTGCCTTGCACGAAGGTGTCAAAGGAGTATTTTTCCAAAAAAGGATTGCTTTTTTCCTGTTTTTTGGCGTGTTTTTCGTCCACGATCAACCCTCTGTCGGGGAGGGAATCGCTCTGTTTTTTGAGGTACTCTCCCTCTTGTTCTTTGACGATGATCTCAACATCCGTAACAAAAGAATCCAGCGAGTTGACCACCTCTTTTATCTGATCGAGATAGCTGCGTTCAATGGTTTTTTTAGAGATGGCGGTCTTTGCGGCAAGCACAAAAGTGCTGTCCACGAAACAGACGGGTTCCAACGGCTCGATCCACATATCGTAGCTTATCGTCTGCATGGTTTTGGACAGTTCGTTTTTAACATCGTCCCAAAATTCTTCTTTTCCGATCATAGGAAATATTATAATTAAAAGGCTTGCAATTTTCAAGCGGAAAAGGCAAAATAAAACCGATCCGCAAGATATGCCGCCCGATAAAAAACCGACCCCGAAAGAAGGCAAAAAAAACGGCGTAAAAAACAAAAAAACAAGGGTCAAAAGAAATAAAAAAATGAAGATACTTTCCCTCCGCGCGGAAAACTTCCGCAATTATGAGTCGCTCGACCTCACCTTTTCGGGTGGGGTGAACGTCATATGCGGAAAAAACGGGGCAGGGAAGACTAATATAATAGAGAGCGTCTATTTTGCGTCTTTGTTCGGATCGCCGCGCACGACGAAAGATAAAGAAATGATAAAATTCGGCGAGGAAAAAGCGCGCGTCACCGTAAGGATAGAAAAGAGGTTCAGGCAGCATACCATAGCGATACAAATAGAAGGAAACGGGAAAAAGAAGGTGCTTGTGGACGGCATCCCCGTGCGCAGAGCGGCGGAACTTATCGGCATACTCGGGGTGGTTTTCTTCTCCCCCGACGAGATGAAGCTGGTCAAAGAAACGCCTGCGGAAAGAAGAAAATTTTTGGATGTCGGGTTGTCACAACAACAAAAAACCTACTTTATCGCGCTTTCTCGCTATAATAAAGTGTTGAAACAGAAAAACAATCTGTTAAAAGAGGCATACAAGCAAACAGACCCGGACGCAATGCTTTCCGTGTGGGACGCGCAGCTTGCGGAGAACGGAGCAGAGATCGTCGCAAGAAGGAAAAGGTATGTCGAGGAGCTCAACAAACTTGCGTCGGCAGCGCACGAAAAGATGAGCGGAGGGAGAGAAAAACTGACGCTTTCTTACGAAACGCCGCTCTCTGCGGATGGGGTGGACGCGCTCCGCGCGGAGTTTTACGACAAGCTGGAGCAGGCGCGAGAAAAAGATAAGCAGCTCGGGTATTGCACTGTAGGGCCCCACCGCGACGATATCATGATAGAGATAAACGGCGCGGACGGCAGAAAATTCGCGTCCCAAGGGCAGCAGAGGACGGTCGCGCTTGCGATGAAACTCGGAGAAGTAGGGTTGTTCAAAAAGGAGAGCGGAGAGCCGCCGGTACTGCTTTTGGACGATGTGTTCAGCGAGCTGGATGAAGAGCGGAGAAAAATGCTGCTAAAAATGACGTCGGACGTTCAGGCACTTGTGACCTGCACGGAGTTTTCGGGGGGCACGGGCAAAGAAAAAATAATAAAAGTAAGCGACGGCAGAGCGGAGGCTGTGAAGTGATAGGAGATGTTTTTCTCGACGCGCTGACAGACAGCCTTATAGTGCTTGCTTTTTTACTGCCGATAAACGTGATCGTTTCCGTTGCGGAACCTCACCTTGCAGGAAAAATAAAATTAAAAGGCAGGTTTGCTCCGCTTGTCGGGGTGACGGTCGGGTTGTTCCCTCAATGCGGATTCAGCGTCGTTGCGACAGACCTTTACCAAAAAAGACATATCACGGTGGGCACTCTGCTAGGTGTCTATCTGGCGACCTCCGACGAGGCGCTGCCCATCTTTCTTGCCGCCGGCGAGAGGGCTGTGGACATCCTCCCCATGCTCGCTTTCAAATTCGCGATAGGGCTCATCGTCGGATACGCGGCGGACGCGGTGTATGCAGCAGGCAGAAAGAGGGTGGAAGAGCACAACGCAAATTGCGATCATCTCCCCGAAGTGCATATAGGCTGCTGCGGACATTCCATAGAAGAGGATGAGGAAAAAGGTGAACACGACCATTCTCGTTGCGATACCCCCTGCGGAGAGGAAAAGGAGATCGCGGCGAAAAACAAAAAGAAAAACATAAAACAATACGTTTTACACCCCGTCGGGCACAGCTTGAAGATATTCCTTTACATCTTTGCCGTGAATGTGTTGTTCGGCATCGTTATATATTGTGTCGGTGAAGAGCGGCTCATGGATTTCCTTTCCGCCAACCGTTATGTCGCACCCTTCTTTGCCGTGCTGGTCGGGGCTATTCCCAATTGCGCGTCCTCCGTGGTGTTGAGCGACCTCTATCTTATGGGAGGGCTGGGTTTCGGCGCAACACTCGGCGGACTGCTCATGAACGCAGGCATCGGCTTCGCCATCCTCTTCCGCAACAGAAAGGCGTGGAAGGAAAATCTCGCCATATTCGGCGTGATGCTGTTGGTGTCTTTGGCATTCGGCTATATCATCTCCGCATGCTTTTCTTTCGACACGCTGCAAATAGTGTGATAAAAAAATAGCGACCCGAAAAAAGAAAGAAAAGCGCAAAAAACACGACATTGCCCAAAACCGTTGACTTTTTCCTTTCGGAATATTATTATAATCAAGCACACAAAATCTGCCTGTTTAGCTCAGCCGGTAGAGCATGCGGCTGTTAACCGCAGTGTCGGGGGTTCGAGTCCCTCAACAGGCGCCATACACTCCGTAAAACGGAGTGTTTTTTTATTCCTAAATACTCGAACCCCCTGACGCTAAAAGGCGCCTGCTCGGCTCCGCTCGCAGAAGAGATGCGCCTTTTACGCTATTCCGTCACTTCGTTCCTTACGGGGGGGTGAAGCTCTGCGCCGTCTGCTCGGCACCGCTCGCAGAATGTTTACGGCGCATTCGCTTCATCGTCGCGCGAAAGACGCACTCCTCACGAGTCCCTCAACAGGCGCCACACACTCCGCTTCGCGGAGTGTTTTTTGTTCTTAAAAGACTCGAACCCCCTGACGCTAAAAGGCGCCTGCTCGGCACCGCTCGCAGAAGAGATGCGCCTTTTACGCTATTCCGTCACTTCGTTCCTTACGGGGGTTGAGTCCCTCAACAGGCGCCATACACTCCGTAAAACGGAGTGTTTTTTTATTCCTAAATACTCGAACCCCCTGACGCTAAAAGGCGCCTGCTCGGCTCCGCTCGCAGAATGTTTACGGCTCATTCGCTTCATCGTCGCGTGTCGAGCACGCTCCTCACGAGTCCCTCAACAGGAGCCATACACTCCGTAAAACGGGGGTGTTTTTTTATCATAATAAAAATCCACCAGCCTAGCTGGTGGTTTTCTATTACAAAAAAACCGTCGCGAGTGACGACGGTTTTTCGGGTGGTCGTTTTTTTATATCGCGTGTTCGACGGCGACAGCCACGGCGAAGCAAATCCAAAGCACAACGATGAACGCGCCTTCCGCAGGGATCGCGAGTCTGGTGTACGGGCAGTTCCACCCTTTGTCGATGAAAGTGAAGGTGAATCTGGTGAAAAAGACGGTGTTGGCGAAGATGAGCCCTCCCACCAGCGAGTAGAACGGCTGACCGAACACGAACGCCAGCACGGCAAGGAACAACCCGAGGGCGAAGGAGATGCCTCCGTAGTACACCCTGATCTCCGTCTTGCCTGCGTTGTCCACCGGCTGGACGGAGTAGTTTTTGCCGAACTTGACGGGGTTAAGGACGAACACCACGGCGGTGCACAAAAAGTAAACGACCAGACCGATGGTGGCGACAGTTGCCGCAATGTTGTTTTCGATTATGAATTTGAGTGTTTCGGCGTTTACCGCCGCATTTGCAAAACCGTTCATAAAAACCCTCCTGACCCGATTATATGGGACTTGACCTGCTCTGTCAATATCGGTTTTTGTTTGCGGTGGTTGAGGAATGGAAAAGAGGGGAGCGAGAAAAGCAAAAGAAAGGAAAGGGTAAAAAGTCGGCATAAAGGCGGAGGGAAAACAGTTTTGAAGAAAAGGGTAAAAAACAAAACCGCCGTTTTATGCGGCGGTTTTGTGTGTTACATCATTGTTTTTGTGTGGGTATGTAGGTCAAAGGAAGGTTAGGTATCGCGCGGTTCAGTCGGCGAGGAACAGTTTTTCCATGTTGACCGTGATGGCGCCGTCCTTATATTCCAGCGCGCCGAAGAATTTCGTGACGGTGACATCCTTCAACACAAAGGAGATCTCTTCGCTCACACTCACGTTGGCGTAAGTGAGCAGCTCGCCGATGGTCATCGTCGTGAACATGGCGGTTATATCGTGCGAGAGAGAATCCACCGTAGCATTCCTCAGGATGTTGTTGTCGAACACGGAGCCCGGCTCTATCTCCATCATCTCGCCTATCGTGAGCGAGTCGATGACGCTGTTGAGGCTGCCTATCGTCACCTGTTTGTTGAGAAGGGAGATGAGGATGGTGGGGCTCTTTTCTTCGAGCACGTTCACGGCGATGTCCGTGAGGGGATCGAGCCCTATGCCGCCCGTGTTAGCCGCGTCGTTGCCTATGTAGCCGAGGTATCGGTCGTAACGCATTTCGACGTCGCCGTGGAGGCTTTGGTCATACTCCGTCCATTCGCCGGATACGTTCACCCAACCGCCGCTCGCCGCGTTTTCGACAAAAATATAGTCGCATTCGCGCTTGGAATAGACGGTGTAAGTTTCCTTAAAGCCGCCGTCTATCGCGGTGAAGTAATAGAGGGCGAGGGGAGTGTTCCCGTCCGCTTCCGTCCTTCCGTCCTCGAATTTAGCGTCGAGTTTGACATAATATCCTTCCGTGCCGGACCCTGCCGAAACGGACGTCAGGGCGAAACCGCCGTCGGGGGTGTAGGTGTAGATGCCGATGTCGTCGGCTTCCGCAAGCGCCGCGGAAGACGCAGGATAGTAGCCGTCGGAGTACTTGAAGAATACGTCAGCACCCCAATGGGTGGGGTCGTTTTTGTTGTAGGGGACATAACCGCCGAAGGACACGGTGGTCCCGTCCAGCGACCCTTCGTTATAGACATACAGTCCGCCCTCGCCCGAGGAGGGGGCGACGTAACGGTAAGCGGTTTCGCCGTCTGCGCTCTCTACGCGCGAGAAGGTGCCTTTAAGCGCGGTAAGGGCTGCTGTTTCATCGGTCGCGCTTGCGGAGATGTAATAGGCGAGCAACGCCGGATTTGCCGTGTAGCCGCCGTTGCCGTCTGAAAAGAAGATGTTCGCTCCGCGCGCCGTGAGCAGCTCCGTCACGTTGTTGTAACCGCTGTTCGCCTCGTAGGTGAAGGAGAACTCTTCCCCTCTGAACTGCGCTTTCTGCCCTTCCGTGGCAGGGAGGTATATGACGTCGGTCATATAGTATTTGCCGCTGCCGTCATAGACGAAGGTGTAAGCCTTGCCGTCGTCGGAGAAGACGGGATCCGCCTCAAACAACCAACCGGTCGCATCGGAGGAGCCGGCGTATGCCGCAACGGTGTTGGAGGTCACGTCTATTATGTCGGAGAGCAGGGTGTTTTCGATGATGTCGTCCATCGCGGCGGAAACGTCGTTGATGTTCACGTACGCAAGCTGTTTCAGGACGGCGTTGCTCTCTCCCTCGTAGGTGCGCACGAAGAATTCCGTGTCCGCAGGCACGGCGTCCACGCCGTAGACCACGCGCACGGGGTAGCCGTTTTCGCCGAAGATGAAGTAAGTTTCACCTTTTTCGAGGGTGGCGGCAGGGGCGAACCTGTCCACATCGACGTTGAGCGCGTCGCCCAGCACCAGCTCGTCAAAGGCGGCGGAGATGTTTGGGATGGTCACGCCCGAAAGCCTCTGCAACGCAGCGGAAGCCTCGCCATCCGTTTCCGACTTGGAGTAACGGGTGAGCCCTTCGTGGGAGGGTTCGGAGGGGTTGTAGAGCGTGTAGTAAACGCCGCTGAGGGGGGAGGATATCTTAACGTAAGAGCCGTTCGGGTCTTCGGTGTAGGTGCTAAGAACGATGTCGGTGGCGTCGGCGAGGGTGATGGTGTCCAGGGCGTCGCTCATCTCGTTGATGGGCGTGTTTGCGAGCGTGCGCAGTATCTTCGCGCTGTCCGCGTCGATGTCCAGCACCTCTCCGAGTTTAAGGGAGGTTATCTTGTCCGTCGCGCCGGAAACGGAAGTGATGGTTTCGCCCGCGATTATCTGCATTGCCGGATCCGCTTCGCCAACGTGTATGCGCAGGTAACCGGAGTAGCGGTCGTCAAGACGGGTGGAATCGTCCGGCGTCACGCCGTCGGCAAGACCGAATTCCTCCGCAGGGAGCAGCTGTGCGCCGCCGTCATCCGTGGGCACGGTGACGAGCAGGGTCGCTGCGGAAAAGTCTATCCCGTTTCCGTCCAGAATGTCGGAGGACGCGCCGTAGCTCAGGATGTAGTCGTTCAGGGTGCCGGAGAAGTCCGCGCTGCCGCCGAACACGGTGTCAAGGGTGACCATTCCGCCGTCAGCGAGCACGTGACCGCCGTTTTCGGTGGGAACGAAGTCGTTAAGGTACGCGCGCACGGCGAACACGGTGTCCTCGCCGTAGCCGCCCGAGCGCAGGGTGTCGGCGTCAAACGCGACGTAGACGATGTGGCGGTAGAATGTAACGTTTTCTTCCGAGGGGTCGAAGGAGGAGGCGTAGCAGTCGTTGTTCACGACAAAGCTGCCGTCCGACGCCTTGACATAGCGCACCTCGCGGTAGACGAGCCCGTTGTCGTCCGCGCCGGCGATGTAAGTTTCCGCTCCGTCCGTGACCGCGGAGGAGGAGATGTCGGAGGAGGGCACCTCTTCGTACGCGTCCGTGACGACGTAAAGAGGCGCGCTGCCGTCTTCGACAAAGAGGTCGCTGTCCGCGTCCGTCACCACGCCCACGGGCAGATTATCCATCACTGCCGCAAAGGAGGAGAGGGGGGTGTGACGGAGGGTGAGAGTGAGGTTGTTCTCTCCGAGGGACAGCCCGAAGTCGCGCTCTATCGTGTAGATGGTCATCTTCTCGTCGTCGATGGAGGAGAGGACGTTGTCGAGGGCGACGTTGACGTTGTTGTCCAGGTTCTCTTGCAGGACGAGGAGCTCGGGATAATCCTTTTCGAAGTCCATGCCGAGGAATTCGCCCACGTCGCGCAAGGTCATGTTGTTCACCACGTCGCCGAGGTGATCGGGCACTTCCGAGATGGGGTAGCCGAACAGCGGCGAGATGTCTATGCCGCTTATCTCATCGGGGATCTTCAAGCCGTAATCGCTCTTTAATTTGCTTATCGTTAGATTATCGGGGTCTTGCAGGTCGCCTATGAGCTTTTGCACGAGCTCGAGCATGGTGAGGTCGTTGACGGAGCTTTCGTCGTCGAAGACGTCCGTCCCCAAAGTGTTTTCCAGCTGACCCACGCTGACCAGCGAACCTGCGGCGAACACCGCGCCGAAAATGGCGACGACGAGCAGCACCATGCCGACCAGCATCCCAATGACAAAATTCAACGCTTTCATTGTTACCTCGCTTTCCCGTTAAGAGCCGAAGATCTGAGTGAACAGGGTGGAGATGGGGTTGTTGTTATAGAGCAGTCCTGCGAAGGCGGAGTTTGCAAGATACTCCTTCGCGGCTGCGGCGCCATCGCCCAAGGAGGCGATGATGGCGAAGATCACCCAAACGAACACGAGTCCGATGAGGGTGGTGAACAGCGCGCCGAGCAGCTTGTCGAGCGCCTTTATCCCGGGCACGGTGGCTTTTATCATCGGACCGGCTATCCTGCGGATGACGAAGAATATGAGCAATATGCCGACGAGATAAATGACGAAGATTATCGCCGCCACACACACGCTCGTCACGCTCGCTACCGCGGCGCCTGCGACGCTGGTGCCATCCTCGACGTGGAATTTTTCCGCAAAGAATTCCGCAAAAGTGCCTTTTGCCCCGAAGTTGTCGCCGTTGAGTGCGACGGGGGAATCCCCCACCATGATGCAATAGTCGCCGTCCTCCGTCACGATGACGGGCTCGTTGAAAGCAGGGCCCCAATCCGCCGACGCGGAGGAAAGCCCGTCGCTGATGCCCTTGCCGATGCCGCCTTCCACCGCCGCGTCCTGCGTGACGCCCGTGAGCAGCAGGGAAACGCATACGATGAAGATGAGCACAAAAAAGCCTTTCGTCGATTTGGAAAATCCTCTGAAAAGACCGCCGAGCAAAAAGAGAGCGAGCAGCGCGGCGAGCGCTACGTCGGCATACCATGCGGCGGCGGAAAGGATGCTTCCTACGAACATATATCCCTCGCGTTTTCAAAGTTATTCATATACACTATATCACATCGCGCGCACATGTGCAATTCGCCGAAAAGAAAAATGCGCGTAGGTTAAAACCGCGTCGGAAACAGAGGACGCCGGACGGAAAGGTTTCCGTGCGCACAAGATGTCGAAAAAAGCAGAAAAACCGCAAAACAAGCGGTTTTTCTGTCGAAACGACACAATGAATGTCGCGTTTTGTCAAATCTTTTCCACCACGGGGCCGTCCTTGGTGTCTTTTACGGACCAGCCCTTTCCTGTCAGTTCGTCGCGGATGGCGTCGGCTGCCGCCCAATTCTTTTCCGCCTTTGCCTGCGCGCGCTTTTGTACGAGCGCAAGTATCTCTTCGGGGACTGCGGTGCGGTGTTTGGCTTCGCAGGAAGCAATGAACTCCGACGGGACGGACGTGAACAGCCCGAGCAGGGAATACGTTTTCACGATCTGTCCCAGGATGTCGTTTGCGCCTGCGACGTCGCCTGCGCGGAGTTTTGCCGCCGCGCTCTTGAAGAAGCCGAAGAGGTCGGCGAGCGCCTTTGCGGTGTTGAAGTCGTCGTCCATCGCGGCGTCGAACTCGCGGTCTATCTCCTCCGCGCTCCCGTCAAGCGCCGCGCCTGCGCGCATCGCCTCCTCCATCACCCTGTAAAAGCCGAGCATATGCTTTTCCGCTTCGGGGAAGAGGGCGTCCGTGACGTTGATGTCGCCGCGGTAGTTGGTTTGCAGCAGCGCGAATTTGACGACTTCGGGGGAGTATTTTTGAAGCAGATCGGCAAGCAGCAGGCTGTTGCCGAGGGACTTGCTCATCTTCTGACCGTTGACCTTTATCAGCCCGTTGTGTATCCAATATTTCGCAAAAGGTTTGCCCGTCAGAGATTCCGTCTGCGCGATCTCGTTCTCGTGATGGGGGAAGATGAGGTCGCGGCCGCCGCCGTGGATGTCTATCTGTTCGCCGAAAGCTTTCAGGTTCATCGCGGAGCATTCAATGTGCCAGCCCGGTCTGCCGTCCCCCCAGGGGGAGCGCCAGAAGGGTTCGCCGGGTTTTGCGGATTTCCAAAGGGCGAAGTCCAGAGGATTGCGCTTGTTGTCCTCGTTTTCTATACGCACGCTTTCACGGGCGTCGTCCAGATTGCGCCCGGACAGCTTGCCGTAGCCAGGGAAGGAATCCACCGCAAAGTACACGTCGCCTTCGGGGGTGGCGTAGGCGTGTCCCTTTTCGATGAGGGCGGAGATGAACTCCTCGATGCCCTGCATGGTGGCGGTGGCGCGCAGCCAGACGTCGGGGTCGTCCACTTTAAGTTCGCGCATCTCGGCGTCTATCTTTTTTATCATCATCTCGGCGTACTCGTCCGCAGGGATGCCCGTTTCGTGGGAACGCGCGATTATCTTGTCGTCCACGTCGGTGTAGTTGCGCGCGTACGTGACGTCGTAACCCTTTTTCACCAGATATTTGCGGATGATGTCGTATATCAGCGCCTGATAGGCGTGCCCGATGTGCGCGTCGCCCGACACGGTTATGCCGCAGGCGTACATCTTCACTTTGTTTCCGTCCAGCGGAAGGAACTCCTCCTTGCGCTTGGTGAGGGAATTGTATATCTTCATTTGTCGCTCTCCTCCTCAAACTCGCGGATGGCGGCTTTTTCCGCCGCTTTCTCCGCCGCGCCTTCCCCGTCGGAAACGCTCATTGCCGCCGCGTCCGTGATGCCTGCGGCGCGTTCCAGCTCCTGCAATCTGCGGTTTATGCGCAAAAACTCGGCGAGTATAGGGTCGGGCAACAGCACCTGATCCATGTCCGCCACGCGCCTGCCGTCCTGCTTGACCACGCGCCCGGGGACTCCGACCACGGTGGAGTAGGGCGGAACGTCTTTAAGCACCACGCTGCCAGCGCCTATCTTGGAATGCTCTCCCACGGTGAGGGGGCCCAGCACCTTTGCGCCCGCGCTCACCATGACGTCGTTTTCGAGAGTGGGGTGACGCTTTCCCGTGTCCTTGCCCGTGCCGCCCAGGGTCACGCCCTGATAGAGCACGCACCCGTCGCCCACTTCCGCAGTTTCGCCGATGACGACTCCGCTGCCGTGGTCTATCATGATGCCCTTGCCCAGCAGCGCGGCAGGGTGTATCTCTACGCCCGTTTTTTTGCGTGCGCGCGCGGAAACCAGCTTCGCCAGCGTGACGAAGCCTTTGAGGTACAGTCTGTTTGCGAAACGGTAAGCGGACAAGGCTTTGTAGCCGGCGTATGTATGCTTGACCGACCACTCCGACGTCGCCGCCGGGTCCTTGTCCATGACCGCGCGCAGATCCGCGCGTTTAGCCTCCCTGATCTCTTTCAGAGTGGGTATGTGTCGTTTTGATTCTCCCATATGATGACCCTGTTTATGCCGGGCGGCGGACCGCCCGACGGCATTATTCTTTTTTGTCCTCTCCCTCGGGAGCCGCAACGTCCTCGGACGCGGTTTCGGCGGTGTCGGGGGAGGAGGGATTTCCCTCCGCGGTTTCGGCGTCGGGAGCCGCGTTTTCCGCAGACTTCGCGTCGGGAGCCGCTTCTGCGCTCTCTTCCGCGTCGCCCTCGAAGAGCGCGTCTATCTCGTTCTCGTAGATGGTTTCCTTTTCGTAGAGCAGTTTGACCATCTTGTCCATTATGTCGCGGTTCTCGCGAAGGACGGAGAGCGCCTTTTGGTATTGCGTGTCGATTATGGCTTTTATCTCGGCGTCTATCTTTGCCGCCATCTCGTCGCTGTAATTGAGCTGGGTCTGATAGTCGCGGCCGAGGAACACCTCTTCGGACGCGCCGAGATACATGTTGCCTATCGCGTCGGACATACCCCATTCGGTGACCATCTTGCGCGCTATTTTGCTCGCGCGCTGGATGTCGTTGCTCGCGCCTGCGGACACGTCCTTTATCACCAATTCTTCCGCCGCTCTGCCGCCCAGCATCATACAGATCTGGTCGAGGAGCTTCTGTTTGGTGTAATGGTTGTCGTCGTTTTCGGGCAGGGTGATGGTGTAGCCTGCCGCCTGTCCGCGAGGTATGATACTGACCTCATGCACGGTGTCGCAGTTTTTGGACAGTTTGGCGATGATGGCGTGCCCGGACTCGTGATATGCGGTGATGCGCTTGTCGCGTTCCGTCACAACGCGGCTCTTTTTGGCAGGACCGGCGATGACTTTGTTGATAGCCTCGGAGATATCCTCCATGGTGATGATCTTGCGGTCTGCGCGCGCGGCGAGTATAGCCGCTTCGTTGAGCAGGTTTTCGATGTCCGCGCCCGTGAACCCGGAGGTCAGACGTGCCAGGCTCTTGAAGTTGATGGAAGGCGCGAGGGGCTTATTGCGGCTGTGCACCTTGAATATGTCCTCTCTGCCTTTGACGTCGGGGACGTTGACGTAGATCTGACGGTCGAACCTGCCCGGGCGCATGAGCGCAGGGTCCAGGATGTCCGCGCGGTTGGTCGCCGCCATGACGATTATGCTGTCGTTGGACTCGAAACCGTCCATTTGCACGAGCAGCTGGTTGAGGGTCTGTTCGCGCTCGTCGTTGCCGCCGCCGAGCCCTGCTCCGCGCTGACGGCCCACGGCGTCTATCTCGTCGATGAATATGATGCAGGGCATACTGTGCTTCGCCTGCTCGAACAGATCGCGCACTCGCGACGCGCCCACGCCCACGAACATCTCCACGAAATCCGAGCCGCTTATGGAGAAGAAGGGGACGTTCGCTTCGCCTGCGACGGCTTTTGCAAACAGCGTCTTGCCCGTTCCGGGAGGGCCGACCAGCAGCACGCCCTTGGGGATGCGCGCCCCTATCGCGGTGAACTTCTTGGGATCTTTGAGGAACTCGACAATCTCTTGCAGCTCCTGCTTTTCCTCTTCCGCGCCTGCGACGTCGGAGAAGCGCACTTTGCTGTTGCGCACCTGGGACGCCTTGGTCTTGCCGAAGTTGAGAGCCTTATTGTTTGCGCCGTTGGTCTTGCGCATGATGATGAAGAACACCACCGCAAGCAGCGCTATCATAATGATGGGCACGAGCAGCGAGGAGAGCAGCGAAGAGCTGGACGGGTCGTTGAAGTCGTACTTGACGGTCACGCCGTTTTGGAGCGCGTCTATTATCGCCAACATCACCTGCTCGTAAGCCGTGGAGCGGTAATAGGTGTAGTAGTTGAGCCCGTCCTCGTCCACGAGGCTGAAATCTATGCGGTAAGACCCGTTGAAGTACACTTCGTCGATCTTGCCTGCTTGCAGGTTTTCAATGAAAGAACTGTATATGACGTGATCGGGCCCCGACAGGCTCACGGCAAGTATTATCGCGAGCAGGATCAGGACGATCACGGCGATGACGATTATCGTACGTCTGGTCGATGGTTTCATTTTACCTCCCGGCATACCGGTCTGCGCACGCGCGTAAGGAGCGCGGCGCAAAGTTCTCCGATTTTAATAATATGCACTATATTATAGAAACTAAAAGCGAAAAAGTCAATGCCGACGGACAAAATGCCGCGGATACGGCGCGACGTCGCCTTCGTTTTGCAAAACGATAACGCTCGGGAGTTAAAGCAAAATTAAAAAACCGCGGCGGGAAAAACCATGCCGCGAACGGCAGCTTTTATCAAATCGGCGACTTTATGTGCAAGTTCTGACACATAAAGTGCGTTTGCTTGCATAAGTTCGGTCAGCGCGTCGCCGCGTTTGTCCCCGACGACCGCTATGATGCCGACGTCGCCGAAGCGTTTTTTCTTTCCTCCCACCGCAGCAGGGCACACCCCGTCCGGACGGATGAGGATGCCCCCCAGGTCGGAGGCGTTCCCCAGGCACGCGTCCACCGCGAGAAGAAGCGCGCCTTTGTGCGCGGCGGCGACGAAGTTCATCCATTCCTGCATGTTTCTGCCCGTGACGGGGCGGTCGAGAGTGCCGTAAACGAAGGCAGGGAAACGCTTGTCTTCCCGAAGCAGGCTGCCCACCACGGGGCCGAGGGAGTCCCCCGAGATGGAGGGCGTCCCGAAACATACGACGACCAGCTGACGTTCCAAAATGTCCATATGCGCATTATTGACCCGTTTTGCGCGCTCCAAACGGGCAAGGGGCAAAACGGACGCGCAGAAAAGGCAAAAAAACAAACGTCGCCGCCCCGTTCGGCAGATAAAATGCCGAAAGAGGTTGCATTAGCGCGCGTTATGTTATAAAATAGTGTGAGAGTATTAGACGGCGCGTGCCCGTATGCGTGTGACAGGGGCGTGCGCGTGGGCGTTGCGGCGAGCCGGATGCCGCATTCGCAAGGAGAGATGATCTATGCAGAAAATAATAGTTGCAGGCGCAGGCATGGGCGGCATGGTCGCCGCCGAAAAACTCGCCAAGCTCGGGTTTGACGTGACCGTTTACGAAAAAGCGGCGTCCGTGGACGAGATGCGCTACGATTGGCACGACGACGTCAACCCCTCGATTTTCCGCCGCCTCGGGCTGAAAATGCCGGAGGGCAGTTTCAAGAAAAAGAGCTGGACTTTCGTTTCCCCTCACGGCGCGGTCGTCAGGGAGTTCCGTCAGGATGAGAACAACGCGGACTATTCCGTGGAGCGCAGACCCCTCAACCGTATGCTGTACGAGCGTGCGGCGGCGGCAGGGGCGAAGTTCGTGTTCGGAGCCACGGTGCAGCGTGCGGTCATCGGCAAGGGTGCGGTGACGGGCGTCGTCGCGGACGGCAAGGAGCACGAGGCTGCGCTCGTGGTGGACAGCCTGGGGGTGGATTCTCCGGTGAGGAAGGACCTGCCCGTGGAGTTCGGCGTTTCGCAATACCGCGAGAACGAGATATTCGTGGCATACCGCGCGTTTTACGAGAAAGTGGCGGACGCGCCTGCTCCCAAGTACACCAACAAAGTTTATCTCAAACACATGGGCGAGCCGGGCATATCCTGGGTTATCCAGGACAACGACCCCAGCCTCGTGAACGTGCTCGTGGGCAGGGTGGGGAGCCTCTCCACCTATGACCTCGAACGCGCGCTCAACGACCTGCGGAAGACCAATCCCACCATAGGCGAAAAGGTGGTGCGCGGCGGAGAGATGTGCGTCATCCCCGTGCGTTACCCTGCGACTCGCATGATAGCAAGGGGCTACGCCGCGGTGGGCGACAGCGCGTTCATGACCATCCCCATGTTGGGCAGCGGCATCGCCTCGGGGATGCTTGCCGGCAATCTGCTTGCGGAAACGGTGGGGGAGAATATGTCGCGCGGCGTGAAGCCGGAGGATATGTTCAGCAAGTCCAAACTGTGGAAGTATCAGGTCAAGTGCTACCGCGAGTTCGGCGCGGTGCATTGCGCGGTGGACGTCCTCAAACGCGGCGTGCTCGGGTTCCCCGACGATATGCTGGATTGGATGCTGGGTTCCGAAGTGCTCACCAACGACGAGATAGGCTGCCTTGCGGCAGGCAAGGTGCTCCGCGTCGGGTTCAAGGAAGCGATAAGGAAGATCAACGTCACGGAATACAGCCGTATGCGCACCCTCATCAAGGTCAACAATCTGCTGCAAAAGAGCCTCATGGCGTACCGCCTCGCGCGCAATATACCGCGCAATTACGATTCCAGCATCTGCGCCACTTGGGAAAGGCAGATGAAACGCTATTACAAAAAGTGAACGAGCGTGCAAAACAAAACCGCCCCTTCCGTGTTTTCGGAGGGGGCGTTTTTAATTCATGCGGTCAGAATGCGGAAAACGCGCGTTAAGGGGTGCGCAGTTTCCCGTTTTCGGACAGGATGAGGAAGCACACTCCCACGATCTTGTCCATGGGGACGCAGCCGATGACGCGGCTGTCCGTGCTGTTGTTGCGGTTGTCCCCCATCGCAAAGACGCAGCCGTCGGGGACGGTGAGGGAGAGGGAGGAATTGCCGCCGTTTTGGTCCAGCCAGGGGAGCATTGCCTCTTTGATGTAACCTTCGTTTTGGAGGACACCGTTGAGATAGAGCTCCCCGTCCTTTATCTCCACTCTGTCGCCGGGGAGCGCGATGACGCGTTTTACCAGGTGGTGCGGAGAAAAGGAAGGTGTGTCGCCCCAGTCGTAATAAAAGACTATTATATCTCCGCGTTCGGGGTCTTTGACTTTGTTGAGGATGAGGGTGTCGCCGTCGCTCGTGTCGCCGCTCACGCCGCCGTTCAGGGTGGGGAGCATGCTGTCGCCGTCCACGACGTAAGTGGTGATGACGTACTCGCGCACCAACAGCGCTGCCGTCACCGCCAGCACCGCCACGACGGCAAGCGAGATGAGCGCGATCGCTATGCGCTTTTTTCTCGAAGTCGCGTCGGGCAGAGCCTCGTCGGGCATAGCCGCATTCCGGATGTCTTTTTCGTCCATAGCACCACTATATGTGAAAGAGCGTCAGATCCACACGATATTGTTGAAAAGCACGTTTTCCGCGCCGGAGATGAGCAGCTGTTTGCAGACGCCGAAGTTGGAGAGGGTCTTGCCCATTTCGCTCTTGCATTCCGCCGCGGACAGTTTGACCTTCTGCCAAAAATCTCCGCCCGTAAGGTCCACCGGACACTCGTAGTGGGAGAGGGAGGGATAGGCGACGAAGTCAAAGGTTATCCTCTTTTTCTCGGGGGAATAGATGTCCATTTGCAGGACGGCGTTCTTTTCGCAGGAGAAGGCGTCGCGCGAGGTGCGGCAGAGCACGAGAGTGCCTTCCGAGGTCCCCACGCCCGTTATGCCGAAAGGTCCTTTTCTTGCGGCGAGCACGCTTTCGTCCAGGAAGAAGTCGTCCGTCACCACCCAGAAGAGCCCCGTCCCCATATCGCCCGAGTAGACGATGCGAGAGGCGGACGCGCTCTTTTGCGCGGAGGAGTGCACACCTTTGTCGGAGGGGATGACGCCGGCTATACGCGAGCTGGACAGCATGCCGTCCTTGCCCGTCACCGTCGCAAACGCCACCACAAGGTCGTCGGGGCGGCGGACGGGTATGCGGTAGAGATACTCATCCTCTCCCACCGTCTGCGGCGAGGAGAGAGGAGTCCACGTCCTTGCGAAAGATACGGGTTCGCCCGAGGAGAAATAGGCGGACACTTCCTGCGGCGCGCCCGAGCATTTCAGGCGCAGGTAAAGGGAATTTTCCTCCACGCGGAAGGATATCTCGGGCATGGGCACGGGCTTGCTGTCGTGAGCGAAGTTCTTGCGCAGCCACAGTATGAGGCTCTCGTAGGCGGACACGCTTATCTGAGAGGCGGAGCCGCGCACTATGAGCAGCACTTTGGAGGGCGCAGGCACCAGCGCCAGGATGTCGCCGGCTCTGTCCGCGTCCGTGTTGGAGGAGTTGGAGGAAACGATGTAATAGGTGGGGCAGGACACGAATTTTGCGTAAGTTTCCGCGCCTACGCCTGCCGAAAAGGCGCGTTCCTCGTCGTCGGAGGGCAGTTCTCTTTCGCCGCCCGGGAAGCGAGGGGTGCCTCTGCGCCACAGATAACCGCCCCCGTTTATGGGGACGAGCGCGCGCACTCTGCCGTCCATGCCTGCCGTCTGCCAGGCGATCTGCGCGCCGATGTCCACGCCTATGAGCCCTATCCTGCCTGCGTCCACATAACGCAGCCCGGAGAGCATGGTGATCGCGCGGCGAGCCACCTTTGCCCATTGGAACCACGGCGTTTCCCTGCCTGTGGACGTGATGGTGTAAAGGTGAGAGAAACATTCGGGAGCCTGCGCGTAGGAGTACTCCGAAGGGTAGGTGGTGTGATGTCCGTCGTCATCCTCCGTCGCCCTGCCCAGATAGTCGCAGAGGCAGACGACGTAACCTGCTTTCACCAGCGAGTCCGTGATGTCGTCGAAACGGCGTTTGCTGTCGTGTGAGGGCAGGATGATGAGCGCCGGCCGCGCGTCGCGCCAACGCGCGTCATAATGTATGCGCGCGTAAACGCGCACCCTTCCGCTTGCCGTTTTTTCGGACGTGAAAAACACCTCTGTCGTGATGAGGTTATCTTTTACTTTGGAAGAAATGATGGAAGTTTCCGTCCCTTCCCTGACCGGATTGAACCCTTCCCATATCTCCGTAGGCGTCAGCAAGCGCATTTCCATACCCGAAATTATACCCCAAAACAAAGACAATGTAAAGCAGCAAAAGTGCGGGGCAGGGCGACGCAGCCGCGCTCCCCCGGGCGGACGGAGCGCAAAGTACGTCCGCGCGTGCCGCGGAGCGGTCCAGCGCCTTTTTGTATTCCTCCGCCATGATGCGCATCGTTTCTTCGGTGGGCAGCAGCTGATCCATGACTCCCTCCTCTCGCCATGATATGTCGGGGGAGTCCCACAAGTTCCCGAAAATGCGTTTTCGGAGGTCAGCCGGCTTCCTTCACCTCTACGGTGACGGAGCAGGAAAAGGTTATCCCGTCAAGGCAGTCCGTAGGCATGGTGTACCCCGTTTTTTTGTACACTTCGTTTTGCAGGTGCAGAAAGTCCGCGTCGTGCGCGAGGGAAAGGGCATGACAGGCGCGCAGGCTGTTTTCCAATTCCCGAGCGGCTTCCTCCGCCGCTCTTTGCACGGTTTCGGAGGATGGGGTGACCTTCTCGCCGTCCGTGTTCTGGACTTCCAGCAAAGACACGGAAACTTTGAGTTCCGCGTGCACGCTCATGCCGTTGGCGTTAAGTTTTGGGGAGGCGTCCAACACGCGGAATTCCGCCGCTTCCCCCGTGGGCAGCACGGGGGAGAGCCTGCCGTACACCTTGCTGCGCACCAGCATGGTGGCGGCTTGCGCAAGGTCCTTTTCCAGCACAAAAGGTTCCCCGTCGGAGATAACCAGGTCGCGTTCCATGACGAGCTGTTTCACCCCCTGCGCTTCCCCCTCCTGCGACTCGGGCTGATGCGTCTGTTCCACGATGTCTATGAGGGGGATGTTTACGCTGCCGCTGCGCGAGAGCATATGGGCGAGGAAATCTTTCACCGTGACCAGCGCCAGCCCGTCGCCGCCCAGATTTTGTATGAGCGCGGATTGTATGAGATAGGTGGACGCGACGGTCGTCCCCGTCCTTGCCGCAAGCACGTCGGCAGGGGAGAGTTCTGTCGCGGTGACCGCCGCCTGTTCGGGGAGAGAGTGCGAGGAGATGAGCGGATCGAAAAGCGCGGCAGGCGGCGCGGAAAACACGCTTGGCGACAAAACGAGGACATTACAATGCGAAAGCGATACGATGAGCCCCATTTTTTGCGATATCTTATCCAATCCTTCCGAAAGAGTCGCGCCCTTTTCCGTGTAGACGACATAGTTTTGAGTGTTGTCGCCGCCGGCTCCTCCCGACACGGTGACGGCAAGCGCGGATACGGTGAATGAGTCTTCCGTGCGCTCTATCCCCAGCCCTATCACAAGGGCGGATTCGGTGAGGGAGCGGATGTTCGTGGTGCGCCCGAAAAAGACCAGCAGCAGGACGGCGACGAGCACGACCAGCCATTTGGTGCGGAAAAATCTGTCTTTCAGCCTTGCCGCGACGGCACGCGAGGTCTTATCCATTCCTTCCCTCCCCGACTGCGACGCCACGTTCTCTCAGATACGGCGCGGAACGCGCCCACCGTCTACGGAAGGTCAGCGCAAAGAAGGAGAGCGCGATGAAAAGCGCGAGCGCGCACATGACGTAACCGAACTCCGTCACGGAGAAGTCTATCGCTTCCTGCGTGTTGGGCAGCGCGAGAGGGAGGATGACTATGACCGCGGAAAATGCGGCGAGCGCAGGCAGAGAGGTGCCCGTCACCCTTTTTGCGCCCTCCGCCGCGCCCCACATATGCAGGGAGAGGGAGAGCATCGCCATGACGATGACGACGAAGATGGCTGCCCAGTCCAGTCTGCCTATCTCCAAGGAGAATTTGTTGAAGCCGGACAGCCTTATCAGGATATTGTAGACGTAGGGGAGGGCGTTGCCGTACATGGCGACGGCGACGAGGCAGGTGACGGCGACGAGGGCGTAGGACACCCCTGTGCCCACCGCAAGGAAGGGGAACTTTTTGCGTTTGATGTCGGCAAACAGGAGGGGGAACATATCCCCCAGCCACATCCCGAAGCGCAGTCCGCGCGCAAAGAATTCTCCGGGAGGCAAGGCGTTCACGGGGAGGTTCCTGCCGAAGTCCAGGTCGGTTTCCAAAAAGGCGAAGTTCGCCACGACGATGACCAGCATGACGGGCACGAGCAGTTCCGCGCACCGCGCAATGCCGCGCAGTCCTTTGACACCGAGATAGATCACGGGAGCCGCGAGTATGAGCACCACGACGTAGGGTGGGATGCCGACGAACAGATCCACCATGAGGAAGACCACCGTGTAGACGAAATATATCGCCCCTTTCACCGCGAGGTAGAGGGAGGTCAGCAGACAGAGCGCGCGGTAGGGAAAGGTGTTTTCGGCGCGCAGAGCGGCGTCCGCCCCCGAAGAAGCGTAACGGAAGACGCAGGCAAGACAGAGGATGTCCAGGGCTATCATGAAAAGGTACAGCCAAAAGGTGTCGGAGAGCATTTCGGCGTGCACCAGTCCGGGCAGGGAGGACACCTTGAACACCGTGCCGCAGGCAAAGACCAGGCACGCCGCCTGCGAGTCGTAAAGGGCGGAAAGACCTTTTGCTGCGGAGAGGCGAGAACCGGGGATAACGGCATTTTCGGAAGTTAAAGACGTTGTTTTCACTGTTCATCCCCCTGTTTTTGTCGAAATCTGTTATTGTTCGGGAAGGAGAGAGGACGGGTGTCCATGTGTTTTGCGGACGCTTTCAGCAAGCCGTCTTTGAGGTCTGCGCGGATGCGCGGAGCGTAAGGGGCAAAGTAGGGCGCGCCGTAGCTTTGCAATGTCGCGAGATAACACAGGGTCACCACCAGCACGGCAATGATGCCGAACAGACCCAGCACCGCGCTGGCGCAGAGGAATATGAGGCGCAGGATGGAGAGGGTCCCCACTTGGTCGGGCACGCAGAATATCCCTATGGAAGAGAGCGCCGTCACCAGCACCGCAGGGGAGGAGATGAGCCCTGCTTTCACCGCCGTGTCGCCCAGCACTATCGCCCCCACTATGGACAGCGACACGCTGAGGTAGCGAGGCATCCGCATGGAAGCCTCGTTGAGTATCTCGAAGAGTAGCAGCACGAACAGCATTTCCACGGCAGGGGGGAAGGGGATGGTGGACGTCGCGCCCACCAGCGTGACGAGGAAGTCTATCGGCAGCAGGTGAAAGTGGTAGCTTTGCAGGGCGACGTAGCCTGCCGGCAGCAGCACCGTGAGCGCCGCGCCCAGCACGCGGAAAAACCTTGCGAGCGAAGCGCGCCAGTCGCCCGAGTAATAGTCGTAGCCGTCCTGTAAGTCTTCGAGCAGGAGGAAGGGCAGCGTTAGCACGATGGGGGAGCCGTCCGTGATGACCGCCACTCTGCCTTCCAGCAGTTTTGCCGCCACGACGTCCGGTTTTTCGGAGTTGCCCACCTGCTTGAAGAAGGAGTTGCCGTGCTCTTCCAAAAAGGGGGCGAGGAGGGCGCCGTCCGTTATGCCGTCGATGTCTATCCCATTCAGCCTGTCGCGCACTCTGTTCACGATGTCGGGGTCGGCGACGCCGTGCACGTACGCCAACGTCACCGGGGTGACGGACAGTCTGCCCACGGACAGGTTCTCGAACACCAGGTCGGGGGATTTTATCCTGCGGCGGATGAGGGCGGTGTTGGTCTTTATCTCTTCGATGAACCCTTCCCGCGGTCCTTTCAGCACGGTGGCGGTGGGAGGTTCCGCGACGGAGCGCTTCTCCGTCTTTCTTTGCGAGAACATGAAAAATCGGTCGCAGCCGTCGACGAAGAGGGCGACGTCCCCTTCCGCGATCTTGCCTATCCCTTCGTCGTAGGGGAGGAGGGTGACGTCCTGGCAGAAGGAGAGGGCGGCAAGCAGCTTTTCTCTCACCTCTTCGCAGCCGCTCTCGGAGGGGGAGAACAGTTCACGGGCGTGCGCGCATACGGGCGCGACGATATCCTGTTCCAACAGCAGTTTGTCCGAGAGGCTGTCGATGTAACAGAACACTCCCAAGGCTGCGTCTTCGCCCGGGACTTCTCGCAGGAGCAGGTCGCAGGTGTCGTGGAAATCCGACTTTATTTTTGCGGAAAGTTCTTGTACGTTCACGCCGTCATGATTGCCGTGAGGAAGGGAATGTATAACATTTCGAGATGGGTCACGCAAAAAAAGCGCAAAAAAATCGCGGTCAGCTCTTTTCTGCGGAGGAAATCGGTAGTATAATATCCTCATTGCAAAGGAGGGGATATATGAGCAACGAACTTTATTTCGACCCCGATGTCGCTTTGGCGCAGATAGAGAGGGAAAGAGAAGCGGAGGAAAAGAAAAAGAAACGCAGGACGCTTTGGCAGGCGATAAAATACGCGTGCTGCACCATCAGCGCCGGCATAGTTCAGATAGTTTCTTTCAGCATCCTGACGCTTTGCATCCCGGAGAACATAGGGTCTTTCCACTTCATCATCGAGCAGCAGACGGACGAGTTCATCGCCACCACGATCGGGTTGGCGCTGTCCATAATCTGGAACTTCACCATCAACCGAAAGTTCACGTTCAAGTCTGTGGCGAACGTGCCGCGCTCCATGTTTTTGGCGTTTTTGTTCTACGTGCCGTTCTATCCTTTCCAGATATGGTACGTCCCCACGGTGAGCGACGCGATAGGCGGCGGAGATCTGGCGGAGATACTCGCCACCGCGACGGTCATGCTCATCAACGGTGTGTTGGAGTTCTGCTGGCAGAAGTTCTTCATCTACCGCAATTCGCAGGATTCCGCGCTTGAAAAATACAAGGTCGGGGAAATTGGCGAATTCGGCGAAGTGACCATAGAAAAGCCCGAGATCACGTCGTCCGACCTGTTGCAGCTCATGGAAGCCGGCGTGGACATCACCGCCGACGACAAAGCGCTTAAAAAGGAGCTCAAAGCGCTTCAAAAGGCGGCGAACGCCTGAGTGACCAAAAAGGAAGACTGTTTAGCCGACCGGCTCAGCCGGTGGTCATCCGAAAAACAAACGACCCACCCGTGACGGTGGGTCGTTCATTATGCTTTTGACGGGAAGAGATCCTTTCATTCGAGGGCGTTGCCCACGGAGAGTATCTCTTTATCGCTGATGTCCATGGGGTAATTGCCGTCGAAGCAAGCGGTGCAGTAGGGTCCGCCGCCGCAGCTCTTCACCATGAGATCGAGGGGGATATAGTGCAGGCTGTCCGCGCCTATCTCCTTGCATATCTCCTCTTCCGACTTGAACGCGCCTATGAGCTGATCCCTGGTTTCCATATCCACGCCGAAGTAGCAGGGGAATTTGACGGGAGGGGAGCCCACCAGCATATGCACTTCTTTCGCGCCGCTCGCGCGGAGCAGGCTGATTATCTTTCTGGATGTGGTGCCGCGCACTATGCTGTCGTCGATGAGGATGAGGCGTTTTCCTTTGATGTTGCTGCGGAAGGCGTTCAGTTTTATCTTGACGGAGCTTTCGCGCATGGACTGGCTGGGCTGGATGAACGTCCTGCCGATGTAACGGTTCTTGGTGAGGGCGTCCACCATGGGCAGACCGCTCACGTCCGCATATCCTCTCGCGCAGACGGTCGCGCTGTCCGGCACGCCTGCCACGATGTCGGCGTCTATCTTGAACAGACGCGCGAGCTCCTTGCCGCAGTTATATCTCGCCTCGTACACGCTCACGCCGTCGATGACGGAATCGCTTCTTGCAAGATAGACGTACTCGAAGATGCAGGGTTTGACGTCCGGGATGGCGTACTTGTGGGAGCGGATGTTGCCGTCGGGGGTGACGATGACCATCTCGCCGGGTTCCACGTCGCGGACAAATTCCGCGTCCACCGCGTCCAGCGCGCAGGATTCGCTCGCGAAGATGACGGAGTTGCCCTTTTTTCCCATCACAAGAGGTTTGAGCCCGTACTTGTCGCGCACTGCGATGAGCTTGTTGTCCGCCATACAGACTATGGCGAATGCGCCGAGGAAGTCCAGGCACGCCTTTTGCACGCCGTTCTCCACGCTGGAAGTGGTGTAGTAGTTGATGAGTGCGGCGACCACTTCGCTGTCCACGGAGGACTGGAAGATATGGCCGCGCTCGATGAGCCAGTTCTTGATGGTGGCGGCGTTGACGATGTTGCCGTTGTGGGCGATCGCCATCCTGCCGTATCTGCCGTAAAAGACGACGGGCTGCGCGTTGACGACGTTGCTGGAACCGCAGGTGGAATATCTGACGTGTCCTATCGCGATGTCGGAGTCGGGAAGAAGAGCGAGTTCCTCGTCCGAAAAGACCTCGTTCACCAGTCCCATATTTTTGTAGTAGGCGATCTTTCTGCCCGGCATATTGACGGCAATGCCGGCGCTTTCCTGTCCTCTGTGCTGCAAGGCGAACAGTCCGTAGTAGACCTCGCGCGCAAGCTGCTCCTTTTCGGGGGAGATGACGCCGAATATGCCGCATTCTTCATGCACGCCGAACTCTTTTTGGTCGAGCAAAATATCTTTCATAACACTCCGTGACGGTCAGTTGCCGCTAGTGATGCGCTTCATTATCTCCAAGTACGCGTCCTCGACGCCGCCCAGATCGCGGCGGAAACGGTCCTTGTCCAGCTTTTCGTGCGTGGTGCTGTCCCAGAAACGGCAGGTGTCGGGGGAAATCTCGTCCGCCAGCACTATCTCGCCGTGGAACCTGCCGAACTCCAGCTTGAAGTCGATGAGGTCGATGCCGATACCCTTGAAGAAGGTCTTCATCTCATCGTTGACCTTGAAGGCGAGTTCCTTGATGCGCTCTATCTCTTCCTTGGTGGCAAGCCGGAGGGCGAGCGCGTGATATTCGTTGATGAGGGGGTCGCCCAGTTCATCGTTCTTGTAAGAGAATTCGATGGTGGGGATGGCGAGCGCGGTGCCTTCTTCCACGCCGTAACGCTTGGAGAAGCTGCCTGCCGCCACGTTGCGGATAATGACCTCGAGGGGGACGATCTGTACCTTTTTGACCAGCGTGTCGCGATCGGAGAGCTCCTCGACGAAGTGGGAGGGGACGCCCTTCTTTTCCAGCATCGCCATCATCATGTTGCTCATCTTGTTGTTGATGACGCCCTTGCCTTGGATGGTGCCTTTCTTCAACCCGTTGAACGCCGTCGCGTCGTCCTTATAGGACACGATGACGAGGTCCGGATCGTCGGTGGCGTACACTTTCTTGGCTTTGCCTTCGTAGATCTGCTCGAGTTTTTTCATACTACCTCCGTAAAATCAGAAAGCACGGCGGAAGCCATGCTTTTCGGTGTTGTCAGGACCTGCCGTTTCGGCGTACGCCGGACTTTCCCCTTCGGAAGAAAATTTTGCGCATTGCCGGGTCACGGTGTTTCTCATGCGCATATATTATCACACAGACGCGCGCGAGGGCAAACGTAATCACCCCAAAAAATAAAAAAATCCAAACAGACATTTTTAAGATAATGTCGGGCAGGGGAGAGCGCCGCCCCTGCCGAATTGCCGACAGGGAGGGGAGAGCAGGGGCAGGAAAAAAGAAAATTAGTTCACAATTGATTTAATTTTCCGAGAGATATTGACACGGGGCGAGGGATGATATAATCTAAAAGTAATCATTTCGCTCGGCGCATAAGTCGCCGAACACGTAAACAGGGGGCTTTTTATGTCTTATATTTCCGAAGTTATCGAGATGACGGAACGCAAAAATCCCGGCGAACCCGAGTTTATGCAGACCGTGCGCGAGGTGCTCGGCACCCTCGCGCCGGCAGTGGAGCAGAACGAGGAGGTCCTGCGGAAAAATTGCATCCTGGAAAGAATGGTCGAGCCTGACAGGCAGATCATCTTCCGCGTGCCGTGGACGGACGACAAGGGCGTCAATCACGTCAACCGCGGCTTCCGCGTGCAGTTCAACAACGCGATAGGTCCCTACAAGGGCGGTCTGCGTTTCCAGCCCAACGTCAACCTTTCGGTCATGAAATTCCTGGCGTTCGAGCAGACGTTCAAGAACTCTCTCACGGGGCTGCCCATGGGCGGCGGCAAGGGCGGCAGCGACTTCGACCCGGCAGGGAAGTCCGACGCCGAGATCATGCGCTTCTGTTACAGCTTCATGATGGAGCTTTACCGCCACATCGGACCCGACGTCGACGTCCCGGCAGGCGATATGGGCGTGGGCGCGAGGGAGATAGGATATCTCTTCGGTGCGTATAAAAAGATACGCGGCGCTTACGAGAACGGCGTTCTCACGGGCAAAGGGCTGTCCTTCGGCGGCTCTCTCATCCGTCCCGAAGCCACGGGTTACGGCGCGACCTACTTCTTCAAAGAAGTGCTGGAACACCTCGGCGACAGCATAGAAGGCAAGACCTTCTGCCTCTCCGGGTTCGGCAACGTCGCCTGGGGCGCGGCGCTCAAAATAGACGCCCTCGGCGGCAAAGTGGTCACCCTTTCGGGTCCCGACGGTTACATTTACGACCCGGACGGCGTCAAAGGTGAGAAGATAGACTACATGCTCGAAATGCGCGCGAGCGGCAGGAACGTCGTCAAAGATTATGCGGACAAGTACGGCTGTGAGTTCGTCGCAGGCAAAAAGCCCTGGGGCAATGTCGCGGCAGACGTCTATATGCCCTGCGCCATGCAGAACGAGATCCGCATCGAGGACGCCAAAGCCATGGTGGCAAACGGCATCAAGTATCTCAACGAAGTGTCCAACATGCCCACCACCAACGAAGCCCTCACTTACTTGCAGGCAAACGGCGTCATAGTTGCGCCCTCCAAAGCGGTCAACGCCGGCGGCGTCGCCGTCAGCGGACTTGAAATGAGCCAAAACAGCGGCCGCCTCGCCTGGACGGAAAAGGAAGTGGACGACAAATTGCAGTTCATCATGAAAGGCATCCACTCCCAGATCATCTCCGCGCTCTCCGCCTACGGCATGGACTATAACCTCGTTGCCGGCGCAAATCTGGCAGGGTTTAAGAAGGTGGCGGATGCGATGATCGCCCAAGGACTCAACTAAAGCGCGCTATTTTGCGTGATACTGCGTCAAAGCCGCGTCCCCGACCGCTTATGTACAAGGAGTACACTGCGCGTCCGTGGAACGCGGTTTTTCCTTGTCTGACGCTAAAATATCGCGCTTTAGCAAGCTAAACGGCGCTATTTGGCGAATAACTGTGTCAAGTGCCTATCGTCTGAACAGTCACGTACGCCCAAGTACGCTCCTGTCCATCCGATAGGCGCTTTCCTTGTTCTTCATCCAAATATCGCCGTTTAGAACAAGTGTGTTGTCTTGCGTGATACTGCGTCAAAGCCGCGTCCCCGACCGCTTATGTACATCGGGGTCCCCGGGTGAAAATCTTTGATTTTCAGCTGGGGCAAAAGGAGTACACTGCGCGTCCGTGGAACGCGGTTTTTCCTTGTCTGACGCTAAAATATCGCGCTTTAGCAAGCTAAACGCCGCTATTTGGCGAACTGCTTTGTCAGAGCCCCTGCCGTAGATGCTCACTTACGTTCAAGTAAGCTCCGCCTCTCGGCAGGGGCTCTTTCGCGCATACGGGGTCCCCGTCGCGAAATCTTTGATTTCGGGATGGGATAAATTTCATCTAAATGGCGGCGTTTAGCGAAGTAAACTTTCACTCATTCGAAGATGGAAGAAAACACTCTAATTCCCACGCGCACTCTTTCGGGGCGTGCTTGATTTACAACTTACTCATTCGAAGGAACCACGCGCCGCTCAGCCAAACTTGCACCGTGGGAGAGCATTCGCCCACGCTTGCAAGTCGCGGCGCGAAAAGTGAGCGCCGAGCGCCGACGGGGCATTAAGTAGACACGGGCGTAGTGCGCGAGTGCCGAATTCCTCCGCCCGTGCCGGGTTCTCGGTGAGTGCATTTCTCCGCTTGATTATGTGAGTGCAAGAAACAAACTTTTTTAAGAGGCGGAAAGTTAGTCCTGCATGATGCGAGGGGTGCAGCCCTTTCGGCACGGGGGAGGAAAGCCCGAAGGGAAGGAGGGGGTACAATACTCCCATGTCAGGGACGTTGCTGGTTTATATTCTTTGAGTGCGATGTGAACTCTGAGCGAGCGCATTTTAGCACGACGCACACTTTGGGTGAGTGTTGTTTGAGTTCGCATACAACTCCGGGACAAATGGGGACGGGGCAAAAATGTTCAAATGGAGGCATTCCCTGCCCACATTTGAACATTTGCGCCCCCAAGCCCCATCAAAGATGGGTACCCCGGCTTTACCCCGTCCCCGTTGTGTCCCAGCACGTTCCTGTTTCGGTATAACGTGAAGCATGAGCGAGCGTGTTTGAACACACTCCACGTTCATTCGAAGACGGAATAATACTCCATGCCCCACGCGCCCTCTTTCGGGGCGTACTAGATTAATGATTTTCTCATTCGAAGACGGAATAACGCGCCGCTCAGCCAAACTTGCACCGTGGGCGAGCATTCGCCCACGCTTGCAAGTCGCGGCGCGAAAAGTGAGCGCCGAGCGCCGACGGGGCATTAAGTAGACACGGGCGTAGTGCGCGAGTGCCGAATTCCTCCACCCGTGCCGGGTTCTCGGTGGGTGCAGTTTTCCGCTTGATTATGTGAGTGCAAGAAACAAACTTTTTTTAAGAGGCGGAAAGTCAGTCCTGCATGATGCGAGGAATACAACCTTTTCGGCACGGGGGAGGAAAGCCCGAAGGGAAGGAGGGGGCACAATACTCCCAAGTCCGGGAACGTGCACCCCAATTAACCTTTATTCCCTCACGCGCCCCATGTCAGGGAACGCCCCCTATTAACTTTTATTCCCCTCACACTCCCGTGTTAGGGACGTTTCAATTACCCCACCAAAACCCATGTTCACGTGTCGGTTTTGAGGGATAAACTCTACTTTCGGAGCTTTTTGAGCAGGCGTTCGGTGGAGTCGCGGTCTATGCCGCGGAGGGTGGTAAGATATGTTTCCGCGGAGGGACGGTCGGGCATACGAAGCCAGGAGAGCATTGACGCGGTGGTGCCTGCGACGTGATACTCGATCTCCAACGCGATGGCGAAATCCACCGTGACGCCGTTTGCGGCGGCAAGGGCATAGAACGCCTCTTTCATTTTGCCGCGGACGCGGAAGAAGAAGGAGAAGTCGCCGTGTTCACCAAGCAGCACGGAGAGGGCGTCGGCGTTGCGCTCGAAGATCTCCACGACGCTGGCCATGGGGATGTTGTCGTCGTCGGGAGGGCCGAAGGACATCTCGTCGAGCAACCCGTCTTCGATTTGCTGCAAGACGTCGGGGACGTCGTAGAAGTACTCGTAAAAGGTGCTGCGGTTATATCCTGCGACGGAGGCTATCTCGCCCACGGTTATCTTTTCGAGGCGTTTTTCACGGTATAATTTCCAAAAGGCTTTGACGAGGGTTTCCTTTGTTTCGGCTCTTGCCGCGGTTTTTTTGAGCATAGACATCTCCCAAATCCGACAAATCGCGCGCGATTGTCGTGCCAAATTTGTTGACTTGCGATTTCGCGGTGGCTAAAATAACTACAAAATTATCATACAACACTCTGTCGGATTGCGCAAGAGCGCGGTGCGGCGGCGAAAGCAGAATTTAAGGTATAGTATGAATGTAATAAAGACGCTTACTAAAAGTTTAAGGGAGTTCAGGAAGGAAACAGTTCTTGCGCCCGTGCTCGTGTCGCTGGAAGTGGTGGTGGAGTGCCTAATCCCCCTCTACATGGTGACCATGCTCGAAAACATCGAGGCGGACAATTCCATCGAGAACATCCTGTTCTGGGGCGGCATACTCCTGCTCATGGCGGCGGTGTCGCTGATGTTCGGCATGCTTGCCGGCAGGTATGCGGCAAAGGCATCGGCAGGGTTTTCCAGGAACCTGCGCACGGACATCTATTCGGCGATACAGGGATTTTCCTTTTCCAACATCGACAAGTTTTCCGCGTCCAGTCTGGTCACGCGAATGACGACGGACGTCATCAACATCCAGAACGCGTTCATGATGATAATCCGCATCGCGGTGCGCAGCCCCATAATGCTGGTGGTTTCCGTCATCATGTCCTTCACCATCAACTGGAAGATCGCGCTCATATTCCTGGCGATCATCCCGGTTTTGGGCGTGGGGCTGTTCGTCATCTTCAAAAAGGTGGACCCCATTTTCACGAAGGTGTTCAAGAAGTACGACGCGATGAACGAGTCCATCCAGGAGAACATAAAAGGCATCCGCGTGGTCAAGTCCTACGTGCGCGAAGACTACGAGATGGACAAGTTCGGCAAGACGGCGCAGGACGTGAGGGCGAGCTTCCAGCGCGGCGAGATGATAATCGCGCTCAACAGCCCTCTGATGCAGTTCGCCATATGGACGGCGATCACGGTCATTTGCATTTACGGCTCGCAGCTGGTGGTGCAGTCGGGCGGAGCGGATCTCAACGCGGAGTCGCTGTCCAGCCTTATCGCATACGGCGCACAGTGCATGTCCGCGCTCATGACCCTTTCCATGGTGATGGTCATGATCTCCATCGCGACGTCCTCTTCCGAGCGCGTTGCGGAGGTGCTCAGCGAAAAGAGCACCCTGACCAACCCCGAAAACCCCGTCCACGAAGTGCCGAACGGCAGCGTGCAATTCAAAAAAGTCAGCTTCAAGTACTCCGAAAAAGCGGAGCGTTATGCGCTTTCCGACGTAGACCTCGACATAAAGTCGGGGCAGACGGTGGGCATTTTGGGCGGCACGGGCTCTTCCAAGAGCACGCTGGTCAATCTCATCCCCAGGCTGTATGACGCGACGGAAGGCGAGGTGTTGGTGGGCGGCATAAACGTCCGCGATTACGACCTCGAAAGCCTGCGCGATCAGGTTTCCGTCGTGTTGCAGAAGAACGTGCTCTTCTCGGGCACGATAAAGGAAAACCTCAGGTGGGGCGATCCCGACGCCACGGACGAGGAGCTCGTCGAAGCGTGTAAGCGCGCCCAGGCGCACGAGTTCGTTTCCTCCTTCCCCGACGGCTACGACACTTACATCGAGCAGGGCGGCACCAACGTGTCCGGCGGACAGAAGCAGAGATTGTGCATAGCGCGCGCTTTGCTCAAAAAGCCCAAGATACTTATCCTGGACGACTCCACTTCCGCGGTGGACACCAAGACGGACGCGCTCATCCGTCAGGCGTTCAGAGAGGAACTGCCCGACGTGACCAAGTTCATCATCGCCCAGCGAGTAGCGTCCGTGGAGGACGCGGACGTCATCCTGATAATGGACGGCGGCAGGATAGTCGCCAAGGGCACGCACGAAGAACTGCTCGCCTCCAACAGGATATATCAGGAGGTCTATTACTCCCAGAACAGGATGGGAGCGTCCAAACAGGACCTCGATGACGCCGGCGGCGACAGCAAAGCATTTTCCGACGAAGGAGGTGCGCAGGAATGAGAAAGAGGATAGAGATACAAAAGGGCAGCGCAGGCAAGATCCTGGGCAGACTGTTCAGGTATATGTCCCATTACTACAAGTGGGAGCTGCTCGTCGTTATCATATGCATCGCGGTAACGGCGGTGGCAGGCATAAGCTCCTCCGTCTTCCTCAAAATACTGGTCGACGACGTGATAACCCCGGGACTCGACTACGGTAAGATTTACGGCGCGGCGGCAGGGTTCGACCAGGTGTCCGGGACGCTGTACACCATCGCAGGCATCATGGCAGGCATTTACGCCGCCGGCATACTCTGCTCCTTCATCTACACGCGTCTTATGGCGCTCATCACGCAGGGGTTCTTAAAACACGTCCGTGTGGATATGTTCGACAAGATGCAGACCCTCCCGGTCAGGTACTTCGACACACACACCCACGGCGACATAATGAGCTACTACACCAACGACGTGGACGCGCTGCGTCAGCTCATTTCCCAGAGCGTGCCGCAGGGGCTGTTCTCTTTGGTCAGCGTCATAACGCTGCTCGTTTACATGCTCATATCCAGCGTGTATCTCACCCTGGTGGTGCTTGCGGGCGTCGCGGTCATGGCGGTGGTCACGAAGACAGTGGGCAGCAAGAGCGCGAAGTATTTCGTCCGTCAGCAAAACTCCATGGGCAGGGCGGAAGGCTTTGTGGAGGAGATGATAAACGGGCAGAAAGTCATCAAGGTGTTCTGCCACGAGAAAGCCTCCGAGCGCGATTTCGCAAAGGTCAACGACGAGCTTTTCCACGATGCGGACAAAGCCAACGGTTACGGCAACATCCTGATGCCTGCCATAATGAACCTCGGGCACGTCGTGTTCGTCGCGGTCGCGATAGTGGGCGGCGCGCTGGTGCTGTGCAATGTGCATAATCTCACGATCACAGGGCTGGAAGCCTCCGTCATCACCATGGGCGCGATAGTTTCCTTCCTCAACATGAGCAGGCAGTTCACCCTCAACATAGGGCAGGTGTCCATGCAGATAAACGCCGTGGTCATGGCGATCGCCGGCGCAGGGCGTATATTCGAGTTCCTGGACAACGAGCCGGAGGTGGACGACGGTTACGTCGAACTCGTCAACGCCAACATAGACGAGCAGGGCAACATCACCGAGAGCGCCGAACGCACGGGTAAATGGGCGTGGAGGCATCCGCATAGGGCGGAAGGCACCGTCACTTACACCGAACTCAAAGGCGACATCCGCCTCATTGACGTGGACTTCGGTTACGTGCCCGAAAAGATGGTCCTTCACGACGTGACGCTTTACGCAAAACCCGGGCAGAAGATAGCGTTCGTCGGCGCGACGGGCGCGGGCAAGACCACCATCACCAACCTCATCAACCGCTTCTACGACATAGAGGACGGCAAGATCCGCTACGACGGAATCAACATCAACAAGATAAAGAAAGCCGACCTGCGCAGGTCCCTCGGCATAGTGTTGCAGGACACCAACCTCTTCACGGGCACCATAATGGACAACATCCGTTACGGCAAACTGGACGCCACCGACGAGGAGTGCATAGCCGCGGCGAAACTCGCAGGCGCGCACGACTTCATCACCCGTCTGCCCGAAGGTTACGCCACCATGCTCACCGGCGACGGCAGCAACCTCTCCCAGGGGCAGAAACAGCTGCTTTCCATCGCGCGCGTCGCAGTGGCGGATCCCCCCGTGCTCATCCTGGACGAGGCGACCTCCTCCATCGACACGCGCACGGAGTATCTCGTGCAGCGCGGCATGGACGCGCTCATGGAAGGCAGAACGGTGTTCGTCATCGCCCACCGCCTCTCCACCATCCAGAACTCCGACGCCATCATGGTCCTCGACCACGGCAGGATCATAGAGCGCGGCTCTCACGAGGAACTCATCGAAAAGAAAGGGCAGTATTATCAGTTGTACACCGGCGCCTTCGAACTCGAATAAAGCGCGCTATTTTGCGTGATACTGCGTCAAAACCCTCCCACACGGCGAGTCACGCACGACCTAGTACGCTCCTCTTGTGTGGGAGGGTTTTTCCTTGTCTGACGCGAAAATATCGCGCTTTAACGAAGCAGACTTACACACGTTTGAGTACGGACAAATATCATTCATTCCCGACGCACACTTATTCGGGGTGTGCTTGATTTACGACCCTTATCCGGGACAAACGGGGACGGGGCAAAAATGTTCAAATGTGGGCAAGCCACGCCCTCATTTGAACATTTACGCCCCCAAGCCCCACCGCAGGTGGGGACCCCGGCTTTACCCCGTCCCCGTTGTGTCCCAACGCGTTCCTGTTTCCGTATAACGTGAAGCATGAGCGTGTGCGTTTGAACCCGACATACACCCATTAAAAGACGGAACAACACCCCCCAATTCCCCACGCGCACTCTTTCGGAGCGTACTTGATATTTAACTTACATTTGTTCAAAGACATAATAACGCGCCGCTCAGCCAAGCGTTCACAGGCGGCTTGCTGCCGCTTGAACGCCGCGGCGCGTCCCCCTGAGCGCCGAGCGCCGACGGAGCATTAAGTAGACACGGGCGTAGTGCGCGAGTGCCGAATTCCTCCGCCCGTGCCGGGTTCTCGGTGGGTGCAGTTTTCCGCTTGATTATGTGAGTGCAAGAAACAAACTTTTTTAAGAGGCGGAAAGTTAGTCCTGCATGATGCGAGGAGTGCAACCCTTTCGGCACGGGGGAGGAAAGCCCGAAGGGAAGGAGGGGGTTTAATACTCCCATGTCAGGGTGCGTGAACCCAATTAAACTTTGTTCCCTACGCCCCCCCCTTTCAGGGGATTGCCCTAATACATTCGAGTGTTGTTTGCCCCTTCCTTCGGGTTTTCCTCACACAAACAAAAACCGCACGTTAAACGTGCGGTTTGTGAGTGTAAACATCGTTTTACGTGGTGTGCTTACAGGCGGCAGGTTATGCCGGCGAGGGCTTCTTCACGGGATATCTCGCCTGCGTTGCAGCGCATCATGAGTTTCACGTCGGAGTCTTTCAGGCGGTACAATTGCAGGATGCAGACCGCGATGAAGTTGCCTATCGCGGGCACGAGGATGCATGCTATCCACAGTCCGTTGATGGCGGAGTCGGACTGGGTGACCCCTTGTGCGGCGAGTTCCTTAAAGCTGCTTGCTTGGATGGTATGCCAGCCGAACAGCCCTATGATGGCAAGCCCGAGGGAGCCTGCGATCGCGCTGGTAGCTTTGGCCATCAGGGTTTGCAGGGAGAAGGTGATGCCTTTTGCGTCGATGCCCGTTTTGAACCTGCCGTACTCGGCGCAGTCGGGCGTGAACATGAAGAGCAGGACGCCTGTGACGCCCGTCGAAACGGCGGTGAGCACGGAGAGCCCCATGTATGCTCCTGCGTTGCCTTTTGCGAAGAAGAAGATGAGCAGGTTGAAGACGACGGTGCACATCAGGCAGAATTTGTAGAGGGTTATCTTGTTGATCTTTTTCAGCAGATAGGGCACCCCGAAGGACGCGACGGCGAAGGGGACGGTGGTGATAAAGCCCGTGTAGAGCACCACCAGTTCGTCGTTGAAGATGTAGTAGGACATGAACACCTGCAAGGAGCCCAGCACGCTGCACCCCGACGAGAAGAGGAAGGCGAAGTAGTAGATGAGCAGATACTTGTTGGAGAACAGATATTTGAACATCCTCCGTATGGTGAAACTTTCCTCGGGAGGGGGGATGGTGGAGCGTTCCTTGCCTTTGAAGCAGAAGGGGAGCATGATGACGAGCGCGATCGCGGAACCGATGATGGCGACATAGAAGTAAGATATGCCCACCGCCTGGCTCACCAGAAGCATGGCGAGAAGGCTTGCGATGCCGCTGCCTGCCGTGCCGCAGATGCCCTTGACGGAAAGCATCTTTTCGCGCTCGCCGAAGTTGTCCGTCAGCACGGTGACGCAGCCGTGTATGGGTGCGTCGCAGAGAGTGTAGACGCAGTCGTGGACGAGATATGCGACGGCGAGCCATGCCAGTTTGCCTGCCTCCGAAAGCCCTGCCGGAATGGCAAAGAGGAAGATGACCGAGAGGGGTATCGCCACCACGGACATTTTGAGCCAGGGCATGAACTTGTTGCCGCTCTTGAACTTGATCTTGTCGAACAATGCGCCGAAGATGGCGTCGTTGAAGGCGTCCCAGATCTTGACCGCCAGCATGACGAGGGCGACTTTTTCGGGGTCCATCCCCTGCATGACCGCGAAAGTGGTGAGGAAGGAGGCGACGAGGGTGTAGATGAGGTTCTGCCCGGCAAAATAAGTGTAGTAACTTATCTTTTCGCCGCCGGGGACCATATCGCCTTTCTGCCCCAGCCCCAGCACGGATTTTATGAAGTTGAGCGCGGTGTTCCCGGCGCGTCTGAGCGCGCTTTGCGGCATGACGGCGACCGCCGCCCCGTCCGCGCTTTCGGCGGTTTCCGCCCCGTCCGCGAGCACGGCAGAGCCATCCGCCGCGATTCCCGTCATGGTTTCCGCTGCTTCCCCTTCCGTGCTCTTGCCTTCTTCCGCGTCGGGAAGAGGGAGCGACGTCGGGATGCCGAGTTCCTCGGGCGCAGCGGAGTCCTGCGCGATTTTGTCTTTTTCGTCCATGACCGTATCCCCCTTAACGGAAAAAGTATAATATGCCCGTTCCGATTTAACAAGAGCAAATATTTATGCCTCCCTTTTTTAATGGGACACAAGGGCATATGCTACGGGCGCGCGGTGTGCGCGGGCGGTGGCGCGCGTGCATAAAAGCCGCGGTTTTGCATAAAAATATGCATAAAATCTCAAAAATTCGGAATATCGATGTATTTTGTGCAAATTGTATGCAAAAACGGCGAAATTATATGCAAAATTCGTTTGACTTTTGCACGCGGCGGCAATATAATTTTTTCAAATACGCAAAACGGCAGGTATTTTTATGGATAAGAGCAAGATCAAGAAAGTCGTGTTGGCTTACTCGGGCGGTTTGGACACTTCCATCATCATCCCGTGGCTCAAAGAGAACTACAACAACTGCGAGGTCATCGCGGTGTCCGGCAATGTCGGGCAGGCGGACGAGCTTGAGGGGCTGGAAGAAAAAGCGTTGAAGACGGGCGCGTCCAAGCTTTACATCGAGGACCTCACGGACGAATTCGTGAACGAGTACATCATCCCCACCGTGAAAGCAGGGGCGAAGTATGAGGAATATATGCTGGGGACGTCCTTTGCGCGTCCCATCATCGCCAAGCGCATCGTGGAGATAGCCAAGGCGGAGGGCGCGGACGCCATCTGCCACGGCTGCACGGGCAAGGGCAACGATCAGGTGCGTTTCGAGCTGGCGATAAAGGCGTTTGCGCCCGATATGCCCGTCATCGCTCCCTGGCGCGAGTGGAGCATCAAGTCGCGCGAAGAGGAGATAGATTACGCCGAGGCGCACAACGTTCCCCTCAAAATAAACCGCGAAACCAACTATTCCAAGGATAAGAACCTCTGGCACCTCTCTCACGAAGGGCTGGACCTCGAAGACGCCGGCAACGAGCCGCTTTACGACAAGGAAGGCTTCCTGGAAATGGGCGTATCTCCCATGAAGGCGCCCGACAAGGCTACCTACGTCACCCTCGACTTCGAGCAGGGCGTCCCCGTCGCGCTGGACGGCAAGAAGATGTCCGCAAAGGATATCATCCTCGCGCTCAACAAGGTTGGCGGCGAGAACGGCATCGGGCTGCTGGACATCGTGGAGAACAGGCTGGTGGGCATCAAATGCCGCGGCGTGTACGAAACTCCGGGCGGCGCGATATTGTACTTCGCGCACGAGTATCTCGAAACTCTGTGTCTGGACAAGTACACCGCGCACAAGAAGCAGGAACTCGCCATCACTTTTGCGGAACTCGTGTATAACGGGCAGTGGTACACCCCGTTGCGCGAGGCTCTCTCCGCGTTCGTGGACAAGACGCAGGAGAGGGTGACGGGCAAGGTGAAGATAAAGCTGTACAAGGGCAACATGATCAAAGCCGGCGCGTGGAGCGAGTACTCCCTCTACAACGAGGAGATAGCCACCTTCGGCGAGGACAACGTCTACAATCAGGCGGACGCCGCCGGGTTCATCAACCTGTTCGGGCTGCCCATCAAGGTGCAGGCGCAGGTGGACGCCGCGCTCAAAAACAAGCAGAGCAAGTGAACGAGCGCGCTCCGCGCAAATGCGGAGCGCGGCAGCGTTTTGACAGAAAAGACAGTTTAAGGTTCCGAAAGCCGGCGTAAAGCCGGTTTTGGAATTAAACGGAGGTTGTTATGGCAAAGATGTGGGCAGGGCGCACCGATTCCGTCACCGCAAAAGCCGCGGACGATTTCAACAGTTCCGTCGCCGTGGACGGCAGGATGTTCCGTCAGGACATCGAAGGGTCGCTCGCACACGCGGAGATGCTTGCCGGCTGCGGTATCATCACGTATGCGGAGTTCGGTGAGATAGCCGAAGGGCTGAAAGGCATTCTTGCCGACATAGAGTCGGGCGCATTGAAGATAGACCCCGAGGCGGAGGACGTGCATATGTTCGTCGAAGCGGAGCTTACCGCAAGGATAGGGGACGCCGGCAAAAAACTGCACACCGCGAGGAGCCGTAACGATCAGGTCGCCGTGGATATGAGGCTGTATCTGCGCGAGGAGAGCGCGGAGGTGGTCGCGCTCGTCAAGGAGTTGCTGCGCGCGGTGCTTTTGCAGGCAAAGGCGACAAAGGAGTTCATCCTCCCCGGTTACACCCACCTGCAAAGGGCGCAGCCGATAGTGTTCGCGCATCATCTTCTGGCGTATGCCATGATGTTCGTGCGCGACATAGGCAGGATAAACGACGCGGTGCGCAGGATGAACGTGAGCCCCTTGGGCAGCTGCGCGCTCGCAGGCACCACTTACGACACGGACAGGACTTTCACCGCAAAAAAACTGGGGTTCGACGGAGTGTCCATGAACAGCATAGACGGCGTTTCGGACAGGGATTTTTGCGTGGAGCTCATTTCCGCGTTCGCGCTGGTCATGACCCATCTTTCCAGGTTTGCGGAGGAGGTGGTGTTGTGGACGTCGTCGGAGTTCGGGTTCGTGGAGCTGGACGACGCTTACACCACCGGCTCCAGCATAATGCCGCAGAAGAAGAACTCCGACATGGCGGAGCTGGTGCGCGGCAAGACGGGCAGGGTGTACGGCGATCTCATGGCGATGCTCACCGTCCTCAAAGGGCTGCCTCTTGCGTACAACAAGGATATGCAGGAGGACAAGGAGTGCGTGTTTGACGCGTTGGACACCGTGAAAGCGTGTCTGGGCATATTCGCGCCCATGATCGCCACCATGAAACCCCACCGCGAGAATATGTACCGCGCGGCAGGCAAAGGGTTCATCAACGCTACCGACCTTGCGGACTATCTCGTCGGGAAGGGGATGCCTTTCCGCACCGCGTACAAGACGGTCGGAGAAACGGTCGCCCTTTGCATAAAGGAAGACAAGACGCTGGAAGAACTGCCCATGGAGGAGTACAAAAAGATATCCGACCTCTATGACGAGGGGTTGTATGACGCCATCTCGCTCGTGAATTGCGTGCGCAGGCGCACCTCCGAAGGGGGCACGGGAGCCGCTTCCGTGAACAGGCAGATAGCGTTTGTAGAGGAGTTCGTCAAATGACAAAGATATTCGTGGACGGCAGAGAGGGGACGACGGGGCTGCGCATATGCGAGAGGCTGTCCTCGCGCGGCGGCGTGGAGCTCATCACCCTTCCAGACGAGAAGAGGAAGGACCCTGCCGCGCGCAGGGAGGCGATACATTCCTCGGACGTGACTTTCCTCTGTCTGCCCGACGCTGCGGCGGAGGAGTCCGCCGCGCTTGCGGAAGGGTCGCATGCGGTCGTCATCGACGCGTCCACCGCTCACCGCACATCTCCCGGGTGGGAGTACGGTCTGCCGGAACTCGGCTGCGGCAGAGCGGAGCGTATCGCGGCGTCCCGACGCATAGCGGTGCCCGGCTGTCATGCCTCCGGGTTCGTCGCTTTGGTCGAGCCGCTTGTGAGGGAAGGGCTTATCCCGAAGGACGCGAGATTGGTGTGCTCCTCGCTCACGGGTTACAGCGGCGGCGGAAAGAAGATGATCGCGCAGTACTCGGCGGCGGACGGCGCGCTTGCCGCACCCAGACAATACGGGCTGGGACAGCGGCACAAGCATCTCAAAGAGATGGTCGCGCTCACAGGGCTTCGCACCGCCCCGGCGTTTTGTCCCGTCGTTGCGGAGTTCTACTCCGGGATGGAGGTCACGGTGCCTCTGTTCGCGGAGGACCTTAAAGCAGGCGCGACGGCGGCGGACGTCAAGGAGGTCTACCGCGCTCTTTATGACGGCAATATAGTCTTCTTCCGTGAAGACTGCGATGAGGACGGGTTCATGTCCGCGTCCGCTTACACAGGAAAGGACAGCATGGAGATCTCCGTCTGGGGCAACGAAGAAAGGATATTGCTCGTCGCGCGTTACGACAATCTCGGCAAAGGCGCGTCGGGCGCGGCGGTGGAGTGCATGAATCTCACCCTCGGGCTTCCCCCCGAAACGGGACTGGAACTTTGATATGGAAGAAAAGATAAAAGTGATAAGCGGCGGCGCGTGCGCCGCACAGGGCTATTTCGCCGCAGGCGTATATTGCGGCATCAGGCGCAACCGCAGCAAAAAGGATCTGGCGCTGCTTTTCAGCAAGACTCCGGCAAATGCGGCGGCGGTGTACACTCGCAATTCGGTGAAAGGCGCGCCCCTCCGGGTGACCAAGGCGCACGTGGACGCAGGCAAGATAAGCGCGGTCATATGCAACAGCGGCATCGCGAACACCTGTTGCGCGGACGGCGCGGAAAAAGCGGAGAAGACCTGCGACATGGTGGGACGCGCGCTGGGCATCCCCAAGGAGGCAGTCGCCGTGGCGTCCACGGGCGTCATAGGGCAGCCTCTCGATCTTGCTCCGATAGAGCGCGGCATCCCCGAACTTGTCGGAAAACTTTCGCGCGACTCCGCGGACGCGGCGCTCGCGATAATGACCACGGACTCTGTGTCAAAACAGGCGGCGGTGGAATTCGTCCTGGACGGCAAGGTGTGCAGGCTTGGCGGCATGGCAAAGGGTTCGGGCATGATACATCCCGACATGGCGACCATGCTGGTTTTCCTCACCACGGACGCGGCTATATCCCGCGAGATGCTCCAAAAGGCGCTCTCCGGCGATGTGGAGAACACCTTCAACATGATGAGCGTGGACGGCGATACCTCCACCAACGACATGGTGCTCCTGCTCGCGAACGGCGAAGCAGGCAATGTGGAGATAACCTCGGAAGATGACGATTTCCGCACTTTTATGCGCGCTTTGAACACGGTAAACGTCGCGTTGTGCAGAATGCTTGCCGGCGACGGTGAGGGCGCGACCAAACTGTTGGACTGCGTCGTGACGGGTGCGGACACGGAGGCGGACGCCAAAAAAGCGGCAAAGGCGGTCATATGTTCCTCCCTCGTCAAAGCGGCGATGTTCGGCGCGGACGCCAACTGGGGCAGAGTGCTTTGCGCGATAGGTTACTGCGGCGCGAAGGTCGCTCCGGAGCAGGTCGCGGTGACTTTCCGTTCCGCCGCCGGCGCGGTGGAAGTGTGCAGGGATGGTTCGGGCACGGACTTTTCGGAGGAGCTCGCAAAAGAGGTGCTTTCCGAAAACGAGATAACCATAGAGGTTTCGCTGGGCGGCGGCAGCTGTTCTGCGGAGGCGTGGGGCTGCGACCTCACTTACGATTACGTCCGTATCAACGGCGATTACAGGACATAGGAGGCGACGATGCGCATAGACAACAGGGAGAGGGCAGAGGTGCTCACCGAGGCTCTGCCTTACATCAAGAATTACAGCGGCAAGATATTGCTCGTCAAATACGGCGGCAGCGCGATGCGCGATGAGGAACTCAAACGCGCGGTCATGGGCGACCTGGTGCTGCTCGCGCTCATCGGGGTCAAAGTGGTGCTGGTGCACGGCGGCGGTCCCGAGATCACCGAGATGCTCGCGAAGCTCGGCAAAAAGACGGAGTTCGTGGACGGGCTGCGCGTCACGGACAAGGAAACCGCCGACGTGGTGCAGATGGTGCTTGCAGGCAAGGTGAACAAGGATCTGGTCAACCTGGTGCAGTCCCTCGGCGGCAAAGCGGTGGGGCTCAGCGGCGCGGACGGCGGACTCATCCGTGCAAAGCAGCTCGATCCCAGGCTCGGGTACGTCGGCGAGATAGAGTCGCTGGACGTCACCCCCGTGACGGATATGCTGGACGCAGGCTACATCCCCGTCATTTCCACCATAGGCTGCGACGCGGAAGGAAACGTATACAATATCAACGCCGACACCGCGGCGGCAAGGATAGCCGGGATGCTCAAAGCGGAGAGTTTCATCAACATGACGGACACCGCAGGGCTGCTGGAAGACGAAAAGGACGAGAGCTCGCTCATCAGCAAGATATACGTCAGCGAAGCACAGCGCATGATAAACCAAGGGCAGCTTTCCGGGGGGATGATCCCCAAGGTGAGCTGTTGCATAGAGGCGATACGCCGCGGAGTGAAAAAGGTGTTCATCATCGACGGCAGGGTGCCTCACTCCATCCTCATCGAAACCCTCACCGACGAAGGTATGGGGACGATGTTCGTTTCGGGCGAAAGCATATGAACATACGCGAAAAGGATAAAGAGTATATAGCGTCCACTTACTCCCGTTTTCCCGTGCTGCTCACGGAGGGCAGGGGCGCGAAGGTGACGGACGCCGACGGGAAGACGTATCTCGATCTCGGCAGCGGCATCGGAGTCAACATCTTCGGCTACGCGGACGCAGGGTGGACGGAGGCGGTGACGGCGCAGCTCAAAAAGCTGGCGCACACTTCCAACCTTTACTTCACCTCTCCCTGCGCGGAACTTGCGGAAGCGCTTGTCCTGCGCACGGGGATGAAAAAAGTGTTTTTCTGCAACTCCGGAGCGGAAGCCAATGAGTGCGCGATAAAAGCCGCGCGCAAGTGGGGGGAGGAGCACAAAAGCGCGGAGCACTTCAACATCGTCACCTTGCAGGGCGGTTTCCACGGCAGGACGCTTGCGGCGCTCGCCGCGACGGGGCAGGAGGAGTATCACAAGGATTTCCTCCCTCTCACCCCCGGTTTCGTCACTGTTCCGCCCGAGGACGAGGAGGCTTTGGAGCGCGCCGTAAAGCAGAACAAATGCACGGCGATAATGCTGGAAACCATACAGGGCGAAGGCGGAGTCATCCCTCTTTCGGAAGGCTATCTGCGGTTTGCGGAGAGGCTCGCGAAAGAGCACGACGTCCTCCTCATCGTGGACGAGGTGCAGACGGGCATGGGCAGGACGGGCGCGTTCTACTCTTATATGAACTTCGGTCTGGCGCCCGACATCGTCACCTCCGCAAAAGGCTTGGGCGGAGGGCTGCCCATAGGGGCGGTGCTGTTCGGCGAGAGGACGGCGGAGGTGCTTACTCCCGGGACGCACGGTTCCACCTTCGGGGGCAACCCGGCGGTGTGCGCAGGCGCGCTCAACGTGGTGAGCAGGCTAACGGACGCTTTCCTTTTGGAAGTCGCAAGGAAAGGGGAGTTCCTTTCTTCCGCGCTCACGGGCGCAAAAGGCGTCCGTTGCGTCACGGGCAGAGGGCTCATGATAGGCGTCGGGACGGAACGCCCCGTAGGCGACGTGCTCTCCGACCTCAGGGAGGAGGGAGTGCTCGCCCTCAAAGCGAAAGATAAACTGCGGCTGCTTCCGCCGCTCAACATCACGGACGACGAGCTCGCTCTCGCCGCCGATATCATCAAGAAGGTGTGTGCGAAATGAAAAATCTTCTCAAACTCATGGACCTCTCCGAAAAGGAGATAGTGGAGATCCTCAACACCGCGGATCAGCTCAAATTCGAAAAGAAGAACGGCATCCCTCACAGGCTGCTCGAAGGCAAGACTCTGGGGCTCATCTTCGCAAAGTCCTCCACGCGCACGCGCGTTTCCTTCGAAGTGGGCATGTTCGACCTCGGCGGTATGTCCCTCTTTCTCAGTTCCCGTGACTTGCAGATAGGCAGAGGAGAGATAGTGCAGGACACCGCGCGCGTGCTGTCGCGTTATCTTGACGGCATCATGATACGCACCTTCGACCAGAAGGAAGTGGAAGCGCTCGCCGAGTTCGGCACCATCCCCATCATCAACGGGCTCACGGACTACTGCCACCCCTGCCAGGTGCTGGCGGACCTTATGACCATCCGCGAGTACAAGGGCAACTTCAAAGGACGGAAATTGTGTTACGTCGGCGACGGGAACAACATGACCAACTCCCTCATAGTGGGCGGCATAAAGCTGGGCATGGAGGTGTCGGTCGCATGTCCGGAGGGCTACGAGCCGGACGCCGAGATCATGAAATGGGCGGCGGAAAGCGGCAGGTTCTCCTGTTCTCCCGACGTCATGGAAATGGCGAAAGGGTCGGACGTTCTTTACACGGACGTGTGGGCGTCCATGGGGCAAGAGGCGGAAGCCGAACAGCGTAAACGCGTGTTTAAGGAGTATCAAATCAACGATAAAGTGCTCGAAGTGTCAAAATCCGACGCGATGGTGTTGCATTGTCTGCCTGCTCACCGCGAGGAAGAGATCACTTCGAAAGTGTTCGAGGCGCACTCTCGCGAGATATTCGACGAGGCGGAAAACCGCCTGCACGCACAAAAAGCCGTCCTCGTGAAATGCCTGCTTTGAGCGCATTCACGAAACTCCGTTCACACATCCCGGCATCGGCGCTGTCGTCGCGGATCCGGGATGGATGTGCGCGAGATGTCCTTTTGCGCGCGCCAACCTGTGAAAAACGCTTGCGTAATTTGTTACGGGGTGATATAATGCGATGGCTGTGGGGGCGTGGCTCAGTTGGTAGAGCGATGCGTTCGCAACGCATAGGTCAGGGGTTCGAATCCCCTCGTCTCCACCACAAAAAGCACTTGCAAAGCAAGTGCTTTTCTCTTTTGAGCGAGGGGCTTCTC
>CALVKQ010000006.1 GCA_944332815.1 uncultured Clostridia bacterium
GGCTTTTCCTTGTTCTTCATCCGAATATTGCCCTCAGAGAAGTCTGAAGTCCTCATTTAGCGAACAACATCGTCAAATCCCCCGTCGTGGATGCTCACGTACGTCGTTGTACGCTCCGCCTCCCGACGGGGGCTTTTCCTTGTTCTTCATCCGAATATTGCCCTCAGAGAAGTCTGAAGTCCTCATTTAGCGAACAACATCGTCAAAACTCCTGCCGTGGATGCTCACGTACGTCGTTGTACGCTCCGCCTCCCGACGGGGCTTTTTCTTGTTCTGCATACAAATGAGAGTGTCAGGATGACGGGGGGGGGGAGTGGGTGCGTGACGTCGCATGACATGACGTTATCTAATTCGAAGAAGGGATTATGCGCCGATCAGCCAAACCAGCACCGTGGGCGAGCATTTGTCCACGCTTGCAGGTCGCGGCGCGATCGAACACTCTCAACACCATCTTCGAATGAGGGATGCCCCCCGTTTATACGGGGTGTTTTTTCTTTTTTTGTCGAAAGATGCGGCGGTGTCGTTTAGGTGGGTGCGCGGTCATATCTTTTAGTATGTTTCAGGGGCTGGTGACGGGGATGATGGCGACTGCGGTCGCGGCGGTCGCAAGTGAAAGCGAGGTGACGGAACTGCGTTTGCGTGCAGGCAGACCTCTCGTTGTGGCGACCGCTTCCCGTCGAGGTGTGGGCAGGCTGCCTTCGGGCGCGCCTTTTGTGGTCAAGCGTGAGGATATAGACCGAGTGATCGCCATTGCGTCCGATTATTCCGTCTATGCGGTGAACGATCAGCTCGTGCGCGGTTACATGGCGCGCGGCGGCATACGCATAGGGGTGGCAGGAGAAGGCGTGGCGGAGGGCGGAAGTCTGCTCACGATGAAGCACATAGCTTTTCTCACCATCCGCATCCCTCACGAGGTCAAAGGCGCGGCGGACGAGGTGCGCGGCGCGGTGTTCGGAGGGGGAGTGAAGAACACTTTGGTCATCTCGCCGCCTTACGGAGGCAAGACCACTTTGCTTCGCGAACTTGCGCGCATATGCTCCTCGGAACATGACACTCTGGTCATCGATGAGAGGTTCGAGCTTGCTGCCGCGCAGAACGGCATCCCGACGCTCGATGTAGGGGACGCGGACGTAGTCAGCGGCGTCGTCAAGTCTGTGGCGTACGAGAATACCATTCGCGCGATGGCGCCCGAGGTCATCGTCACGGACGAGCTCTTTCGGGCGAGCGAAGCCGCCGCAGTGTGCGACATAGTACGCAGCGGCGTCAAAGTGTTCGCGTCCTTGCACGGAGATGGCGTGGAGAGCGCGCTAAGAAGCGCCGCGTTTGCCTGCCTCAAAGAGGTGATGGAGGTGTACATCCTTCTTTCACCGACGCCGAGAGTGGGCACGGTGCGCAAAGTCGTGACCGCGCAAGAGCTCGCGGAGGCAACGCCGTGACCGCCGATATCCTACGCCTTATAGCCGGCGGATTGCTGGCGATGATATGTTGTTACGGCGGAGTGCTGATAAGGAGGCATTACGCGGAACGCGAGAAGTTTTATACGGACGCGGAGGCGTTCGCGGCTTATCTCGCGTCCGAACTGGGATTCAGAAAGACGCCGTTGCCCACGCTGATATCTTCGTTCGCGGAGGGGCGGAAGGGAGGATTTTCCGCCGTGCTCACGCGGTTTTGCGCAGGGCTTTCGGTGGGGACGGAGCAGACCTCCGCGGCAACGTCCGCGACGGAGGGGGCAAAACTCCGCACGGAGGAGAAAAAACAGTTGGAGGGATTCCTTTCCTCATTGGGCAGAACTCCGCTTGCCGACCAGACGGAGAGTGCGGAGCATATGCGCGGCGAGTTCGCGGCGAAGCGCGCAAAGTGCGCGGAAGAGAGCAAACGGTTGGGTGGGATGTACTTCAAGCTGGCGGTGCTCACGGGCATCGCGCTGCTGGTCATGCTGGCGTAAACGGAGGAGGGGAACAATGGGCGTTGACATCATTCTCAAAATAGCCGGCGTGGGTCTTTTGACTGCGATAGTGTGCATCATCTTAAAGCGCAGCGACCGCGACGATATGGCGACTTTCGCCACTCTCGCGGGGCTCATAGTCGTCATAGTGCTAGTGATGGACATGGTGGGCGGACTGTTCGACACCATAAAGAACATCCTTTCGCTGACATGATAGTCAAGCTGATAGGCATAGCCCTCATCGGGGTGGTGGCGGTGAATCTGCTGCGCAGCTCAAAGCCGGAGTTCGCGGTGTTCGCCGTCATAGGCACGGGCATAGTCATGGTCATCACCATGATAAGTTCGCTGCAATCCGCCATCCTCGCGTTTGACGAGCTCGTGGAAAAGAGCGGCATCGACGAGCGCATCTTTTCCGCCGTGCTGAAAATAATCGGCATAGGATATCTCACGGAATACAGCGCCTCCATAGCCGACGACGCAGGGTGCGCATCCGTCGCGCGGAAGCTGCAATTCGGCGGAAAAATCGTGATATTCCTGATGAGCATATCCATAGTGACCGCGCTCGTGGACGTGGTGTCCGGGCTGTTGGAGCTGGTATGACGGCGACCCTCGCACCCTCGCTTTCGGAACTTACGAAAAAGCGTCGGAAACGTGCGCGTATTTTCACGATATGCGTGTTTATCTGCGCGTTTTTGCTGTTTATCATCTTGTTATGCGCTTCGGAGGGCGCCGCCTACGCCGCGACGGAAGCGCAGGAAAATGTCGAGCGCGACCTCTCCGACAGCGTGGACGGGGTGATAGACGGACTGGACAGCGACCTGTTTGAGGAGCTGATAGAGTCGCTTGACGGGGAGCAGGCGGAGGCGGTGGGGATATCCGATCTCCGCGCGGCACTGAAAGACATCACCGAGGGCAGCCCGTCCGATTTTTTCGGTTCTTTCATGAAAGCGCTCGCCGCCGCATTCGGGACTTACTTCCTCGGGTTTTTGCCGGGATTGCTGTCGGTGGTGGTCATATGCCTTTTGAAGAGCATGCTCTCGGGGATGTCCTCGGGGTTCAAAAACCCCTCCGTGGGAGGGGTGGTGCACGTCGTGTGTTACTCCGCGGTCATCGTCATCCTGTCTGCCGGTGCGGTGAAGGTCATCGTCACCGTGACGGACACCGTAAATTCGCTCGCGGCGTTTTCGGAAGCGGTCTTTCCCGTGCTGCTCACTCTGCTTGCCGCGGTGGGCGGAGGGAGCGGTGTGGCTCTTTATCAACCGTTCATGGCGGTGCTGTCGGGGGCGGTGATCTCGCTCATGCGCAGCGTGATAGTGCCTGCGTTTATCGCGACGATAGTCTTTTCCGTGGTGGGGAACGTGTCCGACGAGGTGAAACTGGATAAGCTGGCAAAGCTGTTCAAGTCGGGGGCAGGATGGCTCGTCGGCATAGTGTTCGGGCTGTTCGCCGCTTTTCTCACCGCGCAGGGCATAACGGGCGGAGTGCTGGACAAATTGAGTTTCAACGCCGCAAAGTTCGCCGTGTCCAGCTATGTGCCCATTCTCGGCGGATACGTGTCGGACGGTTTCGACCTGCTCACCGCTTCCTTTGTGCTTGTCAAAAACGCGGTGGGCGTTACGGGGGTGGCGGTGCTGCTTGCGGTGGTGCTGTTCCCCCTGCTTCAACTTGCGGCGTATATCCTTGCGCTGCGGCTCGCTGCCGCCGTCACGGAACCGATAGGCGACAAACGCACCTCTTCCGTGCTGGGGTCGCTTGCGGACAATGCAGGGCTGCTCGTCGCCGCGCTGGTGGGGGTGGGGTTCATGTTCTTCATCGTGCTGATGTTGGTGATCGGCAGTTTCAATCCGGGGGTGTGAGATGCTTGCCGCGTGGATGACGGGGATAGTGGGCGTGATAGCGTTGGGCGTGTTGTTGCAGGTGCTCCTCCCGGAGGGGCAGACGGGCAAGTACGTCAAGGGGGCGTTTTCGCTGTTGGTCATATTCGTCATCGTAGCGCCCCTTCCTTCGGTGGCGAGCGCCCTCAAAGACTGGGAGCCTACATACACGGACATCGCGCCCGACTACGGTTTCATTGAGGACAGCGCGGAGCTGTTCGAGCGTTCCGCCGCATTAAAGGCGCAGACCGCGCTCGCGGAGGAAGGTTATGATGCCGAGGTGAAAGTGGTCGTAAAAGATGGAAGCGTGTCGGATGTAGAGAGCGTGGATGTGACCTTACGTCTTCCCGTTCTGTCCGAAAGCGAATTGAATAAACATATAGCGAATGCGGCGGCGATCGCCGCGCGTGCGTCGGGCGCGGACGTGGGATGCGTGCGCGTGACGGTGAGTTCGGAGGAGTGATATGGAGATCCGTGACGAGAGAAAGAGCGATGTGATTGATAAGGTCAAAAACTCAGGCATCGTCAAAAAACTCAAAAGCATCAAAAATATCCGCCTTATCGCCGCGATATTCATAATCGCGATAGCATTGCTCATATATTCTACCGTAGCGACGGAAAAAGCCACTCGCTCCGCTTCCACAGATGTTGCGGCGTCCGAAATGGACGCGGAGGAAAGCCGCTTGGCGTCCATTCTGGAAGGACTGGAAGGAGTGGGCAGAGCGCAGACCATGATCACCAGGGGAGAGAATGACGAGATCGTCGGCATACTGGTCATCGCGGAAGGCGCGGAGGATATCACGGTGCGGCTGCGGCTGCTCGGAGCAGTGACTACGGCAATGGGCGTGGACGCCGATATAGTCAACGTCTACACAATGAAATGAGTTTAATGGAGGACAGTATGAAAATAAAACCCAGAACAAAAAAGATCGTAGTGTTATCGGTGATGGTGGCTCTGTTGGTGGCGACCGGCGTGCTCAATTGGGCGCTCAACGACAGGCTCACCACGGGCGAGCCCATCGACGCAGGTGTCGTCACGGAAACCTTCTTCGCCGCGTACCGCAGCGACAGAGAAGCGACTCGCGAGTCGGAATTCCTCTATCTCGACGCCATCATCACGTCCGAAACCAGTTCGGAGGCGGCAAAGACTGCGGCGGAAGAGCAGAAACTCGACCTCGTCGAGCGCATGGAAACCGAGTTGCAGCTGGAAACTTTGGTCAAATCCAAAGGGTTTGAGGACGCAATAGTCACCATAAGCGACAGCGGCGTCAACGTGGTGGTGGGCACGCCGGAACTCTCTGCGGAACAGGCGGCGCGCATATACGACATCATCCAGTCTGAAACCACATTCAAGGCGCAGGATGTGAAGATCATCCCGTACGTCTGAGTGGGATGATCGGGATATTGTTATTAAACGTAGCATGAGTGGACGGGGGATCGGTTCTGTTGTCGAACGCCCCCGTTCCCACCCAAAACATGACGCGCGCTCTTTTGTGGCGTGCTTGATAATAATTTTCTCGTTCGAAGGCGGAAAAATATCCCTCATTCCCGACGCACACTTATTCGGGGCGTATTTGATTTTTACTTATCCCTGTTCAAAGACGGAACCACGCGCCGCTCAGCCAAACTTGCACCGTGGGCGAGCATTCGCCCACGCTTGCAAGTCGCGGCGCGTCAAATCCCATACACGACGCACACTTATTCGGAGCGTGCTTTATCCGGGACAAACGGGGACGGGGCAAAAATGTTCAAATGTGGGCATGCAACCCCACATTTGAACATTTGCGCACCCAAACCCCACAAGTGGGTACCCCTGCTTTACCCCGTCCCCGTTGTGTCCCAACGCATTCCTGTTTCGGTATAACGTGAAGCATGAGCGTGTGTGCTTGAACACACTCCACGCTCATTCGAAGACGGAACTATACCCCAATTTCCCACTTTCACTTATTCGAAGCGTACTAGATATTTAACTTACACTTGTTCAAAGACGTAACAACGCGCCGCTCAGCCAAGCGTTCACAGGCGGCTTGCCGCCGCTTGAACGCCGCGGCGCGTCAAATCCCATACACGACGCGCACTTATTCGGAGCGGAGCCGCAACAGGCGGCGACCGTGTGAGTGCCGAGCGCTAGACGAATAGTGCGTCGGCAATGCGCCACTCTCTTCGCGCAGCGGGCGCATTGCAAGCGGCATAACATGGCGGCTCCGTAAAGGTGCCGTCCTCGGAAGCAGTCGTGCGCGAGCGCCGAAGGTTTCCCCCAAAATGGTGGGTCCCCTTTTAAGGGGGGAACGATTTTGGGGGAAACCCGAAGGAAGGGGGCAAATAACACTTAAATGTTTAGAGGCATGTCCTCTTTCCCGAAGGGAAGGAGGGGGTACAATACTCCCATGTCAGGGTGCGTCGGCTAGTTTATATTCTTTGAGTATGCCGCGAACTTTGAGCGAGTGTTGTTTGAGTTCGCATACAACTCCGAAACAAATGGGGACGGGGATGAGCTGAAAAAAGTTTTGTCCTGCATATTGACAATGTGTCAGAACGGTGCTATCATTATGTTGCTGACAACGTGTCAGAATAAATCGGAGTTCAAAAAAGGAGATAAGATATGTTAGGTGATTTTTCTTATTGCAATCCTACCAAGTTGTATTTCGGCGCCGGGGCGGTGAAGCATCTGAATGACGAATTGCCGAAGTACGGCAAGAATGTCGTGCTCATCTACGGAGGAGGTTCCGTCAAGAAGAACGGCATTTACGACGAGGTGGTGGCTCTGCTTGAAAGCAACGGGAAGGATGTGGCGGAGATCGCCGGGGTCATGCCCAATCCCACCGTGGAAAAACTTTACGAGGGCATGGAGATCGCGCGCAGGCATAAGGCGGATCTGCTGCTCGCGGTGGGCGGAGGTTCGGTGTGCGACTACGCAAAAGCGCTTGCCGTGTCCGTCAATTGCGACGAGGACCCGTGGGAGAAATATTATCTGCGTTTTGACGAGCCCACCTGCGAGGTGTTGCCCGTAGGGTGCGTGCTCACGATGGTGGGGACGGGCAGTGAGATGAACGCCGGGGCGGTCCTCACCAACCATAAGTCCAAGCTGAAGATAGGGCACGTCTTCGCGGACGAAAAGGTCATGCCGCGTTTTTCCGTGCTGGACCCAACCTACACGCTCACGCTGCCGCATTATCAGATGGTGGCAGGCATTTACGACATTTTCAGCCACATATGCGAGCAGTACTTTTCGGGAGAAGACGACAACACAAGCGACTACATCGCAGAGGGGTTGATGCGCTCCCTTCTGCACTCGTCGCGTATCGCCAACAAGGATATGAAGGACTACGAGGCGCGTTCCAACATCATGTGGACAGCCACATGGGCGCTCAACACGCTCATATCTCGCGGCAAGTCCACCGATTGGATGGTGCATATGCTCGGTCAGGCTGTGGGCGCTTACACCGACGCGACGCATGGGATGACGCTTGCCGCCGTTACCATGGCATATTTTAAGCACATCCTGCCTTTCGGGCTAGCCAAATTCAAGCGTTTCGCGGTGAACGTCTTCGACGTCGATCCCACGGGCAAGTCTGACGCGGAAGTGGCGGAAGAAGGGTTGAAAGCCTTGGAAAGCTGGATGCGTGAGCTGGGGCTCGTTATGAACATATCCGAGCTCGGTGTCACGGAAGATATGCTGGAAGGGCTCGCGGACGCCACAAGGATACAGCGCGGCGGATATAAGATCCTCGACCGTGCGGAGATCATCGAGATATTCAAGGAGAGCATGTAAGGAGGGGAGAGGTATGTCGCGTATATTGGTGGCTTATTTTTCGGCGAGCGGTGTTACCGCGCGCGCGGCAAAAGAGATCGCGAGCGCCGTCGGAGCCGATCTGTTCGAGATAGAGCCTCTGACGCCTTACACCTCCGCGGACCTGGATTGGACCAACATATCCAGCCGCAGTTCGGTGGAGATGAACGACCCGAACTGCCGCCCCGAGATGAAAGAGAGCGCGCCCGATGTGAGCGGCTATGACAAGGTGTTTGTCGGGTTCCCGATCTGGTGGTACGTGGAGCCGAGGATAGTCGACACTTTTTTGGAGGAGTGCGACCTTTCGGGCAAGACCGTCATCCCGTTCGCGACCTCCGGCGGCAGCGGTATATCGGGTGCGGAAAGGCGCATGAAACAGATATGTCCTTCGGCGGATATCGCGAAAGGAAAACTTGTCAACAGCGGTGCGGCGGCATGGGCAAGTTCGGTGTGCTAAACATCTGAAATAAAGGTTTATATGCCAAAAGGTTCGGAAAAACTAACGAATGCGCGCAGACAGGAGATAATCGACGCTTGCGAACAGCTGTATGAGGTGATGCCGTTCAAGGACATCACCCTAGGCGAGATAGGCGCCAAAACTTCTTTCACGCGCACATCGATCTACAACTACTTCCGCACAAAGGAAGAGATATTCCTCGCATTGCTGGAAAGGGAGTTCCGCACGTGGAGCAGCGACCTCGCTTCTCTTGCGGAGCAGTCCTTTCCGCAGCGCGAGTTCGCATCGCGGTTTGCCGACTTGCTCGCAGGGCGCAGGTGTATGCTCAAACTACTGTCCATGAACCTCTACGACCTTGAAACGGGCAGCAGGTTGGAAAATCTCGTGGAGTTCAAAAAGGCGTATAAAGATTCCATGCAGGCTGTCGCACTGTGCCTTGAACGCCACTTCCCGAATGTGACCGAAGAGGATGTGCAGCAGTTTGTCTATGCCTTTTATCCCTTCTTGTTCGGCGTGTATCCCTACACCGAGGTCACGCCCAAACAGACGGAAGCTATGCGCCTGGCAAAAGTGCCTTACATCTCCCATTCCGTAAGCACCCTGACCGCCTCCCTCATCACCAAACTCACCGCCGGGTTCGGAGATGCGTTATGATCCATGCGCGATCAAAGATCAAATCCGCTTGCAAATAAGAGAAAACCCCCTTGCCGGATCAAATGCTCCGCCATGCAAAGAGGTCATTGTAAAATGTGCTGTGGAGCGAAAATGAGTGAGAGAGGGATAGTTTAGAGCAAGGCGAAAAACGAGGAGTGAAGCGACGGAATAGCGTATTTTGCGCCATCTGATCCGCGTGCAGCGTTCACGTGGGGCGCAATGGGGTCCCCGGGCGAAAATCTCTGATTTTCGGTTGGGGCAAAATCGCGTCAGCCACAGGGAGAAAGTCCCGTTTGCGAAAAAGAAAGTCCCGTGACACTTCACGGGACTTTGGTGCGCGGGACGGGACTTGTAAGGAGCGAAGCGACGGAATAGCGATCGTTGCACAAGGTGCCGATCGCGTCAGCCACAGGGAGAAAGTCCCGTTTGCGAAAAAGAAAGTCCCGTGACACTTCACGGGACTTTGGTGCGGAGTGCCGGAATTTGTACGAACACAAGGAGAAAGAAGAAGCAGATCGGGAAGCGTCCTCGACCTGCTTTTCTAATTGCTCGACATAAGATTTGCAGAACCTGTCCGTTGCGGCGTACTCTTGGAAGTTGTAGGTGATGACGATGTGGTCGCCGTACCAGAGGATATCGCGGATAAAGGTGTTGACGAGCAGTTTTCGTGTTTTGATATCGTCCGGATCTTCGAATACTTTGGAGAGCAGATACTTTTCCACGTCCTCCACGGTGACGTGGGCGTAAGTTTTCTGCGCTTCTTTGTTTATCTCGATGTCCAGCCTGTTCAGTTCGTCCTGCAATGCCGCCAACCTGTCTTTCGTAAAGTCCATTATGATGCCTTGTTCGATGGCTTTCACGATATTGTCGGCGGCGCGTTTAGCTTCTTCACGTTTTTTGATGAGGATCTGCAAGCCCGAATTGTCGCGCATCATCTTTTCATGCACTTTGACTATGGCCTCAGCTATCTTCGTGATGATGCTGTTTCTTTGCAACATTGATACGGTAGCGTCGATGACATAATCCTCAAGTTCTTGCTTTTTAACGGCTTTGCAATCGCAGTTCGTCTTTCCGCGCCGTTTGGAGAGGCAGACATAGTAGTAATGGATCTCTCCGTTTCTCGATGTGCCGCTTTCTCCGCTCATGCGGTGTTTACAGTTTCCGCAGATGAGCTTTCCCGAGAGTATGTAGTCGAAGATCTCTTTCTTGCGGCTAGGCGAAATTTTGTTTTCCCGATTGATTGCGTCCACTTGGTTCCAGACCTCCTTTGCGATGATGGGCGGAAAGATGTTGTAATAAGTTGTTCCCTGATGAGTAACTTCTCCGATGTAGCGTTTGTCGTGCAGGATGACATAGACGTATTTGTGGTTTATATGTTTTCCGCACTTGCGGCGGATGTTCCGCGCTTTCAGATCTTCGGCGATAGCGACGGCTTTATAACCCTGCGCGTATTTCATAAATATCTCACGCACGACCTCCGCCTCGGATTCGTCTATGACATATTTTTTATCTTTAATCACATAACCGTAAGGCGGATGACCGCCCGTGGCGTTGCCTTTGAGCCAACTTTCGCGCAGACCGCGGTTGACTTTTTGTTTGAGGTCTTCCGAGAAATATTCGTTGAACCCTTCGATGACGGCAAGGAACAGCTTTCCTTCGGGCGTGTCGGGGATATTCTCCATAGCGGAAACGAGTTCCACGCCGTTGTCTTTGAGCTTTTTGCGATTGACGACCGATTCGTACTTATTGCGGGCAAACCTGTCAAGTTTGTAAACGATGACCGCGCCCCATTGGGCTTTTTTGCTGTCCCGCAGCATTTGCTGGAATGCCGCTCGGTTGTCGTTTGTTCCTGTGGTCGCTCTGTCGATGTACTGATCGACGACGAGAAGATCGTTCTTTTCCGCGAACTGTTTGCAGACGCGGACTTGTCCTTCGATGGATTGCTCCGTCTGGCTGTCAGATGAATATCTGGCATAGATGACCGCTGTTTTCATTGGTGGTTATTCCTCCTGAATTTTTTGCTTACAGCATACGCCTTTACGGCAGGGGCGAACAGGCACGGGGAGTGTAGTGTTTCCCATCCGTTTCCCAACGTACCGGTACAAAATCCCAACGGAAGGGATATTGTTTCGGCACGTCTTTTCTGCCTTTCGGCGCGACCGAAACGGGAGAGCGAAGCGCGGTCTGTCAAAGGTCTGCCCGCAAGGAACGTGAGGGAATTTTGTCTGTGTTTTCTCATTTATGGTTTTCTCAAAATTGCCGCGCGCCTTTGACGGACAAAGCCGCTCTCCCAACATCCCGAAGACGAAAGGCAGAAGGCGCATTCATGCGATCGTTCGGCATGGTAGAAAAATAAGCAAAAATTTTTTCAAATAGGAAAATAGTCTTCCTATTTGGCTGATAAAAATTTCTTGAAAGTCGCAAAAAGCTTGCGACATACCCTGATAGAGTGAAAGAAAAGATAGCGGGAGGAACGCCATGACGACGGAAGAGATCCGAAAAGAACTGAAAACCATTCGCCTGTATTATGCGGACAAGGCGAAGATGGACGCTGCCTTTCAAGTCCTTCCGCACAAAACGGCGGATCTCGTGAGATCTTACGCGGAGGTCATCCGCGACGCCCCTCTTGATTTATACAGGATCTACTTCGAACTTTACGTCATGGGGCTGACGCAGGAGGCCGCGGCGGAAGAACTCAATTACTCCTGCGAGTATGTCCGCATGAAAAACAAGAAACTTTTGGAGTATCTCCGAGAGAATATATCAAAAAGGAGGGAAGCGGCATGACAAACAAATGCTTTGTGCGGCTGAAAGCACCGTAACGGACAAGGACGGACAAAACAAATTTTATCTGAAAGGAGGTGATGTGAGTGGAAGAGATAGAGGTCAAAAGAAACCCTCTCGGCATCAAAGTCTTTGTCGTGGGCAAGCCCGACATCGAGCATATGACCGAGGACGAGTACGGCCTCTTCGTTTCTTCTCTGGAAATGCGGATGAACGAATATTTGGAAAAGATGAATGAAAGCAAGTGAGACATGCGGACGGAACATAGCGCGTGGCAAAGCGGCTGCCGTAATTCCGTATGTGAAAATGAAGTTATAACTCTCATCCGCCTCGGAAGAAATGAAGAGCAGAAATTCATTTTATTCAAGGAGGATACAAACATGCCGTATGGCAAAGTAAAAGTCTATTCGGACGGAGGACATTATATCGGGATCCCTTACGAGCCTAATCCTTATGCTAAGAAACGCCGCAAGGCTCCCGAAGAAGTGATAGCCGTCAAGGGACAAGCCGAGGGATCGGCAACCGCATCCGCAGAAAATGCGGACGGAAATGACACCGCCCCTGCGGAGCGGAGAAAAGCCGATGCGATATCCGAAGAACGGCGTATGACGCGCAAGGAACTGTTTGAGGAACTGTATCAAAAAAGCGTAGCTATGGAAGTGAACGAGCGGCAGGAATTTATCCGCAAGGAGATGACGCCCTGCTTCGGGAGTGAAGAGCAGTGTGCGGAGTTTGTAGCGCAAAATCTCGAACGGAAACACCGCAACATGATCTGCCGCAAAGTACGGTTGTGGCGAAAGATAAACCAGCAGCAATTCAATTTCTTCGTGACTTTCACGTTCGATGACAAGCTGCACGACGAAGAAAGTTTCCGGAAGGCATTGAGCAGGTGTTTGCAGCATTTCAGTTCGCGCAAGGGTTGGCGATACATAGGAGTTTGGGAGAGGGCACCCGGTACGCAACGGCTGCACTTTCACGGGATATTCTGTATCCCCGAAGGTACGCTGCCCGGCAGAAATGAGGAAGTGCGGGACTTCGATACGAGAGCACGGAAGATGCGTACGACCTATCAGAACGACTTCTTCGGCAAGAAGTTCGGCAGGAATGATTTCAAGCCCATAGTCTACGCTTCCGAAGTGCCGCAGGCGATACGATATCTGACCAAGTATTTGGAAAAGACGGGTGAAAAACTCGTCTATTCTAGAGGCCTGTATCGTTATTTCGTGACGGATGTTATGGACGAAGACATCATCTGTTCTTACGGTGAGAATGAAAGGAAGTTTATACTTTCGGACAAGTTCAGCTGCTGGGACGACGGAGAGTATATCGGCACGGTAAGCCCCGAAGTAATCGCAAGGCTCCCGAAAGTGACATAGCGGATCATCTGATGGTGAAAATCAAGGTATAGTGCGACGATGTAAGCGGGCGATTCGCCAAGCGGGTCAGCGGCGAACGCCCGCATCGTCGCCGCCTTTGATTTCCGTTTGCCCGCTTTGCCTGTTCGGGCGTGCGCTTGGCTTCGGCGAGGCGTCAGCCGAGCCGACTTGTATATAAGCCAAGCGCACGCCTAACTGCCATTTGAGAAAAATAACCTGTTTTGGAGGGAACATGAAATACATAGACTGGGTCATTCAATGGCTGGAAAACTATATCCGCCCGTCCGTCAAAGTGCGGACTTACGAGCGGTACAGGCTTATAGTAGAGCAGCATATCAAAGACAAGACCGGCAGCATAGAGCTGAACGATTTGTCTCCGCTTGTCCTGCAATCGTTCATAACAGAGCTTTTGCAAAGCGGCAATAAAAAAACGGGGAAAGGCTTATCTGCTAACAGCGTCAATGCAATTATCTCTGTCATCCAAAGTTCGCTTAAAACAGCACATCTTTTGGGACTGACGAGGGAATACACGGCGGATAAACTCAAACGCCCAAAGCTGAAAGAAAAACCTGTGGAGTGCTTTACACTCGCCGAGCAAAAGAGGATAGAGCAAGCAATCCTGAACGGCAAAAAGGATAAGCTATACGGCATCATTCTTTGCCTTTACAGCGGATTGCGTATCGGGGAACTCATCGCCCTGCAATGGGATGATATTGACTTAACGAAAGGCATACTGACCATTTCCAAGTCCTGCCATGACGGCAAAGACGGGCTCATTATAGACGAGCCGAAAACCGCCACTTCTCGCCGAATAATACCGTTGCCGAAACAGTTGCTGCCCATCCTCAGAAGCGTGAAGAAAAGGAGCGATTCGTCCTCCGTGGTGTCTGCAAACGGAAAGCCCGTTTCTGTGCGTTCCTACCAGCGAAGTTTTGAATTGCTCCTGAAAAAGCTAAAGATCCCGCACAAAGGCTTTCACTCTCTGCGGCATACTTTCGCCACCCGCGCCTTAGAGTGCGGCATGGATGTAAAAACATTGTCCGAGATATTAGGACATAAAAATCCGACAGTAACCCTCAACCGCTATGCTCACTCCCTTATGGAGCATAAGGCGGATATGATGAACAGGCTCGGCAAGCTTCTCTAAAAGTGCAAAAAGTACACTGATTTTCCCAATCTATGAACAAAAAACATGAAAGCATATTTGTATACCGAACCAATCATGAGTAAGTGATGATTTATTTGTGATAGGCTGCAATCAATATCTTGTTTTTAATATTAGTTTTTGCTATAATTTAATTAGGAAAAGTACACTGATTGGGAAAATACATGAACATAATGTTTTTATTTGTTCGTGGATTAATCGTCCGAATAGACGGCCGACATTCCGGATGTGTGCGCTTCAAGAGTAAAGCCGAAGAGGTCGTTTGGCGGACTGAAGGATGAAGATCATAGACAACATTAACCACACTGTAAAAGGTGACTTGCAAGTAGAGATTCATAAAGGCAGCAAACTGTCCATAGCTGCCGCATGCTTTTCGATCTATGCCTATCGGGAGTTGAAAAAGCAGTTGGAGAGTATAGACGAGCTGCGTTTTATCTTCACTTCGCCTACTTTTTTAACGGAAAAAACGCCAAAGGCGCAGCGGGAATTTTACATTCCTCGCCTTACCAGGGAGCGCAGCTTGTACGGTACCGAATTTGAGGTGAAGCTCCGCAATGAGTTGGCGCAAAAGGCTATTGCGAAGGAGTGCGCGGATTGGATCAGAAAGAAAGTCACTTTCAAATCGAACGTGACACAGGAACAGATGATGGGTTTCATCACAGTCGATGAAAACACTTATATGCCGATCAATGGTTTTACAACCGTGGATCTCGGTTGCGAACGCGGCAATAATGCCTATTATTTTGTACAAAAGACGGAGAGCCACGAAAACTCACAATATTACATAAGGCTGTTCGACCAGCTTTGGAACGATAAGAAAAAGCTCAGGAAAGTCACTGACATTGTGCTGGAAAACATAACTGCGGCTTATCGGGAGAATGCGCCGGAATATATCTATTTCTTTGCCTTATACAATATCTTCCACGAGTTTTTGGACGACATCTCCGAAGACGAATTGCCGAATGAGGCGAATGGTTTCAAGGAAAGCAAAATTTGGGGGATGCTGTACGACTTTCAGCGCGATGCGGCGCTGGCGATCATCAACAAGCTGGAAAAATACAACGGCTGCATTTTGGCGGACAGCGTGGGTCTCGGCAAAACATTTACCGCGCTTGCGGTGATCAAGTACTACGAGAACCGAAACAAATCCGTGCTGGTGCTGTGTCCCAAAAAGCTGTCCGAGAACTGGAACACCTACAAAAGCAACTATGTCAACAATCCGATTGCGGAAGATCGGCTCGGCTACGATGTGCTGTATCACACCGATCTTTCGCGCGAACGGGGAAAGTCCAACGGGATTGATCTCGAGCGGCTGAATTGGGGCAATTATGACCTGGTTGTAATTGACGAAAGCCACAACTTCCGCAACGGAGGGGAAATCTCCGGAGAGGGGGCGAAAGAGAACAGATATCTGAGGCTGATGAACAAGGTGATAAGGACGGGTGTGCGCACGAAAGTTTTGATGCTTTCTGCAACTCCTGTCAACAACAAGTTCATCGACCTGAAAAATCAGCTTGCGCTTGCCTATGAAGGGGACGCAAAACAAATCAACGAAAAGCTCTCGACCACCAAAAGCATAGATGAGATCTTCCGTCAGGCACAAAAAGCATACAATGCATGGTGCAAATTGCCCGCGGAAAAACGGACGACGGAGGTATTGCTGCGCACGCTCGACTTTGACTTTTTCGAATTGCTGGACAGTGTGACCATAGCGCGCTCCAGAAAACACATCGAGAAGTATTACAATGTCTCCGCAATAGGGAAGTTCCCGGAGCGTCTTGCCCCGATCTCGCTGCGACCGTGTCTAACCGACCTCAGCGGCGCCATCAATTACAACGATATTTACGAGCTTTTGATGTCGTTGAATCTGACAATCTACACCCCATCCAACTTTATCATGCCGTCAAGGATGGCAAAGTACGCCGCGCTCTCGCACAATAAGGACAATACGCTTACGCAGCAAGGAAGAGAAGAGGGAATACGGCGGTTGATGAGCATCAACCTTCTCAAAAGGCTGGAAAGCTCGGTATATTCGTTCAGGCTCACCGTTGACCGAATCAAGGCACTTATAGACAGCACGATAGAAACGATAAACAATTACCGTGCCGGCGGCTGTGTTCTGAACTTGACGGAGATCTCCGACGGCGAAGACTTCGACTATGACGATCAAAACACGGACTATTTTTCGGTAGGGAAGAAAGTCAGGATTGATCTTGCCGACATGGACTATGTGTCGTGGGAACGGGAGCTTGAACAGGACGCCGAAACGCTTGAATTGTTGTCGAGCATGATCGCCGACATCACTCCCGAGCATGACACAAAACTCCGCACGCTTTTCGGATTGATCGAGAACAAGATTGCACACCCGATAAATCCCGGCAACCCCAAGATAATCATTTTCACCGCGTTCTCCGACACGGCGGATTATCTTTATGCAAACGTAAGTAAATTTGCAAAAGAGAAGTTCGGTTTGGAAACGGCAGAGATCACCGGCACGGTGGACGGCAGAAGCACGATTCCGAAGCTGCGTTCCGACATGAACACCGTGTTGACGTGTTTTTCCCCAATCTCCAAAGGAAGAGCGGTGCTGCTCCCCGGCAGTGCGGCGGATCTCGACATCCTGATTGCCACAGATTGCATATCGGAAGGGCAGAACCTGCAGGACTGCGACTACTTGATCAATTATGACATCCACTGGAACCCCGTGCGGATCATACAGCGCTTTGGACGGATCGATCGCATAGGCAGCCAAAACGCGCGCATCCAACTCGTGAATTTCTGGCCCGATATGGACCTTGATGAGTACATAAATCTGAAGAGCCGCGTGGAAACCAGGATGAAGATAACCATCATGACGTCAACAGGCGACGATGACCTCATCAATGCGGAGGAAAATGGAGACTTGGAATATCGCAGGGCGCAGCTCAAGCGTTTGCAGGAAGAAGTCGTCGACATCGAGGATATGACAAACGGCATTTCCATTATGGATCTGGGTTTGAACGAGTTCCGCCTCGACTTGCTGGAATACATGAAAACGCATGAGGACATCGAAACTGCCCCCAAAGGACTGCATGCGGTCGTGGGAAGGGCGGAGGACGCGCCTGCGGGCGTGATCTTTGTGCTGCGCAACATCAACGACAGCGTGAACGTCGACAACCGCAACCGCATCCACCCGTTTTATATGGTCTACATCGGAAGTGACGGCGAGATCGTCTGCGACTATCTTGCCCCCAAAAAGTTGCTCGACGCCATACGACTGCTTTGTCGCGGTAAAAGCGAACCGTGCGCGGAGCTTTGCAAAGCGTTCAATGACGAAACGGACGACGGCCGCAATATGGGAGAGATATCGCAGCTGTTGAGCGAGGCAATCAACTCGATCATTGACGTCAAGGAAGAGAGCGACATCGACAGCTTGTTCAAGCGCGGCGGCACGTCGGCACTCCTTTCGGAAGTGACGGGCATTCAGGACTTCGAGCTGATATGCTTCATTGTCGTGAAATAGAGGTGCACGATGTTCGGTCTTCCCACACAGACAGAGTTCAACAAACGCGTGCCGAAACAAAAGTTTTACGACAACTCGGACGTCCCCGCCTCGTTGCGCCGCGTGTTCGCCGAACAGATCAAGGCGGTATATTGGTGCAACAAGCTGGCTCCGTCCACCTTGCGTGTCGCTCAGGGGGAACGGGTGACAGAGGTCGAAGTCTTCGAATTGCGCCTCAACGCGCCCTCTCTCGACGAAACGGTGCTGCGGCAGATTGACAAAGCGATCCCATATCACCTGCTTTTCGTCCTGACTTGCGGCGGCAGAGCACAGGCGTGGATAGGCTATAAGGAAGCGCCCGCAGCAAGCGGCAATGCCGTCAAAGTCAAGAGATACTACCACACAGAGTGGATGAGTGACAGCGACTTGCGGTTCGTCATCGACGGGCTTGACATGGACGCTGTGTATGAAAACCTTGTCAGGCAGATCGCGGGCGAGAGACTGCAATCGGATAATAACGAAAGCCTGCAAGACTCCGTCAAGCGTGACGAGGAGCGCCGGCAGCTCGAGAAGCAGATCGCCGCACTTGAAAGCAAACTGCACAAGGAAAAACAACTCAACCGCAGAATGGAGATCAACGCGGAAATAAAGAAGCTGCGGAAAGAACGCGAACAACCTCAATAGAAGCTCTATGCTACAAAATGTGAAAGTTAATCGAATAACTAATCAAAGGAGAAGTGATATGTGTGATAAAGAAACAAATGAAGCAAATAGTATTCAGCAAGTGGCAGGAAAAGTCAGAAACATTAATTGGTCTAACTTGACTAAAATTCCGAGTTGTCCATATCCACCAATTGACCATACAAAATTGGAAGATATCGACCCAATTCCTATAAGAGAGCATATGGAAGCTATGGAAAATTACCAGGCACGTAGTCTTGAAGTGCTTCAAGCAATCGAGGCAAATACCGCTAATTTATATACGCTTGTAGAATTAATTAACAAGTCAAATGATATGCAGGATGATTTGCTGGCAATTTTATCTGAAGTTATGGAGATTGCCAAAGCAAAGGATAAAAATGATGCGGACTCACGTTATGAAAAAGTGATGAAGAAGATGACCACCCTTTTCAAAACAGGAGAAGTATTAAGCAATTTTACTGGTATTGCAAAGTTTATATATGACATTGTGATCGCTATAATTCAACAATAAGGATGGAATAAATAAGATGGAAAAGATGAAATTTGAAACGCCGGATATGACGGTGGAGAATGTTGAAAAGATTGCGGAGCTGTTCCCGAACTGCATGACCGAAATGCGGGACGAAAACGGAAAAGTCAAGCGCGGGATCAATTTTGAAGTGCTCAAACAGATGCTTTCCTCCGACGTGGTGGACGGCGACGAGTGCTATGAGTTCACCTGGGTGGGCAAAAAGGCTTCTATTGCGGAGGCGAACCGGCCTATCCGTAAGACGCTGCGCCCCTGCCCCGAGGAGAGCAAAGACTGGGACACGACTGAAAACCTCTATATCGAGGGCGACAATCTGGAAGTTCTCAAGCTTTTGCAGGAAAGTTATCTCGGCAAGGTAAAAATGATCTATATTGATCCACCCTATAATACGGGAAACGATTTCATCTATGCCGATGACTTCATGCGCTCGCAGGAAGAGGAAAACGAGCAAATGGGCATGTACGATGAGGACGATAACCGCCTGTTCAAAAATACCGATTCCAACGGCAGATTTCATTCCGATTGGTGCAGTATGATTTGTTCTCGGTTACTGTTGGTAAGAAACCTATTGGCGGAAGATGGAGTGATCTTTATTTCTATCGATGACTCAGAATTATATAATCTTAAAAAAATATGTGACGAAGTTTTTGGCTCGGAGAATTTTATTTGTAATTTTATACGAAAAAACAAAGCTGGAAGCGGGCATGATAGTTCACACATTGCGATTGAATTCGATTATGTTCTTTGTTATGTAAAATCAATTTCAGTATGTAAAATAAATCAAGAAAAAATTGATGTGGAAATCGACGATAAATATAAGTATGAAGATCAATATGTCGAAAGGCGCGGAAAATATTATTTGAGAGATCTTGATTATCGAGGAAGTTATAGTGAGGGCTTGGATTATCCTATTGAAACACCTGATGGTACAATAATATACTCTGGGGGACAATTTGGGCGACCTAATACATGGAGATGGAGCAAACAAAAATTTGAATGGGGAAAGAAAAATGGATTTATTGTATTTCAAAAGCGAGAAGGAAAATGGAAGGTTTATATCAAACAATATCAGTTTGTCGATAATAACGACGAAATATATGTACGAACAATACCTTATCGAGCACTAATTGATTTTTCAAACGGATTAGGATCAACAGAATGTTCAGGACTATTGGGGAACAATGTTTTTTCATATCCAAAGCCCTCTGCATTAGTAAAGCATTTTCTTCAAGTAGCATCCGACAAAGATTCTCTCATCCTTGACTTTTTCTCCGGTTCCGCCACCACCGCGCACGCCGTGATGCAGCTCAATGCCGAAGACGGCGGACACCGCAAGTTTATCATGGTGCAGCTGCCGGAACCGTGCGATGAACAAAGTGAAGCGTATAAAGCCGGCTACAAAAATATCTGCGAGATCGGCAAAGAGCGCATTCGCCGCGCGGGCGAAAAAATCAAGGCGGAAAACGGTTTGGCGGTGCAAAACCCCGATGTCGGCTTCCGCGTTCTGAAACTTGCCGACAGCAATATGAAGGACGTCTACTATGCCGCGGACGATTACAAGCAGGCAGACCTTTTTGATATGATCTCCAACATCAAGGATGATCGCACCGATTTAGACCTGCTGTTCGGCTGTCTTATAGACTGGGGAGTTCCGCTGTCCATGTCGTACAAGTCCGAGCAGCTCGACGGGTGCACGGTGCATGTCTACAATGACGGAGACCTGGTCGCCTGCTTTGACGAGAACATCCCCGAAAGCGTTGTCAGGAAAATTGCGGAACGCAAGCCGCTGCGCACTGTCTTCCGCGACAGCGGTTTTGCCGACAGCCCTGCAAAGATCAACATGTATGAGATCTTCAAGATCTATATGCCGGAAGACGCGGATGATATTACCAAGCGTGTAAGAGTGATTTGAGGGGCACATTATGTTAAAACTTCAATTCAAACATCAAAAATTCCAGGCGGACGCGGCGAAAGCCGTGGTGGATGTGTTCGCGGGGCAGCCGTATCTCACGCCTACTTATATGATAGACAGGGGCATTGACTATCAGATGTCCATCACGGACGAGGAGGACTTCACCGGTTGGCGCAATGAACCGATCGTTCCCGGGCTCTCGGATAAGGTTATTTTGAGCAATCTGCAAAAGGTGCAGCGGGCGAACCAACTCAAGCCATCCGAAAGGTTGGAAGGGTCGAAATCGTGCAAGTATAACCTCACTATCGAGATGGAAACGGGCGTGGGCAAGACGTACACCTACATCAAGACCATGTACGAGCTCAACAAGCACTACGGTTGGAGCAAGTTCATCGTCGTGGTGCCGAGCATCGCCATCCGCGAGGGCGTGTATAAGTCCTTTCAGGTAACGCAAGAGCATTTCGCCGAGGAATACGGAAAGAAGATCCGCTTCTTCATCTATAATTCCTCGCAGCTGACCGAGATCGACCGCTTTGCCTCGGATAGTTCCATCAATGTGATGATCATCAATTCGCAGGCGTTCAACGCCAAAGGGAAAGACGCCCGCCGCATTTATATGAAGCTGGACGAGTTCCGCTCCCGCCGCCCCATTGACATTATCGCAAAAACAAACCCGATCTTGATCATTGACGAGCCGCAGTCGGTCGAAGGAGCACAGACAAAGGAACGGCTGAAAGAGTTTTGTCCGCTTTTAACGCTGCGCTATTCCGCCACACACAAGGCGGACAGCATTTACAATATGGTCTATCGGCTGGACGCGATGGAGGCGTACAACAAGCGGCTGGTGAAGAAGATCGCCGTCAAGGGCATCTCCGAATCGGGCAGCACGGCGACCGAAAGTTATGTCTATTTAGAGGGTATCAACCTCTCCAAAGCCGACCCGACGGCAACGCTGCAATTCGATTACAAGGGCGCAACGGGACTCCGCAAAAAGACGATGAAGGTCGGCATCGGGTTCAATCTTTACGATAACTCCGGCTATTTAGATGAGTATAGGAACGGTTTTGTCGTCAAGTTTATCGACGGGCGTGACAACTCGGTAGAATTTTTGAACGGGATCAAGATCTATGCGGGCGACGTCATCGGCAAAGTCAGCGAGGAGCAGCTGCGCCGCATTCAGATCCGCGAGACTATCCTTTCCCATATCGAGCGCGAGCGTCAGCTCTTCCATAAGGGCATTAAAGTCTTGAGCCTGTTTTTCATTGACGAAGTCGCAAAGTATAAGCAATACGACGAGGCGGGCAATCCCTACAATGGCATTTATGCCGATATGTTCGAGGAAGAATATAACGACGTCGTCGGCAATTTGCAGCTGGAATTCGGCGATGAGGATTACGTCAAATATCTCGACGCCATCTCCGCGCACGATACGCACGCCGGCTATTTTTCCATTGATAAGAAAGGTAAAATGACGGATGGAAAGATCGATAAAAAGGAGAGAACTTCCGACGATATCGATGCGTATGACCTGATCATGAAGAATAAAGAACTGCTCCTCGACCGCGATCCGAAGCGTTCGCCCGTGCGGTTTATCTTTTCGCACTCCGCCTTGCGGGAAGGCTGGGATAACCCGAATGTGTTCCAGATCTGCACGCTGAAACAAAGCAGCAGCGAAGTGCGCAAGCGGCAGGAAGTCGGGCGAGGTTTGCGCCTTTGCGTCAATCAGGACGGCGAGCGCATGGACGTCAACGCACTGGGAAGCGATGTGCATGCCGTCAATGTTCTTACGGTCATCGCCAGCGAAAGTTACGATAGCTTTGCAAGAGGCTTGCAGGAGGAATTGGCAGACGCCGTCGCAGACCGCCCCGTTGCGGTCACAGCGGATTTGTTCAAAGACAAAGTGCTCACGGATGCGAATGGCAACGAGCAAATCGTGGACGGAGAGTTGGCACAAGCGATTTGCTTTGAACTCATCGTCAACGGGTACATCGATAAAAAAGGCGCTTTGACTGATAAATATTATGCCGATAAGGCAAACGGCGAAATTAAGGTAGCCGAGGAAGTCGCAGGCAGCAGCGGCTCGATCATGGATATTTTGGATTCCGTCTATGACAGCCGCGCCATGCAGCCCGAAAATGCTCGTGACAAGAATGTGGAATTGCAGGTAGATTCCGAAAAGCTTGCTATGCCGGAGTTCAAAGCGCTGTGGCAGCGGATTAGTCCCAAGTCCGTCTACGTCGTCGATTTTGACACGGATGAGCTGGTGAGGAAATCAATTGACGCCATCAACCGAAAACTCTTCATTCCGAAGGTGTTCTTCAAGGTGGAAACAGGCGTGATGGAGGAGATTAAGTCTAAAGACGAGTTGTTGGAAGGGGGGGCTTTTGAAAAGACCCGGTCTTCCACCTATGACAACTGCAAGCGGATTCGCGTCAACAATAGCGTTAAATATGACCTTGTCGGGAAAATCGTCGGCGAAACGGGTCTGACGCGGAAGGCGGTGGTGGAAATTCTGGTCGGCATTGAGAAAAGCGTATTTGACCAATTCGCCTACAACCCGGAAGAGTTTATCATCAAAGCGTCAGATTTGATCAATGACGAAAAGGCCACGGCGATCGTTCAGCACATCACTTATAACATGCTGGATGAGCGCTATGACACCAAGATTTTCACCGAACCGACGATAAAGGGTCGGCTGGGCGTAAATGCCATGAAAGCGCAGCGGCACTTGTATGATCATATCATTTATGACTCTACCAATGAGCGCGATTTTGCCTCCGATATGGATACAAGCGCTGATGTTGCCGTGTATGTGAAGTTGCCCGACAGCTTTTACATCGCAACGCCTGTAGGCAAGTATAATCCCGACTGGGCAATAGCGTTTTACGAGGGAACGGTAAAGCATATCTACTTCGTGGCGGAAACAAAGGGCTCGATGTCCTCCCTGCAACTGCGGTTGATAGAAGAGTCCAAGATTCATTGCGCGAGAGAACACTTCAAAGCGATCAGTAGCGGCAATGTCGTCTATGATGTAGTTGACAGCTATCAAGCGCTTTTGGATAGGGTTATGAAATAAGAAAAAAGCCTCTTTCGTAACCTTCAAAGGTTCGATCGAGGCTTTTACGTTTGTATGAATTCATAAGTCATATTACAATGTGCCGTAAAGATTATAGTATCTTTGACGAATACTTGCCTTGCGATGGTTTATCGTGCCTCTTCCGATGCCGAGTTCGGCACAGACTTCAGCTTGCACCATGCCGTTCATATAGCAGTTCAAGATGGCAAGTTCCAAAGCGGATAACCGTAATGCGCCGACGAGTTCATCGTATTTCGTGTAATCCGTCTGTTCGTGTTCAAAGCAGTTGACGGGATCCATGGGCAGAGCCTTATAATCCGTAAAGTCAATGGATTCAATGATAGTTCCGCGCCTGTCCGTTCTGTTACGAAGAAGATTGATAAAGTGGTCTACTTCGCGGTAGCAGGCAAGTTTTATACTGATTTTCTTTCCTTTGCGGTCTTTTCCATAAATCTCATTGGCGGTATGACCGACAAATTGATACAGAAAGCAAATAGCGGTCTGAGCGACATCATAGCCGTCAGATACGATATAATCTACTTCACTCATATGGTGCAGGTCTTTGATGAGTCCGATATACAGCCTGTCTGCTACATTCATATCGAACTTCTTTACAGTACGCAAAGCTTGCAATGCGATCATCTCGCCCATGAGTTTGACGTTTTCGGCGGAGATTACCTCTTTGAACAATTCACCCTCGTTGCGATACTTTCCGTTTGAGAACTTGGTTACCAACATTTCCATCTTTACACCTCTGAATTTGTATTTGCATTTTTCGGGCAACAGGCGGAGGTGCATAGGACGGTAAATATCAGTGCACTAAATAGCGAGCCTGCGGAAGTCAACGGAACAAAGCCAAAATCGTTGCGTACAAGTCTGGAAATGCCTTATAGACAGTAAAAGAGCCGAGCAAGGAAACAATCTCCTCACTCGGCTCTCAAAGTCTTTAGATAGGTGTTTTAAGCGACGATTTTGCGACCGTTGATGTCCGCGATGAGCTATGCTACCATAGCCGACCGAAAAAGCGCAAATTCAAGAGGTGCTACTGCAATCGGACAATCATTCCGAAGAAATCGCATGCAAAAAATAATACGAACCTCGACTTGTCGTCTTGGTTCGTATTATTCTGGTCTGGTGCGCGGGACGGGACTTGAACCCACATGAACGTATTGTTCACTAGAACCTGAATCTAGCGCGTCTGCCAATTTCGCCACCCACGCACGGGTGATCGCTTGTAGATTATATGACAGGCAGGGGATCAATGTCAAACGATTTTGACCTTGGGTGAGGGAAAATTTAGCGCGGTCAGTCCGAGCGCAGGAAACGTTCGGAGTTTTTGCGGTAAGCAGGGGAGCTCACACGCCTGAAAGTTATGACGTGGGCGACGGACCAGACCACGACGAAGACGGCGCACACGACTGCGGCGATGACGGGTATGCGCGTGGGGAAGATCTCCGGCGACACGTACTTGTCTATCAGCTGGGAGAAGGCGACTGTGGCGCGGTTGGCGACGAGCGAGAGCAGAAGCCCTGCCGCGACGCCGCCGGACGCGAGCATGGCGGTTTCGGTGAAGATGTAAACCGCGGCGTCTTTTGCGGTCATGCCGGAGAGGCGCAGCACATCGAATTCCCGTTTGCGCTCGTCCGCGGTTATGAGGATGAGATTGACGAGTCCTATGGCTGCGACGGCGTACACGATGGTTGAAAAGACGGATATGAGCCTGGACGTATCTATCCTGTCCGTGCCTTCGCCCGAGCGGTAAGCCTCGCGTTTGAACACGGTGGTATGCTCATCGTCGAGCAGCTCGCGCAGGGTGGTGAATGCCCCCTCGTCGCCGTTCAGATAGATCACTTTTTCGCCGATAAGCTCGTCCAAGCCTTCAAACGCGATGGCGTCTTTCCTTACGACCGCGGCGAAGTCCCATGAGGTGACTGTCGTGTCGATGCCGACGACGGTGAATACCTTCGTCGAAACCAAGGTTTCTGTGGAGTAAGACTTGTTTTTCAGAAGTTTAAGCGTATCGCCTACTTCGATGTCATACTTGTACGCGATATAAGAAGTGATGACGATGGGGTTTTCGCATTCGTCGAAGCGCGCGGCGACTTCGGGATCGTAGTTAAAGGTAAAGTAGCGGATGTCCTCCCCCTTATCCACGGCGAGGAAGGTCACGTAAGTTTTGTTCGCTGAACCGTCCTGCATGATCGGGACGCCGTTTTCGTCGGCGAGGCGGATACTGACGTAAGATTTCACCGCGGCGCCGTCGGTGATGCCGTCCACCGAAAGGGCGCGTTGCAAAGCGGCGTTGACGTTCTCGTCGGTAACTCCGCTCAAAGTGACGATGAAATCGGCGGTGTAGCGTGCGGATGCAGCGAGCGAGGTATATTGCACGCTGTCCAGGATGCCCATGCCCAGACTGATGAACATTATGAGCGCGGCGAGCATGGTGAAAGTGGAGCTGACCGCCACGTTTCTGGGCGCGGCGTACGAAGCGAGGGAAGCCGGTCCGCTGCGCGCGATGCTGCCTGTCAGAGAACATATCCCACGCAGCACCACGGGCATAACGGCGATGAGCCAGACCACGAGCAGGAGAAGGGCGATGATCGCGACGGGCACCAGCGCGGAGCGCGGCACAAAGAATTGCGCGGTCCCGAACGCCACGACGAGCAGGGTGATGACTATCGCCCACACGGGGCGCATCGGGCGAGTGAAGCGCTCGCTGCCTCCCAACAGTCTGCGGATGGGCAAAGCGCTCATTTTGAGAGCCGGGATGACGCAGGAAGCGACGCCGCACGCCATACCTATCAGCACGGCGACGGGATATTTCCAACTTTCCGCGACGAGCGCGCCTCCCACTATATTTTCCGAAAGCAGCACGCCGATGTAGTCCACCAGCAGTTCCCCGAAGCCCAGCCCGATGAGTCCGCCGACGAGGGCGTATATCGCCGCCTCGAAGAGGAGTATGCCTGCCGATTGCAAGGGCGTTGCGCCTGCGGCTTTGAACTTGACCAGTTCGTTCACTCTGCCGCGCACGATGACGGAGAAGGAGGCGTAAAGGAGAGCGCCCATGAGCGCAGTGATCACCACGGCGGCTATCGTCATCATGCGCATACTGCCGCGCACGGAGCGTTCCGCCTCTTCAATATAGTAGCCGTTATCGATGTTGACGGCGTTGTTTGCAGGGAAGAGCTCTTTTAAGTCCGTCTCCCACGCGTCTTTCACCGTTACGCCGTCGGAACGCAGGGCGTCGGGGTCGCGGAGATACACGGTGGCGCGCGTAGGGCTGAGGTCGTAGGCAAGTTCGCAGGCGAACACCGCGCCTCCGGTCGCAAAATATCTTGCGGTATTGTTGGCGATCGCCGTCACGACATACTCTTTGCCTTGTTTGGTCGTGAACACTTCTCCGAGGGAGAGGTCCGCCACTTCGGCGAGCCTTGCGGATATGTGCGCGCGAGGCAGATCGCTGTCGATGTCCGCGGAGGAGAGTATCTCAGCGCCCGTGAGCGCGTCGAACCCGTCAAGGTCCTCCACCGCTATCATATAGCCGCGCACGGTTTCCGACTCGGTCAAGAGAGTCACGCTCTTCTCGTAGGCGAGATAATATGTCTCCACCTCGTCCTCGTGTTCTTGCAGGTAATCGGTCATCTTTTCCGTTTTTCCGCTCACCGCCACATAAAGGTCCGCACCTGCGTACATGTTGTTTGACCACAGCGACGTGAGCTGCTCGAAGAGGGAGGAGATGCAAAGGCAGACGAAAATGCACGCCGTGATAAGCGCGGTGGAGATGACGACTATGAGCGATTGCACGGGATTGCGTGCGATGCTGCCGAACGTATGGCGGAAAAGGATGTTCATACGGACGTCTTGGAAGAGCCTGTGCGCTTGTCGACGTCGCGGGAGGAAACGATATGCCCGTCGCTTATCGTGATGACGCGCGTGCCGTAATCGGCGTTTTTTCGTTGTGGGTGACCTGAACGACGGTGGTGCCGAACTCGGCGTTTATACGGGAGAGCAGCTGCATTATGCTCTCCGAATTGACGGAATCGAGGTTGCCCGTGGGCTCGTCCAGAAAGATGATGTCGGGGCGGAAGACCAATCCGCGCGCTATCGCGACGCGCTGCTGCTCGCCGCCCGAGAGCTTGCCGGGGAGGGACTTGCGCTTGTCGGAGAGCCCGACGAACTCCAAAAGCTCGTCGATGGGCGTTTTCATGGTGCGCTTACGTTTGCCTGCGAGGAACAGGGGCACCATTATGTTCTGTTCCACGGTGAGGTAGGGGGCGAGGTTGAAAAACTGGAAGACGAAACCCAGCTTGGTACGGCGGAGGATGGCGCGTCTTTTCTCGCCGCAGGCGGTGATATCCTCGCCGTCCACAAACACCTGTCCGGATGTGGGAAGTTCAATGCCGCCCATCACGGAGAGCAGGGTGGTCTTTCCGCTGCCGGACGCGCCGAGTATGGAAAGGAACTCTCCCTTTCGGACGGAGAGATCAACATTTTTCAGTATCATATCCTTGCCGTTGTAGGAATGACAGACGTCTTTGACTTCGATGAAGCTCATATTACCTCCCCCTGCGCGAGTTATACCCTAAAACAGGTACATGATAACGCATTTCGGATAAAAATTCAATAAAGGTTAAGAAAAATTATCGGGCGTCCGGTCAGGTTTTGAAGCAGGCAGGTTGTCCGACGCCGGTCGGGCACACGCGAGGAGAATGAGGAAAAACGGGTCGTGGAGGGCATTTTGCGCGCGCGGCTTGCTAAAAGAGCCGCATTGTGATATACTGCTTGAACAGGTGAAGATATGCCAAAAGAAATGAGAACCAACAATCTTGCCGTGTTTTCCGACGTCATCATGTCCCTCGCATCCGATGCGGCGGCGGAGGTGGACGGAGTTGTGGTGCTGCGTTCCGGCGACGCGTCCAAGCGCGCGATAAGAGGGGGCGGCGTGTCCGTCTATTTTCTGCCCAACGAAAAGGTGGCGGTGGACGTGTTCGTGGAAGTGAACTATCCCTGCCGCATTCCCGAGGCAGTGGCGGCGGTGCAGCAAAAGGTCAAGGAAGATATAGAATCCGCGACGCGTTTCAGGGTGCACAGCGTTAATGTGCAAGTGGTCGGCGTCAATTTCCCGACGCAGGGAGAAGCATGAGAAGAGCGAGCAGAGAATACGTTTTCAAACTGGTGTTCGAATACACTTTTTACGGCGCGGAGAACGACACCACGCTGGAATTCATGCTGTCCGACGCGGATCTGACGGAGGAGGATAAGGCGTACATCCGCGAGCGTTACGACGGCGTGACCGCGAATGCGGAAAGGCTCAAGGCGCTGCTTGCCTCCAAGCTGGAACGCTACACCGTGGACAGGCTTTACCGCCCGGACATGGTGGTGCTGCTCATCGCGCTTTACGAGTTGGAAAAGGGCGACACGCCCGTCGGGATAGTCGTGAACGAAGCGGTGGATCTTGCCAAAAAGTACGGCACGGAAAAGTCGGGCGGCTTTGTGAACGGCGTGCTTGCGAAGTTCGTGCGCGGCGAGGCGCCAAAGGCGTAACGCCCGTTTTATTGCATAAAAATGACAGATAAAACCCCTATCTCGGAAAAAGCTATCAGTGTCACGGAGTTGAACGCCACCATAAAAGCGTGCGTGGAAGATCCCGTTTTTCACGGGTTGGAGGTTTACGGCGAGGTGTCGGGAGCACGCATGAGCGGACCGCACCTTTATTTTACTCTCAAAGACAAAGAGTCCCAGATAGCCTGCGTCAAATTCGGCGCGGACAGGTCGTACATCCCCAAGGACGGCGAGAGCGTGGTGCTGCGCGGCAGCATGAATTTCTGGACGAAGGGAGGGCGGCTGACCTTTGCCGCTTCCACGATCACTCCTGCCGGAAAAGGGTTGCTCGCGATCGAGTTCGAGAGGCTGAAAGCGCGCCTCAACGCGGAGGGGCTGTTTGACGAAGCGCACAAGGTGCCCATCCCCAAATTCGCGTCCGACGTGCTGGTGGTCACTTCCCGAACGGGGGCGGTCATCCGCGACATCGTGACCACGGTGCGGCGCAAGAACCCTGTCATAAACATCACCGTGCGCGACGTACGCGTGCAGGGCGAGGGTGCGGCGCACGAGATAGCGGGCGTGCTGGCGAGGGTGGACAGGCTGGGCTACGACGTCATCGTCATAGCGCGCGGCGGAGGGTCGCTCGAAGACCTTGCGCCGTTTTATGACGAAGAACTGGTGAGGGCGATCTACGCAATGAAGACGCCCGTCGTGTCCGCGATAGGGCACGAAACGGACTTTTCCCTGGCGGATCTCGTTGCGGACGCGCGCGCGGCGACTCCGACGGCTGCGGCGGAGCTGGTGGCGTACGACTATTATGCGCTGGCGGACGCGCTCGGGGAGCTTGCGGCGAGGATGAAAAGGTCGGCGCTGCGCGTGTTGGAGCGCAAAGCCATGCGCGCTCGGGCGGCAGGGAACGCGCTCGGGCGGCAGATGGTGGCGTTCCACCGTTCCAGAGAGAACAGGCTGCGCACGCTGGCGCTCCGCATGAAGATGCTGGCGCAGGGCAGACTGCGCGACGCGGACGCGAAACTGGGCGCGCTGTCGGGGAAGCTGGGGGCGCTCGACCCTCTCAAAGTGCTGTCGCGCGGCTACTTCAATTTGCAGGCGGCAGGAAAGAGTGTGACTTCGGTGCGTAGCCTGAAAGAGGGGGACATCGTCACCGCACGCGGCAGCGACGGCGAGATAGAAGCGGAAGTGAAGAAAGTTACCGTTCGGGGCGCTGCTCCGAACGCCGAATGATACCGCGCGCGGCGCGGACGGAGGCTGTATGGCTGAAAACAGGATGAACAAGTTCGAGGACAACATCGCGAAGCTGGAAGGCATCGTGAAGAAACTTGAGGGGGACGCTCCTCTCGACGAAGCCATTTCGGCGTTCGGCGAGGGAGTGGAGCTCACAAAACTTTGCATCGCGGAACTGAAAGCGGAAAAGGGCAGGCTGGAACTGTTGGTGAACGACCTGGACAAGGTGACGGAGGAGTTCAACGTAGACAAATGACGGTTTCGGAGTTTACTGAACTTTTCGAGAGGTGTTTCGGCACGCTGTTCGACGGGGGGAGCGAGTTTGACGAGGCTCTCGCTTACGCCTGCTTCGGAGGAGGGAAGCGCGTGCGTCCCACGGGGGTATGGCTGGGAGCGTCGGCGGTGAGCGCGGCGCCGCCCCTGGTCGAGGTGTTGAGCCTGGGCAGCGCGATAGAGCTCATCCACAGCTACTCGCTGGTGCACGACGATCTGCCTGCCATGGACAACGACGATATGCGGCGCGGCAGACCCACCGTTCACAAGAAATACGGCGAAGCCGCAGGCATACTCGTGGGCGACGCGCTGTTAAGCAAGGCGTCGGGAGTGCTGGCGTCGGGGGCGGTGCAGTTCGGCGGAAGATACGCCGTGGCGGCGCAGCTTATGACGAAAGCGGCGGAGGATATGGTGCGCGGTCAGGTGCTGGACCTTGCCGGTATGCGCACGGAAGAGGAGTTCAGGAAGATGTACGCCCTGAAAACGGGCGCACTGATAAGAGCGGCGTTCCTTTCGGGGGCGACGGTCGCGGGCGCGAGCGAAGAAATGCTGCGCGCGGTGGGGGAGTACGCCGACGCCCTGGGGCTGGGGTTCCAGGTGGCGGACGACCTGTTGGACGAGGGGGAGGAGAACTCTCTCGTGGCGGTGATAGGCGCGGACGCGGCGCGGAAGCTGCTGGACGAGTGCACGGTGACGGCGAAGGCGCGCGCGGCGGAGCTGCCTTTCGGGGAAGAACTTGCGGCGTTTGCGGAGAAGCTGCGCACCCGCAAAAAATAATCGGCAGGGCGAAGTTGCGAAAATCGGTTGCCAAAACCGCCGCTGTTTGATATATTGATAAGGCACGCGAGAGGCGCGACCCACGGCACCATAGCCAAGAGGTAAGGCAAGGGTCTGCAAAACCCTCATTCTCCGGTTCAAATCCGGATGGTGCCTCCAAAAGGCGAGCGGCATCGCAGGATGCCGCCCGTTTTCTTTTTCCGGACGCTAAACGTGGTGTCCCCAACCTAAAATCCCCGATTTTCGGTTGGGGCATAACTCGGGGTCCCCGGGCGAAAATCTTTGATTTTCGGCTGGGGCATAAAATCGGGGTCCCCGGGCTAAAATCTCTGATTTTAGGCTGGGGTATAAATGCCGCTGTGGCGGAACAGGCAGACGCAAGGGACTTAAAATCCCTCGGTAGCGATACCGTACCGGTTCGACCCCGGTCAGCGGCACCAACAAGGTCGGGGCGGAGGGAGTTGCTCCGCCTCGGAAAAGGGCAGTGCGCCGCACCCGTCACGGGTGCGGCGCACTGCGTAAGCGCGGCGGGTGGGGCGGATGGGCGCTTTCTGCCGCACAAGTTTGCGGATAATCAAACATCTGCATATAAACTATTGCATAAATTGTTAAAAAGTGCTACAATAACCTTGCTTTACTTAATTACTGTCACGGAGGACACGGGGGATGTTGTTGAAGCGGATGAAATATTTTGCGGCGGTTGTGGAGTGCGGCAGCTTCACCGAGGCGGCGACAAAGTGTTTTATCTCACAATCGGCGGTGTCGCAGCAGATGGCTGCGCTGGAAGCCGCGCTCGGAGTCAAATTGTTGAAACGTAACGGACGCGGCTTTATGCTCACGAAAGCAGGGGAGTTGTTTTACAGCAAGGGCAAGGAACTCCTTTTGCAGGTGGAGGATCTTTGCACCGAAGTGTCGCACATGGGCGAAAACGCCTGACAACGGAGCGGCGGACGAAGCCGCGCCCACGCGAACGCGCGTAATGCGCGCCCGAGCGCTCGGGCGCGTTCAATATTTGTTTGCGGTCGTTGTCGCGCGGCTCGCGGCAGGTCTGCGGCTGCGGCGAGATGATTTGCGGCAGAGCTTTTGCGGCGAAGAGGAGGGCGTTGCCCTTCTTTTTTTGCGGCTTGCGCATTAAGATCGCATTTCCGAGGTCAGACCCGACGGCTTTGCCTTTTGCGGCAGGGCGAGAGCGTTGAGCGCCCCCTCTCGTTTGCCGTTTTAGGGCTTTCCGCCTTTTGGCGCGAGGCGGCATTGCGGAACGGCGTTGCGTAAGGGCGGACATATGGGGTGACCGGGGACAGGTGTCAAAAAGCACAACATATGGTGTGATTTTTCGCGGAGCAACGACTAAAAATGTTAAAAAAACACTTAAATAGTTTTTCGGCGCGCTTGTAATTCGGGAAGTTTTGATTTATAATTTTGCCATAAGGCGTTCGGCATGGTAGGCAGGGCGCAAGGGAGATAGTTATGACAAAGGGATTGAAGCGGTTGCAAATCGCATTGTTCTTCGTCGCCGTTTTGGCGATATTTGCCGTTTTGTTCACTCTCGTTATAGGGGGAGGGGAAGGACTTTATAATTATCCTGTTCCCGTAGCGGAGGCGGCAGCGACGGACGGCGTCATCCTGCAACACGGCTCGGATATAGGGAGAGAGCAGGAAGGCAACGTCACCGAAGTGAACAGCCTTGCCGCTTTGCGAAGCGCCGTCAGGGCGAACACCGCCAACATCAGCATAACGGCGGACTTCAGCTGGTCATACAGTTCGAATGCGTCGGACTTTTTTGACGGAAGCACTTTCACTCACAAGATATACGGCAACGGGCACACCCTGACCATAACCGGCAAGCCAAACACCAACGCGACATTCGATGAAGCAAACGACAGGAAAGCGAACGGGTCTTCCTGGGGCGCGGTGGCAGGCGTGCTGGGGAACGGCGGCGCGGTCTATGACCTCAACGTCGTCATGTCCGGGCAGATATGTTACAGTTCCTCGGGAGCTGCCAACATCAACATCGGCGGCATAGTGGGGCAGGTCCAAAGCGGCGCGAGGGTGGAAAACTGCACCTTTGCTCTGAAAGATAGCGCATCCCGATTGGCAAGCGTGCATTACTCGAGCGGCAGCGGCATATGGGCTGCCGCAGGCGGCATCGCCGGCGAAGTGAGCGGCACCATCGCCAACTGCACGGTGAACAACGAGGGTTGGATAGAGTCCGGACTCGGTGTTTTCTCCGGCAATTCAATGCAGATAGCTAGTGACACGGGCTACGGCGCTTCGGGCGTGGTGGCAGGCATCGCCAAGACGGGCGCCAACTTCCAGAACATAGTGGCAAAGGGGGGCGGTAATGTCAAGACCACTTATTACGCCTCCGTGCTTGGCATGTTGTTTAACCAAAACATGAGCATGACCGTGACCAATTTTTGGAACGCGTTCAGCGGAACATTTCATTGTGCGAACAACGGCAATTCCGACAATTTCGCCTGTTATCTGGATAATCGCGGCAGCAACAGGGTCGCGATAACCAACTATTATTATTCAGACGGTTACACCGCGGTGACGTCTGATGCGAATATCGCAACGGGCAGCAAACTGCTCGTGCCTTCGGGTTTTGAAGGGCAGGTGTACTTCGACCCCACCGCGACGGACTATGCCAACTCTCTCGCCGTGGCGTACACGGGGCAGAGAGAGCCCGATCCCGGCATGACGGGCACCTGGACCCTCATTGCGCCGAACCAATCGCGCCACACGACCAACGTCCTGGGAGATGGCGGCACGGTGACTTTCACGGGGCTGCCTTCCGCGGTCGCCACCTGGAACGGCGGCAGCGGATTTTCTGCGCAACTTCAATACACCCAACAGTCCATGGAGAGCATGGAGGCTCTCGCCTCCTATGAACACGGGTATGTCGCAAGCGAAACGCAGAACGGCACGGCTTTGAGCACCGCGACGGATTTCGCAAATGTTTTCCGTCCCAACGGCAGCTGGAACAGGAGCAGCAACTACTATCTCACGGACGACCTTTACGTCAACGGGTTCACGGGCGCGGATTTCAGCGGCACGCTGGACGGCAACGGGCACACGCTGTACATAACGGGGCTGCATCAGCCCACTTACACCGGTCCTAACGTGGGCGGCATCGTGGGCAACCTCACCGGCACGATAAAGAACCTGCGTGTGGTGCTGTTGTCCTCTCAGACCATAACGATAACCGACCACGACGATGTGAATTCTCGCAGTCTGGGGCTGGTGGCAGGCGCGGTGACGGGAAGCGGCAAGGTGGAGAACGTCAGCGTCGTCATCCCCTCCGGAGTGACCCTCGAGCCCGACGGCAGCAATGCGGTGACGACGGCGCTCGGCGCGGTGGCAGGCACCGTGGGTACCGTTGAAGCGAATAAACCTAATTCAAATATCAATGATGACACAATCCAGGACAACGTGAACATCAACAACGTCACCGTGCAGCTGGACGGCGCTCTGCACGTCAGAGGCTCGTGGATATATGTCGCAGGGGTTGTGGGACGCGGCGCGCAGGCGCAGAGCACCCAATATCATTTCAACAACGTCATTCTGCGCGGCGGCGGTTCTCTCAGCGGCGTGACGGGAGGCAGCAACGACGACTCTTCCGAGCCCACTTACGCCGCGGCGCTCATCGTGCTGCTCAAACCGTCGGATAACGGTACGGAGCAGGCGAGCGTGGACGGGTTCATCTATGACCTCACCATCGACCACAGCAACGGCAACGGTATGCCCGTGACGGGGACGGTGTCCAGCTTCGGTTACATAGCCAAAAACAACCATGATACCAGCATGTCTGCAAACACTCCCGGCGCTGCGAGGGGATATGTCGACTGCTCCGCCATTTACCGCACGGAAAAATCCGTCTACAAGACTTTCCATCAGACGAGCTTCTCCAAGGGCAACACCTACATCGCGGTGGACGCTACCGCCGTCATCGCGAGCAGCGTCACGGGGCATGAGAACATCTCCCTGACTCCTTACTTTGTGACGGAAGGGGAGGAGTTCGGCTATATAACTCTTGCCGCGAAGGCGGAAGGCGGCTGGGGCAACGTAAGTATGCTGCGCTCCGAAGGGACTTCCGCAGGAGAGTGCTACACATACGATGACGACACCACGATGAAATTCGTCAAGGTGGCGAAGGCGGAAGCGGTGAACGAGGGGCGCATAGGCGTGGCGGAGGTCGCCTTTGCGACTTTGCAATACAACACGCAGCCCTCCTATAACCACGGGAAACCCGTTGACTTCGGCATTTCTGTGACGCGCGGCGGAACTCCGCTCGTACTCGGCGACGATTACACCGTGCGTTACACCGGCACGGGCTACGACTCCGACACCGCTCCCTCTCAGACGGGCGAGTACACCGTCACCGTCACTCTGACGGACGGAGTGTTCGAAGGCGGACAGAACGCCAAGACGTTCAGCGTCACCGTGCAAAGACTGACTCTGACCGGCGTGGGCTTCACCGTGGAGGGTTGGACGTACGGCGAGGAGGGGAATGAGCCCGTCTTCACCGTGACGGGGCTCGACGACGCAAGCGCGTTGTTCAAGGTCACTTACTCGGGCAGGAACGGCACGAGTTACTCCTCCGACACTCTGCCCGTGAATGCCGGCGACTACATCGCGACGGCGACCCTCACCGACGAGGCGCAAACAAATTATCTGTTGGACGGCGGCAGAATCACCGCCGAGTTCAGCATCGCAAAGGCGAGCATATCGCCCACCGTCACCATCACCGCCGTCGACTGGCGGTACCATAAGGACGGCGTGCAGCAGGTAGATACGAAAGTTGACGGAAATACGGGGAACGGCAATGTGACTTACACCTACGTGGGCAGAGAGGATACCGTGTATGTCGAGTCCTCCGATATGCCCGTGAACGCAGGCACTTACACCGTCATAGCCCATATCGACGCAACCGCGAACTATAAGGCAGGCGTAGCCACCGCGGACTTCGAGATCACCCACAGGACGTTGACCTTCACCGTTACGGACGATTCCGACGCATATAAGCTCGTCTACGGTACTGACAGCAGCGCGGATGTATATGAGCTCGTCACTCCCCTTCCCGGCAGCGTGGAGGAGGCCAGTTTGGACATAACTTACACCTTCAAGGTCATCACTGCGGACGGGGAGGAGGAGGATTACTCCGCCATGACCCCTGCCGGCAGCACGGTCAGGATCACCGCCGTCATTACCGCGACTGTTTCTAGGGGCGACGAGGAAACCGGCTATTCCGAGTCCGTCGACCCCAACATCATCATCGAGTTTACGGACGGCGTGGACTATGTCGAGAGGACTGTCGCAAAGCGTGAGGTGACCCTCAGAGCAAAGGGCAACGTCAAAGAAACCTACGGCAGCACGCGCGAGGGCGGTTTCGCGGGCGAGTTCGGGCTCTCCGGCGCGCTCACGGGCGACAGCGTGGAAAGCCTGTTCGAGATAACTGTAAGCGGCGCGTATGTCCCCGTGCTCCCCAACGCAGGCGTTTACACGGTCACCGCCGCCCTGAACGAAACCGCCGACGCAAACTACGTCCTCGCGGAGGAGTCGGACGCCGATCTCACTTACACGGTGGATCCCCTCGCCATCAGCGGCGATTGGGAGGAAGCCGCCTCTGCGGAGTATGACGGCAACGTACACGTGCGTAAGTTCGTTCCCGAGGGCGACCTGCCGGAGGGCGTGCTGGCTTACGCCTATTCCGTGGGCGAAGAGAGCGTCGCGGAGATGAAGAACGCCGCCGAGTACACCGTCACGGTGTCCGTCACGAACGGCAACTACGTGTTCGCGGAAGGCGTGACGAAGCAGAGTGCTTTCGTCATCGGGAAGAAGACCCTCACCGTCGCGCTTGAAAGCGTTTCGGGCGTGTATACGGGCGAAGCGCACGTTTTGGACGCGTCTTCGGTGACCTATCAGGGCAACGTGGAGGGCGAAGTCCCCACCTTCACCGTTACGGTCAGCCCCGACTCCGTGGTGGATGTCGCGGAATATGCGGTCACGGTCGCCCTCGGCGAGGACGCGGTGAACGCCAACTACACCATCCAAAACGGCGATCTGACTTACTCCGTCACCAAGGCAGGCAACGAGTGGCTCTCCGAGTTCGCGGTGGAGGGCAACGTCTTCGGTTCCGCCGCGCAGATAACTCTGCCCACGGCGAAGTTCGGCAGCGTGCAGATAGCGTATTACACCGACGCGGAGCATCTCGCACCCTATGAGGGCGGCTTTACGCAAACCTCTCCCGTCGGCATTTATTACTACGTCCTCACCGTGGAAGGCACCGACAATTACGACGGGCTGAAAAAGGAAGGGTCTTTCGAGATAGCCAAGGCGGAAGTCACCCTTACGGGCATCACCGCTCCCGACGGGACTTACGACGGCGCGGCGTATGACGGGAATATAGAAATCACTTACTCCGCATTCGCGGAAGAGATAAGCGCGGTCGAGTGGCAGTTCAGGCTTGCTGACGCCGAGGACGGCGCATGGACTCCCGGTCTGCCCACGGCGGCAGGGGAGTACGTCATAAGCGTGGCAGGCTACACCGCGGCGAATGTCACCGTCACCAACACGGCGGACTTCACCGCCACGCTCAGCATCGCAAAGGCGAGCATCGAAGTCACCGCCTCCATGGGCGACATCACCGCAGTGTACGGCACCGCCGTCACCGAGGAGGAAATCAGAGCGGCGTTGAACGTTACGGCGGCGGAAGAGGCTTTCGGCGATGACGAGCTCGGGCTCGGTTTCACCCTGTCCTTCTCCGTCACGGACGGCGTTTACGGAGCAGCCACCCCGGCAGGCACCGCGGTCACCGTGACGGTCAACGTCACTTTCTCCGACTCCAACTACATCCCCGTCCAACCCGACGAGGATCTCACTTTCATCGTGGGCAAACTCGCTCTTACGGGCGGTTTGGATAAGCAGAGCGCAGTCTACGGCGGCGCGGCGCAGACCGTCGAGTTCACCCCCTCCAACAAGGTGGGCGAGGACGAACTCACTTTCGAGTACGCTTACGAGATGCTGACGGACGGCGAGTATGCCGGCGTCGGGAATATGACTGCCGCAGGCAGCTATCGCGTCACGGTCACCCTGGCGGCAGGCGGCGCGAACGAGAATTACACCCTCGAAAAGCAGTTCGCCTTTGAGATAACTCCGCTCCACATCACCGCGGTCATCGAGAGCGTGGAAGCGGCGGAAGGCGTCATTTCGCTGGAAAGCACGGCGGCGATACGCTTTGAAAGCAGCGGCAACACCCTCACCGTTTACCTCGGCGATGAAGTCGCGGCAACTCTGACGGTCAGGTTCTATTACGCGGAGGGAGAGGAATTCTCGCCCGAAGGCGTTGCCTTCTCCGTCGGCGATTACACCTCGACGGGCATCGGTATCGGCATGAACGTGCCTTCCACCCCCGTCAGTGTGTCCGTTGCGGACGCTAACTGCGTGCTGGACGAAGTGACTTCCACCGTCAACATCAAGGTCACGGGCAGCATAACCGTGCCCGAAGTGCCTCCCGTGGTCACTTTCGACCCCGATAAGTCTTACGCCAAGGATGAGATCGCGGCGTACTTCGAGTCCGAACTCGACCTCACCGTCACCGTGTACGGTTACGTGGACGGCGCGCCCACGGAGGAAACCTTCGAAAGCGTGCATAACGCAGGCGTCTATTACGTCGAGGCTGTCGCAGGCGAAGCCTCCGCACACTTCCTCTTCACCGTCAATAAGGCGGAGAACGCGCTCGTCACCGAGTTCGCGAGAGAGGGGTGGACGTACGGCGAAGAGCCTGCCGCAGTCACCGAGCCCGTTGCGGCGGACGGCAGCGCGGAAGTGGCTTATTACACCGCTTACACTTCCGCTTCTGACAACACGCCTTACGTCGGCGAGTTTGACGCTCTGACCCCCGTCGGCACTTATTACGCGGTGGTCACCGTCGCGGAAAGCGAAAATTATCTGGCGTTCGAAAAGGTGTACGCCTTCGCGGTCGCCAAGGCGCAGAACAGCTGGACGGGCGAGTTCGCGGCAGGTTGGACGTACGGCGAGAGCCCCGTCATCACTCTGCCTGCCGCCGCGTTCGGCGAAGTCGAAGTGCAGTATTACATCTCTTACGGCGGCGACACCGACGTTCCCTTTGACGGGGAGTTCTCCGCCACCACCGACGCAGGCACTTATTACGCCGTCCTCACCGTCGAGGGCACCGATAACTATGACGGGCTGAACGCGGTCAAAGAGTTCACCGTCCAAAAGGCAAGCCTTAACGCCTCCGTCAGTATCTCCGGCTGGGTGTACGGCGAAACGCCCTCCGAGCCCGTGGTGGAAGGAAATGTCGGCGGCGGCGAGGTCACGTTCACTTACGCCGTCCAAAGCGGACAGGGCAACACCGGTACGCTGGTGGACGGGCGTCCGGCTTCCGTCGGCTACTACACCGTATCCGCGCATATCGAGGAAAGCACCAACTACAAGGCATCCAGCGTGTATTACGACTTCTCCGTCACCGCGCGCGAAGTGGAGATCGTCGTCGCCGGCACGGAGGGGTTGGTGTTCAACGGCTCCGCATTCACAGTCACCGCGTCGGCGGACGAACTGCTCGAAGAGGACGACGTGAGCATCGTTTACACCCTTGCGGACGGCAAGCAGAGCATACTTGCGGCGGACACTTACACCCTCAACTTCGAGCTCACAGGCGAGGACGCGTTCAATTACGTCATCGCGGAGGGCACCGCGTCGACGCAGGTCACGGTCGCCAAGGCGGAAGTCACCATTACGGGTATCACCGCTCCCGACGGGACTTATGACGGCGCGGCGTATGACGGGAATATAGAAATCACTTACTCCGCATTCGCGGAAGAGATAAGCGCGGTCGAGTGGCAGTTCAGGCTTGCTGACGCCGAGGACGGCGCATGGACTCCCGGTCTGCCCACGGCGGCAGGGGAGTACGTCATAAGCGTGGCAGGCTACACCGCGGCGAATGTCACCGTCACCAACACGGCGGACTTCACCGCAACGCTCAGCATCGCAAAGGCGGTCGTCACCTACAATGCGACGCTCGCGTCCGATGCGAAAGTGTTCTTCGGCGAAACCCTCACCGCAGAAGAGATGAAAGCCCTCATCACCCCCGATCAGGCGCTTGCGGAGGCAGGTTTCACCGTCGAGCTCCTGCTCGCGGACGGCTCCGCGTTCAATGCGGAAACCCCCGTCGGCACCACCCTCAAAGTGGTCATCACGCCCGTCATCTCCGACTCCGATAACTGTGTCGTCACCGTCACCGACAGCCTCACCCTCATAGTGCAGGCGGTGGAGGTGGACATCGTGCTCGACATCGAGGATACGCAGGTCGCGGACGGCGATACGGTAACCATCGCGCGCGGAGAGTCCCTCCCCGTGGACGCTGCCGTCGCGGCTTACATGCAGGCGGCAGGCATCCCCGAAGGGTCTTATAAGATACTCGTGCGCGGCAGTGAGTTCACCGACACCATGTACTGGGCGCCCGGCACCTACAATGTCACCGTCAAACTCATGAACGGTTACAACGGCGCGATGACGTTCAGCATAGTGGTCGAAGAGGGCGAGCCCCCCGTTGATCCCGACCTGCCCGATCCCGACGAGCCGGATGAGCCCGATGAACCGGACGAACCCGATGTGCCCGGGACGGACGATCCCGACGCTCCCACCGTCGAGCAGCCCGGTGAGCCCGATGAAGGCGGCTTCCCCGGCTGGGCGATAGCGGTCATCGTCTGCGGCGGTCTTGCGGTGGTGGCGATCATCACCTCGATAGCCGTCGTGGCTGCCAGAAAGCGCAAAGCGTCAGGCAAGAAAGACGCGGCATAATTTGCGGCAGAGCATATCCGAAAGCGGTGCGCAAGCGCCGCTTTCTCTTCGTCTTCGCCGTCGCTCGGAGGAGTGCGGAAAAGGGGGCATGCTGTGCGGTAAAGCGCGTATCCGTGTCGCATATCCGTGTCGCGCGTATCGGGGTCGGTCGGTCCGCTGCATGCGTAAAACGCGGCATTCGGACAAACCCCGTCCTCTTTGCGGCAAAAGAGGACAAAATGCCGAAAATGTGCTATCATATATAAAAACCGCCGTGTAAAGTGAGGTTATCGACGTGTTCACCGGGACTTCGGCTAAAAAGGAAGAGAGGAAAAAACTGCCCGTGTGGTACAGGGCTCTGTCCGCCGTGCTGACCGCGCTTGCCGTCATTGCGGTGTGTTTTTGCGTGGTGCTGGCGTTCATCTCTTCTTCGGGAGAGAAGGGCGGAGGGCTGCTCGGCAACATCGTCCTGAAAGTTACTTCCGCCAGCATGGAGCCCACCTTTTCCCCGGGCGATGTGCTGCTTTATTCCGCTTATGACGGAGAGGAACTCGCGGTGGGCGACATTGTGGTGTTCCGTGCGCCGTCGGGAGTGTACGAGGGGAGCCTCGTCACTCATCGGATTTCCTCCGTTTCGGAAGAGGACGGGGAGGCGGTCTACCGCACGAAAGGGGACGCCGCGCCCTCGGAGGACGCTTGGGTTTTGCGTGCGGAGGATATCGTGGGCGTCTATTCACGGGAACTTCCTCTTGTTGCCGACGTATCGCGGCATATGCAGTCCGCAGGCGGCAGGATGCTCGTCATAGGGCTGCCCGTGCTTTTGCTTGCCGCCGTGCTCATCGCCGACGCCGTGCTCTCGCGAAAACTCGCAAAGCAAAAGTCCGCACCTTCCGACAAAGAACCCAATTTCGATTGACCTTGCAAAATTTTATTTGTGCTGCGTTTTCGTCCGTGTGTGCATTATGTGTGCGCGTCACGCGCGCGCGTAGCGCGAGCGCGTGCGCGCGACTATAATTGTCCGCCACAACGGTTGCGTTTTGTTCGGGGTTGTGATAGACTTGTGATAATTTCCCGATTTCGTGAGGTTTCGGATGCTTGCAGGTGTCAAAAGTTACGCATTGGAGGGGCTGGACGGCTATGCCGTGGACGTGGAAGTCGATGTGACTAACGGCGTCCCGGGCGTGGAAACCGTCGGGCTGGCGTCCACTGCGACAAAGGAGTCCAAGGAGAGAGTGCGCGCCGCCATAAAAAACAGCGGTCTGCCTTATCCGGCGCGCCGCATAACCGTAAATCTCGCGCCTGCCGAAACAAAAAAAGAGGGTGCGTCCCTCGATCTGCCCATCGCAGTCGGCGTTCTGGTATGCGCCGAAGCCGTGGAGGGCAGACTGTATAAAGAGTTCGTCATGATAGGCGAGCTGGCTCTGAACGGGGATCTGCGCCACGTCAACGGGGTCATGCCCCTCCTTATCTCCGCAATGCAGAAAGGGGAGCGGAAGTTTATCGTCCCTGCCGCCAACGCCGCGGAAGCGAGTTTTATCGACGGCATAGAGGTGTACGCCTTCCCCGACCTCCGCAGCACGGTGGACTTCCTCAACGGAGCCGCCGCCGCACCCGTGGAAAAGAGAGGGTTCGACGCCGCGATGAAAAGCATGCGTTACGACGTCGACCTCGCGGACGTAAAGGGTCAGGCGGTCGCAAAGCGCGCATTGGAGATAGCGGTCGCAGGCGGACATAACGTGTTGATGTCCGGACCTCCGGGAGCAGGCAAGACCATGCTTGCCAAATGCGTCCCCACCATCATGCCCGACATGACTTTTGCCGAAGCGGTGGAAGTCACCAAGATACACAGCGTGGCAGGCATCCTGGACGGCAGCGAAGGGATAGTGGGCGTGCGTCCGTTCAGGACTCCCCATCACACCGTGACCGTGCCTGCGCTCATCGGAGGCGGCGCGAAAGCCCGTCCCGGCGAGGTGAGCCTGGCGCACAACGGCGTGCTTTTCCTGGACGAGATGCCGGAGTACAGCCGTCACGCGCTGGAAACCCTCCGTCAGCCCCTCGAAGACAAGAGAGTGTCGGTGGCGAGGGTGATGCATTCCGTGGAATATCCGGCAAATTTTATGCTGGTGGCGAGCATGAACCCATGCCCCTGCGGCAATTACGGTTCGCGCACGCAGATATGCAGATGTTCCGCGGCGCAGATACACGCGTATCTTTCCAAACTCAGCGGTCCGCTGCTGGACAGGATAGACCTGATGATAGAAGTGGACGGAGTGGAGTACTCCGAGCTGCGCGGTGGGGAGAAAGGCGAGAGTTCCGCGGCCGTCAAAGAGAGGGTGGAGCGCGCACGCGCCGTACAGCGCGAACGCTTCAAAGGCAGAGGCATCTCCACCAACTCCCAGATGAGCGCGAAGGACATCGCGACCTGGTGCGCCGTGGACGAGAACGGCGAGCGTCTGCTCAAAAAGGCGTTCGACAAGATGGGACTGACCGCAAGAGCCACCACGCGCATACTGAAAGTGGCGCGCACGATCGCAGACCTTGCCGGGGAGGAAAACATCCTGCCCGTGCATCTGGCGGAAGCCATACAGTACAGAAACACCGAAAGGAAGTATATCTGATGAACGGACGTGATGCGGATTCCGCGGCGCTTGTCGCCTTGCAGCGTGTGGAGAAGATAACTCCTCGTCGCCGCGAGCTTTTGCTCGGGCAGTTCACGCTGCCGTCGGGGCTGCTCGCGGAGGAAAACAAAGGGAAGGTCACGGCGGCGCTGGGCGAGTGCGCGGCAGACTTTTACCGCTTTGCGGCAGAGTCCGAAAGTTACGCCGAGGAACTCGCCAAAAAGGGCATCGGATGGGTGACGGCGCTCGACGACGAGTACCCCGACCTGCTCCGCGAGGCGGAAAACGCCCCTCCCGTGCTCTTCTACAAGGGAAATCTTTCCCTGCTCGGCACCTTTTCCCTCGCCATAGTCGGCACCCGTCGTCCCACGCGTTACGGCGCGAAGATAGCGGATGAGTTCGCGCGAGAATTCGCACGGGCTGGCATAACCGTGGTTTCGGGGTTTGCGAGAGGGATTGACTCCTGCGCTCACCGCGCCTGCGTGAGCAGCGGCGCGCCCACGGTGGCGGTGTTCGGCTGCGGCGTGGACGTGTGTTATCCTGCCGAGAACAGGGAACTTTACGATTCCGTTTTGTCCTGCGGCGGACTTTTCGTGTCCGAATACGCGCCCGGCACAAGACCCGCGCCTTACAGGTTCCCGGAGCGCAACCGCATCATCAGCGGACTTTGCAGGGGAGTGCTGCTGCCGGAAGCGGCGGAAAAGAGCGGTTCTCTCATCACGGCGAATACGGCGGTGGAACAGGGCAGGGACCTCTTCATCGTGCCCGGGAACATCTATTCTCCCGAGAGCAGAGGGACCAACGCGCTGCTCCGCACCATGCCGCACGCGCTCACGCTTTCGCCCGAAGACGTGTTCGCGTTCTATCATTTCGAGTCTCATTCCGACGGCGGCGACAAGGAGGTCGTGCAGTTCGACATGACCGAAACCTTGGTGCTGGACAGCTTGCATGACGGCGAGAAGCACTTCGAAGAACTGCTTGCGGACACCGGTCTGTCCGCGGCGGAACTCTCCACCGTGCTCGTAAATCTGGAACTCGCCGGCGCGCTTTCGGAAACGGGCGGCAATCATTACGCATTATGTTAAAGGAGAGCAAATGAAACAGCTCATAATAGTGGAATCGCCTTCCAAGGCAAAGACCATTCAGAAATATCTGGGCGGTGACGCCGTCGTGCTTGCGTCCAAAGGTCATGTGTGCGACCTGCCGCAGCGCACGTTGGGCATCGACGTGGAAAACGGGTTCAAGCCGCAGTACGTCATCACCCCCGATAAGGAAGAAACCATCAAACGCCTTTCGCAGGCGGTCGCGAAATACGAAAAAGTGTATCTCGCCACCGACCCGGACCGCGAAGGCGAAGCGATAAGCTGGCATCTCAAAAACACCCTGGGCATCAACGGGGACAAGGTGCGCATCGAATTCAACGAGATATCTCCGCGCGCCGTCCGCGCCGCAATGGAGAAGCCGCGCGAGATAGACATGAATCTGGTGGATTCCCAGCAGGCCAGGCGAGTGCTGGACAGGCTGGTGGGCTACAAGATATCCCCCATCCTTGCGCGCAAGATAAAGGCAGGCAAGAAGTCCGGGCTCAGCGCAGGCAGAGTGCAGTCCGCCGCGCTCAAAATGATAGTGGACCGCGAGAACGAGATCAGGAATTTCGTCCCCGAGGAGTACTGGAACATTTTCGCGCTGCTGTTGAAGGAGGGCGCGCCCAAGACCAAGGAGAACCTCTTCAAAGCCGCGCTCAACGACGTGGACGGGGATAAGATAAAAGTCACGAACGGGGAGAATGCGGAGCGTATAATGGGCATGATGCGCCGCTCGCATTACTTCGTGGACGAGGTGAAGAAGAGCGTCAGCACCGCAAAACCTGCGCCTCCTTTCACCACCAGCACGTTGCAGCAGGAAGCGAACCACAAACTCAACATGACCGCGGACAGGTCCATGCGCGTGGCGCAGCAGCTTTACGAGGGCGTAGACGTGGGCGGCGAAGGATTGCACGCGCTCATCACTTATATCCGCACGGACAGCGTGAGGGTGTCGCCCGATTTCGCCGCGAAGACGCTGGATCACATCGTCGCGAATTACGGCAAGGAGTACGCGCCCTCTTCCCCCAACGTGTACAAGACGGGGGAGAACGCGCAGGACGCTCACGAAGCCATCCGCCCCATATCGCTGGAACGCACCCCCAAGTCCTTGGAGGGCAAGGTGGACCGCGACCAGTACAGGCTGTATAAACTCATCTACGAGCGCTATCTCGCCTCCCAGATGAAGAGCGCGCAGTATAACACTATGCGCGTCCATATCACGGGAGAAGGGGCGGAACAGAAACTGGGTTTCGTGGTGAAGGGCAGGAGCGTCAAGTTCAAAGGCTTCACCGTTGTGTACACTTCCACCGCCTCCGAGAGCGAGGACGAAAAGAACGAGATGGACACCCTTCCCGACCTCAACGAGGGGGAAAAGCTCTTGCTCAACGACGTGTCGGGGGAACAGAAGTTCACCAAGCCGCCTGCGCGCTATAACGACGCGACTTTGGTCAAAGCCATGGAGGAGAACGGCATAGGCCGCCCCAGCACTTACGCGTCCATCATCTCCGTGCTTGCCAAACGCGAGTACACCGAAAAAGAGAGCAAGTTCATCAAGCCCACCCAGCTCGGAGAGATAGTCTGCGAGTATATGGAGAAGAACTTCCCCGACATCATGAACCTCAATTTCACGGCGAGGCTGGAAAGCGCGCTGGATAAGGTGGCGGACGGGGATCAGCACTGGCAGGAACTGATAGGCGCGTTCTATCCCAGGCTGCAAAAGTTCATAGACAGGGCTTATCATTCGGGCGGCGGCGGACGTCTGCCCGATGAGGAGAGCGACGTCGTGTGCGACAAGTGCGGCGCGAAGATGGTCATAAAGGACGGCAGATACGGCAAGTTCCTGGCGTGCCCCAATTATCCCGAGTGCAAGAACATCAAACGCATCTCCGAGGTGGTGGGCAAGTGCCCCAAGTGCGGCGGCGACGTCGTGAAAAAGACGAGCAGAGCCGGAAAGATATTCTACGGATGCGACAATTATCCCAAGTGCGATTTCACGTGCTGGGACCTGCCTGCCCCCAAACTCTGTCCCGACTGCGGCGGCGCAATGCGCGTGTCCGGCAGGGGGGAGAAGAAGACATATGTCTGCATGAACAAGGCATGCGGACACCGTGAAGCGGCTCCTGCCGCCGACGGAGAGAACAAATGAAAGACGCCGTGACCGTGGTCGGAGGCGGACTTGCGGGCTGCGAGGCGGCTTTGCAACTGTGCGCGCGCGGCTTTGCGGTCAGGATGTACGAGATGCGTCCCGTCAGGACCACGGGCGCGCATACCACGGCAGGGCTCGCCGAACTGGTGTGTTCCAACTCCTTAAAATCGGAGGCGGAGGAAACCGCATCGGGGACGCTGAAAGCGGAACTCGACGCGATGGGGTGCAGGCTGCTCGCCATAGCGCGTGAGTGCAGAGTCCCTTCGGGCAGCGCGCTCGCCGTCGAGAGGGAGCGTTTCTCCCGTGAAGTCGAAAGAGCGCTTGCGGCGTATCCCGGGTTCGAACTCGTGCGCGAGGAAGTCACAAAGCTCCCGAAAGGGCCTGCGGTGATAGCCACCGGACCGTTGACCTCCGATGCGCTCGCGGCGAGGCTTTCCGAACTTACGGGGGAGGAGAACCTGCACTTTTACGACGCGATAGCTCCCATCGTGGAACTGTCTTCCGTGGACATGAGTCGTGCGTATTTCGGCGGAAGGTACGGAAGAGGGGAGGATTATCTCAACCTCCCAATGGAGAAGGAGGAGTACGCGGCGTTCCGCGCGGAGCTGGTTTCGGCAAAGACGGTGCTGCTCCGCGACTTCGAAAAGAGGGAACTGTTCGAGGGGTGTATGCCCATTGAAGAGATTGCAAAGAGAGGGGAGGACGCCATGCGCTTCGGTCCCCTCCGTCCCGTCGGACTGCGCGATCCGGCGACGGGAAAGGGCGCTTACGCCGTCGTACAGCTCCGCAGGGAGGACCTTGCAGGCGACTGCTGGAACCTGGTCGGATTTCAGACCAACCTGACTTTCGGCGAGCAGAAGAGGGTGTTCGGCATGATCCCGGCGCTCAGAGAGGCGGAATTTGTCCGCTACGGCGTCATGCACCGCAACACATATCTCAATTCATCGGGACTTCTTAATGCAAGTTTCAGGTTCGAGGGGGAGAATGTGTTGTACGCGGCAGGTCAGCTGACGGGCGTGGAAGGTTACGCGGAAAGCATAATGAGCGGACTGGTGGCAGGCGTGTCCCTGGCGCGCGAGCTGGAAGGCAAGCCCTCCGCCGTTGCGCCCGACACCACCGTTACGGGTGCGCTTTGTCGCTATGTGGCTGCCGCCGCAACGGGGTTCCAGCCCATGAACGCCAACTTCGGGCTGCTGCCCGAGGCGCACGGCGTAGGAAAAAAGGAACGTAAGCGGTTCTATCACGACCGCGCCGTCGCCGCCGTCAGGCGATTTGTCGCCGAAACGGGGTTCAACGAGTAAATCATTTCGGTCCGCGAGGGGGGACCCAATTCAACCGCGGATCGTGCCGGCGATGCCGGCGGAGGTAATATGGAATTCAGAGGTACCACGATCTGTGCCGTCAAGCGCGGCGGAATGACCGCCATCGCAGGGGACGGTCAGGTCACGATGGGCGAGAGCGTCATCATGAAAGGCAACGCCGTCAAGGTGAAACGTATATACAACGACAAGGTGGTCATCGGTTTCGCCGGTTCGGTGTCCGACGCCTTTGCGCTCTCCGAAAAGTTTGAAGAAATGCTGCAAAAGTACAGCGGAAACCTTATGCGTTCCGCAGTCGAACTCGCGGAGCTTTGGAGGAGCGACAAGATGTACCGCAAGTTGGAGGCGCTGCTCATCGTGGCGGACGCGTCCTCCCTTTACATCGTGTCCGGGAGCGGCGAGGTCATCGAGCCCGAAAGCGGCATATGCGCCATAGGCAGCGGCGGAAACTACGCGCTTGCGGCGGCGCGCGCTCTTGCCGGAGCTACCGACCTGGACGCCAAAGAGATCGCCGTCCGCGCCCTTAAGATCGCGTCAGAGCTCTGCGTGTTCACCAACGACCATATCACGGTCGAAACGGTTTAAGGAGGGAATATGGAACTCACCCCCAAACAGATAGTCAAGGAACTGGACAGATATATCATAGGTCAGCAGGACGCGAAGATAGCGGTCGCGATCGCGTTGCGAAACCGTTACAGGCGCAGCCGTCTGCCCGAGGAGATGAGAGAGGAGATAACCCCCAAGAACATCCTCATGAAGGGGCCCACCGGCGTGGGTAAGACGGAGATCGCGAGAAGGCTCGCAAAGCTCGTGCGCGCGCCTTTCGTCAAGGTGGAAGCCACCAAGTTCACGGAAGTTGGTTATGTGGGCAGGGATGTCGAGAGCATCATCCGCGACCTCGTGGAAGTGTCCATCCGTATGGTCAAGGACGAAAAGTTCAAAGAGGTCATGCCGCGCGCTACGGAGATCGCGGAAAACAGGCTGGTGGACATCATCCTGCCCATACGCAAAAAGGCGAGCACGGAGGATAAGTCCGACGCGCAGCTCAAAGAGGAACTGCTCAGCGAGATAAGAGCCGGACATCTGGACGGCATCACCATCGAGCTGGAAATAAAACAACAGCCCAAGCCCATACAGCTTTCTCCCGGCAACGCGCCCGGCAACGAGATAGACCTGGGCAGCATCTTCGGCGGAATGATGGGCGGCAGGACCAAGAAACGCAAACTCACCGTCAAGCAGGCGATGGACTTCATCGTCAATCAGGAGGCGGAAAAGATGGTGGATCAGGACGCCATCACCTCCGAAGCGCTCGCAAGGGCGGAGCAGGACGGCGTGGTGTTCCTGGACGAGATAGACAAAGTGGCGGCGCGCGCAGGCAGAGATCAGGGGCACGACGTGTCCAGAGAGGGCGTGCAGCGCGATATCCTCCCCATCGTCGAAGGCAGCACCGTGCAGACCAAGTACGGCTCCATCCGCACCGACTTTATCCTCTTCATCGCGGCAGGCGCCTTCCATATGTCCAAGATGGAGGACCTCATCCCCGAGTTGCAGGGGCGCTTCCCCATCAGGGTGGAACTGGACAATCTCACGGAAGAGGATTTCGTCAAGATACTCACCGAGCCCGACAACGCCGTGCTCAAACAGTACAAAGCGTTGCTCGGCGTGGACGGAGTGACGCTGGATTTCAGCGAGGAAGCCATCCGCGAGATAGCGCGCACCGCGTTTTACGAGAACGAGAACAGCGAAAACCTGGGCGCACGCCGTCTGCACGCCGTGTTGGAGCACCTGCTCAAAGACGTGCTCTACGAGGCGGACGACAACGAAACCAAGGAGATACACATTGACAAGGATTACGTCACGGCGCACCTTGCCACATCTCTCCGCGCCGCTTCGCTGAAAAAGTATATTTTGTAAAATAACGCAGAAACCACGGTTTATCCGCACAAAACTTGCGGATAAACCGTGCGTATGGCAGAACGGGGGAGGGAGGTCCCCCACGGAGGATATATGATACCCATTCCGAAAGGCACCAAGGATATGCTGCCGCAGGACGCCTACAAGTGGCATTACGTCGAGAGCAAGGCGCGTGAAGTCGCCTCTCTTTTCGGCTTTCGCGAGATACGCACGCCCATGTTCGAACACACCGAACTCTTCACGCGCGGCGTGGGCGAAACCACGGATATAGTCACCAAGGAAATGTACACTTTCCTCGACAAGGGTGGCAGGAGCATGACCCTGCGCCCGGAGGGGACGGCAGGCGTCGCCAGGGCGTTCATCGAAAACGGGCTGGCACAACAGACGCTGCCCATGAAGGCGTATTATCTTGCGTCCGTGTTCCGCTACGAGCGTCCGCAGAACGGCAGACTGCGCGAGCACCATCAGTTCGGCGTGGAGCTTTACGGCAGCGAGTCGCCCTCCGCGGACGCGGAAGTCATCGCGCTTGCGGACGCCTTCCTGCGCTCCGTCGGGTTGAGTTCTCTGACACTCAACATCAACAGTATCGGATGCAGAGAGTGCCGTGCGAAGTATAACGCCGCGCTCAAAGAGTATATCGGCGCCAATCTCGCCGGTATGTGCGCGCAGTGCCGCGACCGCTTCGACCGCAATCCTTTGCGCATCCTCGATTGCAAGGAGGAAAAGTGCCGCGTCATCACCGCCGGCGCGCCCAAGATAACCGACTTTTTGTGCGAGGACTGCCGGGCGCATTTCGAAGGGGTGCAGAAGCAGCTTTCGCGCCAGGGCATCGCGTTTTCCGTCAATCCGTCCATAGTGCGCGGACTGGATTATTACACTCGCACGGTGTTCGAGTTCGTGTCCGAGGATATAGGCGCGCAGGGCACCGTCTGCGGAGGGGGCAGATACAACCATCTGGTGGAGGAGGTGGGCGGCAAACCCACGCCTGCCGTCGGTTTCGGTTTGGGGCTGGAAAGGCTCATCATGGTGCTGGAAAATACGGACGCTCTGAAAGCGCAGCCCGAGCGCACGGACGTGTATCTTGCCGCGCTCGGAGATAGGGCTGCGGAGTATGTGCCCGTGCTTGCCGCATCTCTTCGCGCCGAGGGCGTGAAGACGGAGTTCGACCTCATGGGCAGAGGGCTCAAAGCGCAGATGAAGTACGCCGACAAGTGCGACGCGCGTTTCACCGTCGTGATAGGCGACAACGAGCTGGACAGGGGAGCCGCGGCGCTCAAAGACATGGCGAGCGGCGAGAGCGCGGAGTGCGCTTTCAGGGATATCGCCGCAAAGGTGAAAGCATGACCGAGAGGGGAGTCGTCACCAAAGTCAAGGGCGGACGCGCCACGGTGGAGTTCGACCGCAAGAGCGCTTGCGACAGCTGCCATATGTGCGCCGTCACCAAGGACGGGATGAAGGTGAAGATCGTCATCGAGAACAGCCTCAACGCCTGCGTCGGCGATGTGGTGAGCGTGAGCATGGGGGAGCGGTTTGTGTTGACAGCCGCGCTCATCGTGTATATAATACCCCTTGTACTTGTCGGATTGGGAGTGGGGGTCGGATCCCTGCTTTCGGAGCTTGCCCAGGTGCTGCTCGCCGTCGGCGGATTGATCATCGGCTTTGTCATCGCTTTTTTGCTCGATCGGTTCGTCATACGCAAACGCAAAGGTTTCGCTCCCCGGATGACAGAAATATGTGCCCCTGCCGCAGTGCTTACGGGCGATGCCGCAAGGGATACGGACGCGCCGACGGCGTAAAACGGTCGGGATGCGCGCATTTTGCGCAAAGCAAGAAAAACTCGCGGCGAAAGCCGAAAGGAGAAATAAAATGAGTGCAAATTGTTTGGTTTTGACCGAGGAAAATTTTGACAGCGTCATATCTTCCAACGATGTCGTGTTGGTGGATTTCTGGGCGAGCTGGTGCGGCCCCTGCAAGATGCTCATCCCCACCGTGGAAGCGGTCGCGGACGAGTATGCCGGAAGAGCCGCCGTGGGCAAAGTCAACGTGGACGACTGCCCGGCGCTTGCCGAAAAGTTCGAGATAATGAACATCCCGGCGCTCTTCGTCTTCAAATCCGGCAAGATGGTGGAAAAAATGGTCGGTCTGCGTCAGAAAGCAGCGCTGGAAGCCGCCATCGACAAATATCTGTAAAAGTCTCGCCCACGAAAAGTGGGCTTGCTTTTTTCTCGGTTGCGGTGCAGACGACCGCTGCCGAGCGTAAATTCGGAACACGATAAGGAGAACACATGGTCGACCTCAAAAGCATCAAGGCAGTTGACCCCGAACTGTACGATTCCATGGTGGAGGAACTCCGCCGTCAGCAGCACAATCTCGAACTCATCGCCAGCGAAAACATAGTGTCACCGGCAGTCATGGCGGCGGCAGGCAGCTTTTACACCAACAAGTACGCGGAAGGTTATCCCCGTAAGCGTTATTACGGCGGCTGTCAGTTCGTCGATCGCGCGGAGGAACTCGCGATAGAGCGCGCCAAGGAGCTTTTCGGCGTCAAATACGTCAACGTGCAGGCGCACAGCGGCTCAAACGCCAACTTTGCCGTGTATTACGCGGTGCTCAGCCCCGGCGACACCGTGCTCGGGATGTCCCTTTCCGAGGGCGGTCACCTGACCCACGGTTCCCCCGTCAACCTCAGCGGCAAACTCTTCAAGTTCGTGTCCTACGGGCTGGACCCCGAAACGGGCAGGATAGACTTTGATGACGTACGCAAAAAGGCGTTGGAGTACCGTCCCAAACTCATCGTCGCCGGCGCGTCGGCGTATGCCAGGACGATAGAGTTCGACAAGTTCAAAGCCATTGCGGACGAAGTGGGCGCCTACTTCATGGTGGACATCGCGCACATCGCCGGTTTGGTGGCGGCAGGGCTTCATCCCTCTCCCGTGCCGTATGCGGATTTCGTGACTTCCACCACGCACAAGACCCTGCGCGGACCGCGCGGCGGACTTATCATGACCAACAACGAGGAGCTCGCCAAGCTCATCGACAAGACCATATTCCCCGGTTCGCAGGGCGGCCCTCTCATGCACATCATCGCAGCAAAAGCGGTGGCGTTCAAAGAGGCGCTTGCTCCCGAGTTCAAGGAGTATCAGAAGCAGGTCGTCGCAAACGCAAAGGCGCTTTCGGAAACCCTGTTGGCGGAGGGCGTCAATTTGGTAAGCGGCGGTACGGATAACCACCTCATGCTCCTCAACCTCGTGGGGACGGGAGTTACGGGCAAACAGCTGGAAAAATGGCTGGACGAGGCGCATATCACCGTCAACAAGAACGCCGTGCCCAACGACCCCGAGAAGCCTTTCGTCACCAGCGGCGTCAGGATAGGCACCCCGGCAGTCACCACTCGCGGCATGAAAGAGGCGGAGATGAAAGTGATAGGCGGTTGCATCGCGGACGTCATCAAGCGCGGCGAGGCAGCCATCCCCGAAGTGACGGAGAAGGTGCTCGCGCTTTGTGCGGCGCATCCTCTCTACGAAAACGACGTTATCTTTTAAGCTCTCAAAACTTACCGGAAAATAACACGCATATGACCGAAAGCCGCGCGATAAAGCGCGGCTTTCGTTTAGGGCGTAAGAGCATTTATATCCGCTTGATCGGAACGGAAGCGGAAGGCTCTCCCGAAATTTTGCTGCGCGCGCCGAGCGTGGGTGCGCCCGATCAGCCTTGGCGCGGTCTGCCGCCGCGATCATCCTCAAAAATACTTACACGCGTTTTCTCACTCTCCACAGCGTTTCCATAAATGAGCGCACCTCCGCGCCGGCGAACGCTATCCCCACGAAGGGCGTTTCGGCATATCGTCGCACGGGAGGGGCTTCCGGCATAGGTGTGGGCGCGGCTTCGGGCGCGGCGGAGGGTGCGGACATGCCTCCTTTCATCATTCCCATGAGGAGTGGGAGCATATCGGCGAGCCCTCGTCCTCCCGTCTTTTGACCGTCGTCTGCGGAAGGAGGGGGCGTTCTGTTTTTCAGCATCTCCGCGATCAAAGGCAGCATATTCGTCGAGCCCGTTTCGCGGTTTTTGCCGCCCAGGACGGACATCAGCATCATAAGCGTGTTCAGATCCGCGTTCATAACCACCTCACGCACCAATATATGCCGCAGCGTCCTCTTTCGCTCCGCATAAAAGATATATTTGCGGTGCCTTTCGAAGTGTTTGCCTGTGACCGCGCACGTGCGTTTTGTCGTGGCTTCCTGAACGGCACGCGGCATATTATGGTCGTGACGGAGGTGGCAATGGATAATTACGGCATGAGAGGCGGATGGCAGGGTCAGGACGCGGAAAACGAACTAAGACGCAGAGCGGCGGAGTATTCCTCCATGAGCCGCGGCGCGCTGGAAAGCGAACTGGCACGGGAGGCGGCGCGGCTTCGCGCGGAGGGGATGCTGGACATAGGACAGCTCACGGCGTTCATGAACGCGGCGGCGCCGTATATGAGTGCGGAACAGCTCAAACGTATGCGCGAACTGATCGACTCGTTGAGGTGAGCATGGACAAGCTGGATAAGACCTTGGTCAGCACGCTGGCTGCGGAAGGCAATGCGCTTGCGGTGGTGAGAGTGCGCAATGCGTGGCAGCTGGACAGGATAGAAAGGCATTTTGAAGTGCTGGCACGTTTTCCGTTCATCAATTCCGTCGGGCTGCGCTGCGACGGACGCGAAGCGACAAGGCTGGCTGCCATGCAGGAGGTGGTGTCCGTCACCGCGCAAAGCCGCGTCAGGGCTCTGGATGTGGGAGGAAACGGGCTGCCGACGGGCGCGGAATGCTTTTCCGCACCTGGCGCAGGCAGGCTGACTGGGCGCGGAGTGCGCCTTTGCGTTATGGACACGGGAGTTTCCCCCCACACTGACGTCAGCGTGCCGCGCGACAGGATCGTGGAGTTTCACGATATGGTGACAGGCGACGAGTTCCCGTACGACGACAACGGACACGGCACTTTCGTGACGGGGGTCGCGGCAGGGGGCGGCGTGTTGTCGGGCGGTCGGGTGCTGGGCGTCGCGCCGCGCGCGGAGATAGTCGCCGTCAAAGTGATAGGCGCGTCGGGCGAAACGGGAGCGTTCACCATCCTTGAAGGGATGCAATGGCTTTTCGATAACTTCCGCAGGCTGAACGTCAAAGTCGTGTGCATGAGTTTCGGTGCGGAACCGCTCGCGTCCGCAGACCCTTTGAAGCTGGGCGCGGAAATGTTGTCCAGAAGCGGCATCACCGTGGTGTGCGCGTCGGGAAACAGCGGCGTCGGACACCTCAAATCCCCGGGGATAAGCGGCGAAGTCATCACCGTGGGCGCGGTGGACGAAGACTCGAAAGTGGCTGAGTTCAGTTCGTCGGGGGTGTATCAGGGGGTGTACCGTCCGGATGTGTGCGCGCCGGGGGTCGCCGTCAAAGGCTTGGACGCCGGCGGAACGTACGCGTTGATGAGCGGAACGTCGGTGTCCGCGCCTTATGTCGCAGGGGCGTGTTGCCTGTTGCACGAAAAGTATCGCGCTCTGTCGCCGCGTGAGGCAAAGCGCATGATAATAGCATCCGCACGCGTGACCGACGGGGTGCGTGTTTTCAGACTGTGAGCCTGCGGCAGCGGAAAACCGCGCCCTGTCGCGGACGGCTCGGGAAAATAGTTAAAACACTTGCCGGCATCCGCTTTATAGCGACGGAGGTTTACTTTGCGACGCAGAGCTTTTCCAGCGCGGCTACAAAGAGATAGATGTCCTTTTCCGTGTTGTCCGCGCCTATGCTTGCGCGCACCGCGCCTCTGGACAGCGTGCCCAGCGCAGTGTGAGCAAGCGGTGCGCAATGCAGCCCTCCGCGCACCGCGATGTCCTTTTCCGCAAGCGCGTTCGCCACAAAAGAACTGTCCTTGCCGCGCAGGTTGAAGGAAACCACGCCCAACGTGGGGTCGTCGGTGTATATCTCCGCGCCCAGTCCTTTCAGATAGTCAATAAGCTCCTCCGCCAGCCTTTTTATGACCGCGCCGTTGCGTTCTCTGTTTTCAAAACTCCATTTTGCGCCGGCGTGAAGAGCCGCTATCCCTCCCGAAAACAGAGTGCCTGCCTCCAACGCTTCGGGAGGTTCGAGGGGCTGATAGGTGCTGTCCGACGCCGTGCCCGTGCCGCCCATGAGCAGCGGTTGCAGTTTGAGGTCCTTGCGGAAGATCAGAAGCCCCGTTCCCTGCGGTCCGTGCAACCCCTTGTGCCCGGGCAAAGCCAGCATATCGGGCATATGTTTTTTGAAGTCGGGTTTGACGAGGGGGACGGCTTGCGCCCCGTCCAGCAAGGTCACGACGCCGTATTTCTGCGCCGAAGCGGAAAGGGAGGCGAGGTCTATGCGCGCGCCCGTCACGTTGGAGGCGAGGCTGACTGCGCAAAAATCCGCGTTCTGAAGCGCCGAGCCCAGATGCGACGGCAGTATCCTTCCGCTTTCGTCGGGGCGGATGACCATGAGTTCTATCTTCTTCCGCTTTTCGAGTTCAAAGAGCGGACGCAGCACGGAATTGTGGTCGTACGCCGTCGTGACGACGCGCATGCCTGCGCGCAGAAAGCCGAATATGCCGAGGTTCAGCGCTTCCGTGCAATTCTTGGTGAACGCGACGCAGTATTCTTCCTCCGGCGCATTCATCGCGGAAAGAAAAAAGCGGCGGCAGTCCTCTATCTTCATGGCGGCGTCCAGCGCGTAACGGTGTCCGCTCCTGCCGCTGTTGGCGCTGTGGGACAGGTCGTAGTTCAGGGCTTCGAACACCCCTTTGGGTTTGAAAGCGGAAGTTGCGGCATTGTCAAGATAGATCATTTTTGCCTCCGCGCCATGATATGCGCGCGGCGGAGAGAATGACACGTGAAGTGCGCACGCCTGGGCGGTGTGGCAAAAGAAAGTTTGCGACAGTATTGTATATTAGCGGACGGATACATACAATGTTCGGAGGGAGATATGAGAGAGTTCTTTATTGCGTTCCGTTCGCGATCCGATGCGATGAGGTTTTATGAGGAAGCGGTGAGTTACAGGCTGCCTGCGCGCATCATAAACACGCCCTCTTCCGCCGGAGCAGGCTGCGGACTGTCCGTCAAAATGCTCGTCAAGAACATGGGGCAGGCGAGAGTGGTGTTGGAACGGATGAGAGCGGAGTCGGTCATCGGATTCTTTTACATCACGGAGAGCGGAGCGGCGCGACGTATATAGTCCGCCGCTTCGCCGTTTTCGGAGAGAAAATCGTGCCGGTGGAGCCTGCGAGCGTTAAATTAGATTGCAAACGCGGCGGAAGTGTGCGATAATATGCGCATGGATGCAAATAACGGCAAAATATTCGGACTTCTCGAAAAAATGCACGGCAATGCCGACTGCGAACTGCACTTCGGCACGCCTTTTCAGTTGCTCATCGCCGTTATATTGTCCGCACAATGCACCGACAAGCGCGTCAACATGATAACGCCCGAGCTGTTCAGGCACGCTTCCACGCCGGAGGAGTTCGTCGCGATGCCCACGGAGGAACTGGAAAAACTCATCTTCTCCTGCGGATTTTATCACAGTAAAGCCAGAGCCATAAAAGAAGCGTCCGCAAGCATCGTCGAGATGGGTGGGATGCCCACGACCAGAGAGGAGCTCATGAAATTGCGCGGCGTCGGGCGAAAGACCGCAAACGTCGTTTATGCGGTGGCATACGGCGGAAACGCCATCGCCGTGGACACTCACGTGTTCAGAGTTTCCAACCGCATAGGCATAACGCAGGCAAAGACTCCGGAGGAAACGGAGAAGCAGCTCATGCAGGCGTTTGATGAGGAACTTTGGAGCAGATTGCATCATCTGCTCATCTTCCACGGCAGGTACGTGTGCCATTCGCAAAAGCCGTCCTGCGGCGAGTGTTTGTTGAAAGAAGAGTGCAAGTATTATAAAAACGGGCAAAAAGTATAATAAAAAAGTGCGAAAATGAGAATACTTTGCGCCGTTTGGAGGGCGCGAGGGAGGAGTGCTGCCGCACGGAGCGGCGGAGAAGATATGGTGAAAAAATACGAGTTGGTTTCCGTAAGGGCGCTCGCCGAGCGCGTGAACGAATATGTGATCTACGCCCCCGAGATCGCCAAGCACTGCCTTGCAGGTCAGTTCGTGATCCTGCGTGTGGACGAGGACGGCGAGAGAGTGCCTTTCACGATATGCGATTATTCTCGCGAGGACGGCACCGTGTGCATACTGGTGCAGGAAGTCGGTTACACAACCGCGCTGCTTGCGCGCATGAAAACAGGGGAATGTCTTGCCGACCTGGTGGGTCCCCTCGGCAATCCCACAGACCTTTCCGCTTACCGCCGCATCCTTTTGATAGGGGGCGGCATAGGCAGCGCGGTCATATATCCGCAGACAAAACAGCTGTTCGGAGAGGGGAAAAGCGCGGACGTCATCATCGGCGCGCGCAACGAGGGGCTGCTCATATACCGCGAACGATTCGCGCGGTTTGCCAAAAACCTTTACGAGGTCACGGACGACGGGTCCGGAGGAAGGAAGGGTTTCGTCACCGATGTCGCGCGCGAACTTCTGGAGCGCGGCGAGAAGTATGACGTGGCGTTCGCAGTGGGGCCTCTGCCCATGATGAGGGCGGTGTGCAGACTGACTGCGGAGTTTTCCCTTCCCACCGTTGTCAGCATGAACCCTCTCATGGTGGACGGCACGGGAATGTGCGGCTGCTGCCGTTTGACCGTAGGCGGCGAGGTCAGGTACGCTTGCATCGACGGTCCGGAGTTCGACGGTCATCAGGTGGATTTCGACGAGGCGATGCAAAGACTGCGCACTTATAAGACGCAGGAAGAAGAACATATGTGCAGATTGAGAGGCGCGTTATGAGGGGAGATCTTATGCGGCACGCCGTTCCTGCGCGTCCGGCGGAAGAGAGGATACACGATTTTTGCGAGGTTTCCTTGGGTTATACGGATGAGCTCGCTCTCGCGGAGGCGGCAAGATGCCTCAATTGCAAAAACCCTCTCTGTATGCAGGGGTGTCCCGTCGGGGTGCACATCCCGTTGTTCATCTCAAAATTGCGCGACGGCGACCCCGATGCCGCGGCGGAAGTGTTGCTTTCCGACAACAATCTGCCTGCGGTGTGCGGCAGAGTGTGTCCGCAGGAAAACCAGTGCGAAAAGTTCTGTGTCAGACGTGAAAAAGCCGGCGGTTCGGTGGCTATCGGCGCGCTGGAACGCTATGTTGCCGATCATGCGGCGGCGAAAGGCATAAAGGTCGCGGCGGCAGAGCGCGGCGACGCGAAGGTCGCCGTGGTCGGCACGGGACCTGCTTCGCTGTCCTGCGCTGCGGATCTCGCCCGTGCCGGAGTGCGCGTGGTGATGTTCGAGGCGTTGCACAAGGCAGGCGGAGTTTTGGTCTACGGCATCCCGGAGTTCAGGCTGCCCAAGGATATAGTGGCGCGCGAAGTCAAAAAACTTTGCGAGCTCGGGGTGGATATACGCACCAACATCGTCGTCGGAAAGACCGTGCTCCTCGACGAACTGCTTGCAGACTACGACGCCGTGTTCGTGGGCACGGGGGCAGGGCTTCCCTCATTTTTGCATGTCAAAGGCGAGAATCTGTCCGGCGTGCTGTCCGCAAACGAGTTCCTCACGCGCGTCAACCTTATGAAGGCGTATTCCGCCTCTTCCGCGACCCCCGTGAGCCGCAGCAAAAACGTGGCTGTCGTCGGCGCAGGCAACGTGGCTATGGACGCCGCGCGCACCGCACGCAGGTTGGGTGCGGAGGTCACTCTGGTGTACAGACGCAGCCGCGCGGAAATGCCTGCGCGCGCAGAGGAAATTGAGCATGCGGCGGAAGAGGGCATAAAATTCGAGCTGCTCACCAACCCCGTGGAGATACTCGGCGAGAACGGCGCGGTCACGGGGATGCGTTGCGTCAGGATGAGCCTTGGGGAGCCGGATGCGAGCGGACGCCGCAGACCTTTGCCCGTGGAGGGCAGCGAGTTCGACATCGCGTGCGACGAGGTCATAGTCGCGCTCGGCACGACTCCCAATCCCATCTTAAAACGCAGTTTTCCCGAACTTGCCACTACGCCGAAAGGCACTATCGTCGCGGATGAGAACGGGAAGACTTCCGTGAAAGGGCTGTATGCAGGCGGCGACAGCGTAACGGGGGCGGCGACGGTCATACTCGCGATGGGCGCAGGCAAACGCAGTGCGCGCGCGATATTGGAAGAACTGAAAAAAGAGGGTAAATAAGGCGCATCGGCGCGCCGCTCGGCGAAAAGCGCGCCCGAAAATTAGTGCCGACGCGTTGTGTTACGGCGTGCGGACGGGAGAAAGATATGTTTCTGGATTACGTCAAAATATTCATAAAAGCAGGCAACGGCGGCAACGGAGCCGTGTCCTTTCACAGAGAGAAGTATGTGCCTAACGGCGGTCCCGACGGCGGCGACGGCGGCAACGGCGGAGATATAGTCTTCCTTGCTGACAAAAACCTCAACAACCTCGTTGAGTTCAAGTTCAAAAAGCATTTTCGCGCGGAGAACGGAGCCAACGGCGCAGGCAGGAACTGCACGGGCAAGAGCGGCGAAGATCTCGTCATCAAAGTCCCCGTGGGGACCGTCATCAAAGATACGCGCTCGGACGCCGTCGTGGCGGATCTGTTCGAGGACGGAGAGAAGTTCGTCGCGTTGGTCGGCGGCAGGGGCGGAAAGGGCAATGCGCGCTTTACTCATGCGCAGCGTCAAGCCCCCGGTTTTTCCCAGCTTGGCGAAACCACCGAGGAAAGACAGGTCACGTTAGAACTCAAAACCATTGCCGATGTAGGGCTTGTGGGGTTCCCGAATGTGGGGAAATCCACATTGCTTTCCGTGCTTACGTCCGCAAAGCCCAAGATTGCCAACTATCATTTCACCACCATAAACCCCAACCTCGGAGTGGTGCAGATGTTCGACGACAGCTTCGTCATAGCGGACATCCCGGGGCTCATCGAAGGCGCAAGCGAAGGAGCCGGGCTCGGGCACTATTTTTTGCGGCACATAGAGAGAGTGCGCCTCATCGTGCACGTTGTGGACATCTCGGGCTGCGAAGGCAGAGATGCGTATGACGACTACACGAAGATACGCGCCGAACTCGCCGCGCACAGCAAAAAACTCGCCGAAACGCCGGAGGTGATCGTGGCTTCCAAGGTGGATCTCATCCCCGAAGAAGCGGATGCGGCGGTCGCGAAACTGCGTGAACAGACGGGCAAAGAGGTTTATCCTGTCAGTTCCGTCACGCATAAAGGGTTGGACGAGCTCCTCAAAGTGATGAAGGCAAAGGTGGACGAACTGCCCCCTCCGGCGCGCACGGAGATAGACGAAAACGCCGCGCTGGAAGAGCGTTCCGACCAAAAGTTCACCGTGAGCAGGCTGCCTGACGGCACTTTCTTCGTGGACGGCGGTCTGGTGGATTTTCTCATCCAGAACGTCACCATTTCTTCTCCCGATTCCTTCGCGTTTTTCCATAAGGTGTTAAAAGACCGCGGAGTTATAGACGAACTGAAACGCAAAGGGATGAAAGAGGGGGATACGGTGTCCATCGGCGATCTCGAATTCGAATGGATGGATTGATGACGTTTTGTTAAAAAGCGTCTGCGCGTGCCCGGTCACGGCTCCGAAGAGGGTGCGCGCAGCGTGTCCAATATCTTTTCCTCCGCGAAAGGTCCCTTTCCCAGCGGAGTCAAAGTGAGCAGAGCCATTATCAAAGATATGCTCCCAAAGATAAGATAATATATTTTCAGTGGGGTCAGAAAGGCGACCGCGACCAGTATCGCTCCCGAGAAAAAATAGTTTTTGAGATTTGAGCGTCTGAATGCCGCTTCAAAAAAGGCGGACAGCGAAAATTTCTGTTTTACGCGTTTCAGCTGCGGCAGTGCGCCATGTTTTTTCAGCCAGCGGTATACCGTGCGCATTTTGACGGGAGTGACGTGCGCCTGAAAGTATTCGGTCAGCCGGTATGCGCGCCTGTCCACGGTGTGAGTTATGACGAAAATGCGCTTCCTGTCCAGTTCCTCCGCTTTTGTCAGCAAAGAGTTGAGGTCGTTTGCCCCAAGTGCGCCGAGTTTGACCGCAGCGAATATCACTGCGTCGGACGTCAGGATGTAGTTCGCGCCGAATTCTATCCCGTCTGCGGTGACCGCCGATTTCAGCAGCCCGATAAGGTAGGACGGAGGACGGACCGCGCATTCTACGGTCAGCCTGTCGCACGAGCACGGCTTTGCGCTGCCGCGCTTTATGTAGACAACGGTCACGGCAGCCATGAGCGCCGCCGCAGCAGAAACCGTGAAAACCGCCGTCCACGATGTGAATGCCGCAGTCGTCCACACAAAAGTCAGCAAAAATACAATCACCACCGTCGCAACGGTGTCAATCACAGTAGCCATATCCCAATGATACCCCCTTCCCCCTCCCTTTATTCCGAGTGCGGCTGCAGGTCATGTATTTGACCCGTCTTTGACGGGTGCGGCAACTGTGAGATGCAATGGTCGCCGAATGAGGCGCGTCGGCGGATAGGGAGGGGAAAATGTGCGGAAGTGGGTTGAAATCGGGGTGGGATGGGGGTATAATCGAAGTATGCTGACGCTGGTATTCGGAGGGGCGTTCGATCCTCCGCACAACGAACACGTCAAAGCCTTGCAATGCGCGGTGAAAACTCTCGGAGCGGAGCGCGTTGTGGTTTTGCCCACTTATCTTCCGCCGCATAAAGGCGCAGGTTATTTGGATTTTGAAACGCGCGCGGAACTTGCTCGGCTCGCGTTTTCCGAGACTGCGCGCGAAGTGGTGGTGGACGACGAGGAGCGCGAGCGCGGCAAGGATAATTACGCCTGTCTGCTGCTTGCGGACATGAAAAAAAAGTACGGCGACATAGCTTATCTCATCGGCGGCGACAGTCTGCGCGATATAGACACCTGGAAGCACCCGGAGAAGATATTTGCCGAGTGTCCGGTCGTTGTTGCGCCGCGAGAAGGCTGCGGAGATGCGCGCGCTCAACGCGATTCCGCCTTGAAAAAATACGGCGGAGAGATCGTTTTGCTTGATATTATGGGCGAAGACGTGTCTTCCGGGCGCATAAAAGCCAAACTGCTCCTCGGAGAGGAGTGTCCGAATATCCCGAAGAAAGTGGCGGAATACATAAAAGAGCGCGGTCTGTTCGTGGAATATGCGGAAACCGTGCGCAAATTGAAGGGCATGGAGAGCGAGGAGTTATACGCTCATTCGGTGGCTGCGGTCATGCGCGCGGTAGACCTCAACTCCCGTCATAATCTGAAACAGGATTTTGAAAAGGTGTTCACTGCGGCGCTGCTGCACGATAATGCCAAACAGCGTCCGTCGCTTGACGGGCTTGACGTGCCTGCCGACAGCGTGGGAACGCCCGTGCTGCACCAGTTTTTGGGCGCGGAAAAGGCGAAACGCGATTTCGGCGTGACAGACGAAGACATCCTGAACGCCATACGGTATCATACGACGGCAAAAGCGGACATGACGACGCTCGAAATGCTCATCTATACGGCGGACAGCACGTCCTACGACAGGGAGTATGACCCCATTCCGGAGCTTCGCGCCGCCGTGGATGAGGATTTTCAGGGCGGATTCGGAAAACTGCTTGCGTTCACCTACCGCAAATTGCAAAAGAAGGGGGGCAGCGTCTATCCGCTCACGGAAGAAGCCGTCAGATATTACCTCCCGGGCATGGTGGGGGAGAGATGAAAGAAAAACGCGCGTTTGCGCAATATAAGGAGAACAGATGAGTCCCGAAGAGATCAAAGACGCAGTATGTAAAGAATTGGACGAGCGCAAAGCCGTGGATATCACGGTGCTCAAAGTCACCCACCTTACGGTGCTTGCCGACTACTTCGTCATATGCACGGCGAGGAGCAACAAGCAGGTGAAGGCGCTTGCCGAATACGTGTCCGAAAGCATGGAAGAGGTGGGCGTGCAAACTCTGCGCAGCGACGGCGTGCGCGAAGGAAAGTGGGCGGTGCTCGATTTCGGCAGCGTGATAGTGCACATTTTCAACGACGATACGCGGATGTTCTACTGCCTGGAAAAGCTCTGGGCGGACGGGGATAACGTGGAATTTTATCCTGCAAAGTAATACTGTCGCATATGAAAAAGGCGCGCAAATACTTGTGTTTGCGCGCCTAACTATTCTAAAAAACGCCAAAAAGTATTATACTTTCGCCTTGTTTTGAGAATAGTTTTCGGTTATTCGGTCACTGTCGCAGGTTTTGCGGCGCGGCTTTTTTCATAAGCAACGCTTTCGCCTCTTCGGGCATATCGCGCGCTATGCGACGGTAAACTTCGAGGTCGAAGGAAAGGAGCACTTTCTTTCCGGTGGCGGCTTCGGCGTTTTTTATGAGCAGCGCTTTCAGCGCCGCGCGGTCGGAGGAAAGATAAATGGGTTCGGTAAGGACGGCGAGGAGCACTCGTCCGTCGTATTCGAACGCGCGCGCGGCAAGGACGAGAGGGTCTTGCAGTGCGGAGTGTTCCGCTTTAAGCGTGGCGTCCGCGGAGGAGAGGGTTTCGCCGTGCATATCGGCGTCGTAAGAGCTTTCGATGTAGGGAGTTTCCATGCCGTGATCTTTGCCGAATGCGTGAAAAGTCATACATTTTTGCCTTTTTTTGTGCGTATCGTTGACATTTTCCGAGGCGCGGATATATGATGTAGTCGCTTCGGGGCGAGGTGAAATCCCTCACCGGCGGTATAGTCCGCGAACTTGCTTTGCAAGCCGATCGGGTGAAATTCCCGAACCGACGGTATAGTCCGGATGGAAGAAGTGCAATTTCGTTTTGCATTGCCCCGATTTGCGTAAGTCGGGGCTTTTTTCCGCCGAAAAACGGCTGTTTATGACGTTTTGAGGCAAATCCGTACAGCCCGGGAGGAAACTTTATGCAAATCGGAAACAAGACCGTGACCCTCAAAATGTCTGCGGCATTCGTCGCAAAGCTCGCGCTGCTTACGGCGTTGGCGTTCGCCCTTTATATGGCGAAGTTCAACCTGCCGTTCATGTTCCCCGGCTTTTTGGAGATGCAGTTCTCCGAACTCCCTGCGCTGCTTGCCGGCTTTTCCATGGGGCCTGTCGCAGGCGTGCTGGTCGTGGTGTTGAAGTGCGTCATAAAGCTGCCGCTGACATCCACGGCTTTCGTGGGGGAGTTGACGGATATGCTGCTCGGGGTGGTGTTCGTGCTGCCTGCCGCCATAATTTACCGGCTGAAAAAGGACAAAAAGCATGCTCTTATAGGGCTTGTGTCGGGAACTCTGCTCGCGACCGCCGCGGCGGTGCTCGTGAACCGCTACATTTCGGTGCCGTTTTATACGGAATATTATGTGGACGGGAACTTTGACGCGATCGTCGGGATGTGTTCGGTCATTTACCCGAATGCGACGCAGGACACCTTTTACGCTTTCTATCTCGGGCTCGGCGTGGTGCCGTTCAACCTTTTGCGCTACATCATAATGTCCCTGCTCACCTTCCTGCTGTATAAGCGGCTGAGCAAGATACTGCACTGGGAGGGCGAGTCGTTGAGGCGCAAACTCTCGGGCGAGTACGAGAGCGGCTCGGAAGAGGAAACGTACGCGTTGGCGAAAAGGATCGCGGACACTTTGAAAGGGGGCGAGATAATATTGCTCGAAGGGGAACTGGGAGCCGGCAAGACCACCTTCACCAAGGGGCTTGCAAAGGCGCTCGGCGTGACGGAGGAAGTCACCAGCCCCACATTTACCCTCATGAACGTCTACGAGGACGGCAGGCTGCCTCTCTGTCACCTGGATATGTACCGCCTGGAAGGGGAGGACGACGCGGAGGAACTCGGGCTGTTCGACACCGTTCCCGAGAACGCCGTAAAAGTGATAGAATGGAATAAATTCAGCGACTTGACAGGGCGCGTCATCGATGTCAAAATATCCGTTGACGGAGAACACGACAGGGTCTTCACCGTGGCAGACAGCGCGGAGCGCGCTAAAAAGAGTCTTCCTTCGGAGGGCGGCGGCGACAGCAAACAAATTACAGTGTAGTTTTCCGTTTGGCGGCATGAACATACTTTATTTCGACACATCCCAAAACGTACTCATCACGGGAGTTTTGAAGGGCGCGGAGAACTTTCCGCGCTCTCTCGACGCCGGAAAGAACGGGCACACCCGTCTGCTCATGGGGGAGATAGACGCGGCGCTTGCGGCGTCGGGGCTGGATGTCGGCGAGCTGGACGCGGTGGCGGCGGTCACTGGACCCGGCTCTTTTACGGGCATACGCATAGGGGCGGCGACGGCATCCGCGCTCTGCCGAGGCACGGGAGCGAAGAAGATCGCGGTGACGGAATTCGAGGTCATCGCATACGATAGAGGGAAGGTCGCGGCGGCGGTGGAAGCCGGCAGAGGTAATCTTTACGTCGCGGAGTGCGACGGCGGCGAGGTGAAGAGGACTTATTTCCTGCCCTCGGAAGAGAGGGACGCGGCAACGGAGAGCTTCGTGTTCACCCCCGTTTCGGAGCGCGCGGCGACATTGGCGCGCATAGCCGCAAGAAAGGCGGAAAAGGGGGAGTTTGCATCCGCTTTCGAGCCTTTTTACATGAGAAAATCGCAGGCGGAGAGGACGAAAGATGAGGTTTGAACCCCTGCGTTACGAGCATCTCCGTCAGATGGCGGAGATAGAAAAAGAGGCGTTCGATATGCCGTGGACGGAGAATATGTTCATCCCGGAGGTGAACAGCGAGAACGCCACGTACATCGTCGGGACGCGCGGCGAGGAAGTCGTCTGTTACGGCGGTTTCCACAGCGTGCTCGACGAGGCGCACATAACTAACATCGCCGTGAAAAAGTCCGAGCGCGGCAAGGGGATAGGCAGGTTTTTGCTTGCCACTCTCATAGGCAAAGCGCGCGATAAGGGAGCGGCGAGCATATCACTGGAAGTCAAGACCACCAACGTCGCGGCGATCTCGCTTTACGAGAGCTTCGGTTTCAAGGTGGTGGGAGTGCGGAAGAGGTACTACAACAATCTCTTCGACGCCTATGTCATGCGGCGCGAAACGGAGGCAAGTGCGCGGACGGATATTCGGTGATACCGACAAAAGCAAGATAATTTTTCTGCACGGCTGGGGCGGTGACGCTTCCGCCTTTTTATTTTGCGCGGAGAGGCTGAAAGAGGAGTTTTGCTGCGTGGCGGCGGAACTCTCCGGATTCGGCGGATGCGAGGAGCCGCCGCGCCCCTATTCCGTGGCGGATTATGCCGCGGAAGTGCTCGCCTTCGCGGACGAGTCGGGAGCGGACGCTTTCGTTTTGGTCGGGCACAGTTTCGGCGGAAGAGTGGCGTTGGAGCTCGCGGCGCGCCATCCCGAACGCGTGCGCGCGCTGGCGCTTGTTGACGCCGCAGGGCTGAAACCGCGCAGGAAACCCTCTTACTATCTTCGCGTCGCGGCGCATAAGCTGTCCAAACGGTTCGGGGGGAGAGGGCTTTCGGGGTCCGCCGATTACCGCTCGCTGTCCCCCGTGATGAAAGGGACGTTCGTCAAGGTGGTCAATTACGATCAGACGCCGCTGCTGGGGATGGTGAGGTGCCCCACGGCGGTGTTTTGGGGGAAAGAGGACGGCGATACCCCCATGTACATGGCGCGAAAGTTCGTGCGCGGCATAAAAGATTCCTCCCTGTTTTTGCTGGAAGGCGGACATTTTGCCTATCTTCACGACCCCACGTTTTTCCCCGTGTTGCACGCTTTTTTGAAAGGGACCGTACGCTGAACCGCCCCCGTTCGCGCACGTCGCGGAAGGACGCGGCATATATTTGTGCGTGAGTCGGGAGGCGGTATGGCGTTGGAGAGAGGGGACTGGTACTTCATACTTTGCGCGCTCATCACGGGGGCGTTCATGTCCGTGCCGTATGTGTACGCGGCGCAGCAGGACAATTACCGCGTGTCGGAGATCCCGAAAAGCAAACGCGTGCGCTCGGCGTATCTCACAGATCTTGTGTGTATACTTATTTTCGGCGGAGCGTGGGCAGGGTGTTGGTTCCTGTCCTCGCGGATGTTTTGGGGGTTTCTGACCTCCCTCTTTTTCTGCATAGCGGAAGTCGCGCTGTACATCGTCGAGGACGCTCCGAAGCGGAAAAAACCTCTGCGCTACACCAAGAGAGCGGTGCGCGCCATCATCGCGGCAGGCGTGGTTTCGGCGGCGGCGGTGACTGCGGCGGTGGCGACGGTGAACGTGTGCGCGGAGGACGAATATCTGCGCTATCCCGTCTTTTTCGCGCTTTCGGCGGTGTATCCGCTGCTGTTTTCGGCGACGCTGGCTTTTGTCAACCTGTTCGAGCGCGCCAACAACCGCAGATACGAACGTCGCGCAGGACGCATCCTCTCTTCGCGACGGGACCTTATCAGGATAGCCGTGACGGGGAGCTACGGCAAAACTTCCGTGAAGAACGCGCTTGCCGCCATGCTCTCGACAAGGTTCAACGTGCTCGCCACTCCCGAAAGCTACAACACTCCGATGGGCATAGCTCTTACCGTCAACGAACTCACGGAAGCGCATGACGTGTTCATCGCGGAAATGGGCGCGAGGAGAAAGGGGGACATCGCGAAGCTGATGCGCATAGTCAAGCCTACGCATTCCGTGCTCACGGGGGTGAACGACCAGCATTTGCAGACTTTCGGGAGCAGAGAAGCTATCGTCCGAGAAAAACTCAAAGTGCTGGACATCGCCGACGAGGGAGGGTTCAGCGTGGTGAACGACAAGTTAGCCGATCTGCCGCGCATAGCGGACAGCCTTCCCGGCAGCATTGTGAAAGCAGGCGCGAGCGAGAACGCGGACGTAGGGTTCAGGGACGTCGCGGTGTGTTCGGACGGGAGCGCGTTCACGTTGACGCTGGGGGATACGCCCGTGGAGTGCGTCACGAGGCTGCTCGGAGTGCATAACATAGAGGACATCACTTTGGCGGCGGCTATGGCGTACTGTCTGGGCATATCCGCGGAGGAGATCCGCCGCGCCGTCCGAGAGCTCGCTCCCGTGCCTCACCGCCTGCAACTTATAGAGGGAAACGGAATAAGAATAATCGACGACACTTTCAACTCCAATCCCGACGGGGCGAGGAGGGCGGTGGAGGTGTTGAGCCTGTTCTCCGGCAGAAAGGTGGTGGTCACGCCCGGGCTGGTGGAACTCGGAGGCGCCGAACACGCCGCCAACGCGGAATTGGGGCGGTCGCTGGCAGACGTTGCGGACGTGGTCATGCTGGTGGGAGGCAGGCGCGCGAGGTCTGTGTCGGCAGGGCTGAAAGACGCGGGATTCGGCGGCGAACTCAGGACTTATCCGACGCTTGCCGCAGCCCAGGCGGATTTTCGGAATGTGTTGCACGTGGGGGACGTTCTGCTGCTGTTGAACGATCTGCCCGAGTATTACGACGATTAGGAGCCTCCCTCCTTGTCGTCGGAAGGGGGGGGGAGATGATGAGAAAGAGAGTGGCTTTGATATTCGGCGGACGTTCGTTGGAGAGCGACATATCCGTCATCACGGCGTTGCAGGCGCTCGCCGCGCTCAAAGAGAGCGACTACGAAGTGCAGCCCTTTTATCTTTGCGACGGCGACTTTTATATGCGCGGCGTGGACGACATCTCCGCGTTCACCCCTTTTGAAAAGTCGGCGCACCTCAAAACGGTGCTCATCGACGGAGTGTTTTGTTCCCTGCGGAAAAACAAGTTGAAACGCGAATTCCGTCCCGACGTCGCGCTGATATGCTGTCACGGCGGAGAGGGCGAGAACGGCGTTTTGCAGGGGCTGTTGGACTTCAACGGCGTTAGATATTGCAGCACGGGCGTGCCGGGGTCCGCGGTGTGTATGGACAAAGCGGCGGCGAAGAGCGTGTTCGAGCATATGCTCCTTAACGTGGTGCAGCACGTCACTGTGGCGACGGAGGAGTTTGAAAGAGAGGGCGAAAGGGTGATGACGGAATGCGAGCGCGCGTTGGATTATCCCATGATAGTCAAACCGGCGTCGCAGGGCAGCAGCATAGGCATCCGCGCCGCGCACGACCGCGCAGAGCTCCGCGAGGCGTTGGAAGTGGCTGCGCAGTTCGACAAAAAACTGTTGGTGGAAGAGAAACTGGTGGACTTTGCCGAGGTCAATTGCGCTGCATACCGGAGGAATGGACGGGTGATAGTGTCCGCCACAGAACGCCCCGTCGCGACGGGAGAAACTCTGACCTTCGAGGATAAGTATATCTCGGGAGGGAAGATGAGCGGCTGCGGACGTATCCTGCCTGCCGACGTGGGAGAGGAGCTGAACGCCGTGGTGCGTTCCGTCACGGAGAGGGTGTACCGCGCTATGGAACTGCGCGGCGTCGCCAGGGTGGATTTTTTGGTGGACAGGCGGCGAGGGAAAGTGTATGTCAACGAAGTGAACACGGTGCCCGGCTCTATGGCGTTTTACCTTTTCGAGCCGCTCGGGATAAGTTTCACCGAACTGCTCACCGACCTCATCGAGGAGGGCGCGAGCGGCAGCACACAGAGGGTGTGCGCGTTCCGTTCGCCCGTGCTGTCCTATTACGGCAGGGGCGTGAAAGGAGGGAAAAACGCATCGGGCGAGGGTGTGAAAGGGCGGTGACGAGCCCCCTCCGCACCCCTTCCGCCATTCGCTTGCATTCACCCCCGTGATGTGATATCATTAGCACATTGCGAGGTGACAAAATGGATAAGATCAAAATGAATACCCCCCTCGTCGAGATAGACGGGGACGAAATGACCCGAGTGCTTTGGCAGTGGGTCAAAGACATTCTCATCACCCCTTACGTCGATCTGAAGACGGAGTACTACGACCTCTCTTTGGAAAACCGCGACGCCACCGACGACAAAGTCACGTCCGACGCGGCGGAGGCATGCCTCAGGCTGGGCGTGGGCGTCAAGTGCGCGACCATCACCCCCAACGCGCAGCGCGTGGAGGAGTTCGGTCTGAAAAAGATGTGGGCAAGCCCCAACGCCACCATTCGCGCCAAGATGGACGGCACTGTGTTCCGCGCGCCCGTCATAGTGCGCGGCATCACCCCTCTCGTACCCGGTTGGAAAAAGCCTATAATCATCGCCCGTCACGCCTACGGCGACGTGTATAAGGGCGTGGAAATGAAAGCAAAGGGCGGCAAGGCGGAACTCTGCTGCGACGGGAACTCTCTCACCGTGTTCGATTTTGCGGGGAAGGAGGGCATACTCCAAGCCATACATAACACCAAAGCCAGCATCGAGAGCTTTGCAAGGAGCTGTTTCAATTACGCGCTGGACACCAAGACCGACCTCTGGTTCTCCACCAAGGACACCATTTCCAAGGTCTACGACCACACCTTCAAGGATATCTTCGCGGAGATATACGAAGCGGAGTACAAAGAGAAGTTCGAAAGCGCCGGGATAGAGTATTTCTACACCCTCATCGACGACGCAGTGGCGCGCGTCATGCGCTCGGAAGGCGGCTTCATCTGGGCGCTCAAAAACTATGACGGCGACGTCATGAGCGATATGGTCGCCACCGCGTTCGGCTCTCTCGCCATGATGACCTCCGTGCTGGTTTCGCCCACGGGCGCGTACGAGTTCGAAGCGGCGCACGGCACCGTCACCCGCCATTACCGCAAGTATCAGAAGGGCGAGGAAACTTCCACCAACTCCGTCGCGACGCTGTTTGCGTGGACGGGCGCGTTGAGAAAGCGCGGCGAACTTGACGGCAATAAGGAACTTTCCGCATTCGCGGACAGGTTGGAAAAGGCGACCATCGACACCATCGAGAGCGGCGAGATGACCAAGGACCTCGCAGGCATGTTCAAGCTGGACGGCGTCACCGTCAAGGCGTTGAACAGCAGGGAGTTTTTGGAAGTAGTGGCAAGCAGACTGTGAGCGCCGAATAAATTGCTCCGAGGTCGGTTCGTATTATTCCGGTCCGGCATCCCGAAGCAGGCATAGCGAAAATTGCAGGCAGTCCGAGTTACTCCCGTCGGACAAAAACCCCGAAGCGTTTTCATGCTTCGGGGTTTTTCCTGCCGTTCGGACCCGGCACTGCGGAAAACCGTTGCTTCGGCTTTTTTGTGTTTCGGTGTCGGAGCGTCAAAAGACGTTTGCCTGTCGTTCGGGCGCGGTCATTTGGCGTAAATTATGTTTTCGCCTATTATCTCTATCCTGTCGCGGTAGGCGTCAGGGATAGTGATGGTCACCTGCTTTTCTATGCGGTTGGGCTGGAAGCAGAGGTCCAGCATGGTGTCGAGGGCAGAGTCGTGATGGGGTTCCTCCGTGCGCGTTATGGCGAGGGTGTAATAGCTGTCGTCGCCGCGCTGGGAGATGACGTACTCGTCGCGGTAGAGGCTGTAATATTTCACGCTGACGCGAGTGTTGTTGATGTTCTTGTCATAGACTACCACCACGTTGCGTTCGGAGATGTTCACTTCTATGGAGCTCACTTCGTCCGCAGGGAATTCCAGATCTTCGGCAACGCTGTCCGCGAACCAACCGCGCGAGGTCATATAATCGCTGCGCGCTTCCACCCATGCCGTCGGTTCCAGACTGCCGAGCGCCGCGGACACTATGACGAAGACGACCGCAAGGGCGAGCAGAGCGTACGCCGCATTCTGTATGGTCAGGAATTTGGGCTTTATGATGGCGGAAGAACTCTTATTTTTCGCGTTTTTGAGAATAGTTTTGTCGGCTATCGCACTCTTTACGGTTTCTGCCGTGCTCTCATCCACGGGGGCGTCGCTGCCTGCGACATAGTCCTCCTCGCTATTGCGCAGGAAGAATTTCGCCCCGGGGGCGTCCGGCCAGTGGTCGAACCAGACTTTGCGCATGTACGCCGCAAAACCGTGTATGCCTATAAGGCAGAGCCCGGCGCCGATGAAGGAGAGCCCGAAGACGGTGAAGAACGCCATTTCCGACCCCCACGCGACATGCAACGCGATGGCGTAGCAGAGCGCGACAGCCCACAGGGCTGCCATAGCGACGACGAGCAGCGCGATCGCGGCGGCGAGCAGCCCGTAAAAGAATTTTCTTGTATTTTCAGATCTGTTTCGCATAAAGCGGACTCCCGATTTTTTTTTGCTATTATACGTTCGCCTATCCCCAAAGTCAAGCGAAAGGGGGGGACGCGGCTTTCCTTATAAGCGAACGGCGGCGTTTTCCGGGGCGGAAGAGGGGCGTTTGAGTTCGCGGTTCTGTTTCGGAAGAGTGCGGCATAAGGTTTTTCGGGCGGTGTGCAACACTCTACGACTTCTTTTGACATTATTCGACAAAACCTGCCGTAATTCGCGCCGCACTTTGCTTTAACATGAGGTGGAACGTGTTCGTCGTCCTTAAAAAGAGGAGCATCATCCTGGCTGCGGTGTTCGTGGCGGTGTTCGCGGTGCTGACTGCGGCGTTGGGGGCGACGGGGAGCGCGAGCGTATTCTTCGGTGTGAGCAAGCGCAAGATCCCCGTCTACTGCGTGGAGGCGCCCGAGGACGGAGAAAAGGTGGTCGCCCTCACCTTCGACGCAGCCTGGGGCGCGGACAAGACGCAGGGGATAATGGATATCCTCACCGAGTATGACGCGGACGGCACCTTCTTCTTGGTCGGGTTCTGGCTGGACAAGTACCCGGACACGGCAAAAGCCATCGCGGACGCCGGTTTCGAGATAGGCAACCATTCGGCGAACCATCTGAATATGCCAAAGCTCAACGCCGAAACCATGCGATCGGAGATAACCTCCGTGAATGCGAGGATAGAGGAACTGACGGGCACCGCCCCCACTTATTTCCGCGCGCCCTACGGCGATTATTCGGACAAGCTGATGACCGCGGTGGAGGAACTCGGTATGGTGGGAGTGCAGTGGAGCGTGGACAGCCTGGACTGGAAAGGGCTTTCCGCAAAGGAGATCGCCGACCGCGTGCTGCCCGACGTCAAGAGCGGAGATATAGTGCTTTTCCACAACAATTCCGACCACATCCTGGACGCGCTGCCCCTCATCCTTCTCGGGTTGAAAAACAAAGGGTTCAGGTGCGTGGGGCTGTCGGAGCTGGTGGCGACGGAAAATTTCACCGTGGACCACACCGGGATGCAGCATAAAAACGCGTAAATAAAATACTCGCTTCGGCGAAAGAGAGGAATCATGGGATACGAACAGATGCAGAACAACAGGGCTTATGTGGCAGGCGAAGTGACCGCCCCTCCCGTATTCTCGCACGAGGTGCTGGGGGAACGCTTCTTTGACGTGGTGCTTTCCGTAAAGCGGCTTTCGGACAAGACGGACGAGATCCCCGTGACCGTTTCGGAGAGGCTGATAGGGGACATCCCCATCCGCGTAGGGGACAAACTGGGCGTCTTCGGACAGCTGAGGAGCTACAACAAGCAGACGGAGGGCAGGAGCAAACTGGTGCTTCGGGTGTTCGCAAGGGAACTGGACGACGGCGAGTCGGACACCCCAAACCACATCGAACTGGAAGGTTACGTGTGCAAACCGCCCGTTTACCGCACCACGCCGTTCAAGCGAGAGATATGCGATATGCTGCTCGCCGTCAACCGCGCGTACAACAAGTCGGACTACATCCCTGCGATAGCCTGGGGGAGGAACGCCAAGTTCGCGGGGGAGTTTTCTGTGGGGGATAAGATAGCCGTGACGGGGCGCATACAGTCGCGCGTTTACACCAAGACTCTGCCAGACGGCACGTCGGAGGAGAGGGTGGCGTATGAAGTTTCCGTTTCCCGTCTGGAAAGGGCGGACGCGGATTGACCTTTTCTCGCGTCGCGCGGCAGGGGTCGCGCGGCTCGGATACCGTTACGGGAACGCCCCGTGCAAAGGGCGGCGCGGCTGCGCCGTTTTTTTGTTTACAAATGCGTGCGCGTAATGTATAATCACATAAAAGGTGGATCATGCGACTCGAAGATTTTTCTCTCAGGATCACATACGAGCTCGACGGCAACGAAGTTGTCGTGGACGGCGGCGACAAAGTCGTTTCCGTCAGCAGGATACTCGACGGCGACAGGCTGGTGGTGAACATCAACGCCGCAAAGAAAGTCCGACTGCTCTCCGCCCGTCTGGTGCAGACGCGCACTTTCGAGCATGACGAACGCTTTTTCGGAGGCGGTTATCAGTCCTGGACGCTCACGAAAGAGTACTCTCCGCGCGACACGCAGACGGGGCTCAGGAACGTAGCCCGTCTTCCCGTCGTGCGCGCTTTTGCCGCCGCTTCCGGCGACTACGATTTCACGCGTTACGGCAAAGGGCTTTACCATTCTCACGGCTACACGTATATCCGCCGCGGCGACAGGACGGAACTGTTCGGCTCGCTGGACGAAAGTTTTGCCTTCACCGTGTTTTATCTGGACGCGGAGGAGAAGATATTCGCCGTGGTCAAGGACGTGGAAGGCGCGGATGCGGAAGGGGAGGTCAAACTCTTCGACATCGTGCGTTACGAGGGCGGCTACGACGAGGTGTTCGACAAGTATTTCGCGGCTTATCCTCTCAAAGTCAAGAAGCGCGGCGTGGACAGGCTGGTGGGCTATACCTCCTGGTATAACTATTATCAGAACGTCACCGAGAAGATCGTCATGCGCGACCTGGAAGGGCTGCACCGCGTCGCAGGCGACACCGCAAATATCTTCCAGATAGACGACGGTTACGAATCCGAGGTGGGGGATTGGCTGCTTGTGGATAAGGTCAAATTCCCGAACGGCATGAAACCTTGCGCGGACGCGATACATTCCAAAGGATATCTCGCAGGCATATGGGTCGCTCCCTTTGCCGCGCAGTTCAAGGCGGCGGTCGTCAAGGAGCATCCCGAGTGGCTGCTGCGCGATAAGAAGGGCAAGCCCGTGCTCGGCGGTTTTGCCTGGAACGGGTTTTATGTGCTCGACCACGAAAAGGCGGAGGTCAGGAAGTATATAAAGAGCGTGTTCGACACCGCGATAGACGAGTGGGGGTTCGACATGTTCAAGCTGGACTTCCTTTATGCCGCCTGCATCGTTCCCAGGAACGGCAAGTCCAGAGGCAGGCTCATGCACGAGGCGATGACGTTTTTGAGGGAGTGCGTGCGCGATAAACTGCTGCTCGGATGCGGCGTCCCCATGACATCTTCCTTCGGCTTTGCGGACGCGTGCAGGACGGGCTGCGACGCGGAGTTGTCCTTCAAGGACAAATTCTACGTCAAATGCACCAACAGCGAGATCATCTCCACCAAGCGTTCCATCCTGGACACCGTGTTCCGCCGTCATCTGAACGGCAGGATGTTCCTGTCCGATCCGGACGTGTTCTTCCTGCGCGACGGCGGCATGAAACCCGTGTCTTACACTCCGGAGGAGAAGGAGATACTCATGCGCGTCAACAACATGTTCGGCAGCGTGCTCTTCGTGTCCGACGACCCGGGCGAGTATGACGCGGAGCAGAAAAAGATGCTCATGAGGGCGTTCGCTCCCTTTGACGAGAAGGTGACTGCGGCGTATCTCACGGGCAGTGAACACATCATCGTGACCACCGTGAAAGACGGCGCGGAAAAGGAGTACTCGTTTGACCTCGCGGAGGGAAAATTCGCGGTCAGAGAGAGGAAGTGAACGGGCTCGGCAGGAATATGGTCTATACGGAACATATCGACGAAGTGAGAAGAGCCGTCGCCGAATGCGGCAGGGATGTCGCCGTAGTGGCGGCGGTCAAAATGCAGACCAAACAGACCGTGGACGAACTTATGCGCGTCGCCCCCGATCTCATTTTGGGGGAGAACCGCGTGCAGGAGCTCCTTGCAAAGTACGACCCTGCCTACTGTTGGCACTTCATCGGCAGGTTGCAGACAAACAAAGTCAAGTACATCATCGACAAGGTGGAACTGATACATTCGCTGGACCGTCACGAGCTGGCGAAGGAGATAGAAAAACAGGCGGCAAAGCACGGCAAAGTGCAGGACTGTCTGGTGGAAGTCAACATGGGCAGCGAGATCTCCAAAGGCGGCGTCGCCCCCGAGGACGCGCTCGGTTTCATAGGCGAGCTTGCGGCATACGGGCACATCCGCGTGAGAGGGATGATGAGCGTGCTCCCCAACCTCGGCGACACTCCGGAACTTCGCGCGCTGTATGCGAAACTGCGCGGTCTTTTCGAGGCGTCGCAGGCGCTGCGCGGCGAAAGCTACACGGGCGACATCCTCTCCGCAGGGATGTCCGGCGACTATCGCATCGCGCTGGAATACGGCTCTAACATGATCCGTCTTGGGCGAGTGCTTTTCGGTGAAAGAATTTATCCGGCTTCCGCCGTTTCCGACGGCGGCGAGCAAAGGTGAGGGCAGTATGAACGAACGAGAGTATTACACTCGCCGTCCCGATCCCGGTTACGGCGACGGCAGATACGACCAGGGGAGGAGCAGGTTTTCCCGTATATTCGGCGGAGAACAGCGCGCGCCGCAGTCGCCTCCCGGGCGCAGCATGGGCGGCACGGTGATATATTCCCCCTCCACATACGAGGACGTTCAGCTGCTCATCGACCATCTCAAAATGCGCGAGCAGGTCATAGTGGACTTTTCGGACATCAATCAGACTTCCGTCTACCGCATACTGGACTTCATGAGCGGAGCGATATACGCGCTCAACGGGTCCATACAGCAGATAACCAGCAATATCTTTCTGTTCGCTCCCAGCGGAGTGACCATCAGCGTTCCGCCGCACCTCGGGAGAAAATGATGCCGGAAGAAAACAAAAAAGAGCCGTTTTTCAAGCAACTCAAAACGCGCGTCGTAAACGGCGCGCGCTCCTTTGCGCTCTTTTTCAGAGAGTTCAAGTGGGATAAGGCGCACGTTTCGGTGTTGATAAAATACGTCGTCGAGGTGCTGCTGTTCGCGTTCATCATCACCTTCGACCTCTGCATGAAGGACTTCCTTTACGATTTCGTGGAGGTGCGCCACGGCGGAAATTATACGGTGATAGAGGGCTTTTTGGACCTTACTTATTCGGAGAATACCGGCATGGGGTTCGGGCTCGGGAAGGAGAGCACTCTGGGCATCACCGTCATGACGACCATACTCATCGTCGCGATCCTGGGATATCTGCTCTTTTTCAAAAAGGAAAAGGCATACATCCGCATCCCCCTCATCATGGTGGCGGCAGGCGGCATAGGCAACCTCGTGGACAGGACGCAGCTGGGGTATGTGCGTGACTTTTTCGAGTTCACGTTCATGGATTTTGCAATTTTCAACATCGCGGACGCCTTTGTCACGGTGGGCGCGATAGTGCTCATCCTGGCGCTGGTCATATCCTTGTTCAAGCCCTCCAAAGAGTCTGCCGTGAAAGAGGAAGGAGAGGAAGAACAGCCGCTGCCGGAGGGAGCGAAGGCAGAAGAGGTTTGCGCCGAAAGCGAAGATAACGCCGCCGCGGAGGAAGAAAAAGTGCGCTTCACCGCATGCAGGACGGACGTCCCCGAGGAAGAAAGAGCGGAAAACGGCGGCGAGAACGGGAGCGGCTCTCCCGCATCGGAGGAGAGCGAAGTCCCGGAGGAGAAGGAGAGCGCGGAAAAGGTGGGTTTCACCATAACGCCCGTGGACGGCACGGAGGACGACGGACATGAGAGCGACGGTAAGTGAGGAGGACGCAGGCGTAAGGCTGGACGTGTTCCTTTCCCGTGAGAGCGGACTTACGCGTTCGGCTGTGAAAAACGCCGTGGAAAAGGTGGGAGTCCGCATTAACGGCGTGCTGAAAAAGAAGAGCGGAGCGGAGCTCAGATGCGGCGACGTCGTGGAATTCGATCCCCCCGAGCCCGAGCCTTTGGAGGCGGAGGCGGCGGATATCCCCATTGACATAATTTTCGAGAACGCGGACTTCGCGGTGGTGAACAAGCCGCGCGGCATGGTCGTGCATCAGGCGGCAAGTTACCGCGAGAACGACACTCTCGTCAACGCGCTCCTGTTCAGATTGAAAGACCTCAGTTCCATAAACGGAGTCATACGCCCCGGCATAGTGCACAGGCTGGACAAGGATACCACGGGACTGCTCGTGATAGCCAAAAACGACGCCGCGCACAAGCATCTTGCGGCGCAGATAGCCTCAAAGCGCGCCGGACGGACGTACATCGCGCTCACGGACGGCAATTTCAGGGAGGACAGCGGAGTGGTGGACGCCCCCATAGGCAGAAGCCGCCGCGACCGCAAAAAGATGGCGGTCGTCGAAGGAGGCAGACGCGCCGTGACCCATTACGAGGTGGCGGAACGCTTCGGCGACTACACCCTCGTGCGCTTTAAGCTGGAAACGGGGAGGACGCACCAAATACGCGTGCATTCCGCTTATATCCGTCATCCCGTCACGGGGGACACGGTGTACGGAGGGTCTTCCGCGCTGTTCAAAGGAGGGCAGCTCCTGCACGCCTGGCGGCTGGAACTGGACGACCCGTCCACGGGAGAGAGGATGACCTTCGAGTGTCCGCTGCCGGAGGATTTTGCCGCCGTGCTGGAAAAACTCCGCAACAGGCAAAAATGAGGAAAGCGGACTGATACGGCACCTTTTGGCATGCCGGTCAGTATCTTTTCGGTCTGGCATAAAGATAACCGGATGAGCGCGCGCCACACCGCAGGCGTGCGCTCTTTTATGAATTCGCCGTTTTGTGAGGTCGGCTCCGGGCGGTGTTGACGGCGGCTGCGGTCTATGGTAAAATATGCCTGCCGAACGGAAGCTGTTTCCGTCGCGGCAGGGAGGGCTCATGAAAAGGAGATCCGCACTCATCGCGCTTTTCGCGCTCGTCGTCGCCGTATGTGCCGCCGTGTTCACAGGCTGCGGCGACTATGTAGGAAAAGACGGCGCTTTGGTCGCCAAGCACTATTTCACCGTCACGGACAGCACCGAGCTTCCCGAGGGCGTCATTGCATTCCAAGCCGACGAGGGCTTTTACGAGCGCGACGGCAAGGGCAGAAAGTATGTGCTTAACGACGAGCGCATCAGATTCTCGGTCTACCTCGGGGAGGGCTACGGAATAGGCACTTTGAAACTGTCCGCAAACGGTAGAGAATACGACCTCACCGCCTACGAAGACGGGTTCGGGCGCACCGTTTACAGGGCTTCTTTCTCTGTGTCCGCGGACTTCGACGCCGTCCTCACCGGCGAAACGGTGAAAGCGAGTTGAACTCTTCCGCACAGACTGCGAGCGTCCCCACCGCGAGCGTGCCGGCGCAGCTCGTCGGAAGGTGTGCATGATATCGAAAGAATATCCCGGCTTGATGCCGGGATATTTTAATAAGTTTAAGAATGTCACCGTTTTGAGAGTTCGGGGTGGGTGTCGGGGGAGGCGACCACGGTCTTGAAATCCGTGTAGATGACTTGTCCGGGGTGACCGCCGGGGCAGCGTTTGACGAAGCGGCGCAGGGTGTAGTCCACTTCCGCGCTTGCGCCTGCCGAACTTGCGGCGATCTCCGCCGCGGTCTTTATCACGCTGTCGGGGACGGGTCTTCCCTCCGTAAGGATGACGACGTGCGCGCCGTGCAGGTTTTTGAGGTGCAGCCACATATCCGACGACGTCGCGACGCGGAAGGTGAGTTCGTCGTTTTGCAGATTGTTCCTGCCTGCGAGCACGGTGAACCCTTCTATGTCGTATTCTTTCGGCGCTTCGGGTTTTTCCTTGCGCACTTTCGCGCCCGTTTTGCGCTTGAACGCGCCCAGTTTTTCCAGTTCCTGTTCTATGGCGACGGTGGGGGAGTCGTAGGGGAGGGTCGCGATCTCCGCTTCCAACGAACCCACGTATTCCAGAAGAAGGAGGTCGGAGGCGAGCTTTTTCTCGGTGAATTCCTTTGTGCGTTTGAGCTTGTTATAGCGGTTGTAGTATGCCGCGGAATTGCCGGAGGGAGTCAGTCTTTCGTCAAGGGGTATCTCTCTCTCTTCGCCCGTGTAGTAGTCCTGACATCTGAGGAGTCGATCCCCCTTTTTTATGCGGTAGATGTTGGCGACGATGAGTTCCCCCATCACACGCCATTTGTCCATGTTTTCGCATTCCGCCAGGCGTTCGCGGTCTATCGCGACGTTTTTTTCCGTGCGCGACCGCAGATGCTTTACGGCGGTGGAGAGGGTGCGAAGCCTGGCTTTGTTGCGCAGTTCCCGGTCCGCCGCGGTGTACAGCGCGTCGTATGCCTGCGTTATGGTCGCGTAGCTTTTGCGGTCGCCTTTTGCGGCGGCGTAGGGGAAGGGATACACCTCTTTGCCTATGACGCAGGGGGCATAAAGAGGGGAGCGCGTCACGTCGCCCATATCTGCGAGCAGACTCGTCAGCGCATCCTTTTCCTCAGCGGAGAGGGGACGGGGCAGGTCGGAGTCCAGCCCGGCGCGGCGGAGCAGTTCCGAAACGGTAGCGCCCGAAAATCCGGACACGTTGTCGAGCATCCAGCGGTGCAGATCTCCGCCCGGGAAGGCACATATCCTATCATGCGCTACCGCCGTCGCGAAATTGGGTTTGGGTTGTTCGGGAGGGGTGTACTTCACTCCGCGCAGAACGACGTGACCGCCGCCGTCGTCGAAACCGAGGTGTTTCACGGCGTCCAGTATCGTAAGCTCCGCATCCGTGAAAACTATGTTCGCGTAGCGGTTCATTATCTCTATAAAGAGATAAAACGCGGCGTTGTCGCGCATTTCGGTGCGCGCGTCGAAGCGCAGGAATATTATCCTGTCCTGCCGCCACATCCCCACTTCGCGGAGCACGCTCACGGAGAGGTATTTGCGCAGCAGCATACAAAAATTGGGGGCGGTGACGGGGTTTTGTTTGCGCTCGGAGGTGAGGTGCAGCCTGGGGGCTCCGGCGTTGCAGGAAGCGACCAGGCATTCCGTCCTGCCGTTCGCGCGCAAAAAGAGGCGGACCTCGTCCGCTTCCGGTTGAACGATCTTATCCATCCGCGCTCCCGAGAGGGCGGAGTTCAGTTCCGCCGCGAGCGCGCTCAAAGCAAGGTAGTCGCTGCCCATGGTTATATTATACACGTCCGCGGCGAGGGCGCAATGCAAAAATCGTTTGCTTTCCGCGCGTTTATATGATATACTCCTTTCTACATACGATTAACGGTCATTTATTGCGGCTTAACGGCGGCATAAACGGAGGACAAATGAGTTACACAGTTGAAAAGTTGGAAAAAAGCCAGGTCAGGTTCAAGTTTGACATCGATGCGGAAACCTTTGAAAAAGCCATCGCTTCCGCATATAACAAGACCAAACACAAATATTCCGTGCCCGGCTTCCGCAAAGGTCACGTTCCCAGAAAGATCATAGAGGGAATGTACGGCAAAGAGGTATTTTTCGAGGATGCGATGGACATCGTAATTCCCGAGGCATATTCCGAGGCGCTGGACAAGGAGCACGACATCGAGGTCGTTTCCCGTCCGGAGCTGGAGTCTTTCGACGTCAAAGAGGACGGCGGCGCGACTTTCGAGCTGACCGTCGCCATCCGTCCCGAGGTCAAACTCGGAGCGTATAAAGGGCTTTCCGTCGAGAGGAAAGTGGACAAAGTCACCGCAAAACAGGTGGACGAAGAGGTCGAGAACGCTCGTGAGAAGCAGGCGCGTCTGGTGGAAGTCGACGACGCGGCAAAGAACGGCGACATCGTCAACATAGATTTCGTCGGTTCCGTGGACGGCGTCAAGTTCGACGGCGGCAGCGCGGAAGGGTATGACCTCACTCTCGGCAGCGGCAGTTTTATCCCCGGGTTCGAGGAGCAGCTCGTCGGCGTCAAGAAGGGGGACAAGAAGGACGTCAAAGTCACTTTCCCCGAGGACTATCACGCCGCGGAACTCAAAGGCAAGGAAGCCGTGTTCGAGTGCACCGTGAACGCGGTCAAGAAAAAGGAACTGCCTGCGCTGGATGACGAGTTCGCCAAGGAGATATCCGAGTTCGACACCCTCGCCGCATATAAAGAGGACGTCAAAAATAAACTTATGAAGGACGCCGAGATGCGCGCGGACAGGCAGTATGAAGACGCTCTCGTGCAGTCCGTCGTGGAAGGCGCGGAGGTGGAGATACCCCAAGCGATGATAGACGAAGAGGCGGAGGATATGGCGAAGGAGTTCGAGTATCGTCTGTCCTATCAGGGCATCAAACTCTCCGACTATCTGGGATACCTCAACATGACTCGCGATCAGCTTTTGGACGAGTACAAGGAGCAGGCGGCGAAGTCCGTCAAAACTCGCCTCGTCATGGAGGAGATCGTCAAGCGCGAGGAAATGACATTCGAGCAGAGCGAGCTGGACGCCAAGGTCGCCGAGATGGCGGAAAGGTCCGGTCAGGACGTCGAAACCTTCAAGAAAGGTCTGGGCAAGGAGCATTACGATTATCTGGCAAACCAGGTGCTGTCCTCCAAGCTCATGGATATGCTCCGTAAGGAGAACGCCCCCAAGGCGAAGAAGTCCAAGGCGGCGGACGCTGCCGACGCGGAAAAGAAACCCGCCGCAAAAAAGGCTAAAAAGAGCGACGCGGACGGCGAAGCCAAGCCCGTGAAGAAAGCGGCGAAGAAAACCGACGCGGAGTGACCGCGGTAAAGGAGCGATATGGACATCAGAAATCAGCTTATCCCCATGGTCATCGAACAGACGGGGCGCGGAGAGCGTTCCTATGACATCTACTCCCGTCTGCTCGAAGACAGAGTGGTGTTCCTGACGGGCGAGATAAACGACCAGGTCGCGGATCTCATCGTTGCCCAGCTCATTTTCCTGGAAGGAAAGGACTCGGGCAAGGATATCAGCCTTTACATCAACAGCCCCGGCGGCTCCGTGTCCGCAGGGTTCGCGATTTATGACACCATGAACTATATCCGCTGCGACGTGTCCACCATCTGCGTGGGCATGGCGGCAAGTATGGGCGCGTTTTTGCTTTCGTCCGGAGCAAAAGGGAAGAGATTCGCGCTGCCCAATTCCAAGATCATGATCCACCAGCCCCTCGGCGGAGCGCAGGGTCAGGCGAGCGATATCGCCATCCAGGCGGAGGAGATACTCCGCACCAAAAAGCGGCTTAACGAGATACTCGCCGCCAACACCGGGCAGGATCTTGCAAAGATAGAATTCGACACCGACCGCGACTTTTACATGACTGCCGACGAGGCGGAAAAGTACGGACTGGTGGACAAGATATTCTATTCCAGAGATTAAATTCGGACGACGTGAGGTAATATGGACGGTTTTCATAAGGAATTGCATTGCAGTTTCTGCGGAAAAAGCGACAGCGAAGTCGAAAAGATAATCGTCGGTCCAAACCGTATAACGATTTGCAACGAGTGCATAGAACAGTGTGCGCATCTGCTCGCCAAGGAAAAGACGTCGGATGCAGGCACCGGAGTTTCGCTGTACACTCCGCAGCAGATAAAAGAAAAACTCGATGAGTATATCATCGGTCAGGAGAGCGCCAAAAAGGTGTTGAGCGTCGCGGTGTACAACCACTATAAGCGCATCAACAGGCTGGGCAGCGACGACGGAGTCGTGCTGGAAAAGAGCAACGTGCTCCTGCTCGGTCCCACCGGGTCGGGCAAGACGCTGCTGGCAAAGACTCTCGCGCAGATACTCAACGTGCCTTTCGCCGTCGCGGACGCCACGACGCTTACGGAGGCAGGTTATGTCGGCGAAGACGTCGAAAATATCCTGCTCAAACTCATCCAGGCTGCCGACGGCGACATCCGCAAGGCGCAGATGGGCATAATCTATATCGACGAGATAGACAAGATCGCGCGCAAGAGCGAGAATGTGTCCATCACGCGCGACGTCAGCGGCGAAGGCGTGCAGCAGGCGCTCTTAAAGATAATCGAAGGCACCATGGCGAGCGTCCCTCCGCAGGGAGGCAGAAAGCACCCCAATCAGGAGTGTTATCAGATAGACACCACCAACATCCTCTTCCTTTGCGGCGGCGCGTTCGTGGATCTCGACAAGATCGTGGACAAGCGTAAAGACGGCTCCAAGCTGGGCTTCGGCGCGGCTGTCAAGGGCGACAAGAATTACCGCTATGACGAACTCATTGCGGAGTTGCAGCCCGAGGATCTTATAAAGTACGGGCTCATCCCGGAATTTGTGGGACGCGTGCCCATCGTGGTGGGGCTCAACGCGCTTGACGAGAACGCGCTGGTCAAGATATTGTCCGAGCCGAAAAACGCACTCGTTAAGCAATATCAGGTGCAGTTCAAGCTGGACGGCGCAGAGTTGGAGTTCGAGCCCATGGCGCTGCGCGCGATAGCGGAGAAAGCCATAAGACTGAACACCGGCGCGCGCGGTTTGCGTGCCATCGTGGAAGAGATATTGCTCGACCTCATGTACGAGTTGCCTTCCGACAAGACCATCCGCAAAGTGGTGGTGACGCCCGAATGCGTGACGCAGAAAGCGCGTCCGCGCATAATCCGCGGCGAGGACGGGGCGTCCGCTCTCAGCGCGAGCTGACGAAAGAAAACGAAAAAAGACAAAAGCGCACGCACCGACGTGCGCTTTTTGCTTGCAAGATGCGCGCTCCGAGGTTAAAATGTACAAAACGGGCGCAGGTCGGCGCCGTGTGCCCCGAAGGAGGACGTATGGTCATCAAAAACGCAGAGTTCATCGTTTCGGTGGCGGACCCGGGCAAATTGCCGGATACGGGTGTGCCGGAGATAGCTTTTGCCGGAAAATCCAACGTGGGGAAATCCTCCTTCATCAATTTTCTGACGGGAAACGGAAAGCTCGCCAGGACGTCCGGCGACCCCGGGCGCACGCGCCTTATAAATTATTTCGGTGTGAACGGCAGGAGCCTGATGTTCGTCGATCTTCCCGGCTACGGATTTGCCAAGGTCGCAAAAAGCGAAAAGGCAAAATGGGGTAGCATGATAGAGGGATATCTCACGGGCAGCGCGAACCTGAAAAACGTATTCGTGCTCCTGGACGTCCGTCACGAGCCCACCTCCGACGACAAAATGCTTTTGGATTTTCTTTATCACTACAATATCCCGTTCACCGTCATCGCCACCAAATGCGACAAGCTGTCGCGCGCGCAACTGACCAAGCGCAGGGCGGAGATGGCGAACGCGATAGGCGTGGGCGTCGGGAACGTCTACACCGTGTCCGCCTTGAAAAAGACAGGCAAGGAGGAGATCCTCGCGAGGATAGAGGAGCTGCTCGCCGCCGTCGAGTGACCGCCATTGTGTTGTCGAGCGGCTTGCATGCCACCGTCCAGTGACCTGTCCGCCTCCCTCGGGTGACCCTGCCGCGATATAGTAGAGCGACTTGCTCTTCGTCGTTACCTGTTCGACCACCCTCGTCAGCCTTTGCCGTTCGGTCGGAAGCCCCTCCGATAATTTCCGGAGCGTCCCTTTGACGGGCGTTGTTTTTTTGCATTTTTCCCCTTTATAAAGTGCAAAGTATTCTAAAAAACGCCCGAAAGTATTATACTTTAAGTCGATTATGAGAATACTTTTGCCGTTTTTTGTTTCGTTTGCCGAGTGCGGCGGAAAACGATTTTGCTTGCATTATGCAGGGTCGAGTTGGCGCGCGGACGTCGGAAAAAGTTCGTCGGGAAATGCTCGCGGTATTGTGCGAGAGGCAAACGGGCAAAAAAAAGCACGCCCGATGGCGTGCGGCAGGACGTGGGAAGGGTCAGAATATCCTCACCAGAGTGTTTGCGACAAGGTCGCAGGAGGTGATGTAATATTTTATGCCTTGTTTTTCGAGGACGGGCGTCACCCTTGAATTTTTGCCGTGCAGATGCCCGTAGGTCACTGCGTCCACGCGGTGGTTTGTGAGAAGTTCGGTGACTTCGCTGTCCGCATATTTTGCGTCGAACGGGGGGTAGTGGAGCATGGCGACGACTTTGTCGTCGGGGGTGCGCACTCTCTCCGCGTGGGAGAGGGAAAGTTCCAGCCGTATGAGTTCCCGTCGGTATATCGCGACGTCGTGGGCGTCGCTCTCTTCCGTGGGTATGGTCCAGCCGCGCGACCCCACCACCAGGACGTTTTCAAAGCGCAGGCAGTTGTTTTGCAAAAAGGCGAATTCCGGGAACGCGGTCTGCATTTTGCTCAGCGACCCCCAATAGAGGTCGTGGTTGCCTTTGACCACCGCTTTTTTGCCGGGCAGTGCGGCGATCGCGGCGTAGTCGGGGGCTGCCTGTTCTGTGTTCATGCCCCAGGAGATGTCGCCGCCCAGCAGGACCAGATCCTCCTCTCCGACGCGCGCGCGCCAATCTTCGCTCACGCGCTCGAAATGGTTTTGCCAGCCGTCGCCGAAAATATCCATCGGTTTTTCGACGGCGAAAGAGAGGTGAAGGTCGCTGATGGCAAAAACTTTCATATTTTCATTTTATCACAAAAATCCTTTCTTGCAAACTGTGTGCGAAAAATGAGCTTCGTGCTCGTCCGAACGGAGCGGTCGGGGCGTGGCGCGGCGGAAACCGTGGGTTAAGCCGGCGGCTTTTCGGTGCGGAGGGGCGCGGAACACGGGCGGTTTTGTCGCGATGTGCCGCCGGGTCTGCCTTTGTGTGATCCGTGAGCGGCGTAATTTGACCGCTCTTGTACGGATTTTTCATATATCGCGCGCTTACCGCGCTCCGTGTGTGTTGTGCGCGCCGCCGTGCGACGGCGCGTGTGCGCCCGTGTGAGGGCGTACGAGCGCGTTCGAGGCTTGTTTGGGGGAAAAGTGTTCCGATGCGCCGAAACGCCGCAGAAGGCGTTACACGCCCTCGCCTGTGCCATATCGTCGTCTAACACAGATAAGAGGAAAGGCGAAGGCGCTCTTCAAACACCTCAAAACAAAGGCAAAAGGATCGTGGACAAGTGAAACCGAAAAAAGAGGGATGCCAGACAGGAATAATACGAACCAGGTTCCGCGCCGCCGATTTCCGCCTGAACCGCGTCAGTCGCCTTGCTAATACGGGCTGGTATTAGCTGCGCCGACTTCCTTGCTCAGCCAAAAATCGGCTGGCGCGGAACTGCTCGCACCTCAGAGCAAGAGATTTTCGGATGATGTTGCGCTGGCGAAACGCCGCCAATAGTATACATATTGGCAAGTTTCGACTGTGCAAAAGCGCCGAAAAGAATTGCTCCGAGGCTGGTTCGTATTATTCCTGTCTGGCATACGAGAGCGCGAAACCGAAGGAGGTATGAGGGCGCGAACCGGCGGAAAGCGGTATAAGAGGACGAAAGCTAGGGATGGGGAGAGAAGGGGATATTGAGCGGTGCGAACGGGTCGGACGCATCCCAAAAAAAAAAGAAAGAGGGCTGCTGGCAGCCCTCCCGTCTTTCGCGCTCCGCTATCTCGGGAACAGCGGCAGGTCGAACACCCCTTGGCAGACTTCCTGCGAGAACTCCGTGCAAGGCGGTATCTTGCAGTAGCCGTAAGAGGGCACGAGCAGATCCACGTCCGCAAGCACCTTCATGACCACCGTGGTGCACGCGGTGATAGAGAACGTCGTACCGCTGACGTAAGTCCCGTTGGGGCTTGCCATATTGACGGTGGCGGCGAGTTCCACGGGGAAGACGCTGCCCGTCGGCACGCACATCACTATATCCTGTGTGAGCGATACCGTGCCCGTGCCCGAGCCTTCGACGCCGTTGGCGTCGGTGTAGGTTATACGCACGGGGATGGACACCGTTGCCAGCACCCTGGAAAGCCCCGGTCTGTCGGAGAGGGGAGTGACCGTGAGTGCGGTGATGGTGCCTCTTGAAGAGGTTGATCTGCCGCTGACGAAAGTCAAAGGTTGAGCAGGCGAAGCCGGGGTCAGATCCGTGAGCGTCACGGACAAGGCTTCGAGCGTGGTCTGCGAGATGCACGCGTCAAAGACTTTTCTGACCTGGATGCAGACTTTTTCGCAAAGTCCGTTCATCGGATTGCCGCTGATATTCCCGGGACATCTGTCAGCGCCGTTCGAGTTGCAAAAAGACATCTTTTTACCTCCTTTTTTCGCTTTGCTGTAATATATGCCGTCCCGTTTTTTTGGGTGAAAACGTGCGTTCAAGGCGTGTATGAGATGCGTTGAAATGCGCCGGAACGGGGGAATGTATAAGGTTAAATTGTGAACTAAATTAGTTCAAAAGTTCACCAAAAAATGCATAAATTTCGGAAAAATCGGAAAATTTTCGGGAGGGAATTTCGCGGGCGCATAAAATTCTTTTCGAGAAAAGCCCACTTATAAGTGGATTTTTTTAACGACTTCAAATTTTTCTCGAAGAAAATCATTAAATCTGTTGACCGGTGGGCAAAGGTGGTTTAGAATACAAGCAAGGAGGGCGAGAGATGGCAAAATTCCTGCTCGGCAACGCTCGTCATCAGCTTGACGACAAAGGCAGAATGCGCATCCCTGCCAAGTTCCGCGAGGTGCTTGGCGGTCAGTGCTGTATTCTCCCGGGCAGATCGGGCTGTCTGTTCATTGTCCCCGACGACAAACTGACGGAAACTTTGGACGCCGTCACGGAGCAGAACGCTTTCGCCAATACGGAGAAAAACGACCTCGCCACCGAGATCATGTCCAATGCCTTTTACCTGGAAGAGGACGCGCAGGGCAGGGTGAAGCTCCCTTCGCCGCTCGCGCAGCTGGTGGGCATACGCAAGGACATCGTGTTTGTCGGCAAGATGACTTACCTCGAAGTATGGCCTGCGGAGGAGTGGGACGCGCGCTACGACGTGCTCAATCCTTCCAACCTGGCGAGGATAGTGGACAAGTTGAAGAACCTGGGGGTGTGAGGTGGAGTTTTCTCACATACCCGTGATGCTTGACAGTTGCATACAGGCTCTCAACATCAGACCGGACGGGATATATCTGGACGGCACGATGGGGGGAGGCGGACACTCTTTCGAAATAGCGAAACGTCTGACGGCAGGCGGCAGGCTCATCGGCATAGACCGTGACGCCGACGCGCAAGCCGCGGCGAGAGAGCGGCTCAAAGAGTTCGCAGACAGAGTGACTTTCGTGCACGACGACTTCAAAAACGCGTGCGCGGCGCTGGACGAACTCGGCATAGAGGGCATAAACGGAGTCCTGCTCGACCTGGGGGTTTCCAGTTGGCAGCTGGATTCGGCGGAAAGAGGGTTCAGCTATATGAAGGACGCGCCGCTGGACATGCGCATGGACCGTTCGGTCCCGAGGAGCGCATACGACGTGGTCAACGGCAGTGAGGAGAGGGAACTCGTCCGCATCCTGCGCGAATACGGCGAAGAAAAGCTGGCGTCAAGGATAGCTGCCAGAATAGTCCGCGAGAGGGCGAAAGCCCCGATAAAGACCACGTTGCAGCTGGCGGAACTTGTGGCAGGGTGCTATCCTGCGGCGACAAGACACAAATTCGGTCACCCGGCGAAGAGGACCTTTCAGGCGATCCGCATCGAAGTGAACGGAGAACTGGACGGACTGTCCGAGGCGGTGACGGAGCTGGCATTGAGGCTCATCCCCGGCGGCAGGATGGCGGTGATCACCTTCCACTCGTTGGAAGACAGGATAGTGAAAAACGCATTCAAACAGCTCACGCTGTCTTGCACGTGTCCTCCCGATTTTCCGGTGTGCGTGTGCGGCAAGGTAAAGCAGGTCGAGCTGGTGAACACAAAACCCCTGACGGCGTCCGCCGCCGAGCTTGCGGTCAATCCGAGAGCGGAAAGTGCGAAACTCAGAGTAATAGAGCGGCTGGATACGAAAAAGTAGAGGCGAGGTGAAGAAAATGGCGATCACATTGGACGAATTGCTGGGACGCAACAAAGGAGATGTCGAGCAGGAGTACGACGTCAGGTCGTTCCCGTCTTACGGGGAGTTCTTCGCGCGCCGCGGAGCCTCCGACGAGTCCTCTCTCTACGATGACCGCGCCTATGACGCACGCCCCGATTACGATTTCGACAGGCGTCCGCAGGCGTCCGCTCCCAGGAGCGCGCAGGCGGCGAGAGAATACGAAGCCTCCCGTCCGTACAGGGCGCCCAGGGAAGAGGAGTACCGTTCGGCGGAGCTTTCCTACCGTGAACGCAGGATGCCCGAAGACCGCGGTTACGACGGCGGCTATTATGCGGACGACGTGCGCACGAACGCGGACAGAGCGCCTTCTTCTGCCGACGTCGGAGGACTTTACGAATTCACCCGCAACGACGCGGAACGCGCTTCCGGCGAGGAGCTTTACGACAGGCTTTCCTCCACCGGCGCTGTGAACGAGTCCAAGTACGCGGCTGCGGCGAGGGACAGCTATTCCTCCGAGGACTATGCCGCAAAATACCGCGCGCAGAACAACACCAAAAAGAAAGTGCGTCTGAAACTGAGATCCAAACTCCTCATCGCCGCGTACGTGATAGTCGTCGCCCTCGTCGGCGTGCTCATCATCGTCAACGCGAAAGATCTCAACAACGGGACTGCCGCAGTGCCGAGCAGTCAGATAGTCGCCACCGAATAGGGCATAATCCGCCTCGCGCTCAAATAAGATTTTGAGTATGAGGCAGCACGAAAAGGACCATAATCAATCCCCAATAATTCATAATCCGAGGAAAAGGCTGCTTGCGGTTTTACTGCTTGCGGCTTTTTCCTTTGTCGCGGTGCTGGCGAAGATGTTCACCGTCATGGTGGCGGAGAGCGGCGATTTGCAGGCGCGCGCGGTATCGCAGTGGATGCGCGACGTGCCGACGGAGGCGGCTAGGGGACGCATCCTCGACCGCAACGGGACCGTGCTTGCGGACACCGCCACTCGCTATAATATTTACGTCCGCCCGAACGCCGTGGGGAGTAAGCAGGAAGTGGCAAAACTGCTCTCGGAGGTGTTCGGTTACGACTATAACGACATACTCGCGAAGATATCCGTGCGCACATCAGAAGTGACGGTCGCGCGCGGCGCGGACAAGGCGGAACTTGACGCAGTGATCTCCTCCGGGCTTTCGGGGATATATTACGGTGAGGACAACCTGCGTTATTATCCGTTCGGCGATTTTATGACGCAGATACTGGGCTTTACGGGGTTTGACGGCGACGGTCAGACGGGCTTGGAGGCGTATTACGACAAGTACCTTTCGGGCACGGACGGCATGATCTTGACGGACACCGATCTGATAGGCAGAGAGATAGAGGGCGGCGGCAGCTATTATATCCCTGCGGTAAAGGGCATGGACGTGATGACCACGCTGGACGCGAACATACAGCTGATAGCGGAAGGCGCGCTCCGTGCCGCGCAGGCGAGATTTGACCCCAAGTCCGCGCTTTGCATTGTGATGGACTACACCACGGGGGAGATCGCCGCGCTTGCGGAATATCCCTCCTTCGACCTCAACGACGTGCCGCGCGACGACATCGAAACGCTGTTCGGCACGTCCAAGAGCAAGGCGGTGTCCACGGTGTACGAGCCGGGTTCCACGTTCAAGATACTCACCGCCGCCGCGGCGCTGGACGCAGGGAAGGTAAGCGTCACGGACAGATATTACTGTTCGGGCATCAGGGTGGTGGACGGTCAGAAGATACGCTGCTGGAAGGCAAAGGGGCACGGGTCGATAAGTTTTGCGGAGGGAGTGGCGGAGAGCTGCAACTGCGTGTTCATGGACAGCGCCCTCGCCATGGGGACGGAAGTGTTTTACGACTATCTGGACGCTTTCGGGCTGCGTTCCGAAACGGGGGTGGACGTGACGGGGGAAACCTCCGGCATATTCATAGCGGAGGAGAGCGTCAAGAGCGTGGACCTCGCGAGGATAGGGTTCGGGCAGGCGGTCGCGGTCACTCCGATAGGTATGCTGACCGCCGCTGCTTCCGTGGTGAACGGCGGAAGGCTGGTAACGCCGCATCTGCTCTCCGAAGTCAGGGACTCTTACTCCGGACAGACCGTAAAGGGGGAATTCGCCGAAAGGGGTCGCACCGTGTCGGAGTCCACTTCGGGAACCATGTGTACGCTGCTGGAAAACGTGGTGAAGCAGGGCAGCGGAAAGAGCGCGTACGTCCCCGGTTATCGCATAGCCGGCAAGACGGGCACGGCGCAGAAATATGAGGACGGGCACATCGCGCAGGGAAAATATATCTCATCCTTCCTGGGATTTTCGTTGGAAGAAGAGGCGCCTTACGCGGTGCTGCTTTTGGTGGACGAACCGCAGGGATATATGTACTATGGCTCCTTGGTCGCGGCGCCCCTTGTCGGAGATATCTTCGAGAATATATTCGCATATCTCGGCGTATCGCCGCAGTTCACGGGGGAGGAACAGGAAGTGATAGGAGAGCCTTTTTCCCTCGCGGACTATACGGGGATGAGCGTACAGCAGGCAAAAGCAAAACTCGCCGCGCTCGGTCTGCACGCGGAAACGGACGGGAGCGGAGGCGTGGTGACGGGGCAGATCCCTGCCGCAGGTTCGGTGGTGGACGGAAGGAACACCGTTCTGCTGTTTACGGGATGACATTCCCGTTCTATCACTGTATTAGCAAGGCGAATGACGCGGTTCAGGCGGAAATCGGCGGCGCTGAACCTGGTTCGTATTATTCCTGTCTGGCATCCGGCATGGCGCGATATGCCGCCCTCGCAAAGGGGGCGGCATTTTCACGGACGGGGAGAGAATTTTTCCGTCCGTGTCTTATTTTACCTTGCCGTTGACCTTGCTTTTTTAAGTACTTAATATGTGCCTATGACTTATACGGGAGGTACTTATGAAGCTAGGAGAATTACTGCGAGATATAGAGGTGAAAGCCCTTGCCGCGGACGGTTCGTTCGAGGTGCGTTCGCTGGGGATACATTCGGCGGAGATAAGGGACGGCGACCTGTTTTTCTGCATGAAGGGAGGGCGCGATGACGGCAACGCTCATCTCGGCGAAGTGCACGTGAAGTTCGTTGCCGTGACGGAAAAAGTTCCGCAGACGGGGTGCGACTATGTGCTGGTGCCCGATGTGCGCAAGGCGTACGCGCTGATGTCCGCGGCGTTTTGGGGACACCCTTCGCGCGATATGGATTTCATCGCGGTGGTAGGCACCAACGGTAAGACTTCCACGGCGCATTACATCTCATCGCTGCTTTCGGCGGTGGGGAGCAAGACGGGAATCATCGGAACGGAAGGGCATTACATCGACGGCGAGAAGGTGGGGGCAAGCCTCACGACGCCGGACAGTTTCGAGCTAAACAAACTCCTCTTCGAGATGCGCGTCCGCGGCGTGGACAGTGTTGCGGCGGAGGTGTCCGCGCACGCGATAGCCCTTAAAAAGACGGCAGGCATAAAAGCGGACGTTGCGGTGTTCACCAACCTCACTCGCGACCATCTGGATTTTTTCGGGTCCTTCGAGGCGTACAGGGACGCGAAGTTCTCTTACTTTTCACGGGAAAACATAAAAAAGGCGGTGATAAACACAGACGACCCTTACGGCAGACAGCTGTTTGCCCGTCTGGAAAAGGAGGGTATCCCTGCCGTAGGTTACGGGTTGAACGAGCCTGCCGACAACTTTGCGGTGGAGGTGCGCGAGGACATAGACGGTGTGCGGTTCGTGGCAAATCTGTCCGACGACATAGCGGAGGTCAGATCGGGGCTGATGGGGGAGTTCAACGTCTACAATCTGCTCGCCGCCATGACCGCGGCGCACGAACTCGGCGTTTCTGCGGAGGAGCTCGCTCATGCGGTGCGCAAAGTAAAAGCGGTGAAAGGGCGGTTCAGCGTGCTGCGCAACGACCGCGGCAGCATAATCATCGACTACGCGCACACGCCCGACGGGCTGGAACAGCTGCTTCGCACAGCGCGTTCCCTCACCAAATCGCGGCTCATCGCGGTGTTCGGCTGCGGCGGCGAGCGCGACAGAGGCAAACGCGCGCTCATGGGTGCGGCGGCGGCGAAGTACGCCGATTTCACCGTCGTCACCTCCGACAATCCGCGCTTCGAAGACCCCGAACGCATAATCGCGGACGTGATGTCGGGCATGGCTGGCGCGCAGTGCAAAGCCCTTTCGGACAGGACGGAAGCCATCGCTTACGCGCTCTCCGAGATGTCGGAAGGGGACACCGTGGTCATAGCAGGGAAAGGGAGCGAGGACTACCTCGACATACGCGGCAAAAAGGTGCCGTACAGCGATTTCGACGTGGCGCGCAGATGGGGACAGGCGAGATGACGCCAGGCATAAAACTGCTGGTTTACCTCGTCGTTTCGGCGGTGTGCGCTCTTGCGGTCGCTCCTTTTGCGGTGCGGCTGCTGCGCAAACTGAAAGCCGGGCAGACGGTGCTGGGTTATGTCGTTCAGCATGAACATAAATCGGGCACTCCCACCATGGGCGGCGTTATCTTTCTGCTGCCCGTGGCGGTGGTGTGCGCGGTGGAGGCCACGGCGTTCTCGCTGGTCGCGCTCGCGGTCACGCTGGGTTTTGCCGCCCTCGGTTTTCTGGACGATTTCATCAAGATAAAGTTCAGGCGCAATCTCGGTCTGAAAGCCTATCAGAAAGTGATAGGGCAGCTGGGGTTGAGCGCGATCGCCGCTTACTTCTGTTTTGCCTCGCCCTCGGTGGGGACGGAGCTTTTCCTCCCCTTCGGAGGAGGGAGCGCGGAACTTTCCTACGGGATCATCCCGTTCGTCATGCTCGTATATATCGCCACCACAAACTCCGTCAATCTGACGGACGGCTTGGACGGGCTTGCCGCCACGACCTCGCTCGGGTACTTCCTGACGTTTGCGGTGTTCACCTTTCTCGCGTTTTCGGACGCGGCGGATACGGGAAGAGGAGAGGACGCCGAACAGCTGTTCTCTCTGTCCGCGTTCTGCGTCGCCGTGCTGGGAGGTTTGCTCGGATATCTGGTGTTCAACTCCAACCCGGCGAGCGTGATGATGGGGGACACGGGCTCGCTGGGGTTGGGCGCCGCGGCAGCCACGGCGGCGGCGTTCTCGAGGGCGGAACTGCTTTTGCCCCTCGCCGGCATAATGTTCGTGTGGTCGAGCATATCAGTAATAATGCAGGTGCTCGCGTTCAAGCTCACGGGACGGCGCGTGTTCGGGATGGCTCCCTTCCACCACCATCTGGAAATGAAAGGATATTCCGAGCCCAGGATATGCGCGCTGTATCTGGCGCTTACGGTCATCGCGGGCGCACTCACTCTTATATTTGCGAGGGCAATATGAATCTTACGGGCAAGACCGTCGTCGTCTACGGCGCCGGCATAAGCGGACTTTGCGCCGCCCAACTGGTGCGCGACCACGGCGGACGCGCGATAGTTTACGACGACAATCCCACAAAGCATCACTCCACCTCGTGCACCTCCGTTTTCAACGACTGCGACATAGTGGTCGTAAGCCCGGGAGTGCCATGTGGGAACGCGCACGTTCTGGATGCGCGGCTGGAAGGAAAACAGGTGCTCAGCGAACTGGAACTCGCCTCGCAGTTCTGCGCCGCGGAACAGATCGCCGTCACGGGGACGAACGGCAAGACCACCACCGTGATGCTCATCGACCATATCCTGAAATATGCGCATATACCGTCGCATGCGGTGGGGAACATCGGCGCGGCGTTTTCCTCCATAGCGGACAAATTGGACGCGATGGAAGTGGCGGTGATAGAGGCTTCCAGCTTCCAATTGGAGGGAGCGCGGCTGTTCTCGCCAGACATCGCCGTCATGCTCAACATCTCGCCCGATCATCTCGACCGTCACGGCAATATGCAGCGTTACATAGGGGCGAAAGCCAACATCTTTCTCAATCAGTCCGCAAGCGATACGGCGATATACAACGCTGACGACAGGGAAGTCGCCGCACTGGAAGCGGTCATGGTCGCGCGCAAGGTGCCGTTCAGCATTTCCCGTCCCGTGGACGGAGCGTACATCTCCTCGGGGTTCGTGTGTTACAAGGGGATGCCCGTTGTGGAAACGGAGGAACTGGACTTTGCGGGGAGAGAGCTGGAAAACGTGCTCGCCGCCGTCGCCGTAGCCGCCGAAAAAGGGATAAGTTTTTATACGCTGGCAGCAGCGCTCCACACCTTCAAACGCCCCGATTTCAGACGTAAAGCCTGCGGCAGGGTGAGAGGAGTGAACTTCTTCAACGACAGCAAAGCCACCAACGTGTCCGCAGCCGTTTCCGCCGCGGAGAGCATGGAGGGAGATACCGTGATGATCCTGGGCGGCGCGGACAGAGGGGAAGATTTGGACGCGCTCTTCGCCTCCCTGCCGGGAGCGGTGAAGGGGGCGGTGGTCACGGGAGAGAACGCGGAGAAGATGATCTCCGCAGCCAAAGAGCGCGGTTTTTTGAACATTTCAAAAAGCCCCGACATCTTCGACGCCTGCGCCGACGCGGCGGATATGGCGGAGGAGCTGGGGTGCGTCAACGTGCTGTTTTCTCCCTCCTCCAAAAGTTATGACAACTACACCAGCTACGCCGAGAGGGGGCGTGCCTTCGACGCCGCGGTGGAGAGGCTTTCTCGCGGAAAATGAAAGCCCGTGAGTTTTTCGCTTTTGACAAACCGCTTGCCGTGACGGCGGTCGTCCTTTCCGCGATAGGACTGCTTTTCATATATTCCGCGTCCTGTTATTCCGCGGAACTGACTTACGGCGATCCGTTCAGGTATGTGGAAACGCAGGCGGTCGCGCTCGTTCTCGGAGTGGTGGCCATGCTCGCGCTCTCATTTTTACGTCCCGAAAAATTGCAAAAAGCGGCGGCGCCCCTTTTCCTTCTGGGGATAGCGTTGCTTGCCGCCGTGTTCATCCCGGGGCTCGGGGTGGAGAGCTACGGCGCGAAAAGGTGGCTGGATCTCGGCTTTTTCACCGTGCAGCCCTCCGAATACGCAAAATACGCTATGGCGGTGTTCCTTGCCGCATTCGCCGCAAAACGCGGAGTGCACACCTTTCCTCGCGCGCTCTTTTTCCTGGCGTCGGCAGGGGTGGTATGCCTGCTCCTGCTCATGGAGCCCAATATGTCCGTGACGCTCTGCGTAGGCGCGGCGGCTTTCGCGCTGCTGTTCGCCGCCGGGGCAAAACCCTCTCATCTCATCGTCATACTCGTCCCCGTCGTTATATGCGGCGTGGCGTTGGTGGTGGCGGAGCCCTACCGCGTGCGCAGACTGCTGGCGTTTTTGGACCCGTGGGCTTCCCCTTTGGACGAAGGATATCAGCTCATCCAGTCTTACTACGCGCTGGGGTCTGGCGGACTGTTCGGCGTAGGGCTGTTCGCGTCCAGACAAAAGTACCTCTTCCTGCCTTTTGCGGAGAGCGATTTCATACTTTCGGTGATAGGGGAGGAAACGGGATTTTTCGGTGTGCTCGGCGTGCTTTCGCTGTTTGCCGTGGCGGTGACCAGAGGCGCGCTCATCGCGGTCAGAGCGAGGGACAGATTTTCCTGCTATACGGCGGCAGGCATCACCGCGCTCCTCGGAGTGCAGGTGTTGATGAACGCCGCGGTGGTGTGCGGAGCGGTGCCGCCTACGGGGCTCCCCCTGCCTTTTGTCAGTTCGGGGGGAACGTCGCTCGTGTGTTCTTTTGCGGCGGTGGGAGTGCTGCTCGCGGTGTCCAGATATTCGGAAGGATCGTTTTTGAAACCCGTACTGCCCGTAGTGGGCAAAGGGGACAGACGCAGGGTGCAAAAAGCGGCGGAGGAGAGCGTATGAAGGAAGTTTTCAGGATAACGGGCGGCGAGGCTTTGGAAGGACGGGTGGAAGTGCGCGGCGCAAAAAACGCCGTGCTGCCCATGCTCGCCGCGAGTTTGCTGACGGAAGAGCCCGTCACGGTGTGCGATTGCCCGGACATCACGGACGTCGCCGATATGGTCGAAGTCTTGCGCGCGCTGGGCGCGGAAGTGGTCTGCGAAAGGGGGAACATCACGGTGAAAGGCGTTCCGCGCCTCACCGAGATACCCCCTCATCTGGCTTGCGCGATGCGCTCCTCCGTATTCATGCTCGGGGCGCTCACGGCGCAGTGCGGCGAAGTGAGGCTTTTCACCCCGGGCGGCTGTCGGATAGGCGCGAGACCGTTGGACATACACCTGGACGGGCTTGAGCGTATGGGCGCGAAAACGGAGTACGACGAAAACGGAGTGCGCTGTTTTGCGGACAAACTTCACGGCGCGGACATCATCATGCGCTATCCCAGCGTCGGCGCGACGGAAAACCTGGTGATGGCTGCCGTCAAAGCGGAGGGACGGACCAGACTCATAGGCGCGGCGCGTGAACCCGAGATAGTTTCCCTCGTCCGCCTGTTGCGCAGGATGGGGGCGGATATCTCGGGGGAGGGCACTCCCGTGATAAGCGTGACCGGGGTCAAAGAGCTGGACGGCGCCGTCGCGCGTCCCGTCCCCGACAGGATAGTCGCAGGCACAGTCATGGCAGCCGTAGCGGTGTGCGGCGGAAGGGTGGAGCTCGTCGGGGCGGATCCTTCCGTCATGGGCGCGGTCATCTCCCCCTTCCTCGGCGCTCATACCTTTTTGGTGGAACACGGCGGCAGGATAGTGTTCGAAAGCGACGGGATGCTCGACGCAACGGACGTGCGCACCGGTCCCTATCCGCTTTTTCCCACGGATATGCAAGCTCCGTTCATGGCTTGCCAATGTTACGCCGCAGGCATGAGCACTATGTGCGAAACGGTGTTCGAAGACAGGTTCGCCCACATCGCCCAGCTGCGCAAGATGGGCGCGCGTATAGCAGTGGTGGGCAGCACCGCGTTCGTGGACGGCAGCGAAGGTATGAGGGGCGCGCGGCTGGAAGCCGCCGATCTGCGCGGCGGCGCCGGGCTTGCGGTCGCGGCGCTCGGAGCGGAAGGGGAGAGCGTGCTTTCGGGGGTGAGATTCATAGACCGCGGTTACGAAAGCATGGAAAAACTTTTCTCGTCGCTGGGCGCGAAGATCACGCGCGAGCGCGTCCCGGAGTGACCGCTTGCGCGCCCGGACGGCGGCATTCGCGACTTTATCCGATAAAAAATTGCAAAAAACGCTTTTTTTGACAAAAAACCGTTGACAGCGCTCCCATTTATTATATAATAAAATTAGTAATATTATAAATCGCGCTCGCATATATGCGCGCGAACGGGGCATTATGTGCGCTTTGTTCAACAAAGACATCGTCGTTATGAATGTGACTTCGAGCGCCGTCACGGCTATGGCAGGCTGCAAAAAAGGGCAGTCCGTCTATGACGTGAAGTTCAAAGTCGCAAAAGAGTACGACGGCTATGCGGACGGGCGGTTCTTCGACGAGGAGGACGCCGCCGAGGCGATGACGGATGCGCTCAAAGAAGTCGCGGCGCTTTCCGGGGCTTCCGTGCGCTGTGTCTATGTGGGAGTGCCGGGTGAGTTCGTCACCCTCGTCAACCGCCCCGTGACCGTCACGCTCGACAGGGTCCGCCGCGTGGTCGGCGCGGACATCGACTATCTCATCGCAAAAGGAGGAGATTTCGACGACGACTCTTACGTCCTCATCGGTTCCTCTCCTATCTGTTACAGCGTGGACACCTCGGACAAGTATTACTTTGACGTCCGCGGCATGAATGCCGGCAGGGTGTCAGCCACCGTGTCTTACATGCTTGCGGAGAGGGCGTTCACAGACGTCGCCCGTGCCGCAGCGGAACGCGTCGGGGCGCGCGAGGTCAGGTTCATCGCCGCTCCGTGGGCGGAGTGCGTCGCCATGTTCGAAAGGGAACAGCGCGACGCGGCGTACATCCTTATCGACGCAGGTTATCTTTCCACCTCCGTTGCCGTGGGCAGGGGAGAGGGATTGCAGGACCTTAAATCATTCTCCATAGGCGGTGGGCACATCGCCGCTGACATCTACGAAGTGTTGGAAGTCCCCTTTGACCTTGCCGAAAAGGCAAAGGAATTGGTGGACCTCAACCTTTCTTACTCCGACGATGCGGTGCTGGTCGCCGACGGCGAGCATATCATTTATGCCGCCGAAGCCTGCGCAATAGTGCGCGCAAGGCTGGAATATGTCGCGGAGATAATAGAAAGTATCGTCGGCAAAGCGTCAGACGCGCCGACTTACATCCCCGTGTATCTTACGGGCGAGGGGTTTTCCTCCATGCGCGGCGCCGCCACGGTGCTGTCCGAAAAGCTCGGGCGCACGGTGGAGATATGCGCCCCCAGAGTCCCCGGGTTCACCCATCCGTCCGACAGCTCCGCGCTGTCCGTGTTCGTGGTGGCGGAAACCATGTCCGCAAAGAGCGCAGGGTCATTGATAAAATCGCGTTTTCAACGGAGGTAACTTATGATAGATTTCGAGAAGTTCGGCTACACCGGCGAACAGCAGACCGAAGAGGAGCCCAAACATAACGAGTACGGCTACGACACCGACGAGGCGGAAGAGGAGGTCTACGCTCCCGTGCCCAGAAAGGAACCCGGCAAAGCCAACATCGTCGTCGTGGGCGTGGGCGGAGGCGGCAATAACGCCGTCAACAACATGATCCGTGCAGGCATCAAGAGCGCAAGTTTCATCGTCATGAACACCGATATGCAGGCGCTCAATATGTCCCTTGTCCCCGAGGAGTGCAAGATACAGATAGGCGCCAACAAGACGGGCGGCCTCGGCGCAGGCTCCAATCCCGAGATCGGCAAAATGGCTGCCGAAGAGTCGCGCGACGCCATCAAAAAAGCTCTCGAAGGCATCGACCTGCTCTTTATCACCGCAGGCATGGGCGGCGGCACGGGTACGGGTGCGGCTCCCGTCGTGGCGGAAGTCGCCAAATCCATGGGCATACTTACCGTCGCCGTCGTCACAAAGCCCTTCATCTTCGAAGGCGCGCAGCGTATGAAGAATGCCGAGATAGGCATCCGCAACCTCAAAAACTTTGTGGATACGCTGCTCATCATTCCCAACCAGAAACTCATCGAAGTGCTGGACAAAAAGATAGGTTTCAAGCGCGCGTTCGAGATCGCTGACGACGTGCTCCGTCAGGGCGTGCAGGGCGTCAGCGACGTCATCGCCAACCCAGAACTCATCAATCTTGACTTTGCAGACGTCAAGACCATCCTCAGAAAACGCGGTCTTGCGCATATGGGCATAGGTTACGGAAAAGGGGATAAACGAGTGATCGAGGCGGTTAGAAACGCGGTTTTCAGTCCGCTCCTTGAAACTGACATCGAGGGCGCGACCGGCATCATCGTCAATATATGCGGTGGTGAGGATATGATGCTCAGCGAAGTCACCGAAGCGTGCGAGATAATACGTCAGGTGGTCGATCCCAGCGCGAACATCATCTTCGGCACGGACTTTCGCCCCGACAAAAAAGATATCGAGATCACCATCATAGCCACCGGCTTTGTGGACAAACATAACGCGCCCGCGCGTTCCGTCGGGTCTGCTCCCGTCAGCGGCGCGCGCTCCATCGAGTCCGCCATCTCCGATATGGCAGCCTCCGACTCTTCCGCAAAAGAGGAAACAGTCGAACCCGAGAGAAGCGAGTATAACCGCAACATATTCGCCGATCGTCCCGTGTTCGGCGCGCGCTTTGCCCCTGCCGCGGAACAACCTGCGGAGCAACCCGAACCTCAGCGTCCCGTCCCTCCCGAACCCACTCCCGAGCCCCGTCAGCCCGAAACCGGCATACCCTCCGGGCGCATCGATCTGGGCACTAACGGGGGGAAGCAGGTGCCGCCGTTCTTGCGTCATCTGCGCCGCACGCGCGACTAAACGCCGCTATTTGGCGAATAACAGCGTCAAGCACCTATCGTCTGAACAGTCACGTACGAGTAGTACGCTCCTGTCCATCCGATAGGCGCTTTCCTTGTTCTTCATCCAAATATCGCCGTTTAGAACAAGGGTGTTGTCTTGCGTGATACTGCGTCAAAGCCGCGTCCCCGACCGCTTATGTACAAGGAGTACACTGCGCGTCCGTGGAACGCGGTTTTTCCTTGTCTGACGCTAAAATATCGCGCTTTAGCAAGCTAAACGCCGCTATTTGGCGAATAGCTTTGTCAACGCCCTTGTCGTGGATGCTCACGTACGTCAATGTACGCTCCGCCTCCCGACAAGGGCGTTTTCGCGCTCTTCATCCAAATATCGCCGTTTAGAACAAGGGTGTTGTCTTGCGTGATACTGCGTCAGACGCCCTGCCACACTGCGAGTTACGCACACGGGGTTCCCGTCGCGAAATCTCCGATTTCGGGATGGGGCTAAAATCGGGGTCCCCGGGTGAAAATCCTCTGATTTTCAGCTGGGGCAAAAGGAGTACGCTACGCACCCGTGGACAGGGCATCTTCCTTGTCTGACGCGAAAATATCGCGCTTTAACGAAAAAATATCACTGACACCCCTACTCACTTATTGTGGGCGTGCTTGATTAATACCTCTCTCATTCGAAGACGGAACAACGCGCCGCTCAGCCAAGCGTTCACAGGCGGCAAAGCCGCCGCTTGAACGCCGCGGCGCGTCCCCCTGAGCGCCGAGCAACGCCGTGAGCTTAAATAGACACGGGCTATGATTTGCGAGTGCCGAATTCCTCCGCCCGTGCCGGGTTCTCAGTGAGTGCTGTTCTCCGCTTGATTATGTGAGTGCAAGAAACAAACTTTTTTAAGAGGCGGAAAGTCAGTCCTGCATGATGCGAGGAGTACAGCCCTTTCGGCACGGGGGAGGAAAGCCCGAAGGGAAGGAGGGGGCACAATACTCCCATGTCAAGGGACGAAAATAGTATGGGGGTGTGGGGGTATAATACCCCCACGAAGAGGGCGAAGGTAAAGTCGATTTGGATGAGAAATTCCTTTCGGCAGAGCCCGACGATATCGAAAACGCGTTGTGGGAGCGCGGATATGACGATGTCGAGTTCGCTATCGGTGCCCCGTCATATGCCGAGTGGTCGATCAGTGCCGTGGCGTATAGTGCTGATGTGCACGTGTTCATTATCCGATTTGCGGATGAAGCCGACATGAACGCCTTTCTGGAAGAAAACGCGGAGGTGTTTGAAGGCGGCTTAATTACGGGTATAGAGTATTACGGTCCCGTCATGGTCTATGGCAGTGCGGAAGGGGTCGAAGATATCAAAGAGATAGTCAGCTCTCTCGCATGATACATTTTTTAATTGGTAATCTATTGACAGTAAAAGGCGTCGTGAGGCGCCTTTTTAGTAGTAAAACCAAGAGTATTAAAAGAACTTTACATTGGACGGACTTATTTTGGACATTTGGGGACGGGCTTATTTTGTCCAAAAATTGGACAAATCAAACACGTCCCCAAGTGTTCAAAAATTGGACAAAATAAGCCCGTCCCCAAATGTCCAACTGTAAAATTGCTTTACAAAATAAGGAGCGTTCCCATTGTAAGGTCGGATAGATCGTAAGGCTTGACAGAGGGGCGGCGTGGGGTGGTGTTTATTTGCGGCGGAGGGTTTGAAAGGAGGGCGCGGACGGAAAGATTTCGCGCAAAGGAAGGGGTATCATTCGCGGTGTGAGGGTGTATGTCGAAGTGGTGTTCATCAACAATCTGGTGTCGGATGCGCTGCTGATGTATGCGACGCTGCTGCTTCGACGGAAAAAGGTGGGCAAACTGCGGCTTACGGTGGCGGCGCTCATAGGTGCGGCGGTCGGGACGGCGTATCCGCTTTTGCCGGAGTGGGCGCAGATCCTCGTGCGGCTCGCGCTCGCGCCTCTTATGACGCTGCTGTTTGCAGGCTCTCACGGAATAAAGGACTACATAACTTCGCTCGCCGTGTTCTGCGCGCTCACATTCGCGCTCGGCGGTGCGGTCACGGGGGTGAACTATCTCCTCGGAGCCGACATCCGCGGATATCTAATCCTCGGCATCCTGTCGGGAGCGGCGCTGGCGATGCTCATCGGCATAAAGGTGATGGTGCGCACGCGAGCGCTCGCAAAACGGCGCGTGTGCACGGCAAAGATAACCGTCGGAGGCAGGGAGATCGCGGCGGAAGCGCTCTGCGACACGGGCAACGCATTGACCGATACCGTGAGCGGACTGCCCGTAATGATAGTGTCGGAGAGGCTTGCGGCGAGCGTAGACGGCTGGCACGGCAGGGAAAAGACGAGCAACATACAAGGATTCGTGGAGCTGACCACCGTGTCCGGGACGACCAGCCTGCCCATAGTCAAAGTGGACGACGTATGCGTGGGCGACAGGCGATGCGCCGCATACGCCGCACTTGCGGAGCGCAACTTTGACGGCTATGAGGTAATATTGCAAAATACGATGTTTTAGCCGCACGAGTAGTTCCGTCGCGTGGGGACAGGATCGTGCGAAAGGGGGAAAAATGAAACTGCGAGCACTCATCGCACGTATTTTACGCTTTTTGGGATTGGGCGCACCATGCCAGGTGGATTACATAGGCACGGGCGATACGCTGCCTGCTCCGATGTCGCCGGAGGAGGAGGCGCGCACTTTGGAGGCGTATGCCGCAGGCGACGACGAAGCGCGCCTGAAACTGATAGAGCGCAACCTGCGGCTGGTCGTCTACATAGCCAAGCGCTTCGACAACACGGGTGTGGACCTCGAAGACCTCATCTCGATAGGCACGATAGGGCTCATCAAGGCGGTGGGCAGCTTCAAACCCGACAAAAACATCAAACTCGCCACGTTCGCGTCGCGCTGCATAGAGAACGAGATACTCATGCACCTCAGAAAGACCGCAAGGTTGAAGACGGAAGTGAGCCTGGACGAGCCCCTGAACGTGGACTGGGAGGGCAATGTGCTGTTGCTTTCCGATGTGCTGGGGACGGATCCGGACGCTATATATAAGGACGTCGAGCTATCTGCGGAAAAAGAGATGCTGCGAGAAAGTTTCTCGCGTCTTCCGGAGCGTGAACGCAAGATAGTGGAACTGCGCTTCGGGTTGGACGGCAGAGAAGAGATGACGCAAAAGGAGATAGCGCAGATGATGGGCATCTCGCAGTCGTACATCTCTCGGCTGGAAAAGAAGATAGTGTCCTCTCTGAAAAAGGAGATAGCGAAACTGGGATGAGCGCGGCAGTGCGGCGAGGCAAATATTTTCACGGAAGCCGGCTTCCGTTCGTAAGTATAAAAGGGGCTAAAAACGCCAAACTATTATAAAAAACGGCAAAAAGTATAATACAATACGGCGATTTTGAGAATACTTTGCCTTCTACATACACTCATGTAGGAGGCATTTATCATGCACAAAGTCACCATTTGCGGAGTGGACACATCCGCGCTTCCCAAGCTGTCGGCGGCGATGAGCGACGAGCTGCTGGAACGGATAGAGCGTGGGGATAAGGAGGCGAAAGACCTGTTTTTGCGTGCCAATATGCGTCTCGTTCTCTCGGTGGTCGGAAGATTTTCCGCATCCAAAGAGAGCGCCGACGATCTTTTTCAGGCAGGGATGGTCGGGATGATGAAGGCGCTCAACAACTTTGACCGTTCGCTCGGGATGAGGTTTTCCACCTACGCTGTGCCCATGATAATCGGGGAGATACGCCGCTTTCTTAGGGACAGGACGGGAGTAAAGGTGCCGAGAAATCTGCGTGATACGGCGTATAAGGCGTTGAAAGCGCGCGAAAGGCTGGTGGAAAACTCCCTTAAAGACCCGGGGATCACGGAGATAGCGGAGGAGATAGGCATCGACATGAAGCAGGTCGCCTGCGCGCTGGACGCCGTGAGCGAACCCGTGTCCTTTTACGACGCGGCGTTCGGGGAGGGGGAGGACACCGTGCTCATCCTTGACCGACTCGCCGACGAAAAGGAAAATGCCGACGCATGGTCGGAGCATATCGCGCTCGAAGAGGCGTTGAAGCAGGTGCCCGAGAGAGAGCTTTCCGTGCTGCGCATGCGTTACTTCGACGGAAGGACGCAAAACGAGATAAGCGAGAGGGTGGGGGTGAGCCAGGCGCAGGTGAGCAGGCTGGAAAAAGCCGCCGTCGCGCGCCTTAAACGCCTGCTTGCGGAATAAACCGCAAGAGTGCGCTCATTTAGGGGGTGATATGTCGTCGTCTGCATCCTCCTCTTTGCATACGGAAACGCCGCCCACCATCTCGACAAGTATGACGTCGCCGCCTATTTTGACGATGTTGTTCCACGGGATGAAAAGGTTGTCCGAAGAGGTGAAACTCTTAAAAAAGCTCTTTTTCCCCGGCACGACCAGCCCGAGTATCCTGCCGTAAGCGGTGAATACCATATCGCAGGTGTGCCCCAGCTGTCTGCCGTCCGCGACGTTCACCACCTGTTTTTCGGCAAGTTCGGCAAATGTGTACTGCTTGACGTTCATACAAAACATTACGCCGAGCCGCGTCCGATTATGCGGAACGTCTGATTTTTTGTCAAATTCTTTACATCGGCGGCGTTTTATTGTATAATTTATACAATATAACGCGAGGTCAACGCTTATGAAATGTATTTATTGCGGCTGTATGGACAGCAAAGTAGTGGACAGCAGACAGAACGAAGAGGGCACTTCCATCCGTCGCCGCAGAGAGTGCGAAAGCTGCGGAAAGCGTTTCACGACTTATGAAACCATCGAAAGCACGCCCATCCTGGTCATCAAAAAGGACGGCAGCCGTCAGACTTTCGACCCTGCCAAAGTCAAGCTCGGCATCCTGAAAGCCTGCGAGAAACGCCCCATTTCCATGACCGCCATCGACAAGATGGTCACGGAGATACAGCGGAAGATACTCAATTCGCTGGAACAGGAGGTTTCCTCCAAATACATAGGGGAGCTCGTCATGGAACAGCTCAGAGGCGTGGATGACGTCGCCTATGTCCGTTACGCGTCGGTGCACCGCCAGTTCAAGGACATCAACACCCTCCTCAATGAGATAGAGGAACTCGTCAAATTGAAGGATCAACTCTCCGAAGGCAAGAAATGACGCCGAGCGTTGCGCAGCATAACGGGCGGCGCGCAAGGCAATAACAGCAAAACCACCGGTCATACCGGTGGTTTTTTATCGGGAGGACGCGCGCTGCCATGCGGCTCTGTTAAGTTCGTGCGGTTTTGTCGCCGACCGCGCTCCGCCCCGGTTTTACCTGCGCTCGGAATAGCGGAGCGCGCGAGTCCCAAGCAGCTTTGGACGCATGGTATTCTAGGTCGCCATGTCAAAAATCTTCCGTTCGTTGCATATCATGTAGAACCGCGGAGGGTGTATGGCGATAGAAAGTCTGTTCTTGCTGCTCAAAAATCTGGTGCTTTTTTCCTCTTTCGTTTCCGACAAAAGCTCTTTTCCGAAGCCGCTTTCCAAGGAAAAGGAGCTGGAATACGTCTTGAAGGTGGAGGAAGGGGACAGAGAGGCAAAAGAGATACTCATAAAACACAATCTGCGTCTTGTTGCGCATATAGCCAAAAAATACGCGAACTACGGCGACAACGACGAGCTCATTTCCGTGGGGTCGATAGGACTCATCAAGGCGGTGGAGAGCTTCCGCCACACCAAAGGGACCCAACTTGCGACTTACGCTTCGCGCTGCATAGAAAACGAGATCCTGATGACGATGCGCACCTCTAAAAAGCACCGCTCCAACGTATCCCTCAACGAGCCTGTGGGCGTGGATCGCGACGGCAACGAACTGACCATAATGGATATGCTTGCCGACCAAGGTTCCGTCATCGACGACGTGGAGAGCAATATGCTCATGGAGCGGCTCATGGAACTCACCTCGAAGTGTCTGAACGAGAGGGAATACGCGATAGTGCGCCTGCGTTACGGTCTGGGCGGCGCGCCGCAGCTCACACAGCGCGAAGTGGCGGCGCGTTTCGGCATCTCCCGTTCCTACGTATCGAGGATAGAAAAGGGGGCGCTGGAAAAGATAAAACACGCGGTGCAGGCGGAGGAATTGTTCTTCTGAGCCGTCGGACATACTCTATATGCGTATAATATATTTTTATAAAATGTCCGTTGACAGACGGGCATTTTGGCTATATAATGCACAAGGTCGCGCAGACGAGAGGCGCGCACACGGAGGCAGGCATGAAGAAATACGACATTTGCATAGTGGGAGCAGGTCCGGCAGGGATATTCACGGCGATAGAACTCTTGCGTCACGGCAGCGACAAAAAGATGATAATCGTCGAGAAAGGGCAGCCCGTTGAAAAACGCAAATGTCCGAAGGTCTACGGAGGTCCTTGCCGCAACTGCAAGCCGTATTGCCACATCACCACGGGGTTTTCGGGAGCGGGCGCGTTTTCGGACGGCAAACTTTCCCTTTCTTACGAAGTGGGCGGCGAACTTCCCGAGCTCATAGGGCATGATTTTGCGCAGGAACTCATCGATTACACCGACGGGATATATCTCGAATTCGGAGCGGACGAGCACATAGAGGGACTCGGCAACGAGGATAAGGTCAAGGAGATACGCCGCAAAGCCATCAAAGCAGGGCTCAAACTGGTGGATTGCCCCATACGTCATATGGGGACGGAAAAGGCGCAGGGCATCTATCTTGCCATCGAGAATTATTTGCGCGAAGGCGGCGTGGAAATGGTGTTCGGCGCGCAGTGCAACAACATAATTTTGGAAGATAACGTCTGCAAGGGCGTGGTCATCGAAGACGCCAAGAACGGCGCGCGCGAGATATATGCGGACAAGACCATAATCGCCACCGGACGCCGCGGAGCGGACTGGCTGGAAAAGATGTGTTCGGTGCATAACATCGCTCACGCCCCCGGCGTGGTGGATATCGGCGTCAGGGTAGAGGTGCGCAACGAGATAATGGAAGAGGTCAACAGCGTGCTTTACGAGTCCAAGCTGATAGGCTATCCGGCTCCCTTCAAGAACAAGGTGCGCATCTTCTGTCAGAACCCCGGCGGTTTCGTGTCGCAGGAGAATTACGACAACGACCTCGCGGTCGTCAACGGGCACAGTTATAAGGAACTCAAAAGCGAGAATACCAACCTCGCGATACTTTGCTCGCACTCCTTCAACCAGCCCTTCAATCAGCCCATCGAGTACGCGCAGAAGGTGGGCGAACTCACCAATATGCTCGGTGCAGGCAAGATCCTGGTGCAGCGTTACGGCGATATCCTGGCAGGCAAACGCACCTGGCAGAGAGAACTCGGGATGTCCAACGTACGTCCCACCCTCAAAGACGCGGTGGCAGGCGACATAACGGCAGCCATGCCTTACCGCGCCATGACCAACATCATAAATTTCATCCAGGCGGTGGACGAAGTGGTCCCGGGGTTTGCAGGCTACGAAACGCTGCTGTATTCCCCCGAGCTCAAATTTTACAGCAACAAGATAAAGATGGACGAGAACCTTAACACCTCCATAGCAGGGCTCCACTGCCTCGGCGATAGCAGCGGATGGACGAGGGGGCTGATGATGGCGTCTGTCATGGGCGTGCTCATGGCGCGGTCGATAATGAGAGGAGCGGCGAACAGCCCGATAACGCAAGTGGCGGATTACAGCGACGATAAGCGGAGGAGATAGCGCCGCACGACCGCAGACGCGTCGAAGCACCCGAAACGAAGTTTAATGAGCGGACATCCGCTTCTGCAAAACGGGGACGAAAGGGTCCCCGTTTTGCGTGCGGAAACACGCTGATGCCGGCGTCTGTCATGGGCGTGCTCATGGCGCGGTCGATGCCAGACAGGAATAATACGAACCAGCCTCGGAGCAATTCTTTTCGGCGCTTTTGCACAGTCGGAACTTGCCAATATGTATACTATTGGCGGCGTTTCGCCAGCGCAACATCATCCGAAAATCTCTTGCTCTGAGGTGCGAGCAGTTCCGCGCCAGCCGATTTTTGGCTGAGCAAGTCCGGGGTCCCCGAGTGAAAATCTGTGATTTTCAGTTGGGGTAAAAGTCGGCGCAGCTAATACCAGCCCGTATTAGCAAGGCGACTGACGCGGTTCAGGCGG
>CALVKQ010000007.1 GCA_944332815.1 uncultured Clostridia bacterium
TGTCCTCTATTCCGAGTGGGGGAGGAGTCCCGAATGGGGCTCCCCACAAAATGCATGCATTTTGTGGGGTCCCCGGGAAGGAGGGGGTACAACACTACCATGTAAGGGGACGAAACCCAATTAACCTTTATTCCCCACGCGCACTTATTCGGGGCGTGCTTGATTTTTACTTGCCCCTGTTCAAAGATGGAACAACGCGCCGCTCAGCCAAACTTGCACCGTGGGCGAATTTTCGCCCACGCTTGCAAGTCGCGGCGCGTCCCCCTGAGCGCCGAGCGCCGACGGAGCATTAAGTAGACACGGGCGTAGTGCGCGAGTGCCGAATTCCTCCGCCCGTGCCGGGTTCTCGGTGGGTGCAGTCCTCCTCTTGATTATGTGAGTGCAAGAAACAAACTTTTTTAAGTGGCAGAAAGTCAGTCCTGCATGATGCGAGGAGTGTAGCCCTTTCGGCACGGGGGAGGAAAGCCCGAAGGGAAGGAGGGGGTACAATACTCCCATGTCAGGGGACGCCCCCCATTAACCTTTATCCCCCACGCTCCATCGTACGGTTTCGACAGGTTTTCGGGGGAGGGGACAAAGGAGGGCAAGGGACGGAAGATATTCGCGCGGCGGAGAGGGTAGCGTGAGGGAATGGAAAGAGTTCTTTACAATGATAAGACGTCGCCTGCGCGCGCGAAGAGGGCGCGGACGAAGCGCGGAAAAAAGGCGCGTGCTGCCGCGAAGTATATCCTTTCGCCCACCCGAGCGGCGCGGTATACGGTGCAAGCCGCGGCATTGGTGTTGCTCGCGTCCGTGGACGTGTTCGGCGGCGCGTTGGCTTTGGGTCTGTTTGCCGGTTTGTGTTACGCAAGGCAGAACCTGACATTTCTCGCGCCCGTTTACGCGCTTGCCGTGATCGCCTTTTCCCCGTCGCCGTGGACGGTGTTGTACGTTGCCGTACCCATCCTTTTGTTCGTCGCGGTCTACGTGATATTTTACCGCTTGCGGAAAAACGTCCATATTCTTTTCACCACGCTTGCCACCGTTTTGGCAGAGCTGCCCGAAGCCGTTCTGAAAGCCCTGTTCGGGGGGAGCGTGACCGCGAGCGTGTTATGTCTGGTTTTGTCGGGCGTATTTGCGTTTTGCGCACAAACGGTATGTTATGCGTTGCTTTTAAGGGGCATAAAGACGCGATTTACGCCGGATGAGCTGATAGCAGGAGGGCTTTGTGTCATCGTGTTCGCGTATGCCGCGGCAGGCGTAGGCGTGGACGGGTTCCACCTGTTGTTTCTGCTTTTCCCCTTCCTTTTGATGTTCGCGGTGTGCGGCGCGTCCCCCTCCTCCGCGTTCGCGTTCGCGGTGCTGACGGGAATAGGCGGCGCCCTTGTGCAAGGCGGAGCGGAAGTCATCGCATTTGCCGTATTTGCGGCAGGGGCGGCGTTTGCGCTTTTGCCTTTCACCAAATGGGTGGCGGCGTTCGGACCCGTTGCGGCGTATGCGGCGGTGTGGCTGATATTTTCCCCGAGCGGTTGGGGGTGGCAGGACCTGCTTGCCGTGGCTCTTGGCGCAGGGGCGTTTTTGATGCTGCCCGGCAAATACGCGACCGTGCTCTCTTCCGGCAAGGGCAAAGCCGCGGCGGTCAGTATAGTCAACCGCGCGCGTTCGGAAATGTCCGCGCGGCTGATGTCGGCGAGCAAAGTTTTTTACGATATGTCCAACTCGATGCGCGAGCTGGAAAGCCGCACGGCGGAGTACACCCCCGAAAAACTCGCGCGCGAAGTGGCAAAGAACTACTGCGGCAGGTGCGGCGACCGCGAGAGCTGTTACGCCGCTTTGGACGGGGACACTTCCTCCGTCATCCTTCCAATGGCGGAGGCGGCGATGACGAGGGGGAAAGTCACCATTCTGGATATGCCGCCCTTTATCACGAGCAGATGTCCGCGGATGTACAACCTTTCCTCCGTGGTGACCAGCGCGGCGGAGGCGTATCGCAGGCGCGCGGACGAAGCCGGCGGTCTGAACGAAACCAAAAGGTTGATGTCCGAGCAGTTCGCAGGGGTGTCCCTGGTGCTGGATTCGCTTGCGCGTGAGTGCGGCGAAAGAGTGAGTTTCGGAGAGGAAGGGCAGGAGCGTATCTCCGCGGAACTGCTGCGCCACAATATCGCGGCGAGCGAGATAGTGATATGCGGAGAGGGCGTCGGCGCTTCGGTGGCTGTCACGGTGCGCGCTTCCGACGCCGACAAGCTCATCCTGCCTCGCATCCTGTCCTCTTGCATGGGCATAAGGATGGAGCGCGTGGGAGTGACGAGGAGAGGGGAGGAGAGCGTGGTGCATATCGCGGCGTGTCCCGTGTTCGAAGTGGCTTACGGCGTGGCGCGGAAGAGCAGGGAGGACACGGATGCGTCGGGGGACACGACAAGCGTGTTATGCCCGTCGCGCAAGCGCAGGCTGTTCGCCATTTCTGACGGGATGGGCAGCGGCGAGCGCGCCGCGCGTTCCAGCCGCGACGCCATTGCGATGGTGGAGAATTTTTACCGCGCAGGCTTTGACGACGCGGTCATACTCACTCTTGTCAACAAGCTGCTTTGCCTGACTTCCGACGAGAACTTTTCCTCCTTGGACATCTCCGTCATAGACACCGTATCGGGCGGACTGAACATAATAAAGATGGGCGCGGTTTCCACATTCGTGTGTCACCGCGACGGCATGGAAAGTATATCCTGCGCCGCGCCGCCTGCCGGCATACTAGAACGCGCCGCGCCTCTGACCTGTCGCAGACAGCTCTATGACGGGGACATGGTCATCATGATGTCCGACGGCGTTTACGACGCGTTGGACGAGCAGGGGGTCGCCGCAGTGACGGAGGAGGCGAGCACCTCCAATCCGCAGGTGCTGGCGGACAGATTGTTGGAACGCGCCGTGTCCTCGGGAGCCTCGGACGACTGCACCGTGCTCGTGATGAGGGTGTTCCTGCGGTGAGCAGAGCTTTCGGGCGTCCCGTCGTTTCGGTGCGGCATATAACAAAACGCGGCGTTTACGCCGCGTTTTATAATGATAAACATCGGATAATGCTGTTTACTGTCCGCCGTACTTTCGGACGAGGTATTGCAGCGCCTCCGTGTAGCCCGAAAATCCTTTGCCGCATATCTTCTTTTCGGCGTATAGAGAAACATAGCTGAAACGGCGGAACTCCTCCCTTGCGTCTATGTCCGTGAGGTGCACTTCCACCGTGGGCAGCCCCACCGCTTTCAGGGCGTCAAGGATGGCGACGGAGGTATGGGTGTAGGCGGCGGCGTTGATGACGATGGCGTCCGCGTTGCGGTAAGCGCGCTGTATCTCCGTCACGATCGCGCCTTCGCTGTTGGACTGGAAGAAGGTGACTTCCGCTCCGAGTTCCGCCGCGGCGCGTTCTATGCTGCCCACGAGGGCGGCATAATCGGCTTTGCCGTAGAGGTCGGGCTCGCGGATGCCGAGCATATTGATGTTAGGCCCGTTGATCACGGAAATTTTCATAGAACAGCTCCTTTATCTTTCGGGCGCAGCTTTCTGCGTCGCCGTCGTTGTCCGCTTCCGCGTCCGCAAACGCGGTGTAGACGGGCATACGTTCTCTGCTCATCGCCGCCAGCGTTTCCGCGTCGCGGGAGAGAGGTCTGCCCGAAGTTTCCAGCTTTTCGATGCTGCGGCGGAGCAGCACGACGAAGCCGTTGCTTTTCAGGGCGTATCTGTTTTGCTCGAACATCGGCGCGCCTCCTCCCGTGGCGATGACCGCGCCCGTCTTTGCCGCGCATTCCGCGACGGCGGCGCGCTCCTCGGAGCGGAAGGTCCCTTCGCCGTATTTTTCAAACAGTTCGGGGATGGTGGATAAAGTGCGGGTCTGCACCAGAGCGTCCGTGTCCTCGAAGGGACGGGAGAGCATTTCGGCAAGCAGCCGACCCACGGTCGTTTTGCCCGAGGAGGGCATGCCGATGAGCACGATGTCGGTGAGCTTTGCGGTCAGTTCGCGCCATACGCGGAGTATCTCTTTGCCTTCCGCGCTTTCGGGTGAGGGCTCGCGGTACTCCTCTCCGCGGAAGAGGATGTCGGCGGCTTTGGCTTGCGCCGTCAGCATGAGCAGTCCGCTGCCCACCGCCGCGCCCAGTTCCGCCGCCTTTTGTGAGAGCAGGGTGCGCAGGGGGTTGAAAACGGCGTCGAACACCCCTTCGAGTTCGGGGAATATCGCAGGATCCACGGGCGTGTGCGCCGCATTAGGAAACATCCCGACGGGAGTTGTGTTGATGAGCACCTGCGTATGCGTGAGCCGCGGCAGATCGCGGTAAGTGACTTCCCCGGAGCGTGAGATCACGGTGACGGACGCCGCTCCTTCGCGCTGCGCCAGCGCGCATGCCGTATGCGACGTTCCGCCGCTTCCAAGCACCACCACGTGTTTGCCTCGGAGGGATATGCCTGCGTGACACATCGCAAAGTGCATCCCGTAGGCGTCCGTGTTGTAGCCCGTCAGCCTGCCGCCGTTATTTACGACGGTGTTCACCGCGCCGCATTCAGAGGCTGTGAAGTGCAGACTGTCCATATACGGCATCACGTTCCGCTTGTGGGGGATGGTGACGTTTATGCCGATGAAGTCGCGCTTTTCAAAGAATTCCCCCAGCTTCTCGGCAGGCATGGGCAGCAGTTCGTAGTCCGTTCTGCCGTATGCCGCGTGCAGACCGGGCGAAAAACTGTGTCCCAGCGGATCGCCGATGAGCCCGAACTTCATTGCGTCACCTCGTGATAGCAGCCGAGGAACACGAACTGTTCCGTGCCCTGATCCAGTTCCGCGATGAGGGAGAGGGTGTCGGAGTTCTCTATCTGTCCTTCGAAGTCGAAGTAGAACATGAACTCGAAGTCCGTCCCGGGCAGGGGTCTGGATTCCAGCTTGGTGAGGTTGAGCCCCAGCGTGGAGAACTTGTTGAGCACGCGGTTGAGGGAGCCGGATTCGTGGGGGAGGGTCATCATGACGCTGATGCGGTCGGCAGGAGCGAATATCTCCAACTTTTTGCTTATGCAGATGAAGCGCGTGTAATTGGAGTCGTTGTCCTGGATGTTGCTGTCCAGTATGCCCAGGTCATACAGCTCCGCGCAGCCGCGCGAGGAAATGCAGGCTATGTCCTTTCTGTCGGAGGATGCCACCGTTTCCGCCGCGACGGCGGTGTTGGGGCAGGCGGTCACTTTGACGGAGGAGGGAAGTTTTTGCAGATACGCCGCGCATTGGGCTATCGCCTGTTCGTGGGAGTATATCTCTTTGATGTCGGACAAGGACACTCCCTTCTTTGCGAGCAGATGATGGCTGACTTTCAGTTTTATGCTGCGCACGATGTAAAAGCGGTGTTTCTTCATGAGGTCGTAGACCGCGTTCACGCTGCCCACCGCGCTGTTTTCGATGGGGAGCACGCCGTAGTCGCACAGCCCCTTTTCCACCGCCTGGAACACCCCTTCGAAGTTGCGGAAGAAGGTGATGTCCGCGATCTCGAACAGTTTGTCCGCGGCAATGGAGGAGTAACTCCCTTCCACCCCCTGGCAGGCGACGGTGCTGGAAACGGGGAAGTACTTCTTGCCCTCCATGAGCACGCGTCTGAGGTCGTCCGAAAGGGGGGTCACGGGGGCGACAAGACGGCGTTGATAAGCGCGTGAAGTTTCGATCATCGTTTCAAACACGCGTTTAAGATATATTTTCTGCTCGTCATCCGCCTGTTTTGTCACTCTGGCGATGATCTTCTTTTCGCGCGCGGGGTCGGCGACGGCGGTGTGAGTGCGAGCCTTTTCCTCCCCTATCTCACGCACTGTGTTCTGACGTTCCAGATAGAGCGCGGCGATCTTGTCGTCTATCTCGTCTATCTTTTTTCTGAGTTCTTCCAACATATATACACCTCTTTATCGGTTTCTGTTTTGTCTTTCCGCGTCCAGCACGGCGTCCAGCACGGCGAGGGCGGCAGCCGCTTCCACCGCGGCGACGGCGCGCGGCACGACGGTGGCGTCGTGTCTGCCTTTCACAGTGATCTCCGTGTCCGTCATGTGGGCAAGGTCCACCGTCTTCTGCGGCAGAGATATGGACGGGGTGGGGCGGAACGCCGCGCGGAATGTCACCGGCATCCCGTTGGTGATCCCTCCGTTTATGCCGCCCGAATCGTTTTTGAGGGTCACGACCTTTCCCTCTCTGACGGCGAAGGGGTCGTTCGCTTCGCTGCCCGTCATGCGCGCAAGTCCGAAGCCTGCGCCGAATTCCACGCCCTTGACGGCAGGGATGGCGTACACCGCCGCAGCCAGTTTGCTCTCCATGCCCCCGAAGAGCGCGTCGCCTATGCCTGCCGGCATGCCGTATATCACGCATTCCACCACTCCGCCCACGCTGTCGCCTCTTGCGGCGGCGGCTTTGGCGCGCGCTGCGGCTTCGTCTGCGGAGGAGAGCATGGGCAGAGGAAGCTCGTGGCAGGCGGTCACCGTACGGTAGTCGGGAGGAGTGGGAGAGTAACTTCCGCCTTTAACGCCGGCAAGTTCGCCGATGTAAGCGGCGACGAGGATGCCCCTCCTTTCCAAAAGCTGTTTTGCCACGCCGCCCACGGCGACGAGAGGGGCGGTCATCCTGCCCGAAAAGCGTCCGCCTCCCGAGCGCGCCGCGTTTTCGCCGTCCTTGACCCATGCGCAATAGTCCGCATGAGAGGGACGGGGGGTGACGGTGTAGGTGTAATCCGCAGGGCGGATGTTTCCGTTCACGATGCGCACCGTGAGAGGTCCGTCCAGGCGGTAGGTCCCGTCGCCGAGAGCCTGCGCGCCCTCCCATACGGCGAGGTCCTCCTCTCTGCGCGGAGTGGAGAACAGATATTTGCCGCTCTTCCTGCGCGCGGCGAACTCCGCCACTTTGCCGGCGTCGAAGGTTTCGCCGACGGGCAGCCCCGTCACCGTCGCGCCTATCTCGGGGGAGTGGGACTCTCCGAATATGTTCACGTCAAGCACATCAAAGACTTTCATGCGTCCGACCTCCCAAACGTCGTATGTCCTCAAAGAAAGAGGGGTATGACTTGTCCACCGCTTCGGCGTCCGTCACACTGCCTCCCGAAACCAGCCCGGCGACGGCGGCGGACATCACCATGCGGTGGTCGTGTTCGCCGTTTGCGGCGAAGGGATGTATCCCCCCTCCGAACACGGTGAGCGTCGCGCCGTCCGTTTGCGAGCGCACGCCCATGGCGTCGAGAGAGCGTATTATGGCGGCAAGCCTGTCGCTCTCCTTGTCTTTGAGTCGGGACACGCCTCGCATCACGCTTTTGCCTTTCGCCTGCGCCATAAGGACGGACAGGACAGGGGCGAGGTCGGGAGTGTCTTCGACGTCCGCCGAAACGCCGCGGAGTTCGCCTTTTTCCGCGCGGCATGCGCCGTCGGAAAGGGTAACGCGCGCGCCCATACGCGTCAATATATCTGCGATGGCGCGGTCGCGCTGTGCGCTCGTGGGGTCCAACCCTTTCACCGTCACGTCCCCAGTCAGTGCGCCTGCCGCAAGCAGGAAGGCGGCGGAGGACCAGTCCCCCTCCGCACGGACGGTGCCGGGAGAGTGCAGTCTGCCTGCCGGGACGGTATATTCGCCGTCCGCGAAACTTATATGTTTGTTAAACGCCGCGAGCGCATTCACCGTCATTTCCGTGTAGCCTTCCGAAACGGGCTTGCCTATGAGGCGGAGAGTGCAGCGTCTGCCCGTGCAGGCAAGCGCGAAGAGCATTCCGCTGACGTACTGGGAACTCACCGACGCTTGCACGGAGAAGTTCTCCGCGGTCAGACGTCCGCCCGTGATGAGGGGCAGTGCGTCCGAGCCTATTTCCGCGCCGCCTTTGCGCAGCGCGTCCGCGAGAGCCGCGATGGGGCGGTGGGGCAGTCTGCCCTTGCCCGTGAACGTGGCTTTCGTCCCGAGCGCGCACGCCACCGGCAGCAGAAAACGCAGTGTGGAACCGCTCTCGCCGCAATCCAGCACCGCGCGTTCCTCGGGCTGCGCCACGGGGGTCACTTCGTAGCCGTCCTCCGTGCGCGATACTTTTGCGCCGAGTGCGGCAAGACAGTTCGCCGTCGCCTCTATGTCACGGGACACGGCAGGGCACACCACCTTGCAGGGCGCGTCGGAAAGCGCCGCCGCGATGAGCAGCCTGTGTGCGTGGGACTTGGAGGGAACGGCATCCGCTTCCCCCCTCAGAACGGAGGGCGAGAGGGTGACTTTCATGACAGGAATCCTTTCAGTTCGTCCGCGGTCATGGGGAGGATGTCGCAGTTGCCTATGCCGCGTATGACGACGGCGTTGAGTTTGCCGTCCGCTATCTTTTTGTCGTGCACGGTATGTTCCATGACGGACGCTAGGGAGTAGGGGCAGTCCGAGAACCCGTACTTTTGCAGCAGCGCAGAGATGCGCAGATAATCTTCCTTCGGAAGGAACCCGGCCTTCACGGACGCGCGCGCGATGACTTTTATCCCCATCGCCACGCACACGCCGTGCGGAAATCCCATCGCGCTCTCCGCTTCGATGGCGTGTCCGACGGTGTGACCGAGGTTCAGAAGCCGGCGGATGCCGCCCTCATTCTCGTCCGCCTCCACTATGCGGCGTTTGTAGTCCACGGCAAGGTCGACAAGCCTTTCCGTGTTGCTTTCGTCCAATCCCTTTTCCATGATGTCGAAGATCTCTCCGCCCGTCAGCACCGCGTACTTCAACGCTTCGCCTATGCCGCACTTCCATTCCGCTTTGGGGAGGGTGGAAAGGGTGTCGAGGTCGCAGACGACGGCGCGCGGAGGATATATCCTGCCTGCCAGATTCTTGCCTGCTTTGAGGTCCACCGCGGTCTTCCCTCCCACGGAAGAGTCTATCGCCGCGAGCAGGGTGGTGGGCGCTTGCACGTACGGCACCCCACGCATATACACGCTCGCGACGAACCCGGCAAGGTCGCCCACGACTCCTCCGCCCAACGCGATCACCGTGTCGTCGCGGCAGAATCCGTCACCGGCGAGTTTTTCGAGCAGTTCGCCGGCGAGCGCCCAGTTTTTGCTCTTTTCGCCGTGAGGGACGACGTAGTGCAGGGTGCCCTCGGGCAGCGCCGAAAGCAGGGTGTCAAGATAGAGTGGCGCGACGTTGTCGTCCGTGAATACGGCGGCTTTGGTGTTGCCGCGGCAGACTCCGGCAAGCGCCGGCAGCTCTTTCAGGAGTCCGTGTCCCGTGATGACCGGATAGGCTCCCCCGGAGGCGTTGATGACTGTCCTCATGTTATCTCCTATGTGCGGTTACATGCCGCAAATCGGGGTTTTATCTCGCGTTTTTCACGCGTTATCTCCCTCTAATGCGTGTTGCAGCTTTTTCGCCCTGTCTTTTTCCACGGCGAGTTTCATCCTGTTGCCGCTGTCCAGCAGACGGAACAATCCCTTATCGTCGCCGCTGTCCAGCGCGTCGGCGTACTCCGTCATGCGCCCTGCCATGGCGCGCACTTCACGGGAAAGGAAGTCCGCGTTCTCGCGCATGAGTTCCGTCCACATGGCGGCGTTCATCCTTGCCACCCTGGTCATGTCGCGGAAGCTGCCTGCCGAGTAGCCGTAATGCTTCTCTGCCGAGTCCGTGCGCACGTATGCGGAGGAAACGACGTGTGCGAGCTGCGAGGTGTAGGCTATCATTTCGTCATGGGTGTCCGCGTCCGTTATCAGCACGCCTTCCGCGCCCACCGACACGTACATCTTTTTGAGGGCGGCGAGCGCTTCCAGCGAGGCGGAAACGGGCACGAGCAGCACGGAAGAGTTTTCGTAAAGCCCTGCCGTGGAATGCGTCACGCCGCTGAATTCTCTGCCTGCCATGGGGTGTCCGCCCACGAAAGCGATGTCCGGACGCTCTTTTGCGTAGCGTTGCATGAGCGTCTTGACGGGGCGTTTGACGCCTGCCACGTCCGTCACCGTCGCTCCGCTCTTCATGAGGGGGAGCAGGCGGTCCAGGATGCCGGGCATCGCGGAGGGCAGCACCGCAAGGACCAGAATGTCCAGTTCCGCCGCGGCGGCGTCGGTGAGCTCCTCGTGATAGGCGTTCAGCATGCCGCCTTTGAGCATCGCTTCCGCGTCCCTGTCCGAGGCGTAAACGGTGTGTTCCGTCTTTTTGACGAGGGCGCGCCCCAGCGAGCCGCCCATCAGCCCCAAGCCTACTATGCCGATCTTCATTTGTCGCGCTCCTTGCCGCACACGGTGAGCAGCACGTCTATGCGTTTCACCAGGTCGTCGAACTGTTCGGGACGCAGGGACTGCGCTCCGTCCGACAATGCGTGCACGGGGTCGTTGTGCACTTCTATCTCCAATCCGTCCGCGCCGGCGCCCACCGCGGAGAGGGAGAGGGGGAGCACCAGTTTCGCCCTTCCGGACGCGTGGCTGGGGTCCACCAGGATAGGCAGATGCGTCAGTTCGCGCAGGACGGGGATGGCGGAAAGGTCGAGAGTGTTGCGAGTGTACGGCTCAAAGGTGCGGATGCCGCGTTCGCAGAGGATGACGTTCATGTTGCCTTCGGACATGATATATTCCGCGCTCATCAGCCACTCTTCGATGGTGGCAGCCATGCCGCGTTTGAGCAGGACGGGTTTGTCGGTCTTGCCCAGCTCTTTGAGCAGCTCGAAATTCTGCATATTGCGCGCGCCCACCTGGATGAGGTCCACGTCCTCGAAGAGGGGGAGGTGTCTTATGTCCAGGATCTCCGTGCAGACGGGCATGCCGACCTCCTTTTTGGCGAGGGAGAGCAGGCGCATCCCCTCCGCGCGCAGTCCCTGGAAGGCGTAAGGCGAAGTGCGCGGCTTGAACGCGCCGCCTCGCAGCACCGTGGCGCCGGAGGCTTTCACCGCCTTTGCGACCGTGATTATCTGTTCCTCGCTCTCCACGGAGCAGGGTCCGGCGATGAGCTGGAAGTGCCCTCCGCCGAACAGATGTCCGCCCACGTCCACCACGGTGTCCTCGGGGTGGAACTTGCGGTTGGCGTTTTTGAAGGGCTCCTGTATGCGTTTCACGCTCTCCACGATGTCGAGGGAGCGGATGAGGTCCTCGTCCACGACTGAGGTGTCGCCTATGAGCCCCATGATGGTGGTGTTGTCGCCCTTGCTCATGTGGATGTCCAGCCCAAGCCCCTTTATCCACTTGACCAGGTTGTCCATCTGCTTTTTATCGGGATTGTTTTTGATGACGATGATCATATCTTTCCTCTTTCACGCGCGTCCGAGTCAAACAAAAAGACCGCCGGTATGGCGGTCTTTCGACGGTCTTGTTGCCGTGTTCATCCGCGCATACCGCAAAACGGGCTCTCGTAAAAGCCCTTAAAGTAAAAGTATGCGTAGCTGTTCGAACGGACGTTTTTCATAGTTTTCTACCGATAATATAAAGCGCATTTTCGCAGTTGTCAACACATTTTCGGTGGGTTTTCGGCATTTATTCCGCAGGGAGCTCCTGCGCCGCGGAGGGCAGGGGATCTTCAGCCGCCGAGAGGTTGAGGACGCTGATGGCGTCCGTGATGCTCTTTTCCATGGCGAGCTTGCCGTAGGCGTCCACTTCGCGCTTGTTTTTCTCGCCGTGAGTGAGGCATCCGGCGCCGCCGATGCACCCGTCCACGCACGCCATGCCCTCTATGAAGTTGGCGTCCAGCACGCCCTTCGATCTGCGCAGGAGCGCGGTGCGGCAAGCCTCTATACCGTCGCAGGTGACGGGTCTATACTCGAAGTCGGTTTCGCCCTGTTCTTTGAGCGCCTGCGCCACCGCGTCCGTTATGCCGCCGCTCCTTGCGAATATCCTGCCGAAATAGGACGCGTTGTCCAGCACGCTTTCCGACAGCGTTTCCAGCTCTATATCGCGCGAATCGAAGAGGGCTTGCAGTTCCTCGAAGGTGATGACGGAGTCTATATACGGGCGCACTTCCGGCTTTTGGAACTCCATTTTCTTCGCGGTGCAGGGACCTATGAACACGACCTTGCAGGGGGAGGACGTGCTCTTGATGTACTTGGCTATGGTCGCGGCAGGGGAGAGATTTGCGGAGATGTGGGGCGCGATGTCCGGGAACTGCTTCTTTATGTAATCCACGAACGCCGGGCAGCAGGAGGAGGTGAGGAACCCCTTTTCTTTGAGTTCCGCCGCTTCCTTATACGCCACCATATCCGCGCCGAGCGCGGCTTCCACCACACTGAAAAAGCCGAGCTTGCGTATGCCCGTCACCACCTGCCCCAGTTTGGCGTAAATGAACTGGCTGGACACCGAGGGAGCGACGACCGCATACACCTTGTATTCGGTGTTGTCCGCGCTCTTTTTTATCATGTCGATGACGTCCAGGATATAGCTCTTGTCGATTATCGCCCCGAAAGGACATTGATAAACGCACGCGCCGCACGCGATGCACTTGTTGTTGTCTATGCTCGCCGCCTTGTTCTCGTTCATGGAGATGGCTTTCACCTTGCAGGCGTATTCGCAGGGACGGCGACGGGACACTATCGCGGTGTAGGGGCAGACCTTCGCGCACTGACCGCACTCCACGCACAGGTTTTTGTCGATGTGCGCCTTTTGCTGGTGGTCGAAGGATATGGCGTTGCGTTTGCACACGTCCTCACAGCGGTGCGCAAGGCAGCCGCGGCAGGCGTTGGTCACTTCGTAGCCGCCGGCAGGGCAGTCGTCGCACGCGATGTCGATGACCTCTATGACGTTGGGATTGCTGCGGTCGCCGCCCATGGCGAGTTTGACGCGCTCGGAAATGATGGCGCGCTCCTTATACACGCAGCAGCGCATGGTGGGAGTGTTGCCCGAGATGATGGTCTTGGGGATGTCGGTTATCTTGTCCAGCAGGTCGCCGTTCCACGCGCCGCGCGCCACTTCGCGCAGCACTTTGTATTGGAGATACTGAACTTTTGTGTCGAATTTTCTGCGTTTCTTGATGTCGTCCATATTCCGTTTTATTTCCGTATCACGCCTCTATGGGCGTTTTATTGTCGTGTTTTGAATGTTTGACCTGGCGTTTGTGCGGCAAGTGTGCTTTGTCAGTCGTAATTGAGTTCCACCACCTTGCCTGCAAGACGCAGGTTGGCGGCGATGCTCTCCACCAGTTTGAGTTTCATCGTGATGTCGATGGGCAGCCCCTGATGCGCCGCGTTGATGCTCTGTCCCACAAAGAAGGTGACGTGCGTCGCATCCTCGAAGAGCATATTGGCAAGCAGGGAAGCGCCGTCCTTTTTGTTGGAGCGCTTGGGGGTGAGGTCGGAGGTGGAAAGATAGCGTTCGCTCAGTTCCAGCAGCTTGCGCAGCGTGAGCACTCCTTCCGTCGTGAGGTCTATGCCTTTGATGTAGCCTATCGGAGGGACGTCCTTGTCGGGGAAGTCGAAGGAGGCAGCCACCTTTTCGCCGAGATAGCGCGCGACTATCTGTGAGCTCGTGCCGCCGCACACCACCTTTTTGCCCTCTCCGCCCAAAAAGCGCGAGATGTAGAAGTCGTCCTGATCCTTTTCCACGGGGGGACCCACCATGATGCGGACGGGGTAATATTCCCTGGCGCGCACCACCGCCACGGTTGTGTCGTCGCCCGGCTTTCCGACGTACAGGTCGTTGCAGGCTCCTGCGAGCAGGCACGCCACTCCGCGTGCGGACATCCCCTTTCTGAAGTTCTTGTCGAGATACTCCTTGACGTCCTTGCGTAGCCAGCCGAAGTTGAGCAGCATACCTATGCCGGCGTGGATGACGCCGTCGCTCATCAGGACTATGTAGTCGTCGGGGCGCAGTTCCAGCCGCGTGCCGTACACTTTTTTGCCCAGGATGTCGCGCTCCGTGCGCTCGAAGTCCAGGCATTTGCCGTCGCGGATGAGGATGGCTTCCGGATTGTCGAACTCGAACAGCCAGCCTTTGCCGTCCGTGTCCAGGTGCACGACGGAGAAAGTCGCGTACGCCACTCCGCGCACCTTGCATACGGGCAGGGTCTGCACGACGGTTTCCACGCACTCTTCCATGCTCATGTCGTTGGACACCATGGTGCAGAGTATCTTGGAGGTGAGCGTGGCGAGGATGTTGGCTTTCACTCCGCTGCCCAGCCCGTCGGCAAGCACCAGGGTGGTGTGTTCGCCGTCCGCGATGCACTCCACCTTGTCGCCGCACAATTCCTCTCCCTTTTTGTTGAGGGAGGTATAGCCGTTCTCCAAAAAGAGCTTATCCATCAGTCGTCGTTCTCCTCCGTTTGCGGAGCGAGAGTCTGTTTGAGTTTGTTGAGGGCGACCTTGGTTTCCGCGGTCGTTTCGCCGAGCAGCGAAGCTATCTCCTGCGCGACGCGCATCTGCTTTTTGATGACTTCGTCGGTGGTCGCGAGCGTTTTAAGTTTGACGGCGTTCAGCTTTTCGTCGTATTCCACGCTGTCGGTGATATCTTTCATGACTCCGAACAACACTTTGTGCTCTTGCAGCAGGACGACGGACAGCTCGATGTACTTCTTGGTGCGGTTGACGAACACTCGCTTTTTGCTGACGTTCTTGCCCTTGGTTGCAGCGGCGATGAACTCCTCGCAGTCGAAGCACTCGAAGGCGAGTCTGCCGCGCACGTCGTGTTCCGTCACTCCCAAAAGCCGCATCGCGCGCGCGTTGATATCGATTATGGTGAAATCGTCGGACATGAGCACGATGCCGTTCGGGGTGTTTTGGATGATCTCATAGCTCATGGACTCGGCGCGGCTGCGCATATAGGGCAGGCACATCTCGATGTCCGCATACCCGTTCAGCACGGCGACAGCCTTTTCGCGGCAGGTAGAGTAGCCGCACGCGCCGCAGTTCAGCTCGTCCTCGGGCGAGTTCTTGCCCGTCTTTGCCAGCACCGCGCGGATGTCCTTTTCGCTCGGGACGAAGTCGTCCAGCATGATGCGCGGATGCTTTTCGGTGAGGTCCACGTCCTGCGCCGTGACGGGCGCGCCGGTGCGCGCCGCGTATCTGCGCACTTCCTCGTTGCTCTTTATCGCGCCTCCCTTGCCGGGCAGACTGCACGGACCGCCCACGCAGGCGTATTCGCAGCAGTTCATTTCCAGGAAAAGCCCGGAGAGGTCGTCTATCTCGTCCAGCACGTCGCAGCAGCGCTTCACGCCGTCCACCGCCACATACTCATAGCCCCCGGGCAGGGAGTCGAAGCTCTTGATTATGCCGCGAGGGATGGGGTAGTAGCGCGCGCGGAGGGAGTCGCCGTCTTCCGAGGCGGAGCGCTCAATCTGCGCCAAATCGATGTTTTTCTGCTCAAAAACGGCGTTCAACTCCTCGAAAGTGAGCACACCGTCTATTATGCCGCTCTCCGCCGCTTCGCGTTTTTTCGCGATGCACGGACCTATGAAGACTATGGCGGCGTCCGGGTCGCGCTTTTTGATCATCCTCGCGTGCGCCACCATGGGGGAGGGGACGGGCGCGAGATATTTGAGCGCGTTCGGATAGTACAGCTGGATCATGCGGTCCACCGCCGGGCACGCCGAAGTGATGAAGTTTTTGAACTCGCCGGTTTTGAGCAGACGGGCATATTCCTCCGTGACGGCTTTCGCGCCGACGGCGGTTTCCTCCACTTCGGCAAAGCCGAGCGCGATAAGAGCCTTCTTCATCGCGGCAAGATCCTGTACGGGGAAGGCGGACACGAAGGAGGGGGCGAGGCTCGCCACCGTCTTTCTTCCGCTTGCGAGCAGCGCGAGGACGGCGTCCGTTTCGCTGTGGACCTGCTTGGCGTTCTGGGGGCAGACCAGAGTGCATTTTCCGCAAAGGATGCAACGCTGTTCGATTATCTTTGCCTGATGGTTTTCGTAGCGGATGGCTTTGACGGGACATTCGCGCAGGCATTTGAAGCAGTCCTTGCACTTTGCGTTTTTGAAATCGAGATAGGGTGATGTGACAGCCATGAGCCGTTTCTCTCCTTAAAAGCGGCGGTGCGCCCGTTCGGCGCCTGTCCGAGAGGGCGTGTTACGCTCCGAAAAACAGAGTTATCCCCGGCGGTACAGCCGCCGGGGTGGGGGTCACTCTGCTTTTTTGCTTATCACGTCGGTGAACAGGTCCAGGACGTTTTCGGGTTTGACGGCGTAGTACTCGCCGTCCACCGTCACGCTCACGCCGTCCTCGCCGCACTTGCCCATGCAGAAGGTGCCGCTCAGTTCGACGCGCTCGTCGAGGCCGTGTTTGTTGATGAGATACTGCAACTCTTCCACCACCTGGCGCGAGCCTTTGAGGTGGCAGGAGCTGCCGATGCAAACCGTGACTTTGACCATGATCTTTCCTCGGACAGTTTATTCGTAGTCCACGACATCCACCCAGTGCAGCAGGAATTCTCTCTCTTCCGGATTACCTTTCACCAGCTGGGACGCGGCGACGATGGGGATCCACTTCTGCACGTACTGTTTCGCGGTGTCGCTCTTCATGCAGAAGAGGTTGAGATATTTGTCCGCCAGTTCCGGCTTGCCTTCCAGGTTGAAGAGGAGGAAGGTGCGCGCCACGTCGGCGGAAGCGTTGCCCTGCGTTGCGTGGGACCAGTCGATGACATAAGCCTTGCCGTCGTCGTCGGAGATGATGACGTTGCTGGGGTTATAGTCGCCGTGGCACACTTTGTTGTGTTTGGGCATGGCTTCGAGGCGAGTGTGCAGATCGTAACGGATGGTCGCGCTGAGGTCCGCCTGGGAGATCTTGCGGTTCATCTTGTCCTTGATCTTGTTGAGGAGGGGAGAGCGCTTGGAGTGGATCTCCATCTGCACATCGACGAAGAGGTTGAGATACTCGTCCATCTTGTCGGGGTTCTCCGCCATGAGCTGCGCGAGGGTCTTGCCCTTGATGTAGTCCATGACTATCGCCCATTTGCCGCTCACCTTGGTGACTTCCAGCAGTTTGGGGATGTTCAGCCCGGTCTCCTCGACGCGCGCCTGATTGAGTGCCTCGTTCAGGATGTCGGATTTGGAGTAGTGTTCGTCAAAGACCTTGATGACCTTGTCGCCGTCGCGGTACACGGTCTTGGTCGTGCGAACCGCTATGACCTTATCGGTGTTCATATTCCCTCCTTATTTGCCGTAGTAGGCGTTAAGATACATTTGTTTGATCTCGCTCATGAGCGGATAACGGGGGTTGGCGCCGGTGCACTGGTCGTCGAACGCCTGTTCCGTCATCTCGTCGAGTCTGGCGAGGAAGTCCTGCTCGTCGATGCCGTAATCGCGGATGGTCTTCTTGATGCCGACCTTGGCTTTGAGCTCGTCGAGCGCTTTGATGAAGTTCTCCACCTTTTCCGCGTCGTTCTTGCCCTTGATGCCGAGGAATTCCGCGACCTCCGCGTAACGGGCGAGGGTGTGAGGATGATCGTACTGGGGGAAGGTCCCCATCTTGGTGGGCACTTCCGCGGAGTTGAAGCGGATGACTTCGTCTATCATGAGCGCGTTGGCAACGCCGTGGGGCAGATGATGGAATGCGCCCAGCTTATGCGCCATGGAGTGGCACACGCCCAGGAACGCGTTCGCGAACGCCATACCTGCCATGGTGGCGGCATTTGCCATCTTTTCGCGCGCTTCGGGGTCGTTGGGACCGTTGTCGTAGGCGCGGGGCAGATACTTGAATATCATCTGCAAGCTGCGCATCGCGAGCCCGTCGGTGTAGTCGGTCGCCATCATGGAGGCGATGGCTTCCAGGTCGTGGGTCACGGCGTCTATGCCGCTTGCGGAGGTGAGCCCCTTGGGAGCGTTCATCATCATGTCCGCGTCCACGATCGCCATGTTGGGCATGAGCTCATAGTCCGCGAGGGGATACTTGACGCCCGTCCTCTCGTCCGTGATGACGGCGAAGGGGGTCACCTCGCTGCCCGTACCTGCGGAGGTAGGGACGGCGATGAAGTACGCCTTTTCGCCCATCTTCGGGAAGGTGTAGACGCGCTTTCTGATGTCCATGAAGCGCATGGCAAGGTCCATGAAGTCCACTTCCGGATGTTCGTAGAGCACCCACATTATCTTGCCGGCGTCCATTGCGGAGCCGCCGCCGACGGCGATGATGCAGTCGGGCTCGAATGCGCGCATCGCCTGAGTGCCTTCCTTGGCGCAGGCGAGAGTGGGATCGGGCGCGACGTTGAAGAAGGTGGTGTGCGCGATGCCCATCTCGTCCAGCTTGTCGGTGATGGTCTTCGTATATCCATTATGATACAAAAAACTGTCCGTGACAATAAAAGCTTTCTTTTTTCCCATGACATTTTTGAGTTCGTCAAGGGCGACGGGCAGACAGCCCTTCTTGATGTACACCTTTTCGGGCGCTCTGAACCACAGCATATTCTCTCTCCTTTCCGCGACGGTCTTGATGTTTATGAGGTGTTTGACGCCCACGTTTTCGCTGACGCTGTTGCCGCCCCAGCTGCCGCAGCCGAGGGTGAGGGAGGGCGTGAGTTTGAAGTTGTAGATATCGCCTATGCCGCCCTGCGAAGAGGGGGAATTGAGCAGCACGCGGCAGGTCTTCATGCGGTGGGTGTATTCCTCGATCTTATCCTTGCCGCTCATGACGTCGATATAGAGGGAGGAGGTGTGGCCGTAGCCGCCGTCCGCGATGAGGTGTTCCGCCTTGTCGAGCGCGTCCTCGAAATCCTTCGCCCTGTACATGGCGAGGACGGGGGAAAGTTTCTCGTGCGCGAACTCTTCGGAGATGTCGACGCTGGTCACTTCGCCGATGATGATCTTGGTTTCTTCGGGGACGGTGACGCCTGCGAGCGCCGCTATCTTCGCCGCTTTCTGACCGACTATCTTGGCGTTGAGCGCGCCGTTGATGAGGATGGTCTTGCGCACTTTTTCGGTTTCTTCGGGGGAGAGGAAGTAGCAGCCGCGCGCCTTGAACTCCTTCTTCACCTTGTCATAGACCTTGTCCAGCACGATGACGGACTGTTCGGACGCGCAGATCATGCCGTTGTCGAAGGTCTTGGAATGTATGATGCTGTTCACCGCGAGCAGGATATCCGCGCTGTCGTCAATGATGGCGGGGGTGTTGCCTGCGCCCACGCCGACTGCCGGTTTGCCGGAGGAGTAAGCCGCTTTGACCATGCCGGGACCGCCGGTCGCCAGAATGACGTCGGCTTCTTTCATGAGCAGGTTGGTCATTTCGAGGGAGGGGACGTCTATCCAGCCGATGATGCCTTCGGGCGCACCTGCCTTGACCGCCGCTTCCAGCACTATCCTGGCGGCGGCTATGGTGCTCTTCTTGGCTCTGGGATGGGGGCTTATGATGATGCCGTTCCTGGTTTTGAGCGCGATGAGGGTCTTGAAGATGGCGGTGGAAGTGGGGTTGGTGGTGGGGATGACCGCGCCGACGACGCCCACGGGTTCGGCTATCTTCTTGATGCCGAAGGACTTGTCCTCTTCGATGACGCCGCAGGTCTTGGTGTGACGGTAGGCGTTGTAGATGTATTCGGAGGCGTAGTGGTTCTTTATCACCTTGTCCTCGACGACGCCCATGCCCGTTTCCTCGACAGCCATTTTCGCGAGGGGTATACGCTGCTGATTGGCTGCCATCGCGGCGGCGAAGAAGATCGCGTCAACTTGCTCCTGCGTGTAGTCGGCGAACTTTTTCTGCGCCTCACGCACGCGAGCTATGGTTTCTTCCAGCTTTTCGACGTTGTCCACGACTTGATACTGTTTGGTTTCTTCCATATCGGTCTCCTGTTCAGTTGTTTTCTTCTTTTTTAAGTATTTCTTTGAGTTTTGCTGACAGCACCGCGAGCGACGCCGCCATATTCTCGTTTTTTACCGCTACCGTGTCGGGGAGATTGAGCCCGACGGGGGAGAAGTTCCAGATGGCTCTCACCCCTGCGTCCACCAGGATGTCCGCGGTCTTCTGCGCCTGCGAAGCCGGGAGAGTGAGCACCGCCATCTTGACTTTCAGTTTGCGCACGGCGTCTTTCAGCTTGTCTGCGGACAATATCTTCTTGCCGTGCACCTCCTTGCCTATGAGGGAGGGGTCGGTGTCAAAGCCTGCGACGATGTTGAGCCCGTACTTTTCAAACCCCACGTAACCGAGCAGAGCCTGTCCCAGCTTGCCCGTCCCCACCAGCACGGCATTTTTCTCGTTGTCGTAGCCCATGAAGCTCTCGATGTCGCGCACCAGGTCGGGGATGTAGTAACCCACCTTGGGTTTGCCCTCGCTCACCACCGCCATGGAGAGGTCCTTTTTGACTACGGACGGATTCTCCTGCATCGCCTCGGCGAGCCCTACGGAAGAGATGTACTCCGCGCCCTCCGCCTCTCGTTGTTTGAGATAGCGCAGATAGCCGGGCATCCTTTGCAGGGTGGCGAGAGATAGGGTTTTGTCGTTGTCTGCCATATCCTTCCTCCGGGACGCCTTGCGGCGCCGCCCCTAAATCGATACACTTTGTATCGTTACTCCGCGTGTCGATAAGGATTATATGAAAACGCACGGGCTTTGTCAACGAAAAAGGAGGGGGAAATAAAGAAATTTTTTCCCGATATGCCGGAGCGTGATAATACGACGCGGTTTCAGTGTGATTCTTTGCGAGGCGTAATCGGGGGGTCCCCGGGCTAAAATCTTTGATTCTAGACTGGGGCTTAATTCGGGGTCCCCAGTCTAAAATCCCCGATTTCGGGATGGGGCTAAAAAAAAGCTCCCCTGCCGAGGGCAGGGGAGCGAGTGTATCGGGGTGGGTCACTTCGTGCCGAAGAGGCGGTCGCCGGCGTCGCCCAGACCGGGCAGGATGTAGCCGTGTTCGTTGAGGCAGCGGTCCAGCGTGGAAACGAAAACTTCCACGTCGGGGTGCGCTTCCGCCACGGTTTCTATGCCGGTGGGAGCGGCGATGATGCTCATCAGCATTATCTTTTTGCAGCCGCGTTCTTTCAGGAAGCCTATCGCAGCCACCGCGCTGCCGCCCGTCGCGAGCATGGGGTCGAGCAGGATCGCGACGCTGTTTTCTATGCCGTCGGGCAGCTTGCAGTAATACTCGTGAGGTTCCAGCGTTTCTTCATCGCGGTACAGCCCTATGTGTCCCACTTTGGCGGTGGGGAAGAGGGTGTGCACGCCGTTCACCATCCCCAGTCCTGCGCGCAGGATGGGGACGACAGCCACCGCGTTGTCGGCGACCATGGTCTGCTCCGTGAGTTCCAGAGGAGTCTGCACCATGACCTTTTTGGTGGGGACGTGCTTGAAGCTCTCGTACACCATGAGGGTGGTGATCTCTTCCACCAGTTCGCGGAACTCCTTCATGCCCGTGTTGACGTCGCGGAGTATGGCGATCTTATGTCTTATGAGAGGGTGATCCAGGATCGTGACATTGGGATAGTTTTTCATGTCATTCCTCCTTGGTTTCGTTTTCCGCCGTGACGCATCCAGCGCCTTCGGCGTCCGCGGTTACGGCGGCGTCCGCCGTGACGTTCTCTTCCGCGTCTTCGCCGTGCAGGAGCTTGGGCTCGACGGAATTCTCGACGGCGGCGGAGGGTACGCTCGCCTCCTCCTCGCCCTGACCGAGTTTGCCTTTTTCGAGTTTGTTCATCACGGCGTAGGTGATGATGCCGAGGATGAGCGCGGTGGCGATGGAGGTGACGGTGACGGCTTTGTCCACAAATCCGGCGTGCGTAGTGGCGACTCCGACGACCTCGCCGTTCACGATGGTTTCGGTGACGGCGTCTTGCGCGGCAAGGTGATAGGGGATCTGGATGGCGAGTCCGCCTATGCCTGCGATGAGTATCGCGCTGACCACGAAGAGGTTCTTGTTCTCACCGAGGTCGATGTCCTTGAACATTTTCAGACCGCTGACGGCGATGAAGCCGTAGAGGGTGAAGCACACGCCGCCCATGACCGCAGCAGGGATGGTCTGCAACAGCGCCATGATGGGGGAGAGGAAGGAAAGCACTATGCACATGATCGCGGTGACGAATATTGTGCGCACGGAGGCGTTGCCCGTGATGGCGACGCAGCCCACGGATTCACCGTAAGTGGTGTTGGGGCAGATGCCGAGCACGGTGCCTGCGATGGAGCCCACGCCGTCGCCCAGCAGAGTGCGCTTGAGCCCGGGCTCTCCCTCGACGAGGTCGCGGCCTATGATGCTGCTCAGGTTCTTGTGGTCGGCGATGTGCTCCGCAAACACGACGAGCGCCACGGGGATGAACGCGAGCGCCACTTCCGCAACACCCTGTCCGTTGAGGAGCTCCGCGCCTTCCACGCCGGTGCGTGGAGCGCCGTCGATGAGCTCTCTGATGCCTTCGATGAGCGCGAAGTCGGGGTAGTTGAGGAATGCGGTCACGCCGACAAACTTGCCGCTCTCGTCCACGAAGTTGCTCACGAGGGGATCGAAGTCCACTATTTTGAGGTAGTCCACGTCAAAGCCGAGCCCGAACGCGGTGAAGATCGCCGCCACAGCGTAGCCCATGCCTATGCCGATGATGAAGGGGATGAGCTTCATGGTTTTGAAGCGCTTCTGCCCCGAGCACACGACGACGGTGAAGAAAGTGACCAGTCCGCAGAAGAGCGCGACGAGGTTATAGCTGCCGTTGACGGAGTCGCCTGCCGCGGTGGTGATGCTGGTCACCGCGCTGCCGGCGAGCGAAAGACCTATGAGCGCGACGGTGGGACCTATGACCACGGGAGGCATGAGCTTGGACACCCATTTGGTGCCGGCAAAGTGGATGACCACCGCGATGATGACGTACACAAGCCCTGCGAAAACGCTGCCCACGATGATGCCGAGATAGCCGTACGCCGTAGCCGCGACGAGCGAGCTGATGAACGCGAAGGAACTGCCGAGGAACACCGGGCTCTTGAACCTGGTGAAGAGCAGATAGACCATCGTGCCCACGCCTGCGCCGAGGATGGCGGAAGGCACCTGGGTGGGAAGACCGATCGCAACGGGGACGGCGATGGTCGCCGCCATGATGGCGAGCAGCTGTTGCAGCGCAAGCACCATCAGTTTCATGAACGGCGGTTTGTCGTTGATGTCATAGACAAGGTTGACTGCCATAAGATATATCTCCCTTTGTTTGTTTGTCATGCTTCCGACGCACAAAAAAACGTCCCCGAAAAAGGGGGACGTACTGCGTCATTCCGAGAAAGCGAGGGGTGCGAAAACAGGCATGATGCGCACTGCTCCCGTAAGATATCTCGCTTCCCTCATTTTTCCCTCCGCGTGGGCGCGCCGCGCCCGAGCATTTTCCAAATTATAGCACGGACGGAAAGATTTTGACAAGACCTTTTTTCGCGCGCGCAAGCGTTTTATATATTGTGACACGCGAGCGCGGCACGCGTGCGTCCGCACGTTGCCCGCATATGCGTGCATAATGCGCGGAGATCCGGCTTTCCGGCGCCGTCATCTTCCGAGCAGACGTTTCAGGGTCCGGATGCTGTCCGTAAAATCCGGGACGTATTCCTCCGTCGCGCTGTCGGGTTCCTGCGAAAATCCGTTTTTCAGACCGGCGGCAAAGAATGCGTCCACCGCGCGGTCGTATTCCTCCGCGGTTATCCTGCGCGAGAGCAGAGGATGCTCCGCAACGCGCGGAGTGGGGAAGTACTGCGCCATGACGCTGACGTACATCTCCTTGTCCACGGCGGCTATCTCCCTCATCACGCCCTCGGTGTTTTTCGTTGCGCCGGGCAGCACGAGATGGCGTACGCACACTCCGCGCGTCATCATCCCGCGGCTGTCGAACACATCCGTCGGGCATTGTATTCTCATCTCTCGGAGGGCAGCCCGTGCGCGGTCGGGATAGTCCGTGGGAGCCCCGTACTCTGCCGCGAGCGCAGCGTCGGAGTATTTGAAGTCGGGCAGCCAAACGTCCACCGCGCCTTCCAGTCCGCGCAGCAGTCCGGGGTCGTCCGCGCCGTTGCTGTTCCACACAACGGGCAGTTTACCGTGCTTTTTGTACTCTTTAAGTACGGGAATAAGCCGTTTGCCCCAGGGCGTAGGGGTGACGAGGTTTAGGTTCTCCGCCCCTTGTTTTTCCAGTTCGGAAAAGAGGCGCAGCAGCTCTTCGCCGTTCACGTTCACGCCTTGTCCGTCGTGGGATATCTCGCTGTTCTGGCAGAAGGGGCAGCGCATATCGCAGCCCGAAAAGAAGACGGTGCCGCTCCCGTTCTCTCCCGAGAAACAGGGTTCTTCATAGAAGTGCAGCCCGATGCGCGCCACTCTGAACGTGATGTCCGTAAGCGCCGCCGAGCGCAGGGTGTTTTCAGTCTGCCGTCCGTCCATACGGGCAGTATGCCCCCGTGCGCGGATTTTGTCAACATTTGTCGGAGGAAGAGGTGCGGATTTGTTGTTTACATCACGGGCGAGGTGTAGTATAATAACTCCGTTGTGCGGAGGAGTCCGCGCGCTCACATCCGAATTTTCAACCACGGAGGATATATGGCAACTGTCGGTACGATTTCCAGAGGTATCAAAGCTCCCATCATCAAGAAGGGCGACGATCTGCCCGTCATAGTGGCGGAAAGTCTGCTCGCGGCGGCGAACGATCCCGTCACCGGTTTCGACATACACGATCGCGACGTCCTCGCCGTCACGGAGGCGGTGGTCGCGCGCGCACAGGGCAATTACGCCACGGTGGATCAGATCGCCAAGGACGTCCGTGCCAAAACGGGCGGCGGTACGGTGGGGCTCATCTTCCCCATACTTTCGCGCAACCGTTTCTCCATGTTGCTCAAAGGCATCGCCAAGGGTGTGGACAAGCTGGTCATCATGCTCAGCTATCCTTCCGACGAGGTGGGCAATCATCTCATGGACGTGGACGCGCTGGACGCTCACGGAGTCAATCCGTACACGGATGTGTTCACGGAGGAGCAGGTGTACGCCACTTTCGGCGAGGTCAAGCATCCTTTCACGGGTATGGACTACATCGCGCTGTACAAGGAGATGGCAGGCGGCGACACCGAGATAATCCTCGCCAACCGTCCGCAGGAGATACTGAAATACACCAAGGTGGTCATCAACGCCGACATACACACCCGTTTCCGCACCAAGAGGCTGCTGCTCGCCGCCGGCGCGGAGAAGGTCATCTCCATGCACGAGATAATGAACGCTCCCGTCGAGGGCAGCGGCTATAACCCCGATTACGGCATCCTCGGCTCCAACCTCGCCACAGACGACAGCGTGAAGCTCTTCCCCAGGGACTGCGACAAGTTCGTGGAAAGAGTGCAGAAGATCCTGTTGGAAAAGACGGGCAGAGTGGTGGAAGTCATGGTGTACGGCGACGGCGCTTTCAAGGACCCCGTCGGCAAGATATGGGAACTTGCGGACCCCGTGGTTTCCCCTGCTTACACCTCGGGGCTGGAAGGCACGCCCAACGAATTGAAACTCAAATATCTCGCGGACAACGCCATAGGCGACCTGCGCGGAGAGGACGCCAAGCGCGCCATACAGGACATGATCAGGAATAAGCCCACTTCGCTTTTCGCGTCGCAGGCTTCGCAGGGGACCACTCCTCGCCGACTCACCGACCTTTTAGGCTCCCTTGCGGACCTCACCTCGGGCTCCGGCGACAAGGGCACGCCGATAGTGTATATCCAGAACTATTTCACTAACTACGCCGACTGACGCGCTTCGGGCGAGCCCGACGACGCAGGGTGCGGCAACATTTTCGGACAGATATAAAAAGGACCGCCGACGAAACGTCGGCGGTTTTTCGGTTTTTCTTATGATGCGTATGCCGCGGCATCGGGTGGGGCTTGCCCCTGCGTCAGAAGACGAGCACGTTCAGGTGTTCGAGGAGTATCTTCAAGCCTATCAGGAAGAGCAGCACGCCGCCTGCGAGTTCCGCCTTGCCGCGGAACTTTCCTCCTGCCTTCGTGCCGACGAACACTCCGAGCAGCGAGATGAAGAAGGTGGTCGCCCCGATGAGCGCGATGGCAAGCAGGATGTTTACGGCGAGAAACGCGAAGGACACTCCCACCGCAAGCGCGTCTATGCTGGTGGCGACGGACATGACGACGAGGGTCTTCACGCCGATGTCAAGGCGTTCCTCCTTTTTGGGCAGGAGGGTGATGTGGACGGGATAGGGAAGGGGGTCCGCGTCCTTCGTCAGGGCGCGCGCTTCGCGCAGTTCCTTTTCGCTTTCAATGCCGTCCTTGAACATTTTCGCGCCCAGCAGCGCGAGCAGCGCGAAGGCTATCCAGTGATCCGCCTCCGTGATATATTCGGCAAACTGCGACGCCACCGCCCATCCGATGAGGGGCATCAACGCCTGGAAAAGCCCGAAACACAGCGCGATGACGACGGCGTATTTGAGCACAAAACGGCGCATTTCCACGCCCTTGCACATCGCCACCGCACACGCGTCCGCCGAAAGGCTCAATCCCGTAAGGAAAATCTCCCAGATCTGCACGTTTTTGCCGTCCCTGTTCGGAGTTGAGGAAGGTGCGCCGTCAAAAGAAAAACTCACACACGAAAGCCATGTGTGAGTCTTGCCGTTTAATATAAGCCACGCCACGGGGCGAGTATGTTGACTTATAACGGGTGCCGCCGGCTACTCCCTCACTTGCGCATAGTTTAGCATAAGCTAACAACCTTGTCAATGATGTATGCCGGAGCGGAAAGAAACGACGAGGACGGGTCTTGATCTCACCGAATATACTTTCCGGAAAAACTCCGGGACAACGGGGACGGGGCAAAAATGTTCAAATGTGGGCACGCTATGCCCACATTTGAACATTTACGCACCCAAACCCCGTCAAAGACGGGTCCCCTGATGCAGCCCCAGCCGAAAATCAAGGATTTTCGCCTGGGGACCCCGATTTTTAGCCCCAGCCGAAAATCAAGGATTTTCGCCCGGGGACCCCGATTTTTAGCCCCAGCCGAAAATCAAGGATTTTCGTTCGGGGACCCCGATTTTTAGCCCCAGCCGAAAATCAAGGATTTTCGTTCGGGGACCCCGATTTTCAGCCCCAGCCGAAAATCAAGGATTTTCGCCCGGGGACCCCGATTTTTAGCCCCAGCCGAAAATCAAGGATTTTCGTTCGGGGACCCCGATTTTTAGCCCCAGCCGAAAATCAAGGATTTTCGTTCGGGGACCCCGATTTTCAGCCCCATCCCGAAATCAGAGATTTCGTGACGGGGACCCCGACTTTACCCCGTCCCCTATTGTCCCGATGCGTTCCTGTTTCGGGTCCATACCGTTCTTGCCGGGCATGGCAAGCCGCACTTGCAAAAGAGAGCGATGGTGGGTATAATAAGGTGTAGGGCGGTGTGCGCGAAGTGCACGCCAACGTGAGATAAACTACATAAACGCGGTGTTAAACCGCGCATGCAGAGAGATGAACTATGACTTTATGCGAAAATAGGATCGTCGCACTTGTGTTGAGAGTGGTGGGGTCGGTGCTCGGGGTGTTCGGCATCGCGGTCATGCTCACCATGACGGACGCGAGCCTCATGCTCTCTTATTTCACCATGCAGACCAACATTTTCACTACGGCGACGTTCATCGCGCTCACGGTGATGACGGCGGTGCAGGCAGGAAAGAGAGGCGCGCGCGGAGAGGTAGCGCACATCGGCGTTTCCTTGCAGCTCGCGTTCACGTTTTTCATCACCATCACTTTCGTGGTCTATTGGGCGATGCTTTCCTGGCAGAACTTCGATATGGGCGGCGGAGATCCTTCGCGCGCCGCGCTCGTCAGCACGGCGAATTACCTGGTGCACGGCGTAGTCCCCGTTCTTGCCATCGCGGATTGGATACTTTTCCTCCCTCACGGCAGACTGCGTGCCCGTGACGCCGCGCTCTGGCTCATCTATCCCATCGCGTACGCGGTGTTCATCTTCATACGCGCGGAGGTCGGCGCGCCCTTTTACGGCACCACGCGGTATCCATACCCCTTCATCGACGTGGACGTCATAGGCGCCTGGGTGGCGCTGGTCGTGCCCGTGATGGCGGCGGCGTTTTACGCGCTAGGCAGGCTCTACGTCTTTTTGGACAAAATACTCGCTCTCCGCGTTCCGCCCGTGCGTGCAGGAGAATTGTATGCACGGTGTGCGCGCGCGTAGGTCGCGGCGCGAAGCGCACGGAGGGCTCGGGAGAGCGTGTTTGATAGGTTATGATCTTTGCGTGCGGTGAGCTCGGTCAGCAGAGCAGTCCGCAGAGCACGCCTATCATGATGATCACGTATGCGACAAGGACGGAGATGACTATTATCTTTTCCTTTTTATCCTTTGCGCGTGCGCGCTCTTTTTCGGCAGGCGTCAGTTCGGGGACTTGCTCTTCCTGCACGGCAACTTCTTTGGGGATCAGGAGCAGTTCCACCGCATAGTCCTTCAGTTTCGGGAAAGCGTTCAGGATAAAGTCGGTGAACGAGCGTTTCGCGCCTGCGGACAGACGGGACGCGGCGATCTCCTGCAACATCATCTGCGCTATCACTTTGCGCGTGTTCTGTATGGCGGAAAGCGCTCCTTTTGTCGTTGCACGGCCTTTCGCGCCGTGTCCGCCGACGTCCGTATTCACGCCGTTAAACCCTTGGTTGAGCGCTCCTTGCACCATGATCGCCGTGCTTTGGAACTTCGCCTCTTTCAGATATTTGATATACGTCATGTCGCAAAGGTCGCCGAGCATCGCGTTGTAAAGCGCGCCCACTTTGTCCACGGATTCCGCGCGTGCGTTGATGTTGTCCAGAATGCAGCGCATTATCGCCGTGGCGGCTTCGGTGGACGCCGGGCAGCGGCAGAGTACCCTCACGAACATGGCGGAGGTGTCCAGGTCGATGTCGCCTTTGTTCTCGTTGAAGTAGCGGACGAGCGGCGCCTCGTTGAAAGCGTAGACTTTGTATTCTCCCAGCACGGGTATCTCGCGGAAGTCGCAGCTGTATATCATCATGGCGAAGGAGTTGTCGGGGTTGAGGTCCAGCACGCGAAGAGCCCTGTCTTTGAGGGGAGGGATGTCGAGGTTGCTCAGCAGCATGACCAGGACGTTCGCCTGCTTCTTTTCCTTTTCGAAGGTGGTTTCGCCCACGTTTATCACGGTGCCTATATTCTGCGTGACCTGCACCTGATAGTTGTTCACCGCCTTTTCCGTGATGAACGGAGTGCCGCAAGAGGGGCAGATGCCTGCATCTTTACTGTTGTCCACTTGCAGATTGGCTCCGCATTGAGGGCATTTCGCCGCAACGATACTCATTTGTTACCTCCCTAAACCGTGTTGTTCGTCGTATTTGTGCCTTCGGATATGCGCACACTACCATATTGGTAGTTTTTAACAAATTGTACTACCGAATTGGTAATATGTCAACATCATGAAAGGCTTTGGGAGCAGACTTTTGGAACTGCGTCGTGCAAACGGTATGACACAGAAGCAGGTGGCGGACGAGCTGAATATCCACAGTGTGACCTATTTGCACTACGAAAAGGATCAGCGCGAACCGCCGTTGGAGCTTGTGGTCAGGATAGCCGCGCTTTACGACGTCACGACGGACTGGCTGCTCGGCGCGGATCAGCAAAAAACCGATTGACTTCTTTTTCTGCCGGACAGGCGTGGGGTGTTTTTCCGTTTTCGAATGAGTGTAAATTAAATATCAAGCATACCACGAATAAGTGTGGGTCGTGTACGGCGGTGCGTTGGTACGGTTTTGGGAAATAACGGTCGTTCAAAAATTTGTGAAAAACTTTACATAAAATTGTTGACAAAATTCCGAACTGGATATACTATTCAGGCAGAAAGTGTCGGAGGCTTTGCCATGAAAAAAAATATGTACAGCCTTATGCTGGCGGAGGACGTCATCCGCGCGGTGGACGCGCTTGCGGCGGAGCAGGGGACCAACCGTTCCAACATGGTCAATCAGATCCTGGCGGAACACGTTTCCCTCGTCACGCCGGAGAAGCACGTCGGGCACATCTTCGACGTCATCGAGTCGCTGATGGGCGGCAGGGGTGACTACCGCCTTTACTCGGAGCCCAACAACCTCACGATGTCCATCAAGAGCGTGCTCAGATATCATTACCGTCCCACCATACGTTACGAGGTGGAGATGGAGCGCACGCCGAGGAGGACGGTGGGGCAGCTCAAGATCCTCTTCCGCACCACGTCGCCCGATCTGCTCCTGGGCTTGACCAGGTTCTTCAAGATATGGATGCAGATGGAAGGCATCTATCTCAAACAGTATTTCGGCGACAACACGCCGCGCTACGCCGTGGAGGAAGGCAGGTTCCGCCGCACTTTCGCTCTGCCCGGAGAGGCGGTGTATGACGACGAACAGACGGGCAGCGCGATAGGCAATTACGTCGCCACGTTCGATGAGATACTGAAAGGGTATCTCGCAGGGGAGTACTCCTCCGTCGCGGAGATAGAGGACCGTTATCTCGCCTATCTCAACAGCGGCGTCATGCTCATATAAAAGGAGGTGAATGTCATGAACGCACAAAAATTTACCAAAAAGGCGCTGGAAGCCCTCGGCTCGGCGCAGAACATAGCAATAGAAAATCAGAATATGCAGGTCATGCCGGAGCATCTGCTTTACGCGCTCGTCGATCAGGACGGAGGGCTCATCCCCGGGCTCATCGCCAAGACGGGGGCGGACACCGACAAGCTGCTCGCCATGCTGGACAGCGCGATCGCGAAGATGCCTGCGGTGAGCGGCAGCGGCAGGGAGCCCGACAAGATATACATCTCGCCCGTCACCGACAAGATCCTTGCCGGCGCGGAGAGGCTTGCCGATTCGCAGGGGGACGAGTACGTTTCCGTCGAGCATATCATGCTCTCGCTCTTTGACCACGCCACGGAGGAGATAAAGAACATCTTCCGCGCTCTGGGCATCACCAAGTCCGCTTTCAATGCCGAACTCAAAAAGGTGAAGACGGACAGGGTGACTTCCGATGAGCCCGAGAACACCTACGACGCGTTGGGAAAATACGGTTTCGACTTGGTAGAACGCGCAAAACAGCAAAAACTCGACCCCGTCATCGGGCGCGACAACGAGATAAGGAACGTCATCCGCATATTGTCCAGAAAGACCAAGAACAACCCCGTTCTCATAGGCGAGCCCGGCGTGGGCAAGACCGCGGTGGTCGAGGGGCTCGCGCAGCGTATCCTGCGCGGCGACGTCCCCGAGGGGTTGAAGGACAAGACCGTTTTTGCGCTGGATATGGGCGCGCTCATCGCCGGGGCGAAGTTCCGCGGAGAGTTCGAGGAGAGGTTGAAAGCCGTCCTCAACGAGATAAAAAAGAGCGAAGGGCGCATCATCCTGTTCATAGACGAGCTGCACACCATCGTGGGCGCAGGCAAGTCGGACGGCGCGATGGACGCAGGCAATCTGCTCAAACCCATGCTCGCGCGCGGCGAGTTGCATTGTATAGGCGCGACTACGCTGGACGAGTACCGCAAGTATATCGAGAAGGACGCCGCGTTGGAACGCAGGTTCCAGCCCGTCATGGTGGACGAGCCTACCGTGGAGGACACCATCTCCATCCTGCGTGGGCTCAAAGAGAGGTATGAAGTGTATCACGGCGTGCAGATCCACGACGGCGCGCTCATCGCCGCAGCGACCCTCTCTCACCGCTACATCTCCGACCGATTCCTGCCAGACAAAGCCATAGACCTAGTGGACGAAGCGTGCGCCACCATCCGCACGGAGATAGACTCCATGCCCTCCGAGATGGACGATATCGCGCGCAGGATAATGCAGCTGGAGATCGAAGAAATGGCGCTCGCCAAGGAAACGGACAACCTCTCCAAAGAGAGGCGCGAGGACATCAAAAAGGAGCTTGCCGACCTCAACGACAAGTTCAATGAGATGAAAGCGCAGTGGGAGCGCGAAAAGGAAAGCATCCACGCCGTGTCCGACACCAAGGCGGAGATAGAGAAAGTGAACGGCGAGATAGAAGCGGCGCAGCGCGTCGGGGATTACGCCCGTGCGGCACAGCTCAAATACAGCCGTCTGCCCGAACTCCAAAACAAGCTCGCACAAGCAGGCGACGAGAGCAAGAAGAAGCATACTCTCCTGCGCGACACCGTCACCGAGGAGGAGATCGCGCGCGTTGTGTCCCGTTGGACGGGCATACCCCTTTCAAAACTTATGGAGGGCGAGCGCGAAAAGATATTGCACCTCGACGACATCCTTCACAAGAGAGTGATAGGACAGGACGAGGCGGTGACCAAGGTCACGGAAGCTATCATCCGTTCGCGCGCCGGCATATCCGACCCGAACCGTCCCATAGGCTCCTTCCTTTTCCTCGGACCCACGGGCGTGGGCAAGACCGAGCTCGCCAAGGCGCTTGCGGAAAGTCTGTTCGACGACGAGCATAACCTGGTCAGGATAGATATGACGGAGTATATGGAAAAGTTCTCCGTGTCACGTCTTATCGGTGCGCCTCCCGGATACGTCGGTTACGACGAAGGGGGTCAGCTCACGGAGGCGGTGCGCAGAAAACCTTACTCCGTCGTGCTTTTCGACGAGATAGAAAAGGCTCACCCCGATGTCTTCAACATCCTTCTGCAAGTGCTGGACGACGGCAGGATCACGGACTCGCAGGGCAGGACGGTGGACTTCAAAAACACCATAATCATCCTCACCTCCAACCTCGGCTCCAACTACCTGCTCGACGGCATAAACGACAGAGGCGAGATAGCCGACGAGGCGAAAGAACAGGTGTCCGCGCTCCTCAAACAGAGTTTCAGACCGGAGTTCCTCAACAGGCTGGACGAGATAGTGTACTACAAGCCGCTCACTCGTTCGGATATAGGCAAGATCATCGACCTGCTCGTCAAGGGGCTTCAGGAAAGACTTGCGGAAAAACAGATAGGTTTCATCATGACCCCTGCCGCAAAAGAAATGGTCGCGGAAAACGGCTACGACCCCGTTTACGGCGCGCGCCCGTTGAAGCGTTACCTGCAAAGCAAGATAGAAACCTTGGTCGCAAGGACGATGATAGCGGAAGACGTCGAAGGAGGCGATACCATCGAAGTCGGCGTCGAAAACGAAGGCTTCACCGTCAAAGTGAAAAAAGCCGACTCCTGACGACGCGCGTTTTCAGCGGTCAAAGCAGGGGCGCCGCCCCTGCACCCCGGTGGGGATGTCATCCCCACACCCCGGGTTTTAAGGTAATGATGCGCCGTGCGTTTGCGGATAAAACCGCAAACGCACGGCGCACTTATATTATTGAAATATGACCTCATAATAAGAGGTGTGGGGCATAATGTCCGATCATTCTCATTTCGGCTTGCGAGAAATGGAGCAGTAAGGGGTGTGGGGCATAATGCCCCACGAATGAGGTCCGACCGAAAAGGCGGTTTATGCCGCCTTTTCGCGTCTGGTCGAAGATAATATATTGGGGTCTAGGGGCAAAGCCCCTCGGAAAATCTCGCGCTTTCGGCAGCGTGTACGGTGAAAGCGCGCCATCTATGACGAAGTGCGGTGAGCACGCCTGCGTGCGGAGCACAAGGAATGGAGTCCGACCGAAAAGGCGGTTTATGCCGCCTTTTCGCGTTTGGTCGGATATAATATTGGGGTCTAGGGGCAGAGCCCCTCGGAAAATCTCGCGTTTTCGGCGGCGTGCACGGCGAAAACGCGCCCTCTATGACGAAGTGCGGTGAGCACGCCTGCGTGCGGAGCACAAGGAATGAAGTCCGACCAAAATGGCGACATATGTCGCCATTTTGCGCCTGGTCGGAAACTAATTACACTCTGTCAATAGTAAGCGTATTTGCGTCTTCCACACCCGTGCTTGCGACGGCGACTATGGTGTCGCCTTTGTGGACGAGGTCGAAGTATTTTGCGATCTTGGTCGCCTGGGTCGCCGCGGCGTGGGTAGCTTCGGGCTGATCGGCGGCGAGGATGGGCTGCACGCCCCAGGTCAGGGCCATCTTATGGTAAGTGCTCTCGTAACGTGTGACCGCGATGATAGGGCAGGAGGGGCGGAAACCGCTGATGAGTTTTGCTGTTTTGCCGCTTCTGGTCGCCACCACTATCGCGTCGCAGTTGAGGTCGTAGGACGCTTTGACGGCGGAGGCGCACACGGCGTCGGGCACGGTGTGTATCTCATAGTCCGCGATGGCGAAACGCTTGCGGTAATGTATCGCCTGTTCGGTGTAAGCCGCGATGTCGGACATGACCTTGACCGCCTGCACGGGGTAATTGCCTGCGGCGGTTTCGCCGGAGAGCATGACCGCGCCGGTGCCGTCGTACACGGCGTTCGCGACGTCGGAAGTTTCCGCACGGGTGGGACGGGGCTTGTATATCATACTTTCCAGCATTTCGGTGGCGGTGATGACGCGCTTGCCTGCCGCTCTCGCTTTTTTGATGAGGGATTTCTGTATGGAGGGCAGCGCTTCCATGGGTATCTCCACGCCGAGGTCGCCGCGCGCTATCATGATGCCGTCGGCGAGGTTGATGATCTCGTCGATGTTATCGATGCCCATCCCGGACTCTATCTTCGCGATTATCTCGATGTTCTCGCCGCCGTTCTGCAGCAGGAAGTTTTTGAGCACGCGCACATCGTCCGCGCAGGAAACGAAGGACGCCGCGATGTAATCCACCTTCTGTTCTATGCCGAAGAGAATGTCCGACTTGTCCTGTTCGCTGAGGTAGGGCATCCCGAGATGCACGCCCACCACGTTGATGCTCTTATGGTTGGAAAGGGTGCCGCCGATGATGACGTCCAGCAGGATATCTGTGCCGTCTATCTTTTTGACCTGCATCTTTATGAGCCCGTCGTTTATGAGCAGGATATTGCCGGGCGCCACCATCTTGTAAAAGTCGGGGCAGGTGACGAAGGCTTTTTCCGCGTCGCCTTCTATCTGCTCGTTCACCAGACGGAAGGTCGCGCCGGCTTTGACTTCCACGCTGTCGCCCACGAACTTCCCGAGGCGGATCTCCGGACCCCTGGTGTCCAGCATGAGCGCGACGGGGATGGCAAGCTCCTTGCGCGCCTCCTTGACTATGCTCATACGTTTGAGATGCTCGTCATGGGTGGAGTGGCTCATGTTGAAGCGCGCCACGTTCATGCCGGCGTTTATCATGTCGCGGATGATCTGCTTGTCCGCACAGGCAGGTCCCATTGTTGCGATTATCTTGGTTTTTCTGTTATTCATATAAAACTCCTTTTTCGGGGTAATTATAATTCAAGCGCGCGTGATTGTAAACGGTTTGCGGAAAAATGCGGCGGCGTCCGATGAGGCGCGCCGTCGCGTTTTTTGAGGGTTTACGGCGGGAAAAGGCGCGTTGATGGCTGAAATCCGCATTTCCCCCCTTGTTTACGGCGGAAAAAGGCGCGTTGTCGGCTGAAAATCCGCATTTCCCCCCTTGTTTGCGGCAGGAGGGCGTGATATCATATAAATCGGGGAAAGCCCGAGCGAGAAGAGGATGAACGGTTTGCTTTTTGCCGTGCCTGCGGCGTTTTTGGTGATGAATATCCTGGGGTTCGCGCTCATGGGAGCGGACAAACGCAGAGCGGTGAAAGGGATGTGGCGCATCCCCGAAGCGGCGTTGTTCGCGGCGGCGTTTTTGTTGGGCGGCGTCGGGAGCCTCGTGGGGATGTTCGCGTTCAGGCACAAGACCAAACACGCGAAATTTTTGGTGTTGATGCCCCTTCTCGCCATTTGGTCGGTGGCAGCCGCGGCGGCGGCGGAGTATTTTGTTTTTGCCGCGGTATGCTGAAAAAACGACGAAAAAAGGAAGTTCTGTCAAGGGGGAAAACATGAGCATCGCAGTCACAAAACTTGAAAAGATACCCGAAATGCCCGTCACGCGCGGAAGGTCGGCGGAGATATTCGACATGGGGGACGGCAAAGTCCTCAAACTGTATTTTGCGGGGCTCCCCGAGTCCGACGTCGATCTGGAATGTCTGAACACCGCGGAGGCGTTCAGGTGCGGATGCACGCCCATGCAATGTTTCGGCAAGGCGGAGTACGGCGGAAGGTACGGCGTCATCCTGAAAAAGATACCCGGCATATCCATGACCAAAATGCCCGAAAAAAATCCGCTCATCCTCTTCAAGGCAGGCAGGTTGATCGCCGAACAGCACGTCATGGTGCAGTCCAAGCACACGGACGCTTTGCCCGACCTCAGGGAGAAGGCGGCGGCATGTCTGGACGGGGAGGCGCTCGCGTTCCTTTCCCCCGAAAAGAGGGAGAAACTGCGCGCTTATATCCTCTCGCTGCCTGCCGGTGACAGCTTCATACACCTGGATTTCCACACCGAGAACATGCTCATGGACGGCGACAGCATCGTGGTGATAGACTGGATGACCGCGGCAAAAGGCGTGCCGGCGGCGGAAGTGGCGATGATGGACTTTTTGCATCATCATGCGGAGCTTTTCCCGGGTTCGTCCAAGTTGCAGCTGGCGTTTTACACCGCGGTGCGCAAGTTCATCTACAACAGCTTCCTCAAAAACTACCTGAAACTGACGGGGATGGACCCGTCCGAGCCCGAGCGGTGGTATGTGGTCGCGCTGGTGCTGCGCAAGGGGCTTTGGGACATAGCCAGCGAGAAAGAGTATTTGGAGAGCGAGATAGAAAGGCTCACCGATGAGATAAAATGAGCAGACTCGAAAAGCTGAAAAAACGATTGGCGGAGCTGGACCCCTCCTTCACCGCAAAAGAGGACCGCGGCACGGTGGTGCTGACGGGCGAGAGCGACGACTGGCGGAAGATAGTGCGCGCCGGCAAACTCGCCGTGGACAAAAAGAGGTATCTCGGCGTAGTGAACCGCATCAGGCTGAAAGGCTTCGAGCAGCGCACACCCGACCCTATCGTGAGGGATAAGGCGTTGGACGGCGCCGCTCCCGACGTACTGGTGATAGGCGGCGGCATAGTGGGGTGCGCCGCGGCGCGCGCCCTCAGGCGTTACGACATCTCGGTGATGCTGGCGGAGCGCGGCTATGACGTGGCGCTCGGCGGCTCCTCCCGAAACGGAGGGGTGGTGCACGTCGGGATAAACTATTCGCCTCACGCGCAGAAGCACATCTACAACAACCGCGGCAACGCGATGTACGAGGGGTTATGCCGCGACCTGGGCGTGCCTTTCGAGCAGAAAGGGCAGGTGCTCCTGATCGGGAAGAGGTGGGAAAAACTGCTTTGCACCGTGCTTGCGCTCAACGCCAAAAGGTTGCTTATCCCGGGCGTGAAGTTCATGAAACGGGAGGAACTCCTGAGCGTGGAGCCGCACATCCCGGAGTGGATATACGGCGGACTTTATATGCCCACAGGAGGGATAACCTCCCCCTATCAGATGACCGTTGCACTTGCGGAAAACGCAGTCACGAACGGGGCGAGGATATGCCTGAACACTGTGGTGGAAGGCATGGATACGGAAGACGGCAAAATACGCGCAGTTTACACAAACAGGGGTGTCATCCGTCCGAAATTGGTGATAAACGCCGCAGGAGTGTATTCCGACGTCATCGCCGACATGGCAGGCGACCGCACTTTCACGGTGCATCCGCGAAAGGGCACGGACATCATCATGGACAAGAAAAAAGGCTACATGGTGCGCACCAGCATGGCGAAGTCGCCCACCACCGTCCCCCCCGTTTCGGGCGGCGCGGAGGAGGCGCGCCCGGGAGGGTTGAAGGCGGTCATCGCCGCGCTTCACAGTCACACCAAGGGCATAGCCAGCATACACACCGCGGACGGCAATATGATAATAGGTCCCGACGCGCTCGAAGTCCCCGACCGTGAGGACACCTCCACCACGGCGGAGAGCATGGACGCCATATTCGACGCGCAGTCGCGCATCTCGGAGGGGGTGGGGAGGCAGGACGTCATCGCCTATTTCGCAGGTGTGCGCGCCCCCACTTACGAGGAGGATTTCGTCGTGCGCAAAGGGATATTCACGGAGAATATACTCGAAGCCGCAGGCATCCAGTCGCCGGGCATAACGGCGGCGCCTGCCATTGCGGAGGACCTTGCCGAATGGGCGGCGGAGTATCTTGCGAAGTTCGGCAAAGTCAGGCGCAACCCCTCTTTCGACCCCGTGCGGAAGAAAAAGCCCTGCCTGCGCGAAATGACGGAGGAGGAGAGGGCGGCGTTGATCGCCGAACGCCCCGATTACGGCGAGATAGTCTGCCGTTGCGAAGAGGTGAGCAAAGGGGAGATATTGGACGCCCTGCGTTCCCCTCTGCCCGTTTACACGGTAGACGCCGTCAAACGCCGCGTCCGTCCCGGGATGGGCAGATGTCAGGGTGGATTCTGCTCCCCGTTGGTGGTGAAGATCATCGCCGAGGAAACGGGGATGACCCCCGAGGAAGTCACCAAAGGGAACGCGCGCTCCAACATCCTTTTCGGGGACACCAAACATCCGGGCGAACAGGGAAAATGAGTGACGGGACTAAAAGACCACCGCCTCGGCGGTGGTCTTTTGATGTTCGAAGGGGAGCGGAAGCGTGGAATGCGCTGTTTTGCGGAAGCCGGGAGCGGCGCGCACGGGTCGGTGTTATCGGGCGTATTTTGCGAGCAGTCCCGTCAGCTCGTCCGAGGTCATGTTTCCTGCGCGGTTGACGCGCTTTACGGTATTGAGCGTTTGCGGCTCTCCGCGCCTTATCACGCTCACGCCTTCGTTGCAGGTGAAGAACATTTTCAGCCCGAAAGAGCGCAGCACCGCGGCGGCTTCGGAGGAGTATTCGCCGAACGGGTAGGCGTAGGCGCAGGGCAGTTCCCCCGTGGCGCGCAGGAGGGCGTCCTGCATTTTGGCGGTGTCCTCCGCAAGCGCTTTTCGGTATTCCGCGTCGCTCTCCCCCTTCATGCGCTTGACGCCGAAGCGAGGGGAGTAGCGGTGCATATCGTAGGAGTGGCTGCCCATCTCCACCGCGCCGCTCATTTGAAGTTCCCCCATCTGCGCCCAGGTGAGGTGTGAGTAATTGGGGTTGGAATGGTCGCCCGAGTCGGTGGAAAACGCCGAGAAAGAGCCCACGGGGAAGAACGCCGCCTTGCACCCGTGTTCGCGGAGCAGGGGGAGAGCGTAGTGCATATTGTTGTATCTGCCGTCGTCGAAGGTGATGATGAGAGGCTTTTGGGGAAGTTCGCCGCCGCCGTACACGAAATCCACCGCCTCGGAGGGGAACACCGTCGTGTAGCCTGCCTTCTCAAAGGCGATAAGGTCAGCTTCCAGCTGTTCGGGGGACACGATATACACCCCTTTTCTGCTTTTCAGCACGTTGTGGTACATCACCACGGCGAGCGTGCGTTCCTCCTCCCCTTTACGTTCCGCTTCCGCATCGCACGGCGTTTTCTTTTCCATGGCGGCGTCCGCGCCGAAAAGCGAGCACGCGGCAAATGAAAGGGAGAGCGCGCAAAGCAGCAGGATGACTAAAATCTTTTTCAGGGTCATACGGACAGTATGCGCAGGGCGTCCGCTTTTAGTCCGCAATGAAGGAGAGCGCGGACAAAATGTCCGCGCCCTCAAAGTCCGTTGCCGTGTCGGGGTCAGCCGCGCAGTCCGACAGTGGTATTGTCGCGCGTGCGGCAGGCGAGCTCGGGGACGGGGTTGGGCGCGGTTTCGAAGCGGAAGTCCTCCCCGTGCGCCGCGATATAGGATTCGATGACGGCGTGAGAGGGGACGTCCGCGGTGCGTCCGTTCACTTTTTTGTTGTGTGAGAAGAATACGTCCTCTTTATCAAGCGAGGACACCTCAACGTAGTCCTCCTTTTTGGAGGTCATATGCACGGTGTTTTTCAGCACGTCGCGGACATATGAGATGTTGTCCTTGCCGAAGAGCAGCGGCTCGGGGAAGGCTGTGGTGGGGAAGACGGAGGTGTAGTCGCGCTTCTCGTATTTTTCCAGCAGTTCCGCCGCCTTGTGGAGGTGAGAGAGTTCCTGTTCCAGCAGCGCTTCCCATATCCTCTTTATGCGAGGGTCGGTTTCGTCCATGGCGCAGCTGTAATAGAGATAGCATTCCGTGTACTCGTGTTCCAGCAGCCCGGCGAGCCAGGTGCAGCCCGTGTCCATGAGGCAGCCGTACTGCGTGACGTGCTGTTCTTCTATCATGGCGATCTCGAGGAAGAGTTTCTTGCCCTCCTCGGTGGGGTAGGTGTTGCCCACGTTCATGTAGAAGTTCATGGTCTGCTGTTCCGCGGCGGTGATGATGGAAGCGTGCAGTCTGGTGAGAGGGTCCGCTTTCTTGTTGTCGCAGGCGCGGCGCACATCGTCCTCGGGGAAACGGTGTTCCGCGATAGTGGGACGTCCGGGGGTTATCTCCGTACGCTTCGCGACAAGCCCGGAGGCGTCGATGTTCATGTCGTGCATGAGCATGTCGGAAAAGCGGTAAAGGTGGTCGAAGTCTTCCAGCAAAGCGAAGTCCAACGTCATTTTGACGTACGGGTCCTTTTCGCGCTTTGCCAGGTTCGCGGTGAGTTCCACCGCCAGCTGTTCGTAGCCTATGGTGGTTTCCAGCACACTCTCGTCCACGGGCTTTAAGGAGCTGAGTTTTTTCTGCTGTTGCTGTTCCACGCGGCGGACGAGCGCTATCTCCCTGCGCAGGTCGTTCACGTTGCAATGGCGTGAGAACTGATGCGAAAACCAGTTCGCTTCGAACTCCGTGCCGTTCATGAGTATGATGCGCAGTTTGGTGTACGGGTCGGCGGAACGCTTGTCGTAAGGTTTGACGAGCAGGTCTTTCCAACACTCGAATGCGTCGCATACGGGTCTTACTTTTTGCTTGAATGGATCGAATGACATAAGTTTCTCCTTTCTTCGGATTTCGGGCATCGCCCATAAAAAGTTTGCCCCGACAGGGCAGGGATTATGCCCTTGAAAGGGGATTTATTTTGCTGTATAATATGAACATCATGGGATATAACGGCATACGCGCGTCCGTGTGCGTGAGCGGAAAGAAGATAGAGTTCGTGTTGAAGCGCGCCGCGGTGCGCCGTCTTAATATGCGCGTCACTGCGGAAGGGGAAGTGCGCGTGACCGTGCCGCGCTCCACGTCCGACGAGGAAGCGGCGGCATTTGTCGCAAGGCACGCGCGCTGGGTGGAAAAAAGTGTCGCCGAGGCGCGTGTCAAAGGCTCCTTTTCGTTCGCGAAGGAAGGCTGCGTCCCCGTGTGGGGGAGGAGGGTTCCCCTTGCGGTGCGCGACGGCGAAAAATGTTTCGTGCGCGAAGAGGAGGACGGGACGTTGACTGTGTCCGTTCCGGGGGCGGACTCCCGTGCGGCGGATGCGGAGGTGTCGCGCTGGCTGCTCGGCAAGGCAACAGAGGAACTGCCGCGCATTTTCGGAAGAGCGGAAGCGGCGCATCGCGGACGTTTCGGCGCTCCCGTCCGCCTCGAAGTGAGGGTGTTCGAGAGCAGATGGGGGGTGTGCAACGCTCAAAAACGGGTGGTGAAACTGAACGCGCTGCTCATCACCGCGCCCGTCGAGTGCGCGGAGTACGTATGTCTGCACGAACTGACCCATCTGATCTGTCCGGGGCACGGCGCGGAGTTCTATGCTGTGCTCACCGAGATATGTCCTAACTGCCGCGAACTGAAAAAGAAGCTCGAAAAGACCGCATTGACCGCGCTGCCCGGCTGACGGCTGTGAAAAATAAAAATTACGGTCGCGGAAAGTGTAACCTTTTTGAGTTGTGCGCGTTTATTTTGTGTAAGCAACGGCGGCGGAGGAGTCCGCGCCTTCATATATAAGGAAAAATCTCTGCGGAGGATAATATGAAAGAACGCTTCAAAAGGTATCTGGAACAACAGTTCAGAGCCATTCGCCCCACGTTGGCGGCGGCAGAGTACCGCGAAAAGGTGCTCCGTCAGCTCATGGACCGCGCGCAGGAACTGCGCATCAAAGGCATGGATGACGACGATCTCATCTATGACAAGTGCATAGCCGAACTCGGCGATTTCGGCGCGACGCTCGCCGCTTTCGACGAGGAGGAACACAAGGTCGCCAACACCAAGCGCAATGCGCTGCTCGGCGCGGTGTGCGGCGTGGGTGCGGTGCTCGCGCTCGTCGTGGTCTACCTCATCGTCAGTTTCCTCGTGGATAACTCCTGGGGGCTCACCTGGCTCATACTCGTAGGCGGAGCGTTCCTCGGGCTCATCGCGCTTGCCGTGGTGCTGCTCATCAAGTTCGGCAAAGCCAAAAAGTATATCCCGATGCGATTGATGCCGCAGCTGGTGATAGTTTTACTGTGCGTATATCTGTTCCTGTTGCTGCAACTGGTCGGACACGTTGAGATGGCATGGCTCACCTTCCTGGTGATGGTCATCATGATGGCGGCGTTCGACGCGGCGCTGGCGTTCATAACCGACTTCAAGTTCCGTTGGATAGAGCTTCCCATAGCGATAGAGATAGTGTGCGTGATGCTTTACGTCATCATCGGCGTCGTGGTCGGGTCCGCGTTCTGGCATCCGGGTTGGCTGCTCTGCCTGGGCGGCGTGGTCGCAGGGATCGCGGAAGCCATCGTGCTCATCGCCAACCGCAATAAGAAGAAGGACAAGAAGGAAAAGGTGCGTCTTAAAGACAAATACACCAAGGAGGACGAGTCTTACTACACCATGTGGAAGGACTGATATCCCCCGAAATGCGGCTTGACCGTGCCTGAAACGGTCGATAAAGGTGCAATTATGGCAAAAACATTAAAAGCGGAAATGTGGGATAAGATGCAATATCTCTTCCGCAACTTCTATGACAGAATGGTGCACTGCGTGCAGTATTACGACGGTCTTATCGACGAGAGAGTGCTGCGCAACGTGCTGGTATTCACCACGGAGCAGGTCCCCGTCCTGCACAGCTCCTTCAAGAGCAACGTCATCGACCCGTACTGGGAGGTGGAGGACTACACGGTCAATGACATCCTCACCGTGCGCGAGAGCGTGGACCTCGAAGCGGACGTCAATGCGTTCATCTGCCAGAGCATCCCCGTGGAGAGCAACGTGCAGTACAAGATGGCGCTGTTCAACAAGGACGGCAAGTCCACACTGTGCATGATAGTCAATCATATGTGCATGGACGGCGGCGACTTCAAGTACTTCATGAAAAAGCTGGCGGAGAACTACAACAAGTTCCTGGACGGCGACCGCGATCTTGAAATAAAGACGGGCAGCCGCAGCTACGACGAGGTGTACTCCAAGCTCACCCCCGAAGAGGAGGAAGTGGCGAGAGGGCTGTATAAGAACATCAGCCAGGTCAAGGACGAACACTACTTCCCCCTGACCCCTCCCACTCCCGGCGACGTCACGCGTATCTGCCGCAGAAAAGTGGGCAAGCAGCTGTTTGCCGATTTCAGAAAGATAGGCAAGAATTTGGGCGTCACCGTCAACGATCTCATGCTCACGTTCTACGTGCGTTCCCTTTACGAGATAGGGATGTTCCGCGACGACGAGCGTCTGACCATCCCTTGTATGGTGGACCTGCGCAGGCACATTGTGGACGGCGGTCTGCACACGGGGCTCACCAACCATACCGGGTTCATGCAGTGCTCCACGGCGAGGAAGGGCAACACCATCAACGATACGCTCATCGAGGTGCTGCGCTCCGTCAGGAAGAGCAAAGAGGACCCCTACATGGGGCTTTACAGCCTGCCTCTTCTCAAATTGGCGTACACCATCTTCCCGTACATCATCAGCGAGCAGGCGATAAAGATAGGTTATCTCAACCCCCTCATCGGCATGTCCAACATCGGCGTGATGGACGACCGCGCGTTGAAGATGGGCGACGCCAACATCATCGACGGGTTCATGACGGGCGCGGTGAAGTATAAGCCCTATATGCAGCTGGCGCTCACCAGCCTGCTCGGCGACATCACCATGACCATCGCCATTCGCGGCAACGATGAGGACGAGAAGATAGTGGAACGCTTCTTCGACATGATCATCGCCAACATGAACGAGTTCGTCAGGCTCAACCGTTACAGAGTGGACGGCAGCGCGCCTCCCTCCGGAGTGACTCTGCCGGAAGCGGCAGCCCCCGACGCTATGGCAGCCGACATCGATGACGGCACCGTCACGGAAGGGGAGGAAAGGGCGGACGCCGCCCCCGAAGATCCCACCGCGGAGTAAGGCTCGAAAAGCATAGAAAAAGGGACTCGTCCCCCGTGAACGCAGCACGCTCACGGGGGACTTTTTTCTGCCGTATGCCAGACAGGAATAATACGAACCAGCCTCGGAGCAATTCTTTTCGGCGCTTTTGCACAGTCGGAACTTGCCAATATGTATACTATTGGCGGCGTTTCGCCAGCGCAACATCATCCGAAAATCTCTTGCTCTGAGGTGCGAGCAGTTCCGCGCCAGCCGATTTTTGGCTGAGCAAGGAAGTCGGCGCAGCTAATACTAGCCCGTATTAGCAAGGCGAATGACGCGGTTCAGGCGGAAATCGGCGGCGCGGAACCTGGTTCGTATTGTTCCTGTCTGGCATACCCCCACGTACACTTTTATTTTATATCACACTTACATAGGGACAGTCTTCGAGCTACGACCTATTACGATAGTTCGGGACGTCCGAAGTCAATGTTTGCCGTCCAAAAGGTTTACAAGATGTTAGACATGTGTTAAAATGCCGTTGTCGGCAGGCGGAGCGGTCGCATCCGCCGCGTACGGAGGATAATCATGAGTTTGCAAAGTTTTTTGTTTGTTGCCATCGATAAGCTGTTCAACGCGCCTCAGAATTGCAGGAGGATGACCAAGTTCAAGGATGTGGACTTCGACATCAAGACGGACATCGTTTATGACGAGTCGTCGCCTTCCGCGTGCAGGCTGGACACCTATTGCGTCAAAGGGCAGAAGGGCAAACTTCCCGTGCTGTTCTACATACACGGCGGCGGTTTCGTCGCAGGGGATAAGCATTATCGCCGCGCTCTTGCGCGTTGGTCCGCCAACATGGGCTATTTTGTGGTGAACGTCAACTACGGGCTCTGCCCCGAGTACAGGTGCCCCACGCCTCACCGTCAGCTGGTGGCTGCGCTCAACTGGGTGGGCGCGAATGCGGAAAAGCTGGGGCTGGATCTTGACCGCATGGTCGTGTCGGGCGACAGCGCCGGCGGATATTACGCCGCAATGCTGGCCTGCATCTGCAACAACAAACCGTTGCAGGAGAAACTTGGCGTTTCCACCGACCTGCATTTCAACGGTGCAGTGCTCAACTGCGGCATCTACGACGTCAATCTCGCGTTGCAGCAGAAGTACCCGTTCAACCTCGGCGGCAAGCTGCTCAAAGACTTTGCCAACATCGAGGTAAAGGATTTCCCCACTTACGAGTGGAAGGAGATGGGCAGCGTCTTACCCCTCGTGGACGAGAAGTTCCCCAAGTCCTTCATCACTTACGCGGCAAAGGACATCTTCTGCGGCGGTCAGGGTGACGCGCTCATGAAGATATTGAAGGAAAAGGGCGTGTACTGCGAGGAGTTCCATTCCACCAAGTTCATGGACAACCACTGCTTCTCCCTCAACTGGACGGGCAAGGCGGCAAAGGAGAACAACCGACGCACCGAGGAGTTCATGAAGAAGTTCGCCGAAGGCAAACTGTGAAATATTGTTGGGAAAGGGGGCATCTGCCCCCTTTTTTTATTTGCGCGATGCGCGCATACGCGCTATAATTGCAACGTGATAGGGGAGCAGACAGCGAGGTAGAAGATGAAGAAGGTATTTAAGGCGGAAATGTGGGATAAGATGCAATATCTCTTCCGCAATTACTACGACAGGATGATGCACTGCGTCCTGTATTATGACGGCGAGATAGACGAGGAGGCGTTGAAACGCGTGCTCGCCTTTCAGATAGACGCCGCACCCGTGTTGCATTCCCGTTATCACAACAACTTCATAAAGCCCTATTGGGTGGTGAGTGACTGGAAGGTGGAGGACGCTTTCTCCGCGCAGGACATGGACGACCTCGAAGGGTCGGTCATGCGTTTTGCCGAGCAGCGCATCCCCATCGGCAGCAACGTGCAGATACGCGTCGGGCTCTTCCGCTGCGGCAGCAAGCGCGCGATCGCGTTCGTGGTCAACCATATGTGTTTTGACGGCGGCGACCTGAAATATTTCGTGACCCAACTCTGCCGCAACTATTCGGCGGCGTTGCGCGGAGAAAATAACTTTACCCTGAAAACGGGGACGCGCGCCTATGACGCGGTGTACTCCGGGTTGAGCGAAGAGGACGCGAAACGGGCAAAGTCGCTCTACCGCAACATCAGCGAGGTGAAGAGCAAACACGTCTTCCCCCTCACTCCGCGCTCGGAGGGCGACGTCAACCGTATCATAAAGAGGAAACTCTCCGCGCAAAAATTCGCGGAAGCGAGAGCGGCAGGCAAAAAATTCGGCTTCACCGTCAACGATCTGGTGCTCGCGGTCTACCTGCGCTCCCTTTACGATATAGGTGTGTTCCGCGAAGGGGAAACGCTCACCGTGCCATGCATGGTGGATCTGCGCCGTCACATGAAAGAGGGCGGTGCGGAAACGGGGCTCACCAACCATACGGGCTTCATGACCGTCGCGGTGAACGGAGTAGGCAAGGATATGCGCGAAACGCTGGACATCGTGGCGGCGGCTATGGAAGCCAACAAAAAGGATCCCTTCCTCGGGCTGTATTCGCTGCCGCTGCTGCACCTCGCGTACACGGTGTTCCCACATTGCGTCAGCGAGATAGCGATCAGGCTTGGCTACGACAATCCTCTCATCGGGATGTCCAACATAGGCTCCATCAAACCTGACGAGTACGCCCTCGGCGACGTCCGCCCTTACGACGGGTTCTACACGGGCGCGGTCAAGGGCAAACCTTATATGCAGCTTGCGCTCACCACCTTTGAAGGGGAGGTCACGTTCTCCATCGCCATCACGGGCAACGAGAAGGACGAAAAGGTGGTGCAAAACTTCTTCGACGTCATGGAAAAGAACGTGGACGAAGTCATCAAATGTGCAAAATAAAGGGTTTATCGGCATAGAAAGCACATTTTAATGGGGGAATTATGAAAAAGAAGAGCTACGACATCGATCCCGATTTCGCAAGCGGAGCGACCGAGGAAGAGAGAGCCGCCGCAGCCGAAGCGCGCGCGGAGGAGCAAAGGGAGAGCCGCAAGCAATCCAGACTCGCAAAGGCGAGTTTTGCGTGGACGGTCATCAGTATGCTGTACGCCATCATCTCGGGCGCGGTGCTCATCTCCGGGCATTGGATACTCGCTCCGTACTCTTACATCATGGCGGCGCTGCTCGGGGTGTATGTGCTGCTCTTCGTGGTGTTGGTGTGCTGGTACACGGATGACGTCAAAAAGGGCAGGAAGAAGATAAAAGTCTTCAAGAAACTGTTCGGGATGTTCAAGGTGTTCACCACTCTCGTCTTCCTGATCGCCACGGCGGTGTCCATGGTAGGCGTCGTGGAGGGGAGAGGCACGGGGCTCATCGAGTGGCTGGTGCTGGGCGCCAATATGCTCGTCGCCGCGGTGCAGCTATCTCTCAAGATCGCGCTGTTCATCATAGGCATAGTCGCGAAGCGCGTGGGCAAAAAGTACACTGTCAAGGTGCAGACCTATATCAACGGTGTGGGCAAGGACCACAAGGCGAAGAGCGCCGTGATGAGCAAACTTTACGGCACCGAAGTCACCAAAGGGACGGAGGGTACGGACGCCGCGGCAGCACGTGCGGAGAAAAAGCCCACCGAGCCCAAGCCGCAGAAGTTGAAGATAGAAAAGGAGCGCGTGCGCGAAATAGCGGCGCGCACGGCGGAGAAACTGACGCAGGGCAGACCCTTGCAAAAGCCGGACAAGAAGGAGCCTGCCGCCGACGCCGAGCCTACCGCCGCGCCGGGGAGCGGAAACGGGAAACACGGACAAGGGTCGGACAAGAAAACGAAGTGAGCGTACAAAAATAAAAAGACGCCGAAAGGCGTCTTTTTTGTTGCGTATCCTGGTTTCGGTGCGGTCAGCGGCGGCGCGTGCTCTGTGGGACGAGCCGCAGGCGCGGACCGTTCTCGCGCACTTCGCTGCATTGACGCATTATCCTGCGCGCGAACCTTTCGGGGCGCACGAGGTTGTATATCACAAAGGGTTCTTCGCCGTCCGTGATGACCTTGATCTTGCCGTAACCCAAAAGCAGTTGGATGGCGTTCTGGCGCACGTCTATGTAGCGTATCTCCCCGAGGGGGAGCATGACGTTCACCGTGCTGCCCACGCCGGAGCGGAAGAGGAATTTGTCCTCCGTCACGATTATCTCCTGCATATAAAGGGAGATGGCGTGCATGACGGCAAGGATGACGACGAACACGCCTGCGCCCAGCAGCGCCCATCTGAGATTTTCGGGGGAGAGATATTTCGCTTCGCCCGTGAAGTTGGGGTCCAGCCCACCCTCGATGTCGTCGCCGAACACCCATAACACGGCGATCAGCGCGCCGAGAACGGCGGCGATGAACACTTCGCGCAAAAAAGCCCACGCCGAGAAGCGTGCGCGTGCGACGATGCGTTCTGTGCCGGAATAAGTTCGTTCGAGTTTACGCATGAGTGTGACCCGTATCTCTAAAAAGTGTAATACTTCTCACCGCATTTGTCAAGTTCCGCGCCGCGCCGCCCTTTCGTCGGGCTCGGAGCCGACCTCGGTCCGTATCATTCCGCTTTGGAATGGCAGACGGGGAAGTGAGCAATGCCCACCGCCGTGCAGCAGAAGGGGACGAAAGTGCGCTCCGACGCCTCTTCCGCAAAGCGCAGGTTGCCGGGGATGGTGGGCAGTCCGTCCTCGTCGAACTCCCAGCCTATCGTGTTGCGGCAGAGGACCTTCAATTCGAATGGAGGGGTTGTGTGGGTGAGGGGGCGTTGGGTCAGCGGACTCACCACCGTGCGCTCGTTGGTGACCAGCGTCGGTTTTCCGCCGCGTTTTGCCAGCACGGGGGCAAACGCCCACTTCCCCGTGGGACGCGCGCATACGGTGCGTTTATCCGGGCTGTCGAAGAACAGTTCTTCGCCAGGGCGCGACGCCATGAGCAGGCTGCCCTTGAACAGGCTCACCGTGCCGTCGCGGTTGTAGGACGCGGTGAGAGGGATGTTGAATTTGAGCATGAAAGTGCTGCCCGTGCGCAGTATGCACTTGACGGAGATGCCGTGTTCTCCCGTCGCCACCACCTGACCGCCCGAGATGAGCTGCATCGAGGTGCGCCTGGGCACGCGGAAGTTCAGACGGAGAGAAACGTCCCCTTCCGCCTCTTCCACGCGGAAGACGACGGTGTTCCTGAACGGGTAGCCCGTGTCCAGTTTTATGCGTATGGAGGAGGAGCCGACGTCCGCCTTTACGGTGCAGGGCGCGTAAGAGAAGAAGTTCAGTTCGTTTTCACGCACCATGCACACGGATCGCAGGAACAGAGGGTACGCCGCAAGCATCGCGAGCGCTCCGCGCGAGGGGACGCCCACCGCGTACGCGTCGCCGTAAGGATAGCGATCGGTGGCGGTTTCCGTGGAGGAGCGCACTCTGTTCGTGGGCAGCACGTCGCGCACCGCAGACATGTCCGACAGCGCGGCGGCGCCTATCACGTTGAAGGTTATCTCTTCCATGAGGTCGGCGCAGGCGCATTCTCCCGTGGCGGCGAGCACCTCCCCGAGGGATTCGAGCAGCTCCGTCGCACATTCGACGTCCATCCCTCCCGTGGGGAGGGGACCTGCCAGTTTGCCGTTTGCGGCGAACATGCCCGTTGCGTTGCCGTGATAGCGTTCCAGCGCGCCGGCAAGCCGCAGTGAGAGGCTCTCACGCCCGGCGTAACCGAAGAATTTGTCGTAGATGCAAGGGTATTTGACCGCTTTTGCCAGGTTCACGCCGTCAGTTTCCACCACGACGCGGTGGGAAGGTTTGCGCCATTCGGCGTCCGCCTTCGAGGAGGAGAACAGCCTTGCACGGCGTTTGCCCACCGCTTCTTCCGCCGTCTTTACCGTGCGCACCACGCGCCTTGCGGCAGATGCGGAGATAGTGCGCGAAAATGGATGCTTATAGGGGAATCTGTCAGCGATGCGCTGCCAGTCGCAGGACAGTCTGGTGAGCTTGACTGCGAGCTCTTTGAGCCATATCGGGGTTTCCTCGCCTCCCACGGCGATGACGGCAGGCAGCTCCTCGGGAAGGCGCGCGCGCCCGTCATACCACATGGGGGTGACGGAGAGCGTGTTGTATTGATTTTTGAAGAATTTGCGTAAAACGGAGAGGGCTTTTTCGTCGGAAGTGAGCTCGTGGTAAGTCAGCACGGCTTTCACCGCTTCCAGCTTTGCGGCAAGCCCGACGTGCTCTCCGCCCAGGTCGCCGCCCGGTCCTGCGCTGTCAAGGATGGCGGACATGAAACTTTCCGCTTTTTCGAGCAGCTGCTTGTCCGAAAGCGAGGCGGCGAGCAGACACAGCCCTCTGAGGTATCTGGGCAGAAGTTCGCCGCCCGTCCATTTGCCGTCGGAGAGCAGAGCGGACGAGGAGCCCAGTTTTTTTTGCAGCTCGTTGACGAGAGTCATCTGGTCTTTCAACCAACCTTCCGGGGTGACGCCGTTGACGGGCAGCATTTTCAAGCGGTCGTGAGAACTTTCCATATATGCCTCATACGCGCATAGCGCGCCTTATATTTGTTTTACACTAAAATAAGTGATTTTGCAAGCGCTTTCGGGGTCAAGACGGCGCGCGCGGAAAGCGGGCGCAAGACGGGTGTAACAAATTGACAAAAAGAGGCAAAAGCAGTAACATAGCACGAGAGGTGAAAACATGAAATATGCGCTTATTTTGGGCGACGGGATGGCGGATTATCCCATCCCATCCCTCGGCGGACGCACTCCGCTGGAAGTCGCCGACAAACCTTGCATGAACGCCCTTGCGAAAACGGGCAAAGTCGGGTTGGTGAAGACCGTCCCCGACAAGCTGAAGCCGGGCAGCGACGTCGCAAACCTCGGCGCGCTCGGCTATGACGCGGAAAAATGCTATACGGGCAGATCCCCGTTGGAAGCCCTCTCGATAGGTATAGACATGAAGGAGGACGACGTCGCGCTGCGCACCAACCTCGTGACTCTCACCGACGAAGAGGAGTTCGGGGACAAGGTGATGAAGGACTATTCCGCAGGGGAGATAACCACCCCCGAGGCGCGCGAGCTTTTGGAATATCTCGAAAAGGAACTGGGGTCGGACAGGTTCACTTTCTACCCCGGCGTGAGTTACCGCCACTGCCTCATCATAGCGCACGGCAGCACGGATATGCAGCTCACTCCCCCTCACGACATCAGCGGAAAACGCATAGGCGACTATCTCCCGAAGGGGGCTCTTTCCGAGCAGCTCACAGACCTCATCAAGCGTGCCAACAAACTGCTCTCGGAGCATCCTATCAACAAAAAAAGGGTTTTATCCGGTCAAAATCCTGCCAACAGCATATGGTTTTGGGGGCAGGGCACCAGACCCGCGCTTGAAAAGTTCGAGGCGAGATACGGCTTGAAAGGAGGCATGGTCAGCGCGGTGGACCTGCTCAAAGGCATAGCCGTCGGCGCAGGCATGAAGAGCGTGGATGTGGAGGGCGCGACGGGTACGCTCGCCACCAATTTCGAGGGCAAGGCGAAGGCGGCGTGCGACCTTCTGGACGGCGGATGCGACTTCGTGTTCGTGCATCTCGAAGCGCCGGACGAGTGCGGACATCAGGGCGACCTCGACGGCAAGATAAAGGCGATAGAGTGCGTGGACAAGCGTGTGCTTTCCCCCGTGGTGGAGCATCTGAAAGCGAGCGGCGAGGACTTCGCGGTCATGGTCATGCCCGACCACTTCACTCCCGTGTCCATCCTCACTCACTCGCGCGAGCCCGTACCCTTTTTGATGTATTCCTCCCGTCGTACGTTGGGTGACGGCAGGGCGTACAATGAGAAGTCGGCGGCGGAGAGCGGAGTGTTTTACGATACGCCGGGGGATCTGTTCAGAGAATTCATCTCCCTTTGACGGTGCGAGTTTCCCTCTTTTTCCGCGCGGAGGAAGAGCGGCGCAGAAGTGCGGACAGCACATGAAAGGCGGCAGGATACTGCCGCTTTTAAGTTATGCCAGACAGGAATAATACGAACCAGCCTCGGAGCAATTCTTTTCGGCGCTTTTGCACAGCCGAACCTTGCCAATATGTATACTATTGCCTGCGTTGCGTCGCCGCAAGGCAAAGTTCGCGACACCTTGCATTCGCGCAAGGTGCCCGCATCAAAGCCTGCGGCTCCTTTCCCCCACAAATCGTGCTCGCTCTCTACCGAAAATTCTTTCGGCGGAGATCCCACGCTGCGCCGCCTTGTGGGGACCCCGAAGCAACATCATCCGAAAATCTCTTGCTCTGAGGTGCGAGCAGTTCCGCGCCAACCGATTTTTGGCTGAGCAATTTCGGGGCCCCCGGGCTAAAATCTCTGATTTTAGGCTGGGGCTTAATTCGGGGTCCCCGAGTGAAAATCTGTGATTTTCAGTTGGGGTAAAAGTCGCTGCGGCTAATACTTGACTGTATTAGCAAGACGAATGACGCGGTTCAGGCGGAAATCGGCGGCGCGGAACCTGATTCGTATTATTCCTGTCTGGCATGGAATGCCGGATCCGATCCGTTTTTATCCCGATCCGTTTTTATCCCGATCCGGCATACCACCTCTAAGTCGGTGATTTTGATTTTGCGCCGCAGATGAGATCTGCGGATATCGGCGAGGAAAATCGCGAAATGCGCGCTTAAAGCGATGTTTCACGCGTCATAAAACCCGGATAGCGTTATTTCAGTGTCAGCAGTTGTGTGTTACGGGTCAGATCAGCACCCAGTCGCCCGGGGTGATGAAGAGGTAGCTTATCAGCATCAGCACCGCCGCCAGCACCACTATGTGAAGCAGATAGAAAAAGATGGCGTACTTGCCCACAAATCCCACCGGCTTGTGCCATTTGCCGTCCAGGAAGGGGAGGAGACTGTAACGGCGAGGGTAGAGGAAGGGCGCCATCGCCGTGCCCGCGAAGAAGAACGCCGACCACGGGATGAGGTTGAAGGTGTCCCCGGGGGAGAATTCGCCCGGGTCGTAGAGCAGGGGAGGGTTCCCGTTAGCGTCAACGTACGGGAATACGGGCGCGAGCCATTTCGGGGTGTCGGCAGGCGCGGTGTAGAGATAGTAAAGGCAGGCGACGGTCACGATGAGGGCGACGCTCACCGCCGTTTTTGCCGCCGTATTGTGGCGGCACAGGATGTCTATGAGCGCCCAGAACAGTATGCACGCGGCGTAAAAGTGCAGCACCCCGAAGGTCACTCGGATGCCGCTCATGCCGAACATGCTTTCCGCGGCGTAAGTCGCGCCCGTGTAGAGCATCGCGACGCAGGCGAGGATGAGCCCTCTGCGGATGTTGGAACGGGAAAAGGTGCAGGATATGCCGGAGATGGAAAAGAACACGAAGAGCACCAGCGTGTGCAGCGTGTCGCGCACGTCGCTGAAATGGAACCATTCGCACCAGCGGCAGAACGCCGCGCCGCCGTCGCCTTGCATCGCGCTGCCGAACCATACGGGACCGAAATATTGCCCCAACAGCATGGTGAGGTGGTCCAGTATCATCAGTATTATGCAAATGCCGCGCAGGAAATCTATCTCCCATATACGCGTCCGTGCGCGTTTGGGGAGGAGGGTCACTTTCACGTCCTGCGCTATGAGCGAGTTGGTCATCCGTATGCTCCCGAGGGCGCGCTTACCGCGCGCCACGCCATGAGGATAGCACAATGCGGCGCAAGTGTCAAAGGTTGCGCGCGGACGCACGGGCGCACGGAACGCGCGTATTGACTGAACGGCGAAAGGGTGATATCATAAGTAAAACGATAATGCACGCTCGGGCGCGCCCGTGCGACGGAGGAAACATGAATATTCTGCCAAAACCTTTCAGGATAGACATCGGCGAGGGGGGCTTCTCCTTCCGCGCGGACGGGAAAGTGGCGACGGATATGCCCGTCATCGCCGCCATGTTCGGCGGAGCGGATGCGGCGAGCCGCGTCAGGTTCCGCAAAGGGGACACGGAATGGGACTATGAGTTGAAGATAACCAAGCAAGGAGTCACCGCGCTCGCCGCTACGGAGGAAGGGCTGTTCCACGCCGCCGTCACGCTGTTGCAGCTGACGGGCGGTTCGCTGGAAACCGACCTGCCCGTGTGCACCGTTTACGACAAGCCGCGTTTCGGTTACCGTGCAGGCATGATAGACGTCAGCAGACACTTCTTCGGCGTGGACGTGATAAAGAAGATGATAGACACGATGGCTTTGTTCAAGTTCAATCATCTCCACTTCCATGTCAGCGACGACCAGGGTTTCCGCCTCCGCATAGACGCGCTGCCAAAGCTGCACCAGATAGGCAGCGAACGCAAGGGCACCTGCGGCGACGGCGAACCGCACGGCGGCTATTACACCAAAGCGCAGATAAAAGAGATAGTGGACTATGCGGCGGAGAGGTTCATCGAGATAGTCCCCGAGCTGGATCTGCCCGGGCATACCCGTGCGATAGTCGCGGCGTATCCCGAACTTTCCTGCTCGGGCAAAGCCACCGAGGTGGCGAGCTGGTTCGGCATCCACTCCAAGATCCTTTGCACGGGCAAGGAGAGGGTGTACGAGGCACTGGACAAGATATTCGCGGAAATGGCGGAGATGTTCCCCGGCAAACTCTTCCATCTCGGCGGCGACGAAGTGGCGAAACTGGAATGGGCGAAGTGCCCGGACTGCGCCGCGACCTATCGCAGGGAGGGGTTGAAAAATCTGGAAGAATTGCAAGGATATTTCACAAACCGCGTGATAAACATGCTGAAAAAGTATGGCAAAACCCCGATATTGTGGAATGAGGCTTTGAACTCCGGCACGCTCGACAAGAGCGCGGTGGTGCAGTATTGGACCACGGACCGTCCTTCCGCGGAGAAGGTGAAGAAGGCGGTGCAAGAGGGACGCAAGGTGATAATGAGCCGCTGCGCGCCTTACTATCTGGACTATCCGTGCGGCGTGCATTCCCTCAAAGCCATGTACGAACTGGAGCCCCTAGAGGAGCTGGGCAAAGAGTCGGAGAAAGGGATAATGGGCGTGGAGTGTCCGCTGTGGACGGAACACGTCGCGGACGCCGAAACTCTCTTCCGCAGATTCTATCCCCGTGCGCTCGCCGTGGCGGAAACGGGTTGGAGCGCGCCCGGCAAGGATCGCGCGGATTTCATGGAGAGGCTGAAAGGAGTGCTCTTCCTGCTGGACCGCAAGGGCGTCGTTTACACTCCGCTCGACGAGTGCGACCCGGGCAAGATAAAGTCCGCTTTGCAGGCGGCTGCCTTCGGGATGAAGATGCAGCGCAGGTGCGACCCCACGTCGGCGCGCAACTGGCGGAGCATGCGATTGCGCGAACCGCGCGTCTGACTCCGATCCGTAGAATGAAGTCGTCCGTCCGCCGGTCCCCGTCGGGCGGACAAAATGTAAAGAGGTAATATGAGAACGGAAAATTATAAAAATTACGGAAAATGCGCCGTGTTCGAGCGCGGCGGAGCCAAACTCATGGTCACGTTGGACATCGGACCCCGTATCATATGGTTCGGGACGGCGGAACTCAATTTCATGAATGAGGACATCGCGCGCAACGTGCAGAAAGGCGGTGAGTACTTCGACAGCGAGTACGGCAAGGGCACGACCTGGTATCTTTACGGCGGACACCGCGTCTGGAAGTCGCCGGAGGACTTGGAAACTTACACACCCGACAACGTCCCCGTCGTTTTCGAGGAAAGGGAGAACGGAGGGAAATTCCTCTGCCGCGCCGCAAAGAGGCTGGACTACGCACTGGACGTCGAAATGGACGAAGACGGCTGCGTCACGGTGCGCAACACGGTCATCAACAAGGGCGCGGAGCGCACCCTCGCCGTGTGGGGCTTGACGGTCGCCGCAAAGGGCGGCACGCTCGCGCTGCCTCTCAACGACCCCGTGGACGACCTCAACCCCGTCTATAACCTGGTCAGCTGGCCGTACAACGATCCGCACGACGCAAGGCTGCGCGTGGGAGCGAAGTTCCTCACTCTGCGCCAGACGGCAAGAGAGGACGCCATCAAGATAGGAACGTTCGCGAAAAAGGGCGAGGCGTACTATGCCATCGGCGACACGGTGATGAAATGGGAGTGCCTGCCCGAAGAGGGAGAGTACGGCGACTTCGGATGTAACTTCGAGAGCTACACCAACGCGCACATCCTGGAAGTGGAATGGCTGTCGCGCAAAGTGACGCTGGGCGAGGGCGAGAGCCACACAATGACGGAAAAATGGAGCCTGCACACCCTCTCGTCGTTGCCGGATGTGGCGGCTGCGCTGACGTTGGCGTAAAACACGTATCGTGTGTCATATCGCGCTGATATTGCGAAATATGTGGCGCATGAGGCGATAAAAACACGAAACGTGTGAAATATGGCACGAGAGAAGGTGTGCCGTCAAAAGGATAAAACACGAAACGTGCACAAGAGCCGAGGGCAGAAGCATCCGCACCGAGGCAGCAGGAAGGTGATAACATGGAAAAATATGTCCCGAAGAGCGCCGTGGGCGCCGAAGTCAGGTATATGGCGGTGTCCGCGCACAAGGATGACGTCGAGATGCTGGCGTTGGACGGCGTGTGCAAAGGGTACGCGTCGGGCGGATTTGCCGCGGCGGTGCTGACCGACGGCGGTCAGTGTCCGCGTTCGGAGGCGTACGCATCGGTGAATGACGAGGATATGGCGGAGCTGCGCACCGCGGAACAGAAGCGTGCCGCCGAGGTCGGGCGTTACGAGGCTTTGTGGCTGTTCGAGCGCACTTCGGCGGAAGTCAAGCGCGCCGCGAACGAAGCAGCGCATCCTCTTACTCTCGCTCTGGCGGAAGTTTTTCGCGGATGTCCGCGCCTTGACGTGCTTTATCTGCACAATCCGTTCGACCGCCATCCCACTCACGTCGCGGCGTGTCTGGTCGCGTTAAAAGCGATGAATATGCTCAAAGACGAGGAAAAACCGCGAAAAATTTACGGTTGCGAGGTGTGGCGCGATCTGGACTGGCTGGCGGACGGCGACAAGGTGGTCATGGACGTCAGCGGTTCGGACGAGCTCGCGTCGCGCCTGATGGGGTGTTTCGTGTCACAGAACTCCGTCAAGCGTTATGACGTCGCTTCCGCTGCCAGAAGAGCGTCAAACGCCACGTTTTATCAGAGCCACGAGGGGGACGAAGCCACCGCGCTCGTCTACGGCGTGGACCTGACCGAGCTCGCTTACGGAGGGGACGTGGCGGCTTTCGTCGCGCGGAAAATAGAGAATTTCCGCGAAGATCTGCACGTTTCCCCGAACGGGCTTCGTTGACTGCCGCAAAGCGCGGAAGAGCGCTCGCGCACCTTCCCGACCGAGGCGGACGCCCCGGAAAAGATATTTGCGACAAGGAAGGCGGAAAGAGTTTCTCTTTCCGTGTTCACGTTTTTTCACGAATTTTTTGACTTTTCGCGACTTTTAAGGTTTTATTAATTATATTTAACACTCGGCGTAACGCCCTTCGGGCGTGCGTATAATTCGCTTGTATTATAGTCTATGCAAGCGCGCTTGTGTGTGCGCAAGAGCATAGGAGGGAAGTTATGAGGAAACTGAAGTTCGCGATTTTGTTTGTTCTCATTCTCTGCCTTACGGCTGCCGTTTTTGTGGCGTGCAACCCCCAAGGCGAGGGTTCCGACGTCGGTCCGATCCCTACACCTACTCCCGGGGATCCCGTCATTGACGACGGGCAGTACACCATTCAGGGGGCTGACGCCTGGAATATGTTCGTCGAGGCGGCGAAGGCGTCCAATACGGACACCGGGCGGCATGTTTATGCCGACACGGTCATCCGTCTGGAATACGCTAAGAACGCCAAGGGCTTTGCGTACGCGCTTAAAGTCCAGGCGGACATCGACCTCGAAAACGACGCCAACTCCCAGCTGCTTCTCGAACTGTGGGAGGAGGACGGTGAAGGCAATCTTTCCGAAATGCTTCTCGGGCTCTACTATTTTGAGTCCACTCTCGTCTACGACTGCACCGGTCTGAAGCTGGGTGCGACCGCCGTCAAGACGGAAAACATCGACATCACTGCCATCGAGCGGACACTTCGCGAACTGTTCGCCGGCAGCGAAAACGAGCAGTACAAGAGCCTTGCTCAATTCATCCTCAACGACCTTCTCTCCCTTAACAGCGATATCGGCGGCATTATCGTCGGCGCCATCCCCGGACTCTTCGGCGAATCCCGTGTGACCACGGACGCCGACGGTTCGCAGCGCATCGAGATGCCCATCCCTCTGTCCGGCATCCTCGGCGGCGCGCTGGGCGGTCTGCTCACTCCCGGTCCCGACGGGCTCATCCCCGAGGAGGTCTACGACATGGTGGACAGCATCCTCGGCATAGATCTTTCCATCTTTGAAGCTCTCGAAGAAATGAACATTTATCTTGTTGCCGACCTTGCTCCCGACGACGCGGACGGCAACAGGGAACTCGAAGGCGTCAGCGTCAACATCGGGCTCACCTTCGACACTTACGGCACCAGCCTGGAAGAGGCTCTCGGCGTGCAGCACGACACCGTGGAGATATCCATCGGCGGCAGCGGCATACAGTGGAACAACGACGCGCCTCGACTCAACGTCAAGAACACTCTTTCCGAGCGCGGCATACAGGTCGATAAGCTCCAGGAGTACTCTCTGCTCACGATAGACCTCAAACTTTCCCTCAACATGGTCTTAAAGCAGATGGACATCACTCCCAACGAGCTCATGAGCGCGTTCGGCACCCTCATCACGGGGATGCTCCCCGAAGGGGATGTTGCGGAACAGATCGCCGAACTGCTTGACAAACAGATACATATCGACGGGCTGGACGAAACCTTGCAGCTGCACATCAGCGGCGGCATCGACATGTTCGACAACGCAGGCACCAACCTGCTCGTGGAGATCACCGGCAAGGACGAGTACAACGACGTGCGCGCCAGCATAGGCTACGTCGGCGCGGACGAAACGCTGTACGTCGATCTCAGCGGCATCCTCGGCACAGGCAAGTTCTATGTGGACGGCATCAATCTCAACGACATCCTCGCAGGGCTGTTCGACGACCTTGTCGTCATGGTGCAGGACGCACTCGCGAGCGCCGGTCTGACCTCTTCGGAGCAGGCGGACGTCGACGCGTTCGAAGATGCGGTGGAAGAGGCGATAAGCAGCGGTTCCGTCGTGCGTCCCGTCATCGCGAACTCCGCCGGCGAGGGCATTTCCGACACCCTCGGGCTCATACAGGCGATACTTGACAACATCGACGTGCAGATGGTGGAGAACGTGTTCAACATCCAGTCCATCCGCGTCGCGCTCACCGAGGATATCCTCGAATATATCTGGAGCCTTATCTTCACCGGTGAGAACGCCGGTGCGACCATCAACATCCCCGGCGGCATAGAGTTGGAGATCAACGACAACGGCTTTGCCAGCACCAAAGAGATACTCCTCGACCTCGCTCTCGCCACGGCGGAGGACGACGTGTTCGCGGAGCTGGGGCTCGGCATAGCGGTGCAGTTCGGTTCCGTCGTGAACCCCGATCACTTCGACGCCGCGCTCGCGCGTTTCTCCGACGAAAAGGCGGACGCGCAGTACATCAAACTCGCCTCTCTCGAACAGCTCACTCAGATGATAGGCGAGGACGGCTCTTTCAAGATCGACCTCGACACCCTGCTTGCAAACGTCAACACTTTGGAGATAGGTTTGCAGGCGGACATCGCGATAGACGCGTTGGCAGGCGAGTTTGCCGACATCAAATACGAACAGGCGAACGACTTCATGGTGACCGTGCTGGCGGCGTTCTCGGAGTCCTTCAGCGCCGCGGCGACTCTGACCGTGCGTGCGGAGGTCACGGACGTGGCTGCGCTCGTCGGCATGATCTCCGGCGGCGGCGGTATGGACATCGGCGCGCTGCTGTCCTGCCTCAACGTGTATGTGGGGCTGACGGAAAAGGGCGCCGCGCCCGATGACGTCGCACCTCTGCGCGTATGGCTGTCGGACAGCGTGCTCTATCTCGCCACTTCCGAGGATCTGCTCGGAGGGCTCGCGCTGCAAGTCGACATCAAGCCCTTCCTGCCGGCAAGCGGACAGAGCGAGGCTCTGACCGCGGAAGATACCACGGGCACAGGGGAAGGCAACACGGACACCGATACGCCTCCCGAAAGCGTCAGCATCCCTCCGCAGGTGATAGCGCTCATCATGGCGGCGGACATCAGCTTGGGCGACCTCTATCTCGACGTCGCTCTCGGTTCCGGCTTGCTCGGCATGCTGCTCGACATGCTCAACGTGACCAACATTCAGATAACGGACGCCGTCACGGGTGAGGAACTCGGGCTGGACGCAGGCGTCCACATCGCATTCAACGACGGGTTGCAGCTCGCCGGCGAGGACACGACGAAAGGGCTTTCCGTCGGCATCACGCTCGGCGTGGGCTCCAACTTCGGCATAGCCCTCACTTTGGGCGGCATCAACGCGGCGGTGAACGGGCAGAGCAACATTCAGCCCGACACGTCCGTCACTTACGTGGATTTCTTCAATGAGCCGTATGCGAACATCGCGCTCTCGCTCGGTTTGGAAGCCGACCTCAAAGCCAACAATCTCTCGCTTGGCGACGGGCTTGGCAGCATAACCATTCCGCAGAACGTCAACATCGACCTCGAGCTCGGCTTGCAAGCCAAACTCGATCTCGGCAGCCTGCTGTCCTCCTTCACGGGCAAAGATCCCGTGGGCGAGAATCAGACGGAACTCTCTCTCAGTCTGGTGTCCGATCCCGACGGCGAGAGGGAAGTGCTGCTCGCGGTCTATTACGCGCACGGTGTCCTTTATGTGGACGCAAGCGCGCTCATAGGCGCACGCGTGAGTGCGGAGATAGACATCATGCAGCTCGTTGCCGGGCTCATTGCAGGCAGCGGCACGGACACCCCCGGCGGTGCGAGCGGTCAGGCGCTCACCGCGACGGATCCCGTCCTCAAAGATAACGAACTTTCAGCGTTCGAGCTTCTGATGTACATCAGCTCGGACGGCTTCATCCTCGAACTCGCGCAGGGGCTCGCCGAGGAGGTGACCGCCCTTATCGGCATGGACATCGGCGAGATAAGCGCGATGCTCAGCCTCAACTGGGTCAATCTGGTCGGGGATGCGGACGGTGAGGCGAACCTCATCGACTTCTCCATCGGCATGGGCACTTTGGCGGACGCGAGAGTCACCCTCTCTCCTTTGGAGATAGGCATCGGCAAGGCGGACTTCGACGAAGTGGGCACCCTTCTTCCCGAAGACGTCAATGCGGAAAACTTCAAGAGCATAGGCAGCCTGCTCAACGAAGAGGGCGCGCTGGATCTTGCAGGTCTGACCCTGAACAGCGTGTACGCCGAACTCGGCGGCACCCTCGAACTGACTGCCAACAGCGACGGCACTCAGAGCTGGACCATCGGCGAGTGGATCGACAACTTCCTCCAGTCGAGCACCACGGTTTCCGACGACGTCAAGTCCTTCATCCAGAAGCTGGTGCTTTCCTTCGTCATCAACAGGACGGATTCCACCTCCATCACGTTCGGTCTGCGCGCGTTGCTGCGCTTCCCGGAGGATATGTCCGACACCGACGCGATGCTGAGCTATATACTCTCTCACTCCGACATCGCGCTCGAGATCAAGGAAACGGGCATGGCGGAGGATGAATATCTGCTGGCGGTCTACCTCATTTCGGACGGCAACGGCGGCAGCGACCTTTACATAAGCTCTTCGGACAGCGAAGGCGACATCATAGCCGGCAACGTCATGGTCCCGGGCATTGACCTCGGCGAACTTATCTCCGCAGGCACCTCCGGGCAGTCGGTGAGCGGCGGCGACGCCGTTACCACGGCGGACTGCACGGCTCACGCCGACAACGACAACGACGGCGCCTGCGACAACTGCGGCGAGAAGATGAGCACGGAGGAAGAAACGGACATCCTGTCCTCCATCCTCTCCATCATCAACCGCATTTACATGACGGACGAGGAGCTCCAGGTCGGACTGGGTTCGAACTTCCTCGCTTCGCTCATCAATATGCTCCTGCCCGGTTATGACCTCGGGGAGAACAACTTCCTGCAACTCGATCCCTCCGACAGCTACCTCAGCCTGTTCTACGGCAAGGGCGAAGGCGAGCAGAGGGATATCGGCATAGAGCTTTCCGTGGGGGCGAGCCCCTTCACGTTCGCGCTGTCCCTGGGCGGCATCGGCGTCGCCGTGAACGACGACAGCAAGGATGTCAGGCCGGAAGGCTTCGATCAGAGCGCTTATAAGAACATATTCGACCGCGACGGCGTGGTGTCGCTTTCCACCACTCTTTCGCTGGAACTCTCGCTGCTCAACACCGAGAAACTGCCCGACGGCGAACTGCCCATAGGGGACATGATCTCCGCATTCGGGTCCGCGCTGGCGCTTGAGCTCGGCGTTGCGATAGAGGACGACCTCACCATAGGCGTGGACGTCTATCTCGGCGCGAACATCTACTTCACCAATCCCGACGCGACCGAGCTCGCGCTCGAAATAAGGGATAAGAACGCGACGACGGGCGACGGCATCGTGCTCGCGGTCTATCTGCGCGGCGGCAACCTGTATATCGACATGGGCATGCTCTCCGAGCACAACGTCATGTTCGAGAACACCGGCATAGTCAAGACCCTGCTGGGTTACGTCAACGACGCACTCGGCACGCTTGACGGCGCTTCCGGCACTTCCGAAGCGGTGACCGCGGCGGAAGGCACGGAGGATGAGGGCAGAGTGCAGGATGCGCTCGAGATCATCCTCGAAGCCGGCGACGGTCACGTTGCTCTCAACGTCACCGAAGCGGTGCTGCTGGGCATCATCTCCGCATTCGCCAATACGGACGCGGACATCGAAGGGATCTTCGCAGCCCTCGATCTGGGCGCGGATGTCAATGTCGACATCGACTTCGAGCGTCCGGCGCTCTCGGTGAACGTGGACACCAATTACGCAGCCGTCGGGCTCTCCGTGGTTGAACCCAAGGTCACCAACGCCGTCAACCAAGAAGTCAAGACCCTGATAGACGGCGTGGAAAGGGACGGCGACTTCCAGAAGTACGATCCCGAAACCCGCAGCGTCGCCAGGTTCGAACTGGATCTGTCCGTGGAATACAGCGCGGACGCGCAGTACATATATGTGAGCGACGACGACATCTCCGGCTATCCGCTTTCGGACCGCTATACGCTGCTGCCCGACGGAAGCTATGTGCAGGATAACGACGGCAACTATGTCCGTTCCGGCTCGAGCCTGACGGACGTGCTTGCGGCGATCCTCGAAATGCCGCAGATCGCGGACGCTCTTGCAGGGCTCGGCACCGACACGCTCGGCGAGATGGTCAGGATGCTCGTGGCGTCGCTGGGCATCGAACTTTACATCGACGATCCCATCGCCGATAACCTCGACATCCACATCTACGGTCTGCTCGACCTCGAACAGCTCGGGCTCACCGGTCTGCTCGGCGACTTCACTCTGCCCACCCTTGACACGCGTGCGATATTGCAGGCGTTGCAAGTCGGGCTGGAAATAGTCTTCAACCCCGAGAACGCTGCCGACAACGCGACGATAGGCGCTTACCTCTCCGACGGTTACGTTTACCTCGACCTCACCGGCATAGGCGGACCCAAGATCAGCGCGGATCTGTTCAGGATCCTCGAAGAGTTGGAAGTGGGCATCTTCGCGCCCGGTGAAGGCGGAAGCGAAGCGGTCACCGCCGCAAACGACACGGCAGGCGACGGAAGCGGCAGTGTGGACGTCAACGCCATACTCAACGCGCTCGTGCGCGCCATAGTCCTGCGCACCAACGGCGACGCGGCGCTCGCAAACGGCAGCTTCAACATCTTCGAGAACGGCGTGGGAGTCGATCTCATGCTGCCTGCGGATCTGCTCGGCAACATAGTCGCGCTCATAACCGGTTCCGAAGAGGGTTACCGCTTCGAGGACTTCGTCCTGAGCGACGACAGCAAGATAAGCCTCAACGTGGGCGGCGGCGACGGTGTGGAACTTGTCGTGTCCATGCGCTCGCGCAAAGATTTCAGCATCTCGGTCGCCACTCGCGCCGGTCTTGTCATCGACATAGCCACCGAGGACGATCAGCTCCTCTCCGCGTGGGATAAGGGCTCTTATATCGACATGACCGAGATGGCGTTCACCGTCATCAACCTCATCAACGGCAACACCGAGAGCGGCACGAGCTTCGGCTCGCAGAAAGTGATGCTCAGCGTCGCCGGCAAAGCCACCTTCGAATCGGACGGTGAGGGCAGTTACGATGTCGGCACGTTGCTCGCGCAGTATCTTGAGGACCTCGTCCTCGAAATACAGACGGACGACGCGTTCAGCGACGGCATAGGCTTCCGCCTGTCCGTTGCCGCGGACCTCGGCAAGATAGGCTTCTCCGTGCTTGCGGACAGCACTCTCACTTCCGACGAGAAACTTGAAAAGTTCCTTGAACAGACCGACCTCAACAGCATAGAGCTCGCGCTCGAACTGCTTGACGTGGACGTGGACGGCACGATACTCGAAGACGAAGTCATCGCAGGCATCTACCTCTACAACGGATATATGTATCTTGACGGCACGGGCGTGTTCGACGTGGTGGAGAACTACTCCTACGTCCCGAACTTCCTGCGCTTCGTGCTCGACGCAGTGGAATTGGGCTCCTCCTCCGGGGATAACGGCGGAGATCCCGCTCCCGGACCCGAGCCGGAGCCTGCTCCTGCCGGCGCGTACGCACAGGCGATGACCGCAGCCGACACCGACACGGCAAGGCGCGACGCACTGCTCGAGCTGGTGTACTCCAACACCGGGCTCCAGATCCTGCTCACCAAGAGCCTCATAAGCGCGGTGCTGGCGACCCTGGTGCCCGACCTCGGCTCCATCGCCGATATCTTCGACAACTTCGAAGTGTCCCTTGCCGTGGACATCGGCAAGTACGACTACGTTGACGTCGCGGAGGCAGGGCTGTATAAGGCGACCGCCAACGCCGACGGCGGCGCATATGCCGCGGTGACGGAAGGCGGAGAGATCGTCGGCTTCCTGCCCTATGCGGACGGCGTGGAGGGCGACAGATACGACCTCGCGCCCGTCACTTCCGCAGACGGTACGGAGAACACCTATTACGCCAAGGCGGAGGACGGCAGCTTCTACAGGGCGGACGCGAGATACGACCGCTATGACGAAGTGCAGTACGTCAAGTCCGCAGACGGCACGGGCAGCTACGTCATGCTTGACGGCGAGGATACCGTCCTCGACCGCGACAGGTACACCTTCTACTGTCAGGTGAGCGAAGACAATTACATAGTGGTGACCGACATCACCGCGCTCGAACCCGACACCGTGGTGTACGTCCGCCGCGGCACGGGCTACTTTGCGCTGCAACTGGACGAAAACGGGCGGGTGCAGACCTACGACAGGATGTACGGCTACGTCCGCGACTCCTACGGCACGCTGTATCGCGTCTATGACCCGTACACCGCGCTCTCCGAGTTCTATCTCACCCTCGGCGCACACGTCGGCACCATGAACGTCGGCTTGTCGCTGGGCGGCATTCAGCTGGAATTCGGCTCCAACGAACCTCTCGTCCCCTCTTACATCAGAGAGGGCAAGACCAAGGCTCCTGCCGCTTACGACGGCTCGCAGGAAAAAGCCTACACCTACGCCGACGGCGTCTACTCCAAGGTGGAAGAGCCTAGGGTGGGTGAAGAGTACTACTACGATGTACCGCTGCTCCCGTTCTATGACTCCGTCATAACCGTGGGCGCGTCCGTGGAGATCGAACTCTCCATCACGGAAGGGCAGATCGACATCGGTCAGATCTTCGGCAGCATACTCGGCAACCTCGACGGGCTGGTCATCGACATCCCCTCCACCAACAAGGGGTACTCTTCGGCGCACCTGCGTCTGGACCTCAGCCTTATGCTCGACATGCAGAATCTGCCCGGCTCCGAACTTGCGGTGAGGCTCATCAACCTCTCCTCCGAGTCCGGTGCGGAAGTGCAGTGGCTGGCGGCTTACTACCTCGACGAGATGCTCTACATCGATCTCTCCTTCTTCAACATGCCCAAGGTGGCTGTCCCGATGACGGAGATCTCGGTCTGGATAGAGGAAAAGCTCGGCGATCTGCTCAACGCGTCCGTTTACGATGACGTCGAAGTGGGCGGCGGCGCGCAGTCCGAAGCCGTGACGGCTGTGGACGGAGTGACGCCTGCGGACACGGATGAGGCGGCTGACCTCACCACGGAAGAGAAAGTGGCGGCGCTGCTCATCAGCAACCGCAAGCTCTCCGTTTCCATAGGCAACGCGCTTCTCAGATATCTGCTCTCCGTCATCACGCTGGGCGGTTCTCCCATCGGCGACCTCATCTATGACGAACTGATGGGCGGCATAGACGTCACCATCGACCTGTCCGACGGTGCGGAAGTCGCTCTGGAAGTCGCGCTCGCGCTCATGGGCGACCGTTACGAGTTCTACGATTCCGGCGTGCAGAGTGAAGGTCGTTACTTCGTGTTCGTGGAGGCGAGCAGCACGGCGGCTCCTCCCGAAGGGCTGTTCATCTATGACGAAGACGAGGACGAGTACCGCGAAGCGACCACCGCGGACATAGCGGAAGGCGGCACCTTCTACAACCGCTACGAAGCGAAGCAGAAGGAGGACGGCGCGTGGTACTACTACAAGTACACCGGATCGGCGGAAGGCGGTTATGTCTTCGACGCCGAGAAGGACGCATATGTCGCGGTCACCGAAGCGGATGCCGGCGCGGAGCGTTATGCCGAGCAGGAGATATCCGCGGCAGGCATACCGCGCTACGCGTTCGTGGAAGGCGCGTCCGCAAACGTGAACGACTACGACACGGAGCTCGACATCTATGTCGGCGTCAACAACCTCGATCTGTACTTCACCGAACAGCGCGAATTCTCGCTCACCAGCGAAGAAATGGCGCAGTACTACAACTTCAATATGCTCGACACCGTGTCGCTCAGCGAAACCATTTCGCTGGATCTGCTCTTTGCGGACGGCAGCGACATCGACCTGTCGGCGCTCTTCGAGTATCTGTTCCCCGACAGCTCGTATGACTTCGACACCATCATAGGCGTGGTGTCCGGCGGCGACGACGAGCATCTCGCGGATATCGCGCGCGGACTCAACCTCACCGTGTCGTTGGAGTTCAAACTCGGCGCGTTCATCAACTATCTGCGCAGCCTGCACGCCACCTTCCCCGGCGGTCTGCTGACGGATGCGGACGGCAATCCCATCCTGCTGCCCGAGAGGTTCGACCTGGTGACCTTCGTGCAGTTCGTCATGGGGCTCATCGGCAAGAAAGACCCGGCGGATCCCACCGACGACCTGTTCGGCCTCGAAGACTTCCTGTACTTCGTCAACGCCTCCGTGGTGCTGACCACCACCTCCAACGACGGCACGCCCGAGCACACCATACTCGGAGTTTACCTGTCCCTGGGCGACAACGAGGGAGTGCAGTACGACTACTCCGATCCCGATCATCAGGGATTGCAGCTCTATTCGCATTACTACGCGTCCGACAACGGCACTTACGGTTACGACAGCGTCGCCAAGAAGTATATGCCCATCTCCGAGATAAACGGCTACACCGAAGCGGAGTACGGCAGATATGCTTATGACGGGTCCTATCTCTATCCCGACGCTAACGGCGACATCGTGCGTGAGGACGCAGGTCTTTACGTCAACCTCAGCTACTTCGGACAGCCCGGCGTCTTTATCAACCTGACCGAGCTTATCGACTTCGTCAACGGCATGATGGCGGAAACGGAAGCAGGCGGCGACGCCCCCGGCGCTTCCGAAGCGGTGACCGCGGCGGAAGGCGACGGAACGTCGGATGAGGGCGGGCTCTCTCTGCCCATCGACCTCGGCGAACTGCTCGGCACGGACATCAGTCTGGATCTGCCTCTGCTCACCGAACAGATAGCTTCTTATATCCGTGCGTTCGTGTTCGGCGCGCGTATCACGTCCACCTACATCAGAGTGCTGTTGCAGGCGAACTTCCTCAACCAGCTGCTCGTGCTGCTGATGGACGAGTCCCCCTTCGGCGAGGACCTCGAATTCCGTCAGTCCTATATCGGCATCAACACTGACGTCAACAACTACATGTACGCTCCTCTGGTGAGCAAGCAGTCCACTTCCGGCGAACCGCTCTCGGCGGCGACGGCGGAGCAGATCGCATTTGCCGATTCCAGGTTCGCCATCACCGTTGACGAGAACGGCATGTACTACGTCAAGACGGACACTCTGACCGGCAGGCAGTACTTCACGCTCCGCTCCGACATGGCGGAGGGCGAAACCGCGACGGCGTACTTCAACATCGAAGCCATCGAAACTTACATCAACGTGGACGGCGAGTTCAAAGCCACTGCGGTCGCGACCAGGACGGATATGCGCCGTGCGGAGAGATACACCGCGGCGGACGCGTCCGCACAGAGCAACCCGGCGCTCATCGGCACCTATAAGTTCTACGTCGACATGGCGGTGAACGGCGACTTCGGCATCGGCGACGCGACGAGCGGTTATGCGGAACTGGATCCCACCAACGTGTACGTCGCGTATCCCGACGTGTATGAGAAGCCTTTCATCGAGGCGAACGTCTGGCTCTGGGATCACTCCGTGAGCCTCGGCATCAACATGCCCACCACCTCCGCTTCCGAGTATCTGTACGACGAAGTGGGCGAGCGCAACGGCTCTTACACGAGGCAGGGAATGTTCATGTACGCTCCCGACGCGGAGATTGCCGGCAGCGGCAACGACTACCTGTACTATCGCGGCAACTACTATCAGATCAACAGGGACGCGCTGCGCATCCTGTCCGACGGCAGCTATAACACCGTGACGGACGAACAGTGGAACGAGTTCCTCGACGATCCTTACGGCGGCAGCTACTTCCTGTACGTCCAAGCGACGGCGGAAGGCTTCCGCGCGAACATCGCGGTGAACGCGACCGACGTCTACGAGAAGGAAGTGTACAAGTACGCTTACACTTACGTGGGCGAAGGCAACGGCAACTACGAGCGCAGGGCGACAGTGTCCCTTGTCAGCGTGCCCGAATTCCGTGCGGACTTCAACCAGCCCTCCGATTACATCCTGGGCGAGGATGACAATAAGTACCACGTGGACGAGATGGGCAACATGGTGGTAGGAGCCGCCGGCCCCGACAACACCTATGTGCGCGACGACTTCACCTTTGTGCACAGCGCACTGACGGGCAGGTTCACTTCCGTTTCCGACGCGAGAGCGAACTTCCTCGAAATGTGGGCGGACACCTATGACACCGACGGCGACGGCGTGGTCGACGAGGCTATGGAAACGGAGTTCAACATGAACTTCGTGCTCTACCTCTGCGAGAACTTCGACGTCTACGGCAGCGACGCCGGCGATCTTGCAGGCACTCCCGTCTTCTACGACGGCGACTATATCAAGTACTCCGACACGGGCGAACTGTATTACGTCAACGCGGTCATCCGCGGTTCCATCTCGCTCAGTCAGTACAAGTCCTATCTCACTTATGCGGATTGGCTGCTTGCCGGCCACAGCGAAGAGGAGTGGAACAGAGCGGATAAGGTCGTCATCGAAAACGGCGAGTATGTGCCTTATTACGGCTACGGTCACGAGGGCAAGGAAGTGTACGGCGTCTACACCGCCAGCTCTTCCGAGCTCCAGAACGTGCTGGGCGCCATCCTGGGCGACATGGACGCGCTGTTCACTGTGGGCGACGACTACAACGCCGTGCTGCCCTTCGAGATCCGCGCGACGGTCATGCTGGCATACGGCGACGCGGAGGCTTACCGTTCGCTGTACGTCGCAGGGCTGGAACTTGCCATAGACCTGTGGCGCACGGAAGCGGATCAGACGCTCACTCACGTGCTCGGGTTGTACTACATGAGCGACCCGATGAACATCGACGACTTCGACGCCGATAACGACATAATCAACAGCGCCGCGCTGTATCTCGACCTGAGCTGGATCGCAGGGTCTTCCGCGAAGTTCAAGGTGGACCTCAGCGACTATCCGCTGGAAACTCTGCTCAACGAAAAGGTGCTGAGCACTCTGCTGGGCGGAGAAGGCGCCGGCGCATCCGAGGCGATGACTGCGGCGGACGGCGACGAACTCGTTTCCGTGGGCAACCCGGACAAGGCGACGGTGCTGCTCAACGTCATGTCGCGCAAGCTGGTGTTGCAGGCGAGCGCAGGCTTCCTGAAACTGGTCATAGACCTCATCGCGCCTCAGATGACGGCGACGCTGGAAGAGATGCTGCCCAACCTGTCCGTCAACGCGACGATAGGGCTTGCGCCTTACGACATCACGATAGGGGCGACCCTGTTCGACAACGAGGGCTGCGGTCTGCTCGACCTGGGCATCACGCTCAACCTGTTCAACACGGTGGAGAAGACGGACGGCTTGCAGCTTGACTTCGGCTCGCCGGAAGAGTACGACGAGGTGTCCGCGGCGAGGCTGGAAGCGCGCAGCAAGGAGTTCATGTACTACTACGGCATGTTCTCGCGCGTGGACGAAGACTACGTCAGAGCCAACCCCAACGCGTACTACTACACCAAGGGCGACGCCGGCGAGAAGGCGTATCAGGTGGCGGAACTTACCTATCAGACGGAAGAAGAGAAGCTGGCACAGCTCATCGCCTACGCCAACGACAACAACCTGTTCATCTTCAACGACGAACCCGGCTATCAGGCGCTGGTGAGTCAGGACGCGAGAGCGGCGACTCCGGACGAGCAGCTTTATGCGGCGGTGCCGGCAGGCTACGTCATGCTGCGCGACAAGGAGGACTACGCCTGGGCGACGGCGACGACGAGCGGCAACAAACTCACGCTGTACCATTACAGATACCGTTTCAGAACCGACGGCACCGGCTACGCCACCATGCAGCGCGTGGACGACATCTACAACACGCCTTATTCCGAGGAACTCTATCCGTACGTTGACGGGCCTCTGAACGGTCACGCCAAACTGTACGTGAGCTACTCAGAGGCGGTGAAGCGCGACGGCGCGGACGCGGTGAACAGCAGGTTCGGCGTGACGGCGGAGAGCGTGAACACCGTGCGTTACGAGCTCGACTCCAACGGCGCGCACAAGCAGAGCACCGTGCTCACCAACTACCAGACGCTGCTTGCGCTGGATCTCGGCACGCTGCTCAACGCGGAGGAAGGCACGGAGATAGACGTGGTCGGGCTCATCGTGGACGGGCTCACCGCGGCAGGCTTGCAGACGGTGGAGATAGGCGGCACGCTGTCTATCGACCTGACCTTCGACGACGCACTGAACTGGACGCGTCAGATGTCCAGGCTCATGGAAGTGGACGGCAGGGAAGACAACTACTTTGCAATGATGCTCGCCTCCATGGCGATGAACAGTGCGGAGCTGGTGTCCAAGATAGGTCTGGACATCTCCCTTGCGTTGCAGATCAACGTGAGCGGCCTCATAGAGATGCTGCCCACTCTTATGAACATGCCCGAGGGCGAGAGCGTGGACATCGCGTCGCTGCTGCCCTCCATCCTGAAAGGGGCGAAGATCTATATGGAGATCGCCATCGACACCAACTTCTACGGTGACGACATTTCGGATGCGGATCCCATCCAGCTGTGGATAGACGTGACGGACGACCTCTTCCTCAACGTGTACCTCACCGCGCCCGATCTCGGCAGGGTGACGGACATCAGCAACGAGGAAGCAGGCGACTTCTTCGCGCAGGGCATAAAGATAGAGAACCTCATCAACCTCGGCAGCCTGCTGTCCTCCATCGGGACGGGCGAAGCCGGTTCCGAGGCGGTGACCGCGGCTGACGACACGACGAGCGGCGGCGGACTGATAATCGACATCGGCACGGCTTCAACGGGCTTGCTGCCCGAGAACATCTGGGGCGTGCTCGATCTCATCCTCGGTCAGGCGCTGTTCGCGCAGGATATGATAAGCGTGGGCATCACCGAGAACCTGCTTGCAGGCATCATCGAAGTGCTGGTGCCCGAGTTCCCGGAGGACGATCTGGCGCTGCTGCCCACCTTCACGGTGACCAGCGATTCCAGCACCAGCGGCGTGAACCTGCTGTTCGGCGGCGGTTCGGTCGGCTTGCAGCTGCAGCTGGGCGTGAGGGGCGGCTTTGACGACTTCGCGACCATCGAAGAGGCGACCACAGCCCTTAAAGACCTCATCGGCGCAGAAAACAGCAATATCTACGGCATCGACAGCTATGATGCTTACTTCGCGAAGATAGCGTACCTCAACGCCGAGACAAACGGCGATGACACCGTCTACGCTCCCGTCGAGGGAACGAGTGCGGTGAACGCGGGCGGCGACGCGGTGGTCATCTCCACCGAGGACTACGGGCTTGCGGCGTACGCATCCCCCGAAGTGCCTTGGCTGGGCGACCGCTATGAACTGGTGGACTTCGACGAAGACGGACATCCCGTGTTCGGCAGCTGGGACCGCGACGAGAACGGCGACTTCGAAACGGACGCGGACGGCACTCGCACTTACACCCTCGACCCCGTGGATAAGGACGTTGCGTATAAGAACGCATTCAGCCTCAACACCGCAGGCACCGGGCTTTACGGCAGGCTGCCCGTGGAGAGTGAGGATTACCAGGGCATAGTGGGCGGTCAGGTGAGCGACCCGAACAACCTTTACATCGTGTACGAACAGTACGCGTATATGCTGGTGAGCAACATCGAGAAACTGCTCGGCGAGGAGTACGACGCCGACACCTACGGCACCTACGACTTCTGCGAAGACAACGTGACGGGCGCGTACGCCAAGCTTGGCGACGTGACGATAGCCGTTGAACTCAACGACATCTCCCTCTCCGTCAACAACGCATTCTCGGCGCCCACCACCGACGCGAACGGGCTGAACATCTACGACGACTACACCGACGTGACCAAGGCGAAGATCCGTCTGAGCACGGCGGTAGACATCGGGTTCTGGGGCAACAACGGCGCGGACATCAACCTTGGCAGCCTTGCGGACCTCATCTTCGGCATCGACGCGCTCAAACAGGCGCTGGGTGTGGAACTGGTCAACTCCGACCTTGACGTCAGCGTGACGGGCGACTTCGGCAGTCAGGAAGAGGCGTACTTCACGGTCGTGCTGGACGGCTATCTCGACCTTGCCACATCGCCTTACGACCTGCAAGTCAAGCTGGAAGTGAAGCGCGTCGGCGAAGACGAGCCGCTTCTTGCCGTCTACCTCGTGGACGACAACGTGTACGCGAACCTGGCAGGTCTGCTGGGACAGGGCGTGCAGGGCAGCATCCTACATCTGGGGCTCACGGATATGCTGAGCGAAGCGCTCGGCGGCGTGCTGGGCGGCGGCGCGGCGTCCTCCGACGCGATGACGGCAGCCATCTCCGACACAGCCGGCATGATCAACCACAATTATGCATATCTGGGCGTAATGATCAACCCGGGTTACTTCTCGCTGCAACTGACGCTGGCGGCGATCGAAGCCATCATCGCGAAGGTGAGCGCGGACAATCCCGACCTCGCCCTCGGTGATCTGGAGCTGCCCGACCTCGGCGACATCAAGATAGAGTCTTACGGCGACCGCAACAAGGGCGACCTGCTCTCGCTCAGCGTGAAGATGTCCGAGGACTTCGGCGCGTCCATCGACGTCAAGCATCTTGCAATAGGCGTGAACAAGGTGTTCAGCGACGCGGAGATAGCGGAGTTTGAAAACAACTATCCGTGGCTGTACGACATCTCCATGAGCAAGATCAACCCCGACCTCAACATCTCCGCAAGCGCGAAGGCTAACATCGCCATGACCAGCGAAGGTCTGGACAGCAGCAGCGAGGACTACGACGAGTCGCTTGCCGGCTGGGTCATAGACCTGCTCACCAACCTGCTCGGCGCAAACAGCTTCTTCGTGTCCTCCTTCTCCACTGCGGACAAGGACTACATCAACTACGAAGGTCCTCTGTACGAAGCGAGGGAGAGCGAGAATAACGACGGCACCGTGACCTACGTGCAGGTGGGCACGACGGTGAAGGACAACACCTCGCAGTATAAGGACATGGAAGGCAACCTCGTGAGCTATGCAGGCAAGACGCTGTACCGCACCACGATGATAGAAGCCACCTTTGCGGCGAGCCAGGTCAACCTCACCATCGACCTCGAAGCGGACCTCAACATAGGCGCGCTGGTGGCGGCAGGCATCGGCGGCATACTGCTCAGCGACCTCAGGCTGTCCGTCGGCTTGGGCGACCCCTTCAACACCACCATCCTCGAGGTGTACTATCTGGGTTCTTCCAGGCTTAACGACACCGCAAACGGCAGCATCTACGAGCTGAAGGAAGCCATCAAAACGGGCAAGCTCGGCGCATTCAGCGACGCGATCTACATCGACGCGACGGGGCTCGGCTTGGGCAAGATCAAGTTCCAGGGCATCGCGGGGCTGCTGGGCGCGAACATCGGCAGTATTTATGAAGGCATCACCGCCTCCGACGCGTCCTCCGCGGCGGACGAAACGGGCACGGACGACACCACGGGCGGCGAGGAAGAAACTCTGCCCTCCGCCAGCGTGTCGCTGGGCATCAATGTGGCGGAGAACTATCTCGGCATCAACATCGACCGCTCTCTCATACAGATGGTGTTCGACAAGCTCATGCCCACTCTCGCGAAAGCAGGCATAGCCTCGCTGCCCGACGTGCAATCCCTCAACCTGGGTCTGACCTTCGGTGACTTCGGGCTCGACACGCTCACGCTCTCCACGGTGGTGGACGGCGCAGGCACGGGCTTGAACCTCTCCCTCAGCGACTTCGAGATATCTCTCGACAAGCTGGTAGACACCGACGACCTGGTGAGCAGGGTGGCGACGCAGTTCGCAGGCGCGACCTACTCCAAGACGGCAGGCGTCAAGACTCTGCTGCAATCCCTCATCGACAGCATCGATCCGAACCTCTCCATCAATGTGGACAGGAGGGCTTACAGCGTCGTCCTCGACACGAGCGGCGACAACTACTTCGGCGTCGGGCGCGACCTGAAGGCGGTGAGAACGACCACCAACAGCTCGCTGACTCTGGTGTCCTCTTACGGCTATCAGCAAGACGGAGGCGACGGTTTTACCCTTGTCGATGTGCTTGGCGGCGGCACCACCCTCAATGACTATGCCATCAAGCTGGACCTCACCGCAAATCATCCGGACGCCTCCAAAGATCAGGCGATCACGGCGAAAGTCTATTTCGGCAATAACAACCTCATGATAGCGGATGTTAATATCGGTTTGGGCTGGGCATCCGGATTGGCGGATATGGCTAAAATATTCAACTGGATAAACCTCGGAACGGTCATAGGCGGCGGACAACTCTTCCCGAGCTTTGCTTACGGCGACGACCGTGACACCGCGACCTGGAACCAGAGCACCCCCGTGGCAGTGACAGCAGGGGAGGGCGAGGCAGGCGTTGCGGCGGACGGCACCGTGCTGTACGGCAACGAGCTCAAGAAGAACGGCGACGGCAGCGTGGTCACGGACAACGACACTCTGGACAAGAATGCGTTCACCACAAGAGGCTCGGCAGCGACCAACGTCAACGGACCGTACAAGTGGGCTATCTCCGACGACGGCAAAAGCTGGACTTCCGGCTATTCGTACGGCGGCGGCGACATCATGTCCATCCTTAACGGGCTGGTCAACAGGGTGGAGGTCAACCTCTTCAACAAGAACGGTTATCAGCCCTATCTCGCCACCATGCCCGATCACCGCGGCGAAGGAGTCGCAGACACCGACTCCTCCCTCATCTCCGTCAAGGTGGAGCTCAACAAGGATGCGTACAACGAGTTGATGATATTCCTGTACACCTTCATCCTCTCCCTCCTCCATGTCGCCATCGACGCCAACGGCGCCATGACATGGAACATAGACGGGAATAACCTCAGCACCGGCGTTGCGGAGCACGAGGGCGGCAAAGAGTTCTACTACTTCGCTTACGACACGAACTGGATGATGGGCGGATCTAGAGAAAATGAGTTCGGCAATATCATAAGGCGTCACGAGAACATCAGCGGCAACAGCAAGTGGGTGATGTCCAACCTGTTTGCGGAGCTGGACAGCATAGACTACATGAACATCTCCGAGCACGAGAAGACGGTGCGCAGGGTGCAGTTGCTCGAGCCTTATGCGAGGGCCATTCCTTCCGCGCTCCTGAACTGGGTGCTGCGCGATTTGTTCCATCTCTCAGCCTTCCTCGCAGGTCTGCTCGGCGATGCAAGACAAGGTCTCGGCGATGCGACTACGCTGATATCTTCGTTGCTGCCCACGTTCGCAAGCTATGACAGCGACGCGCCCAACCCGTCGCTCAACATCTACATCGACCTCGATCCGTCGGCGAGATTCTACGGACTGGACGGCAGTGTGGAGGGATATTCGGCAAGAGATATAGCCCCCGGCATCCAGGCGATAGAGCTTATGGTCAACGTGGAGAAGGACGGCGGTCAAAGGCTGCTCGCAGGCATCAACGACAGCGGCAGCCCGATTTACGGGCAGAACCTGTTCAACACGTCGAAAGACGCTAACGGTACGCTCAAAGAGGCGTACGTCCTATCCATCAATCCGCGCAACCTGGTGGCTTCCGACGCAGGTTACTCGGGAGAAGGGTTATTCGAGTTGTTGCAGGCAGACAGGCTGGCGAAGGGCGAGAAGTTGCAGACCATCGGCGGCGTGGATGTTGACAGGCTCAGCATAGAGGTGTCCGATGTCGGCACCAAACAGGCGACCGTGAAGGCGGGCAACTCCTCCATCGCGAGCGGTACTCTCAATGCGGATCTGCTCACGAGCGTGCTGCCCACCACCGCAGAAGTGGAACTGGTCGGTTACCCCAGCACCAACGCGCATTCGGTGCCCGTGGTGTGGGATGCCGGCGCGATAGATTACTCGCCTGCGGAACGCGGCGAAACCAGGCTCGCAGGCTTCGTGTATGGCTACGCGCTCAACCTCGTTGTGGCGAAGATCCCCGTCTACATCACCGGCACCCAGAGCTTGCAGGAGGTCAGGAACTTCTCCTCCGCGCCGGCAGGCACGGGCGATAAGTTGCAGCTCACCCTGGACGGCAGCGGCGAAGCAGAACTGCCCGAACTCGTCTATCTCAGGTTCGCCTCGGGCGGCGGCGTGTTCGGCACGCAGTATCACGACGCTACCGGCGCAGCCATGTATGCGGTCAAGAGGACGGGAGCAGGACAGTACGAGAAGAACGCGAGCGGCGCGTACAACGTCTATCCTGCTTACACCGCGCTCCTCGTCGACGACGACCGCAACGGAGCGCCCGACACCGTCCGACTCGACGGCACGGACTACTACATAATAGAGCCCGTCAAGTATGAGCACACCGACGGTACGGTGGAAACCACGATGCCCATCGGCACATTCTCGTGGGATACCGGATTGCTCGACTTCAACTGGGACGGCGGTTCCGTCTATGAGGACGGCGCGTCAGTCACGGTGGGCATCTCCTATCAGTGGGGCTTCTCCGCAACGCAGACCGCCGAGATCGAACTGCCCATATCCACGGCAGAGATCAGAGGCAGCGGCAGCGGCGTCACGTTCAGAGGCGCGAGCGGCGAAGTGCGCAACTTCCAGTTCCGGAGCTGGAGTGACTTCGCCACCAAGATAGGCACCTCCTCCGTGGAGGAACTCGAAGCAAACCTCAAGGATTACTTCGCAGGCTTCAGCGAGATAACCGGCGGTCGTTACTTCACTCCCACCGGCTCCCAGACCGGCTCCATAGGCACCTTCCCCGTCGCCTGGGATGTGTCCGCACTCTATGAGGCGGTCACCTCGGCGCCCGGCAGCGCCGTGAGCGTGGATGTCACGATGTACGTCCAGGGCTTCAAAGTGTGGCGTGAGTATGAGAAAGTGGCAGGGACAGACGGCGCAGAGCAGCTCTCCCTCGTCCACGGGCTCATGAGCGATGTCGCCATCAACTACGGCGGCGAGTGGGTCATAGCCACCGCGCAGGAACATCATGCACAGATAGTCAACAGTATGGGCGGCGCGCTCAGCGGCGTTGCGACTGTCGCACAACCCGTCACGGTCACCGTCACCATCAGCAGCCAGAACGGCTTCCAGTGGACGGCGGCGCCCGTTACGGGCGGCGAGGAGAACGCTCCCGCGCCCGATACCTTCGCGTTTGCGGACGGCACCTCCACCTCCGTGGTCGGCGGCGTGCAGACTTACAGCCTCACCACCTCCGACCAGGTGTTCGGGGCGCTGCCCGAGAGCGGTTCCGTCGTGGACGGCGCGACCGGCAAGACCAGAAAAGCCACCTTCGATTGGAACGGCTTCGTCTATGACACCACGCGCGCTTCCGATGTGGCGGAACTCACCGTCACGAGCGGCGGCGAGCGTGCGGATGTCCCCGTCCTCGTCACCCTCGCGGATAACTCCGACGTGGACGCGGCGGCGGACGTCCTCAACAACGCCAACACCGGCAGTCCCGTCAAGAAGATAGTGGACGCGCGTTATCGTGCGCTCGCCATCGACCCCTTCCGTTACTCCACTTTCGGTGAGTATCTGGCAGGGGAGGGGCTGGAAAACGCTTCCATCCGCGTCGTCACCGAGGACGGCAGGACGATCGCCGTCACCGTCACTTCGTGGAGCGACACCCTCACCGCGGATACCGCGCTGCCTTTCACGGGCGCAAGGTATATCGCGAACGTCGCCACCATGCAGGACGGCGAAGGTAACGTCTACACCGCGGTGGTGCCCGTCATAATCAACGCGCGCACCATCGAGAGTACGGAAATACTTCTGAACGGCAACTTCAAGTACGTCGGCTCTTCCGACCGCTTCTCCAACACCGTCAGAAGGTATAACGGGCCCGGGCAGGTCATCGAGATCTCTTACGACCGCGATTCGCATCTGCCCACCGCCGTCACCGTCTACAACACCCTCGCGTTCGCGGACGAGAACCCCTTCGTCCTCTCGGATGAAGACGTCATGCCCAAGATCGCGGTCACGTTCGCGGAAGGCGGCAGCGTAAAGGTGTACGACTTCTCGCTCGCGGAGCTCGTCATCCCGACCACCTCCGCGCAGGCGACCACCGCAAGTTACGCGTACGAGCTCACTTACGAGTCCGGCAAGGGCGCGGCGCTCAGCGGCTCCTTGGAGTTCACTTTCTCCGAACTGCGCGTCAACGCCAACAACCTCGACTCCGCCATAGCCTCCGGCGACCTCGGCGGCATGACGGCGAATATGATGAAGTTCGCGCCTTACGACAACATGATCCCGAAAGACGGCGACACTCCGCTGCCCACGCCTTACGGCACGGACGGCAAGACCCTCGACACCTTCGTCGCAGATAACGCGGAGGCAGGCGACGTCACCGTCTACATCGGCGGTATGTTCGTGCAAAAGATCCTGGCGGATCGCTACACCTCTACGGCGGAAGGCGCGGACGCTCCCAGGTACACGCAGCTTGCAGACAGGACGTATAACGCCTCCGCAAGCGGCAACTCCTACACCCTCGCGGACGGCGACACCGGCGCGTACGTCTATGTCTACTCCGCAAGCTACCTCATCAAGGGCAGCGAGCTCACCTGGAAGCACTCCGATATCTCTTACAACTACAACGGCGGTTACAAGCGTACCACCGTCACCATCAACCATAAGTATTCGGAAACCGCTTCCGTCACCGGCACCATCACGATGCCCATCAGCATCGCGAGCGGCAGGATCACCGACGTCGTCTTCCAGTCCGCCGGCGCGAGCGAAAAGGATTACTCCGCTTACTTCAACGCGAAAAATACGGCAGGCATCGAGTACTTCAACGCTCACTTCGACGGCAAAAAGCTGGTGTTCGACCCCTTCGAAGGGCTGGATATCGACGCGTTCGCCAAGGTCGAGAATGAGGCAGGCGAGCTCGTCAACGCCGCCTATTACCTCTACTTCCCCGAGCGCGTAGGCTTCGTCACCGCGAGCGGCGCCACCGTGGAAATGAGGGATGTCACCTGGTCCAACCTCGCCAACATCCGCAACACCTACCGCGGCGGCGAATTCGGCGCACGCCTCACCGTGCCTGCGGTCACCTCCGCAGACGGCAAGACCACTTACGTGTCCGCGCAGGGCTACACCATCAGCGCGTTCGTCAAGATCGAGAACAGGGAAGTCATCGAGGGCACCGACAGCTCCAGCTTCGGTTTGCAGGCAGAAATGGCGGACGGCTCCGCTCCCTTCATGACCGCTACCAATCCGCTTTCGGTGGGCTGGGCGGACAGAGCAGGGCTCGGCACCGGCACCTTCATCGACCCGTACAGCTTCGACATCGCGGCGTTCCGCGCGGCGGCGGAGAGCATCACCACCGTCAAAGTCATGGTCAACGGCATCAGCGAGCCCGTCTATTACGGCACGAACGGCATCGGCGGTGTGGATAAAGCCACCCAGGGTTACACCCTCGCTTGGAGCTTCACCGGGATGTCCGTCAGCTACCTCGGCGGCAGGGTCGCGCTCATCGCGCAGCTCACCGGACCCGACGGCTCCATGCAGGAGTACGAGATAGACTACCTCGTCACGCGTAAGGTCGTAGGCAAACTCGAAAGCACCAAGGGCGGTAACTTCGATTATTCGATCGGCGAAACCTTCGACTGCAACATCACTTCCGATCCCGAGGACGCAAACTTCGGCAGGTCCGAGAGGACTTACACGATCGATCCTTACAAGCCCAGGAGCCACTCCATGCCCACCGGCTGGAAGGTCACCTTCAAGGTCAGCGACCCCGTCTTCGACGTCACGACCGGCGAAGTTACCGGCTGGACCGCAAAAGCAGATCAGGTCGTGAAGTACTCCTACATCGCAGTCACCATGCCTACCTCGGCGGCTGTTACGGTCAAAAACGCGACGGACGGTTTGCAGCAGGGCGGCGACGCCACCATGCAGATCGAGGGCGGACAGCGCATCCGTATCCCCGTCAGTATCAACGCGGCGAAGTACACCAGCGGCTTCACCAGCCCGGCGAATGACACCCGTACTTTGAGCGGCAGCGTGAACGGCATCATCATCGTCTGGCACGGCAGCGTCAGGGTCTGGTACAACAACAACGCCAGCTACGTCGACTACGAAGTCACGCTGGTGGATCCGTCCGGCGGCAATGTGACCGTCCCCACCATTAAGGGGCTCAACGCGAAGTACACCCTCACTCCTTACATCGGCGCGGTGGTGGATGCGGCAGGCGTCGTCCTCCAATGGAACGCAGACGGCACGCCCGCAAGCCAGGCAACGGGCACGCAGATCACCGTCACCATCGAAGACAAACAGTAACGTCGCGCTTCAGACCTCGCGTGAGGACGCAGGCAAAACAACAAGACCACAAGGCTCCGAAACGGAGCCTTGTGTTTTTGCGTTCCGCCGCGCGGCGGGCGTTTTTTGGCTTATTTTGTCGTAAAGAACGAGGAACACGCTTTTTTTGACTTATTTTGTCGCGTCGGACGGTAAATGGTCGCTTTTTGCCGATTTTTGCCGCAAGTGATGAAAAACGGATGTATTTTGTCGCTTTTTGTCATCGAAGCGGAGGAGCGCGCGCTTTTTGAAGTTTATTGTCGCAAATTGAGGGCGCGATGTGTATTTTGACGCATTTTGTCGGCGTATGCCAGACAGGAATAATACGAACCAGCCTCGGAGCAATTCTTTTCGGCGCTTTCGCGCAGCCGGAACTTGCCAATATGTATACTATTGGCGGCGTTTCGCCAGCGCAACATCATCCGAAAATCTCTTGCTCTGAGGTG
>CALVKQ010000008.1 GCA_944332815.1 uncultured Clostridia bacterium
TGGCGGGTGCTTGAATAAACGAGCGGCTCGGCTGCGCCTCGCCGTTCAAGCACCCGCCATATGGGAAGACGGAACAAGGCGGAACTCAAAGCGCACGGGAACGGGCGGTCGCCGCTGAACCGCTTGGCGATCCGCCCTTATCTCCCGTGCGGCGGTATTTGAGTGGTGATGCCTTGTATGCCGTCTTCGTTACATATCGGCGGTTTGTAGACTTTCACATACGGCAAAAGAAAAAACCTAAAACGACTTGCACACAAAGTGGTTCGTTTTAGGTTTCGTGTGGTGGCGGTAACAATACATTCGCCGCACAGTGCGAAGCGCGTATAATGAGGAATCGTTTCCGAGGAGGGGAGAGATATTGCTCGTTGGTATGTGGGGCGGCGAAAGCGTCTTGCGAAAGGGTGAGTGTTCCTTTTGGGTGAGCGTCGGCAAGCCGCCGAACTTGCGCGCATGGGGCATAATGAAACGCTCGGATATACGGAAAAGTAAAAAGGGATGCGGCACGCATCAATGGTGGTTTGCGCGCGAAGTTCGCGCCTGTTCGTTGCCGGTGGAGTAAAACGACAGGAAATCGAGCCTATCTGATTATCCAAACGCAATGAGGGGATGCGATGAAACCCCATAAAGTGTCCTCGCGCGCAAAGCTTGCTCCGGTACTTTACGGGGACCCCGTGTGCGTTCTTTTAAGTGCGAGGATGAGGGAGCGTACTTGGCGTACGTGACCGAGATCCGAGACACGCAAAAAGGGCGCAAGGTGCGCCCCTCATTGCGTTTGGTGGTGGAGACAACAAGACTCGAACTTGTGACCTCTACGATGTCAACGTAGCGCTCTAACCAACTGGGCTATGCCTCCGAATGCAAGGGATATATTACACTAAATTTCTGCGCGTGGCAAGTGATTTGCGGCAATTAAAGGCACAAGTTTTACGAGAGGGTGCAAAAGGGGGCGAGGTCGGCGTGATCGCGCCGTTTTGTGCGGTTTGCGTTTGGGAAACTGACGCGCAAAGCGGCGAGGGAAGGGGCGTCGGGGGAAGGGGCGTCGGGGGAAGGGGGAGGCAAAAGCGCTGCGTGCTTGCATCCGACCGAAAGGACGTGCGTCGGAGCGGCTGCATTACACCCGTGTTTCGCATTTTCCATATAGGCGCGGCGCTTCGAACGGGAATAATTTCGCGTGCGTGCGTGCGGAATATTTAATTTGTGGGCAGAGAGGAAAAAGTTAAAAGTGATGTGAGAGAGAACGGCGCGGCGGAGGACGCGGTGCGGCGCGACGCGCGCATCGTATGCGCGGTGGGCGGATTATTTTGTTGTTTGGTCGGTTCGGGCTCGCATTTCGTTTTCGACCTTACGGGAGGGGAGTTGCTCGCAGGGATATTTTTCCCCGTGAACGAGAGCGTTTGGGAACACTTGAAACTAGTGTTTTTCCCGTCTTTTGTGTATTTTGCGGTGGCATTGCCGTGCGCCGGCAGGCTTAAAAACCGCTTGTTCGGAGCATTTGCGGCGACCTACATCGCCGCCGCCTTCATCCCCGTCGTCTACTACATTTACACGGCGTTCACAGGGGCTTCCGTGCTTGGGGCGGACATTGCGACGTTCGCAGCCGCGTGCGCATCGGGGCAGTGTGCGGCATACCGCGCTTTCACCCGTGAGGAGAGCGCGGCGCTCAGCGTGGTCGGGGGGATAGGCATTGCCGCAATTGCGGTTTGTTATCTTCTGCTGACGGTGTACGCGCCCGATTTTTTTCTGTTTACGGATCCGACGGACGGCAGCGTCGGGATGCCTCCCGTGTGAGCCGAGATATCCGCATGATCAAAAATCGACCTATCAGTGCATTATTTTTAACGGGACGATTTCGGGACGCACGCTCCGCCGAAAGCGGACGCGAGCCTGCGTTCACGATCCGCGCGCGAAAAGAATTATTGAATTGAAAAGATAATTCTGTAAGTGGATTGACAAGCTAAAAAATAAGCGATATATTAGAATTACTGCTAGAATATGTGACGGGAGTATCACGTTATGGAAGAAAAAACTTATATCAACATCTGTAAAGCGTTCAGCGATGTTAATCGTATGAAGATCTTTGAAATGCTGAGGAAAAACGATATGTGCGCATATGAGATCCTCAAGCATCTCAATTGCAGCCAACCCACTCTTTCTTATCATATGAAGTTGCTCACCGACAGCGGCATCGTCAACGGCGAGAAGCGCGGTCTTTGGAAACATTACAGCGTCAATTACGAGGTGCTGGATGAGTTCCAACATTACTTCAAGAAAGAGAAGCAGGCGGAGAGATGACCTCGGCGGACCGAAACCTAAAAGCTTCGGTCCTTTTTTTTCGGGGTCCCCGGGTGAAAATCTTTGATTTTCAGCCGGGGCTAAATTCGGAGGCGGAATGTCTGTCGTGCGCTTGACAACGGATATCGCGGTGATAGGAGGCGGAGCGTCCGCTCTCGCTCTTGCCGCCATGCTGAAAGGTGTCAACGTCACTCTTTTGGAAAGGGGAGCGCGCGCAGGCAAAAAACTGCTTGCAACGGGTAATGGCAAGTGCAATCTGACTGCCGTAGGCGTGGACGGGGACGGGTATAACCGTCCCGAGGATGTCGCGCCTTTTTTGTTGCGTTTTTCACCCGAAAAAACCGTGTCCTTTTTCAGAGGGCTGGGGCTTGAGCTGAGGGTCCTTTCGGGCAGGGTGTATCCCTATTCGGAATGCGCCTCCTCCGTGCTGGACGTGCTGATGGCGGCGGCGGAGGAGAACGGAGCGGTCATCCGTACGGGGCATGAAGCGCGCTCCGTAACGCGCGCAAAAGACGGTTTTGTGACGGAGGGCGTCCTGCTCTCCGACAAAGGCGTTGAAGAGGGGCGTTTTTGCGTGACTTCGCGCGCGGTAGTGCTCGCCACGGGTTCGGACGCCACTTCCGGCAAGGACAGCCTTTCCCTCTATGTCGGGCTCGGACACGCATCGCGTCCTTTCAGACCCTCGCTCACACCCCTTCTCACGGACAGGGAGAGCGTCAAAGGGCTGAACGGAATACGCGTCAAATGCAGGGCGGAACTGAACGGTACGACCGTCACGGGGGAGATACTCTTCCGCGACTACGGGCTGAGCGGCATCGCCGCGCTGGATCTTTCCTCCGTTTACGCGCGCGGACGGGCGAGGAAAGGTGACACGATACATCTCGACCTCGCCCCGGATATAACGGAAGACGCGCTTGCGGAGAGGCTCGGAGCGCATCCCGATCGCAGTGCGGAAAGGACGCTTAGGGGGATGTTCCACTCCAGAGTGGCGGAACGTATCGCATACAGAGCCGGGCAGAGGCTCGACCTCCCTGCGGACGGACGAGCTCTCGCTGCCGTCATCAAAGATTACACGGTCACGCTTCACGGCACGGCGGACGCTTCCCAGGCGCAGGTGATGTCGGGAGGGCTGCGCACGGAGGAGTTCGACAACTGCCTTCGCTCCCTGCGAACTCCGGGCGCTTACGCCGTCGGAGAGGCTCTGGACGTGGACGGCATTTGCGGCGGATACAACCTGCAATGGGCGTGGGCTGCGGCGTATGCCGCGGCGTGCGGCATAGCGGAGGACTTCCCGTCCGCGACCCTCACGGTCTGAAAGGATACGAGCGAACGGCGCGCCCCGAGAGATTAGATAAATTAGTTAACTTTTTTGGCGCATAATGTTGAAAATAATTTGTTTCAATGTTATACTATTTTCATGGACGTAAAAAATGCTGCTTTTTTCTTTTCCGCATACAGGAAACTGTTGCGTTCATATACGGACTTCCAGCTCAACGCGCTGGAAGGCTATGAGCTGTCCCCGAATGAGATAGTCGTTTTGAGCAGCATAGAAACCACTCCCACCGCAAGCGAGATAGCCTTGAAGTCGGACGTGAGCAAAGCGCTCGTTTCGCGCAGCGTCAAGCTGCTCAAAGAAAAGCACTACATCACGGCGACGGTTTCGGACGAGGACAAGCGCGAACAGTATCTTTCCCTTACCGAAGAGGGCAAAAAGGTTGCGGAACTCATAGACGAGGCGAACCGCAGGTATTTTGCCACCGCGTTCGCAAACTTCGAACAGGACGCAAAAGCCGCCCTCAAAGCGTTGCTGGGCGTGATGATGCGTAATCTAAACCTGGATTTCGAACTGGATGACGGAAAGAAAGAATGAAGTTCGATGACATCAAACGCGAAAGCGCGCGTTACGGGGAATTTGCGCTCAAAGAAGTCGCATACACCGCGGAGAATGCAACATCGCGGCTGGCAGGCAGCGTGGCGGAAGCGGACGCCGCCGAATATGCGGCAAAAGTTTTGTCCGAAACGGGAGCGAAGGTGGACACCGAAGCGTTCAAAGTCGCTCCTGCCGCGGCTTACGGCTGGTTCAGCGTGACGATGGTGTGCATTTTGCTTGCATACGTCGCTTACTTTTTCGTGTCGATGGTGTCGGTCGCGCTCATCGTGGTGGCGCTGCTGCCGCTCATCATACAGGGGATATTCCTCTCCCGTGCGTTTGACGGGGCGTACATTTCCAGGACTTCGCATAACGTGACCGCGCTGTTGCCGTGCACCGGCGAGATGAAAAAACGCGTGTTCTTCACCTCGCATCTGGACAGCGCGCACGTGTTCCGTCCGGGCATCAAGGGCGGAGCGAAAGCGGCTCTCGCTCTGGACATAGTGTCGGCGATAGGCTGCTTGTATCTCTTCGCCGCGGACATAGCTCGTTGGGCGTATCTCGGCAGCGTCGGGACGGGGCTCGCCGCGGACGAATGGCTCATAGTCGGGCTGGTCGGCATAGTGTTCGTGCCCATTTGGGCGACGGTGCTCTTCCTCATAGACGGGAAGCGTTCCACGCCCGGCGCAGGGGACGGATTGAGCGGCTGCTTTGTGGCGGCGGCTGTCTTGAAGGCGCTGGCGGAGAGCGACGTCAAGCCCGAGCACACCGAGGTCGGCGTCATCCTCACCGGTTCTTCGGAGTGCGGACTGCGCGGCGCAAAAGCGTGGTGCGACGCCCATGCGGAGGAGTACCGCGACGGGAAGACTTACTTCGTAACTCTGGACAGCCTGCGCGACGAAAACAAACTCAAAGTGCGCGACCGCGACATGAACGGGCTGAAACAGTCGGATAAAGAGCTGGTTTCGATGTTTAAGAATGCGGCGGCAAGGGCGGATCTGAAATGCGGAAAGGATAACGTATGCTTCGGTTCGACGGATGCGGCGGCGTTCGGGGCGGCAGGGCTCAAAGCCGTGGGCGTGACCGCGTTCGACACCATGGGCGACGTCTACCATACCGAAAAGGATTGCGCCGACAGCCTTAACGGCGACTTCATGAGCAAGTGTTTCCGCGCCGCGGTGGAACTCATAGAAATGCTGGACAACGAGGAGTAAAACGGTCGTATGTCAGACCGAAATAATATCGGAGCCGCTCATATGAGCGGCTCTTTTCTATTGTTCATTTTGTATTCGGGATGACGAGGCGCGCGGCGCGGTCAGTTCAGGCGCAGGTCTTCCCCTTCGAAGAGCAGGGTGACGGAACGGCGTTTGTCGAACAGCCGGGAATATATCCTTTCGTTGTAGGTGCGCAATATCCTGTCGGGGGAGAGGTTGGTGGTGATCATGGTGGAGAGCCCTTTGGAGGTGCGTTCCTCAATGACCATCAGCAGATATTCGCAGGTGACGTTGTTATAGCGCGGTTCGGTGCCGAGGTCGTCTATCACCAGCAGTTCCGCGCTCATCACGTCTGCAAGCAGCCCTTCGCGCTCGGAGTATGGGGAGGTGTGGCATTTGAGCATGAGGGAATTGAACGCGACGGCGCTCATCATCACGGCGCTGTGTCCGCGGCGTATGAGGGTGCGCGCAAGCGCTTCCGCAAGCATCGTCTTGCCCGTCCCCGTCTTGCCCGTGCACACGATGATGTTGCGGTTGACATCGGGGAATTTTTTCGCATATGCGCACATTTTCGCGTAAACGGAGGCAAGCCGCTCCGCCTGCGGACCTTTGATCGCGTCAGCGGAAAAGTCGGAGAGGGCGAACCCTTTCGGCGAGATGTCGCAGGCGACGCCGAGCGCGCGCACGAACGCCTTTTTCACGCAGTCGCAGATCCTGCCGTCGCATATGCCGGTGTCCTCGCATTTTTCGCAGGAGATACGTGGCAGGAAGTCCTCTTCCGACCAGCCTGCCGCACGCAGAGCGTCCACGTACGCCGCGTGCGCCAGTTCCGCGCGTTCGGCGCGGTCGGCGCCGCCGTAGCGCAGGCTCTCATGCAGGATGTTGATATATTCGCGGTGCGCTTCCGCAACATCCGGAAGAGATAGTGCGGCGTTCATCCGCTCTCTTGCGGCGGCTTCCTCGCGCCGTTTTGCGGCGCGTTTTTCGTCAAGCACCTTTTTAAGGACTTCGCCTGTCATAGATCGTCATCCTCCAACTCGTCGATATTGACCATGACGGACCTTATCTGCTCGTCGGTGTAATCGCGCTCCTCGAAATTTTTGGAGGAGGAGGGGCGGCTCGCTGAGGTCTGCGGCGCGCCCGCACCCGCGCGCTTTGCGTCCTCCAAAGTGCGCACGCCCTGCGCTTTCCAGTCGGAGAGCAGACGGTTGATGGCGGACGCAGGGTAGCTTCTGCCGCCGCACAGTTCCGCAGCGTAGACGATCACTTCGTCCGCAAAGCCCCATACGCCGCTCCACGTCTTGTAATAGTTCCTGTCCGAAGCGGTGACGGCGCGGTCCCTGCCCGTGGCTTCCACGATCTTCTTTATGCGCGCGTCCTGTTCCACCTGTTTGCCGATGAAGGCGTTGATGGCGTCCACGGTGAGCAGCCCCTGGGAGTAGAACTTTTCCACCACGCCGTTCATGCCTTCCAGAGTGCGTATGCCGCTGAGGAAGCAGTAGTGCGCCACCGTGACCAGCGCGTCCTCGGAAAAGCCCTTGTTGAGCCATGGGGAGGTGTAGACCTCCACGACGTGGTCCAGCGATTCGTAAAACACGCCTATGGTCTTGTTTATGCGCACGGCGAGTTCGTTGAGATGCTCGCGGCGCGCGTTGAAATCCTTCATCTCCTCCGCGCTGAACACGGACATACGGTAAAACTCGTCCAGCCTCGCGTCCAGTTTGCGGAAGGTCTTGCCGCCTTTGAGGGAAGCTGCGGCTTCCAAAACGGCAGGCAGGGTGAATCCCCAACTGCGCGTCCATTTGGTGAGCATCTGTTTTTCTTCCAGCTCCGCGCCTCCCTTTCTGCCCAGGGCGGACAGCACGGCGCGCATATCCTCGGACTGCGCCTCGTACTCGTTGAGTTTCTTTTCGACGTCGGCGACGGTGCGCACGCCTTCGCTCGCCCAGTTCCTGGCGACGGTGAGGATGTAGGGATAGCGCACGTTTTCGCCCTTCAAGTCTATGCAATAGCGCACTATCATCAGCAGCGCGTCGCGGTCCATCCTGACGGAATCCAGGAAGGAGTAGTACTCGTTGTATTCGTTGGGGGTGAGCATCCTTTCGTGGAACAGCCCCTGCAACTCGCTGTTGAAGTCGTTCCACTTTTCGGACTTATACTTTTTCGGGGGCTGCATGGCGCGCTTTAAGGAGCAGTACGCCACTTCCAGCGGTTCGCGGTTAAGGATGCGGCAAAGCCCGGCGTCCTCGAAGTCGGTGTAGATGGATATGAGTTCGGCTTCGCCGACGTCAAGAGTGGCGCACATCTCGTCCAGGGAATTGAGCCGCTCGGGCATGGAGCACATGTACAGCCCGTAGAGGTAGACTTTCAGCTGTTTTTCCGAGCAATGCGGAAGGTGTTCGTTGATGAACAGATTGTCAACGAGCGTGAAACTTTCGATGAGAAAATCGCTGGAAAACTTTGCAAGACTCACTCTTCCTCCGCGGCGCATACGCGCCCTCCGCAGGTGCGGACGCTTATAACCATATCACAAACGGAGAAGAAAGAAAACTCTCGCGCGCGATAAAAAATAAAAATCCCATATATTGGCAGGCGCGCGCGTGCGGTCAACCAATTCCGAGCGCGGTCACAGCTTGCGGATGAATATCGGGAAAGGGGGGTCCTTTTTCCAGTTGTGGAAGGACACTTTCACCACCTGATATTTCCCGTCGTCCAGGGAGGCGAGGAAGGGCAGGAGAGCGTCGCGTTCGTCATAGCCGTTCGCGCCGCCGCTGTACACCGTGATGCACATGAGCCCTCCGCGCTTTAAGATGTCGAGCCCCGACGTCACCGCCGCGATGGTGGAATCCGCATGCGTGAAGACGGAGTGGTCGCCGCCGGGGAGATAACCGAGATTGAAAAGGATGCAGGACGCGGTTTCCGGGTTTGCGTAGAGGGACATATCCGCGTGGGAGGCTAGCACGACTTCCGCGTTCAACCCTTCTGCGGCAAGCAGCTCGCGCGTGCTGTTTACAGCGTCGGGCTGTATGTCGAACGCCAGCACTCTGCCCGTTTTGCCCACCGCCCGAGCAAGGAAAGCCGTGTCGTAGCCGCGCCCTGCGGTGGCGTCTATCGCAAAGTCGCCCGGGGAGAGCTGTTCGCTCACCGCTCTTCTCACCATGTCGAGCGCGTTCATCTTGCCGCCTCCGAATGTCCGACCTCGCCGCAGAGTTCGGGTGCGGCGCGCCCGTCGCCGACGTCGGAGCTGTCGCGCAGCACGCGACGGTAGGCAGGCGCGGTCAGTGCCTTTCGGAAAGAGTAGAAGCGTATGCCTGCGCGCGTGAGCGCCTTTTGCAGAATGAGCGTGAGGGGGAAGCCTATCAGACACACCACCACGACCTCGGACGCGAGGATGAGCGCGAAGTTGACAAGATACGCCCCGTCGGAACCGTCCACCACCCATATCACGGGCACGAGGAAGGCGTTGAGCAGCAGGGGAGGCAGCACATAGAGCACCTTGGTGCGGCGGAGCAGATAGGTGAGGAGCGCCGCCGCCGCGGTGGCTATCGTGCCGAATATCACGTCGTACATCGTAGAGTAAAAGAAGTTGGACAAAAAGCATCCCAGCGTCACGCCGATGATGGATTCCGGCATGAAGACGGGCAGCAGCACCAACGCCTCCGACAGGCGGAATTGCACGGGACCGAACGAAATGGGTTGCAGCACTGTGGCAAGGGCGAAATAGATCGCCGCTATGAGCGCGGAGCGCGTGAGAAAAAGAGTGGTCTTTCTCAAAATATACCTCGGTTTTTTTTATTGATGGGTGTTGCCGTGACCATCGGACGTATGTTATCATACTATACATCCGAAAGCAACAGTTTTGACGGGCAAAATGAGCAAACGCCGCAATTCGGCGTTTATCCGCCCGATAACGGAGGAGATATGCACGATTTTGAAAATATGCAGTTTATGAACAGCGCGTTCAACACGGGCGCGTTCGTGACTTCCGGCGATAACGTCATGGTGGCAAGCTGGGGGTTTGTAGGCGTGATGTGGGGCAAGAAAGTGTTCGTCGCGCCCATCCGCGACAGCCGTTACACCAAACAGATGCTGGACAAGACCGGGGAGTTCACCGTAAGCGTCCCTGCGGCAGGCAGCATGAAAAAGGAGCTGGCGTTCTGCGGCAGCAAGAGCGGTCGCGACTACGACAAGTGGGCGGAAACCGGGATGAAAAAACAGGCGGCGAGAGAGGTGGGCACCTGCGTTGTGGCAGGCTGCGAGAGATACTTCGAGTGCCGCGTGCTCGGCGTTCTCCCCATGGGCGATATGGACATCAGCCGCGTGGAGAACTGGTACGCGGGCGGCGACAAACACAATTTCTATTTCGGCGAGATAGTGGCGGAGTACTGATGAAGATCTGGGCAAAAGTGATGCGAGGGGATAAGATACTGCGCGATGTGCTGTACGAGGGCGAGCACGCCCCCGGCTTTTCGGGTTTCCGCGAAGCGGTGCAGAACGTGGCGTACAAGGCGGACGTTTCCACGCCCGTGTTGCTTCCTGCGCATTTTGAGAGGTTCGACCGCTTCAACCGCGTAAAATTCCTGCCTTCCGATTTTGTGGAGGACGTGGATTTCACTTGCTTTGTGCTCGAACGCGTCAAGGAGGATAAGCCGGTCGGACGCACGGTATGGTCGGCGGCGAAGTCGCACGCGGTGCGCAGACGCTGAAAGCCGTCGGACAGAGAATAATATACCTCCCGTTGCGGAAACTAACAGCCGAACGGGAGGTTTTTTATGAGCGAAACGGGCATTGTGCGCAGGATGGACGAGCTGGGGCGGATAGTCATCCCCAAAGAGATAAGGCGCAGTCTGCGGCTGGCGGAAGGGGAGGAGATGGAGATACTCCCCGACGGGGAAAAGCTCATCGTGCGCAAGCATTCGCGGTTTTCGGAGGCAAAGCGCGCGGCGGAGAGCACGGTCGCCGCGCTCGCCGACGCGACGGGTTGCGAGGCGTTCCTCGTCGCAGCGGACGAGGTGGCTGCCGCGCACGGAAAGGGTGTGGGACGGCTGAGGTCGCGCGCTCTTACGGAGGAGTTTTCCGCACTTGCGCGCAGCCGTAAAACGCAGACGTTCAGGCGTCGGGACGGGTTTTGTCCCGTGGACGGCGTGTTACTCGGCGGCGGATGTATGGTGGGCGCGCCCGTGACCGTGGCAGGCGACGTCACCGGGCAGCTGTTTTTGGTGGGAGAGGGCGCGGAGGAGCACGTGCGCCTTTTGGAATTCGCGGCGAGAGTCCTGGGGGACGTATGCGCAGACTGAGCTTGCCCGGCAGACTGGCAGGCGGAGCGGCGGTGCTTGCGGCAGGGAGCATGCTGGCAAAGGTGATAGGCGCCTTTTACCGAGTGCCGCTCACCAACATACTCGGCGCGGAAGGCATGGGGCTCTACCAGCTGGTTTTCCCCGTCTATGCGCTGTTTATGACCCTTTCCACGGCAGGCATCCCCACCGCGCTTTCCAGAATAGTGGCGGAACGCCGCGCGATGGGCGAGGGCGCCAAAAAGTATCTTGCCGCAGCGCTCATAACGCTGCTGTCCCTTTCCGCGCTCGCAGGGATACTCATCACCGCGCTGTCGGGCGCGATCGCGGACTGGCAGGGCAATCCGGCGGCGGCGAGGGGTTACGCCGTCATCGCGCCGGCGATATTCTTCGTGGGTATAGTCGCAGGGTTGCGCGGATGGTTCCAAGGGGAAATGTATATGCTGCCCACCGCGCTGTCCGGCATAGTGGAACAGGTGATCAAACTCGCGGTCGGGGTGGGGCTTGCCGCTGCGTTCGCGGAGAGAGGCGTCACCGCCGCCGTCACGGGCGCGCTGCTCGGCGTGGCGGTTTCGGAGTTCGCCGCCGCGGCGTACCTCGTCATAACTTACCTTGTCCGCACGCGTAAGTCGGGCTCGCCGAAAGAAACTCTGCGCCTCAACGCCGCCGAGCGACACGCCATGTTCCGCACCGCAGCCCCCATCGCGTTGCTCGGGTTGATACTGCCCCTCGGCGCGTTTTTCGACAGCATGATAGTGGTCAACGCGCTCAAATGGGGAGGCGCAGACACGGCGTCCGCCACCGCGCAATACGGCTTGTACAGCGGTCCGGTGACCTCGCTCGTGAACCTGCCCGTCGTGGCGGTGATGTCGCTGGCGATAGCCGTGGTCCCCTCCGTGTCCGTTTCGCGGTCGGAACGCGACATCGGGGGCATCCTGTTCAAGAGCAGGATGTCCGTCAAACTCGTGTGGCTGTTAGGGGTGCCTGCCGCGCTGTTCTTGATGGTGTTCGGGCGCAACGTGCTTGCCGTTTTATATCCCACGCTCTCCGCCTACGAGCTTTGGCAGACGGCGCGGCTCATGTCCGTCGCCGCGTTCGGAGTGGTGCTTACGGGAGGGACGCAGATATACGTTTCGCTGTTACAGGCACTTGACAAGACAAATTCCGCAATCAAAAGTCTGTTTTGTGCCGTTATACTCAAAGTGGTGTTGTCCCTCGTCCTGGTGCGCTACATCGGTATAATGGGCGCCGCGATCGCAGGCGTAGGCATGAGCGCGCTCTCCCTTTTTGCCGTGCTGTCCGCTTTCCGCAGACTGACGGGAGTGCGGCTGGAAAAAAATGTTGCCCAAATCATGGTGTGCGGTGTTATAATGGCTCTGGCGGCGCTGGTGGTCAGGGAGTATGTCCCGACAAATATCGGCGCGGTGCTCGCAGGCGCGCTCGTGTGCGCACTGATGTACGGTTGGATGACGACGCTCGCAGGCGTGTTCAGCGAGGGGGAGTGTTTGGCTTTGCCCTTCGGCAGCAGCCTCGTGCGTTTGAGAAAAAAGATAAGATTTTGGGAGAACGGCTATGACGGATAAAGATCGCGGCGCCGCCGCAGGACTTCGTTCCGAACAGTTTTACACGGCGGAGGATATCCTCCCCGAATGCGTCGCGGTGAACAAGCGCGTCCCTCTGCGCGTCAGGGTGACTTCCCCGTCCGAAGCGGCGGCGGTCGCGGCAAGGCTCGCCGATATGTACGGCGAGGACGAGCGCGCGCTCGCGACCGTGAACGGGGTGCGCACCGAAGTCGCGCTGAAAGACCTTTCGTCCGATGTGTCGGAGATATACATAGAAGCCAAACCGCTCACGGAACGGGGGCGTTTCGATTTTTCAGACCTTTGCGAGATAATGGCAAGGCTGCGCGGCGAGGGCGGATGCGAATGGGACAGAGCGCAGGATCATAAGAGCATACGTATCAACCTCATCGAGGAGGCGTACGAACTGGTGGACGCCATAGACGGCGGCGACGTCCACGGAATGACGGAAGAGAGCGGCGACGTTTTGATGCAGGCAGTCTTCCACACCCAGATCGCAAAAGAGAGCGGCGAGTTCGGCTACTCGGATATGCTCACCATGTTGTGCAGGAAACTGCTCGACCGCCACACTCACATTTTCGGCGAAAACCACGCGGACAATGCCGAGCAGGCCCTCGGGTTTTGGAACGAGGCGAAGAAGAAAGAAAAGAAGTACGTTTCCAACACGGACGCAATGGACAGAGTGCCCAAAAATCTGCCTGCGCTGCTTTACGCCGAGAAGGTGCAGAAGATAGCAAAGCGCGCCGGGTTCGACTGGTCCACGCCGGACCCTGCCGCAGGCAAAGTGCGCGAGGAACTGGCGGAGTTTTTGACTGCGGACGCCGCGCATCTCGTGGAGGAAGGAGGGGATCTTCTGTTCGCCGCAGTCAACCTTCTGCGTCTGAAAGGCGTGGAGGCGGAGAACGCGTTGCGTGAAGCGAGTGTGAAATTTTTTGCGAGATTCGCCGCCGTGGAAAGGGCGGTCAAAGCGCGCGGAAAAGAGATGACGGACTGCGACCTTGCCGAACTCGATGAGATCTGGGAAGAGGTCAAAAGGGCGGAAAAGGAAGTTTAATGTTTGATTTTTGCGGTGTAAAACTCCGATCTCGCATTTTTCTTGCGCCGCTTGCAGGGTTCAGCGATGCCGGTTTCAGGGCAGTCGCGGAAAGTTTCGGGGCAGGACTGATGTACACGGAAATGGTGAGCGCGAAGGGTTTGTGTTACTTGAACCCCGGCACCGCCGCGCTCATTTACCGCGAGAGCGACGCGCCGTGCGCGGTGCAGCTTTTCGGCAGCGACCCCGAGTTCATGAAAAGGGCTGCCGCAGACGGCAGATTAAAGGATTTCCCCATCATCGACATCAATATGGGCTGTCCCGTCAAGAAAGTTTTTTCAAACGGGGACGGCAGCGCGCTCATGGCGCGTCCCGAACTTATTGAGCAGGTGGTGCGCGCTACGGCGGAGGGGAGCGGCCGCCCAGTCACGGTCAAGTTGCGCGCAGGCATCGAGGAGGGGCATCCCTGCGTCAGAGAATGCGCGCTGGCTGCCGTGCGCGGAGGAGCTGCCGCAGTCACAGTCCATCCGCGTTACCGCGAACAGATGTACGGCGGTCATGCCGACCATGCCGTCACCGCTTCCGTCAAGGAGGCGCTCGCCGTTCCCGTCGTCGCAAACGGCGATATAACGGACGCGGAGAGCTACTTCGAAGTGCGCAGGATAACTCATGCGGACGCTTTCATGTTGGGGCGCGGCGCGCTGGGTCGTCCCTGGCTGTTCGACGTATTGGGCAGGTTGGACGCGCTTTCGGACGATGAAATTTACACGGAGGACGGCGCGGTGCGCGAGGACGCTTCCGCCTACGCCGACGAACTCATGCGGAATGCGGCTTCGCATTTCGACACGGCAGACGCCGTAAAGCGGCACGTGAACATCCTCTTGAAGATACTCCCGGAGCGCACCGTTGCAAACGTCATGAAGCTCCACCTCTGTCATTATGCGAAAAACACGCCTCACGCCAAAGCCGTGCGCCTTGCGGCGGCGCGTATTTCCGGCGTTGAGGATGTTTTTGCCGTTGTGAACGAATTTTTGTCGTAGGTCAAAAGACACGTTCAGAATGCGGAAAATCGCATAAAGTCTGTATTAAGTTCCGTGTTTTGCTTTCAGCATGGATCACGCTGCGGATACGCCCGGAAATCATCCGCATCGGTAAAATGTAGGGCGCGTCCCGGGTTTTGCGGCGACTATCGGGGGCATAAGGCAGGAAACGTTTATGCGTTTTTCGGTTATATGCGGCGGATGAGATGATAAACGCTTGTTGCACGGCTCCCGTGTGCTATGCCAGACAGGAATAATACGAACCAGGTTCCGCGCCGCCGATTTCCGCCTGAACCGCGTCAGTCGCCTTGCTAATACGGGCTGGTATTAGCTGCGCCGACTTCCTTGCTCAGCCAAAAATCGGCTGGCGCTGAACTGCTCGCACCTCAGAGCAAGAGATTTTCGGATGATTTTGTGCAAGCGGAACGCAGGCAATAGTTTACATATTGGCAAGTTCCGGCTGCGCGAAAGCGCCGAAAAGAATTGCTCCGAGGCTGGTTCGTATTATTCCTGTCTGGCATAATATGCAAAAACGCGCATATGAGAGGCAGCTATGTTCAATATCGTTTTGGTGGAACCCGAGATACCGCAGAACACGGGCAACATCGTCAGGACCGCCGCGGCAACGGGTTGCACGGTGCACCTCGTGAAGCCGCTCGGGTTCGACATCTCCGACCGCGCGCTCAAACGCGCCGGGTTGGACTACTGGCATCTTGCGGACTTTAAGGTGTACGACTCCCTCGGCGATTTTTTTGAAAAGAACGCGCAGGGAAGATATAAAAGCGCGGGCGGCGCCTATGCGGTCATGAGCGAGCAAGGCGCGCCGTCATTTTACTTTCTTTCCACAAAAGCGGCAAAGTGTTACGCGGAGGCGCAATTTGTCCCGGGCGACTACCTGGTGTTCGGCAAAGAAACGAGAGGACTTCCCGAAGAACTCCTCGCCGCGAATTATGAAAACACGTTGCGTGTACCGATGAGGGCGGAGGCAAGATCTCTCAATCTGTCCAATTCGGTGGCGATAACCGTTTACGAAGCGCTCAGGCAAAACGGGTTCGGCACGCTTTCGGCGGAGGGACACCTCGGCGGCGTCAAAATGTGATCCGTTCCGTTTCGGCACGGCGTAACGTGTGCGGCATTTTGCCGGTTACCATTCACGGGGCAGACTTTGCCGCGGAGTAGCGTTATTTTGCAAAAATCGCACTGAACAGTGTTGTACACGATACGTTTACTTAAAAATAATACGTTTCGTGTTTTGCACATATCCGCATATGAGCAGGGGAGAAAACGAGGCGTCCCGAAGTGCGGCGCCGCGCATATGAGTGCGCTCGGTTTCGGGCGCCACGCGCGGATGCACGCAATTCCGACCAAGAGCAACATCGTCTGTAACAAGGCTCGGTTTCGGGCGCTGCGCGCGGATGTACGCCATTTATATCCAATATTTAAGTTTTGTTTGCGATATGCGCGTGCGTGTGATATAATTTTCTCTGCGGTTTCGCGGCTTATGCCGTCTGCCGCTCTATTTCGGAAAATAATTCAGTATAAGGAGAATTCCTATGAGCAAGATGACGATAAGAGATGTTGACGTCAAAGGCAAAAAGTGTCTGACCCGTGTGGACTTCAACGTTCCCATGGTGGACGGTGTGATAACCGATGAGAACCGTATCAACGGCGCGCTTCCCACCATCAAATATCTGATGGAGCACGGCGCAAAGGTCATCCTTTGTTCTCACCTCGGCAAGCCCCACAACATCTTCACCCCCGGTTTCGGGCTCACCAAGAAGGAGAAAAAGGCGGTGGAAGCCCTCCCCGAAAACGAGAGAGAGGCGGCAAAGGCGGAGTATATCGCCAAGGCGCTCAAAAACGACCCCAAGAAGTTCTCTTTGAAGCCCGTCGCGGACAGGCTTGCGGAGATCTTCCCCGGCAAGGTCACTTTTGCGACCGATCTCGTGGGCGAGGACGCGCACAAGAAAGTCGCAGCCCTCAAAGACGGCGAGTGCGTGCTGCTCGAAAACACCCGTTTCGAAGCCGGCGAGGAGAAGAACAGCGAGGAACTTTGCAAGAAACTGGCGGATTTTTGCGACATTTACGTCAACGACGCGTTCGGCACGGCGCACCGTGCGCACGCGACCACCGCAGGCATCGCGCAGTACGGCTACGCGCCCGTTGCGGTGAGCGGCTTCCTCATTGAGAAGGAACTCAAATTCCTGGGCGGCGCGGTGGAAAACCCGGCGCGTCCTTTCGTCGCCATACTGGGCGGCGCGAAAGTGTCCGACAAGATAGGCGTCATCGAGAGCCTCATCGGCAAGTGCGACGCGCTCATCATCGGCGGCGGCATGGCATACACCTTCCGCGCGGCGCTCGGCTACAAAGTGGGCAACAGCCTCCTCGAAGAGGACAAGATCGAGCTCGCCAAGGAACTCATGAAGAAGGCGGAGGAAAAGGGCGTCAAGCTCATGCTCCCCGTTGATAACGTCATAGCGGACGCGTTCTCCAACGACGCCAACACCGCCGTTGCGGAAGGCGACATCCCCGACGGTTGGATGGGGCTGGACATCGGACCCAAGACCATCGCAATGTTCTCTGACGCCGTCAAGAGCGCAAAGACGGTGGTGTGGAACGGACCCATGGGCGTGTTCGAGATGGAGAAGTTCGCGACGGGCACCAAAGCCGTGGCGCAGGCGCTTGCGGAAACCGACGCCATCACCATCATCGGCGGCGGCGACAGCGCGGCAGCGGTGGCGCAGCTCGGCTACGCGGACAAGATGACCCACATCTCCACGGGCGGCGGCGCGTCGCTGGAGTTTTTGGAAGGCAAAGTGCTGCCCGGCATCGCCTGCCTGAACGACAAGAAGTGAAATGAGGCAAAGCTGTCGTAAATCACCGTATCGGATGTTTATCGTCAAGAATAGTGTTATAAACGTCGGATAGCGTCGGTTTACGGCGGCTATGCGCAGGATAAGAAAACCGCACGCGGCAGAGTCCGCGCCATATAACGATAAGAAAGGAGAATATTATGCGTAAACCCATCATTGCCGGCAACTGGAAGATGAACAACACCATCGCCGAAACCAAAGCCCTCGTCGCCGATCTCATCCCCCTCGTTAAGGATGCGGCGTGCGACGTCGTCATCTGCACCCCTTACACCGATCTCGCCGCCGCGGTGGAAGCCACCAAGGGCAGCAACATCAAAGTGGGCGCGGAGAACGTCCACTGGGCGGAAAAAGGAGCTTTCACGGGCGAGATAAGCGCGAAGATGCTGGTCGAACTCGGCGTGGAGTACGTCATCATCGGTCACAGCGAGAGGAGGCAGTACTTCGGTGAAACGGACGAAACCGTCAACGCGCGCATGAAAGCGGCGCTAGCCGCAGGGCTCAAACCCATAGTGTGCGTGGGCGAAACGCTGGAAGAGCGCGAGGGCGGCAAGACGGAAGAAGTGGTCACCCGTCAGACCGTTGCGGCGTTCAAGGACATCGACAAGGACGAGCTGGACAACATCGTCATAGCTTACGAACCCGTCTGGGCGATCGGCACCGGCAAGACCGCGACCGCGCAGGATGCCAACGACACTATCAAGGTCATCCGCGACACCATGGCGAAGCTGTATTGCCCCAAGTGTGCGGAGAACAGAGTGCGCATCCAGTACGGCGGCAGTATGAATCCCAAGAACGCGAGCGAGCTCATGGCGATGCCCGAGATAGACGGCGGACTCATCGGCGGCGCTTCCTTGAAGGCGGAGGATTTCTCCAAGGTCGTCAATTATTGATAATGACCGCTCAACGTAAAATGCCGCCCGAGCAGGGCGGCATTTTGACCGTCGGGCGGCGAGAAAGCGGATGAGGCGGCGGCGTTAAAACAGCTTTTGACGTGCGCTTGCGCGAGCGTGCATACGTTTGACTATGCGCGCGCGTCATGATACAATTATGCGGAAAATCGCGTCCTTCGGACGGTAAAAGAGGAAAAATATGGAAAATAAAGTCGTTTTGGTCGTCATGGACGGCGTGGGCAAGTCCACCACGGGGCTGGGAGATGCCGTGACCATGGCAAACACCCCTACGCTGGATAAGCTGCTCAAAGAGTGTCCGAACACTTACATAAAGGCGCACGGCACCGCAGTCGGGCTGCCTTCCGACGAGGATATGGGCAACAGCGAAGTTGGTCATAACGCGCTCGGCTGCGGACAGATATACTCGCAGGGAGCGAAACTTGTGGAGGAAGCGATCGAAAGCGGCGCGATATTCGGGTCGTCCGCCTGGCGCGAGCTGGTCGGGAACTGCGTGAAGAATTCCTCCGCCATGCATTTTATCGGTCTGCTTTCGGACGGGAACGTCCACAGCAACATACATCACCTCATCGCTCTCATCGAGGGCGCGAAAAAGGAGGGGATAAAGAGAGTCCGCGTCCATGTCCTGCTGGACGGAAGGGATGTGCCTGCCACCAGCGCGCTCGTTTACGTGGATATGCTGGAAGAGGCGATGTCCTCCCTCAACGACGCCTCCTTTGACGCGCGCATCGCGTCGGGCGGCGGCAGGATGAAGATAACCATGGACCGCTACTTCGCGGATTGGGACATGGTGAAGCGCGGTTTCGACACTCACGTCTACGGGGAGGGCAGACAGTTCGCGAGCGCGACGGAAGCCATCGCCGCTTACCGTGCGGAGGAACCCGGCGTCATCGACCAGGATCTGCCGGCATTCGTCATCGCCGAGGACGGCAAGCCCGTGGGCGCGATGAAGGACGGGGACAGCGTGGTGCTCTTCAATTTCCGCGGCGACCGCGCGATAGAGCTCAGCATGGCATTCGACGACGCCGACTTCAAGGGCTTCGACCGCGGCGATATGCCCAAGGTCATGTACGCAGGGATGCTGGAATACGACGGCGACCTGCACCTGCCCAAGCGTTTCCTCGTCGAACCTCCCAAGATCGAGCACACTCTCACGGAGTTTCTCGTCGCGCACGGCGTCAACGAATACGCGGTGTCCGAAACGCAGAAGTTCGGTCACGTCACGTATTTCTGGAACGGCAACCGCAGTGAGAAGTTCAGCGACAAGCTGGAAACCTGGCAGGAGATCCCCAGCGATAAGGTCACGTTCGATCAGCGTCCCTGGATGAAATCCGCGGAGGTCACCGACGCCGTCATCGCGGCGGTGAAGAGCGGCAAGTACGGCTTCATCCGCTGCAATTATCCCAACGGCGATATGGTGGGACACACCGGCAACCTCGACGCCACGATAGTGGGCGTGGAAGCGGTGGACCTCGGGCTTGCGCGTTTGCTGCCCGTCATCAAAGAGGAAGGTTACGCCCTCGTCGTCACCGCCGATCACGGCAACGCGGACGAGATGCTGGAAAAGAACAAGAAAGGCGTCGTGAGCGTGCGCACCGCGCACAGCCTCAACCCCGTTCCCTTCATCGTCTGCAATGCGGACTGCGAGATAGCGGAAGGCGAATTCGGGCTCAGTAACGTGGCGGCTACCGTCGCCAAACTCATGGGGTTTGAGCCCGATCCTCACTGGAATGCGGCGATAATAAAATAAGAGAACGCCCCTATTTAAGCTATAGAGCAAGATATTTTACATTACCCTGAAACAGGAATGTGTCGGGACACAACGGGGACGGGGTAAATCGAAGTGTAAATGTAAAGTGCCGTGAGCGGCACTTTACATTTTTGCCCCGTCCCCGGTTGTTTCGGATTAAGAAAGAGCGCTCTACTCCAGTACATGTGGGAAATAAAGGTTAATTGGAGTTTAATCCCCTAACATGGGAGTATTGAACCCCCTCCTTCCCTTCGGGCTTTCCTCCCCCGTGCCGAAAGGGTTGTACTCCTCGCATCATGCAGGACTAACTTTCCGCCTCTAAAAAAGTTTATTTCTTGCACTTACATAATCAAGCGGAGAACTGCACCCACCGAGAACCCGGCACGGGCGGAGGAATGACGCGATTGACACTTCGTGTAACAATCGCTAGACCTTCGGTGCGGCACTCGCGCACTACGCCCGTGTCTACTTAATGCTCCGTCGGCGCTCGGCGCTCACTTTTCGCGCCGCGACTTGCAAGCGTGGGCGAAAATCCGCCCACGGTGCAAGTTTGGCTGAGCGGCGCGTTGTTCCGTCTTTGAATGAGAAAGTTGCAAATCACGCACGCCCACAATAAGTGAACGTGAGGAAAAGAGTATTTTGTTCCGTCTTTTAATGGGTGTAAGTCGGGTTCAGACACGCACGCTCATGTTTCACGTTATACGGAAAACAGGAACGCGTTGGGACAATAGGGGACGGGGTAAAGCCGGGGTACCCATCTTTGATGGGGCTTGGGGGCGCAAATGTCCAATGAGGGACAAAGCGCGTCCCTCATTGGACATTTTTACCCCGTCCCCATTTGTCCCGGATAAAGCACGCCCCGAATAAGTGTGCGTGAGGAATTAGAGTATTGTATTCCGCCTTTGAATGAGAGAGTTTTGATTAAGCACGCTCCGAACGAGTGAACGTGGGGAATTGGGGTATAGTTCCGTCTTTGAAAAAGGGAGAGTTTTAATCAAGCACGCCCCGAAAGAGGGCACGTGGTGCATGGGGTGTTGTTCCGTCTTTTAATGGGTGTAAGTCGGGTTCGGGCATGCGTGTTCCTGTTTCACGCCGTGCGTTGTTCTCTGACATAGGTCGGAGGGAGTTCGGGGGGAGGAAGTTCCTTGCGGTAGGAGAGTTTGAGGAGCAGGGGAGTGAGCAGTGTGGTGGCGATGATGAGTATGAGCACGAAGGGCATTATCGCCGCGTCCACCAGCCCGGAGTCCACGCCGCGCTGCGCGCACACCAGCACGACTTCCGCGCGCACCATCATCCCGATGCCTACACGCAGGCTGTCTTTCGCGCCGTAGCCGCACATCAGAGCGCCGCCTCCGCAGCCTATCACTTTGCCTGCCATCCCTGCCAGGACAAACACCACGCCGAAGCCTGCCATCTGCGCGCTTATGGAGTCGAAATTGGAGGTGACGCCTATGTTTGCAAAGAACACGGGCGCGAAGATCATGTAGTTGCTCACCTCTATCTTTCTGTCCACGTATTCCGTCTCGTGCAGTCCGGAGAGCATGAGCCCTGCGACGTACGCCCCCGTGATGTCGGCGACGCCGAACCAGGTTTCCGCGGCATATGCGTAAAAGAAGCACACGGCGAAGCTGAGTATGGGGATGCGGCGAGTGTGAGGATAGCGTTTTGAAAGATATTTGACGGCGAGCCTTATCAGGACGCCCACGGCGACCGCCGCCGCGAAGAAGGCTATCATCATGCCTATCGACCTGCCGATGTCGCCTGCGCCGCCCGTTGCGTCTATGCTGATGAACAGTGAGAGCAGGACGATGCCTATCACATCGTCTATTATGGCGGCGGCGATTATGGACATCCCGACTTTGGTGTTGAGTTTGCCCAGCTCTTTAAGCGCAGCCACCGTTATGCTGACGGAAGTAGCCGCGAGTATCGTGCCGTAGAAAAGGCAGGAAATGAGGTCGGTCTGCGACATGGAAGAGAACTTTCCGCCGTGCAGCATCCCTCCTGCGGCGAGAAAACCGAAGAGCAGGGGGAACGCCACGCCGAGCAGAGTTATCACCACGCTGGGGACGCCTATCTTTTTGAACTGTTTGAGGTCGGTGTCAAGCCCCGCGGAGAACATTATGAGGATGACGCCTATCTTGGCAAGGAAGGAGAGCCCCTCCATCGCGGAGGAGGTGAAGACCTGCTGACCGGGGATGTAACGTATCAGTCCGAGCAGTATGCCTGCGACTATCATCCCCACCACCTGCGGCAGCCCTACCTTTTTGCCGAGGATGGAGAAAAGTTTTGCCACCACAAGTATCAACGCAAGCGGCAGAAGCAGTTCGTCTACGTTCATCATGACCTCCCTTGGCGCGCCCCTCGAGCGCGCGTCCGCACAAGACGTTAATGTTATACGCCGCCAGTCGCGCGAAGTCAAGCGCAGGCGGAAAAAATGCTCATCCGTCCTTGCAAAGCCGTCATCCGTCCTTGCCCACGCGAAACGAAGGACGTTTCGTTTTTAAGATAATATTGCACAAAAAAGCATTTTATCGTAAATATTGTGACTATAAACATTGTATTGTTGTGATACGGTGTGTTAAGGGCAGGCAAAAAATGGGTGAGGTAAAACGATTGACACCGATATTTGCAAAATGGTAAAATCTATATGACCGAAGAGGTTGAGTATGTTGGATTTTCAGACTGCACTCATCGGCGTGTCTTTCACGGTCGTCACCCTCGCCGCCGTCCTTGCAGGGACGAGCGTCCTGGTGTGCGTGGTCACGCTGATCAAAAATCTTCCCAAGGGGATAAAGGCGCTGCGTGCTGCCACGGAGTCCTCCGTTTACGCTCTCGCTTTGTGCGGACAGAGCGTCGCGGAAGAGATGTGGTTCGCGCGGCTTCAATCCATCTTCGGCAAATATGTGCTTTTCGGGATGTGCGGCATATACGTATCCGTGGCGAAGCTGCTTGCAAACGGAGCGGACAACGCCTGTTACGCGCGCAGGAGCGCGCCTTGCGTCACTCTGACCAAAGAGGGCAAGGGTCACGGCATCGTCCAGCCCAGCGCATGTTGCGCGGCGCCGGCATCCTTTTTCAATTTTTCCGTTGTCATGAAGCAATGAGAATGGCGGCGCACCGTGCGCTTGCTCTTTTGCACATACACGTGCGCGCGCCCGCGCGTTATATTCCGCATTGTAAGACTTTTGTAAGAATTTCGTCATGAGTCGGTAAGGAACGCGGAGTAGAATGAAGTGGGAGCGTACACGCCCGATGTCGAAAGAGGAGGCGCGGCGCCTTATACGCATATCGTGCGCGCGTTGCGTGCGCGTCATAATATAAAACCGCCGATACGGCGGACACTAAAAGCGAAAACACCAGGAGAAGAAATATGCTTAAAGTCACAAACCTCAAAAAAGTTTATCCCAAGAGCGACCGCGTGGCGGTGGATGACATCTCATTCGAACTGCGCCCCGGCGAGATCTTCGGCTTCCTCGGTCAGAACGGCGCAGGGAAGTCCACCACCATCAAGTGCCTGACGGGCATCCTGCCTTTTGACGGCGGCAGCATCGAAGTGTGCGGCTACGACATCCAAAAGGAGCCCATCAAGGCGAAGATGAACATGGGGTACGTCCCCGACAACCATTCCGTCTACGAGAAGCTGACGGGCAGGGAATACGTCAACTACGTCGCCGACCTTTACCGCGTGTCCAAGCAGGACAGGACGGAGAGGCTGGAAAGATATCTGGATCTGTTCAAGCTCCGTTTTGCCATTGACAAGCAGATCAAGGCTTACTCCCACGGCATGAAGCAGAAGATATGCATCATTGCCGCGCTCATCCACGAGCCCAGGCTGTGGGTGTTGGACGAGCCCATGATGGGTCTTGACCCCCAGTCCACGGCGGAGATCATCGCATACATGCGCGAACATTGCGCCAAGGGAAACACGGTCTTTTTCTCCAGCCACAACCTTGACCTGGTCAAGAGGCTGTGCCACCGCGTGGCGATCATCAACGATGGTCACCTCATCGACTGTTTCGACCTTGCAGGCAACGAGGAGAACAAAGCCAACCTCGAAGAGAGGTTCTTCAAGATCACCGGCACTTACGAGAAGCGACTGTTCGAGGACTATGTCGCGCAAGAGCAGGCGGAGATGCGTCCCGACATGCCCGTTGAAAGTGTCGAAGAGCCTGTCAAACAGTCGGATACGTACACCGACGCCAACGATTATTACGGCTATGCCGCACCGGAGCAGTTTGATACGTACGCCGGTAATAACGAAAATTATGATTATGCCGCACCGGAGCAGCCCTACGATCAGAATTATGATGGCGGCACGGAGGACGAACAATGAATGACAAGATATCCTGGCTCAGCGTTAAGTCGCTGCTAAGGCTGGAAATGCGCGCGAGGTTCGGTTCCGGAGTGGACATGACCCCGAAGGCGAAAGTGGGCAAGGCGCTCAGTATGCTTTTCACGCTGGCGATATACGCCATACTCGTGACCGGCATTTACTATCTTGCCGAGATGTTCGTGAGAAGGTCGCATATGCCTTTCGAGTTCCTCGTCATGGCGATGACTTTCACCGTCTGCGTGACGACGCTCGTCGCGATAGGCAATGTGGTCAAGAACCTTTACCTCAGCGGCGATAACGAACTGTTGCTGCGCTTCCCCGTGAGCGGCAAGGAGATATTGCTCTCCAAGTCGCTGTACTGCATGGTGCACAACATCGTCATCAACCTGCTCATCCTCATCCCGGTGTGCGTGATATACGGCGTGGTGTCTTCCGCGCCCGTGGGTTACTACTTCGTGATGCTGGCGGTCATGGTGCTGGCGGCTCCGCTGCCTTACGCCATAGCAAACCTGCTCGCCATCCCGGTCATGATGCTCATGAACCTGGTGAAGAACCAGTTCCTGCTCGTGCTCATCCTGCTCATCGCGGCGATCTGCGCAGGGTTCATCCTTTACATGACGGCGCTTTCCGGGGTGTTGGAGTATATGCGTGACGAGAGCGCGAGCCTGTTCTCGCCCACGGTGATGGAGAAGTTCCGCAACTTCGCAGGCGCGGCGTATCCCTTCAAGTGGTACGCGCTGCTGCTCGGCGGATGGTTCTCCGGCTATTCTTCTCTGGACGCCGGGCTGTCCTTCCTCTATCTGTTCCTCATCACGGCGGCGCTTTCCGTGGCGGCGTACTTCGTCACGACGCGCAATTACTACAAGATAATCCTCGTCGGCGTGGAAACGGAGAAGGTTTCCTTCCAAAAGAAGATACCCAACATCAAACGCAGCGTGTTCGGCACTCTGCTCAACCGCGAGTTCTTCCTCATCCTGCGTTCCTTCAACTACTCCTTCCAGTATCTCGCGATGGCTGTTGCTGCGCCCGTGATGGTGTACTACTGCAACGACCTCGCGGCAACGATGGGGCAGAACACGGTCGGCGCGGCGATAGTCCCCGGGCTCACCCTTCTTGTCATCATCATATTCAGCGCGATCATCGTGTCCTTTGCGTCCACATCCATATCGCGTGAAGGCAACGCGTTCTATCACACCAAGATAATCCCCGTGAGCTATTCCACGCAGATCCTTGCCAAACTGGTGCTTTACGGAGCGGTCGGCACGGCTTCCGTCGTGCTGTCCACCATAGTCGTGGCGGCGGCATTCGGCACGGACGCGGCAGGCAACCTGCTCACCGATCTGGACATCGGGTGCATCTTCATCATTTCCGAGATGATAACCCTCGCGCTCACCTGCCTTGCCATCGCGTCCGACGTCAAGTCGCCCACATTCAACGTGGTCGGCGACGGCGAGATGGTGTCCGCAAGCAAGAACATGATAATATCGCTGATCGTCGGCATACTCGTTGCGGCGGTGTTCGGCATGTTCACGATGGTGTTCAGTTTCGTGCCTCTGCAAGTGGGCTCCACGGTGGTCATCCCGATAGGGGAATCCAACAATATCTACGCCATCCTGTGCGGTGTGTCCGCGGTCATTCTGGCGGCGAGCGTCGCGGCGCTCTTCGTCAACCTTGACAAGCGTTATCAGAAGATAGCTCCGTAAAGCGCGGCATTAGGGTGATAACATATGAAAAAATTGATGATAGGCATCCTCGTCATAATCCCCATCGTGGTGCTGCTCGTTGTCGGGCTGGTGACATCTTTCGTGTCCGTCAACGCGTTCATCGGGGTGGAGAGCGTGGAGCTTGACAAACACAGTCTTACGTTGGAGCTCGGCAAGACGTACGCGCTGGACGGAGAGGGCGGACTTTTCAACGTCACCGTCCTTCCCGAACTTGCGCGCGACAGGACTTACGAGTGGACGATAGACAACATCCGCAGCCATGACGCGGAGTTCCCCGACGAAGAAAACGGCGAGGAAATAAATTACGTGGAACTGCTGGACAGCAACGGCAACCCCGTGGACAGCGTTTCCGCAGGCGGATATATACGCGCGAACATATATTGCAACTTCGACCTCACCGTGCAGGCGGAGATATACTCCGACACCTGTTCCGTCGTGGTCGGCGGCGACGTCACGGACATCACTCTCTTGTCCGTGGATCCCGTAAAGGTGGGCGAGCAGCGTATGCTTTCCCCCAGGCTCACTCCGCTTGACGGCGTGCTCGCCGGGGAGGAATGGCACACCGACGACCCGAGCGTCCTCACCGTGGACGCCAACGGCATCATCACCGGCGTGAGCAGAGGCTCCGCCGAAGTGTGGCTCACCGCGAACGACGGCGAGCTGGAAAGCAATCACGTCACCGTGGTCGTGAATGAGGCGGCAAGCAGTTTCGGCGACATCATCAGCGTGCATACCGGCGAGTTCGAGCTTTCGCGCATAGGCGTGGACGCTTCCGACGTCGTCACGGGAGAGGGCAGCGGCTTCACCCTTGACGGGGGAGCGCTGCGCTTCGAGGCCGGAGCGGACCGTGCGGAGGTCGTGCTGGACACGGCGTCCGGCAGACAGACGCTCACGATATTCCTCTGCGAAAAGGACGCGATAGAGATAGTGCAGGGCGGCGCTCTCGATGACTACGTGATGGAAGTCATGGGTCAGTCGCTGTGGCTCACCGCAAGATACGCCTCCGTGTTCAGACGCGGCGAAACGCCCGCGGTGAGTTGGAGCACGTCGAACGAGGACATCGCTGCGGCGGACCTTGAAACGGGCGAAGTGCGCGGGCTCATGAGCGGCGACGTGAACGTGTACGCGAGGACGGACGGCGGCAGCGAAGCCTCCGTCGTGTTGCAGGTGCGCCGCAAGGTCGCGGTGCTCGCGAGCGCGACCACCGACAAGTCGCTGGAAGCAGGGCTTGCACGCGAAACCGTGTTCCCCTCCATGAAATATGCCGACGACGGCACCCTCGTCCCTAACGAGTACACCGTCAACCTCAATTACCCCGAGAGGTTGGAGTCGGAGGACGAGGAGGTCTTCTATGACTCTTTCACGTTCACGGCGGAGCCTGCCGGGCTCGTGACCTTTGACACGGAAGAGGGCAACGGCGTGATGAACAACGTCATGCGTTTCGATCCCGAGGCGATACGCGCCGCAGCCCCCGACGGCGAGAAATTGAAGATAAAGATCACAGTGTCGGCGAAATATCCCAAGTACGAATATCTGACGGCTTATTCCACCGCGTCCTTCACCATGACGGTGGTGGACGGAGCGCTCGTCACCGATCATGCGCAGCTCAACACGACGCTTTCCGAGAAGAAGATAGCCGCCGTGTTCGCCAACAACATAGCGGTCGAGAACGTGAGCGGCAAGGATAAAGCCACCGACATCAAGGTGTACGCCGACGTCTACGGCAACGGGCACATCATCTCCGCGCAGATGGATCAGATGGAGGGTGCGATCACGCCCGTGTTCAACATCATCGCCGACGACGTGACGTTGAGCAACATGACCATACGCCCCAACTCCTTCTCGGATGAGGACTTCGACAACGGGCAGGTCACGATAGACGAAACCGCCACGTTCAGGACGGGTTACTGCGTGCGCTACAACAAACAGGACCGCAAGAACGCCACGGGCGATGACGTGACGCAGATAAAGGGCGGCAGGATAGAGTTCTGCACGCTGGAAAACGCGAGGTCCCTCATAGAGATGAAGGGCGGCGAAACCGTTGTGGAGGGCTGCATACTGCGCAACTCCTCGGGCACGGCGATCTACATCTGCAACCGAGGCAGCCAGTATAACAACCTCACGTTGACCAACTGCGTGATGTCCAACCTGATAGGCACCGCGTTCAACAACGATTACAACAACGCGAATTACAAGGAAAGCTACGAGCAGCGTTCCACCATAACGCAGACCGGGTTCCTTGACATCTACAACTGGCAGGCGGAGGACAGCATTTACCTCCTGCCTCCCGACGCGCTGGAAAGCATCGGACTAGGAGCGGTGAAGGACATCGTCATCGCGACTTTGCGCGACGTGCTGGTGAGCGAGCCGAACCTGGAAGGCTTCCGCAGGGAGATGAACGGGCTTGCCTACATGCACCTGGGGTTCATATCCATAGGGTTAGGTTATCCGTCCTACGCGATGTGCGGCTATCTCCCCGACGGCAGACTGGTCGAGGCGGACGGCAGGATATCCGGCACGGACGAGTATGTGGACCGCGACAGCGACGAAGTCAGCTGGAACACGTCGCTTGAAGACAAGCGGTTCAAGAATATTTCCAGCGACTGGATCTCCGACCTCTCCATCTTGGGAGATGTGTTGAAGTATCCCGTTTATGTTTGGGGATATGACGACGACACCACCGATCTCATCCCCGGGTCGAGCTACACCGTCAACAACCGTCTTATAGACAGGCTGCACGGCGAAGGAGCGTAAGACGACGCCTGTGCGGAGGCGTGAGGACGGGCGACGGCGCTCCGTCCGCCGCAGTAAGGAGTTGATATGAAAAAAGTAATGCTTGGAATTTTGGTCATAATCCCGATCATCATAATGCTGATCGTCGGTTTGGTGACCTCATTCGTTTCCGTCGCCGCGGTCATAGGCGTGGAGAGCGTGGAGATTGAGGAAGACGTCGCACGCATCTATTACTCCGACATCCCCATAAGCGAGGACGGCAAGAGAGTGGTCGACCTGGACGATTACCTGACGGTAGTCGTGCTGCCCGAACGCGCCACCAACAAGACCGTGGAATGGCGTATAAGAGGGGAGGTGGAAACCTCCGATCCCTCCGTCGTCGGCGCAGAATTGGTGGACGTCGATCACAAGCCCGTTACGATAAGCACGGAAGGGCTTGTCGAGATAACCGGTTATTGCACTTTCAGGGTGTCCGTCGAGGCGGAAGGCTTCTCCGACGACGCCATCGTGGAAGTCACGGATACATACGTGCAAAGCGTCCGTCTGGAAGGGAAGACGCAGCTCAAAACGGGCGAGAAAGCGCGTTTCACCCCCGTGTACACCCCTGCCAACAGCACCGTCACCCAGGGCAAATGGTCGGTCTGCGCGCTGGACGGCAGCGGCGAGCCCACCGACAGGGAGGACTCCTCCGTCATCACCGTGGACGCGAACGGCGTCGTTACGGCAGTGGGCGTCGGGTCCGCAGCCCTCAAAATGAGGGTCATGCGCAATGACACGGGCGAGTGGGTGGAAGGTTACGCGATCGTCACCGTCACCGCCGGCGCCAGCCTGTACGGCAACACCGTCTACACCGCGGAGAGGAGAGTCGATCTCGCTGCCGTCGGTGTGTACGACGCCACCGCGGCAGAGGGCGGCAGCATAACGGAAGGCGTGCTCGTCATAGACGAAGGAGCCGGCTCCGCAAAGGTCGGCGACGTGACCTTCGTGATGTGCGGCGCGGACGAATTCGTGATCACCAACGCTTATTATTACGATCATGCGGAGAGCGGCTACACCCTCGGCATAGGAGAGATACCCCTCGTGCTGAAAGCGGAGCCCAAAGCGAACGTCGGCGCGGCGAGCGACAGCGTTGACGTCACGTGGTCTTCGGACAACGAAGCCATTGCGACAGTGGACGAAAACGGCGTTGTGACCGCTGTTTCGCAGGGTGAAACCGTTATTCGTGCAATTTACGGCGAAGAAGAGCAGAGCCTGACCCTGCGCGTCGTGGAGAAGATAGCCTTGTTCAGGCTCTCTCTCGACGACAGCTCCTTGGAACGCGGACTTGCGCGCGAGACCCTCTTTGCCGCTTACCGATTCGATCCGAACATCGACAAGACCGGCATCTACGAGAGCGGCACGGATCACTTCGTCCCCAACGTGCTCGAAGTGACGGTCGCCCTCCCCGTGCCTCCCACCGACGAAGAGGACAAGGCGATCTTCTATGAGGCGTTCACCTTCACCTCCGATCATCCCGACATCGTCACGTTCGACGGCAACGTGTTGAGTTTCGTCCCCGAGAAAGTCACAGAGCCTACCGAGGTCACCATCACGGTGTCCCCCCTCTATCCGCGCTATACCACGGTGCTGCCTCAGACGATCACCATTACCGTCATCCCGGCGGTGGAAGTCAACGACATCGACGAGTTCGCCACGGCGGCGCGCGCCACGCAGACTTTCACCAGACAATATAATGCGTCCAGCAACAGCCATGAGATAATAGACCGCGAAAAGGCGTTCGAGGGAGATATAGTGCTCGGCTCCGACATAGCCTACTGCGCGGAGGACGGCACCCCTCTCCTCAAAGCGTACGACCCCTATTCCGACGCGTACCGCTATAACACCTACGAAGTGGTCATGTGCTCGAGCCTTTACGGCAACGGTCACCGTATCACGGCGAACAGGGCGTTCATGAACGCGCACACCAACCCTCTCATTATCGTGCGCAAAGACGGCGCGGTGATAAGCAACGTCACCATCTCTCCCAACAACGACGTGGGGGACGAGATAAAAGCCGCATCGGAAGCGCAGGGGCTGAAAGGCTACTGCATCCATATCAGGAATGAGAACGTGCGCACGGATTACGTCAACGACCAACTCTCCGAAGTCAGGATAGAGTACTCCTACATCCAGAACAGCTCCGCGGGCATAGGTGCGCACGGCGTGGACCTCACCGTGGACGGGTGCATCATCCGCAATATGGGTGGCACGGGCATCTATGTCCCCACCAACCTCGATGGCAGCGGGAACGTCAAGTACAGCGTGCTGCGCCTCAACAACGTCGTCATGTCCAACCTCATCGGTACGGGCGCGAGCTTCGACTTCAACAACTTCTCCAGGGGCGATAAGCGTGAAAAGGCGCTCGAAGCGGTGGAGAAGGGCTGGTACTCCACCGTGTATCAGACCGGTTTCGTGGACATCTACAACTGGCAGGAGATAAGCGCGCTCAACCTGATCGATAAGGAAACCATAGATCCCGGGCTTCATCAAATCGTTGACGTTGCGGTCATGGTGCTCAGCGATGAACTTTCGGCAGGCGGTTTCGACCACGTAGTCAAAAACTACAACGGCGTGCAGTACGTCCACTTCGGGTTCATCTCCATGGGCTTCTTCGAGGAGAGCTTCCTCAAACCCAATGGTGAGTACTTCGAAGACGGCGGCAGGATGTTGGAGCTCTCCACCGCAGACGTGAGCGGTTTCGACACCCTGCTCGAATATCCCATCAGGGTGTGGTGCTACCGCTCCTCCGAGTCGGACATCTTCCCGGGCGCGACTTACTCCGTGAACTCCGGGTTGATAGACAGATTGCACGGAATAGAATAAGCTCCCGAACGGGATAAAACACGCGACGGGCTGCCTTCTTTTGAGGCAGCCCGTTTTCATGCGGCGGCGGAGCGCGAAGAGAAATGCGCCGCAGCGTTTTGTCCGCACACAAGCGGAAAAAGCAGGGCGGAATGCGCCTTGCAGGGAGGTTTTTACGGGCGGAAAGGGAAAATCCGCACTTGACAGCGCGCGCGTAATTTATTACACTTTTATTTGGAATTTTCGCGCGTATGCGCACGGAGAAGTAAGATGACGAAAGGCATAGGACTGGTTTTGGAAGGAGGCGGCGTCAAGGGCGCGTACGAGCTCGGGGCGCTCATCGCGCTCAAAGAACACGGCTACACGTTTTCCGCGGTCACGGGCACGTCCATAGGCGCGCTCAACGGCGCGGTGGTGGCATCGCAGGGCATCGAGAAATTGGCGGAGTACTGGGAGGAGGCAAAACATTGCCCCGTGTTCGACTTCGACGACGATACCGTCGCCAAGTTCAGGCAGAAGGATTTCGACCTCGACCTCATCATCGCGACGGGCAAAAAACTGCTCACCGCACGCGAGATAATCAAAAATTCTTACGAGCACGCCCTCAAATTCGTTTACGGCAGACTGAAAGAGGAAGAGATAAGGAACAGCCCCATGGATTTCGGCTGCGTCAGTTACAACATCTCCGACATGACGCCCTTCGAGGCGATGAAAAAGGATATCCCGGAGGGCAGGCTGATAGACTACATCGTGGCGTCGGCGTGCTTCCCCATCTTCCCACCGAAACTCATCGACGGCAAAAAGTATATCGACGGCGGTGTTTACGACAATATGCCCGTCAATCTGCTTGCGCGCAGCGGCTGCAAAAAGATGGTGGTCATCCGCACCAACCCTGCAAAAAAACAGCCCAAACGCAGGATAGAGCAGCCCGATCTGGACATACTTTACATAACCCCCTCTGCCAACCTCGGCAGGGCTTTGGCGTTCTCGCCGGAGAGGATAGAAAACCTCAAACAGCTTGGTTACGCCGACGCCGTCCGCGCCATCGCGGAGGCGAACACCGACGCATTGCCTGCCGTGACGGACTGATATGCCTCAAAACAAAGTTTTGCTCATAGATGCGAACAGCATCGTGCACCGCGCTTATCACGCGCTCCCAAACCTCAAAACTTCCAAAGGCGCCTACACGGGCGCCATTTACGGCTTCCTGAACATTTTTCTCAAAATAGTCAAGGATTTTGCCCCCACCCACGTGGCGGCGGCGTTCGACCTCAAAGCGCCCACCTTCCGTCATAAACTTTACGCCCCGTACAAGGGGACCAGAAAGCCTATGGATGCGGAACTTGCCGAGCAATTCGAGCCCCTCAAACAGCTGCTCGGACTGATGAAAGTCCCCGTGGTCGGCAAGGAAGGGTACGAGGCGGACGACATCCTTGGCACTCTTGCGGCGCGCACGGAAGACGACACCGTCATCCTCACGGGGGATCGCGACAGCTTCCAGCTGGTCAGCCCCACGACGCGCATTTTCTGGACCAGGAAAGGGGTGAGCGACATCGAGGTCATCGACCTTGAAAAACTCGCCGCAGACGGGTTCACGCCGCAGAGTTTCATCGACTATAAAGCCTTGCGCGGCGACCCCAGCGACAATATCCCGGGAGTCCCCGGCGTCGGGGAGAAAACGGCAAAAACCCTGCTTGAACAGTACAAAACGTTGGATGAAGTGCTGGATCATGCATCCGATGTCAAAGGCAAGCTGGGTGAAACGCTCGCCGCGAGCCGTGAGATCGCGGAGCTTTCGCGCACTCTCGCCACCATAGACACCAAGGTCCCTCTCGACGTTACGGAAGAGGATCTGCGATTTGTAGGGGTGTACTCCGACGAGGTGCGCAAGCGCCTTGCGGAGCTGGAACTCAATTCCCTTGCCGCGCGCATGAAGTTCGGCGACATGGGGGAGGAGAGAGCTCCTCGCCAAGTGGAAAAAACCGTGGCGAAACTCTCGACCGAGGAGGAAGTCCTCGCCGCAGCGACGGGGGACAGGTTCGCCGTCGTGATAGGGGAGAACGTCGGGTTCTCTTTCGACGGGGAAAAGGAGTATGTCATCGAGTGTGCGGAGGACCTGTTTTCGGAGGGGATGACCTTCGACGACGCCGTGGCGGCGGTGAAAAAGCTCGCGGAGGGGCGCACGCTCGTCTGTTACGATTTCAAGTCGCTGAAAAAGAAGTACGGCTTTTCGCCGGCGGCTTTTTTCGATATCATGATAGCCGCTCATCTCACGCGCGGCAGCGCGACCATAAAGTCCGCGGAAGCGGTGCTCGGGGCGGAAGGCTATGACGTCGGGGCGGCGGAGATGTTCCGCTACGCCAAAGAGGCGGAAAAGACGCTTGCCGAAGAGGGCATGACGGAGCTCTTTTTTGAGGTGGAGCAGCCGCTCACGCTCGTGCTCGCCGCCATGGAAGAGCGAGGCATACGCGTGGATCAGGAGCGCCTCGCCGCGCTTAAAGTCAAATACGAGCAAAAGCTGGAAGTCCTCACTCGGGCGATATATGACGCTACGGGCACGACTTTCAACATCGCTTCCCCCAAACAGCTCGGGGAGGTGCTGTTCGACAAGCTCGGGTTGAAGCACGGCAAAAAGACCAAGACGGGCTGGTCCGTCAGCGAGGACGTCCTCACGGGGCTTCGCGACGCGCATCCGGTCATCGGCTGTGTGCTGGAATGGCGGCATTATGCCAAGCTGCTCGGCACCTATGTCACGGGGATGCAGCCGCTTGTGAACAGGGGCAGGATACACACCGAGTTCAACCAGTGCGTCACCGCCACGGGCAGATTGTCCTCCATGAACCCCAATTTGCAGAATATCCCCGTGAGAGGGGAGGAGGCAAAGGACGTCAAGGGCGCTTTCGTCGCGTCGGAGGGGTGTGTGCTGGTGTCGGCGGACTACTCGCAGATAGAACTGCGTATGCTCGCGCATTTGAGCGGCGACGAGAAGCTCATCGAGGCTTACAACAATTCCGAAGATATACACGCGCTCACCGCCTCCAAAATTTTGGGCATATCGCAGAGCGAAGTCACTTCCGCCCAGCGCAGGGACGCAAAAGCGGTCAACTTCGGCATCATATACGGTATGAGCGATTTCGGACTTTCGGAGAACCTCTCCATCCCCGTGTATAAGGCGAAGGAGTTTATCGAACGCTATTTCGCCACCTACCCCAAAGTGCGCGAGTATATGGACTCGAACGTCGCCTTCGCGCGCGAACACGGCTATTCCGTCACCATGCTCGGCAGGCGCAGGAGCCTCAAAGAGATCAACTCCTCCAATTACCTCATGCGCAGCGCGGCGGAGCGTATGGCGATGAACACGCCGTTGCAGGGGTCGGCGGCGGATGTCGTTAAGATCGCGATGCTCGCGGTGGAAAAACGGCTTGCCGGGATGAAGTCCAAAATGATTTTGCAAATACACGACGAGCTGGTCGTTGACGCCGCGAAAGAAGAGGCGGACGAGGTGGTGCGTATCCTGAAAGAGGAAATGGAAGGCGCGGTCAAACTGCGAGTGCCGCTCATCGTCGAAACGAGCGTCGCCGCCGATTGGGGCACGCTCAAATGAGGACGCAAAAATGAAGATAGCCGTGATAGGGGGCATAGGATCCGGGAAATCCGAGGTGATGAAAGTCGCAAAAGAGATGGGCATCACCTGCCTTTCCGCGGATGAGATAAACGACGCGCTGTTGCACGAACCCGTCTATATCTCCAAGATAGCGTCGCGTTTTCCGGAGTGCGTGGCGCACGGCGTAGTGGATAAACCAAAGCTCGCTTCCGTCGTGTTTTCGGACGAGAAAAAAAGGCGCGCACTGAACGACATCGCCCACCCCGAGATCGCTCGGCGTATCGCGGAGTGCGACGCCGATCCGCTAGCGGTGGAACTTCCTCTTGCGTTGGAAAGCGGCATGGCGACCGCTTTTGACGAGGTGATATTGGTGAGCGCGCCGAAGTCGCTTCGCTTAAAGAGATTGGAGAGCAGAGGAGTGCCCGAGGCTCGTGCGAATGCCGTCATGCGCGTGCAGGTCCCGGAGAAAGAGTTAGAGAAGATAGCCACCGTGATCCTATTCAACGACGGGTCCCTTTCCGCGCTGCGCGCCGAGGCGAAAGCGGCGTTCGAAAAGGCGCTCGGCAAACGGTTGCAGCCGAGATGAACGGCAACCGACGCGGTCGGATACAAAACAGAAAATAACAAAATAACCACTTTATACGATAAATTAGAGAGGTAAACTATGATAACAGGGAAAAAGATTGTCCTTACGGGTGCAAACAGCGGTATCGGGCTTGAAGTGTTGAAGCTGCTCGCGGCAGGCGATAATAAGATACTTGCCGTGGACCTCCGCACCGATAACATAGCAAAATTCGATGCGGCGAAAGTGGTGCCCATGGTGTGCGACGTGTCCTCCGCGGAGGGTGTGGACGCCATATTCGAAGAGGCGAAGAAGAGTCTGGGCGGCATAGATATCTTTTACGCAAATGCCGGTTTCCCGTACTATGAGGCGTTCGATTACGTCAGCTGGGAGAGGACGGCGCACATATTCGAAACCAACGTGTTCTCCCCCATCTATTCCTATCAGAAGTTCCGCGAGTATCTCGGCGGCAAAAAAGGGCAGTTCGCGATGACGGTGTCCGCCATAGGCAAGATGGGCATGCCGGGATATGCGCTTTACAGTTCTTCCAAGTTCGCGGTGCAGGGGTTCCAGCAGGCGTTAAGGCTGGAGATGCCGGAAAACATCAAAATGACCTGCCTTTATCCCGTTGCGACTGACACCAATTTCTTTAAGGCGGCAGTGCAGGGGCAGGAGGGTAAGGTCATACGTCAGAAACCTTTCCCCGTGCAAAAGCCCGCCCACGTCGCAAAGGCGATGGTCAAAGGCTTGGAGAAAAAGAAAAAGTACGTCAACCCCTGCAAGCTGTTCTCCTTTGCCATGGCGCTGTTCGCGGTGTTCCCTTTCGTCCGCTCCATCTACTGGGCGCTGGAAAAGAAAAAACTGGACAACTTCCTTGCCCAGTCCGCAACAAAAAACTGACCCTCCCCCTTATCCCTTCCCGGCGGTCCGCGCCATACCCATCCCGTCATGCGCGTAGGATTTCGAGCGTGATGTGCGGTTGTGGGTCGGGGGCTCGATACAAATAAATGCGTAAGCTGAAAAGATGACAGGAGGTGTGGAGTGGATAGGATAAAGAATTGTGCGGAAAAGATGGAAGAGGTGTTTGGTATAGCGCCGGTCGGGTCGGAGGGGACGGACCCCGAGTTCATGCATATCCTGCAACGCTCGATATTCGGCGAAGTGTGTTATGTCGGCAGTGCGGACAACAGGATGAGAGAACTTATCACCGTGACGGTCCTCACGGTTTGTCAGACACTGCCGCAACTCAAAGCGCATACCGCAGCCTGTCTGCACGTCGGCGTCACTCCGTCCGAGATACGCGAAGCGGTGTATCAATGCGCGCCGTTCATAGGCTTTCCCAAGACATTGAACGCTATTGCCGCCATGAACGAAGTTTTTGCGGAGAAGGGGATATCTCTTCCGCTCGCCGCAGTGGGGAGCACCTCCGAAGAGGACAGGATGCGGAGGGGTGCGGAATTGCAGACGGCGTTATACGGCGGCGAGATAAAGGACAGATATAAATGGCTGTCCGGTGATTTTGCCCAGGCGGTGCCGAACTGGCTGACGGGGGTGTGCTTCGGCGATTTCGCAACACGAGGCGTGCTTTCCGAAAAGGACAGAGAACTGCTCACCGTGGTTCTGCTGGCTGCTCTCGGCGGCGCGGATATGCAGGTGCGCGCACACGTCGGCGGCGCGCTCAAAGCCGGCAATACGAAAGAAGAAGTGGTGTGCGCGCTGTTTCACGCCATGCCGTATATGGGCGTTCCAAGGCTGTTCAACGCTCTGAATTGCGCGAAGGATCTTCTCGAAGAAAAGAAAGACTGACCTTGTGATCAAAAATAAAAATCCACCAGCCTGGCTGGTGGTTTTCTATTACAATAAAGACCGCCCTTGACAGGGGCGGTCTTTGCGTGTTGCGGTCTAGCGCTCGAATTTGCCCGAGAGGCTTTCGTGCATCGGGTAGCGAGTGCGGTCGTCGGGACCTATCTTTCTCATCACGCGGCAGGGGACACCGCATGCCACCACGCCGCTCGGGATGTCGCGCGTCACCACACTGCCTGCCCCTATCACCGAGTCGTCGCCTATGGTCACGCCTGCGAGCACAGTGCTGCCTGCGCCTATCCACACGTTGTTGCCCACCCTTATCGGCTTTGCCACTTCTATGCCGGCTTTGCGCAGCTCCGGGTCGGTGGGATGTTCCGCCGTGGTGAAGCAGCAGTTCGGGGCGATGAACACGTTGTCGCCGAAGGTCACCTTGGCTCCGTCCGTGATGACGAGGTTATGATTGGCGTAAAAACTGTCGCCCACCTCTATGTTATAGCCGTAGTCGCACCAAAACGGTGGAGTGAAGATCGCGTCCTTTCCCATCCTGCCCAGCAGTCGCGAGAGCACTTCGGTCTGTCCTGCGCGGTCGTTGGGGTGCAGGCGGTTGAACTCGTAACAAAGGGCTTTGCCTTTTGTTATCTCCCTTTCGTAATCGGGGTCATAGCAGCCTTGAAAGAAACAGTAAGTAGGCACTACGGGTCGTTTGTCGTCCATATTTCCCTCCTTTTCGCGCTTACCATTTTATACTATCGGGCGTCCGCATTCAAGCCCGGGAGCGCACGACCTGACTCAAAAATGTTGATTTTGCATAATAATGTGATATAATCACTTTACTCGCGTCGCTGCCCACGGCGTGGGGGTGTACCGGCTTCGACAGCCGGCTTTAGACGGGGTAAGCATGCCGCAGGCTCGTCTGCGTAACAACGGAAACAAAAAATAAACGCGAAAAATACGCAAAAGAACTCCACCATGGAGTTCGCCCTCGCTGCTTAATTTAGTCAGCGTGTCGCCCCCGGGTTTTCTGTTCCCCGGGCAAGCGGCATCATAAAAACAGACAACGCGGTCCCACCGCCCGGCAAGACCGCTGTCATCACGGGCTTTTCGATCCGAGGCTTGCCGCCGTGCCGAAGTGAGAGAACCTTAAACGTCGGATAAGCATGTAGAAGTCACCGCCGACGGTCGGTTGGACCGGGGTTCAACTCCCCGCACCTCCACCACAAAAAGCACCTGTAAGACAGGTGCTTTTCTTGTTTTGAGAGCGGGGAGTTTTACCCTTCGCTGACGCGAGATGTTCGGCGGCGGCTTATCATTCCGCACTTCTTTCGTTGGTCAACGGTTAGGCAGCGAGATTCCCGAACGCCTATCGTTTCACCTCACATCCTCGCTATTCCGTCGCACTTTGTGCTCCTTGCAACTCCCATCAATTGAAGCAGCGCGGTCTGCAACTATTCGGCGCTGTTTGCAGGATAATATTTTAATCAACTAAGCCAAATATAAAAACTTTAAGCGAAAACAAATGCAGATACAGGAAAATTGTTTTTTGCGCTGCTCAATTCCCTTCTTCTGTATAAAATTTATGCGCTTCCAGACTTAATTTGATTATCTTGTTGATCAGATGAATTATTGTCGTTGCAATTTAACTGAGCCAATATTAGCATTACTGCACATGAATCAGGATACTTGTTTTGCACATTTTCGAAGTCACTTGGCAAGTTGTAAGGGAGATCATATTTGTGCACGCATATAAAATAGGCTTTTAAGCATTCTACTGCATAAAGATATGCCTCTTCAACGAATGCTCCGTCGGTTTTAATATCAAGATCTGGGAAATAGACGTCATATCCGTTTGAGTTTCTCGTAAATACCGCAGGATAAACAAAAGTAGAGGGCGTTGCGCTGGTCGTACCAGTCGTCGACAAATACCGGTCAACGAATGCCGGCAGCAGTTTCAACTGAGTTATATCGTAAGATTGGTAGTGTCTTAGTCCTATCGGAAGATCCGCCACCTGCAAGTTGTTTAGCCTTAATGTGCATATGCTATTATCACTTTTCCTTCCCCCAAGTATTTCGCAAAGATATGTGTCCCATTCGTACCTTACCCACTCACTTTCGAAATCCTCGGATTCGCTGCCTAAAACAATCAAATACCTTGCCTCATCCAAAGCCTTGTCTATGGCTTTTTTATAATTAGATTTACCTTGCTGTCGCAAAGTTTCATTCATCATGAACACCTCGTAATGCATGATTTCAGTAAATGTTTTGTATAAACGTTCTGCACACTTTGAATTTGCCGTTTTCTTTCCGTTACGAGTATTCTTAAATGAAATAAAAATATCAATCATAACATTCCTCATTTTGTTAATCATGGATATTATATTAATTTGTCTGATCATTTTCAAGTGTTTGCTCACTTTCTGCGCCGAACACTTGTTATTCCGGTCCGGACATGCTTGAGGAAAAATAAATGCACAATATCGAATAGACGACATGATGCAAGATGCGCTATTCCCTCGCACTTTGTGCTCCTTGCGACTCTGTACGCGTTTATTATAAAATGTCGCTTTATAAAACCGCCTGCGTTGATTTGCAGGCGGTTTTTGGGTGGCGGCAATAGATCGTCCGCGGCGGCTTGTTTTGGTCGGCGCAGGTGGCGACGAGGGCGGCGGTCAGGTGAGGGAGAAGGTTCGCGAGATGATGTAACGGGTGATGCCTGCTTTGTCGAAGCTGCCGTAGCCCACGACGTTGAAGGTGCCGTTCACGCACACCACGCCGCTGTAACCGTTGTCGCGCACGACGTCGTACGGCTTGGCGAAATAATCCGTTTTGCCGAGCTCTATGAGGTACTCGCCTTTGCTGTCGTTCAAGGGGTCTTCGTCGGCGTAAGAGAGCAGGTCGTCGAAGGTGCCTACCCATGCGTACCAGCCTCCGCTTATGGCGGTGTAGATGCTCACCGCGCTGCGCTTGACGGGGATCATCTGGCGGAAGGAGATGAGCACTTTGTCGCTCACGGGGTCATACTCCGCCTTATGCCTGTCGCCGCAGAGCTCGTAGGGGAGTTCTTTCAGCCCGTACCAGCTTTCGCCCTCGTCTTCGGAGAAGGCGATGAGGGAGTTGGACACGCGTTTTTCCGCGCGCGACAGCAGGATGAGCGTGTCGCTCTCGGGGTCGCGGATGATCTCCACTTCGCACATCCCGTAGCGCTGCGTCACGTCGGCAGGCAGGAGGGGCTCCGGATCGCTCCATTGCGCGTGGTCTTTCTCGTCGAAGGTGAGGTAGGTCTTGTAGACGTTGAACTCGTGGTCGTGGAAGAGCCCCATCCATTTATCGACGAACACGCCGTTTTCCTTGACCTGCGTCAGGGAGGACATCGCGACTATGGCGTCGTAAGGGGAGTGGAATTTTTCGAATTCCGACCACGTTTCGCCGCGGTCGTCGGAGAAAGAGAAGTTGAACCCGTCCGCCTTATAGGTGGTCGCAGGCCAGTAAGGACATCCCGAGATGAGCACCAATTTTTCCTTCCCGTCCGTGAATTTCAGATTGTAGAGGGTGGGAGTTTCCTGCGAGTCCTCAAAACTCTTCGGCAAACCGCTCACTCTGTCCGACCAGGTGCGCCCCATATCGTAGCTCACGCGCATGGCGAGCTCGCCCTTGCCGTGTCCGAGGGGATACATAACGATTATCTTGCCCATCGGCGAAGATGGGTCTTCCACCCAAACGGAGTCGGGATGCGCGATATAAGCGCCGGATTTTTCCACGGTCGACATGGTGTCGTTGGGCAGCCGCACCACGGGGATGCCGATGAAATCATCCGGCTCGTTGAGGGTGGCGTAATGGACGGGCACCAGCACTATCGCAAGCACGACGCCTGCGGTGAGGATCGCGATGAGGGATATGAGCAGCTTCTTGCGGTTGCGCCTGAACCAGGCGGCAATCCTCTTTCTGCGAGGCGGTTTTTTTTCGGAGGACGCGGCGCCCTTTTCGGGAGCGTCGTCCGCTGCCGCGGTCGTATCGCACTCTTCCGCGGTTTCCGCCGCGGTTTCGGGCGACGTGATTTCCTCGGCGACGTTTTCGGCTCTTTCTTCGGCAACGTCCGCGTTCATTTCTTCCTTTCTGTTTTCCGCGTCTTTCATTGCTCCTCCCCGTAACGCCGTGTTCGGCGTCGAAGCTCTTATATAAGTTCATTTTATTATAAGGTGCGCGCGCGTGTCAAGCCGCGTGTTGACAAAACGGAAGTTAATGGGGTATAATCCACCGTAAGGGGGAGAGGCGGCAAAGCCGCGTCGCATCGGGGTGAAAATGGGCATTTCCGTTAAAAAATTGGCGCAGGATACTTTTATGCTGACCGACGTTCCTCTCGGAGTGAACCAGTTTTTGCTGACGGGAAAGGAGCGCGCTTTGCTCATAGACACCGGCTACGGGCGCGGATGTATGCCGCGCAAGGTGAAGAAGCTGACCTCGCTTCCCGTCACGGTGGTCAACACCCATCTGCACCCCGACCACTCGGGTGGGAACGGAGCGTTCGACGCGGTGTACGTGGGGGAGGAGGATATGCCCGAGAGGGGCATCCCGTCCAACGGACTGTTCCGCGGCGTAGCGGACGCCTATCGGGGCAATTTTCTGGTCAGACCTCTCATCTCGGCGCTCGGGAAAAAGTTTTTGCTCACTCCTGGAGGAGAGGAGTATCTCCCCATGCCTGAGGAGTTCGACCTGGGCGGCAGAAAGGTGCGCACGGTGAAGTGGCCCGGGCATACGCCGGGCAGCGTGCTCTTTTTGGACGAAGGGAGGAAGGAGATCTTTGCAGGCGACGCCATCAACAGCGCGCAGTGGCTGTTCACCTGTCCCGAAGTCACCGCATCGGAGTACGCAGAGCTTTGGGAGAGGCTGAAAGGGGAGTTGTCGGGGTTTGAAAAGCTGCGTATATCGCACTCGCGAAAACCTTTGCCGATCGGCTTTATCGACGGTTTTGTGCGCGCTTTACGCAATGTAAACCCCGAAAACAGCAAAGAAGTCAAGATCAAAGGGACGCCGCATCCTCTCATGATATACACCGAAAACGACGAGGTGTACGGCAAGATAGGGATATGGGCTTATCCCTCCCAAATGAGGTGAATATGTGTGTGGGTAAGTTGGCTGTGCGGTATATCCGCACCAGCACCGCGAAGTATGACGCAAAAAGGATAGCGCGACAGACGCCGCCCGAAGGCGTGAGCGTGCGCGAGTTCGCTTATCTCGACGACGGCGATCCGATGCATATGCTCAACGTTTACCGTCCCGAGGGCGAGGAGGGCGTTTTGCCCCTCATCGTCAACGTCCACGGCGGAGCGTGGGTGTACGGCGACAAGGACCTGAACAAGTATTATTGCATGTATCTTGCGTCCAAGGGCTTTTGCGTGGTGGGGATGAGCTATCGCCTCGCGCCTGCCGTGACGCTCAAAGAGCAGGTGAGCGATGTGGTGGCGTCCATGCACGCTGTATGCGAGCACGCGGAGGAATTGGGCGCGGACACGTCGCGCGTCATGCTGTCGGGGGATTCCGCAGGCGGACATCTGGCGTCCCTCGTCCTTTGCACCATGCTGTCGCCCGAGCTTGCAAGGGTGTATGAAGTCAAGCCGCCCGAGATGGACGTGAGGTGTCTTGTCATGAGCCATCCCGTCTGCGAAGTGCATTCCGTCCTGCGCGATAAGAACTGCCTGCCCGACAAACGCCATAAAGTCGTGCAGCGCGTTTTCGATAAGATACTTTTCGGCGAGCATCCTCACGACGCTCCTGTCTACGAGCATTCCGCGTTCACGGAATACGCAAAGGGGGTGACGCTGCCTGCGGTCATGCTGATAGGCTGCGAGCGCGACGTCTATGCGCGGCACAGCGTCTATCTGTCCGGACTGCTCGCGGAGATGAAAAAGCAGGGCAAATGCTCCGACTTCCTCTTCGATTACGTCAGGACGGAGGAGGAGAGCAGAAAACTTCGCCACGTCTATAATATCGTGCACTATGAGTGGGAGGAGTCCAAAAGGGTCAACGACCTCTCCCTTTCCGTGTTCCGCGACAGTTGCAAGCAGTGAGGGTAAATGCGCGACACCTGTATGAAAACAAATATTTTTGTCGCGCATTAAGTTTATTTTAACCCTACGCAAATATAATTTAGAAGTTATGACGAAGTAATGATACGACGCACTGCGCCGCCGCGGCGCGGTGTGCGCCGCTTTTTGTTTGCGGCGGCAGGGGACCGATGAAGAATTTCGCGTTGAAAATGAAAGAGGCGGTGATAGCCGTCCTGCCTATCACGGCGTTGGTGTTCATCCTGAACTTTTCGCTCGGGAGCATGCCCACGCTCAATCTCGCGTCTTTTTTGGTCGGAGCGGTCCTGCTCGTGGTGGGCATGGCGCTGTACACGCTGGGCAGTTCCGTCTTCATGGAGCCTGCCGGCGAGCATATAGGCGCAAAAGTCACCTCCACCGGAAAGGTGTGGTTCATCCTGCTGGTCGCCTTGGTGGTGGGCGTGGTGGTCACCGTTGCGGAGCCCGACCTCACCGTGCTCGCCACGCAGATAGGCAGCATCCCCAACATAGTCCTCATCGCGAGCGTCGGCGCCGGCGTGGGCGTGTTCATGGTGATAGCGGTGCTGCGCGTGCTCCTCAAAATAAGGCTGAACGCGCTGCTCATCGCGCTCTATGCCGTGGTGTTCGTGCTGGCAGCGTTCGTGGCGGAAGGCTACGTGCCTCTCTCCTTCGATTCGGGCGGCGTGACGACGGGGCCCATAACCGTTCCTTTCATCCTCGCGCTCGGGGTGGGCATATCGGGCGCGGTGGGCGGCTCGCGCTCTCAGGAGGACAGCTTCGGGATGGTGGGCATCTGTTCCGTAGGCCCCATAATCGCGGTGCTCATCCTCGGGCTTGTTTACAAGACGGACGCGCAGGCGGACGCCGCCGCGCTTACCGTTTTTTCGGACTTCGGCGACGTTATGGCGGCTTACGGCAAAGCCCTTCCCGTCTATCTCGAAGAGGTGGGGATAGCGCTCGCGCCGATATTCGTTGTTTTCCTCATCTTCCAGTTTACCATGCTGAAACTGCCTGTTAAAACCCTGTTAAGGATGATGATAGGCGCGGTGTACACCTATATAGGACTGACGCTTTTCCTTGCCGGCGTCAACGTCGGATTCATGCAGGCGGGCACGTTCATAGGCGGAGCCGTGGCGGACGTGAGCAGGTGGCTGGTCATCCCGATAGGCGCGCTGATAGGTTCTCTCATCGTGCTTGCGGAACCTGCCGTCCACGTCCTCAACAGACAGGTGGAGCAGATAACGGGCGGAGCGATAAGCCGCAAAAATATGTTGGTGGTGCTGGTCATCTCCATGGCGGTCGCGGTGGCGCTCAGCATGATACGCGTCGCGACGGGGATCTCCGTGTGGTGGATATTGCTGCCCGTGTATATCGTCGCGCTCGCGCTCTCATTTTTCGTGCCCAAGATATTCACCGCCATCGCGTTCGACTCGGGCGGCGTGGCGTCCGGACCCATGACCGCGACATTCCTGCTGCCTTTTGCGATGGGGGCTACTGCGGAACTGGGCGGCTCCATAATCAACGACGCTTTCGGCACGGTGGCGTTCGTCGCCATGACCCCTCTCGTCGCGGTGCAGGTGATGGGGCTTGTGTACAGGGTGAAGAAGACGGTGGCGCACCGCGTCGCCGCGGAGCAGTACAGAGCGCTGCTTGCCCGTGAGGGTGAGATAATCGAATTGGAGGGCGAGATGTCATGAGGCTGAAACTTATGTTCGTCATCGTTGACAAACCCAACGGCGAAAAAGTCATCCGCGCGCTGGAAGAGCACGGTCTGCACCATTTGCAGGCTATGCCCGGCACGGGGACCGCTCCTTCCGCGCTTTCCGAACTGATGGGAACGGGGGAAACGGAAAAGGCGGTCATCTTCGGCACGGCGGAGGAGAGCGCGGTTTCGGGATTGTACCAAATGTTGGAGGAGAGATTTTCTTTCCGTGAAAGGAACACGGGCATCGCGTTCACGATGCCGGTGAAGAGCGTGGGCGGTCCGGCTACGCTCGCATTGCTCGCCGGCGAAGTCGGCACGGATGGGAGGTGAAACATGAAATACAGGCTCATTGTCAGCATAGTCAACCGCGGTTTCGAAACCGCAGCGATGGACGCGGCGCGCGGCGCAGGCGCAACGGGCGGCACTTTGCTCAACGCGAGAGGCGCCGGAGCGCGCGAGGCGGAGAAGGCGTTCGGCATCGCCGTCCAGCCCGAAAAAGAGGTGATGTTCATCCTCTCGCCGGAGGAAAGGTGCGCGGAGATAATGCGCGCTATCGTCGCGAAAGCAGGGTTGAACACCGCAGGAGCCGGGATATGTTTCACCCTGCCCGTGGACAGCGTCCTCGGGGTGACGATGGGGTTCGACGAAAGAGAGGGGGCTCCCTCCGAGGAGGAATAAGATAGGTGAAAGAGCGCGGCTTGTCCGCGCTCTCCTTTTGTGCGGCAAAATTTCGCCGCATACTTGATTGTACATCATAAAAGATATATACTGTTCATATGACGGCTGAAAGGATCTTTACGGTGGAGAGCGCAGGCGATAACGTGTTCGTCAATCAGGGCATCGAAGCCGCGCTTTTCGACAGGATGAAAGACGGTGAAGCGGCGTTGTATCTTTGGCGCAACGCGAATGCAGTCGTTATCGGCCGCAATCAGGACGCTTACGCGGAGTGCCGCGTGGACGCTTTGGAGAGCGACGGCGGTCTGCTCGCGCGGAGGCTGTCGGGAGGGGGCGCCGTCTGGCATGACGAGGGCAACCTCAATTTCACTTTTTTGGCACGCGAAAAAGAGGCGGACAAAGACAAAAATTTCCGTATAGTGCTTTCCGCGCTGTCGGCTCTCGGCATAAATGCCGAGCTCGGCGGCAGGAACGACCTCTATCTCAACGGAGCGAAGTCGGGCGGCAATGCGTATTTCCGCCGCGGCGGCACCGTGTTGCATCACGGCACTCTGCTCGTGACCACGCGGAGGGACGCCGTCGCGCGTTATCTCACTCCCTCCGAAGAGAAGCTGGAAAGCAAAGCGGTGAAGAGCGTAGCGGCGCGCGTCGCGCCTCTTTCGGACGTTCTTCCCGACATCACCGTAGAGGCGGTTTCCGCCGCGTTGAAAGCCGCATTCGAGGCGGCGTACCCGGGTGCGGAAAAGCGCGTGCTCTCGCCCGTGGAGCTCGGGGCGGCGGAAGTTATTGAAAAGACGGGCATGTTTGCCTCCGACGAGTGGCGTTACGGCAGGCGAGGGAAGTATAACGTGCGCGTGAAGACGGAACTGTTCGGCGAGAGCGCCGTGCTGAAAGCCAGGGTCGTCGGCGGAGTGACGGAAGAGGCGGAAGTCTTTTCTGACAGCCTGGACGCGGACGCGGTCGTCGCGGTGAACGCCGCGCTCTCGGGCGGCGACGCGCCTGCCTCCGCACGCGAACAGGCGGACAGATTGCTGGGAGAATTGAAGAATGTCTGAAATGTTCGATCTCATCGTTCTCGGGGGAGGCCCTGCCGGATATACGGGCGCGATACGCGCCGCGAAACTTGGCATGAGCGTCGCGTTGGCGGAGGATACCGCGATAGGCGGCACCTGCCTCAACCGCGGATGCATCCCCACAAAATGTCTGCTGCATTCCTCCTCGCTTTACGCTTCGAGGGAGTCATGGGCGGAATGCGGCGTGCACGCTTCCGACGTGACCTTTGACGAGAATGCGGTGTATTCGAGAAAGGATGGGATAGTCGCCTCCCTGCGCGGCGGAGTGGAAAAACTGCTCGCGGCAAACGGAGTGCGCGTCATAAACGGGAGGGGCAGACTGCTCGGCGCACACGAACTGGACGTGGCAGGCGAGAGGATATGCGGAAAGAATATCCTCATCGCCACGGGTTCCAAAGCGGCGCGGCTTGCGGTGAAAGGCGCGGAAAGCGCGCTGACTTCCGACGAGGTGCTCGCATCCCCGTTGCCTCCGGGTGATGTCGTCATCGTGGGCGGCGGCGTGATAGGGACGGAACTCGCGTGTTATTTTGCGGATTCCGGGCGCAAGGTCACCGTCGTCGAATATGCCGAAAGGCTGTTGCCGTTTTTCGGCAAGGACGTGTCCGCGCAGCTCACCGCGGCGCTCAGACGCAAGGGCGTGAGAGTGTGCGTTTCGGCTGCGGTGAAGGAGTTCGGGCAAGGGTTCGTGGAGTTTGAAAGCAAAGGAAAGACCGAGCGCGCGGAATGCGCGGCAGCAGTCGCGGCAACGGGCAGGCGCGCGAATACGGCAGGCATAGGGCTGGACGCCGTAGGGCTTGCGGAAGGTCCCCTGAAAGTGGACGGCAACATGATGACCGCAGCGGAAGGCGTGTACGCAGCAGGCGACGTGACGGGAGGGATACAGCTTGCACATTATGCCGCCGCGTGCGCGGTGAAAGCGGTTTCTCATATGTCGGGAAGAGAGGACGGCACCGACCTCAACGTCGTACCGTCGCTCATATATACGCAGCCGGAGATAGCCTGCGTGGGCAGTGCGGAAGGTGCGGCGAAGACGGGCAGGTTCATGCTCGGCGCAAACGGCAAAAATTTGGTGAACGGCTCGAACAGAGGGTTTATCAAGATATATTGCGATGATAAAGACGTGATTTTGGGGGCGGAGTGCTTCGGCGACGGCGTCACCGAGATAGTCGGAGAGCTGGCTCTCGCGGTAAAAGAGAAACTGACTGCGGAGCGCGTTGCGGAAGTGATACACGCGCACCCGACACTTTACGAGAGCGTGGCGGAGGCGTGCGAAGACGTGTTCGGGCTCGCCACGCATAAGCTGTGAGGAGGATATGATGGCAAAGAGGACCGCGCTTTACGACGCGCACGTCGCCCTGGGCGGCAGGATGGTGGAATTTGCCGGCTACGAACTGCCGGTGCAGTACTCCGGCATAATGGAGGAGCATCGCGCCGTGCGTACGGCGGCAGGCGTGTTCGACGTTTCTCATATGGGGGAGTTCCTCTTCGAGGGCAGCGGAGCGGAGAGCGCGCTGGGCGCGCTGCTCACCAACGATATCCGCGGCATGTCGGACGGCAGGGTGCGTTACTCTCTGTTGCCAAATGAGCGCGGCGGCGCGGTGGACGACGTTTTGGTGTACCGCGTGAATGCCGAAAAATTCCTGATGGTGGTCAACGGCGCCAACGTGGAAAAGGACGCCGCGCACGTCGTGAGGACGCTTCGCGGCTGTGAGTTTTCGGACGTGTCCGACCGCGTGTCACAGCTTGCGGTGCAGGGTCCTGCCTCGGAGGCGGTCATGAAGGCGCTGGCGCCCGACGCCCCCCTTCCTCAAAAGTACTACACCTTTCTGACTGACGTCGAACTTGCCGGCATAAAGACGCTCGTGTCCCGAACGGGATACACGGGTGAGGACGGGTTCGAGATATATTGCGCGAACGAGGACGTTCCGGCGCTCTATGCCGCGCTGCTCGAAAAGGGCGCGCCGCTGGGGCTCATCCCCTGCGGACTGGGCGCGCGCGATACGCTGCGTTCGGAGGCAGGCATGCCCCTTTACGGTCATGAACTGGGTGAGGACATCCCCGTGAACGAAGTCGGGCTGGATTTTGCCGTAAAGACGGAGGGCAGAGAGTTCGTGGGCAGAGATGCGATAGCGGCGCACGTCCCCGAATACGAGAGAGTGGGCGCGGTGGTAGTGGGGCGCGGTATAGTGCGCGAGAACTGCGTCATCTATGCGGACGGCGCGGAGGTGGGTCGCAGCACCACCGGGACGCATTCCCCCACGCTCGGGTGCGGCATCGCCATGCTGCGCATAAAACGCGGCACGGAGGGCGACCTCACGGCGGACGTCAGAGGCAGGATGCTCCCTTTGAAGAGAGCGGAGCTGCCTTTTGTGAAAAGAAAATAATTGCCTAGCGCCCGTGGCGCGAAGCGTAAAGGAGAAGGCTATGAAACAATACACTGGCACACACGAATGGGTGGAACTTCGCGACGGAGCGGCGTATGTCGGGATCAGCGCGCACGCGGCGCACGAACTCGGCGAGATAGTTTACGTCGATCTTCCCGAGCCGGGGGCTGCGGTCACGGCAGGGGAGCCCTGCTGCGAGCTGGAATCCGTCAAAGCGGTGGCGGAGGTCAATTCGCCCGTGAGCGGCGTCGTGGATGCCGTCAACGAGGAGCTTGCCGATTCCCCCGAAAAGGCGGGCGAAGAGGGCGTGTGGATATATTCCGTGTCCTCTCCCGTTCTTATGGACGGACTGATGAGCGAAGCGGAATATAAAGCTTCATTGGAGTGAGCATGGCGGACTATCTCAGCATTACCGACGCCGAGCGCGCCGAAATGATGAAGCTGCTCGGCATCACCAAGATTTCGGAGCTTTACTCCGACCTTCCGCGCGAACTGCGCAGGAAGAAATTCGCGTTGTCCGATGGGCGCTCCCAGCAGGAAACGTATGCGGCGCTTGCGGAACTTGCGGCGAAGAACGCGACCTACCGCAGCATTTTCCGAGGAGCCGGGAGCTATCACCACTACATCCCGTCGGCGGTGAAGAGCATCGTATCGCGAGAGGAATTCCTGACCTCTTACACTCCCTATCAGCCGGAGATATCCCAAGGGCTGCTGCAAGCCACGTTCGAGTTCCAGACCATGATGTGTGAGCTTACGGGCATGGATGTGGCGACCGCCTCCCATTACTCCGGGGCGACGGCAGCCGCGGAAGCGTGCGTGATGTGCGCCGACAGATCAAGACCCGTCGTGACTTTTGACAACATCGACCCCGACACCCTCGAAACGCTGGGGACCTACCTCAAAGCGCGCGGCATAGAGCTCAAAGTCCTGCACGCAGGCGACGGCTCGGCGCAATATCCTTCCGGAACGGGAGCAGGGGCGGTGTACTTCGAGTCCCCCAACTATTACGGCATTTTGGAGGACGTCAACGGGTTGACGTCGGCGGCAAAGGCGGAGGGCGCCAAGGTCATAGTGGGGTGCAATCCTCTCTCCCTCGCGCTCTTCAAAAGCCCGGGCGAATGCGGCGCGGACGTCGCGGTGGGCGACGCGCAGCCTTTCGGTATGCCGATGAGTTTCGGAGGTCCGTATCTCGGGTATATGGCGGCGAGAAAGGAATTCATCCGCAAACTTCCCGGCAGGATAGTCGGCGAAACCACGGACGCGGACGGCAGACGCGCGTTCGTCCTGACTTTGCAGACCAGAGAACAGCACATCCGCAGGGAGAAAGCCACGTCCAACATATGCTCCAACCAGGCGCATTGCGCGCTTACTGCCGCGGTGTATCTCTCGCTCACCGGTCCGCAGGGGCTGAAAGAGGTGGCGACCAAGTGTGCCTCCAACGCCCATTACCTCGCGCGCGAGCTCTCGCACGCAGGAGCAAAACTGTTTTACGAAGGGGAGTTTTTCCACGAGTTCGTCACCGTCACGCCGGGCAAGGCGTCGAAGATAACGGCGGCGTTGGAAAGGAAGGACATTTTGGGCGGTCTGCCGCTTGATAAGCACCGCATCCTTTGGTGTTGCACCGAGATGAACGGAAAAGCAGATATGGACGAAGTCGTTAAGACCGTGAAGGAGGCGTTATGAAAACGGTTTTCGAGAAGTCGGTCAAAGGGAGAAGGGGGGTGCAGCCCTCCGCCCTCGATGTGGAGAGATACGATTACGAGTCCTACCGTCTGCGTGAGGAACTCGTCCTGCCCGAACTTTCGGAGCCCGAAGTGGCGGCGCATTACACCGCGCTCTCCAAGCGCACTTTCGGCGTGGACGACGGGTTCTATCCGCTCGGCTCATGCACGATGAAGTATAACCCGAAACTTCACGAGGAGATAGCCGCGCTGCCGGGGTTCGCGAACGCGCATCCGTTGGCGCGTGCCGACAAAGTGCAGGGTTGTCTTGCCGTTATCGACACTTTAAGCGCTTATCTTGCAGGGATAACGGGCATGGACGGCGTGACGTTGCAGCCTTGCGCAGGCGCGCACGGCGAATATACGGCGCTGCTCATGGTGAGGGCTTATCACCGTTCGCGCGGCGACGAGAAGCGCACCAAGGTGCTCATCCCCGACAGCGCGCACGGCACCAATCCGGCGTCGGCGGTCATGGCAGGGTTCGAGGTCGTGACGCTGCGTTCCGCCCCCGACGGGAGCGTGGACCTCGACGACCTCAAAGCCAAGGCAGGGGAGGACACGGCGGCGCTCATGCTCACCAATCCCAGCACGCTCGGACTGTTCGAGAAGAATGTGTTGGAGATCGCGGGCATCGTACACGGCGCAGGCGCGCTCATGTACTATGACGGGGCAAATCTCAATGCCATTATGGGCGTGGTGCGCCCCGGCGATATGGGGTTCGACTTGGTGCACCTCAACCTGCACAAAACTTTCTCCGCTCCTCACGGCGGCGGCGGTCCGGGTTCCGGCCCCGTGTGCTGCAAGGCGGAACTCACCCCCTTCCTGCCCGATCCGCAGATCGTGCGCACGGAAAAGGGGTTCAGGTTCGGCAGAGGGGACTGGTCGGTCGGGCGAGTGAGCGCGTTTTACGGCAATTTCGGCGTTTACGTCAAGGCGTTGGCTTACATCGTCGCTCTCGGCGGCAAAGGGCTGCGCGAAGCGGCGGAAACGGCGGTGCTCAACGCCAATTATCTGCGCGAGAAGATAAGCTACTTCTATCCCGTCGGAGATAGGAGATGTATGCACGAGTTCGTGCTTTCCATGCGCAGGCTGCGCGACGAAACGGGAGTGACCGCGGCGGACGTCGCCAAAGGGCTCATAGACAGAGGCATACATCCGCCCACCATGTACTTCCCCCTCATCGTGGAGGACGCGCTCATGTTCGAGCCCACCGAAACGGCGAGCAAGGAGATGTTGGACGCGGCTGCCGACGCGCTGAAAGAGATAATAGCCTTGGCATACAGCGACCCGGACGCGCTGCGCAGCGCGCCGCACACCACGCCCGTGCGCAGACCGGACGAAGCGGCGGCGGCCCGAAACCCCGTGGTCAAAGGCTGAAAGAGCGGCGAGAGCCCCGGACGGCTGCGGCAGGACCGCGCAGTTCGGGGAATGTTTCGCGCCGCGCCGCATATGCTGTTTTGCGGCGGCGTTTCCCGGCGCCGCATGACCGCCCGTGAAGGCATGTTTGCCGTTCGGGCGGCACCGATATGTAAAGGAGATAAGTTATGGCAAAGAAAGTGGCAAAGAACGATTACTTCGGGCTGCCTTACATAGTCAGCCTCATACTCGCCATCATCCCGTTCACCGCGTGGCTGCTCGGCATCGTCGTCAGGATCATGGAAGGCGATATCGTGGCAGGCATCATCAGGATATTCCTGGGGTGGCTGGTCTGGATAGTGGACCTTATCATGATGATCACCAAGAAGTCCATCTGGCGTCTTTTGGGTTGCTGAAAATATGAGAGAGATATCCGTGAACGGCGTCACAGTGCAGGGAGGGAAGGAGGAAGTCCTTTCCGAACTCGCGTTCGCACATTATCCCGTCCGAGTGGACGCAGGCGAAGGGGGAAAGGAGTTCGACTCCTTTGACGGGGCAAAAGAGTATGTCCTTGCCGTCTGCGACGGGGAAAACGGCGGGTAAGGGAAGTCGGAAAGACGCGCACGCGACTTGTCCGGCACGGCATGAAAGAAGGACGGATGCACCGTCGTTTCCAAAGCGCGCTCCGAGGGCGCGCTTTTGCATGCCGGTTTGCCGAAAGTTCCTGCGTTCGGCAGCCCTGCGCGGATATCCTTTCCGCCGTGCGGTTTAAGCAGTCGGGCGGAAGTGAGGCGCGCTTAAAGGAAAGTTAAGCCGCACATCTCCGCGGACGTATGTTGACTTTATTTTATATCTAACATATAATAACATACTGTATGCGACAGGTGTCGCCGCGTTAGGCGAGTGCGCATCCGGAGAGAGATATGTCAGACAAACAGGCAAAAAAAGGAAAGGGTGTTTTAGGCATCCTTGCCGGCTGCATCGGAGAGTTCAGGACTGTGTCCGTGCTGGCTGCCGTGTTCGTGGTGTTCGAGGTGGTGCTGGAAGTGTTCATCCCGCTCATCATGGCGCAGATCATCGACGTCGGCTTGAACGACGGACTGACTTCGTTCACTTTCAATTTGCAGCTGGGCGCATCCGTTACGCACGTGTTCACGGTGGATTCCAGGACGGATTTCATTTTTATATGCGGCGCTCTGACCATAGTCATGGCGTTGCTTTCGCTGTGTTTCGGCGTGCTGTCGGGCAAGTGCGCGGCGGCGGCTGCCACCGGCTTTTCCATGAACGTCCGCAAGGGTATTTATTACAAGATACAGGATTTCAGCTTCGCCAACCTCGACCGTTTCAGCACGGCAGGGCTGGTCACAAGGCTGACGACGGACATCACCAACGTCCAAATGTCTTACATGATGGTCATCCGCGTGCTGGTGCGCGCGCCCGTCATGCTCATTCTTGCGCTCGGTATGGCGATCTCCATCGACCCCGAGCTTGCGATAGTGTTCGCCGTGGCTCTGCCCGTCATCGTCATAGGGCTGATCGTGGGGATAATCGTGGTCTATCCGCGCTTCACGAAGATGCTCAAAAAGTATGACGATATGAACGAGATAACCCAGGAGAACCTCACCGCCATCCGCACCGTCAAGACCTTCGTGCGAGAGGAGCACGAAACCGCGAAGTTCAAAAAGATAAGCGAACTCGTGCAGAAACTGCAATTTTCCGCGGAGAAGATGCTGGTCATCGCCATGCCGCTCATGCAGCTGGTCGCGTTCGCGTGTATCATAGCGGTGGTGTGGTTCGGCGGTAACGACATAATCGTGGGAAATATGCAGTACGGCTCCCTCACCGCCTTCCTCAACTATATCATGCAGATATTGATGTCCCTCGGCATGGTGGCGATGGTGTTCGTCATGCTGGTGCTGTCGCGCGCGTCGGCAGGGCGCATCGCGGAAGTGTTCCGCGAAGTCCCCGACATCGCAGACAACCCCGATCCCAAAGCGGACGGCGTGGCGGACGGCAGCGTGGATTTCGACGATGTGGACTTTTCTTACTCGGCGGAGGGCGAAGTCCTCAACCTCGAACATATCGATCTTCACGTCAAGAGCGGCGAAGTCGTGGGCGTCATCGGGGGCACGGGGTCGGCAAAGAGCACTCTGGTGCAGCTCATCCCCAGGCTTTACGACGTCAGGTCGGGCAGCGTCAAAGTGGGCGGCGTGGACGTCAGAGATTACAGACTGAACGATCTGCGCGACGCCGTGGCGATGGTGTTGCAGAAGAACGTGTTGTTCTCGGGCACGATAAAGGAAAACCTCAAATGGGGGGATCCGAACGCGACGGACGAGCAGATAGAGCACGCGGCACGCGCGGCGCAGGCGCACGATTTCATAATGTCCTTCCCCGACGGCTACGAAACGGAGCTCGGGCAGGGCGGCGTCAACGTGTCGGGCGGACAGAAACAGCGCCTTTGCATAGCGCGTGCGCTTTTGAAGCATCCCAAAGTCATGATCCTGGACGACTCCACCTCCGCGGTGGACACCGCCACCGACGCCGCCATCCGCAAAGGGCTTAAAGAGGAATTCGGCGCGACGACGGTATTCATCATAGCGCAGAGGATAAGTTCCGTGCAGGACGCGGACAAGATAGTGGTCATGAACGACGGCAAGATAGACGCGGTGGGCACTCACGAGGAGCTGCTTGCTTCCAACAAGATATACCGCGACGTCTATTACTCGCAGCAGCGCGGTTCGGACGAGGCTGCCGAGATATGGGAAACGGTGAACGCAGATGAAAAGAAAGAAGACTAAAATGCATCTCATATCGGCGGACGCCGGGAAGTTTGCCGTCGGACATCCCATGGCGACGTTCAAACGCATACTTTCCTATTTCAAGCCTTACAAGGGCAGGGTCATCTTTGCCGCGATAGCGCTCGTGGTCAACGTCGGTGCGACGGTCGGCGGCACTTTGATGCTCTCCGTCCTCGTGGACAACTACATCATCCCCCTCGCGAACGGCAGCGGCGACGTCACCATAGGCGATTTCGCGCTCATGACGGGGGTCATGGCGGCGCTGTATCTGGTCGGGGTGCTGTTGCATTACGCCTACAACTGGATCATCGTCAACATGACCACGAAAATACAGCGCAGCATCCGCGACGAGATGTTCGAGAATATGCAGAAGCTGCCCGTCCGCTTCTTCGACACGCACGCCAACGGCGACGTCATGAGCTGTTACACCAACGATACGGATACCCTGCGCGAACTGCTTGCGAACGGACTGCCTTATCTCATCTCGAACGGCTTGACTGTGCTCGCCATATTCGTCGCGATGCTCGTCATCAACCCCATGCTCACGCTGCTCATTATGGTGATGCTGGTGATAATGTTCGTCATCGTCAAGTATATCGGCGGAAAATCGGGCAAACATTTCGTGCGCCAGCAGAAGGCGATAGGCGTGCTGGACGGCTATGTCGAGGAGCACATAGAGGGGATGCGCGTCGTCAAAGTGTTCTGCCATGAGGATGCGGAAAAAGCAGCGTTCGACGACATCAACGGCAGCCTTCGCGGTGCGTCGCGCAAAGCCCACACTTACGCCAACGTGCTCATGCCCATACTCGGCAACCTGAGTTACGTCAACTACGCTCTGACCGCCATGGTGGGCGCGCTGTTCATGATAACGGGCTTTGCCGGTATGACGATAGGCAAGCTCATGACCTTCCTGCAATTTTCCAGGCAGTTCAGCGCGCCGATAGGGCAGATGTCCCAGCAGATGAACAGCATCCTGATGGCGCTCGCCGGTGCGGAACGTATCTTCGCGCTGATAGACGCCGAGCCGGAAACGGACGAAGGTTACGTCACCCTCGTCAATGCCGAAATAGACGCCGAGGGCAACGTCACCGAGAGCGACGTGCGCACGGGACAGTGGGCGTGGAAGCACTACCATAAGGCGACGGACACCACCACTTACGTCAGATGGACGGGGGAGGTGGAGTTCGAGAACGTGACGTTCGGTTACGTCCCCGAAAAGACGGTGCTGCACGAGATAAACCTGGTCGCGCAGCCCGGGCAGAAGATAGCTTTGGTCGGTTCCACCGGTGCGGGCAAGACCACCATAACTAACCTTATCAACCGTTTCTACGACATAGACGAGGGCAAGATCCGCTACGACAACATAAACATCAAGAAGATCAAAAAGCCGGACCTGCGTCATTCCCTCGGCATGGTGCTGCAAGACACCCACCTGTTCACGGGTACGGTGCGCGAAAACATCCGTTACGGTAACCTGGACGCGAGCGACGAGGACGTGGAAAACGCCGCGAAACTCGCCAACGCGGACGCCTTCATCCGCCACCTGCCGCAAGGCTACGACACCATGATATCCGGTGACGGCGCAAACCTCTCGCAAGGGCAGCGTCAGCTGCTTTCCATCGCGCGCGCCGCAGTCGCGGATCCTCCTGTCCTCATTCTGGACGAGGCAACTTCGTCCATAGATACGCGCACCGAGAAGCTCATCGAAAAGGGCATGGACGGTCTGATGAACGGCAGAACGGTGTTCATCATCGCCCATCGCCTCTCCACTGTCCGCAACGCCGACGTGATCCTCGTCCTCGAACACGGCAGGATAATCGAGCGCGGCAATCACGAACAGCTCATCGCGCGCAGAGGGAGGTATTATCAGTTGTATACCGGCGCCTTCGAACTAGACTGACGCTGTCATTTAGCGACCTGCTTTGTCAAAGCCCCGTTCCGCAATGCGGTCACGTACGAGAAAGTACGCTCCCTTTTGCGGAAGGGGCTTTTTCGCGCATCTCATCTAAATGACAGCGTCAGTGTAATGGGAAGAAGGGGAGGGCTTTCGGGGTCCCCGGGTGAAAATCTCTGATTTTCAGCTGGGGCAAAAGGAGTACGCCGCGCGTCCGTGGAAAGCGGTTCTTCCTTGTCTGACGCTAAAATATCGCGCTTTAGCAAGCTAAACGCCGCTATTTGGCGAAGTAGACTTACACACGTTCGAGGACGGACAAATATCATTCATTCCCGACGCACACTTATTCGGGGTGTGCTTGATTTACAACCCTTATCCGGGACAACGGGGACGGGGTAAAAATGTTCAAATGTGGGCAAGCAACGCCCTCATTTGAACATTTGCGCCCCCAAGCCCCGCCGCAGGCGGGGACCCCGGCTTTACCCCGTCCCCTATTGTCCCAACGCGTTCCTGTTTCGGTATAACGTGGAGCATGAGCATGTGTACTTGAACACACTCCACGCTCATTCGAAGACGGAATAATGCCCCATGCCCCACGTGCACTCTTTCGGGGCGTACTTGATTTACAACTTTCTCATTCGAAGACGGAACACCGCGCCGCTCAGCCAAACTTGCACCGTGGGCGAGCATTCGCCCACGCTTGCAAGTCGCGGCGCGTTCAACCCCGTACACGATGCGCACTTATTCGGAGCGGAGCCGCAACAGGCGGCGACCGTGTGAGTGCCGAACCGAAGGTCCAGCGATTGTTACGCGAAGCGTCAATCGCGTCGCGCTAAACGAATAGTGCGCCGGCAATGCGCCATTCTCTTCGCGCAGCGGGCGCATTGCAAGCGGCATAACATGGCGGCTCCGTAAAGGTGCCGTCCTCGGAAGCAATCGTGCGCGAGCGCCGAAGGTTTCCCCCAAAATGGTGGGTTCCCTTTTAAGGGGGAACGATTTTGGGGGAAACCCGAAGGAAGGGGGCAAACAACACTCAAATTTTAGGAGGATTGTCCTCTATTCCGAGTGGGGGAGGAGTCCCGAATGGGGCTCCCCACAAAATGCATGCATTTTGTGGGGTCCCCGGGAAGGAGGGGGTACAATACTCCCATGTCAGGGGACGCAAGCCCAATTAAACTTTATTCCCCACGCGCACTTATTCGGAGCGCGCTTGATCAGTAATTGTCTCATTCGAAGGCGGAATGCCCACTCTCTCACAAGTTCACGACTGTTGCGCGTATCGCGCATATAAAAAGACGCAGGCGGTCGTCTGCGTCTTTTGTATGCTTTTATGTGCCGCATCGGGCAAAGAGAGGGTCACTCCCATTCGATGGTGGCAGGGGGTTTGGTGGTGATGTCGTAGACGACGCGGTTGACCCCTTTGACCTCTTTGACGATACGGGAGGAGGCGGCGCGGAGCACGGAGTAGGGCAGTTCCACCCAATCGGCGGTGACTGCGTCGTGCGTGTTGATGGCGCGCAGGGCGATCATGTGCTCATACGTTCTGCCGCCGGTGGCGTCCACACCGGTGGACATGCTGTCGTTGATGATGGCGAAGTACTGCCACACTTTTGTGCCAAGTCCGGCTTTTTCTATCTCTTCGCGGAAGATAAAGTCCGCATCGCGCAGGATGTTCAGTTTTTCACGGGTGATCTCGCCTATGACGCGCACGCCCAGACCGGGACCGGGGAAGGGCTGACGGTCCACGATGAAGTCGGGCAGACCGAGTTCGCGTCCGACCTCGCGCACCTCGAATTTGTAAAGGTCGCGGACGGGTTCCACCAAGCCTTCGAAGCCGATGTTTTCGGGCAGACCGCCCACGTTGTGGTGGGACTTGACCAGCTTATTTTTGCCGTCGGTGCCGCTCTCGATGATGTCGGGGAGGATAGTTCCCTGCGCGAGGAACTCCACCTTGCCCAGCTTCTTTGCCTCTTCTTCGAAAACGCGGACGAATTCCTCACCGATGATCTTACGCTTCTTTTCGGGGTCGGAAACACCTTGGAGCTTGTCGAGGAAGCGGTCTTCCGCGTCCACTGCGACGAGGTTCATGCCGAACTGATCCTTGAACACTTGCTGCACTTGCTCGAATTCGCCCTTGCGGAGCAGCCCGTGATTGACGAAAACGCATATGAGGTTGTTGCCTATCGCTTTGTGGATGAGCGCGGCGCACACCGAGCTGTCCACGCCGCCGGAAAGCCCGAGCAGCACCTTTTTGTCACCGACCTGCGCGCGGATGGCGGCAACTTGTTTTTCGATGAAATTCTTGTCCATTTGTCCTCCTGTGACGAGGCGCAAGACGCGCCGACGCCGAATTTAGCGATCGCGGATATTATACAATATTTTTTTTGTCAACACAAGCGCGCGAAAGGGCTTTGGAACAAAATCCTTATTCCAGTTCCAAATACCCTTCGTAAAGGTCGCGACGGGCTCCTTTTTCCGCCGCCGTGGTGAGGTATCTGCCGAACATATCTCCGCCCGTCCTGCCGAGCCGCGCCGCGTAAGTGCGGAAATCCTCCGCGTTGAGCATTTCCTGGGTGTCGGTGTCCACTTTCAGCAGCCCGAAGACGTACTCCTTTTCGGGCATGACCCGGCTTTCGTCAAAGGATATGAACTCGTGTTTTTCCTCCCCTTTGCGGCGGTGCAGCCCCGTGAGAGTGCAGTCGCGCAGCATGAGCTCTATGTCCGCTCGGCTGTCGTAAGTGAAAGGACGGAAAGCAGGGAGAGCCGCGTTCACCATCACCTGTCCGCTGCCCGAAAGCGAGCGAGCGCGGCTGACGGCTTTCTCGCGTTCGCGTATGCGTTGCGCCGTGTGTTGCAAAGCGGCGATCTTGTCCGCGACGGCGTTCAGGTCGTCGTTGAGCAAAGCCTGCATGGCGTCCAGGTCTGCGCCGAAATAGGACTTTATCTTTTCGATCGGCATATCTAAACTGCGGTATAGCACGACATCGAACACTTGCAGGAGATTTTGCAAAGACGGCGTGCGGTAATTGTTCTCGCCGTTGCGCTCAAACGTCACCAGCCCTTCGCTCTCCCAAAACCGCAGTGTTGAGGCACGCACGCCCATGTTCGCCGCCACCTGCGAAATAAACTTGTCCGACTTCTCGTTTTTTTTCATTTTCCCTCGCCCATCTCCTTGACATTAAAGTAACTTTAACGTTTATACTGTATCGGAAATGCGCGAGAAAATCAAGCGCGGAGAAGGGTATGCTGAAAAAGTTTTTGCGGTTCGTGCTTCCGTCCATGGTGGCGTTTGCGTTCACGGGGCTTTACTCCATCGTGGACGGCTTTTTCGTGGGCAACAACGTCGGCGACGACGGGCTCGCGGCAATAAACGTGGCATATCCTCTCGTGGCGTTCATCAACGCGGTGGGCACGGGCATCGGTATGGGCGGCTCCGTCATGCTGTCTATGGCGAGAGGGCGCGGCGATACCGATTCCGAAAAGAGGTATCTCGGCAATACGCTGCTGTATCTTCTCATCGCGAGTGCGGTGGTCACCGCGGCGCTGCTCGGCGCATATCCCAAGCTCATAGACGCTTTCGGTGCGGAGGGAGCGGTCAACGCGTATGCGGACGACTACATCTTCGTGCTGGCGAGTTTTGCCGTGGTGCAGATCTTCTCGACGGGGTGCGTGCCCCTCCTGCGCAACTTCGGCGCGTCATTCGGGGCGATGTTCTCCATGTCGGCAGGCTTCATCACCAACATCGTGCTTGACTGGCTGTTCGTGGACTATCTCGCGGAGGGCGTGTACGGCGCGGCTGTGGCGACTGGCATAGGGCAGGTGGTCACCGTGCTGCCTTGCGCGGTATATCTTGCGGTAAAGATAAAACGCATGGGCAGGGGGGTCTTCCGTTTTTCGCTCGGCGAGATGTGGGACATCACGCGAGTGGGGATATCTCCGTTCGGAGTTTTGCTCTGTCCGCAGGTCATCACCGTGGTGTTGAACAAATTTCTTTTTGTTTACGGCGATTCGCTGTACGTCGCAGCCTATTCCGTCATCATGTACGTCTATTGCGTGGATCTGCTCCTGCTCCAAGGCGTGGGCGACGGCGCACAACCGCTCATTAGCCTGGTGCAGGGAGAGGGGGACCGCGCCTCCGTCTTAAAATTGCGAAATTACGCATATGTCACGGCTCTCATCGTTGCGGCGGTGGGTTTCGCCGCGCTGTTTGCGCTGCGCGACGTCATACCGGAGGTGTTCGGAGCAGGGGCATTCGCGGCGGCGGAATCGGCAAGGATACTCCCTTATTTTGCAGGCAGCGCGCTGTTTACGGCGGTGAGCAAGATCACCGCGTCTTACTTCTACTCCATGGACCGCAACTCTTACGCGTACGCCATAGTGTACGGCGAGGTGGCGGTGATACTCCTCTTCGTACTCACGCTGCCCGAAGCGATGGGCATAGACGGCGTGTGGATGTCCCTGCCCATCGCGCAGATAGTGATCGCGGCGCTCGCCATGGCGCTCCTTTACGCCCTGCGCCGCAGGTTCAAAAAGTATCCGGACAAGCCCGTCTATTTCCGCGAAGCGCGAAGCGCATAAAGCGCATAAAGCGCATAACGCGCGTCCGCCGGCGCTATCTCGCAGGAGAGCCGGGCAGGGGAGTTTGCATTATTTCAGTGAGGCATATCAGGTGAGAGTTAGTATATCCTTGTGCGGTTTGTCTGCTCACAAGTTTCGGCTGTGTAAAGGCGTCGAAAGAGTTGTTTTGAGGGCGGTTCGTATTATTTCTGTGCGGCATATAAAAAGAGCGGCGTACGCCGCTCTTTCATATCATCTTGACCATGTGTCGTTGAACTTTGCGTGTTCGGACTGTTTTGCTTCGTCAGTCTTCCTGCGTTGAAGCGATGTCGGCTGTGGGGGAGAAGTCCTCGCCCGTATTCTGCTCGCGCGATTTGCGCAGGAAAAGTTTGGTCTTTTCGCTCTGCGGATGGTCGAAAACCTCGGTGGGAGTGCCCATTTCTTCTATCACGCCGCCCGACATGAAGATAACTTTGTCTGCCACGTTGCGCGCAAACTCCATCTCATGGGTGACGACGATCATGGTCCTGTCGTCCGACCTCAGCCCTTTGATGACTTTAAGCACTTCGCCCGTGAGCTCGGGATCCAGCGCGGAGGTCGGCTCGTCGAAGCAGAGTATGTCGGGAGAGAGTGCGAGCGCACGTGCGATGGCGACGCGCTGTTGCTGGCCGCCGGAGAGTTCGCAGGGGTACGCTTTTGCGCGGTCGCCCAGCCCGACTCTGTCCAAAAGAGCCTGCGCCCTTTGGTCGATGTCGCCGAAAAGGCGCTCTTTCACCACGGTCTTGTCGGCGGCTATGCGGTTGCGAAACTCCACCATTTCGGCGTAATGCGCGGCTTTAAGCTGTTTTTTGCGCGCGTTAAGTGTCGATTTCGGCATGTCGCCTTCATTTGCCAGCGCCTCGAAGTCGGCTTTGTGACGCGCGACGATCTCCGCTTTTTCGCGGCGCGCGGCTTGGTCTATCTCCGCACACTCTTTGCGGCTGCGCTCCTTGCCGAGCAGTTCCGCCGCAAGTTTGATGTTGGTGATGGCGTTGTAGTGTGGGAAGAGGTTGAACTGCTGGAACACCAGCCCGAAGTGTAATCTCTTCTTGCGGATGTCGTCGGCGTTCTTTTTCGCCGCCACATTGCCGTCGAAGAGCACTTCTCCGTTCACGATTATCCTGCCTTCGTCTGCGGTTTCCAGGAAGTTAAGGCAGCGCAGCATTGTGGTCTTGCCGCTGCCGGAGGAGCCGATCACGGCAAGCACTTCGCCCCGATTTAATGTGAAATCGATGCCTTTCAGCACTTCGTGCGCGCCGAAACTCTTTTTGAGATCCTGCACTTCCAGCAAAGGCGCGTTGCTCTTTTCGGGATATTCCTTACTTGCCATATCACACCTTATAGTAGTTGAGCTTCTTTTCTATAAAAGAGAAGAGCAGCGTGAGTATCCCGTTGAACACGAGATAGAAAGCGCCGGCATAGAACAGAGGCCATATCACCACATAGAGGCCCACGGCGTTCTTTGCCGCAAGTATTATCTCTATCACGCCCAATATCTGCGCCAGCGAGGTGTCCTTGACCAGGGTGATTATCTCGTTGGACATGGGAGGGATTATCCGCTTGACGACCTGTGGAAGCACCACCAGGAAGAAAGTTTGAGGACGTGTCATCCCCAGCACCAGCGCGGCTTCGTTTTGTCCTTTCGGTATAGATTCTATGCCGCCGCGGAAAATCTCTGAGAAATAAGCGGCATAATTGATGACAAAAGCAATGCAGACAAATATGAAGTTCACATTTGCCATTGTCGTGCCGAAAAAGTCGGCTATCTCTCGGTTCAGGACATCGAACAGATAACTCGGAATAAAGCTGATCACTATGATCTGCAACATCAACGGCGTGCCGCGTATCACCCAAACAAACGCTTTCGTGAGCAATTTGAGGGGCGTGAAACGCGTCATCGAACAAAATGCGATGAACAGACCAAGCGGAATTGCCGCCACCAAGGTGACGGCAAAAAGCAGTACGGTCAAACCGAATCCGTTTAACAGTTCGGCGGTTACTTCGGCAAACATATCGGTTCGTTACAGCTCCATTCTCATTACGAGATCGCCTGCGGAGCCGCTTTCGACTGCGACGATCGCGTTTCTGGAGTTTTTGAGGAAGGCTGCGAGATCCGCATACTTCTCTTGATCGCCGGCTCTCACCACGCAGGTTTGTTTGTTGGCGAGATAAGGGATGCTGATGGTCAATTCTTTTTCGAGTTGAGGAGTTATTGTCATGCCGTTCCAAATGATATCGACCGACCCGGTTTCTATTTGGGGAACTTTCTGGTTCCAATCTATGATGACGGGTTCGACCTTGAAGGTCACGCCGGCTTGTTCGCCAAGATAGGCAAATGCAGCGCGAGCAAGTTCGATATCATACCCCGTGAAGGCGTTGGTTTCGGGATCGATGTAGGCGATGGGGGCAAACGTCGTGATGCCGAGGCGCACGGTTATGGCACCGTCATCACCGGGGCGTCGTCCGACGAGTTCATTCCAGGAATTGTCCGTTGCGGAGGCATAAGGGTTCTCGGTCGCGGCATTGATGCTTATCTCGTTTTCAAGCCCGAAATCCGCCGCAATATCTTCCATAGTGCCGTTGTTGTAGAGTTCGATGAGGGCTTCGTTTATCTTGCCGATAAGTGCGTAGTTGCCTGATTTGACGCCTATCCCGTAATATTCTTCGGAAAGCACCATGTAATCGAGCACCTTTATCTTTCCTGCGTAGTCACCTCTTACGGCATACCAGCCTGCCATGACGGAGTCCATGACTGCGATGTCGGCGCCGCCTTTGTCAAGCTCCGTGAGCGTGTCGATCTGCGCGGTGAGCGCGATAAGTTCCTTGCCGAAGAGAAGCTCGGAAGCAGCCTCTTCATCGTTGCAGGCGGCGAGTCCGACCGCGACGGAAGCGACGAGCGCCACAACGAGCACGAGTGCGAATATCTTCTTTTTCATACAGTCCTCCTGATGCCGCTTATGCGGCGATTACCGTGTCATTATACTTTATCTCGCTAAACTTGTAAAGCGTTTTGACGCCATATAGGCGCGCAAATTTCGGTTTTTTTAAGCTATGCCGGACCCGGTTCGCATTATTCCGCTCCGGCATGCCGAAGCAGGGTCGTATTATTTCGGTCCGTTATTTCGGTCCGTTATTTCGGTCCGTTATGTCAGTCCGGCATTCGGATCTATGTGCCGAGTAAACGCGTAAAGCCGTAAAAAAAAGCAAGAAAACGCGTTAACTATAATATACAAAGCGTTATGTAAAAATAAGCAAAATATGAGTTAACTATAATGTACGAGGTGCTGCGTGACAATAAGTAAGGAAGCGCGTTAACTATAATGTAGAAGGTACTATGTTAAAGACACCATATTGCATGAATAAATAAACGCGTTAACTATAATGTACGAGCAAGGGTGAATAACCGGAAATCAAAATAACTGAAAATAAAATCGATATGAGATAAACATCATTATAAAAATCGGTTATAAATGGCACGCACGCGTAGGACGCGAGGCGATGCGTACGTGGGCGTCTAAATGCGCATGCATGGGGTGTGGGGGGGGTGCAGGCGTGGGCGCAATGCGTATGTCCGCAAATGCACGGCGCACAGCGACGGGATGCGGCGCATATCGGACATGGGCGGACACATGCTCCTGCGGCACGCGAAAGACGGACGCGCCGTGTGAGGTATATCTTTCGCGCTGGCAGGCACAAGCGGCATTGCGCGACTGTAAGGATGTGGCGCGCCGAAGCGTAAAAAATAGTGGGAAATTGCGGCAAATGGCTCAAAACCGTTGACAGGGGGAAAATGCGGTGATAGCATAAAAACAACTTAACAAACCGTTGACGGGAAGAAAACGGGTGACGGACTAAGAGAGAGTCGGCGGCGGTGTGATGCCGGCAGGGACCGAACCCGATAATATGGGCCCCGGAGGGCTGAGGCGAAAGGTGACGAGTAGCCGAGGACGTAAAGCTCGCGTTAGAAGCCTGGCTGTGTTGGCAGCCGATGAGTGGGAGCGGCAGCGATGCCGTTTCAATGTTGGGTGGCACCGCAGGGTCACAAGACTTTGTCCCGACAGCAAGATGGTTTTGCTGTCGGTTTTTTATTTCCCCGGCAAAACCGAAGCGGCGGCAGCCTTGCCGGGCTCCGCTGGATAAAACACGAAACGTGTGCATTGAAACAGAGTTGTTACGGTCGTCATTTCCGAAAGTTCGCTTGTCGCGTGGCGGATAAGGACGATGAGAACTCACAGGTGGCGAAAATATCACACGAAACGTGTTAATGTATCAAAGCGACGTGCGATATAAAACACTTATCGTGTATAATGCGCGTCGCCGCGGCGTCACAAAGCATTTCGCACGGCTCAGCCGGACGGAAAATAAACTACGGAGGTAATTCCTATGAGCAAAAAAGAGATCCCTTACAAAATCTACCTGACAGAAAACGAGCTGCCCAAGGAATGGTATAACGTGCGCGCCGATATGCGCACCGATCACCGCCCCCTCCTTAACCCGGTCACTCACAAACCCGTCACGCTCTCCGAGCTGGAACCCGTGTTCTGCACCGAACTTGCCAAACAGGAGTTGAACGATACGGACGCTTTCATCGAGATCCCGAAGGAGGTCAGGGACTTTTACAAGATGTACCGTCCCTCTCCGCTCGTGCGCGCGTATTGCCTTGAAAAGTATCTTGATACGCCTGCGGAGATATATTACAAGTTCGAGGGTAACAACACCAGTGGTTCGCACAAACTCAACAGCGCGATCGCGCAGGCGTATTACGCAAAGGAACAGGGGCTGAAAGGCGTCACGACAGAAACGGGCGCAGGACAATGGGGCACCGCGCTTTCCATGGCGTGCGGTTATTTCGGGCTGGACCTCACCGTTTACATGGTGCGCTGTTCTTATGAGCAGAAGCCCCAGCGCCGCACTCTCATGCAGGTGTACGGTGCGAAGGTCATCCCTTCCCCCTCCGACACGACGGAAGTGGGCAGAAAGATGCTCGCCGAGTTCCCCGACTCTTCCGGCAGCCTCGGCACCGCCATTTCCGAGGCGGTGGAGGTCGCGGTGAAGGGCAACGGCACGAGGTACGTCCTGGGCAGCGTGCTCAACCAGGTGGTGCTGCATCAGTCCGTCATAGGTTTGGAGAGCAAGACCGCCATGGAAAAGTACGACGTCTATCCGGATATGGTGATAGGCTGCGCAGGCGGCGGCAGCAACCTCGGAGGGTTGATGGCTCCCTTCATGCGCGACAAATTGCAGGGGAAAGAATCGCCGTACTTCATCGCGGTGGAGCCCATGAGCTGTCCCTCGCTCACTCGCGGCAAATTCGCTTACGATTACTGCGACACGGGCAAGGTCACGCCTCTTGCAAAGATGTACACGCTGGGCAGTTCCTTCATGCCTGCGCCCACCCATGCAGGCGGACTCAGATATCACGGCATGAGCCCCATACTCAGTCAGCTTTACCACGACGGTTATCTCGACGAAGCGCGTGCCGTCAGCCAGGTGGACGTGTTCAAAGCAGCGGTGGAATTCGCGAGGGTGGAGGGCATACTCCCGGCTCCCGAATCCTCCCACGCCATCAAAGTCGCGATGGACGAAGCGAGAAAGTGCAAGGAAACGGGAGAGAAGAAAGTCATCCTCTTCGGGCTCACCGGCACGGGCTACTTCGACTTGATCTCCTACGAGCGTTATCTCAAAGGGGAACTCAAAGACGCCGTCCCCACGGACGAGGCGCTGGCAAAAGGCGAGAACGCGCTGCCCGAGGTCTGACCGCTCACGCGAGCGGAGCCGCTCGAAGTTCTGATGCGGACGCGGACAAAACCGCCCCAAATGCAAGCCTGCGAACACATGACGCGCGCGGTCAAAGGGGTGTGTGTGTGAGGCATTCGCTCCGGCACAGAGGGGCGGAATAAGGCGGACAAATTGCATCCCCCGACGCGTTATTTCCCCGTCGGGAAGGGGTGCGGTCCCATGGATAAAATGCCGAAAAGCGAGCAAAAGAATGCTCGCTTTTTGCTGTGTTCGAGTGAGATATCGGCTCGTTTTGCCTTAATTTTGCACGAAGAAAGAAAAGTTCGCGAGATTTTCGCATCCCTACTGAATAGTGGCTTTTTGAGCTTCGACTATTCTATAAAAGCGCGATAAGTATAATACTATTCGCCGTTTTTTAGAATACTTCGGCGTTTTTGGGCGCGTGTGTGGAAATGCCCCGCGAGCCGCAGTGAGGAAAACAGCGTTGTGCATCGCGGACATTTATTGTATAATATGTCAGACAAAGCATATGAACGGACTTTGTTCGAGCCGTTGTTTTACGGCGCACGACATACCCACGGGTTTCGGTTGCGCAAAAGAGCCGAAAAGAATTGACCTGATGTCGGTTCGTATTACTCCGCTCCGGCACGACCGCGCCGGGACGGACGGTGCGTTTCGGGCGAGGTATTAAAGCGTGCGCCTGCCGAGAGAAAAACGCTCGGGGGAACTTCGGCGGCGAGGAGGGAAAATGAGAGAAGGGAAGTTTGACGCGAGGGTGACGTTGCTCCCTGCCGAGCAGGTGGCGCGTGTGGACAGAAGATGCAGGCGCAAGCGGAACGCGAAGATCATCGCAGGCGTGCTCATCCCCGTTATGGTGTTCACACTGTTTTTCACGATCATGCTCAATGTCCGCGACCTCGGCGTGGGGACGGGTAGCACGGACGGGAAGTACGCAAGGGTGCTGTCGGACATCGAAGGCATCACGGAGGCGGATCCGCGCCTCATCGACATCGCCATGCTCGGCGCGCACGATGCAAATTCTTTTTCCGTGAAGTACGATTCGCCCATAGATAACAAGCCGAGCGGCGAGATACTCAAAAAACTTTATCCCGTGAGCTCCGGTTTTTAGTACCGAATGTCGGTCACGCAGACGGTTTCTCCCTATCAGCTGCTTTTGCAGGGAGTGAGGATGCTCCACTTCAAATATACATACTATGACAACACCTGGTACGCCACTCATTCGCTGCTGGGCAGACCTTTCGAGGAGGACGTAAAAGATCTGCTCCGCTTTTTGAGCGAGAACCCCGGCGAGATAGTGGTGATATATTTTCAGTGCACCTATTTCGGCGACCAAAGCTACCACACCTTCCACGACTGGCTCGCCACGGTAGAATACGAGGGCATGAACATCTATGATTTCATGCATTATGACAAAGTGAACGTGTTCGGCTCCTACTTCGCGGAGGGGGTGCGCATAGAGGAGCTGCGCTATAACGACCTCACCGAGAACGGGACCTCCGCAGGCGTCGTGCTTATGGACAGGCGAGAAGCGGACGTCATCCCTGCCGTGACGGAGGAGAGCGATTGGTCGACGTATTATTTCGACATCGACGCCAACTCCTCGCAAGAGTGGCACAACAGGATGGGCAGCAACGTTTTGATAAAGGAGATAGACCGTTACGCAGCGGAACTTGCCGCCACCGACCTTTACCGCTGGAAACTGCGCGTCAATCAGACGCAGGCTGCGTTGTCTACGGCGTCGGTCGGGGACATTTTCCGCGACATCGGAGCGTGGTCGCTGCTCAAATTTGCGGAAAAACATAATGTCGCGGTGCTCGAACACGAGCGTTTTGACAGCTGGCTCAAAGCCATGCCCGTGTTCCAGGTGGATTTTGCAAACAGCGACTACGGCGATTTCAACCGCAGAGTGAACGAAAAGATACGCGCGCGAAACGAAGAGATAGTGCGCATATTGCGTATAGAGGGAACGACTTATGAGGATCTTTACGGTTAGACACGGGCAGACTGACCTGAATATACAAAAGCGTATGCAGGGGAGGCACGGGCTGCCCCTGAACGCGGTGGGGCTCGCGCAGGCGGAGGAGCTTGCACGGGAACTAGCAGACGTGCGGTTTGACGCGGTGTTCTCCTCTCCTGCGGAGAGGGCGGTGCAGACGGCGCGCATAGCGTCCCGCGGCGCGGAGGTCATAACGGACGAGCGGCTCGAACCCTTCGATGTGGGCAGTGCGGACGGGCAGGTGATAGACGAAAGCATGCGGCTCACGGTGGGGCTCATCCCCGACCCGGAATTTTACGACGGAGTGGAAGACCCGAAAGCGTTCGTGAGCAGGATATTCGGTTTTTTGGACGAACTCACCCGAAAATACTCGGGCGCGGACGTGAACGTCATGTTGGCAGGGCACAAGTGCACCACGGGTTGCATCGACTGTTACTTCAACGGCATGCCCGAAAACGGCGACTTTTTCTCCCGTTCGGTAAAGAACGGCAAGTGCAGGGTGTACGAACTCTGACCCTGCCGCTTTTTCCGCCCGGTAAGGCTTCGCGGCGCTTTTTCGGTCACAGCATGCCTTTGCTTTTGAAAAATCCTTCGTTGTACAGGACGGAAGGATGCAACGGGTCCAGTTCGGCAGCCGTTTTGTGGCAGGCGAGCGACTTTTCCTTTTCCCCTATCTGCCAGTAACAGGAGGTGAGTTCCACGAGAGGGACTATCCCCCTGCATTCCGGTTGGTCAAAGTCGCCGTAAGCGGAAAAATCCTTGGCGGAAAGGGCGGCGGTGTACCAGTATATTGCCTCCCTGAGCATGTTTTTTCGGCGGAATATGCCGCCTATCTTGCACATCACCGCAGCGCGCGGCTCTCCGAAACGGAAACTGCCGAGCAGTGCGGAAAGGGCTTCCTCCTCCTTCCCCTGCGCTTGCAGGCAGTCGGCAAGCACGCGGCTCGCTTCTATTTTGTTGACAGCCCACCCCTCCTTTTCCGCCGCGTCGTGCAACACGCCTTCCGCCTCGCGGTAAAGTCTGTTGGCGTAGAGCTCCCTGCCGTAGTAAAATGTATGCCGCGGATCGAGTTTTACCCCGTTAGATACATGGTTTTGATAGATATCCAGGTTTCTTCTGCCGTGCCGTCTGCCCGGAAGAGGGCAGTGTCTGACCGTGAAATGCGAGAATATTATCTTGCCCGTCGGGGGTATGCACTCATGCACGAACCCCTGCCATCCCGGACAGGTTTCGCGGCGAAGAACGCGTTCGCGGATATAGGAATACGTCGCTTTGCCCTGCCCGTCGAACGCCACTTCGTAGCGGCACATCACGGTGTCGGGCACTTCGTTTTCCAGCCGACCTTTGAGTTTTGCGAGCAGTCCGGCGTTTTCGGGAGTCACAACGTCGTCCGCGTCCAGCCACATGACGTAGTCGCACGTTGACTTGGAAAAGGAAAAATTCCGCGCGGCGGCAAAGTCGTCGCACCACTCGAAATCGTAGATCTTATCGGTGTAACGCTCCGCTATTTTTTTGGTTTCGTCCGTGCTGCCCGTGTCCGTTATGACGATCTCGTCCACAAGCCCCCACACGCCGTCCAGCGCACGCGCGAGCACCTCGCATTCGTTTTTTACTATCATGTTGAGCGAAAGCAGAGCCCTTCCCATAGTCACCTCCCGGACACTGCATTTATATGATGTATTAGAGAGCGGACGATTGTGCGTTACATAAAATTTTCGGAGGGATGCTTATGATTTTCGATCGTTGCAGGATATGCGGCTGTTCGCCGTGCAGATGTTCCGCGCAGCCCATGTCGGCGCGTCCGGACTGCTGTCGGGGAGCGACCGGTCCCACGGGTCCTCGCGGACCCATTGGTCCGCAGGGCGACATAGGGCCTACGGGTCCCACGGGGCCTTCCGCCGTCACGGTCAGAGTGGGGGCTACCGTCACGGGGCAGCCGGGCACCGACGCTTCAGTCACCGACACCGGCGGCACCGATCCCATCCTCACTTTCACCATTCCGCAGGGCGCAACGGGAGCCACCGGAGCTACGGGTGCGACCGGGGCAACGGGCGCTACCGGCGCCACGGGACCGCAAGGGGTGCAAGGACAGCAGGGCATACAGGGTCTGCAAGGCGCGCAGGGC
>CALVKQ010000009.1 GCA_944332815.1 uncultured Clostridia bacterium
ATTAGCAAGGCGACTGACGCGGTTCAGGCGGAAATCGGCGGCGCGGAACCTGGTTCGTATTATTCCTGTCTGGCATGGGAGGAGATGGCGCATTTTGTTGAAAATTGACGCATGAAGCGCGAAAGGTGCGGCATTTTGTCGGTTTTTGTCGTCGGATGTGGCGTTCGGTGACGGGCGCGGTCGGGCACACCCTGCTCCGCCGTTCTGCCGCGCTTTTTTTGCGCTCACGCGCGCCTTTTCCGGCAAAATCCTTGTCTTAAACGGCGAGTTAAAGTATAATATCGGGCGGAGGACTGCCTCACGGCAGGCAAGAAAATGGAGTTTACGACGACGGCGTTGAGCGTGCTCCTCCTCATCGCGATGGCGGTGCCGGGGTATCTGCTCGTCAAGACGAAGATGTTGCCCGAAAAGGCGATCACTTATCTTTCCGTTCTGCTGCTTTACGTCAGTCAGCCTTTTCTTTCCATACGCTCTTTCCTCGAAGTCAGCTACACGCCGCAGCTTGCGATAAACCTCGCCGTCGTGTTCGCCGTGTCCATGCTCGCGCAGGGCGTGGTCTTCGGCGCGGTATGGCTGGTGCTCCGCCGCAAGTTCGACGACCCGTCAATGACCGCCGCGCTCACGGCGGACGGCTTTATCGGCGGAGATGCGCGCACCAACGAGCCTGCGCTCAACGCCGCGGTCAAAAGGTGCGTTTCGGGCAGAGCAAACCGCGCAGTCGTGCTGGCGTCCGCATTCGGCAACGTCGGGTTCTTCGGCGTCCCCGTGCTGCAATTCCTGTTCCCCGACGCGCACGAGGCGATAGCTTATTCCGCGGTGTTCATCGTGTCGCTCAACCTTATGGGCTGGACGGTCGGCTCCTACATCCTCACGGGGGACAGAAAGCATATCAGCCTTAAACGCGCGCTCATCAATCCGCAGACGGTCACGCTGGTCATATCCCTGCCTCTCTTCTTCGCCGGAGTGAGCGCAGGCGACCTGCCCGAAACCCTCAACACCGTCATAGGTTATCTCGCGGATATGACCGCGCCCCTTTGCATGATCATCCTCGGGATGCGCTTTGCGCTGGCGCCCATCGTGCAGCTGTTCACGGACGTCAGGGTGTATGTCGCGACCGTCATAAAGACGCTGGTGTTTCCGTTGCTCGTCTTCCTGGTGCTGCTGCCTTTCGAAATGGACGAGATGCTCCGCGTGGCTCTGGTGCTGCTCTCGGGGATGCCTGCCGCCACCATCAACCTCAATCTGGCGGAGCTTTACGGCGCGGATCAGAAGACCGCGGCAAATTCCATTTTGATGTCCACGGTTTTCAGCATCGTCACCATCCCGGTGCTCATGCTGTTATTCTGACAAATTGTTGAAATTTGGCGGCGGACTTGATATAATGTTTAATATCGGAGGTGGATATGGGTTTCATCAAGAAAAACTTACTCAAAGTCATCGAATGGACCGAAACGGACGGAGATACCATCGTCTATAAATTCCCCGTCGGGGACCGCTATGAGATAATGAAGGGCTCCCAGCTCGTCGTCAGAGAGTCGCAGGCAGCGATCTTCGTGACGGAAGGGCAGATCGCCGACGTCTTTACCGCCGGCACCTGGGAACTCTCTCCCGACAACGTCCCCATTCTTTCCAAACTGGGCGCGTGGAAGTACGGCTGGGATATGCCCAAAAAGTCGGACGTCTATTACGTCAGCCTCAAACAGTTCATCGGCATGAAGTGGGGCACCGCAAACCCCATCATGATGCGCGACAAGGACTTCGGCATGATCCGCATCATGGGGCACGGCGAGTACAGCTTCCACGTCTGCGACCCGGCGCTCTTCATGCGTGAGTGCTTCGGGACGATACATTCCTTCAAGACGGACGATATAGCGGACTATCTGCGCAGCATGGTGCTGGCGGAACTCACCGACCTGCTCGGAGAGTGCGAGATCCCGGCGCTCGACCTCGCGGCGAATTATCTCGAACTCGGTGATACGGCGCGCGATCACGCCTGCGCACGCTTCGGCAAGATAGGACTTGCGGTGGACCAGATCCTCATCCGCAATTTCAAGCTCCCCGAGGAAGTGGAGAAGGCGATGGACAAGCGCACCACTCTCGGCGTGTTCGACGGCAAGATGGCGGAGTACGCGCAGTATGAATCCGTGCAGGCGATGCGCGATTCCGCGCGCAATCCGGGCGCAGGCGGCGCGTTCGCGTCCATGGGGCTCGGTCTGGGGCTGGGCGCGCGCATGGCGAACCAGTTCGGAGAAGGGCTGGACGCGGCAGGCAAGAGCGCTCCCACCGTCAAATGCGCAAAGTGCGGCGCGGCGATGTCCGAAAGCGCCAAATTCTGTCCGGAGTGCGGCGCGCAGGCGGTGCCTGCCGGCAGTACGGTCTGCCCCAAGTGCGGCAAACCCGTGTCCGCCAAGGCGAAGTTCTGCCCGGAGTGCGGCGCAAGCATGCAGGCAAAATGCCCCAAATGCGGTGTGGACGTCAAGCCTAACGCCAAGTTCTGTCCCGAATGCGGAGCTAAGATAAAATAATGGCAGAGAACAGCAACGTATCCGTCATCAAGTGCCCGGGCTGCGGCGCGGACATGGTGTATGACCCGGGCGAGGGGAAACTCTCCTGTCCTTATTGCGGCGGCACCAAAACGGTGGAGAAGCGCGTGAATGCGAAACGCGACTTCCTTTCCGAGCGCGACGAAGGTGAGGTGGAGGAAGGCTCCACGGAGTACGAGTGCCCCAACTGCGGCGGCAGCGTGGTGATAGAAAACTACGCCACCACCGAGGAGTGTCCCTATTGCGGCGCGACGAACATCGTGAGAAAGGAGAGGCTGAAAGGCATGAAGCCGGACAGCATACTGCCTTTCTGTATAACGCGCGACGCCGCGTTCGCCAGCGGTAAGAAGTGGCTCAAAAAGAAGCTGTTCGCCCCCACGAAGCTCAAACGCAATTTCAAGGTGGAGCAGTTCAAAGGCATCTACGAGCCCGCGTTCGTCTTTGCGGCGAACACCGCCTCTTCCTACGAAGGCAAACTGGGCGAGGACTATTACGTCACCGTGCGCAGAGGCAAGAATACGTACAGAGAGCTCAGGACGCGCTGGTTCTTTGTGAGCGGCGGACTCAATAAGAGTTTTGACGGCGTTACGATAGAGGCGGCGTCCAACATCGATCAGGCGCAGATGAACGGGCTGCTTCCCTTCGACCTTGCGTCCGCGGAAGAATACAAGCGCGAGTATCTCGCAGGCTTCGCCGCGGAAAGATACAACGAGTCGCTGGACACGTCCTACGGCGCGGCAAAGAACGTCATGGACGACGACATCAGATCCTCCATACTCTCGCAGTACCGCTACGACAGGGTGGGGTATCTCAATGTGAGCACGAACTACTTCGACATCAAGTTCAACTATATCCTGCTGCCCGTGTGGGTGTGCGGCTACAAGTTCCGCGACAAGCTCTGGTCCTTCCTGGTCAACGGCAGGTCGGGGCGCGCCACGGGCAAGGCTCCGCTCAGCGTGCCCAAGGTGCTGTTTACGGTGATAGCCGTGCTCGGGGTGGTCGGCGTGCTCATCTGGCTGTTCTTCTTCAGCGGATTGATTTGAGCCCGAAGTGCATAAAAACGGACTTAAAGTGCAAAAACTTATCGTTCAAAGCGCGATACGCGCAATGAACACTACATATTAAAACGGAGGTACGGATATGATAACCAAGGATATGCTCATCATCGATGCGCTCAAAGAGGGCGACGCGGACAAGATAGCCGCCGTGTTGCAGGAGAGCGGTATGCACTGCCTGCACTGCATGCTCGCCCATGGCGAAACCATCGAAGAAGCCGCTGCGGTCCACGGCATCGACGTGGATACGCTCGTGGAAAAACTCAACGCTGTTTTGTGAGGTCAGGATGACTAACAACGATATCGCGGCGATCTCCGCGCGCCTGAAAGAACTGCGCACTTTTTCCGATTACACCACCGCCGAAGTCGCGCAAAAACTGGGGGTGGATGAGGAAGAATACGTCGCTTACGAGAAGGGCGAGAGCGAGATACCCATCAATCTCATTTACAAGTTCGCGTCCATCATGGACACGGAAGCGTCCTATGTCATCAGCGGCGTGCTGCCTTCCAAGGAGAAGGTGAACGTCGTGTACGACGGCAAAGGGGTGTCCGTCAAGAGGTACGAGGGTTATTCCTTCACCTCTCTCGGCGGTGACTTCCGCAAAAAAACGATGAACCCGATGTTGGTCACCATCGCGCCCACGGACGCGCCCGAACTGGTTGTGCACGGCGGACAGGAGTTCAACTACGTGCTGGAAGGGGAGCTGCGCGTCATCGTGGACAACAGGGAGTATTTCCTGCGCGCCGGCGACAGCATTTACTTCGACCCTTCTTTCCCTCATGCGCAACTGGCGATGGGCGGAAAGCCGGCGAAGTTCCTCACCGTCATCAACGAGTGATCCCATATTTTCTGACGTTGTGATCCAAACGGCGCGCCGCCCTTTACGGGTGGCGCAATAATTTTTCGGAACACTCCTGTCATCTCTTGCTTTGGTGCGTGCGCGTTGCTATAATCGTGTGGTACGCTCGCGGACAGCCGCTTCGCGATGCGTCCCGGGAGAGGCGGAATGTACTCATTATTGCTAGCGCTCATATATCTTGCTTTCATAAGCCTGGGGCTCCCCGATTCCCTGCTCGGGGCAGGGTGGCCCGTCATGCACGTCGATCTCGGGGTGTCGGTGTCCTATATGGGCATAGTGACCATGGTCATCTCCGGTGGGACGATCGTTTCCAGCCTGCTTTCGGACAGGCTTACGCGCAAGTTCGGCGCGCGCATCGTCACGGTGGTGAGCGTGTTCCTCACCGCGGCGGCGCTGTTCGGTTTCTCGTTCTCGGACAGGTTCTGGATGCTCATTCTGTTCGCGGTGCCTTACGGCTTGGGCGCAGGGGCGATAGACGCCGCGCTCAACAACTATATCGCGCTGCATTACTCCGCGCGGCACATGAGCTGGCTGCACTGTTTTTGGGGCGTCGGCACCATCGTCAGCCCGTTCATAATGAGTTACGCGCTCACGAACTCCGTATGGAACGAGGGCTGTCGCATAGTCGGTTATATCCAGCTCGGCATCGCCGCGTTGCTGCTCGTCACTCTGCCCGTGTGGAAGGTCAACAAGGGCAAAGAGACGGAGGAACAGAAGAGCATAGGTCTGACGGGCGCGTTGAAGATAAAGGGCGTGCCTTTCATCCTGGTGGGCTTTTTTGCGTATTGCGCGGCGGAGGCGACCGCCATGCAATGGGCAAGCACTTACTTCGTGGAAGTCAAACACATCTCGGAAGAGCAGGCGGCGTCTTTTGCGTCACTTTTCTATATCGGCATCACGGCAGGCAGGTTTTTGAGCGGATTCGTGTCCGGGAAAGCAGGGGACAGGCGGATGATCGTCGTGGGTGCGTGCGTGCTGACCTGCGGACTCATCCTGCTCTTCATCCCCTCGGACGACTACGCCTTGGCGATAGCCGCGTTCGTGATAATAGGGCTCGGCTGCGCCCCGATATATCCCAGCATAATCCACTCCACGCCCGGCAATTTCGGCGCGGAGAACTCCGGCGCGATCATAGGCATACAGATGGCGAGCGCGTATGTGGGTTCCACCTTCGTGCCGCCCTTGTTCGGGCTGCTGGGGAAAAGGCTCGGCTTCGAGATCATGCCGATATACCTGCTCGTGTTCGTGGCGCTCATGATAGTGATGACGGAATGTTGCTTCCGCACGGCGAAGAAAAACAAAGCGCAGCCGCCGCTTCCGGAACAGGTCTGACCCTTACTCTTTCATGTCGCAGAGGTGGGTATGTGCGCCCGGGAGGTGCCGGTCCCCGTTACATGACACGGCAGAGCGCGCAGGCTGTCACCATGCCGCAGAAGGATGCGAACAGCGATACGGGGATAGCATAACGCAGACGTTTAACCTTACATTTTGAGAAATAAACTGCCGATACGTAAAAAACCGTTTCCGATGCGCCTGCGATCGTCGCGGCGCATCTCGCTATGTAAGAGTCCGGTCCGTACTCCGCGATGATGTCTTCCAACAGGGCGATGGTGCCGTTGCCGGAGAGGGGGACGAGCAGCACCAGTTCGCTTATCTCAGGAGGGATGCCCAGATAGCGCATGGGGTGAGAGAGCCACCCGGACACCACGGCGGACAGTCCGCTCGCGCGGAAAAGTTCTATGCACACGAAGATAACGGCGATGTACGGGAAGATGCTTTTGACGAGGGACAGACTTTCTCTCGCGCCGTCCAGAAAGCAGTCGTAGACGCTCACCTTTTTGACCGCGGAGTAGAGCATGCAGGCAAGGAGTATGACGGGGATGAGGAATACGGTCATTTGCGCTCCTTTCGTCTTTCGCGCGCTCTGTCCGCGGCGGCGCATACTTTTGCGAGTATCATGCCTATCCCCGTCGCGCAGGAGGTGGCAATGAGGGTGGGGAGGAAGACAGATGCGGCGTTCGCGCTGCCTGCCGCCGCGCGAAGAGCGATGACGGTCGCAGGCACTATTTGGATGGATGTCGCGTTGATGACCAGCAGCATGAGCATGTTGTCGGTGGCTTTGCCCTCCTCCCGACACATGCTCGCCATGGCGTTGATGGCGGCAGGCGTGGTCGCGCCGCCCATACCCAGCATATTGGACGCGAGATCGACGGAGATATAGTCGTAGCTTTTCTCGCTCTCACCCTTGAAGATGCGCTTGATGACGGGACGCAGCGCGCGCGAAAGTTTGCGGTCCAGCCCCGTCGCTTCCATCATTTTGAGCACGGAGAGCCACACAGCGTAGATCGCGGTGAGTTTGAGTATGAGGACTATGGCGTTCGTCACCCCCGTTATCATGGTGGGCAGGGCGTCGGTGGGCGCGGCGAAAGTCATGAATACCAGCGAGAGCAGGGTGAGTGCGGTGAACGCGATGTTCATGTTACATTTTATTTTCCCTCCGCGCCACATATGCGCGCAGGCGCGGCGTGCATTTTCGTTTACAAATCGAGTTCAAAGTTGTATAATTACTCAAATCGGAAAACTACGATCGGAAGGCGACGACAGCTCCTTCAACGATCGGGAGGAAATATGGCAGAGAAATATTACATCACCACCGCGATAGCGTACGCGTCGGGCAAGCCGCACATCGGCAACACTTACGAGATAGTCCTGGCGGATTTTCTCGCGCGGTTCAGGCGCGCGCAGGGCTACGACGTCCGTTTGCAGACGGGCACCGACGAGCACGGCGAGAAAGTGGAGCAGAAAGCGGCTGCGGCAGGCGTCACCCCCAAGAAGTTCGTGGACGACGTGGCAGGGGAGATCAGGAGGATATGGGACCTCATGAACTCCTCTTACGACAAGTTCATCCGCACCACCGACGACTATCACGTCAAGGAAGTGCAGGAGATATTCGAGCGGCTGCTCGCACAGGGCGACATCTATAAAGGGTCGTATAAGGGGCTTTATTGCACTCCGTGCGAATCCTTCTGGACGGAGAGCCAGCTGGTGGACGGCAAATGTCCCGACTGCGGCAGAGAGGTCACCGTCGCGGAGGAGGAGGCGTACTTCTTCCGTATGAGCAAGTATGCGGACAGACTGATGAAGTATTATGAGGAACATCCCGACTTCATCCTGCCCGTGTCCCGTCGCAACGAGATGGTGAACAACTTCCTGAAGCCCGGTCTGCAAGACCTTTGCGTGTCCCGTTCCTCTTTCAGCTGGGGCATCCCCGTGAAGTCGGATCCGAGGCACGTGGTGTATGTGTGGCTGGACGCTCTCACCAACTATATAACGGGGCTGGGTTACCGCTCCGGCGGCGGCAGCGCGGAAGACTACGGCAAATTCTGGCCCGCGGACGTGCACGTCATAGGCAAGGACATAGTGCGCTTCCACACCATCTATTGGCCCATATTCCTGATGGCGCTCGGCGAGCCGCTGCCCAAACACGTTTACGGGCATCCGTGGCTGTTGCAGGACGGGGGCAAGATGTCCAAGTCCAAGGGCAACGTGCTGTATGCCGACGACCTTGCCGACGTGTTCGGAGTGGACGCGCTGCGCTATTATCTGCTCACCGCCATGCCTTACGAGAACGACGGGCTCATCAGCTGGGAGCTGGTGTCGGACACCGTGAACAGCGAACTTGCCAATGTGTACGGCAATCTGGTCAACCGCACCGTCGCGATGAGCAATAAGTATTTCGGCGGCAGGGTGGAGGACAAGCACGTCTGCGAGCCCGTGGACGAGGAACTCAAAGCCGTGGCGACGGGCGCATATAAGAAGGTGGCGAAGCTGGTGGACGAGTTCCGCGTGGCGGACGCCGTGAGCGAGATAATGTCCGTGTTCCGCAGGGCGAACAAGTATATCGACGAAACCGCGCCCTGGGTGCTCGCACGCGACGAGGAGAAGCGCGCGCGCCTTGCGACCGTGCTGTATAACCTCACGGAAACCATAGTGATAGGCTCTTCCCTGTTGGCGTGCTGTATGCCCGACGCGGCAAGAAAGGCGGCGGCAAACTGCGGTGCGGAGTTGCGCTCATTCGACAAACTGGGCGAGTTCGGGCTGTTGCCCGACGGCACGGAAGTGAAAAAGACCCCCGAAATACTCTTCCAAAGATGGGATACGGCGGAAGTCGTGGAAAAGGCGGAAAAAATGTACGAAGAAAGGAAAGCGGCGGCGGAAGCTAAAACTGCGCAGCCTGCCGCGGTCGAAGCAAAGAGCGAGAAACCTGCCGCGCCCGAGGGTACGGTGGACCTCATCGACATCACGCAGTTCAAGACGGTGTCCCTCAAAGTGGGGCACATACTCACTGCGGAGAAGGTGGAAAAGGCGGATAAACTGCTCAAATTCACCGTGGATACCGGCAGCGAACAGCGCACCATCGTCAGCGGCATAGCCAAGTTCTACACCCCCGAGGAAATGGTGGGCAAGCAGGTCGTGGTGGTCGCCAATCTCAAACCGGCAAAACTGCGCGGCATAGAGAGTCAGGGCATGTTGCTCTGCGCGGTGTCCGCGGAGGGCGACGTCGTGCTGGTGTCCCCCGAAAAGAGCGTGCCTGCCGGCAGCGAGGTTTGCTGATGTTCATAGACAGCCACTGCCATCTCACGGACGAGCGCCTTGCCCCCGAGGCGGAGCAGATCATCTCCTCCATGCCTGCGGACGGGCTGGACGGCGTGATAACCGTGGGCTATGACAGGGAGTCCTCCCTTGCCGGGCTGGAAATCGCCGCAGCGCATGAGAGAGTGTGGTGCACTCTCGGGGTGCATCCCCATGACGCGGACAAGGCGGACGAGCGCACCTATGAGGAGTTCCGCACGCTGGCGTCCGACGCCAAAGTGGTGGGGATAGGCGAGATAGGGCTGGACTATTATTACGACCTCAGTCCGCGCGACGTGCAAAGGGAGGTCTTTGCTCGGCAGATAAGGCTCGCGCACGAGTGCGCGCTTCCCGTGTGCCTGCACGTGCGCGACGCGTACGGCGACTGCCTGGACGTCATGAAAGCCTGCCGGACGGAGCTGGACCACGGTGTATTGCTGCATTGCTACTCGGGTTCCGCGGAGATGGTGAGGGAGTTCGCCGCGTTCGACGCATATTTCGCTTTCGGCGGCGCGATCACCTTCAAAAACGCGCGCAGGAATTTGGAAGCGCTCGCGGCGGTGCCTCGCGACAGACTGCTCCTGGAAACCGATTGTCCGTACATGACCCCCGTGCCTTTCCGCGGCAAGACCAATTATCCGCGCTACGTCGCGCTCGTTGCGGAAAGGGCGGCGGAAGTGCTGGGGATGTCCGTGGAAGATGTCGCCGAGGTCACATCAAACAACACTAAACGACTGTTCAACAAGATGAAATGAGCGCATAAACGCGCTTTTATGTTATCGGAGAGTTATGCAAAACTGCGTTTACGAGTTTGGCAACAGCATATATATCAACCTCACCAACGAGTGCTCAAACTCCTGTGATTTCTGCATCCGCAACTTCAAGGAGGGCGTGGGCGGCAGCGAACTTTGGTTGGAACACGAGCCCACCGCCGAAGAGGTGGAGAGGGAACTGGAAAAGCACGACCTTTCGCGTTACGACGGCGCGGTGTTCTGCGGTTTCGGCGAGCCGACCTGCGCGTTTGACAGGCTGCTCGAAGTGGCAGGATGGCTGAAAGCGCGCGGCATCCGCACCAGGCTGAACACCAACGGACAGGCGGATCTCATCTGCGGCATCACGGACGCGGCGGAGAGATTGGCTCCCGTCATTGACAGCGTGTCCGTGTCCCTGAACGCGAGCACCGCGGAGAAGTATCAAAGTTCCTGTCACAGCCGTTTCGGCGAGCAGGGGTACGCCGCCATGCTGGATTTTGTCAGGGCATGCGTGCGCGTCGGTATAGACACCACCGTTTCCGTGGTGGATCTGATCGGCGAAGCGGAGGTGGAGGCGTGCCGTAAGGTGGCAAAGAGCCTGGGCGCGAAATATCGCGTGCGCCCGACCATCGAGGAAAACGCGGAGTACTGAACATCGCAACGCGCGCCGACGCAAGGGAAGTTTGCCGTGCGGCGATAAAAAAGCAGAAGCGCGAACTTCCGATGATGTCACCGCAAGCGTCGTACTCCTGCTTTTCTCTCGCGGATAAGCTCCGCTTCTTTTGTACTTCGACTGTGTTCGTCTTCGGTACGCACTTAATATGCGCCGCATACCGTTTGTCATACGCGCGGCAGGGAGGAAAAATTTGGAAAACGCCAAGATAGCCGAAATATTGCGTTCGTCCGGGTTCAGGTTCAACAAGGCTCTCGGGCAGAATTTTATCTTTGACGCCAACCTGCTCGCCGCCATCGCCGCAGACAGCGGCGTGGGCAAGGCGGACACCGTGGTGGAGATAGGCACGGGCGCAGGCACCCTGACCGCAAAACTCGCCGAGCGCGCGGCACGTGTCTTTTCTTTCGAGGTGGACGAGCGTCTGAAACCCGTTCTGGACCTTACTCTCCGCGGCATCGACAATGTTGAAGTCGTCTTCCGCGACATCATGAAGATGAGGGACGGCGAGGTGCAGGACGTGATAGGCGAAGGGGAGTTCAGCGTCGTCGCGAACCTGCCTTATTACATCACTACGCCGCTCATCATGCGGTTCATAGAAAGCGCGCTGCCCGTGCGTTCACTTACGGTCATGGTGCAGAAGGAGGTCGCGGACAGACTGCGCGCCGCATGCGGTACGGCGGATTATTCCGCAGTGACGGTGGCGGTGGAGATGTTCGGCGACGCGGAGGTCACGCGCGTGGTGGACAGGCAGATGTTCCGCCCGGCTCCCAATGTGGACAGCGCGGTGGTGCATATATCGCGCGTTTCGGGCAGAGTGGCGCAGGAGGACGCCGCGTTCGTGAAAAGAGTGGTGCGCGCGGCATTCGCGATGCGGCGCAAAACGCTTGCCAACAACCTTTCCGCCGCGTTCGGGATGCCAAAGGCGAAGGCGGCGGAACTGATAACGGAGTGCGGCTTTTCCGCCGACGTGCGCGGCGAGCGGCTCTCCCTTGACGATTTCGTCACGCTTTCAAAGGCGATATCGTCGGCGCAGTCATGACGTACTCCGCAGACGCGGAACTGACCGCCTCGGTTTGCGGTGCGACCCGGTCGGACGCCCGAGCCCCGGGCGCGAGCGCGCCGACGCGTGCGTTAAATATGAATGAGAGCCCCGTCTGCCGGACGGGGCTCCCCTTTGCCCGAAGGGCGGCGCGCCGAATGACCGCGCGATATGTTCAACGTATGCATTTGCCGTCTGCGGCGGACTGGTATATCACCCAGAATCCCTCACCGTCGGGGTTTCGGGCGTCCAGCGGCAGCCACACGCCTGCGTCGGCGAGCTCTTCGGGCGGCGGCACGGTGCGCACCCCCGGCACCCCGTAGCAGACGAATATGGGCAGCGAAAGGTCGAACAGCACCCCAACGACATAGTAGTCGTCCGCGTCCGTATCCACGCGCACCCATTTGGAGTTGGGCACGATGGCGTTCAGCCTGGGTTCGGCAGGGTAGCGCACGAACAATTCGTCTATCTGCGGCTTGATCGCCTGATAGAAGTTGGTGCCGTCATAGCGCACGCCTCCGAACGGCTCCGCTTTTCCTCCGCTCAACGGCGAGGGCGCAAACGGGGCTTCGGCAGGGGAGCTGCCGAGAGCGCTCCCTCCCTCCGCGGCGGAGGTCCTGACCCGTTCGCAAGGGGTTTCCGCCTTGCCGTCCGCAGCAGGTGATCCCGTTGAAGAAGAGGCGTCCGAGCGCTCTCGCGACGGAGAGGGCTCCTGCGCGAGCGTATGTTCCGAGGGCGTTGCGAAGTGTTCCGAGGGCGGCGCGCATACCACCTTTTCCTTTGCGCGGGCGGCGCGTATCTTCTCCCGTTTATACAGTTCCACTCTGCTTTCCAGCGCCCTGCGATCCGCCCGTCCTTCCGTGGAGCCCACGAGAGTTTTGCCTTCCGTTTTGAGAAGACACGATATGCCGCCTTTTGCATAAACAGGCACTTCAAACTGTGTTTTTGCGTTTTCAACATTCACTTCTGCGATATCGTTGCCGATGATATACAGCTTCGAACCGCGCTTCGCCGCTTCGCTCGCGCATTCTCCCTTGACCTTGTTCATGCCGTCGAAGCTGCCCGAAAGTTTGACCATGCCCGTCGCGCCGCTGCCGCTCAAAATCACGATAACTTTTCTGAAAGCCACCATCCACCTCTCACGCCGACCTGCTTTGCGTCGCCGCGCAGTCGCGGACGCAAGCCCTTCGGCACGCACTATCCTATGCTTCGATCCGGCGGTTTATGCTCGCGCGCGTCTGCACGAACGAAGGGTGAAAGGGCGCGACACTTTACCGAATTAAATTGTTAAAGAAAATGCCTTAAAACGCTTTACATCGTTAAAGTGGATATGTATAATGTCGGTATGCGCGGACGTGAGAACGTCCCGGACGGACGCCGGTCCCAAGGAGATTGTATGTCGCTCAAACTTTTTCAAGTGCTTGCAAGGATAAAGTCCGAAGAGGATTTCAAGGCTTTCTTTGAGGATCTGTGCACCTATGCGGAGATCGAGAAGATGGAACAGCGCGTGGAGTGTGCGCAGTTGCTGCTCGGCGGCGATACGTACAACCGTATCATGGAGAAAACGGAGATATCTTCCGCCACGCTTTCGCGCGTTTCGCGCTGTCTTCGTCACGGCAGCGGCGGATACAGCCGCGTGCTGAAAGAGGCTGTTTCGGAAGACGGAAAGGAGGGCGTGGACGATGTTGATTGACACCGCGGCTCTGCCCAAGGACGAGAGGACTTATCTCGAACTGGGCGCGCTTTACGAAAAGCGCGGTTACGCGCTGTTCAAGATGAAAAAGTTCGAGGAGTACTCACTGTATCTTGACAACAAGAACTTTTTGGGCAGCGAGTCCGTCCTGACCTTTCAGGGTTTCGGCGGAAAGCTCTTCGCCCTCAAACCGGACGTCACCCTCAGCATAGTCAAAAACGCGCGCGTCCCTGAGCAAGGCAACCTCAAACTCTATTACCGCGAGAGCGTCTATCGCACGGAGCGCGGCGGCACGGATTTCAAAGAGATAAATCAGATGGGTTTGGAGTGCATAGGCGCGCTCACCGACGCCGACGTGAGGGACATTTGTCTGTTGGCGGCGGAGTCGCTGTCCGTCATTGACGGCGAGTTCGTGTTCGCGGTGTCGCACATGGGGTTCCTTGCCGCGATGCTGGACGAGTGCGGCGTGCGCGACGAGGAGCGCAGGCACAAGGTGATAGAATGCGTACGCGCCAGGAACGCGCACGATCTTGCGGCGGCTGCCGGAGAGGGTGCGGACACTTCCGCGCTCGCGCGCATCATAGAGGCGGACACGGATTTTGCCTCCGTGCTCGCGCTCGTAGGGTCGCTCGCAAAGGGGGAGGCGGCGTCCTCCGCCGCTGCGGAACTCAAAGCGTTGTACGACAGCTTCGGCGACAGTTTCCGCGGCAGAGTGAAGCTGGACCTCAGCATAGTGAACGACATCGATTACTACAACGGCATCATCTTCCAAGGATACGTGTCGCGCGTGCCCAAGGTCATTTTGTCGGGCGGCAGATACGACGGTTTGCTCGCGCGCATAGGCAAGGGGCAGAGCGCGATGGGGTTCGCCCTCAATCTCGGGGAGCTCAACGCGTTTTATCCTCGCGAAAAGGAGGAGGCATTATGATAAGCATAGCTCTCCCCAAAGGCAGGCTGGGCAACAAAGCGTACCGCATCCTCGAACAGTGCGGTTACACGGTGGGCGAACTTTCCGACGACAGCCGTAAGCTGGTGTTCGAAAACGAGCAAAGCGGAGTAAGATATTTCCTCGTCAAGCCTTCCGACGTTGCCATCTATGTGGAATACGGGGCGGCGGACATCGGCGTCGTGGGAAAGGACGTGCTATTAGAAAGCGGCGCGGACGTCTACGAACTGCTGGACCTCGGCATAGGCAAGTGCCGTATGTGCGTGGCGGCGAGGGAGGATTACGTCGAAGATACGGGCAGAGCCACGGTGGTGGCGACCAAGTTTCCGAGAGTGGCGCGCCGTTATTTCATGGACACCAACCGCGAGATAGAGGTGATAAAACTGTACGGCTCCATAGAGCTCGCGCCTCTGCTCGGGATGTCCGACGTCATCGTCGACCTCGTCGAAACGGGGACGACCCTAAAAGAGAACAGGTTGAAAGTCACGGAGGAGATATTCCCCGTCAGCGCGCGCCTTATAGCCAATAAGGCGGCGTACAAATTCAAGGAAAACGAGATAAGAGAGATCGTCGGCAGGATGAAAGAGGTGACGGCAAAATGAAGATATTCAGGTTCGAGGAACTGGGCGAAGCGGATTTTTTGAACAGGCGCATAGAGGACTACACGGAGTACGAGCCCACGGTAAGGGAGATAATCGCCAAGGTGCGCTCGGAGGGTGACGCCGCCCTGCGCTATTATGCGGACAAGTTCGACGGCGGCGCACCCGTGAGTTTGGAACTTTCCGAAGAGCAGAAGAGAGCCGCGCTCGCACGCGTGCCCGAAGAATACACCGCCATGCTCCGGAGGGCGGCTGCCAACATCCGCGAGTTCCACGAAAGACAGAAAAGGGATGGGTTTTCTTACACCCGTCCGGACGGCACCGTGCTCGGGCAGAAGTTCACGCCCATCGAAAGGGTGGGCATCTACGTGCCCGGCGGCACGGCAAGCTATCCCAGCACCGTGCTTATGAACGCCATCCCTGCCAAGGTCGCTGGGGTGGGGCAGATAGTCATGACCACGCCTGCGTACGCAGGGCGCATCCGCGACGAGATAGTCGCGGCGGCGGAAGTTGCCGGTGTGGATCGCATTTTCCTCGTGGGCGGCGCAGGGGCGATCGCCGCGCTCGCGTTCGGGACGGAGAGCGTGCCGCGCGTGGATAAGATCACGGGCCCCGGCAACATCTACGTCGCCCTCGCAAAAAAGATGGTGTTCGGCACAGCGGGCATAGACATGGTGGCAGGTCCCAGCGAGATCCTGGTCATCGCGGACGAGAGCGCGGACGCCGCCGTCGTTGCGGCGGATATGCTCTCGCAGGCGGAGCACGACAAACTTGCGAGCGCCGTCTTGGTGACCACTTGCGAGAGGCTCGCGTCAGAGGTTTCAAAAGAAGTGGAAAGGCAGCTGAAACTGCTCCCCAGGGAAGAGATAGCGCGCGCGTCCGTGGAAAATTGCGGCAAGATAATCGTCGCGGACAGCATAGCCGACGCCGTGCGCGTGAGCAACGCCATCGCGCCCGAACATCTGGAACTTTGCGTCAAAGACCCGTTCGCCGTGCTGGAAGGCATCACCGCGGCAGGTTCCGTGTTCCTGGGCGCCAACACTCCGGAGGCGGCAGGGGATTATTACGCAGGTCCCAACCACACTCTGCCTACGGGCGGCAGCGCACGCTTTTCGTCGCCGTTGTCGGTGGACGATTTCGTGAAAAAGACCTCTTTTGTGTGCTATGAGAAGGAGGGGTTCAAAAACGCAATAAACGATATAGTCGCCTTTGCGGAGAGCGAGGGATTGACTGCGCACGCACGGTCGGCGGAGGCAAGGCGCAAATGAGCAGGTTCTTGGACGAAAGATACAGTGGGCTGGATCCGTATGTACCCGGCGAACAGCCGCAGGATCGCAGCTACGTAAAGCTGAACACCAACGAGTCCCCCTTCCCTCCCTCGCCGCGCGTCATTGCCGCGATCGGCGGCGAAGAGGCGGAGAAGCTCAACCTTTACTCCGACCCGATGGCGGCGACGCTGGTGCGCGCGATAGCAAAAAGGTTCACCGCCGTGTTGAAAAAAAAAGGGCTTCCCGGCATAAGCGAAAAGCAGGTGTTCGTGGGCAACGGCTCGGACGAGGTGCTGGCGTTCGCGTTCGGAGCGTTTTGCGGAAAGGGGCGCGGCGTGGCTTTCCCGGAGATAGGCTACGGCTTTTACCCGGTGTTCGCGCAGTTCTTCTCTCTGGACGCGACTCCCGTCCCCGTAAAGGAGGATATGTCCGTGGACGCGGCGGCGTTCAAAGGGTTGTCCCAAACGGTGGTGATAGCCAATCCGAATGCACAAACCGGCATTTATCTGCCGCTTTCCGACATAGAAACCCTGCTTTCGGAGAATAAAGACAGGCTGGTCATAGTGGATGAAGCCTACTGCGACTTCGGTGCGGAAAGCGCGGTCGGGTTGGTGGGACGCTATGATAACCTGCTCGTGGTGCAGACCATGTCCAAGTCCCGTCAGCTGGCAGGCGGCAGGGTAGGGTTCGCGATAGGCTCGGAGGAAGTCATCGCGGATCTCAATGCCATGAAGTTCAGTTTCAACCCCTATAACCTCAACAGACTCAGCATTCTGGCAGGCGCCGCCGCAGTGGAGGACGAGGAGTATTTCCTATCCGCGACGGCAGCCGTCATAGAGGAGAGAGAAAGACTGAAAAAGGAGTTCGGAAAGCTTGGGTTCGAGTCCACGCCATCGCTTGCGAATTTTCTGTTGGTACGTCGCGGCGGCATAGGCGGACGGGAGCTGTATCTCGCGCTCAAACAAAAGGGCGTGTTGGTGCGTTGGCTCGGGGGGAGGCTTTCGGACTATGTGCGGATAACGGTCGGTTCGCGCGAACAAAACGATGTGCTCATCGCCGCAGTGCGTGAGATATTGAAGGAGAAAAGCATATGAGAGAAGCGCAAATCATGAGAAAGACCAACGAAACCGACATCGCCCTTTCCCTGGCTTTGGACGGCAAGGGGAAGTGTGAGGTCGATTCGGGCAGCCGTTTTTTCGACCATATGTTGCAGCAGCTGGCAAAGCACGGGGCGTTCGATCTTAACGTGAAGTGCAACGGGGATACGGAGGTGGATTTCCACCACTCCGCGGAGGACATCGGCATTTGCCTGGGGAGCGCGGTGGAGCAGGCGCTCGGCGACAAACTGGGCATCCGCCGCTATGGCAGCCGCATCCTGCCCATGGACGAGGCTTTGGTGCTGTGCGCCATAGACATCAGCGGCAGGGCGCATCTCAACTTCGACGTGACCTTCCCACCCGAATATAAGGTGGGGGACATGGACACGGAGCTGGTCAAGGAGTTCTTTGCGGCGTTCACGCGTTCCGCCAAGGTCACTTTGCATTTCAGACTGCTTTACGGCGAGAACGTGCATCACATCGTCGAGGCGGTGTTCAAAGCCTTTGCAAAAGCGTTCTCGGAGGCGTGTTCGGTGGACGCGTCCGCGGCAGACAGTCTGCCCAGCACCAAGGGGACGCTATGATCGCGGTCGTCGATTACGGGGTAGGGAACCTCTTTTCGTTGGTGAGTTCGCTGCGCTCCATAGGGGCGGACGCGCAAGTCACGTCTGAGGGCGAGGCTCTTCGCGCGGCGGACGGGATAATATTGCCGGGCGTGGGCGCGTTTGCGGATGCGCGCGCGAAACTTCGCGCGTCGGGCGCAGAGGGCGTCCTCACCGAAGAGGTGCAAAAGGGCAAGCCCTTCCTCGGGATATGCCTGGGGATGCAGATGCTGTTCGACAGAAGCTACGAGTACGGCGTGCACGAGGGGCTGGGGTTCATCCCCGGCGAAGTGGTCCCGTTCCGTCTGCCCAAAGGAATGAAAGTGCCGCATATGGGATGGAACGGTCTGCACATAGTCAGGGACTGTCCGCTGCTGGACGGAGTGAAGGAAGGGGACTACGTTTATTACGTCCACTCCTACCACGCCACGGGCTGCGAAGCGCACACGGTCGCAGTCAGCGATTACGGCATCCCGGTCACGGGCGTGGTCGCGCGCGGCAATGTGTACGGCACGCAGTTCCATCCCGAAAAGAGCGGCGACGTGGGCTTGAATATCCTGCGCGCGTTCGTTAAGATAGCGGAGGGCGGAAGATGAAACTGTTCCCTGCGATAGATCTCCGCGGAGGAAAGGTGGTCCGCCTCACCGAGGGCGATTACGACAGGATGACCGTCTACGGCGACGACCCCGTGGCGACGGCATGCGATTTCCGCGCGCGAGGTGCGGAATGTCTGCACGTCGTGGATCTCGACGGCGCGTTGGTGGGCGATACGGTGAACGCCGCAGTCATTGAAGAGATAGTGCGAAAGAGCGGTCTTTTTGTGGAAGTGGGCGGCGGCATCCGCGACGAAGCGAGGATAGAGCGGTATCTTACAGCCGGCGCAAAACGCGTCATCATCGGTACGATCGCGCTGGAAAAACCCGAGTTTGTGCCGAAAGCCGTGCGTTTGTACGGCGATGCGATAGCGGTCGGAGTGGATGCGAGGGACGGCAAAGTCGCCATCCACGGGTGGAAGACCGTGACGGACAAGGACGCGTTTTCCTTCTGCGAATATCTGCGCGATGTGGGCGTGGACTGTGTGATATACACCGACATCTCCCGTGACGGGATGTTGTCGGGCGCGAATCTTGCCGCCTATCAGAAACTGTCTTCTCTCAAAGGATTGAAGACGGTGGCGTCCGGCGGCATCACGGGCGCGGAGGAGATAAAAAAACTCGCAGCCATGGGCGTTTACGGTGCGATAGTGGGCAAGGCGCTCTATACGGGCGCGCTCACTCTCGAAGAGGCGCTCGCGGCGGCAAAGGAGGAGATATGCTCGCAAAACGCGTGATACCGTGCTTGGACGTCAAGGACGGAAGAGTGGTGAAGGGCAGGAATTTCACGGGATTGCAGGACGTGTCCGATCCCGTCGCACTCGCGCGTTTCTATAACGCTTCGGGCGCGGACGAGCTCGTGTTTTACGACATCACCGCCTCCCACGAGGGCAGGAAACTGTTTGCCGAAACCCTCACCGCCGTGGCGTCGCAGGTGTTCATCCCCCTTACCGTGGGCGGTGGGATAAACGATCTGTCCGACTTCGACAGGGTGCTCAAATGCGGCGCGGATAAGGTGAGCGTCAACTCGGGCGCGATAGCGGACCCCGGCATAGTAGGCAGAGCGGCGAAGAAGTACGGCGACCAGTGCGTGGTGCTTTCGATAGACGCAAAGCGCGTCGGCGACCGGTACGAAGTGTTTTCAAAGGGCGGCAGGGTGCCTACGGGCATAGATGCAGTGGAATGGGCTCGCCGCGGACAGGAGGAGGGCGCAGGCGAGATCGTCCTCAACAGCATAGACACGGACGGAGTGAAACGCGGTTTTGACATCGAGATGCTGCGCGCCGTGTGCGACGCCGTCAGCATACCCGTGATCGCGTCGGGCGGCGCAGGCTGCGCGGAACATTTCCTCACTCTCTTTGAAGAAGGCCCCGGCGCGGACGCCGGACTTGCCGCGAGCATTTTCCATTACGGAGAGGTGGACATCCGCGCGCTGAAAGCCATGCTAGCCTCCCACGGAGTGCCCGTGAGGTTGTAGCAGTCATCTAAAAACCGACTTTATAATTCAAAATTACGGAGATAAAGTATGTTTAACGCAGAAAACCTGAAATTCGATGAAAAGGGGCTCATCCCTGCCGTGGTGGTGGATCATTACACCAAAGAGGTGCTCACGCTCGCTTACATGAACCGCGAGAGCTTGGGCATAACGCTGGAAAAGGGACTGACCTGTTTTTACAGCCGTTCGCGCAATAAACTTTGGCTCAAAGGGGAGAGCAGCGGTAATTTCCAGCACGTTGTGTCCGTCACCGCGGACTGCGACGGCGACGCCCTCGTGGTGGAAGTGGTCAAGGACGGACCCGCCTGTCACACCGGCGAGGAAAGCTGCTTCCACAACCCCGTTTGGGTGTCCGACTCCCTCAAACAGTTCTCCTACCCCGGGCTGTACGAGCTCATAAAAGGCAGAAAGACTTCTCCCAAACAAGGCTCTTACACCACCTACCTTTTCGACAAAGGCATCGACAAGATCCTGAAAAAGGTCGGCGAGGAGAGCACCGAAGTCATCATCGCCGGCAAAGGCGGCAGCCGCGAAGAAACCGTCTTCGAGATCTCCGACCTCCTCTACCACCTCACCGTCCTCATGGTCGAAATGGGCATCTCCCTCCCGGATGTGGCGAAGGAGTTGGAGAAGAGGCATGTTGTAGATACCAAGGTCAAACAAGAAACCATGCGCTGAGGGCACTATTCGGCGAATTGCTGTGTCAAGCGTCTGCGGTCTGAACAGTCACGTACGAATAGTACGCTCCTGTCCATCCCACAGGCGCTTTCCTTGCACTCCATCCGAATATTGCCCTCAGCCCTGACGCTCCCATTTAGCGAACAACATTGTCAAAACTCCTGTCGTGGATGCTCACGTACGTCGTTGTACGCTCCTGTCCATCACGCAGGCGCTTTCCTTGCACTTCATCCGAATATTGCCCTCAGCCCTGACGCTCCCATTTGGCGCATAACTTTGTCAGCGCTCCGTTAAACTAGCTTGAGTACAGTGAGGAGCGTTTTCCCCTTATTTTCGGTGTGTTTGCGTATATATTATTACTATATATAGTGCAGGAACGGAAATAAAATACAATATTATAATTTTCGCGAAAATTCCTTTGATTTTTGCTTGACATCATTGACTGTAAATTATAAGATTGTAAAGCCGCGTCTTTAAGACGTGGGGTTTCCGTCGGTCTTCCGACGGGATGAAAAAAATAGGACACACACGGACGAGTGTATATACTAGGAGGCTAATTCAAGTATGGCTGGACAAAAAATTCGCATCAAATTGAAGGCATACGATCACAACCTCATCGATCTTTCCGCAGAGAAGATCGTGGAAACCGTGAAGAAGACCGGCACCAAAGTTTCCGGGCCCATTCCGCTTCCCACCGAGAAGGAGATCGTGACCATACTGCGTGCAACGCACAAGTATAAGGACAGCCGCGAACAATTCGAACTCAGGACACACAAGCGCTTGATCGACATATTCAACCCCACGTCCAAGACGGTCGATTCTCTCATGAAGCTCGACCTTCCTGCCGGTGTTGATATCTCCATCAAGCTCTGACCAATAAAAGGAGGATGAACTTTACATGGATAAAGCAATCATCGGAAAGAAACTCGGCATGAGCCAGATCTTCTCGGCGGACGGCAAGGTCATACCCGTCACCGTCGTCGAGGCAGGTCCCTGCACCGTGGTGCAGATCAAGACCAAAGAGAACGACGGTTACGAAGCCGTGCAAGTCGGTTTCGGCGCCATCAAGGAAACCAGGGTGAACAAGCCCGTTGCCGGACACTTCAAGAAAGCCGGCGTCACCGTGAAAAAGTACCTGCGTGAACTGCGTTTCGCAAACTGTGCGGCCTATGAGCTCGGACAGGAACTGACCTGCGACGTGTTCGCCGAGGGCGACAAGGTGGACGTCACCGGCACTTCCAAAGGTCACGGTTATTCCGGCGTCATCCAGAGATGGAACAGCCACAGGATCGGACCCATGTCCCACGGCACCGGCCCCATACACCGCTCCGTCGGTTCCATGGGCGCGTGCTCTTCTCCTTCCAGAGTGTTCAAGAACAAGCACATGGCAGGGCAGTGGGGTCACGAAAAGGTGACGGTGCAGAACCTCACCGTGGCTCGCGTGGACAAGGCAAGGAATCTGCTGCTCATCAAGGGCGCGATCCCCGGGCCCAAGGGCGGCGTGGTCGTCGTCAAGAATTCCGTGAAGGGCTGAGCGGAGGTAGAAGATGAAACTGAAAGTTGTGAATATGGCGGGTAAATCCGCAGGTACGATGGAAGTCAGCGACGCGGTGTTCGGGTGCGAATACAACGAAGCTCTCATTCACCAGGTCGTCGTCGCCCAGCTTGCCAACAAGCGTCAGGGCACGATGAGCGCGCTCACCAGGAGCGAGGTCCGCGGCGGCGGCGCGAAGCCTTACCGTCAGAAGGGCACCGGCCGTGCGCGTCAGGGCAGCATAGTGTCCCCCCAGTACACCGGCGGCGGCATCGTGTTTGCGAAGAAGCCCCGTGATTTCTCTCAGAAGATAAACAAGAACATGAAGAAGGCTGCGTTCTATTCCGCGCTGTCCGAGAAGATCCGTCAGGAGCAGGTGGTCGTGCTCGACAAGTTCGCGCTTGCCGAACCCAAGACCAAGCTGGTCGCCGACGCGGTCGAGGCGCTGGGACTCAGCGGCAAGACGCTGTTCGTGGTCGAAGAGTATGACGAAGCGGCAGTGCGCGCGAGCAAGAACATCCCCACCGTTTCTCTGGAAGAGGTGAGATTGCTCAACGTGTACGACATCGTTGCCACCCGTAACCTCGTGCTCACGAAGGGCGCAATCAAGAAGATCGAGGAGGCAGCACAATGACAGCGTACGACATCATCATTTCGCCCGTCCTTTCCGAAAAGAGCTATGACGGTATCCCCGAAAAGAGATATACGTTCAAGGTCGCAAAGTCCGCCAACAAGACCCAGATCAAGGCGGCGGTGGAAGAGATATTCGGCGTGAAAGTCGCAAAGGTCAACACTTCCAATTACGAAGGCAAGCTCAAGAGGATGGGACGCAACGAAGGCAGAAGAGCCTCCTACAAGAAAGCGGTCATCATTCTGACTGCCGACAGCAAAGCGATCGAGTTCTTCGAGAGCCTGGCATAAGGAGAAAGGACTATGGCTATTAAGAAATACAAACCTACATCTCCCGCGCGCCGTTTCATGACGGTGTCCGCCTTCGAAGAGGTCACCTCTTCCACTCCGGAGCGTTCGCTGCTGGTTTCCCTCAATAAGACGGGCGGCAGGAACTCCATGGGCAGGATAACCGTGCGTCACATCGGCGGCGGCAACAGAAACAAATACCGCATCATCGACTTCAAGCGCAACAAGGACGGCATCCCGGCGAAAGTCGCCTCCGTGCAGTACGATCCCAACCGTTCCGCAAACATCGCGCTGTTGCATTATGCGGACGGTGAGAAGAGATACATCCTTGCGCCTCTCGGGCTGAGCGTGGGTGACACGGTCGTCAGCGGCGAAGACGCGGACATCAAGGTCGGCAACGCCCTTCCTCTCTCCTCCATCCCCGTCGGCACGATGGTGCACAACATCGAGCTCCAGCCCGGCAAGGGCGGTCAGATCGCGAGAGCTGCCGGCAACTCCGCACAGCTCATGGCGAAGGAAGGCAAATACGCCACGCTGCGTATGCCCAGCGGCGAGATGAGATACGTGCTCGCCCGTTGCAGAGCCACCATCGGTCAGGTCGGCAACCTGGATCACGAGATCGTGAGAGTGGGTAAGGCAGGCAAGACCCGTCACATGGGCATCCGTCCCACCGTGCGCGGCGTCGTGATGAACCCCTGCGATCACCCCCACGGCGGCGGCGAGGGCAAATCCCCCATCGGTATGCCTTCTCCCGTCACTCCCTGGGGCAAGCCCACGCTCGGTTACAAGACCAGGAAGAAGAAGAACAATTCCAGCAAGTTCATCATCAAGCGCGTGAACTAAGGAGTAGGAAATGAGCAGAAGCGTCAAAAAAGGACCTTTCGTTGAAGAAAGGCTTATGAAAAGAATAGTTGCAATGAACGAGAGCGGCGACATCCGTCCCGTCAAGACGTGGTCGCGCTCCTCTACCATCTTCCCCGAGATGGTCGGGCACACCATCGCCGTCCACAACGGACGTCAGCACGTGCCGGTGTACATCACGGAAGATATGGTCGGATGCAAGCTCGGCGAGTTCTCTCCCACGCGTACGTTCAGAGGTCACGCGGGCGATAAGACCACGGGTAAGAAATAGGAGGGATCATGGCTACCAGAAGTAAACAGAAGGCTCTCGAACGTCAGGCAAAGGCCGACAACAGACCCAGAGCAACGGCAAAGTTCATCAGGATCTCTCCCTTCAAGGTCCGCATAGTTCTCGACATCATCAAGGGCAAACCCGTCGTGGAAGCGCTTGCCATCCTCGAGAACACTCCCAAGGCTGCGAGCGAAGTGCTGCTCAAAGTCGTGAACAGCGCGGTCGCGAACGCGGAGAACAACATGAACCTCTCCCGTAACGACCTCGTCATCGCGGAGTGCTATGCCAACGAAGGACCCACCTTGAAGCGCATCATGCCCAGGGCGCAGGGAAGAGCGTTCCGCATCAACAAACGCACCAGCCACATCACGGTCATTCTCGACAGCGTGAACGCATAAGGAGGTAAGCAGAATGGGACAGAAAGTCGATCCTAACGGACTCAGAATCGGTATCATCAAGCCCTGGGAAGCGAAGTGGTACGCCGACAAGAAGCATTTTGCGGACTGCCTCGTCGAAGATGACAAGGTGCGCAAGTTCATAAAGAAGAAGTACTACGACAACGCCATCTCCAAGATCACCATCGAAAGAGCGGCGGACAAAGTCGTCGTCAGCATCTACACCGCGCGTCCGGCGACCCTCATCGGCAAGGGCGGCGCAGGTGTGGAAGCCATCACCAAGGAAGTGCAGGGGCTCATCGCCGCCGGCAAGAAGGTCAGCGTCAACGTCATGGAAGTCAAGCACTTTGACGCGGACGCGCAGCTGGTCGCGGAGTCCATCGCAAAACAGCTCGAGAACAGAGCGTCCTTCCGCCGCAGCATGAAGCAGGCAATGGCGAGAGCCATGAAGGCGGGCGCAAAGGGCGTCAAGGTCAAGGTGTCCGGCAGACTGGACGGCGCCGAGATCGCCAGGAGCGAGAGCTATCACGAGGGTTCCATCCCCCTTCAGACGCTGCGTGCGGACATCGATTACGGCGTGGCGACGGCGAACACCACTTTCGGTGCCATCGGCGTGAAGTGCTGGATATACAAGGGCGAAGTCCTCGGCAAGAATCCCGTGGAAGGAGGTAAATGATTATGTTGATGCCCAAACGTGTCAAAAGACGCCGCCAGTTCCGCGGCAGAATGAAGGGCAAAGCCAACAAAGGCAACGTCATAGCATACGGCGAATACGGTCTTGTGGCTCTTGAACCGGGCTGGATCACCTCCAACCAGATAGAGGCCGCGCGTGTCGCGATGACGAGATATATCCGCAGAGGCGGCAAGGTGTGGGTGGACATCTTCCCCCACAAGCCTGTCACCAAGAAGCCTGCCGAAACCCGTATGGGCAGCGGTAAAGGTTCCCCCGAATATTGGGTGGCGGTGGTCAAGCCGGGCCGCGTGATGTTCGAGATCGCGGGCGTGGACGAAGCCATAGCAAAAGAGGCTCTGCGTCTTGCAATGCACAAACTGCCCATCAAGTGCAAGTGCGTGTCCAAGGCGGATCAGGAAGCCGAAGGCGGTGAAGCATGAAATCTAAACAAGTTTTGGAAATGACCGATAAAGAGCTTCAGAACAAGCTCAACGAATTGAAGTCGGAGCTGTTTTTCCTCCGTCTGAAACATGCCACCAATCAGCTCACCAACCCCATGGTGCTGGTGGAAACCAGGCGCGACATCGCTCGTGTCAAGACCGTCATCCGCCAGAGGGAACTCGCTCGCGCGAAGGACGGCGAGGGCAGCAAGGGCTGATAAACGGAGGACAGTATGGAAAGAAATCTGAGAAAAGAAAGAGTCGGTATCGTCGTCAGCGACAAGATGGACAAGACCATCGTCGTCGCCATCAGCGAACGCGTCAAGCATCCTCTTTACAAGAAGATCGTCAGCCGCACCAAGAAACTCAAAGCGCATGACGAGAACAACGAGTGCAGAGTGGGCGACAAAGTCCTTGTGGCGGAAACCCGTCCCCTCTCCAAAGAGAAGTGCTGGCGTCTTGTTGAGATAATCGAGAAGGCGAAATAAGGAGGGCAGCATGATACAACCACAAACCAGGCTTAAAGTCGCAGACAACAGCGGCGCCAAAGAGATCATGTGCATCAGAGTCCTCGGCGGTTCCTTCCGCAGGAGCGGCAACATCGGCGACGTCATCGTGGCGTCCGTCAAGTCCGCCATCCCCGGAGGCAAGGTGAAGAAGGGCGACGTCGTCAAGGCGGTCATCGTGCGCACCCACATGGGTATCCAGCGCGCGGACGGCAGCTATATCAAGTTCGACGACAATGCCGCAGTCATCATCGACAACCAGAAACAACCCCAAGGCACCCGTATCTTCGGGCCAATAGCACGCGAACTGCGCGATAAGGATTACATGAAGATAATCTCCCTCGCGCCGGAAGTGCTGTAAGGAGGCGCAATATGGCTGAAATGAACGTCAGAAAGGGCGACAACGTGATGGTCATCGCCGGCAAGGACAAAGGCAAGGCAGGCAAAGTGCTTGCGGTCAGACCCGCGACGGGACGCATCTACGTTGAAGGCGTCAACATCGTTTCCAAGAGCAAGAAGCCTCGCAATGCGCAGGACAAGGGCGGCATCCTCAAACAGGAAGGCGCCATCGACGCAAGCAACGTCATGCACATCTGCGGAGAGTGCGGCGGCGTGGTGCGCGTGCGTCACACCAAGGAAGAGCGCGACGGCAAGATGAAGTCCGTGCGCGTGTGCGCAAAGTGCGGCGCGTCCCTCGACGAGAAGAAGACGTCCGCCAAGAGAGCCGCCAAGAAGGCAGCCAAGAAAAAGACCGCCAAGGCGAAGAAAGAAGACTAACAATCACGGAGGTTTATCGTGGCAGAAAAGAAAAATCAGGTTGCTAAAGCAGCTGCAACCGATCAAAATGCCGAAAGATACAGAATGAGAGCGATGTACCGCGACGAGGTCATCCCCGCTCTTGTAAAGCATTTCGGTTACAAGAACATCAACGAAGTTCCCCGTCTGGACAAGATCGTGCTCAATATGGGCCTCGGTGATTGCAAGGACAACAGCAAATCTCTGCAGATTGCGGTCGAGGAACTCAAACAGATCGCAGGTCAGAAGCCCGTCATCACCACCGCGAAGAAGAGCGTTGCGAACTTCAAGGTGAGAGAGGGCATGAACGTGGGCGCGAAGGTCACTCTGCGCGGAGAGAAGATGTACGACTTCCTGGACAAATTCATCTCCATAGCGCTGCCTCGCGTGCGTGACTTCCGCGGCGTGTCCGCGAAGTCCTTCGACGGCAGAGGAAACTACGCCCTCGGCGTCAAGGAACAGCTCATATTCCCCGAGATCTCTTACGATCAGATCGAGAAGGTGCGCGGTTTCGACATCTGCATCGTCACCACGGCAAAGACCGATGAGGAAGCCCGTGAGCTTTTGAGGCTGCTGGGCATGCCTTTCGCGAAGTAAGGAGAGTTCGATATGGCCAAGACTTCAATGATAAACAAGCAGCAAAGACCCCAGAAGTTCTCGACGCGCGAATACACTCGCTGCCGCATCTGCGGACGTCCCCATTCCGTGTTGAGAAAGTACGGCATATGCAGAGTATGCTTCCGCAATCTCGCCTACAAGGGCCAGATCCCCGGAGTCAGAAAGGCTAGCTGGTAAGGAGGCAGACAAATGACAGATCCCATTGCAGATATGTTGACCAGAATCAGAAACGCCCTGACCGCGAAGCATGACACCGTCGTCGTGCCCGCAAGCAAGGTCAAGGTCGCGATAGCGGACATTCTCACGAGAGAAGGTTACGTGAAGGGTTACGAAGTCGTGGAGAAGGAAGTTCAGAACGACATCGTCATCACTTTGAAGTATTCCCCCGTCAAAGGGCAGAAGGTCGTCACCGCTCTCAAAAGAGTGTCCAAACCCGGTCTGCGCGTCTACGCGAGCGTGGATGACATCCCGAAGGTGCTCAACGGAATGGGCATAGCCATTCTCTCCACCTCCAAGGGCATCCTCACCGACAAGGAAGCGAAGGCGCAGCACGTCGGAGGCGAAGTTCTCGCCTACGTGTGGTAAGGAGGTGTGATATGTCCCGTATAGGTAGAGCACCCATCGCGTTGCCCGCAGGCGTCACCTTCGACAACACGGACAACCTCATCACCGTCAAAGGGCCTCTCGGCACCCTCACGCAGAAGGTGGACGCGTCCATCGACGTCGTGTTGGAGGACGGACACATCCTCGTCAAGCGTCACAGCGACGACAAGGATCACCGCGCTCTTCACGGTCTGTACCGCGCTCTTATCCACAACATGGTGACGGGCGTTACCAAGGGTTTCGAGAAGAATCTCATCGTCGCCGGCGTCGGTTACAAAGTCACCGCCACCGCGAACAAACTCACGCTCAACATCGGGTTCTCCCATGCGATAGAGTTCGACGCCCCCGAGGGCATCACGTTCGCCATGGCAGGTCCTTTGGAGATCGTGGTCAAGGGCATCGACCGTCAGAAGGTCGGTCAGGCTGCGGCGTCCATCAAAGCGCTCAAGCCCGTGGAACCCTATCACGGCTACGGCATCCACTATAAGGACGAGGTCGTCATCCGCAAGGAAGGCAAGACCGCCGGCAAATAAGAGGTGAAGTATGATTAATAAGAAAGACAAGAACGCAGACAGACTCGTCCGTCATGCCAGAGTTAGAAAGAAAGTTTCCGGCACTGCGGAGCGTCCCCGTCTTAACGTGTATAGAAGCACCAACCACATCTATGCGCAGATCATCGACGACGTGAAAGGCGTCACCCTTTGCGCCGCTTCCACCCTCGAAAAGGCTGTGGCTGCCAAGGTCGCCGACATGAACAAGACCGAAGCCGCAAAAGCCGTGGGCGCGGCGATCGCCGAAAAGGCGCTCGCGCTCGGCATCAAGGCAGTGGTGTTCGACAGAGGCGGTTACGTCTACACGGGCAGAGTGGCAGCACTTGCCGCAGGCGCCAGAGAAGCCGGGTTGGAGTTCTAGGAGGAGTTATGGCAGAACGCGACAACAGAAGAAACGACAGAAACAGAGAAGAGAGCGACGGTCTTACCAAAAAGCTCATCGCGGTCAACCGTGTCACCAAGGTCGTCAAGGGCGGCAGGAACATGCGTTTCAGCGCGCTGGTCGTGGTCGGTGACGAGAACGGCAAGGTCGGGCTCGGAATGGGCAAGGCGGCGGAAGTTCCCGAAGCCATCGAGAAGGCGACCCAGATCGCAAAGCGCAGCATGCACGACATCGCGATGAAGGGCACGACCATCCCTCACCATGCCATCGGCAAGTTCGGGCGCGGTCAGGTCGTCCTGCTTCCCGCCGAACCCGGTACCGGAGTCATCGCCGGCGGCCCCGTGCGTGCGGTCCTGGAAGTTTCCGGCATCAAGGACATCAGGACGAAGTCCATCGGCTCCAACAACCCCATCAACTGCGCGAAAGCCACCCTGGAAGGTCTTTGCTCGCTGAGAAGCGCGGAACAGATCTCCAAGCTCCGCGGCGTGGACGTCGAAGGTTAAGGAGGGCATTATGGCAGCAGCCAAGAAGAAAACCGAAGAAGCAAAGATGATCAAGGTCACCCTCGTCAAGAGCACCATTGCCTGCCTGAAAAATCAGAAGGCGAACGTCGAAGCGCTGGGTCTGCACAAAGTGGGCAGCTCCAACACCTTCCGTGACGACGCGGTGGTCAGAGGTATGATAAAGAAAGTTTCCCACCTGGTGAAGGTGGAGGAGATCTGACGGAGGACAATATGAACATTCACGATCTGAAAGGCGCCGAAGGCGCAAAGACAGCCTCCAAACGCGTCGGCCGCGGCATCGGCAGCGGCACCGGCAAGACTTCCACTCGCGGACATAAGGGTCAGTGGGCGAGAAGCGGCGGCGGTGTGCGCCCCAACTTCGAGGGCGGACAGATGCCTCTGACGCGCAGGATCCCCAAGAAGGGATTCAACAATAAGAGATTCGCACACGTCTACAACATCGTCAACGTCGAGGTGTTCAACCGTTTCGAAGACGGCGCTGTGGTGGGCATAGACCAACTCGTTGCAGCCGGCATAATCAAGGTCGTCGAACCGTACGGTCTTAAAGTGCTGGGCGATGGCTCCATCGAAAAGAAGGTCACCGTTCAGGCGCAGAAGTTCACCGGCTCCGCCATTGAGAAGATCGAAAAGGCAGGCGGCAAAGCAGAGGTAGTCGAATAATATGTTGGAAACTCTGAAAAACGCGTTTAAGACCAAGGAGATCCGCGTCAAGATATTCCTGACGCTGGCGCTCCTTTTGGTGTATAGAGTAGGCTGTTACATCCCGGTCCCCGGGTTCAGCGCGGAAGCTATGGCGGAAGTGTTCCAGGACGACTTCCTCAGCATCCTGACCTCCATGTCGGGCGGCTCGCTTTCGAGTGCGACGCTCTTCTCGCTGGGCATACTCCCGTTCATCAACGCGTTTATCATCATGCAGCTCCTGACCCTGGTCATCCCCAAGCTGGAGAAGCTCTCCAAAGAGGGTGACGCAGGCAGGCGCAAGATCACGCAGATCACCCGTTACGTTGCGCTCGTTCTCGCGGCAGTGCAGGGCATCGGTATCGTGGTCGGCTGGAGGAACGCGATCACCTCTCCCTTCTCTTTTGAGGCAGGCTGGGACGCGCCTTACCTCACGATGGCGAGCATAATCCTCATCCTGATGGCAGGCAGCACCATGGTCATGTGGCTGGGTGAACGCATCACGGAATACGGCATCGGCAACGGCACTTCCCTCATCATTTTCGTCGGCATCATTTCGCAGGCAGGCACTATGATGGGCGAGGCGTTCGTGATGGTCGGCGAGTCCTGGACGCTCATCTGGAACATCATCGGCTTCATCCTCGTGGTCATAGCGATATTCGTGTTCATCGTCTTCATCGACCTCTCCGAGCGCAGAGTGACGGTGCAGTACGCAAAGCAGATCAAGGGCAACAAGATGTACGGCGGTCAGACCACCTACATCCCCATCAGAGTGAACGGCAGCGGCGTCATGCCCATAATCTTCGCCTCTTCGCTCTTGATGTTCCCCCAGATGATAATGGCGCTCTTCGCGCCCGGCACCGAAGCGTATGTGTGGTATTCCACTTACATGGGCTCCGGCACCGCGGTGTATTACGTGCTCCTCGCGCTGTTCATACTGTTCTTCTCGTACTTCTACGCGCAGATACAGTTCAACCCCGAGGACGTGAGCAAGAACATCCAGCAGTACGGCGGTTTCATCCCCGGCATACGCCCCGGCAAGTACACCAGCGACTTCCTGAAAAAGATAAGCAACAGGATCACCCTCTTCGGAGCGCTCTTCCTGATGGTCATCGCGCTGGTGCCGACGTTCATCTTCGACGCGCTCAGCACCGCAGGCGGCGCATCGCTCGGGTTCGGCAACGCGTTCTCCGCGACCGGGTTGCTCATCGTCGTGTCCGTCGCGCTGGAACTCAACAAGCAGCTCGAATCCCAGATCATGATGAAGCACTACAAAGGCTTCCTGAAATGAGGTCGGTATGAAGAACATAGTCATGCTCGGCGCGCCGGGCGCAGGCAAAGGCACACAGTCCGCATTGATAGCGAAAGAGTACGGCATCCCTCACATCTCCACGGGGGACATCCTCCGCAGGAACATCAAGGAGGGGACCGAACTCGGAAAGCTCGCCAAGTCCTATATCGACGCCGGCGCGCTCGTTCCGGACGAAGTCGTCATCGGCATCGTCGCGGACAGGCTTTCGGAGGCGGACGCCAAGAACGGTTACGTGCTGGACGGGTTCCCCCGTACGATAGCGCAGGCGGAAGCCCTCGACAAAGTGGCGAAGATAGACGTCGCCATCAACATCGTGGTCGGCTTCGACGTCATCGTCAACAGGCTTTCCGGCAGGCGCGTGTGCGTGTGCGGCGCGACCTATCACACTTCCACGCTCGGCGGCAGGACCACCTGTTCCGTGTGCGGCAAGGAGCTGTTCATCCGCGATGACGACAAGCCCGAAACGGTCAAGGCGAGGCTGGAAACTTACGAGAAACAGACCGCGCCCCTCATAGGGTATTACGCGAATGCCGGCATCCTGGTGGACGTGGACGCCACGGGCACCATCGAACAGGACTTTGAAAAGATAAAGAAGGTGCTGAATGATTGATCTCAAAAGTTCCGCCGAGATCGGAATGATGAGAAAGTCGGGGCAGGTGCTCAGGGACCTCCTGCTGTATTTGGAGGAGAAGGTGCGCCCCGGCATAAGCACTAAAAAGCTGGACGAGTTCGCCTACGACTACATCAAGCGTCACGGCGCAACGCCTTCCTTCCTCGGCTACGGCGGCTTCCCTGCGTCCATATGCACTTCGGTGGACGAGGTGGTGGTGCACGGGATCCCCGGGCATAAGAGGCTGGAAGAGGGCATGATCGTCGGCATAGACGCAGGGGTCATCCTTAACGGGTGGCAGTCGGATGCGGCGAGGACGTTTTTCGTGGGAGAAGTGTCCGAGGAAAAACGCAGGCTCGTCGAGGTGACGAGAGAGAGCTTCTTCGAAGGGGTCAGACACTTCGTCGAAGGAGGCAGGCTCGGCGACATCTCCATGGCGATACAGGACTACAACGAGTCGCGCGGCTACGGAGTGGTGCGCGACCTTGTGGGTCACGGCATAGGCAGAAAGATGCACGAGGACCCGGCGGTGCCCAACTTCGGCGTTGCCGGTCACGGAGTCAGGTTGCAGCGCGGACTGGTGCTCGCGATAGAACCGATGGTCAACGCAGGCACCTGGCGAGTGCGCACTCTGGACGACGGCTGGACGTGCGTGACGGAGGACGGAAAGCCTTCCGCACACTACGAAAACACGGTGGCGCTCACCGAGAACGGAACGGAGATATTGACGCTTTGATAAGACCGGGAGATGTGGTATATTCAAAGTCCGGACGTGACAGCGGAAGGTATTTCGCCGTGGTCGCCCTGGAAGGAGAGAATTACGTCCGCATTGCAGACGGCGACGTGAGAAGGCTGAAAAACGCCAAGCTCAAAAACGTCAGGCATCTCAAAGTGACGGGCGACAGGCTGGAGCGTATAGCCGAGAAGCTGGAAGCCGGCGCGCAGGTGTTCGACTCCGAACTGTACAGCGCGCTCAGATTGTACGACAAAAACAGAACCTAAGGAGTGTTATGTCGAAGATAGACGTCATCGAAACGGAAGGTCAGGTCATCGAAGTCCTGCCCAAAACGCAGTTCAAGGTGAAACTCACAAACGGTCATGTCATATTGGCATACCTCGGAGGAAAACTCCGCATCAACAACATCAGAATACTGGAAGGCGACAGAGTCAGGATAGAGATGTCGCCTTACGACCTGACAAAGGGCAGGATCATTTACAGAAACAAATAGGAGGTTCTTATGAAAGTCAGACCCAGCGTCAAGCCTATGTGCGACAAATGCAAAGTCATCAAAAGAAACGGCAAAGTCATGGTCATTTGCCCCAAGTATCCCAACCACAAGCAGCGTCAGGGTTGAGCAGGCAACAGTGCGCAGAGCGGCTGGCTGCGCTCATTCCTTAACGGTGCGGCTTTCTGCGCGTCACATATATACACGTTAAATTTCCGGAGGTAAGAAATGGCAAGAATAGCCGGCGTGGATCTTCCGCGCGAAAAGAGAGTGGAGATCGGGCTTACCTACATCTACGGCATCGGCCGCCCCACCGCGAACAAGATTCTCGCGGAAACGGGCATTGATCCCAACACCAGAGTCAAGGATCTCACCGAAGCACAGGTCAGCCTTATCCGCGATTACATCGAAAAGAATCTGCACGTCGAGGGCGATCTCAAAAGGGAAGTCGGCCTCAACATCAAACGTCTTATGGAGATCGGCTGCTACAGGGGCATCCGTCACAGAAAGGGGCTGCCCGTCCGCGGTCAGAGCACCAAGCAGAACGCCCGCACGAGAAAGGGTCCCAAGCGCACCGTCGGTCGCAAGAAGAAAGGCAAATAACGGAGGCGTCGTGAATTATGGCAGCAGGTAAGAAGATCAAGAAGAGAAAGGATATCAAGCGCGTGGAGAGAGGTCAGGCTCACATCCATGCGTCGTTCAACAACACCATCGTCACCATCACCGACATGAACGGTAACGCCGTGTCCTGGTCCTCCGCAGGCAAACTCAAACTCAGAGGTTCCAGAAAGTCCACGCCCTTTGCCGCTCAGATGATCAGCGAGGACGCCGCGAAGGCAGCCTACGATCAGGGCATGAGAACGGTGGAAGTCTACGTCAAGGGTCCCGGTCAGGGCAGAGAGTCCGCCATCCGCGCACTCGGTAACGTGGGTCTTGAAGTCACGCTCATACAGGACGTGTCCCCCATCCCCCACAACGGCTGCCGTCCCCCCAAGCGCAGAAGAATATAGGAGGATGATCAGTTATGGCTAAATATACCGGTCCCGTTATGAAGAAGTGCAGAGCGCTCGGCATCGATCCCGCCGACCTCGGCATCTCGCGCAAATCCACCAAGCAGGTCAAGTTCCGCAGGAAGAAGCAGAGCGACTACGCCATGCAGCTCAAAGAGAAGCAGAAGGTCAAGTTCGTCTACGGCGTCCTGGAAAAACAGTTCAAGGGTTACTACGAGAAGGCGTCCAAGATGCGCGGCGTCACGGGTGAAAATATGCTCGTGCTGCTCGAACGCAGGCTGGACAACGTCGTGTACCGCCTCGGGTTGGGCAAGACCCGTGCAATGGCGCGTCAGCTGGTCAATCACGGCCACATCACCGTCAACGGCAAGAGAGTGGACATCCCCTCTTACCTCGTGGAAGCCGGCGACGTCATCGCAGTGAAAGAAAACAAGAAGAACCTCACCATTTGGCAGGAAGCGAAAGAGGTCAAGAACCTTTCCATAGTCAAGTGGCTGGAATGGGACAACGCGAATCTCACCGGCAAGGTCCTCGCACTCCCCGAGAGAGCGGACATCGTCGACGTCGAAATCAAAGAGCACCTCATCATCGAGTTGTATTCTAAATAAGCCGCGAGGAGGAATCAGTTATGATGGAGATCAAAAAGCCCAAGATAACGTTCGAGGAAAACGAAAGCAAAAATTATGCGAAATTCGTGGTCGAGCCGCTCGAGCGCGGTTTCGGCACCACCCTCGGCAACAGTTTGAGAAGAGTTCTCCTGTCCTCCCTGCCCGGCGCTGCGGCAGTCGGCATCAAGATAGACGGTGTGGATCATGAGTTTTCCACCATCAAAGGCGTGAAAGAAGAGGTCACGGAGATCATCCTCAACCTCAAGACCGTGCGTTTTAAGGTCACCGCGCCTTCCGACGGCGAGAAGACGGTCGTCACCCTGCACGCGGATTCCGTAGGCCCCGTGCTCGCAGGCGACATCGACCTTCCCTCCGACGTCGAAGTCCTCAACCCCGAGCAGCTCATCTGCACCCTGGACGAAGGCGGCAGCATCAACATGCAGATCTTCGTCGGCACCGGGCGCGGGTATGTGCCTGCCGAGCGCAACAAAGACGCAAGCCAGCCCATAGGGTTCATCCCCATGGATAGCATCTTCACCCCCGTTACGAAGGTGAATTACGCGGTCGAGAACACGCGCGTCGAGCAGAGCATAGACTTCGACAAGCTCACCATCGAGGTGACGACGGACGGCACTGTGTCCGCCAAGGAGATCATTTCTCTCGCCGCAAAGATCATCAACGATCACATGAAACTGTTCGTAGAGCTCGTCGATAACATGAGCGAGCAGGACATCCTGGTGTCCCAGGACGACGACAAGGCGCAGAAAGTGCTGGAAATGTCCGTGGAGGATCTCGACCTCTCCGTGCGTTCCTACAACTGCCTGAAACGCGCCAACATCCATACCGTCGCCGATCTCACCAGACGTACCGAGGACGATATGCTCAAAGTCAGGAACCTCGGAAGAAAATCCCTCGAAGAAGTCGTGAAAAAGCTCGAAGAACTGGGATTGAGCCTCAAAGCACAAGAGGACTAGGAGGACACAATGGCAAGAAAATTAGGTAAACGCACCGATCAGAGAATGGCGATGCTCAGAAATCAGGTTTCCGAACTCCTGTGGTACGGCGAGATCGAAACCACCGTTGACCGCGCGAAAGAGGTCAGAAGAATGGCTGAAAAGCTCATCACCCTCGCCATCCGCACCTATCAGGACGAAGTCACCGTCACCAAGACCGTGACCGGCGCAAAGGGCGAAAAGTCCGATGTCAAGTTCGTCAACGACGGCGCAAAGAAGCTCGCCGCTCGCAGAAGACTCATGGCAGAACTCCGCGACTTGCAGGAAATGCGCAAGGAGAAGGAGAGCAAAGCGGCTTACGTCGCGCGCATCAAGGACGTCAATCATCCTCTCATCGAGAAGATGTTCAAAGAGTACGCCCCCAAATACGATGCACGTGCTACCGAGCTCGGCAAGGGCGGCGGCTACACCCGCATTCTCCGCACCGGCACCCGCCGCGGCGATGCGGCAGAGGTGTGCATCCTTCAGCTCATCTGAGGGCACTATTCGGCGAATAACATTGTCAAAACCCCCGTCGTGGATGCTCACGTACGAATAAGTACGCTCCGCCTCCCGACGGGGGTTTTTCCTTGTTATCCATCCGAATATTGCCCTCAGCCCTGACGCTCCCATTTGGCGCATAACTTTGTCAGAGCCTCGTTTTCGGCTCGTTACGTACGTTTAGTACGCGCCTCGCCGAAAACAGGGCGCTTTCGCGTTCTGCATCTAAATGAGAGCGTCGGCAACGGGGAGTATGGTAGACCCTCGGGCTCCCAGCAATTTCCCGTTCAAAAACGGAACAATACCCAATTCCCCACAAGCACTTATTCGGAGCGCGCATTCCGAGCGGCGCGTAGTTTTGCCTTAAAAGCTAAAACCGCCACTTTAAGCGACGGTTTCGTCTTATAAAGTGTGTTTTTATATATTATCTGTGTGCCAGACGGACAAAGGGATGCCGGGGTCATCACTCCGGTTTTTGCCAGAGGTTGGCGCGTTCGGGGTGGTAGACAGCGCCCAGGATGCGCTGCTTGGCGGAGGGGATGTCGCGGCAAAGTTCCTTTATCAGACCTTTCATGAACTCGCGTTTTGTGGCGTGGTTGGCAGGGCAGGGGTTCTTGACGACGGGGAGCCCCAGGCGGTTCACAGCGCCTTTGATGTCGCATTCCTCGATGTAGATAAAGGGGCGGATGAGCGTTACGCCGCTCTTGTCCATATACGCCGTGGGGGTGAAGCAGGAGAATCTGCCTTCGTAAAACAGGGACATGAGCGCGGTTTCCGCCACATCGTCCGCATTGTGTCCGAGGGCGAGTTTGCCTCCTCCCAGCCGTATTATCTCGCTGTTAAGGGCGCCTCTGCGGAATTTGGCGCAGAGGGAGCAGGGGTTGGACTCCTTCCTTGCGTCGAACACTATCTCGGCGATATCCGTTTTGACTATATGACGGGGGACGTCCAGCTCATCGCAGAGCCGCGATATGGCGTCCGTCGCGGAGATGGGAGTGTCCTTGAAGCCCATGTCCACGGTGACGGCTTGGAGGTCGAAGCGTTCGGGGGAGAACTTTCTGTACGCGGCGAGCGCAGCAAGCAGCAGCACGCTGTCCTTGCCTCCAGAAAGCCCGACGAAGATCCTGTCGCCGTCCGAGATCATCTTATAGTCCTGTATCGCCCTGCGCATGGGGGAGAGTATCTGTTGCATATCGTGATTATAGCACACATCCGCGCTCGCGCCAAGCGTTCGCAGTTTACGGGCGAGTCCTCGCGCGACGCCGCAGGTCAAGGCAAAATAAAACGCCCCCGGTGTAGGGGCGTTTATGTCATTGTGTACGGCGTGGGACCGCGTTATACTCTCCGCCGTTTCGCACCCTCATTGACCGTATCGGTCAAATGCGAGCGCGTTTGAGGCGGCTTTGCATCGGATATTTTACGCTTTGCCGTTGCAGCCGAGGACGTCCACGATCTTGTGGCGCACGACTTTGCGCACCGCATCTCTCGCCGGCCCGAGGTACTGACGGGGGTCGAAGTGAGAGGGGTTGAGGGCGAAGTGCTCTCTGATGGTCGCGGTAACGGCGAGGCGCAGGTCGGAGTCGATGTTTATCTTGCACACTGCCATGCCGGCGGCTTTCCTGAGCATTTCTTCGGGAACGCCTTGTGCGCCGGGCATATTGCCGCCGTACTGGTTGATGATCTTGACGTATTCCTGGGGAACGCTGCTCGCGCCGTGCAGGACGATGGGGAAGCCGGGCAGACGTCTGCCGACCTCTTCGAGGATGTCAAAGCGCAGTTTGGGCTGCCCCTTGAACTTGAACGCGCCGTGAGAGGTGCCGATGGCTATCGCGAGGGAATCCACACCCGTCTTTTCCACGAATTCCTGGACCTGATCGGGGTCGGTGTAGCTGGCGTCCTTGGCGTCGACTTTGACGTCGTCTTCAACGCCTGCGAGCTTGCCGAGCTCCGCCTCGACGACCACGCCGTGATCGTGAGCGTACTCCACCACCTGTTTGGTGATGCTGATATTTTCCGCGAAAGGATGGGCGCTTGCGTCTATCATGACGGAGGTGAAACCGCTGTCAACACAGTCCTTGCACAGGGCGAAGCTGTCGCCGTGGTCGAGGTGGAGAGCGATGGGCAGACCGCTGGTTTCCACAGCGGCTTCCACCATCTTTTTGAGGTAGACGGTGTTGGCGTATTTTCTTGCGCCTGCGGACACTTGCAGGATGAGGGGAGCGTTCTCTTCCGTTGCCGCTTCGACGATACCCTGGATGATCTCCATGTTGTTGACGTTGAAGGCGCCGATGGCGTAGCCGCCGTCATAAGCCTTTTTGAACATCTCGGTCGTAGTTACCAATGGCATTTGGTTATCCTCCAAATTGTGATTGAAATCATTATACATCCTGACCGCCGAAAACACAACACTTTTTCGCGAGAGAGAGAGCAGGGAAAGGAAAAACGCGCCTTCGCCTCCGAAAAGGCGTTATCGCCTTAACATTTTCACAAAGTCGGGTTATAATAAAAGCAACGGAGGCAAATGTATGATCCACGATAACAGACAAAAAACATTGGCAGACAATTTGGTCAATTATTCCTGCGCGGTGCGCAAGGGCGACAAGGTATGGATAGACGTTGCAGGCGCCGACCCGGAGTTCACCTCCCTGCTGGTGCAGGCGGTCTACGCCGCAGGCGGAATGCCCTTCGTGCACCTTTCCGAGAGCAAGGTGAAGCGCGAGGTCTTAAAAGGCGCGTCCGACGAGATGCTCGCCGTATGGGCGGAGCGCGACGCCGCGTTCATGGACAAGATGGACTGCTACATCGGCGTGCGCGGAGGCAATAACAGCTACGAGCTCAGCGACGTTCCCGAGGACAGGATGCAGGCGTACGACAAGCTGTACGCCCAAAAGGTGCACCACAACATCCGCGTCAAAAAGACGCGTTGGGTCATCCTGCGCTACCCCACGGAAGGGATGAGCCAGCTTGCAGGCATGAGCACGGAAGCGTTTGAAAACTACTTCTTCGACGTGTGCTGCCTGGACTATCGAAAGATGGACAAAGCGATGGATGCGCTGGTTGAACTGATGAATAAGACGGATAAAGTGCGCATTGTGGCAAAAGGCACCGATCTTTCCTTCTCCATAAAGGGCGTCGGAGCGGTGAAGTGCAGCGGACATTGCAACATCCCCGACGGGGAGGTCTACACCGCGCCCGTGCGCGACAGCGTGAACGGCACCATCGCCTATAACGTCCCCTCCATAGAGAACGGGTTCAAGTTCGAGGACGTGACCCTGACCTTTAAGGAGGGCAGGATAGTGAAGGCGACAGCAAACAATTCCGAGAAGGCAAACGCCATATTCGACACGGACGAGGGCGCGAGGTATGTCGGGGAATTTTCCTTCGGGCTCAATCCTTACATCGACCGCGCGATAGGGGACATCCTCTTTGACGAGAAGATCTCCGGCTCCATCCACTTCACTCCCGGCGCGTGCTACGACGACGCCCCCAACGGCAACGTGAGCGCGGTGCACTGGGACCTTGTGCAGGTGCACACTCCGGCTTACGGCGGCGGCGAGATATACATGGACGGCGTGCTGGTGAGGAAGGAAGGACGTTTCGTTTTGCCCGAACTTTCGGCGCTGAACCCCGAAAACCTGAAATAAAACGATCCGGGTCGGGTCCGTAGTATTTCGCTCCGGCATACCCGGACGGACGCTGTTCCGGTCCGGCATATGCGAACAAACGATATAAAAAAACCCTCCGCGAACGGAGGGTTTTTTCGGTGACCTGCGTCACATTATCTCGCGATATATCTTGATGAGGTCCTCTCTGCTCCAGATCTCGGGGACGGGGTAGAGGGGGTTGGCTTCCTTGAATGCGCGGTCCGCCATGGTGGGGATGTCCTCTTCCTTGATGGTCCATTTGCCCTGGATCTTGGTGGGGATATCCATGTAGGCGTTCATATCCTTTATCTCCTGGATGAACTTCTTGGCTTTTGCCTCGTCGTCCGCGCCCTCGATGCCGACCGCTTCCGCAAGACGGGCGAGTTTCTTGTACGCCTTCTTTCCGTACGCGTCCAGCACGTGGGGCAGTATGACCGCGTTGGCAAGCCCGTGAGGCACGCCGTAGAAGCCGCCGAGGGAGTGCGCCACCGCGTGGACATAGCCGACGTACGCTCTGGTGAACGCCATGCCTGCGAGCAGGGAAGCCTCTTGCATCTTGTTTCTGGCTTCCTTATCCTGACCGTCGTCATAGGCGCGTTTGAGATACTTGAAGATGAGCTGAGTGGCGGCGATGGCGTTCTTCTTGGTCGCGCTCGTGTTCTCGCTGCCTATGTACGCTTCCACCGCGTGGGTGAGAGCATCCATGCCCGTGGTGGAAGTTATGTGCTTGGGAAGCCCCACCGTGAGCAGGGGGTCCATCACCGCGTAACGCGGAATGAGGACGGGGTCGTTGATGGGATATTTCTCATGCGTGTCGGGGTTGGAGATGACCGCCGCAAGCGTCGCTTCGCTGCCCGTGCCGGAGGTGGTGGGGATGGCGACGAGAGGAGGCAGCTGTTTGAGGACGCGCAGGATGCCTTTCATCTTGGGGATGGGCTTGTCGGGACGCGCCACACGCGCGCCGATACCCTTCGCGCAGTCCATGGGGGAACCGCCGCCCAGCGCGATGATGACGTCGCACTTGTTGTCGTGATACAGTTTCAGACCCTCTTCGATGTTGGTGATGGTGGGGTTGGGGACGACCTTGTCGTAAACGACGATGTTCATGCCCTCCGCCTTGAAGCCGTCGATGATCGGCTGCGCCATGCCCAGGCTCATCAAGCCCTGGTCGGTGACGAGCAACGCGCTCTTCCAGCCGTGATCTTTGGCAAAAGCCGGGAGTTTGGCGAGGCTGCCTTCACCGGAGATCTGCTCCGGAACGCGCCAGTTCAGGAAGAACATGGCAAGATAGATGACCCTTTGGAAGCATCTGCAGTAAAGTTTGTAGAACGGATTCATTTTCAGCCCTCCGAAAACTGTTTCTTAGTGAACAATATTTTATCATCGGAGCGCAAATTATGCAACTTTTTTTCGCATTATTCCGGTCGGCAAACGAACTCGGCGGCGCATCGGGAGCGGTGTGCGCCGCGCGGATGCGCAGGGCGCGAAGACGGGGCGCCCGCGCGCGCAAAAATTGTGGTGCAAAACGCTTGTGTTTTTTTTTCTATTTATGTAAAATATAGCACGTACTATCGGTGAATGGTTCACTTTGTACACCATTGAACAAAAAATAATCCTTACGGAGGACTCATAATTATGGCAAAAAACGTTAGAGTTGCTATCAACGGCTTCGGCAGGATAGGCCGTTTGGCTTTCCGTCAGATGTTCGCGGCAGACGGTTACGAGATCGTCGCCATCAACGACCTTACCGACGCGAAGATGCTCGCACACCTTCTCAAGTTCGACAGCGCGCAGGGCAGATACGCTCTCGCGGACAAGGTCGAAGCGAAGGACGGCGCCATCGTCGTCGACGGCAAGGAGATCAAGATCTATGCCGAAAAGAACGCGGCTGACCTTCCCTGGAAGGAGATCGGCGTGGACGTCGTGCTCGAATGCACCGGCTTCTACACCTCCAAGGCGAAGGCGCAGGCTCACATCGATGCAGGCGCGAAGAAGGTCGTCATTTCCGCCCCCGCCGGCAACGACCTGCCCACCATCGTGTACAGCGTCAACGAGAAGACTCTGACCAAGGACGACACCATCATTTCCGCGGCGTCCTGCACCACCAACTGCCTCGCCCCCATGGCTGCGGCGCTCAACAAGCTCGCCCCCATCGAGAGCGGTATCATGAGCACCATCCACGCCTACACCGGCGACCAGATGGTCCTCGACGGTCCTCATCGCAAGGGTGACCTGCGTCGTGCGCGTGCCGCGGCGATCAACATCGTCCCCAACAGCACCGGCGCGGCGAAGGCGATCGGCCTCGTCATCCCCGAGCTCAACGGCAAACTCATCGGTTCCGCACAGCGCGTCCCCGTGCCTGCCGGTTCCACCACCATCCTCGTCGCGACCTGCAAAGGCAAAGTCACCGTCGATGAGATCAACGCCGCAATGAAAGCTGCCGCCAACGAGTCCTATGGCTACAACGACGAGCAGATCGTGTCCAGCGACGTCATCGGTATGACCTACGGCTCCCTCTTCGATGCCACCCAGACCATGGCAAAATACATGGAAGACCTCGACTGCACTCAGGTCCAGGTCGTCAGCTGGTACGACAACGAGAACAGCTACACCTCGCAGATGGTGCGTACTATCAAGTACTTCGCCGAACTGTAAGACCGCGCTATTTCGCGAATAACTGCGTCAGCACCTCTCGCCCGACCGCTCATGTACGAAAGTACACCGCGCGTCCGTTCGGGAGGTGCTTTCTTGTTCTTCATCGAAATATCGCGGTCTTACTCGTTTCTGTTTGAGAGAGGGGAGTGATTTAGGTGACATGCTTTGTCAAGCGCCCTTGTCGTGGATGCTCACGTGCGTCAATGTACGCTCCGCCTCCCGACAAGGGCGTTTTCGCGCTCTTCATCCAAATATCGGCGTTTAGATCGGGGGAGGGTGGGAGTTATTTTTTCAAACCTTATTCGAAGACGGGGAAAAATCCTAATATTCCACGTGCACTTATCCGGAGCGTGTTTTATCCGGGACAAATGGGGACGGGGCAAAAATGTACAATGAGGGACGTGTTTTGTCCCTCATTGTACATTTGCGCCCCCAAGCCCCACCGTAGGTGGGTACCCCGGCTTTACCCCGTCCCCTATTGTCCCAATGCGTTTCTGTTTCGGTATAACGTGAAGCATTAGCGTGCGTGCCTGAACCCGACTTACACCCATTAAAAGACGGAACAACACCCCCCAATTTTCCACGCTCACTTGTTCGACGCGTACTTGACATTTAACTTACACTTGTTCGAAGGCGGAACAACGCGCCGCTCAGCCAAGCGTTCACAGGCGGCAAAGCCGCCGCTTGAACGCCGCGGCGCGTCCCCCTGAGCGCCGAGCAACGCCGCGAACTTAAATAGACACGGGCTATGATTTGCGAGTGCCGAATTCCTCCGCCCGTGCCGGGTTCTCGGTGAGTGCAGTTCTCCGCTCGATTATGTGAGTGCAAGAAACAAACTTTTTTAAGAGGCGGAAAGTTAGTCCTGCATGATGCGAGGAGTACAGCCCTTTCGGCACGGGGGAGGAAAGCCCGAAGGGAAGGAGGGGGTCTGTACTCCCATGTCAAGGGATGAAAAAAGTATGGGAGCGCGAGGGTGTAACACCCTCGCTAACATTAAAAATTTGAGTGTTTTGCGAAATACATTGAAAACACTTGACGTAATGGGGGGGGGGGTAACTTATAACCGAAGTATACAATACGGCGGCGCGGAAGCGCCGAAGGGGAGGAAAACATGAAGAAAAAACTTTGTTTGCTTATGGCTCTGGTTTGTTGTGTGGCGGTGTTTTCCGTAGCGTTTGCGGCGTGCAACGACAACGGCGGCAAGAGCGGCGGAAATGTGGTCGTAGGGGATAATATCTTCACCGAAGATGCGTCCTATGATGACATTTACAACGCTTTGGCAAATGCAAAGTCCTATCAGGTGACGACTACTTACATTGAGGAAGATTCTACCATATCTTACACCTATACGTATGCTTCCGATTTCTATTATTCAGGATACGTCGCAGACGATGGGACATATGACTATTATCTATTTATAGATGGTAAATATCTTTATTCTGTTGAAATTGCCGATTATGTTGAAGCTGTTGGTACGACAGTAGAAAAGCAGCTTGCCGAATATGAAGACTACGAATTCCCTTTGGTGTCTGCTGCGGAGCTTCTTGATGATATAGGGCTGGTTATCGAGAAGGACGGGAAGTTGGTTTTTGACGAAGAAGTAGGAGGCGACTACGTAGTCGGCAGCGGTTATATCAGATACGAAGGGGATGCGCTCTATTTCGGGGGTTCCACCAGCGACGAGGACGGGGAGATGAAGATCGAGTATTGCATAAGAGGAGTCAACGCGCAATATTCGCTTCCGGATGAGATAAAGGCGATGAAGGCGGACGCCGTGTGGGCGAGAAATGTGCAATATAACGGCGGATATTACGAATACGGTGAGTATAACGGCGAAGAGTGTTATTACTACCTTTACAGCCCTGATGGCAAAAAGGAAGATACCATAAACGGATTGCCTGTCTATGACCGTTAATTAAAGTGCAAATCGAAAAGAGAAAAGCGCGCCTTCGGGCGCGCTTTTCGTGTGTGTTTACGTATGATATTCTGCGTGTGTTTCTGTGCGGTTTTTCGCGTTGCCTTGTGTGGCGGACGTGTCGGGTGTTTCCTCGGCGTTTGACGTAAAACGGGGTTTAACGGTACACTTTGAGGACGTTATGCACCACTTTGCAGTCCAGCACCTTATCGTCGATGACTTCGCCGTCCAGCTCTATCTTGCCGTCGTCCAGCACTTCGATGCGGACTTCTTTTGCGGAGTAGACCTCGGTGTAATCCTTCTTCACGTGCTTGCCGGAGAGGAAGCCGGGGAGCTCCACGGGGATGCGGCTCTTTTTCATCTCGTTGACGATGACGACGGAGAGCAGCCCGTCGTCCACTTTTGCGTCGGGGCAGATGGGCATGCCGCCGCCTATGCAGGTGCCGTTGCCCACGCCTATCATGAACACGCTCTTGTCCATGGTCTTGCCGTCTATGGTGAGGCGGAGCTTATGCCATTTGACATGGGCGAGGGTGTCGAAGAGGGAAGCGTAGTATTTGATCTTGCCGCGGAAGGCTTTCATGTTGGCGTAGCGGATGAGGACGTCCACGTCCATGCCTGCGCCCGCGACGTTGAGGCATCTGCGCGTGCCGACGTCTATATAGTCGATGTAGCCGACGTTGCCTTTGAGGATGAGTTCCACCGCGTCCTTCACTTTCTTGGGGTGCTTGGAGGCGCGGATGAAATCGTTGCCCGTGCCGCAGGCGATTATCCCGAGGGTGACGTTTGAAAAGTCCGCAATGCCGTTCAGCACCTCGTTGAAGGAGCCGTCGCCGCCCATGACGATGAGCTTGGTGTCGGGTTTTGCGGAGAGTTCGCGCGCGAGCACGGTGGCGTGCCCTGCGTATTCGGTGTTGTGGACGGTGTATTCCGCGCCGTGTTCGGTGAGGATCTTTTCCACCTGTTTCAGGGCTTTCAGGCTCTTGCCTTTGCCGCCTTTCGGATTGATGATAATGTCGTACACGGACACTTCCTCCGGTTTGTATGGATTAATCAACATTTTAGACTATACGCCGCTTTGTGTCAAGCGCGAGGGGAAAATCCCGTCCTTATATTACCCACGGCGTTCACACACAGGGATGATATGTTAATCTTTCCGTCAAAATGAATGATGTTGTTGATTTTACAGCCAACGGGTGTTAATATTATTTTAATGTTAGACGCACGCGAGCACGCAACTCGCACGCGCGAAAGCGTCCGGAGGGAAAATGAGAACACTTTTCAAAAACGGTTTTATCGTTGACGGCACGGGCGCAAAAGGGTTCAAGGGCGACGTCCTCGCGGAGGGCGACAGGATAATCGCGGTCGGCGCGGCGGCGGACGCGGCGGCGGACGTGACGGTGGACTGCACGGGGCTCACGGTCGCGCCCGGGTTCATAGACGCGCATTCGCACAACGATTTCTTTTACGACTACGAGGACGCGGAGAAGTATTACGCCCCCTTCCTCAGGCAGGGCATCACTACGCAGGTGACGGGCAACTGCGGTTTTTCGCCTTTCGGCGTGGCAGCCGACAGCAAGTTCAAGGACAAAGTGGGCGGCGGACTGTTCCATGCGGTCAAGCCCGGTTCTTTTGGTGAATTCGTCAAAAGGGCGCAGGGCAGGCTGTTTGTCAACATGATACCTCTCGTCGGGCACGGCACGACCAGGATAAGCATTTCCGGTTACGACCCCACCCCTCTCACCGCGGAGCAGATCGCGGAGGAGATGAAGCTGGTGGACGAAGCTATGGAAGGAGGCGCGTTCGGCGGTTCTTTCGGGTTCATGTACGAGCCGGGCATCTATTCCAAGCATGACGAACTGGTGGCGTTCGCAAAACGTATCGCGAAGTATGACGGCATACTCACCGTGCATCCGCGCGCATGCAGCAAAGTGGCGCTGGGGTACCCGCTGCTGTCCAAGCCGCACATCGAACTTGCGCTGGACGAGGTGGTGGACATCATGAAGGAGAGCGGAGTCAGGACGGAGTACTCGCACCTTATTTTTGTGGGCAAGACGTCGTGGAAGAGCCTGGACCCCATGCTCGCCAAGTTCCACCGCCTGAACGACGAGGGGTGCAGCATCGCATACGACAACTATTCTTTCACTTACGGCGCGTCCGTCATCACCGTGGTGCTGCCACCGTGGTATATGGCGCTTCCCGAAGCGGACCGCAAAAAGCCCTTCAACATGTTCAAGCTCAAGCTCATGACCAACGTCACCAAATTGGCTTTGGGGCTGGATTTCAGCGACTTCATCGTGGCGTATATCTCGAACGATCCGGCGCACAAGAAGTACGAGGGCAAGACGGTGTCCGAATGCGCGAGGGAGGAGGGGCTCTCCGACTTCGATATGTACATCAAGCTGGTGGACCTCAGCCGCGGACAGGGCAGACTGTATCTGGGCAAATACTACAACGACGAGATCATAGACCGCCTGATGAAAGACAGCCTTTCGGTGTTCATGACGGACGCCTGGGTGGAGGCGGCAGGCACGCAGAACGGCGCGGCGTATCAGGGCTTCCCCTACTTTTTGGCGCGCGCGAGAGAAAACAGGATCCCCGTCGAGAGCGTCATACACAAGATGACGGGCAAGACGGCGGAGCGCTTCTCGGTGAAGGAGAGAGGCACGCTCGCCGTGGGGAACTATGCGGACGTCACCGTCTTCGATTACGACGGCATAAAGGTCGACCCGTCCGTCCCGGACTTTACGCCGCAGGGGATAAAACACGTCTACGTCAACGGCGTGGCGGCGGTGAAAGACGGCAAGTACCTCACGCAGCGCGCAGGTTCGCTCATCCTTAAAAAGTAAGATCACCCCTCGTCATTTTGACGGAAACGGACGTTTATGCGTCAAAAACGCGACATCAAATCCTCAAAAGGGAGAGATATATGAAAGAAAAAGTAGCAAAACTGTTTTCCACGGTCAAAGCCATGTGGGACAAGCCTCTCGAAGGACGCTTCCTCAACATCAAGGAAATAGGCGCGTTCGGGTTGTACGCCCTCGGCAACAGCTGGATCTACAACACGATCATGATCGTGGTCACGATCACCGAGATACCGTACTTTTATGGCATCGACGCCATTCACGGCTATCTCATCTACATAGCCGGTTCGCTCATCAACATGCTGTTGCTCCCACTCATCGGTCAGTCGATGGAGAAGAAGCGCACCAAATGGGGAAAGTACAAGCCGTACATATTGTTCACTCTCCCGTTGCTGGCACTCTTCACCATGATGTCCATGTGGGTGCCGCAGTATCCTGACAAGATGGACAGCACCATCTTTGCATATTGTTCTTGTGTGCCTGTCATCGCGATCTCGACGTTTGCGAACAACATGTATCAGACCATGCCCAACGTCATCACGCCCAACACTCAGGAGAGGGCGGACATCATGACGCCCATCGGGCTTATCGTCGGCTTTGCTCCCACGATAATGAACGTGATCATAGGGCCTATCCGCAGCGCGTTCCCCACCAACGAGGAAGTGGCGTTGCGCATAGTCGGCGCGATCGCGGTGGTGCTGGGCACTCTGTTCGTGCTGTTCATCATCAAGGTCAAGGAACGCGTCTACGAGCTTGAGGATAAGAACCGCGAGCTGTTGGAGGCACAGGCGGAAGGCGTGAGCGCGGAAGATATCGAAGGTGAACGGATTGTCGCCGCCGCAGAGGTTGCCGAAGCTGTCGCGGAAGAGGCGGAAGCAGACCTCGTCATCGAAACGGGACAGGCGACGGGTCTTGCCGCGGTGCGCGAGCGCTTCAAGGCAAAGGCGGCGGAGCGCAGGGCAAGAAAGGCTGCGGAAAAAGCCTCGCCGGATTATCTTTCCTTTGCGGACAGTATGAAACTGCTTTTCAAGAACAAAGCGTTGTGGATCCTGTTCGCCGCTCTCGTCATAGGTTCTCTCAGGGAGTTTTGGATGCAGTTCCAGAACCTCATCATCCAGACGCGTTTCGACGAGATCCCGTCCATCGCCGTCGCGGTCGGCGGTGTCCCCAAGACGGTCATCGGCTTCGGCGTGACCGTCTCCATGCTCCTGCTCCCGTTCTGCACCCGCAAACTGAGCAAGAATTGGATAATCATAATCTTCAGCGCGCTGTCGCTGATTTCTATCGCGGTGTTGGGGTTTGTAGGGTTCGGCAACATCCCACAGGGTACTACATCCGCGGTGGTCATCACCATCCTTCTTTTCCTTGCGCGCATCAACCCGACCTACCTCCTCATCCCCGTCATGCTCGGCGACCTTGCGGACTATCAGCAACTAAAGACGGGCAGACGCCTCGAGGGACACATTCAGAACTTCATCATGGTCGTCCCCGTCATGCTTTCATTCGTGTTCATGCTGTGCGGATGGGTGTGGCAGCAGGACATCGGTTTCGAGCCTTCCGCTTATAAGGGCGACATCGACATTCCGTATACGGCAGATCTGTTGAACGTTGCTTCGGAGTGGTTCACTGCGGCGTTCCTGCTCACTGCGGCGAGCATCCTCGGCATGATAATCATCCTCATGTTCTATCCGCTTTCCAAGAAGAAGGTGGAGGAAGTAACGGCGGCGCTTCGCGGCGCGTCCGTCAATGCTGCCGAGATGGGCGAGGGCGACCTCAACTTCATGGCTCAGATGCGCGGTGAAGGTGACGCGGCGGAAGAGGAGAACCCGGACGCGGCGGAAGGGGACATCCGCGCCGACGCCCCCGATGCAGACGTTCCGTCCGACGAGGCTTCGGACGACGACGGGTCGGATACGGGCGAGGACTCCAAATAATAATAGTATGCGCCGCCCGTGTGGCGGCGCTTTTGAGGTGCAGATGATATTCGAAGCAAAAGACGGCGCGTTTTACGCGGACGGCAAAAAAACGGCGATATATTCGGGCGCGATGCATTATTTCCGCATATTGCCCGAGTACTGGCATGACAGGCTCGCCAAACTCAAAGCCTGCGGTTTCAACACCGTGGAAACATATATGTGCTGGAACCTCCACGAGCCCGAAAAAGGGAAGTTCGATTTCTCGGGCAGGCTGGACGTGGCGCGTTTCATAGCCACCGCACAGGAGCTCGGGCTTTACGTCATCCTGCGCCCCGGCCCCTACATCTGCGCGGAATGGGACTTCGGTGGGTTCCCGGCATGGCTGCTCGCGGACGAAAATCTGCGCCTGCGCTGCTGCGACGAAACTTACCTTGCCCACCTCAAAGATTATATCGCGCGCGTCATGCGCGAGATAGGGAGCGCGCAATGCACGGAAGGGGGCCCCGTCATCGCCTTGCAGGTGGAGAACGAGTACGGCAGCTACGGCAACGACAAGCGTTATCTCGCTGCATTGAAAGGCATTTACGAGGAGTGCGGCGCAAAAGTCCTGTTGTTCACTTCCGACGGGACTTGCCCGTATATGCTGGCAGGCGGCAGCACCCCCGGGGCGCTCGTCACCGTGAACTTCGGAAGCAACGTGAACGGCAACCTGGACGCTCTCGCGACGGTGCAGAAGGACGCGCCCGAGATGTGCACGGAGTTCTGGTGCGGCTGGTTCGACCACTTCGGCGGAAAACATCATACGCGCGGCTATAAGAGCGTGCTCAAAGAGCTGGGGGCTTTCCTTGACAGGGGGGCGAGCTTCAACTTTTATATGTTCCACGGCGGCACCAATTTCGGCTTCACGGCAGGCGCGAATTTCGACTCACGTTACCGTCCCACCGTCACCAGCTACGACTATTGCGCGCCCTTGAACGAGTACGGCGGTTATACCCCGGCATATCACGCGATCCGCGAGCTTATGTGTTCAAAACGCGGCATTAAACCCGATGTTTTGCCACCGGAACCTGTTTTGCAGAATATCGGCAGCGTCGCGCTGACGACGTGTACGGGGCTTAAAGAAAACGAGGATACCGTCGGGGTGAAGCACCGTTCGGGAGTGCCCCTTTCCATGGAAAAGTACGGGCAGAACTTCGGGCTGATCCTTTACCGCACGACCCTCCCCGGCGACTACGGCACCGGTTTCGTCACCGTGCGCGGAGTGCACGACATAGCGCACGTTTTCGTCAACGGGGAAAAGCGTAAGATATTCCGCCGCATGGATGAAGGCAAGCTTGCTTTCAAACTCACGGGCAAACATACCTTCCTCGCTTCCGGCATGAAAAAGGGAGATGAACTGGCTGTGCTCGTGGACGCTATGGGCAGGGTGAACTACGGCGAACATCTCTATGACCGCAAGGGGATATCCTCCCTCATGTTCAACAATCAGACCCTGATGGACTTCGACGTCACCTGCTTTCCGCTCGATAACCTCGACAGGCTGGATTGGTCGCGCGGCGCGGCAAAGTTCCCCAAATTCTTCAAAGGGGGATTTTCCGTTTCGAGCAAAGCGGATTGCTTCGTGCGCTTCGACGGGTTCACGAAAGGGTATATCTGGGTGAACGGGTTCAACCTCGGGCGTTTTTGGAACGTAGGGCCTCAGCGCGCCCTCTATCTCCCCGGCGCCCTCCTCCGCACCGACGCACCCAACGAGCTGGTCATCCTGGAATTGGAGGGAAGCACGGCGTCTTCCGTCACCGTCACCGACCGACCCGACCTCGGTTGACTCGCGAGCCTTCGCTTTCAACCACAGATCCCCCCTCGCGCATACCTTATCGCTTGCGTCGGTTAGGATGCCGGACCCGGTCCGCATTATTCCGCTCCGGCATAAGACTCCCGACAGGCAAACAGAAACCCTTGCCGCTTGCGGCAAGGGTTTGGTACGCCATTACAAGCCTAAACCGAATCTCGAAAAGAATATTCGGTTTGGGCTTTTTTCTTGATTAACGCAGATACATCTCTATTGTAACGATTACAACCTTTGGTCTTTTATTCTGAATTTCGCTTACGATTTTACTCTTGCCGACATATAACAAAAAGCCCTGACTTTCGTCAGGACTCTTGGTTGTGGGATTGTTGTAATAGATTTCTATCCTATCGTCATAGAGGACGATTTCTTTGACAAGCAGATTGATCAACATTTTAGGCTCGGCTTTTAGTGCCTGTTCGTAAAACCGCCGTATTTCGCTTTCGGTCATTTTCACGATGCGCTTGCTTCGTTCCACGAGTATTTTCCTTTCTAATTCTTCCTGCCGTTTTTCAAGCTCTCGCAGGCGGTTGTTCGTCGTGTTGGATATGATTCCGTTTTCTATGGCATTGACAAGATTTGCAAGCGATCTTTCCACGCCGTGCTTTTCGTTGAGCAGCATCGTCAGTGCGGAGTTGGCTGTCTCTTCCGTATTTTGTAATTGTAAAAGTTTATTGACGATCGTATCCATGATATCGGGAGAACTCAACTGCTCAACAATCGCATTTATGACGCACTCTTCGAGTTCCTCTTTTCTGATTTGCGTCTTTTGACAACCGTTATAATGCTTTTTGCCTGTGCATTTATAATAGCGTTTAGTTTCTCCGTTTCTCGCCCTTCCGCATTCTCCGATCATGGGCTTTCCGCAATAACCGCATTTAATTTTTCTTCGGAGCAAGTATGGTGCTTCTACGCTGTTTCTGCCGTACTTATTTTTCTCGATTTTGCTTTTAACGGTTTCGTATAGTTCCGTATCTATTATTTTGGGATACATATTATCAAGAATGTCTTCGCCGATCCGATATATTCCGGTGTATTTTTCGTTTCGCAATATGCCGTACACCGTATTCATTGCAAACGGTTTTCCTTTGCAGAGTAGTCCTTTTGCATTTAGTCCTTCAATGATTTCTCTCACGCAAACACCGACGGAATACTGACTGAAAATATATTTCACCGTTTCGACGCAGGATTCGTCTGCTACAATTTTGCGATCGATTACTTTGTAACCGTAGGGTAGCCATCCCCCTTGGTATAACCCTTTCAGTCTTGTTTCGCGCATACCTCTTTTTACCTTTTGGGCAAGTTCGGCGGAGAAGTACTGGTTCATTCCTTCAAGCAAACTTTCAAGGATAATTCCTTCCGGGGTGTCGGGAATGTTTTCCATTGCGGACAACACTTTAACGCCGTTATCACGCAAAGTCTTTTTATGTATTGCGGTTTCGTATTTGTTTCTTGAAAATCTGTCAAGCTTGTAAACAAGTACGAAATTCCATTCCCTGCGGTTGCTGTCTTTTATCATTCTCTGAAAATCGGGTCGATTGTCGTTTGTACCGGTCATAGCACGGTCGATATATGTGCCGAGTACCAGAATATTGTTTTTTTGAGCATACTCCTCGCACACTCTGAGTTGCCCTTCGATAGACTGCTCGGTTTGGTTATCCGAACTGTATCTGGCATATATCACTGCTGTCTTCACTTGTGTTATACCTCCTTATTATTTTTGTTTTTGAATTGTCTTTCGACGGGAGCGGAACAAACGGAAAAGGGTTAACTGCTTTTTGTTTTGTGTATTTTTGTTTGCCGTCAGGGGTTGCGGAGCAATTCACTTTACCCTTGACGGCAAAACCTTTTTCGTTTAAGCTCCTACGGAAGAAAGACAATGGTTAATTGCACTTCGGCATTTCTCGTATTACTTTCGGACTGACTTTTCCGATCAGACACCCTTCGTCCCAACAGTTGAAGTCGTCCGAAAGCAACAGCTTTTTATCTTCCTGTCCTATAGTGCAGAGGACGTCTTCGTCCATGATGTCCGACCTGAAATACGTTGGTATGTTCCGCGAATAGACAAGCTTTTCGCCGCTCTTTTCTATGTACTTCATCAGGTATCTTGCCGAGTCCATTATCTCTCGTCTGACATTCAATTCGTTAAAGTCGTTCCGTCCGAATTTGTCGTTAAAGTATGTGTTTTGCATAATCATATGCCGTTTTCGGGAACCGAAACGGTAATCTTTCTTTTCTTCAAGCTTTCCCGACATACCGTTTTCGGGGATATAGAATATACCGTGAAAGTGAAGTCTGTTCCTTTCTCCGCCACGTTCCCATACGCCGATGTATTTCCAGCCTTTTCTGTGTACCATTCGTTTCAATACATCAGACAGTCCTTTTCTGAAACTTTGTTCCGTATGCTTTTCGTTAGAATACGTAAAAGTGCAAAACCAGTTCCATTCGTTAAAGTTTATTTTCCTTGCAAGCCTTGTCTTGCGGACGATCTTATTTCGCTGTAAGCGTGCTATGTTCCTCTCAATAAACTCTCTTGTCTGTTCTGCCGTCTTAAAATCCTGTTTCAATTCTTTCGTTAATATCTCTATCTTTTCGGCTTTTCTTTTGCCGTTGTTTTCTCTGTAAATCTTCTCAAATCTTTCCTTGGGAGTGAGAATCTCCGTAGCCGTTTTTTCGGTCTTATTCTTTGTCATCTGCAATTCCGTATCCGTGCAGACCGTCATTATCGGGCTTTTCTTTCGTCTTGTCGGATTGTTGGTTTGAGGGATTGCTATGTAGTGGCTTCCGTCGTTGTAAATCTTTGCGCTTCTGTACGGCATAGCTACCTCCTTTGAACGGATACTTCCGCTCGATGCTGTTTGGAAAGTAAAGATATCTTTGAAAGCAATTCAGAAAAGAACGTATTCTGTTCGCTTCCGCTCATCGCCTCGATATCCGGCTTTCCGACGTTTACTACCTTGATCGTTTCTTTGTTCAATAGGCGTTACCTCCTTGTTTTGTTCTTTCTTTTATATCCCGTAAACTCGCAAGAACTTTGCGACTTCACGAAATTTTCTTTGGAAAGTTATCCCCACTTATAAGGGAATTTGAAAGGCAAAAATAGGGTTAAGACAACTCAAATTTTTTACCCTTCACTTATAAGGGAATTGTAATAACGAAAATGGACCCCCTTGAAGGAATGTTCTCTACTTAGTAGCCGCGAAAACAGCCGTTATGGGGTCGTTTTCGCGAAATAATTTTTCTCCTACACTTAATAGCCACGCAAACTACTGAAATGGACCCCCTCAATTAGAAGCCATGAAAATGGCAAAAATTAATCCCCTAACTAAAAATCTCTCTACTTAAAAGCCACAAAATCGGTAAAAGTCCACGGTCCGGGCAAAAAAATAAGGCAACCTTTTTTTGGATTGCCTTGGAAATTTATTATTTTGTTATACTTTACAGCGTTTTCGCTATTGTCAAATATTTTATCTGAGCGCTTTTTCTTCTGCGCCATATAGTGGAAAGGTTTAATGTAAACATTCTTGCCTGTTCGGTAAAGCCTATTCCTGCCATATAGCATTCGATCGTTTCTTTTTCGCCTTTGTTCAGGTTGAGTTTTTCCATTATCTCATCGTACTTTGTATAGTCCGTTTCTTTTTCCTGTTCGAAGTCTGCAAAAGGCTCTTTGCTTCTGTATAAATCTTCTGCACTTTCGGTATACCGTTTGATTTTCCATTCCTCGTACAGTTTATGACAGAGTATCTTACTGCACATTCGTCTTATTGCATACGTCTTTCCGCTTTTCGGGTCGATACAGGTGTCGAATACCGATTTTCCCATATATCCGCATAGGAACAACGCCGCTTCCTGTGCAAGGTCATAACTGTCTGTAAAGGTATATCCCTCTAAATCCTTATAATCGATATCCCTTGCAAGATTGGCATACATTCTGTGTAGCATTTTATGTCCGCACATAAACTTCAACGCGCTGAGTGCAAGCAGTTCTCCAATGCGCATCACATTGTCCGGCGAAATTTTCTCGTCTAATATTTCGTAACCTTTTCTTACCTTTTCCATTTTCTATACCTCCGAAATTTGATTGCCTTTCGGCAGGCAAAAGGGAGCATATGACGGTAAAAGGAATGTGTCTTTATCATTTGTATGGGAAAGTCAGCGGGCAAAAGAAAAATCCTTGCATTTCTGTTTTTTAATTCAGACTTTTACGCAAGGATTTTACGACCGTTTACTTTCCCGAGGAGTATGCGACAATATGCCCACGAAAGGCAATGTTCGGAGAATAACAAGCACAATACCGTATAACAAAAAAATAAGGCTATATCGAGGAAAAATACGAGAGAGCGAAAAAGCGGAAGATTTCGCAAGCGGTTCAGCGCGAAACTCCGCTTCGCTCTCGCTTTCCGTCTATCCTTATTATTTTGTAGCGGCGTGTGCTTGTCGGGCGGAGCGAAGCGACGCCACTTGTCATAGACAAGCACACGCCACGGTGACAATTTGGTAAAATATCCATCATAACAAACAAGCAAACATATAAGAATTGACTTTTGTAAGAATGTTTGTTATAACATAATTGACATTAAATATTCGAGGTGAATATGGATATATATATTCCGCCTTACGACATCACAGAAGAGATGCTGGAACTTGCGTCCGAAATCACGGAAAATTTGGGAAGGTTAAGCAGTATTAGCGACTTGGAAAGATTGCCGCGGTTGCGCAGGGTTAACCGTATCAAGTCCATTCAGTCTTCGCTTGCCATTGAAAACAACACCCTTTCTTTGGAACAAGTGACAGATGTTATCGACGGCAAGCGTGTTCTCGGGCCGGAAGACGATATCATTGCTGTAAAAAATGCGTTTGAAGTCTATAAAAGGTTTTCTGAATTTGATCCGTTTTCTTTAGGCGACATGCAAAAAGCCCACGGTATAATGATGAATGGATTGATGAGCGGTGCCGGTGAGTTGCGCACAGGTCCTGTCGGCGTGTTTAACGAAAATGGGAAAGTCATTCATATCGCTCCACCGCAAGAAATGGTACCCGGGCTTATGACACAGTTGTTCGATTGGCTCAAAAACAGCAAGACAAATATGTTGATTCGCTCAAGTGTTTTTCACTATGAGTTCGAATTCATTCATCCTTTCGGCGACGGCAACGGCAGAACGGGAAGACTGTGGCAAACAGCTCTGCTTGCAAGTTGGAAGCCGATATTTGAATGGGTTCCGATTGAAAGCATAATCAAAGATCATCAAGAAAAATACTATAAGGCAATCGGACTTTCAACGGCGGAAGGCAAATCAAACGCATTTATACTGTTTATGCTCGGCGTAATCAAAAAAGCCGTCGAAGAGATTGTAAGAGATACGCACAATCATCAAATCCATATCAGTAATCAAATCAAAGCACTTATGTCGGTTATAGAGGTCTACCCGATGTCGGCAGTGGAGCTGATGGCAAAGTTGGAGTTGAAATCCAGACTAACTTTCCGCAAAAATTATCTGCAACCAGCACTTGAGGCAGGGCTTATCGCCATGACCGACCCAGATAACCCGACAAACCGCAATCAGCGGTATTATAAAATATAAGCAACAAGGAACCACTGCAAAATGGCAAAGAAAAAAACGGAAGAAAAACTTAATTTGGATGCAATTTTGTTTAAGTGTCGTGATATTCTGCGGCAAGCACGCAATTCGGGCTCGTTTTTCGAAAAGCGCGATATGATGCTGACGCTTGTGTTTTTGCGCTTTATTGGCGAAAAGTACGAGGACGGAGTGGCAAAATTGCGCCAAGACCTTATTCAACAGGGATTAGATCCCGATGACGAAGAAATCATAGCGGCATTTTTTGAGGATGCGACTTTTACGGACGGGACATATAATCTTCCCATTGAGGCGAGATGGTCAACTATCATCAATACTCCCGCGCC
>CALVKQ010000010.1 GCA_944332815.1 uncultured Clostridia bacterium
GCGTCTGCGCGACGGCAGCCGCCGAACCCCTGCGGTGTTCTCATCCCCGACGCGTCACAATGAAGGTTATAACGAAATACACAATGAAAAAGGACGCAAATCGCGTCCTTTTTCTGGTGACCCACCGGGGATTCGAACCCCGGACCATCGCATTAAAAGTGCGGTGCTCTACCGGCTGAGCTAGTGAGTCTTATCTGGCAGGGGTAGCTGGATTCGAACCAACGAATGCCAGAATCAAAATCTGGTGCCTTACCGCTTGGCGATACCCCTACGGCTCGGCATCTGCCGAGATAATTGCGATGTGGGGTGAGTAGTGGGATTCGAACCCACGGCCTTCAGGGCCACAACCTGACGCGCTAACCAACTGCGCTATACCCACCATTGTGGCGAGCCTGAAGAGATTCGAACTCCCGACACACGGCTTAGAAGGCCGTTGCTCTATCCTGCTGAGCTACAGGCTCATTTTTGGAGCGAGTGATGGGAATCGAACCCACGTAGCCAGCTTGGAAGGCTGGTATTCTACCATTGAACTACACTCGCATAGGTTCGAGCAATCACCACATGGCATCAAATGATGCTTGAAAATATTATCACACGCGCACACCGATGTCAACGATTTTGAGCAATGTTGCTTCGGAATGGGCGGATGTTTGGTCACATCATGCCGCGCGCGGCAAAAGGGCAGTCCGCTCTCCGCGTCTGCGCCGCCTAGAAGGGCACTATTTTGGTGAAGGCGCGCCCGTTCAGGACGCAGGTGTACGCATAAGTGCGCTGTCCGAACGCAGGGCAGGACGAGGAGCCGGGGTTGACGAGGGTGAGCCCTGGGGTTTCCTCTATCACGGGGAGGTGAGTGTGCCCGAAAAACGCGAGCCTGCACCCCAGTTCTTCGGCGTGCAGGGAGAGGGAGAGCAGGTCGTTCTTCACCCCGTACTTATGCCCGTGAGTGAGCAGCATTTTCACCCCTTCCTCCTCCACCACGAGCTCCTCGGGCAGGGGGAGAGAATCGCAGTTCCCCCTCACTCCGTAAAAGTTTTTGTGCAACGCCAGATCCCCCACGCTCTGCGCGCCGTCACCGAGGAAAAACACAAGATCGCTCTCCTCGGCTATCGCCGCGATGTGAGGGGGAAGTGGGTGGCCGTGACTGTCAGAAAACACAAAAATGCTTTTCATTTTCCATTCTCTGCATAGCTACCGTCATCGTGATATCTGCACATTCGCGCTGTTTATATGCCGATTTATGCGGTTAAAGCGCTAGAATTGCAAATTTTCCCGTTCGACGACGCGTTCCATCGCGCGCAGCGCCCTGCCGCGGTGACTGACGGAATTTTTTTCTTCCGGGGACGCTTCGGCAAAGGTTTTGTTCAGTTCGGGAGAGAAAAACAACGGGTCGTAACCGAAGCCTCCTTCTCCGCGTTCCTCGTCCAGTATCACGCCGTCCACGCGCCCCTCCGCCGTAAACTCTCTGCCGTCGGGCAGGCAGAGCGCTATGACGGAACAAAAGTGCGCGCTTCTGTCTTTTCCCGAGAGGTTCTTCAAAAGCAGAGCGTTGTTCGCCGCGTCGCTGTGTTCCGCCCCGGCGTATCTAGCGGAGTACACCCCGGGTGCGCCGTCCAGCGCGTCGCACATAAGACCGCTGTCGTCGGCGAGGGACGCCATGCCCGTCATGCGCAGTATGGTGCGCGCCTTTATCAACGCGTTTTCGGTCAGCGTTGTGCCCGTTTCTTCTATTTCGACGTCAATGCCGAGCTCCTCCAAAGAGTACATCTCGTCAAAGAAGCCGCCGAGCACGGTGCGGATCTCTTTCAATTTTTTCTTGTTGTTGGTCGCAATTGCTATTTTCATGTTCACCTCATCTTTTGAAAGGGAGAAAATCGTCGTCCTCGTGCAGGTTGTTCGCGAGGTCGTTTTTCAGCATAAGTCCGCGCTTTACGGCTTTGTAGCCGTACTTTTCGCGGATGGCGTCCAGGCTCTTTCCCAACATCTCTTCCTTTTCGTCGCGCTCCGTTCCGAAGATGGACAGTTGCGTCACGCTGCCGTCCGAAAGTTTGGTGGCGGCGACCGTGACCGAACGCAGAGGTTGTGGGAAAGAGTGCAGTTTCGGCAGCAGGCTCATCGCTTTTTCGGCGATGACGGAAGCGTCCGTGGTTGGGGAGGAGAGGGAGCACTGCGCGGATCTGAAAGAGAGAGTGGCTGCCTCGCGCACGGAAAGCCCAACCCCTTCTGCGGAAAGCCCGTAACGGCGCAGGCGCATGGCGACCAGTTCCGCAAGGGCGTAGACCACGATGCGGACGTCCTCCTCCGAGGTCATGTCGCGCGGCGTGGTAGTGCCGTGACTGACACTTTTAGGCGCGCGTTTGTCGTAATAAAGTCTTACTTCGTCCGTTTCGATGCCGCGAGCGGCGTCCGACATCTTGTCCGCCACGATGCCGAAATGTTCGCGCAGCATCCCTCTGTCGGCGGCGGCGAGAGCGCGTATGGTGCGTATCCCGAGCAGCTCCAATTTGCGCGAAGTGCTTTTGCCTATCATGATGAGTTCGGAGGGGGACATATCGCCGATGACGTCCATGTAATGTTCGCGGTCCAGGACCACGGTGGCATCCGGTTTTTTGAGGTCGCTCCCCAGCTTTGCCAGCACTTTCGTGAAGGATACGCCCACGGAGATGGTCAGCCCCGTGCGCGCTTTTACGGTTTCGCGTATCCTGTCGCCCAGCGCTTTGCCGTCGCATCCGAACAGTTTCAGCGACCCCGTGACGTCCAGCCAGCATTCGTCCAGCCCGAAACTCTCCACGCGGTCGGTGAACTCCGTGTATATCCCGAAGACCTGCTTGCTGTAACGCACGTATTCGTCATAATGAGGGGGGACGAAAACTATGCCGGGGCACTTTTTTTTGGATATCCATATCGCTTCCCCGGTGGCGACTCCTGCGGCTTTTGCGAGCATATTTTTGGCGAGCACGATGCCGTGACGCTGTTCGGGGTCGCCGCATACGGCAAGCGGCATCCCGTCGTATTCGGGATGCGCCTTTTGTTCCACCGAAGCGTAGAAATTGTTCAGATCGCAATGCAGGATGACCCTGTCCATATGCGTATTATACACAATTTCCTGTTGCAAAACAATATGCGCAAGGGTATAATTATCAAAGAAAATATACCGCGTGCCAACGCACGCGAGGAGGGATCATGATACTCGTCACCGGAGGAGCAGGTTACATAGGTTCTCACACCGTCAGAGAACTGCGCGAAAGAGGCGCGGACGTCGTGGTGTACGACAATCTCGTCACCGGACATATCGAGGCGGTCGGCGACGCGCCTTTCGTCAAAGGCGACATCTTCGACAAGGAACTTCTGGTCAAGACTTTTGCGGAATATAAGGTGGATTCCGTTGTGCATTTCGCCGCGTATTCGCTGGTGGGAGAGAGCATGAGCGACCCTGCCAAGTATTACCGCAACAACGTCGCGGGCACTCTGTCGCTGCTGGACGCCATGTTGGAGGGGGGAGTGAAATATCTGGTGTTCTCCTCCTCCGCCGCCACCTACGGCGATACGGGCGACGGGCTCATCACGGAGGACAGCCCCCAGCGTCCGACCAGCGTTTACGGGCAGACCAAACTCATGATGGAGCAGTTCATGAGCGATTACGACAAAGCGTACGGCATGAAGTACGTCGCGTTGCGTTATTTCAACGCCGCAGGGGCGCATCGCAGCGGCGAGATAGGCGAGGCGCACAAGCCGGAGTCCCACCTCATCCCCATCATCCTGCAAGCCGCATTGGGACAGCGCAGCCACATTGGCATCTTCGGCGACGATTATCCCACGCGTGACGGCACCTGCATCCGCGACTATATCCACATCACCGACCTTGCCGACGCGCACATCAGGGCGCTCGACTATCTCAAAAACGGAGGGAAGTCCACTTATTACAACCTCGGAAACGGCAACGGGTTCTCGGTGAAGGAGGTCATAGACACCGCTCGCCGCGTCACGGGCATAGACATTCCGGCAAAGGTGGAGGGCAGACGTCCCGGCGACCCGGCAACTCTCGTCGCGTCCAGCGACAAGATAAAGCGCGAGCTCGGCTGGAAGCCCTCCTACGATACGCTGGAAGAGATAGTCGCGTCCGCGTGGAAATGGCACAGCACCCACCCGAACGGGTTCGCAAAATGAAGAGGTGCGACCTTTGCGGCGAACGTCCCGGCGTGCTGACGGACAGGACCGTCGTCAACAACGGCGCGGTGGAGTTTTGCTTTTGCGAAAGATGTTATGACGAGATACGCCGTTCGGGCATGACTACGCTGGAAGTCATGAGCCTCGCCGCGGCGAAATCGGGCAGGGAGTGCCCCGTCTGCGGCATGACGGCGGAAAAGTTCGCGGAAGGTTTTCTTTTCGGTTGCCCGGAATGTTACAAGCATATGCGTTCCGTCGCGATGTCGGCAGCTGCCGCGTCGCAGGGCGGAAGGGTCAGGCACGTGGGCAAAGTGCCGGGAGGTAAGTTCTGATGGACGCCTCCGCACGCGAACTCACGCGTTTCAACGTCATATCCTCGCGCATCAGGCTGGCGCGCAACGTGGTGGGGATGCCTTTCCCCTCCGCGCGCAGGAGGGAGGACCCGAAAGTCCTCGCCGTGCTGGCTTCCGCTGCGGCGGACGCCGCTCGCGGCTTTATGGATTTCCAGCTGCTTTATATGCGTGAACTGGACGATATCAGAAAAAACGCGCTCGTGGAGAGGCACCTCATCTCGCCCATGCTTGCGAGGAACACCGCAAACGGCGCCGTGTTGCTGGAACGCAGCGAGAGCATTTCCGTCATGCTCAACGAAGAGGACAGGATAAGAGAGCAGTGCATCGTCCGCGGCTTCGACCTCGAAGGGGCGTACGCACGGCTGAGCGGATACGACGCCGCGCTTGCGGAGAGGCTCCCCCCGGCGTTTGACAGGGAGCTCGGTTATCTCACCGCTTGTCCCACCAACCTGGGGACGGGCATGCGCGCCTCCGTGATGCTCTTCCTGCCTGCGCTCAGGCTCGCCGGGGCGATAGAGGAGGAAGTGACCGCGATGATACGCGATCGCGGCATGACGGTGCGCGGAGTCTACGGGGAGGGCAGCCGCGCGAAAGGGGATATGTATCAGCTTTCCAACACCCATACTCTCGGGGTGACGGAGGGGGATATAATTGCTGCGGTGCAGCGCGCCGCGCTGGAACTTTGTCTGAAAGAGAGCGTCGCTCTTCAAGCGCTGGCGAGGAAAAAAGGCGCCGCGCTATATGACAAGATCACGCGCAGTTACGGCATCCTGACCAACGCGTACAAGCTCTCTTCCTCCGAACTGATGAACTTCATATCGGATGTGAAGATGGGAGTGATATTGAACATATTGCCGCTTAAAAGCACCAAAACGCTGGATAAACTGCTTGTTTGGTGTTCTGCGGCAAATCTTGCCGCGGTGACGGGCGATTGTGACGCGACATTGCGCGACATGCGGCGCGCCGCCATCGTCAAGGAGATCCTCGGGAAGGAGAAGTTATGAATTATTCTGAAAATTTCGGCGACGTTCTGAACAGAGCGATAGACCTTGCTTCGCGCACGGGCGGTCTTGTCTGCACGGAGCATTTGCTGTACGGTCTGGCGGCGCAGACGGGGTGCGTGGCGCAGCGCGTGCTGGGAGCGGCGCACATCTCCGGCGACGACGTGTTGCAGTTGTTCACTCCGCGCAACCGTCTGACGAGGGTCACCATGTCAACGCGCGCGGCAAGAGCCGTGTCGGAGGCGGAGGACATCGCGCGCAGGGCAGGGTCCACGATGATGAACACGGAGCATTTGCTGCTTGCCGTCATAAGCGATCGCGAGAGCGTGGCGGCGCAGGTGCTGGAAAAGAGGTGGCACGTCGATCTTGCCGCCATGGCGGAGGTGCTCACCGATGAGATAAACGCGGCGGCGCGCCGCGCGGCGAACAGCCGCGGCACCATGACCATGGACGACGTGGTCAGGGTCATCGATCACATCTTTTCCGCCGACGACGGCGAACAGAACGTCCGGACGGCGGAGGGAGCGAGAGGCGGAACGCGTCCGGAGGGCGCGCTGCCCGAAGAGTTGGCGCAGCTCGGCACCGACCTCACCGAAAAGGCGAGGCAGGGCAAACTCGACCCCGTCATAGGCAGGGGCAAGGAGATAGAGCGCATAATACAGATCCTTTGCCGCAGGACCAAGAACAACCCCGTCCTCATAGGCGAGCCCGGCGTGGGCAAGAGCGCGATCGTGGACGGATTGGCGCAGGCAATCGTTGCGAGCAAGGTGCCGGACATCCTGCTCGGCAAGATAGTTTTTTCCTTGGACATCACGTCGCTGCTTGCAGGCACGCGCTATCGCGGCGATTTCGAAGAGAGGCTGAAAAAGGCGATAAGCAACATAAAGCAGGCAGGCAACATCATCCTGTTCATCGACGAGATACACATGATAATGGGCGCAGGAGCCACGGGCGAGAGCGGTATGGACGTCGCGAACATCCTCAAACCCATGCTCGCGCGCGGAGAATTGCAGACCATAGGCGCAACGACGGTGGAGGAGTACAGGAAGTATTTCGAAAAGGACGCGGCATTGGAGCGCAGGTTCCAGCCCATCATGGTGGATCAGCCCACCGTGTCGGACACGATAGAGATATTGCAGGGGCTGAAAGAAAAGTACGAACAGCACCACAAGGTGGAGATAACCGACGAGGCGATATCGGCGGCGGCGATACTTTCCGACCGCTATATCACCGACCGTTTCCTTCCCGACAAAGCCATCGACCTCATAGACGAGGCGGCGAGCAGGAAAAAGATACTCGGCTTCACCACGCCTCCCGAGATACGCAAGTTGGAGGAGCGGATAAAAGAGGTCGAACTGAACAAAAACGAAGCGGCGCGGCATGAGCAGTACGAGCGTGCGGACAAGCTCAAACGCGAACGCGACGGTCTGGTGGAGCAGAAGGAAAAACTGCAGGCGGAATGGAACGAGCGCAGCAGGGACGCCAAACTTTCGATAGGCGAGGAGGAAGTCGCGGAGATAGTCGCGGAATGGACGGGCATCCCCGTCAGAAAGATCACGGAAGGGGAGAGCGAGAAACTCAAACACCTCGAAGATATCCTGCACGCGCGCGTCATAGGACAGAGCGAAGCGGTGACCGCCGTCGCCAAGGCGATAAGAAGGGCGAGAGCAGGGCTGAAAGACCCCAAACGTCCGATAGGGTCATTCATCTTCCTGGGACCTACGGGCGTAGGTAAGACGGAACTGGCAAAAGCGCTCGCCGAAGCGATGTTCGGCGACGAGGATCTGCTCATCCGCGTGGATATGTCCGAGTATATGGAAAAACACAACGTGTCCAAACTCATCGGTTCCGCGCCGGGTTACGTCGGCTACGACGAGGGCGGACAGCTCACCGAAAAAGTGCGCAGAAAACCTTACTCCGTCGTGCTCTTCGACGAGATAGAAAAGGCGCATCCCGAGGTGTTCAACATTTTGCTCCAGATCCTCGACGACGGCAGACTCACGGACAGTCACGGCAGGGTGGTCAGCTTCAAAAACACCATTGTCATAATGACCTCCAACATTGGGGCGGCGGAGATAGGCAAGATGCGTGCGCCGCTCGGGTTCGGCACTTCGGCAGGGCGCGCGGAAAGCGAGTACGAGAACATGAAAGAAAGGCAGATGCAAGCCCTCAAAGACGCCATGAAACCGGAGCTTATCAACCGCATCGACGAGATAATCTTCTTCCACCGCCTGACGAGAGAGGATATAGGCAGGATAGCGGACATCATGTTCGCCGCGCTGGAAAAGAGGCTGGAAGAGCGCGACGTCACCGTCGAGATGACCGAGGAAGCAAAGGAGTTCATCGTCAAAGAAGGTTACAATGAGGAGTACGGCGCAAGACCTCTTCGCCGCACCATACAACGCCTTGTAGAGGACAAACTCAGCGAAATGCTCCTTGCCGGCAGCATCACGGACGGCGACAGCGTGAAAGTCACTGTGCAGGACGGCGCTCTCGCTTTTCAGAAAAAGTAAAAACCGGTAAAAAACCAAAAAGAAAAGAGCGCCCGGATCATTAAGCGCTCATCCGAAGAGGGGATGATATATCCCGATATCAAACAGTGTTTTCAAAAAGGCGCAGGCAATGCGCCTTTTTGAAAAGTAAGTTTCCGTGGGGGTCAGACGTTGCCGTCCGCGATGATGACGGCGCGGTCGAATATGCCGTTCACTGCGCCCAGCGTCATGTCCAGCGCTTCCGTCGCCTGTCTGAAAGCCGTGTTCTCGTCGGCGGAGAGCAGGATAGTGTATTTGTGGTACGCCTGGCGGAGTTTGCGGTAGATGCCGACAAAACCGCAGGTCAATGTGAGGTTGAGTTCGTTGAAAGCGGCGGCTTCGGCGTCCAGTTTGTCCGCGTCGAGGTCGGCGGCAAAGGTGGTGAATATCTGCAACAGCTGCCTTTGGCTGCCGTTGAAAGCTACGGGGACGCAGCATATCTCCGTGATCGCGGTGCCGCCCGCCCTCCCCAGCCCCGAGAGGCTGACTTTCAGGACATCTATCCCGTTCTGCGTGACGCGCGCGGTCTGCCTGCCTGAGTCCTGAAGCAAAGTTTCGAGATAAAGCAAAACGTCGACTTTCATGGTTTTCCCCCTTAAAGCGGTCAAAAAAATTTTAGCATATTTATCACCGTGAGTCAACGGCAACCGTTACGGGGTCCCCGGGTGAAAATCTTTGATTTTCAGCTGGGGCTAAACTCGGGGTCACCGTCGCGAAATCTTCGATTTCGAGATGGGGCTAAATTCGGGGTCCCCGGGCTAAAATCTTTGATTTTAGGCTGGGGCTAAACTCGGGGTCCCCGGGCGAAAATCTTTGATTTTAGGCTGGGGTTTTAATCGGGTCCCCCGTATGAAGATCCCGGGTTTTCATATGGGGCAAAATTGACGCCGAGCCGCTCAGGCATTATACTGATAAAAAGCGGATGCGTCCGCATCCGGGGAGGTCAACTATGGCTTTGGTGCGTATGACTTGTGAAAGCTGCGGCGCGCCGCTCACGCAAAAGGAGGGGATGTTCCGCTGCGAACATTGCGGTGCGAGTTACATCCGCGTGGCTGACCCCACCTTCGGCGCGGACGCGGAAAATATTTCCCTCGGCGAATTCGAAAAGATGTTGGAGGAGAACTCCGTCGTCTTCGCGGTGGACAGGGGAGGGAGCAAGGAACTCTTCGACGTGGACTCGGAGATAGTGAAAGGGAAGCTCGCTTTTGCTCACGCACGCCTTCGCGACGGGGCTTGGGCGGACGCCGTCGCCGCGCTTGACGGAGTGGGGCAGGACGTGTTTGCCGCTGAAAGGATAAGGTTGCTGGCGTCGGTGGGCGCGGCGGACGAAACGCAGCTTGCGGCGTATTCGGGCGATATAAGCGCGCTGCCCGAGTTCGAGAACGTGAAGCGGCTCGCGGACGAGCGCACCCGTAACGCTTACGAGCGGCTCGCGGACATCTGCCGCTCCAACGCCGTTGCGGAAGAAAAGATAGCAAAGGGCATGGAACTCGTGGACGCGCAGGCGGCGGAAAGCGCGCTCGTTTACGCAAAAGAGATGCTGCGGTCTTACCCTGCGCACGCAAAAGCGTGGGGGCTTTATATAGCGGCGAAGTGCCTCGCCGACCGCAGTTACGACCCGACGCGCGACATCGGGTTCATGTGCAAGTGTCCCGACTACAAGCGCGTGTATCTCGAAGACGGGTTTTCACCTCGGGTGCTGGCGCCCGTGGCGGCGGAAAGGTATGCGGCGACGGAAGGAAAGCGCAATGCAAGGAGCGCCGCGTTGAAAAAGTACGTCATACGCCCCGTGTTTGCCGCGGCGGCGGTGGCGATGGGCATAGTGGTGTGGAAGATAATAGAAGCGATAGGCGGTTAAAAGGCGGCGTTTTCGGGAATAGGCGATAGTGTTTGACATTTTGCGCGTGCGTATATATCATATATTTTCGTAACGGAGTATTTTGTTTTGATATCACTCTTGAATCGGGCGCATATGTTTGGTATAATACAGATACCAAGCAAAGGAGGTCCGAGATATGAAATTCGAAATCTTCGGAAAAGACTACAACGTCAGCGATTCGCTGAAAGCGATCACCGAGAAGAAGTGCGCCAAGCTGGACAAGTATTTCAACGATGACGACGACGCCACGGCAAAGTTCATCGTCACGCTGGAAGGCGGCACTTACACCACGGATATGACGGTCGTTTACCGCAGTCAGACGTACAGGGCGGAGGCGTCCTCCGACTCGCCGTTCGACAACATCGACCTCGTCATCCCCAGGCTGCTCGGGCAGATCCGCAAACAGAAAGACATCTGGGGCAAGACCAAACGCGGCTCAGAAAATATATACGAGGAAGAAGAAGACTGATGAAAGTCGGCATCTCCACCGCAACATTCTTTTCAAAAGTTTTGACCGAGGACTCGTTCTCGGTCATTCAACGTTGCGGAGGCGAGTGTGCGGAGGTGTTCCTCACCACTCGGTGCGAATACGAGCCCTCTTTCGCGCGGCTGCTCGCCGAAAGGAAGGGGGATTTGGAGATATACTCCGTCCACGCGCTCAACACCCAGTTCGAGCCCGAGCTTTTCAATGCGGCGGCGCGCACGCGCGGCGATGCGGAGGAACTTTACCGCAAAGTGCTGAACGTGGCGCGTGTGTTGGGCGCGCGATACTATACTTTCCACGGGCGTATGCGCCTGAAACGCAATATGGTCATCTCGCCGGAAGTCACGGGCAGACGAATGAAGGAGCTCGGCGACATCGCGGCGGAGTACGGCGTGGAACTTTGCTTTGAAAACGTGCATTGGGCAATGTGCAATTCTCCCGAATTTTTCGCGGAGGCGAAGGAGTATTGCCCCAATGTGGGGGCGGTGCTGGACATAAAACAGGCAAGACAGAGCGGACGCGATTGGCGCGAGTACGTGGCGGTGATGGGGGACAGGCTCCGGAACGTGCACGTTTCCGACTGTGACGAGCAGGGCGCCATCAAGCTGATAGGGAAGGGCGTTTTCCCCTTCGACGAGCTGGTGCGCACGCTCCGCGCGCAGGGTTATGACGGCCCTCTCATGATAGAACAGTACGCCGACAATTACGGGGACATCTCCGAGATAGGCGGCGCGGTGGATCATCTCAAAAAAATCGTCGGAGGAATATATGCTTAAATTCGATTTCAACAACATGATGGAAAAATACATAGGCGGCGACGGCTTCACGGACGCCGACCTTGCGGCGGCGCGTCCCGAAGCGGAAGCGGCTTTTAATAAGTTCGCGGCGCAGCGCGGCACGGGCATGACCGAATGGGCGGATCTGCCTTACACCCAGGACGCCGTGGTAGAGGATATCCTCGCCTGCGCGGAAGACGTCAAAAAGAACTTCGACAACTTCGTCGTCCTCGGTATAGGCGGCAGTGCGCTCGGTCCCATCGCGGTGTTCACCGCGCTATGCCATTTCAGATATAACGACCTTCCCGAAGGGAAGAGAGGGGTCAAATTCTTTGTGGAGGACAACGTGGACCCCGAAAGGATGCTCGCACTCCTTGACGTCGTGGACGTCAAACGCACGGTGTTCAACGTCATCACCAAGAGCGGCGCGACCAGCGAAACCATGAGCCAGTATCTCATCATCGCCGACATACTCAAAAAAGCGGTGGGAGAGGATTGGAGGAAGCACATCATCGCCACCACTTCGGAAAAGAAGGGCAATCTCATCAAGCTCGCAAAGAAAGAGGGGTTCAAGACCTTCTACATTCCCGACGGAGTGGGCGGAAGGTTCTCGGAGCTTTGTCCCGTCGGGCTGCTGCCTGCGGCGGTGCTGGGCATAGACATCAAAGGGCTGCTCGCAGGGGCGGCGGCTATGGACAAGAGGTGCGCTACGGGCGATATGTTCGCAAACCCCGCGCTCATGGCGGCGGCGCTGCAATACCTCGCGATGAAAAAAGGCAAGAACATCTCCGTCATGATGCCGTATGCGGATTCTTTGAAATATATGGCGGACTGGTACTGCCAGCTGTGGGGGGAGAGCCTCGGCAAGGCGGTGGATCTGGACGGTAAGACCGTGCACGTCGGGCAGACCCCCGTCAAGTCGTTGGGCGTCACCGATCAGCATTCCCAGGTGCAGCTTTACACGGAAGGTCCTTTTGACAAGGTGATCACCCTGATAGGGGTGGAGAAGTTCCGCGGCGACGTCACCATCGCGGAGGGCGCGGAGGAGTTCCCCGACGTCCACTTCCTGTGCGGACACACCATGAGCGAACTCATCAACACCGAACGCGTCGCCACCGAGTACGCCCTGACGCGCTCAGGGCACATGAACAACACCGTCATGCTCCCCGAGGTCAATGCGGAGTCCGTGGGCGAACTGCTCATGTTCTTCCAGCTGCAGACGGCGTACTGCGGCGCGCTGCTCAACGTGGACACGTTCAACCAGCCCGGAGTGGAGGAGGGCAAAAACGCGACTTACGCGCTCTTTGACCGCAAGGGCTACGAGGAAAAGAAGGCGGAACTCAACGCCGCTCCCAAAAAGGACGCGAAATACACCGTCTGACAGGAGGGGAGGGCGCATCGCGCCCGAAAGGATATGTACACCTTTTACGCACTGCTCAACAGGATGAAGCTCATCGCCAGATGGAGCCTGATGCGGTCCACCACCAAGGAGGATCTCATGCAGCACGCGGCGCACGTCGCGATAATCGGTCAGGCGCTGGGCATCATCCGCAACACTTATTTCGGCGGCAGCGTGGACACGGACAAGATCGCCGCGCTCGCGCTCTATCACGACACGGCGGAGGTGGTCAGCGGCGACCTGCCCACTCCCATAAAATATTACAGTCCGCGCATAAAGAGCGCGTACAGCGAGATAGAGGACGTCATCAACGTCAAGCTGCTCCAATCGCTGCCCAAAGAGATGGCGGAAAAGTACGCGGAGTATATCCGTCCGGACACCGAAACGACGGAATATAAACTGATGAAGGTCGCGGACAAAGTTTCCGCCTACATCAAGTGCATAGACGAACGCCTCTCCGGCAACCGCGAGTTCGACACCGCTTTCAAACGGCTGGAAAAACAGCTGGATGCCCTCATGCCCGAGTATCCCGAACTCAAATTCTTCCTCGACAATTTCGGGGAAGGCTACGGGCAGCAGCTGGATATACTCTGATGTTGAAGATAAGCGGCTTCGCGGTGCAATATCTGTACGGCGCGCGGCTGTTCGGCGGCGTGGACGCGGAGTTTCGCGACGGCGAGATAATTTCCTTTTACGGTGGGGAGGGCAGCGGAAAGAGCTCCTTCCTCAAAGGGCTTTGCGGCGCGGCGCCTGCGGAGGGCAGCGTGCTGTTGGACGGCAGACCCGTCGGAGCAAAAACGGACGACGTGGTGATGGTGTTCCAGGACGGCGCGGTCTTTCCCTTCAAGAGCGTGTACGACAACCTCGCTTATCCGCTCGCGATACGCGGAACGGATAAGGCGGAGATAGCGCGCAAAGTGCTCGCGGCGGCGGAGGAGATGGGCATAGCGGCTTGCCTGAATATGCGCGCACGCTCCCTCTCGCTCGCCGAAAAACGCAGGATGTCCCTTGCGCGTATGGCGGTGCGCAAGGCGAGGCTGTATATCGCGGACGCACCCACCGCAGGGCTCGCGCGCGAGGACGCGGAGAGCGTGTTCGAGGACTTGTGCTCTCTTATGCGCAGGCTCGCAGCCGAGGGTGGGACGGTCATTTATTCGACCTCCGACCGCGCGGAAGCGTTGGCAGCCGCAGACAGGATCGCGGTGCTGGTGGGCGGCGAGCTCAAACAGCTCGGCAGCGCATACGACATCCGCAGAGCCCCTGCCAGCGTGTGGGCGGCGCAGGCGGTGGACAAGTGGTATAATTTCACAAAGTGCACGCTGACCTACGAAAACGGGAGCATGAAACTCGTTTTCTGCGAAGACGATGTCCTTGATGCGGAAGCGCTCCGCGGACGGGTGCAGGAGAGTTACGTGGGGAGCGAAGTGCTCGCAGGCTGGTTCCCGGAGGACGCGGCAGGCGAAAAGACCTCTCCTCTCGCGTATGCGGTGGGGGAGAGATGCTCTCACGTGTCGGTGTCCGCGGAAGGTATAGCGGAAAGGGGCGTGGGGCGCAAAGATAAAGTGCGCATACGTCCCGACGTCGCGAAAGTGACGTTGTTCGACCGCACGAACGAGTTCAGCATAATGTCCGACGGTTCGGACGGATCGTGCTCCCCGGGCGAAGATACGTGATCCTCGGCAGGGGCAAAAAGGAGGGGCGATAATGATCATCCTCGGGATAGATCCGGGGCTCGCCACCATGGGTTACGGGGTGGTGGAGTCGGTGAGAGGTAATGTCGCAGTCGTGGACTACGGCGTTGTCACCACGCCCAAGGATATCACATTGCCGCAAAGATTGGGGCGCATCGAGGAGGGCGTCGCCGCGCTCATCGAGAAATTCCGCCCCGAAAATATCGCGATAGAGGAACTGTTCTTTTCAAAGAACATCACCAACGGTATCATGGTCGCGGAGGCGAGAGGGGTCATCCTGCTCACCGCCAACAAGCTGCTGGGAGAGGAGGTGTATGAATACACTCCCAATCAGATAAAGCAAGCCATAACGGGTTACGGCGGCGCGGACAAGATACAGATGCAGCTCATGGTGCAGGCGCTCCTGCGCCTTAAAAAGGTGCCCCGTCCCGACGACGCGGCGGACGCGCTCGCGGTGGCTCTGTGCCACGCGCACACCAGCAGGCTGTCCACCGAGTTCAAGGTGAGGTGAAAGCTGTCGCTTGCTCCGAATGCGGTCGCAGCGCTTCCCGACCTGCTCTTATCGCGTTCGCGTCGGCGGTCGCTCCGAAACGGACGCCTGTGCGAAGCATCTGCGGACACGGGACGACGGGCGGCGCTAAAACCGTAAGCGAGCATATGAACGACGGCGCGGACGGGGACGCTCCGCGCACCGATATGAAAAAAATTGCCGAGAGGCGTGAGGAAATATGTACAATTACATCAAGGGCACTCTTGTCGCGGCGGAGCCGGGCAGGGTGGTGCTGGAAAACAACGGTATAGGCTACGAACTCGGGGTGAGCGGCAACACTCTCGCGGACGCGAACGTGGTTGGGAAGGAGATGAAACTCTACACCTATCTTTACGTCAGGGAGGACGTCTTCTCCCTTTACGGATTTTCGCGCGCGGAGGAAAAGACGCTGTTCATGCGCCTCATCGAGATAAGCGGCGTGGGCCCTAAACTCGCCATGCAGATCCTGAGCGGCTACGACCTGGGTACCCTTACGGTAGCCATAGCGACGGGGGACGTCAAGACCCTTTCCAAGATAAAGGGGCTGGGGAAAAAGACGGCGGAACTCATCGTGCTCAACCTGCGCGAGCAGGTGGCGGTGGACATGGCGGACGCAGCGACCGAAATAGGCGGAGCCATGGAAGCGGACGTGTCCGACGCAGTGTTCGCGCTGGTGTCCCTCGGGGTGTCCAACACGGACGCGGTGCGCGCCGTGCAGAAGGCAAAGGAAACGGCAAACGGAGTGCAGGAGCTCATCTCCACCGCACTGAAATATATAAGCTAAATCAAAAAGTCGCGGTTAAAGTGACGGAAAGAGCAGTTAAAACTGCGTAACGGTGCATATGGACGAGGAAAGGATCGTTAGCAGCCTGACAATAGAAGACGACGAGTCGGAGGTCACACTCCGCCCCAGATGTATGGCGGATTACGTCGGGCAGGACAAGATCAAGAAGAATTTGGAGATATTCATCTCCGCGGCAAAGGCGAGGGGAGAGGCGCTCGACCACGTTTTGCTTTACGGCCCTCCGGGGCTCGGCAAGACCACGCTCGCGCACGTCATCGCAAACGAACTCGGCTCACAGATCAGGGTGACTTCCGGCCCTGCGATAGAACGCCCGGCGGACCTTGCCGCCATACTCACCAATCTCGAAAAGGGGGATATCCTCTTCATTGACGAGATACACCGCCTCAACCGCAGCATCGAGGAGGTGCTGTACCCTGCGATGGAGGACTATTCGCTGGATATAGTGTCCGGCAAGGGACCCATGGCGAGGAGCATCCGCATCCCCCTCAAAAAGTTTACGCTCATAGGCGCGACCACTCGCGCAGGGATGTTGTCGGGTCCTCTCCGCGACCGCTTCGGGATGCTGATGAGGCTGGAAATGTACACTCCGCAGGAACTGGCGAAGATAATCCGCCGCTCCGCGAACATTCTGGGCGTGAGCATACAGGCGGACGCTGCCGAAGAAGTCGCGCGCCGCAGCCGCGGCACTCCGCGAGTTGCCAACCGTCTGCTCCGCCGCGTGCGCGATTTCGCGCAGGTGGAGGGGCTGGAAAGCATCCCCATGGACGTGACGAAGAAGGCGCTCGCGCATCTGGACGTGGACGAACTGGGGTTGGACGTGGTGGACAGGACAGTGCTGGAAGCCATAGTCGACAAGTTCGGCGGAGGCCCTGTCGGGCTGGACACCCTCGCCGCGGCGACGGGGGAGGAAGCCACCACCATAGAGGACGTCGTGGAGCCGTTCCTCATACAGTTGGGTTTCATAGGCAGGACACCCAGGGGCAGGGTGTGCACGGAAAACGCGTATAAACACCTGGGCAAAAAGCCTCCGGCGAGCAAGGGCACGGTGGTGCAGACCAGCCTTTTCGACGAGGATTGAATGGAACTTCTCACACACGATTTTTATTACGATCTGCCGGAGGAACTCATAGCGCAGACTCCTGCGGAACCTCGTGACGCCAGCAGACTGCTGGTGTATTCGCGCGCGGCGGACAGCATAACGCACGCGCACTTTCGCGATCTGCCCGAGTTTTTGAAGCCGGGCGATCTTTTGGTCATCAACAATACTAAGGTCATCCCGGCAAGGATATTCGCGCACATGGAGGGCAGGCAGAGCACGTTCGAGATACTGCTGCTCCGCAGGCTGGATTACACTCGCTGGGAAACCATAATGCGTCCTGCGCGCAAGGCGAGGAAGGGCAGCGTCCTCAAAGTGTCCGACGAATTGTCGGCGGTGGTGGAGGACGTGGGGGAGTACGGCGTGCGCACGGTGCGCTTTATGTTTGACGGCGTGTTCGAGGATATATTGGACAGAGTGGGCAACATGCCCCTTCCTCCCTACATCCACGAGAAACTTGACGACAAGACGCGTTACAACACCGTGTACAGCAAGACGGACGGGTCTGCCGCGGCGCCCACGGCAGGGCTTCATTTCACCCCAGAACTCATGCAGAAGGTGAGGGCGTGCGGCGCGGATTTCGCGGAAGTGCTGTTGCACATCGGTCTTGGGACCTTCCGTCCCGTCAAGGCGGAGAAGGTGACGGACCACGAGATGCATTCGGAGTATTACGAGCTGTCCCCGGAGGCGGCGGAGAAGATAAACGCCGCGAAGAGGGAGGGCAGGAGAGTCATCGCGGTGGGCACCACGGCGGTGAGAGTGCTGGAATCCACGGCGGACGAAAACGGGCGCGTGACCCCGTGCACGGGGGAAACGAAGATATTCATTTATCCTCCCTACCGCTTCAAATGCGTGGACGCGCTCATCACCAATTTCCACCTGCCGGAGTCCACTCTCATAATGTTGGTTTCCGCGCTTGTCGGACGCGAAAAGACACTTGAAATATACAATACGGCAGTTAAAGAGCGTTATCGGTTCTTTTCCTTCGGCGACAGCTGTTTCTTTCAGTGAGTGAGAGCAGCCGGCAAAACCCGAAGGGAAGGTCGGTCATAGGAGCGAATATGAGGTTTGAAGTCGTACACACTTGCAAGCAGTCCGGAGCAAGAGTGGGCAGGCTGTACACCGAACACGGCGTCATAGACACACCGTGTTTCATGCCCGTGGGCACCAAAGCGACGGTCAAAGGGCTGTCCCCCGAGGAGGTCAAAGCCACGGGCGCGCAGATATTGCTGTCCAACACCTATCATCTTTACCTGCGTCCGGGTCACGAGCTCATAGAGCGCGCCGGCGGATTGCACAAGTTCATGAACTGGGACGGCGCGATCTTAACGGACAGCGGCGGTTTTCAGGTCTTTTCGCTGTCCTCGCTGAGGAAGATATCCGACGAGGGGATGTATTTCAACAGTTTCATCGACGGTTCAAAGCATTTCTTTTCACCGGAGAAGTCCATGGAAGTGCAGCGCGCTCTCGGTTCGGATATCGTCATGGCGTTTGACGAGCTCACCGCCCCCGACATAACCCACGAAAAGGCGGAGGACGCCATGGAACGCACTTTGAGATGGCTGGACAGGTGCGCCGCGGTCAAACTCAAAAGCCATCAGACCCTCTTCCCCATCATACAAGGGAACATGTACGCCGACCTGCGCGTGGAGAGCCTGCGCCGCAGTATGCCTTACGCGACCTGCGGCATCGCGATAGGAGGTCTTTCGGTGGGCGAGTCGGCGGAAACCATGTATTCCATGCTGGACGCGCTCGCGCCCCATCTTCCCAAAGATATGCCCCATTACCTCATGGGGGTGGGGACGGCGGATTATATCGTGGAAAGCGTCGCCAGGGGAGTGGATATGTTCGACTGCGTGCTGCCCACGCGCATAGCCAGGAACGGCACCGCGATGGTGGACGAGGGCTTCCTCACCATACGCAACGCGCCGTATGCCGAGGACTTCACCCCGATAGACGACACCTGCGACTGCTACGCCTGCCGCAATTACACTCGCGCGTATATCCGTCATCTGATAAAAGCGGACGAAATACTGGGCGGCAGACTGCTTTCCATACACAACGTGCGCTTCCTCGAAAGGCTCGCCGCGCGCATCCGCGAAGCCATAATGCAGGACAGATACCTTGATTTTAAGGAATCTTTCATGCGGCAATATAAAGGTTAAATGGAAGAATATTGCAATTAGTGCGGCAATTCTGTTGATTTTGTCAACAATTTGTGTATAATTGTCAGTATAACTCAAAAATAAACCCGTCCTATGCGGACAAAAAGGAGAAACAAAACATGGGTGGAAGCTGGTGGATCTATATCGTTATCGGTGTTATCCTGGTGGCGATGATACTTCTGACAATTATTCCTCAGAAAAAAAGACAGAAACAGCAACAGGAAATGATGAACAGTCTGACCGTCGGCACTAAGATCATGACCATAGGCAGACTGGTGGGCAAGATCACGCAGGTCAATGCGGACAACACTCTGTACGTCAACGTCGGCACGGAGCTCAATCCCACCATCATCGTCATTGACAAGAACGCTGTCGGTCTGGTGCTTGAAAACGTCGCGGCGCCCGTGGTCACCCCCGTCGAAGAGCCTGCCAAGGCCGAACCCGAGCAGGAAGAGATCTTCGAAGAAGCGAAGGACAGCAATGACGACGTTGCCGTCGAAGACCTCACCGATGACAAGAAATAAGCCTCGTTTTACACGAACGCAAAACGCAAGACCGCCTCATATGGGGCGGTCTTGATTTACGCTTTAATTTCATCCTCTGCCGCGCTTTGCGCCTCTACGCGGCAGATTGACTGCGATCACCCCTGCGATCACCCCCGTCACCACCGTGGTGAGCAGGTCGGCAAAGTTGAAGTTCGCGCTCCTGAACCCGTCCGCCACGGCGAATACGAACACGGTGAGGAGGGTGTACACGAGCCCCGTCACGCCGCCTTTCACCGCGCCGCCCGCGGGATGTTTGAAGCCTATGCACACGCCAACGAGGACGGCAAGCGCCTTTATGACGTAATTGCCCACGGTGAGGGCGGCGCCGTCCAGAGCCGCCCATCTGACGATGAGCGCGAAGAGCAGCACGAGCAGCAGAGAGAGTATCAGCGCGATGAGGGAGGCGCGGAGGATGTCCGCCGCGTCCTTTTTGATGAGTTCGGAGTTTTTCATGTCACATTTTATGCGGATGGGAGGGAGGATATGAGCCGCGGCGAGGAAGGCGCGGAAGGACGGCGGCACGGGAGAATGAAAATGCCGCAATATACATCGTTAAGTTGACTAAACATTTTATTGAGGCTATAATATGAAAAGCTATGTTCGCGCGTAAGCGCGTGCGTGGGTAAAAAGTTAATTCTTAAATGCGCTATGACGCAGGAGCAAACAACGTGAATCTGAAAAAATCTATCGTGATTTTGACTGTGGTCGCCGTGTTCATCATACTGATGGCGGTCTTTGCGTTGGTGTCATTCCCCATCGCAGACACCGTCTATGACTATCACGGCTATGCGACCACCATCAAACTCGGGCTGGATCTGTCCGGCGGCGTGTCCGCGGTGTTCGACGTGCAGCCCGACGGTTACGGCGATCTCGAAACCAGAGTGGACGGCACCGTGACTTCGTTGCAGGATATGCTGGTGTCGGAAGGCTACACCGAAGCGGTCGTGACCAAGACCAGGCGCGGCGACAATTTCGCCATCAGAGTGGAAGTCCCCGATGTCAACAACGCGGACGACGTGCTCGACCTCATCGGGCGTCCTGCCAAGTTGCAGTTCGTGGGCGCCACCTCCGCAGGCGAAGTGGGCAGCGCGCTGCCTGCCGACGCAGTGGTGGCGGTGGAGGGAGGCAGACACCTCAGCTCCGCATTCGTCACCATGCAGAACGGCGATTTCGCCGTCGGGCTGGAGTTCAACGAAGAGGGCACCAAGGCGTTTGCCGACCTCACCTCCAATTACAGCTATGTGCACATCTACATCAACGGGGAACTCTTCTCCAACGTGCAGGTGCAGTCGGAGATAAGCGACGGCAGAGCGATCATCACCAGTGAAAGCTGGGCGGAAGATTACAATGCCGCAAGCGAATTCGCGACTCAGTTGCAGGCTGGCGCGTTCGGCGTGACTTTGAGCGCCGGCGAGGTCAGGAACATCTCTCCCTCTCTCGGCGACGACGCGGTGCGCGTGGCGATAATCGCGGGCGCGATAGGCGTCGGGCTCATCTTCATCTTCATGGCTGTCATGTACAGAGGTCTGGGGCTTGCCGCGGACATCGCTCTCGTTGTCTACATCCTGCTGCTTGTGTGGTTCTGCTCCGTGCTGCCTTGGGTGCAGCTCACGCTGCCCGGCATAGCCGGTCTGCTGCTCTCCATAGGCATGGCGGTGGACGCGAACATCATCATCTTCGAGCGCATACGCGACGAGTACCGTCACAGTTCCAAGCCCATCCCGTCCGCCATCAAGACCGGTTTCAAGCGTTCTTTTGCGGCGATACTGGACGGCAACGTCACCACCCTTATCGGCGCGGTGGTGCTGTGGATAATCGGTTCCGCGTCCATTGTCGGATTTGCGGTCACGTTGTTTATAGGTATCATCCTCTCCATGTTCACGGCGCTGGTCGTGACCAGACTGCTCATCAAGTGCCTGCTGCCCATCAACAGCACCAGCGAGCGTTTCTACGGTCTGCGCAGAGCCAAGGAGGGCGAGCATAAGGAAGAGCAGTCCTTCATCAGGACGGAAGCCGTCAAAGGAGGTGACGTGAAATGAAAAACATAGGCGCCACGTTCCTTGACAAGTATTCCAAACTCAAAGTGAGCAAACTCACCAGGATCACGTTCGTGCTTCCTCTCGTCATCGTGCTCATCGCGGTGGCGGTGATAATCGGACTGGGCGAAACCACGGGCGATTATACCTCCGCAGTCGGCATAGGCATCGACTTCCAGGGCGGCACGATGCTGACCGTCAACGGGTTGGACAACGACGGCGAACTGCAAGCCAAGATAGACGAGATAGAGAGCATCATCGAGAGCATAGAAGACGCCAACGGCAGCAGGGTGAGCGTGAGCTATATCCAGCGGTTGAGCGGCGTGGACGGCATCTCAGTGTCCTTCCGCTATCAGAACGCGTCCGAAGACAACGACGTCATCACGGCGCACAACGAAGCCATCCGCGCGGAGTTGATGTCTTATCTCTATCCGGATGAGGAAACCGCGGCGGACGACGCCATCACCTTCGATCAGATAGGTGCGACCGCGGCGCAGGATCTGCTTTCCAAGGCAGGCATCGCGCTCGCAGTGTCCACGGTGCTCATCCTCATCTACATCGTCATCCGCTTCACGCCCACGGCGGCGTTCGCGGCGGTGCTCGCGCTCATACACGACGTCATCGTCATGTTCGCGCTCACCGTGATATGCAGGGTGCAGATCAACAGCTCCTTCGTGGCGGCAATGATCACCATCATCGCATATTCCATCAACAACACCATCATCATCTTCGACCGTTGCCGTGAGTATCTCAAACCCCTCAAAGGCATGAAGAACATCGATTACGATGCGGTGGGCGACACTTCCGTGCGCGAGAATATGCGCAGAAGCGTGTTCACGACCGCGACGACCATGATCACCGTCATCTTCCTCGCGATCCTGGGCAGCGCCTCCATCAGGGAATTCTGCGTGCCCATCATCCTCGGGCTCATCGCCGGTCTGTTCTCCTCTGTGTGCCTTGCCACACCCATGTGGGCGGCATTCTCCAGAAGCTGGGATAAGCTCAAAGCCAAGCGCGCCGCCACCGCGGCATACGCCGGCGCGGCTCCTTCCGCCTCCGACGATGACGACGACAAGGAAGTTATCTTCAAGCCCGACAGGAAGGACGACGATGACGACGAAGGGTTCGCGCCCAAGGCTTCTCAGCCCAAGAGCAAGTCGGGCGGAGATAAACCCAAGGGCAAGCCGATCTACAAGTATTCCAAGAAGAATACTTCCTTCAAGAAAAAGAAGTAAGACGATGACGCCTCCCCGAACGGAGGCGTTATTCGCAGAATGGGGAAGCGCGGCGTAGGGATACGCCGACATCGGAGAAATAATGGAAAAGGACATGAAGTTTTCGGCGGAAGAGAGCGCGGCGGCGCGCAGGCTCGGCATTTCGGAGCGGTTTTTCCGTCTGCTGCGCATGAGAGGGATAAAAGAGGAAGAGATGCAAGCCTTTTTGCATCCCTCTCTTTCCGACCTCACTTCTCCGTTCGATATCCGCGGCATGAAAGCCGCCGCCGACAGGGTGCGCCTTGCGATGGAACGCGGCGAGAAGATACTCGTGTTCGGCGATTACGACTGCGACGGCATCTGCGCCATATCCATACTCATGCTCGCGTTAAGGGGGAGGGCGGACGCGGATTACTTCATCCCCAACCGCCAGACGGACGGTTACGGAATGAACGTGGCGTCGTTGGAGCGCATCATAGCGCACAGGCGTCCCGACCTCGTGATAACCGTGGACTGCGGCATAACGGCGGTGAAAGAGGCGGAATTTCTGAAGTCGCAGGGAATAGACCTCATCGTCACAGACCACCACGAGCCGCAGAGCGAACTTCCCGACTGCATAGTGGTGGACGCCAAGATAGACAAGACGGGGTTTTACGACCTTTGCGGCGCGGGCGTCGCCCTGAAACTTACACAGGCTTTATTCGGCGGAGAATACGAAAAGTATCTGGACATATGCGCCATCGCCACCATAGCGGATGTGGTGCCCCTCGTCGGCGACAACAGGATAATCGCCTATCACGGGCTGAAAAAGTGCGTCGCGTCCCCGAGAAGGGGGGTGAAGATGCTGTCCGGCAGCGAGAAACTTTCCTCGCAGGACGTCATGTTCAGGCTGGCGCCGAGGATAAACGCGGCAGGCAGGCTGGGCTCCGCGATGAAGGCGGTCGGGCTGTTCCTGGACGAGGACTATTTCATGCTGAAAAGCCTCGCAGAGGAGCTGGAACGCGACAATACGCGCCGTCAGGAGATATGCGAGCAGGTGGTCGCGGACGCAAAACGCGCCCTCCGCGGCATAGATTTCGACCGCACCAGGATCATAGTGCTCCACGACCCGAAGTGGGAAGGGGGAGTGTTGGGCATCGCCGCCGCAAGGCTGGTGGAGGAGTTCAAGTGCCCGGCTGTCCTGTTCTCCGGGGACGGGGAGGAATACAAGGGCTCCGCGCGTTCGGTGAAGAACGTGAACGTGTTCGAATTGCTCTCGCGCCATTCCGAGCTTTACACCACTTTCGGCGGACACGCGCAGGCTGCCGGAGTGGGACTGCTTGCGGAAAATTTCGAGCGGTTCGCGCAGGAACTGGTCGCGGATGTGGCGGAAAACTATCCTCCCGAGGAGTTTTTGCCGCACGACGACGACGCTCTTCCTCTGGGCGTGGACGAGGACTTCCTCTCCCTCGCACGCGAGCTGGAATTGCTGGAACCCACGGGCTACGGCAACCCCAAGCCCGAGTTCGTGCTGGAAGAAGAGGGGATAAGGTTTGAAAGGATAGGGTTCGGACCGCACGTGAAATACGCGGGCGGTGGGCTGGAACTCATGGGATTTTCGCGCTTTTCCTCCCTCGTCGGCACGACGGAGGGACGCACGGCTTTCGAGTTTTCGCTGGGGGTGGGCTGTTTCAGGAACAGGCTGTACGCCCAGGGAGTGTTGAAGTCCGTGACGGCGCGCACCGTTAAGATAGATGACGCGCACGCACGCATGATGTGTATGCACCAGCTCGGATGCACGGGCAAAGGAAGGGTGGAGCCGGTCACGTTGAAGCAGGCGGCGGAATGGGCGGCGCAGCCCTTCGGCACCGCCTTCGTGGTGTTCAGTCGCCGCGGTCACGAGCGATTGCTCGCCGATGTCCCGGGCTGCGCGTCCCTTCCCGTGTTCGTGGGGGCGCAGAAGTGGCTTAATCCGGCAAGCTGCGTGGTCTTTGCGCCTTCCGCAGGGTTTGATTTTTCCTATTTCAAACGCGTGGTCGCGGCGGACGCGCCCCTTTCGGAGAGCTATCTGCCGCACATAGCGGAGGATATGTGCCCCTGCTTCACGCTGTACGGCGACGAGGCGCAGCCCCCCTGCATCACCGACGCGAAGGTGAGGGCGGCGTTCGTGGCGTTCGACACAATGGCTCGCCGCGGAGAACGCGTGCGCACGCCGCAGGATCTGGCGAATGCGGTGCGCGCGGCGGCGAAACTTTCCGCGGAAGAATATGAGCTTTCAGTGCTCATTTTGCAAAATTTGGGATTGATTTCGGTGTCGGATAGGGGTATCATTACCGTATCAAGGCACAAGACCGAGCTGGAGCGCTCGGCATATTATGTGAATGCGAGGCACGATCGGTGAACGAATTGCTTGTCAAACTGCGTAAGGCCTATCCGGACAAGTATGCGGATCTTAAAAGGGCTTACGAATTTGCCGAAAAGGCGCACGCCGGGCAAAAACGCAGCTCGGGGGAGGATTATTTCATCCACCCCTGCGCCGTCGTGGATATCCTGGCGGATAACGGGTTTGACAGTTCGACGCTGATAGCCGCCTTTTTGCACGACGTTTTGGAGGACACCCCCGTCACCCCCGAGGAGCTTGCCGCGCAGTTCGGGCAGGAGATACTCGAACTGGTGCAGGGCGTCACCAAGCTCGACAAGCTGCAATTCAACAACCGAGAGGACGCGCAGGCGGAGAATTTCAGAAAATTCTTCATGGCGATGGCAAAAGACCTCCGCGTCATCATCATCAAGCTGGCGGACAGACTGCACAATATGCGCTCGCTGGATTACGTCCCTGCCGAAAAACAGCAGCGAGTCGCCAAGGAAACTTTGGAGATCTACGCGCCCCTCGCAGGCAGGCTGGGGATATCCTTTTTCAAATGCGAGCTGGAAGACCTTGCGATGAAGTACTTGTATCCCGACGAGTACAAGTACATCACCGAAAGCATCCGCAAGAAGAGGGAGGAGCGTCAGTCCCTTTTGGACGGCATCATGGCGCAGATAAGCGCGAAGATGAAGGAAATGGGGATAGAAGGGGAGGTCAACGGCAGACCTAAACACTACTATTCCGTCTACAAAAAGATGCATCAGCTCCACATCGACGTGGACCAGATATACGACCTCCTTGCCGTGCGCATCATCGTGAACAGCGTCAAGGACTGTTACACCATGCTGGGCGAAGTGCACACCGTATGGAAGCCCATCCCCGGCAGGTTCAAGGACTATATCGCCATGCCCAAGGCGAACAATTATCAGTCGCTGCACACCACCGTCGTGGCGGACGGCGAAACCTTCGAGATACAGATCCGCACCTACGAGATGCACCGCATAGCGGAGTACGGCATAGCCGCGCACTGGAAGTACAAAGAGGGCACGACGGGCGTCGACACCGACCTCGACAACAAGGTCAGGTGGCTGAGGGAAGTCATGGACGCGGAGAAGAACGTCGGCGACGCGAAGGAGTTCATGGACGCCATCAAGATCAACGTCTTTGACGACGAGGTGTTCGTGTTCACCCCAAAGGGCGACGTCTACGATCTGCCCGTGGGTTCCACCCCCGTGGACCTTGCCTACAAGATACACTCCGCCATAGGCAACAAGTGCACGGGCGCGAAGATAAACCGAAAGATAGTCCCCCTTTCCACCAAATTGCAGACGGGCGACATCGTGGAGATACTCACCCAGAACGGCAAGGGTCCCAGCCTGGACTGGCTCAAATTCGTCAAGACCTCTTCCGCACGCGCGCGCATACGTCAATATTTCAAAAAGGAACAGCGCGAGGAAAACGTCAAGAGAGGCAAGGAGATGCTGGAGCGCGAGGCGAGGAGGAGAGGGTTCCTGCTCGGCGACCTCATGCAGACGGATTCGCTGGACGCCATCTTGCAACGCCTGTCCCTGGCGAACGAGGAGGATATGTACGCGAACGTGGGTTTCGGAGGCATATCCACCGCGCAGGTGCTGACAAAACTGGTGGAAGTGTTCCGCAAACAGCACCCCGACGAGCACGCCGAAGTGGTGGTGCGAGAAGGGGGGAAGAGGGAGCACTCCAAGAGCGGCGTCCTCATAAATGGCAACGCCAACTTCTCCGTGCGCATGGCGCATTGTTGCACTCCCGTGCCCGGGGACGAGATAATAGGTTACATCTCGCGAGGCAGAGGCGTGTCCGTGCACCGCAAGGACTGTCCCAACGTCAAGTCCATGGAGCCGGAAAGGCTCATCGAAGCCGTGTGGGATACGGGCGGCGACGAGAGCTTCAACGCCACGCTGTATATCACGGCGGAGAACTCCGGAGGGCTGCTCGCAAGCGTTACGGCATACATCGCGGCAGCCAAGATGCAGATCACGGCAGCCAACGTCAAGGTGGACCAAAAGGAGCATATCGCGGATATGACGATAAGCGTCATGATAAGGAACGCGGAGGACCTTGAGGACCTTGTAAAGAAGATAAAGAGCATACACGGCGTCATCGAAGTGCGCAGATGATATTGCAATAAAACGCGCTTTATAAGACAAAAAGGAAGGATAAAACGTCTGTTTTTGAAATATGAAGATAATTACTATCCACACGACGGCACTTGAAACCAACACTTATCTCGTCCTGAACGGGGCGGAGGCTTTCGTTGTCGATCCCGGCGACAATGCGGAAGGGATACTCTCCACGGCAAAGGAGGAGGGGGCGGAAGTGAAGTGGGTGCTGCTCACTCACGCGCATTTTGATCATACGGGCGCCGTTGCCGCTTTGCAGGCTGCCGGTGCGCTCGTCGTCATGCACCGCGACGATGTTCCGCTGATATCCTCGTTCAGGAACCTTGCCTTTTACGCCGGGTGCAAGGTGGACAAATTCGTCCCCGACGTGGTTGTATCCGGCGCGGAAACTTTGGACGTATGCGGACTTGACGTGCGCGTTATACATACCCCGGGGCATACTTCGGGCGGCGTTTGTTACGTCGTGGGGGACAGCATCTTTTCCGGGGACACCCTCTTTGAGCTTTCCTATGGCAGGACGGACTTCCCCACGGGCAGTTTCAAGGAACTCAAAAATTCCGTCGTCAACAAGCTCTTTGCCCTCAAAGGGGACTACAAAGTCTATCCCGGACACGGCGCGCCCACCACATTGCAATTTGAAAGGGAGCATAATCCCATCCTCACGGACTGACGCCGCCGATGATAAGTTTTTCCTGCACTAACGAGAATTACCGCAACGACCTCATGGAGCTTATCCGTGCTTTTGAACAGCGCACGGACGAGAGTTTTTCCCTTGACGTGACTTTCGAGGTGTGCGGAGAGGTGTTCAGGGTAGCAGTGCGCTCCGACAAGTTCGAGAACTTTCTCAAAGTCCGCCGTTTTAACTATTCGCCCTCGGACGCGATGGAAGCCAAGCGGCTGCAAAAGAGGTACCTCAAGATCGCCATATACGACGCCATGGTGTTTTTGACGGGGGTCGGACTGCCTTACGGGTGCCTCACGGGCATACGTCCCACGAAGTTATACGCCGAGTTGGGGGAGAGCGCGCATGACGTCTTTTTGAAAGACTTTTCCGTGCGCCCCGAAAAACTCGCGCTTATCGAGCGCATCGCGGCGGCGCAGAAGGGCATCCGAAATCCCGATCCCGAAAAAGTGGCGGATCTGTTCGTGTTCATCCCGTTTTGTCCCACACGGTGCGCGTACTGTTCCTTTGTGTCCATGCCCGTGGACAGACAGCGTAAGTTGCTCCGTCCTTACACAGACGATGTGGTCGCCGAGATACGTTATCTCAAACGGACGGCAAAGAAGCTGGGATATTCCGTTCGCGCCGTGTACGTCGGAGGGGGCACCCCCACCGCGCTTCCCCTCGAAATGCTGGACGAAGTGCTGAAAGAGTGCAAATGCAGGGGGGCGAAGGAGTTCACCGTGGAAGCCGGCAGACCCGACACCATCACGCAGGACGCTCTTGCGCTCTTCAAGGAGAGGGGAGTGACCAGGGTTTCCGTCAATCCGCAGACTTTCAACGACGATACGCTGAAAAGGATAGGCAGACGGCATACGGCGGCGGACGTCGAGCGTGCGTACGCCATCGCAAAGGAGGGGTTCGACGTGAATATGGACCTCATCGCCATGCTGCCGGGGGAGAGTGCGGAGGACTTTTTCCGTTCCGTGGACAGGGCGGCGGAGCTTTCGCCGGCAAACGTCACCGTGCACACCCTCTATCTCAAAAAAGGGTCGGAACTTCGCGTCGCCGGCTATCGCAGCACGGAGAACGCGGAGGCGGAACGTATGGTGGACTACGCCTGCGCAAAACTCTCCGCGTCGGGATATGAGCCCTATTATATGTACAGGCAGAAGTACACCAGCGGCAATCTTGAAAACGTGGGCTACACCAAGCCCGGTAAGGCGTGTCTTTACAATATGGACATAATGGAGGAGGACACCACGGTGCTTGCCGCAGGCGCCGCCGCGATAAGCAAACGCGTCACTCCGAGCATCGATCTGATAGAGCGCAACGCCAACTACAAAGAACCTCTCGAATACGTCAAACATTTTGACGCGGTGATGCAAAAACAGCGCGCGTTCTGGACGCCTGGCTCGCCTCTCACAAAATAAAAAGCGCGCACGATGTGCGCGTTATGCAGGGTTTAGCCGCAAAAAAAGACAGATGAAGTGCATTTATTGAAAATACGCCTGCGCGGAAGCGCAGGCGTATATCTGTGTTTGACTGTCGGACTGCCCCCGGTCAGATGGGGAGCAAGCGGAGTATCCTGCCGTTCAGAATGACGAGGACAAGGTCCACCACCCAAAGGATGACGCCGATGCCGATGAGGCGGATGATCGCCGCCAGGATCTTGCCTTCTTTAAGACGGGTGAGGAACCCGAGGATCCACGCCGTGACGGGAATGATCGCGAGTATGATGGACGCGATGCGAGGTAGCCCGAAATAATCTTTGCCTTTTGCCATAATGTGCCTCCCTATTCTTTGGTGACTTTATGATACATCATTTCGCCGCACATTTCAATACGCAATTTGCGAGTGTCGGAGATCCTTGTAAAATCTTGGGATCTGTGCGATATTTTGTGAAGTCCGTATTGATTTATCCGACGGGGTTTGGTATGCTGATTTTGTCGAAAAAATTATATTTAGTATATCCGGGAGGGGGATATGAATTATCGGGTTTTCATCGGTCACACAAGCGCAGACAAAGACATCGTATTTAAGATCAAAAACGAGATCGAAAAGTATTTCAGCCTGTACGACCACGGCGATACTCCGCTGGCTGTCAATTGTTACGACCATGGAGATGCTGCGTTAGATGCAAGCTGTTGGGTGATGGAAGAAAGGAAAGGCGAGAGCGACTGGACTGAGTGTTTTGAGGCGGAAAAGAACTCAAATCTCATAATAATGGTCCTGTCAGACAAAATCGGGAAGAACAGCTATACTTTTGAAGAATTGCGAATTGCCAGGGATATGCACCGCTCAGGCATTCCTGCGGCAGCGCTTACGATAGGCGACGGTGTACGGTTCGAGGGCACCGGAAGCGAAGAGTTTTACAATACTCTTGAACGGTTTCCCGTCAAAGACGATGAGGCGGATATCGGTGATTTGATCGATTTTTGCAAAAGAAATATACACGCTTATTTTCAGACGGGTGAATTGATACCCGAAAGCGATATACTCCCTTCCGCAGAAAAGAAATTTTCGGGCAGAAAAAATATGCTTGAAAAGATAGAGAAAATGCTTGACTCATCCAATATCGCGATCTTGTCGGGGATCAGCGGCAGCGGCAAAGCGTCCTTGGCGAGAAGATATGTTTTGGAGCGGGCAAAGCACGCCAAGAGGATAGGATACAAAGAAATAAAATACAGTGATATCTGTGACAACGACGGCAATGCGGATCCCGATGCGTTCTTCAGCCGGTTCACTCTCACCGCGGACGAAAGGCAGAGGATGTGCAATGCCAAAAGCCAGTTGAAAAGCAAGGCGACCGTAGCATTAAAGAATTTGTCTGCCAATAATTATATCATTTTGTCCGATTGGGAAGGTCCGCTGGACGATTTGGTAAAATTGCAGAGCCAAGATATCAAATGCAAATTTATAGTAACGTCGCTGACGGATGAGCTGCGGAATCCTGCGCTCGAACTGCCGGTGTTAAAAATCGATTTTAACGGTGACGAAGCCGGAGAGGACGGGCTTGCGATAATGCGCGAATACATCAACGAAGAGCAGGCGAGCGACGAAGAAATAATTCACTTCGGTGAACTTGTGGGTTTCCATACTTACACGATGGCTTTGGTCGGTGAACTCTTTGCGAGCGGAAAGTTGCAAATGCCGAACGGTAGCAGAGTGGAGCGCCTTTCCGCATTGGAAGAGCATTTTCAGGAAATAAAATATTCGGAGATAAAAAGGACGGGGATCACAAAAATTTCATTGGTGAAAGAGCGCTTAAAAATGATCCTCGGCTTCGGCTTTGACTCGATAGTCGATGAAGGTTTCAGACAAGATTGCAAGAGTACAATGCTGCTGCTGTCGTTTTTCGATCCCAGAGGTGTAAACAAAGAGTTTTTGGAAGACACATTGCGAGAGAAAGATGACCAAATATTCGGCTTTAATGACGCCGTGGAGTGGTTGAGCGGAATGGCGTATATCAACACAAAACACGGTGTGATCGGCATGCATCCTCTAATGTCGGAGGTGGCATATGCTTTTGCGGACGAGATCGCAGAAGAAGATTTGATAAAAATACAGCGTAGGGTTTTTAATTATATTGCTCAAAGCAAGAATGCCGCGGACAAGAATTGCCATGACCCGAGATTTATATTAATAAGAGGGTATGACGCAACAAAAGTTGACGCGGTTGCCGGAGAAGAGGTCGTTCGTCATGCAAAATTCATACTGCAAAGGAGAAAGAGAAGATTAGACGATGAAGTAAAAATAAATTTGTTCGGTTACCTCAGCGATATTGTTGAAGACGAATTCTACTATGAAAAGTGCATAAAATGCGCGAACGATATACTCGACGCCGAGCCGACCGATCGCGATTTGATCGATGCCGCGACCGCTCGATTATTGTTAGCGACCTGGAATTTGGGAAATTGCGTTTCAGGCAGCTACGACAGGGAGGGCGGAACAAGAAAAGTTATCAAGAAACTGGAAAAATTCAATGAGCATCGCAACCTGCTAAGATGTGCCGAAATGAGTATTATGCTTGACGACAAGGACGGCGCGCGCGATTTTTATGCCAAGGCATTGGCAGCGTATGCGGAGCAGAACGGAGCCGCCGATCTTGCGGATCTCAAATATTTTGGCATCTTTAATGAGATGATGAAATATTGCAAGGATCTGGCCCCGTTTACTTATTATGAAAATTGCGGAGCGGCAGTAAAGATATTGCAGGCGACGGATGAAAAGGCACGGGAGCGGTTGCGTACGGCGATCGAAAAGTTGGAAAATATAAGAAAAGACATCGTAAAGAACGCAAAACGATATGCGCAGAGTTATATCAACAGGGCGAACAGCCTTTCATATATGGGCGTCGAATATAGAAGGAAGGAATACATATGCCTCCTGCAAGCAAAAGAGCTTGCCAAGCTGGCAGCCGATAGGAACCTTAAAACGGAGGCGTGTGATCGGATAGACGATATCAAAGGGCTTTTGGCTGCGGATGAGATGACAAGCCTTAATAACATAACAAAGAAGGAGATCGAAGAAACGAGCAAGAATTTGTTTTAATGCCGTAGCTGTTATAAAGCGGTATGCCTGTCGATGTCAGATCCGAGAAAAATAGTGCGGTAAAGTAGGTCGAAAATGTTTTACATTGTTTTTATTATGTGATAATATAGGCAAGGTACTTCTCACGAGGTCCGTCCGAAACTCCGTGGTCGGACTTGGTCTGAAGCGAATCATTTATCCAACGAAGGAGGTTAAACAATGGATAAACTTCAAAAGCAGGAAATCATCGCAAAGTACGGTCGCAAAGAGGGCGACACCGGTTCTCCCGAAGTGCAGATAGCGCTTCTCACCGCCAGGATCCAGGAGCTCACCGCTCACCTCAAAGTCCACACCAAGGATCACCATTCCAGAAGGGGCTTGCTTATGATGGTCGGTCAGAGAAGGAGCCTGCTCGATTACCTCAAAAAGACGGACATCGAGCGTTATCGTGCCATCGTTGCGGCGCTGGGTATCAGAAAGTAAAGAAGTCGGGTGCGTTTTCCGCACCCGCTTTTTATAAAAACGGGGCATGACGGAATGCCCGGAAGGAGTAAATATGGAAAGAAAGATCTTCAAGACGACAGTCGGCGGCAGAGAGATGACCGTCGAGATCGGAGCCTACTGCGGTCAGGCGAACGGCAGCTGCATAGTGCGCTGCGGCGACACCGTGGTCATGGTCAACGCCACTATGGCGAAAGAGCCTCGCGAAGGTATGGATTACTTCCCCCTGAGCGTGGATTATGAGGAAAAGATGTACGCCGTGGGCAAGATACCCGGCGGCTTCAAGAAGAGAGAGGGCAGAGCGTCCGACAAGGCGATCCTCACCGCGCGCCTCATCGACCGCCCCATACGCCCCCTGTTCCCCAAGGGGATGTACAATGACGTGTCCGTCGTTGCCACCGTGCTTTCCGTGGACACCAACATTCCTCCGGAAGTGTTCGGCATGATAGGTTCTTCCATCGCGCTGTCCATTTCCGACATACCTTTTGCCGGTCCCACGGGTTCCGTGGTGGTCGGGCTGGTGGACGGCGAGTACGTCATCAACCCCGACAGCGCGCAGAGAGCGAAGTCCAAGCTGCACCTCTCTCTCTCCGGCACGCGTGACGCCATCATGATGGTGGAAGCCGGCGCGGACGTCATCACCGAAAAAGAGATGCTGGGCGCGATCCTCTTCGGACACGAAGAGATAAAGAAGATCGTCGAGTTCATCGACGGCATCGTCGCCGAGGTCGGCAAACCCAAGATCGATATCGAGCTGGAAACCATCCCCGAGGATATCAACGCGGCAGTGCGCGCCTATGCGGACAAGAAGATGGACTACGTCCTCGAAAGTTTCGACCGCACCGAGCGCGACCGCAGAGAGGACGAGCTCAACGCCGACGTGCTTGCGCACTTTGCGGAGGAGTTCAACGACGTCGCCAAAAAGACGAAGTTCATCCTCGACAGCCTCTATTACCTCAAAAAGGAAAAGGTTCGCGCCAAGATATTGGAAGGCGGCGTGCGTCCCGACGGCAGAGGGCTCACCGACATCCGTCCCATTTGGTGCGAAGTCGGCATGCTGCCCAGAGCGCACGGCTCTGCGGTGTTCACCAGAGGTCAGACTCAGGCGATGACCGTTGCCACCCTCGGCACCATCTCCGAAGTGCAGAAGCTGGAAGGTCTGGACGACGAGTACTACAAGAGGTATATGCACCAGTACAACATGCCCGGCTACTCCACCGGTGAGGCGAAGCCTCTCCGCAGCCCCGGCAGACGCGAGATAGGTCACGGCGCACTCGCCGAGCGCGCTCTCGAACCCGTGCTTCCCTCCGAAGAGGAGTTCCCTTACGCCATCCGCACCGTCAGCGAGATATTGAGCTCCAACGGCTCCACCTCGCAGGCGTCCGTTTGCGGCAGCACCCTTTCTCTGATGGACGCCGGCGTGCCCATCAAGGCTCCCGTTGCAGGCATCGCGATGGGGCTCATCAAGGACGCCGATCACCACAGAGTCGCAGTGCTCAGCGACATCCAGGGGCTTGAGGACTTCCTCGGCGATATGGACTTCAAAGTGGCAGGCACCTCCGAGGGTATCACCGCCATCCAGATGGACATCAAGATCAAGGGCATAGACGAGGAGATCCTCACCAAGGCGCTGGAACAGGCTCGCCTCGGCAGGCTGTTCATCCTGGATAAGATGCTCTCCGTGCTGCCTGCTCCTCGCAAGGACCTCAGCAAGTGGGCGCCCAAGATCGTGTCCTTCTCCATCGACCCCGACAAGATCCGTGACGTCATCGGCAGCGGCGGCAAGACTATCAACAAGATCATCGACGAAACCGGCGTCAAGATCGACATCAACGACGAAGGGCAGATCTTCATCGCCTCCAACGATATGGACGCCATCGCGAAGGCTCGTACCATCGTTGAAAATATCGTCCGCGACGTGGAAGTCGGCGATGTCTACGAAGGCAAAGTCGTCAAGATCATGGAGAACGACAAAGGTCAGTTCGGCGCCAGCGTCAACTTTGCTCCCGGCAAAGACGGCATGATCCACATCTCCAAACTCTCCAAAGAGAGAGTGGACAAAGTGACCGACGTCGTCAACGTCGGCGACATCGTCCTCGTTAAAGTCATCAAAATAGACGAGAAGCATAGGGTGGATCTGCGACTCAAAGAGATCCTCAAAAAGGCCTGACGCTGTCATTTAGCGACTTGCTTTGTCAAAGCCCCGTTCCGCAATGCGGTCACGTACGAGAAAGTACGCTCCCTTTTGCGGAAGGGGCTTTTTCGCGCATCTCATCTAAATGACAGCGCCAGCAAGCTGAGGGCACTATTCGGCGAATAACATCGTCAAAGCCACCGTCGTGGATGCTCACGTACGATTATGTACGCTCCGGCGTCACAGCGGATGATAATTTACAGGCACTGCCACATTTGTGGCAGTGCCTTGTTTTTTTACATCCGCTGTTCCTTATCGCGTCGTGAAAATGCACAGACGTTCGCTTTGCTCCTCGTTCCTCGGGAACTATCGCGCAGCTCACTCATTTTCACTCCGCGTAGCGATGGCTTGCGCCATCGTTTTAATGGGTGTTTTCGCGCCCACGGGGTCCCCGTCGCGAAATCTTTGATTTCGGTATGGGGTAAAATTCATCCAAATATCGGCGTTTAGACCGGGGAATAAAGTTGCACCCGTTCGAGAACGGAACAAAATACTCTTTTCCCCACGCGCACTAGTTAGAGTGTTCTTGCTTTATCCGAAACAAATGGGGACGGATCTTAACCCCACCGAAAATGCTTTCGGTGGGGACCCCGAAAAAATGTCCAATGAGGGACACGTTTTGTCCCTCATTGGACATTTGCGCACCCAAACCCCATCGAAGATGGGTGCCCCGGATGCAACCCCAGCCGAAAATCAAAGATTTTCATCCGGGGACAAATCCCGTCCCCTGACATGGAGGAGCCGTGCCATTACTCACGCACATAAACCCATGTTTATGCGTCATTTTATCTTTATAAACACTCGTTTTACGCATTAACGGCGGATTTTGGCGCAGAGGATCTTTCTCGTTTTTTCGGGCGTCAGGGCTCGGTGGAGGTCGCCGAAAGCGTTGCCGTCACGGTGTCGGCGGAGAGCCCTGCGGCGGCTATCCCGTCCAGGATGGCAGGAAGCGCTTCAACGGTTTTTTGGGTGGGGTGCATCAGGATTAGGTCGCCGGCTTTTAAGTCTTTGAGCGCGCGCTCCGTGATGAGGGCGGCGTCGTGGTCGCGCCAGTCTATGGTGTCGCGCGTCCACATGACGACGGAGTAACCCAGCGCTTCGCAGACCTCGAACATGGCATTCCCCATGCTGCCCGAGGGAGGTGCGAAGAGTTTGGGGAGAGCGGCGTCTGCCGCCGACGCGTCGAAGTCGCGCAGGGTGGCGCGAAGCAGTTTTTCGGTGAGGAGTATCTCCGCGCGGTTCTGTTCGGCGGAGAGAGTGGCGTGATCGCGGTGCAGGTAGCCGTGGTTCCCAAGCTCGAACCCGTCTGCGGCGAGGCGGACGACGGCGCCCCCGTTTTTCTCCACCCATTTGCCGCCCACGAAGAAGGTGGCGTTCCAGCCCCGTTCCGCGATGAGTTCCGCGATCCGTTCGACACATTCCGTGCCTTCGTAGACGTTGAACATGAGCGCGACGCTGCCGCTTTCGGGGTTTCCTTCGTACACGGCGTTGCCTGCGGTGATGACGTCCGGGGAGTCGGGAGTGAGTGCGAACACGGCAGTCGCGAGCACGACGCCCAGCACGGCGCATATTATTATATTCGAGGTGACGGCACGAAATCGGCGTTCTTTCATACTACAAATTATGTTTGCGCGGACGGGGATATGTGGTATAATAGCGGCATGAATGAAATGATCACTTTTGACAGCGGACTCAAACTGGTCGTGGCGCCCAATCCTGCCGTACGTTCGGTGTCCGCAGGGGTGTTCGTCGGCGCCGGGTCGGTCTACGAAACGCCGGAGCAGTCGGGCATATCCCATTTCATAGAGCATATGATGTTCAAAGGGACGGAGAGCCGTTCCGCTTTTGATATAGCAAACGAGATAGACTCCCTCGGCGCGCAGATAAACGCTTACACCGCAAAGAGCAACACGTGCTACTATACGCTCTCTCGCGACGTCCATGCTGCGGAGTGTCTGGACGTGCTTTCGGACATGTATTTTAATGCGCTCTTCGACCCGAGCGAACTTAAAAAAGAGCGAAAAGTCGTGCTCGAAGAACTGAACGAGAGCGAAGATACTCCCGACGACCTTTGCATGGAAAAGCTCTCTTCCGCGTTTTTCAAAGGGCATCCGCTGGAAAAACCCATACTAGGCTCGCGCAAGAGTCTGAACGGGTTGAGCGCGAGCGATCTGCACGCTTACAAGAACGCGTTTTACGTGCCCGGCGGCACGGTGATATCGCTCGCCGGCAACATCACGGCGTCCGAGGCGGTGCGGCTCACGGAAAGATACTTTGAAAGCAAGTTCTCCTCGTCCGCGCAAAGCCCGAGGAAGCGGCTGGAAAAAGCGCCCATGAAAGGGGCTTTCTCCCATGCCAAAAAGGAGATAGAGCAGGCGCACATCGCATTTGCATTCCCCGGGGCGGCGTATAACACGGACGACGCGCTGTCGTCCAGGCTGCTTGCGGCGGTGTTCGGGCTGGAGATGTCGTCCAGACTGTTCCAGTCCGTGCGAGAGAGGCTGGGGCTCTGTTACAGCATAATGGGGTATCCCACGGCGTACGAGAACAACGGCGCGTTCATCATATACACCTCCATGAGCCCGGACAGCGTGGAACTTGCGGTGTCCGCCATAAAGAGGGAGATAGAGCTGCTGCTCGCGGACGGGATAACCGAGCAGGAACTCAAAAAGGGCAAAGAGCAACTTGTAACCGGCATGGTGCTGGGGCAGGAGAGCAGTTCGGCGGTCATGCGCAGTTTGGGCAGGCACGCCGTGACCACGGGCGAGCTTTACGACATAGACGAGCAGATAGCGCGCGTGGAGTCGCTCACGGTGGGGGATATATCCGACACGGCAGAGAAGATATTCGATTTCGGACGCGTTTCCGCAAGCTGCGTGGCGCAGGATGTGGCGGACGTAAGAAAGATGATAAGAGAAGCGTGACAAAAGGAGGCATTATGTCCGACAAAACGAAAGGTGTGGATAACGAGTTTTTCAAGGGCGAGGATATGAGCGGCATGGACAAGCTGGACATCATATTCGCGATGCAGGAAAAGTTCGATCAGGACGTCATCAAAAACCGAGGTTTGCAGGGAGTCACCCCCGAGGAGTGGATACAGAAGCAGACTCTCGCCATGCTCAGCGAACTGGCGGAACTCATCGCGGAGGTCAACTTCAAGTGGTGGAAAAATCCCAAGCCCGTGGTCACCGACAACGTGAGGGAGGAACTTGTGGACATCCTGCACTTTTTCGTCGGGATGTGCAACCGTTCGGGCATGGGCAGCGAGGAACTGTTTGCGCGCTACATAAAGAAAAACGAAGAAAATTTCAAGCGGCAGTACGGCATGTCCGCAAAACCCGGCTACTCTCTGTTCGGCGAGAGTCCTAAGCAGCCCGAATAACGGCGCGGCGGTCATGTCCCGTTTGTGACCCGTGACCGCGCGGACGTATGCGAAAAAGAAAGTAAACGAGATTTATCTCGTTTATTTTTATTTTCCGCGTGCGGCGCGCATATAAATTTCACTTGAATTTGTATATATGGTATGGTATAATTGTCAAAAATAACAAAATACGGGAAGGTGAGCGATGGCGGACACGCGGCAGGCGAGGACAGGTTCGGGCAACAGGATAGCATTCGGCGTCCTGATCGTGCTTGTCGCGCTTTTCATCTTCATATGCGACTGCGGCGCTTTCGGGGGCGTGGGCGATATGGTGTCGTCCGTGTTCGTCGGCTTTTTCGGGCTGGCGGATTTTGCGTACAGCCTGGTGGCGGTCGCGGTGGGCGTGGCGGTCATATTCAACTTCCGCATCAAGGCGCGTCCTGCCAAGATACTCAAACTCGCGCTCATGTTCCTCTGCGGCGTGTGGGCGCTCAACATTTATTCTTCTTCCGCGCACTTTGCCGCAAGCAGCGGCTACGGGGATTATCTCGTCGCCTGCTACAACGGGGCGAACACGGCAGGGGGGATGCTTTTCGGCATCATCTCCTATCCGCTCATGAGGCTCATCACCACCGTCGGCGCGCTCGTCGTCGTGTGCGTGGCGTTCTTCGTGCTGGCGCTCATCGCCCTTTTCCCGACCATCAAAAAGGACGCTTCTTACGTGTCCGTGCCCGAAGCGCAGCAGCTGCCCAAACGCCGCCGCGGTTCGCGCATAGAAAGACAGCGCGCCCCCACCATCACGGACTTTTCCGCAGGCGGCGGCGGAAATTCCCTTTACGTCGTGGACGTGGAGGGGGATCCTCTTTCCAGGACCGCCCGCAGGAACAAAGGGGCAGCCGGCTACGACCCGTTGTATCCCAACGCCGGGGCGAGATATGAGGACGAACTGCGTTCGGACGACCGTGGAAGACAGCGTCCGGACAGGTTCTCTTCGCGCAGTCTTGCCCGTGACATTCTTTTCAACCCCGATCCCGACAGCGACAGCTATTCCGCTTATCGCACCATGACCAATCCCGACGAAGCGCTCGCAAACCCCGGCGCGCCTTACAGCGCGCAGCGCAGGGGAGAGATGATGCGCAGGTTGGGCGTTGACGACAGCAGCGCGATGGCTCGCGATATGGTGAGGGAACGCTATTTCGGCGAAAGGCGCGAGGAGAGCGAAGAGAGCGACCGCAGCGGTGCGAGCAACGTCATCGATCCCGATGCGCGCGGAGCGGCGGCGCTCGGCTACAATTCCTTCGACGCGCTGAAAGCGGACAGGACAAAACAGTTCGGGCAGATGTACTCCGGCATGGCGTCCTCCGGCACGTACGGCGGAGCAAACGCTACCGCTCGCGACGACGGAGCGAGGAGGGAAGTGCCCAAACCGTCCAGACAGGTGCGCAGGGCGTCGGACGCGGAAGATACGCAGCAAGGGCAGACCGCGCGCTCCGCTTCGGATATGGCAGGGCTGCACGGCAGCGTTTCGCGCGCCATAACCGGGGAGGAGAAACCCTCCGTTCCCGAGGCGCACGCCATTCCCGACGCAGTGGGTTACGAGCACGAAGAGAAACCTCGTTCGGCAAGAGAGGCAGGGTTCGAGTCCGCAGTGGCGGCGGCACAGCGCGCCATACGCGAGAACAGGGCGCAGGGCATAGTCCCCGGCAGACCCTCCGCTCCCACGGAAGAGCCCAAGAGAAAGGAAGTACCGCGCGCGTTCAGAGGGACGGCGGCGGAAAAGAAAGAGGACCTTCCCCGTCCGTCCGCGCAAGAGGAGCGCACGGACAAGGTGTTCGGGGGCGGCTATGCCCCTGCGGAAAGGGTGACTTCCGCGGCGGAAAGCGAAAAGGACAGGACGTCCGTCCCTCCGCAGACCGTGGCTCCTTCCGCAGCCGGGGACAATCCATTCGCGACATCCGGCGCGTCCGTCAGCGAGGAGAAACAGCGGCGCATGGAGCAAGCCATCGCAGCCGGAAAGCCCAAGGAAGAGAACGTCGCGTTCGAAGGCAACGGGCCGGTCATACAGCAGTCCATGTTCGCCAAGCAGCAGATGGAGAACATCGCCAAAGCGCGCAAGGAGGCTTCGCCCGTGGCGAGCTACGAGCATATTGCGGAGGAGCGCAGCAAGCGCACCTACGCGCCGCGCGACAAGGGGCTGCAAAAGGCGGAAAATCTGGTCAAGAAGGTGGAGAAGGAAAAGGGCGAGCGCATGACGCAGGTGAGCATCGATCAGGCTATCTCGCAAGCCACGCCCAAGCGTCCGTACGTCGCTCCGCCTCTGGATCTGCTCCTCCCTGCGGAAAGGGAAGTGGATCAGGACGAGGATTACGAGAAGAAGAAAGCCGCCATCTGCGACAAGCTCCGTTTCTTCGGGGTGGAGTCGGAGGTGACGGAGATAAAGGTGGGTCCCACATTCTCCCTTTACACGTTGCACGTCGAGATGCCGCGAGGCAAATCCGTCAACAGCCTTATAGCCTACGAGAAGGATATCGCGATGGCTATGGAGGAGAAGAGCGTCCGCATCCTCGCGCCCATCCCGGGGCAGAACGCCATCGGCATAGAGGTGCCGAACAAGCGCCGCCGCATAGTCCGCATGAGGGAATTGATGGAGTCTTCCGCGTTCAACAGCGCAAAGACCCCCACCACCTGCGCCATGGGCAAGGACATCTACGGCACGGTCTACACCTCCGACATCAAGGATTTCCCCCATCTGCTGGTGGCAGGCACCACGGGCTCGGGCAAGAGCATATTCCTGCACACGCTCATATTCAGCATGATATTCCGCGCGTCGCCCGACGAAGTGCGTTTCATCCTTATCGACCCCAAACTGATGGAGTTCTCGCACTATGAGGGGCTGCCCCATCTCATGCTCAACGAGATAATCTTTTCGGCGGACAAAGCCATCCGCGCCCTCAACTGGGCGGTCAAGGAGATGCGCCGCAGGATAGAGTATTTCGCGCAGCTCCATTTCCGCGACATAGACGAGTACAACCGCAACTGCGCGCAGATAGGCTGCGAGAAGATGCCGAGGATAATCATCATCGCGGACGAGTTCGCGGACCTCATGGCGACTGGCAAAAAAGCGGTGGAAGAGGCGGTCAACGCGTTGGCGCGTCTGGCGCGTGCCGCAGGCATAAACCTTATCCTCGCGACGCAGCGTCCTTCCGTGGACGTCGTCAGCGGCACGATCAAGAACAATCTGCCCACCAGGGTCGCGCTCACTCTGTCCTCGCTTGCGGACTCGCGCACGGTCATGGACGCCGGCGGCGCGGAGAAGCTGCTCGGACACGGAGATCTGTTCTATCTCACGCCCAAGTCCTCGCTGCCCATACGTATGCAGGGCGCGCTCATAGAGCCGAGCGAGATGAACGCGGTGGTGGATTTCATCAAAGAACATAACGACGCCGTGTTCGACGAGAACCTCAAAAACGAGATATCCTTCGAGAAACAGGAGGAGAACGCGCATTCGGACGCCGCTCCCAAGGGCAAGAAGAATGACGGAGGGTTGCCTCCCGAAGTGTTTAAAGCCCTGCGCATGGGGTTGGACGGGTCGCCCATCACCATATCCGGTTTGCAGCGCAAACTGGGGCTTGGCTTCCCCAAAGCCGCAAAGATAGTGGACATCATGAGCGAACACGGTTTCATCGCCATCTCCGATGAGGACAAGAAGCATCGCGTCTGTATTTCGGAAGAAGAGATAGACGCGCTGGAAAACGGCGGCGGAGAAGACGACGACGGCTCCGAGGAATGAGCCCTTTCACACAAAGGAAGACATGAAGATAGGTGTTGTGTCGCTGGGTTGCGACAAAAACAGAGTGGACAGTGAGAAGATGATAGCCAGGCTGGTGCAGGCAGGGCATACCGTCGTGTCCTCCGAGGAGGAGGCGGACGTTATCATCGTCAACACCTGCGCGTTCACGGAAGAGGCGAAGGCGGAAGCCATCGACGAGATACTCTCCGCGGCGGAGGCAAAAAAACGCGGCGGAAAGAAACTTATCGTGACGGGATGTCTGCCCGAAAGGTATATGGACAGCCTGGAAGAGGAGCTTCCCGAAGTGGACGCCTTTTTCGGGGTGGCGGATTACGACGAACTGCCCGGCGCGCTTGAAAAGATAGCGGTCGGCGACAAAGTGTTCTGCCGCGGCGGCGGCGACGCCTACTATCCCGGACGGGTGCTCACGACGCCTTATCACTACGCATATTTGAAGATAGCCGAGGGGTGCAACAATTTCTGCACCTATTGCGCGATCCCGTCCATCCGCGGCGGTTACCGTTCCGAGAGGCGCGAGGACCTCCTGAAAGAGGCGGCGAAACTCTCCGATGACGGCGTAAAGGAGCTTATACTCGTGGCGCAGGACGTCACGCGTTACGGTGTGGACATCGAGGGTAAGCCGCAGCTCATCTCCCTTGTGCGCGACCTTGCTGCGATGGATTTCGAGTGGATACGGCTGCTTTATCTCGAACCCGAGATGGTGGATGACGAGCTCATCGCTTTCGTGGCGGAAGAGGCGAAGGTGTGCAAGTATATGGACGTCCCCCTCCAACACGTGGACAGCGGAGTCCTGAAACGCATGAACCGCCACACCGACGAGCGTTCGACGCGCGAACTCGTGCGCAAGATAAAGAGCGCAGGCATCACCATGCGCACCTCTTTCATTTCCGGTTTCCCCGGGGAGAGCGAGGAGGCGCACGCGCGCCTTGCCGATTTCATAAGGGAAGCGGAGATAGATTTCGCAGGGGTGTTTGCCTATTCGAGGGAGGAGGGGACGCCTGCCGACAGGATGCGCGGACATCTCCCCGAAGAGGTGAAGCGCGCACGCGCGGACGAACTGCGCGCGATAGAGAGCGCGGTGATAGAGAAAAACTGCGACGCACGCATAGGACGCGAGCTTAAAGTGCTTGCGGACGGCATAGATTACGACAGACAGTGCTTTGTCGGACACACCGCGCGGCAGACGCCGGATGTGGACAACGCGGTGTACTTCACTTCGCATGACGAGGTGAGATCCGGCGAGTTCTATAACGTGCTCGTCACCGCGCGCGACGGCATCGATCTCATCGGGAGATGTGTATGACTCTGGCAACAAAGATAACATTGGCAAGGATATTCCTCATAATACCGACGGTGGTGCTTTACATAGTCGGAATGTTGGAAGAGAGCGTTAAACTGCCGCTTTTGATAGTATCATGCGTGCTTTTTGCGATATTGTGTTCCACCGACTTCGTGGACGGGCACATCGCGCGCAAGACCAATACGGTGTCCGCGCTGGGCAAATTCCTGGACCCTCTCGCGGACAAGATAGTCATAGTGGTGATGCTCTTCCTCATCGTGTATTTCCCCGATTTCGGGCTCTTTGAGTATGACGGGCTGGTCATCGCGCTGCTGGGTGGGCTCATCCTCACGCGCGAACTTACGGTGAGCGTGTTCCGCGCCGTCGCAGCATCCAAAGGGCTGGTGCTCGCCGCGGACATTTACGGCAAGATAAAGACTGTGCTGTTGGACGTGGGCGTGGCGTTCCTCATCCTTGCAGGCGTCAACGACGTCATCATGTGGATAGGCGAGATAGTCTTCTATCTCGGCGCGGCGCTGACGGTGTGGTCGGGGGCGCGTTACCTGATAAAGAACAAACACGTCCTTGCGGACTCTCCTGCGAAAAAGAGCGGAGAGGACGCCGCAAACGACGCCGACGGAGAGAAAGCGTGAAGGCAGACGGCATATTGCAGGAGAAGGAAACTTTTTTCGGCGTGATCGCCGACGCGGTCGCTTACGCGAAGCGTGAGGGCAGAGTGTCCGAGAAAAAGTTGAAGAGCGCGCTCGGCGTGCATCTCCCCACCGCGTCAAAGGCGGTGTGCGCGCTTTTGCTCATGGGCGTCGTCGGACGCAGGGAGGGCAAGTACTATCCCTACGTCGGCAAGGGCGACGAGGAGGCGAAAGTCCGCGCCAGCGCCGAGGGGTACGCGCAGGATTATCTGCCGCTTGCGGAAGAGGACAAAGCGTTCCGTTCCGTGGGGACGGACGGATATATGACTGGGACGCTGCTGCCTGCGATAAAGACGGGCATAATGTTCGGCAGCCTCAGCGTCATATTTCTGGAAAGGAAATTGTCCGTCGGGTACGAGCGTGCGCACGAGATATACGATATCATAGCCGCGTGCGGATTGCTCGGCGACGAGGACGAGATAAACCCCGGGCGCAGAAAGATGACGGTCGGTTTTGCCGACTATGACGCGCTTTACGCGAGGCTGGTGGAAGCATGATAAGCGAGGTCATGAAGGTCTGCGGCTTGGACTGCGACGCCGTCTGCGACGTCTTGGAGGGATACGCCGGCGAAGGGGTGGACTTTTCCGTGGAAGAAAACTGCCTTGACGCGAAGATAACCATGACGTCCGAACTGGACAGGAAGAGTTTCGACGCGGTGAAGAGCAAGGTCTACAACGCTTTTTCGGAACAGGTATACTGCGCCGAAGACAGGCAGCTCAACGAACTTGCCGCGCAGTTGCTCGCCTTAAACGGCAAGACTCTCGCCGTCGCGGAAAGCCTGACCGGAGGGGCGATATGTTCCGATCTCGCCGCCGTACCGGGCATAAGCGCGAACTTTTACGAGGGAGTGGTGTGCTACGACCGCAGGTCGAAGATGGAAAGGCTGCACATCCCAAAGGCGCTGCTCGGGGCATACGGGGCGGTCAGCCGCGAAACCGCGTACGCCATGGTGAAAGGGCTTTTGAGGCCGCCCGTCGATCTCGGGCTCGCCACCACGGGGCTGGCAGGGCCGCAGGGGGACGAAGGGAAACCCGTCGGGCTCGTGTACATCGCGGTGGGGGCAGGCGACTTCATCACCGTGTTCGAGAAGCATTTCACGGGCGACCGCAACAGGATACGCAGGTCGGCGGCAAATATGGCGCTGTTCTATCTGGTGCGCTATCTGCGTGGCGACATACTACAACTCTGAAAGCAGAAACGGCAGTTCAACTCGCTGTTTTGCGATATAAACAGTAAGATCCGCACAAACGACGGGCGATATGCTTCGCCCTCCGCGGCGAAAGGAGAACCATATGGCAGAAAAAGGCAACACGAATTTGCTCGAGCTCGCGCTGGCAAAGATCGAGAAGCAGTACGGCAAGGGCGCGGTCATGCGCCTCAACGACAGCGATGTGCAGCAGGTGGAAGCCATATCCACGGGCTGTCTTACATTGGATATAGCGCTCGGGATAGGCGGCGTCCCCAAGGGCAGGATAATCGAGATATACGGGCCTGAGTCCTCGGGCAAGACCACCGTCGCTCTCCACATCGTGGCGGAGGTGCAGAAGGCAGGCGGCACCGCGGCGTTCATCGACGCGGAGCACGCGCTCGATCCTTCCTATGCGGCACGCCTGGGCGTCCAGCTGGAAAACCTCTACATCTCTCAGCCCGACAGCGGCGAGCAGGCGCTTTCCATCATGGACACGCTCATCAGGAGCGGCGCGATCGACCTCGTGGTCGTGGACTCCGTCGCGGCGCTCACTCCCCAGGCGGAGATAGACGGCGAGATGGGCGACACTCACGTCGGTTCGCAGGCGAGGATGATGTCGCAGGCGCTGCGCAAGATCACTGCCATCACTTCGAGGACGGGATGCTCCATCATCTTCATCAACCAGCTCCGCGAGAAAGTCGGCGTGGTGTACGGCAGTGCGGAAACCACCACCGGCGGCAAGGCGTTGAAGTTCTACGCTTCCGTCCGCATCGACGTCAGGCGCACGGAATCCATCAAGGACGGCAGCGATATCATCGGCAACCGCGTCAAGGCGAAGATAGTCAAGAACAAGGTCGCGCCTCCTTTCAAGGTGGCGGAGTTCGACATAATGTACGGCACGGGCATCTCCACCCTCGGCTGCCTTATCGACCTCGGCGTGCAGAACGGTCTGATCCAAAAGAGCGGAAGCTGGTTCAGCTATAACGACGAGAAGATAGGTCAGGGCAGAGAGAAAGCCATAGAGTTCCTGCGCGGCAATCCCGAGATCGCGGAGGAGATAGACCGCAAGATACGCGAGAAGTACGAACTCGTCTGACAAAGACGCGAATACGGATCGCCGCGCCGAAGGGTGCGGCGGTTTTTACGTTCCGCGGCGCGCAAAAAAGTTTTTGAACGGGAAAAAGTCCGCACGGGGAGTGTTTTCGGGCGGAATGCCACCTCATTTTTTTGACGAAGAACGTCGAAAGCGCGAGCGTGCGCGCGCACACATATCAATTTTGGGAGGTTTTAAGAGTTAAACTTGACGTATGTATAGATATAGTATATACTTTATTACGACAAGGTGCGTGCTCGCGTCTGACGTGGGCGGAAAGCACTTTGATTATATAAACGGAGAGGTCATTCGATGACAAGCAGTATCGGTTTATTGCTTGCCGCACTCGAAGCCGGACCTGTTGCTGGGATCGCTATTGCAGCCCTCGTCGTCGGCGCGGCGATAGGGCTGATCGCATACAGATTGTATTCGCAGAACAAGATCGGTTTGGCAAAAAGAGAAGCGGCAAGGATCCTGGAAGAAGCAGGACTTGAAGCTAAAGCAATCAGAAAAGACGGCCTGTTGGAGGCAAAGGAACAACAAAACAAGCTCCGCGCGGAGTTCGAACGCGAAACCAAGGAGCGCAGGGCGGATTGGCAGAGGACGGAAAACCGCCTCGTCCAAAAGGAAAACGCCATCGACCGCAAGGAGGAGAACCTCAATAAGAAAGAGGACGCTCTCGACAAGAAACTCGCGGAAGTCGAAAAGGCGCAGAAGAACATCGAAGAGCACCGTGAAAGGCTGAAAGCCATCGAAGCGGAACTCAACAATTCGCAGGAGATCATGCAGCGCGAGCTCGAAAGGGTCGCCGGCATGACCAGAGAGGAAGCTTCGGCGGAACTCAAAGAAGCCTTGCTCGAAGACGTCAAGAAGGGCGCCGCCGCAGAGGCGAAAGCGATCGAGGCGGAAGCCAAGGAAAACGCGGTCCGCGAAGCGCAGAACATAATCGCCACGGCGATACAGCGTTGCGCGGCGGATCACGCGACGGAAAACACCGTCAGCGTCGTGGCGCTGCCCAACGACGAGATGAAGGGCAGGATAATCGGGCGCATGGGCAGGAACATCCGCGCGCTGGAATCCGCCACTGGCGTCGACCTCATCATCGACGACACCCCCGACGTCATCACGCTGTCCAGTTTCGACCCTGTCAGGCGCGAAGTGGCGAGGCTCACACTGGAAAAGCTCATCGCGGACGGACGCATTCATCCCGCGCGCATAGAGGAGATAGTGGACAAGGTGCGCCGCGAGGTCAACGCTTCCATAAAGGAAGCCGGCGAAGAAGCGGTGTTCGAAGCAGGCGTACACGGGCTGCATCCCGAGCTTGTGAAGATCCTCGGCAGGTTGAAGTACCGCACCAGCTACGGACAGAACGTGCTCAAACATTCTTTGGAAGTCAGTTTCCTCGCCTCTCTCATGGCGCAGGAACTCGGCATAGACCCCAAGGTCGCAAAACGCGCCGGTCTGTTGCACGACATCGGCAAGGCGGTGGACCATGAGGTGGAGGGCACTCACATCCAGATAGGTGTGGAGCTCGCCAAGCGTTATAAGGAACACGGCGACGTCATCCACGCAATAGCCGCGCATCACAACGATATAGAGCCCGAAACCATAGCCGCGGTGCTGGTGCAGGCGGCGGACGCGATATCCTCCGCTCGTCCCGGCGCAAGGCGAGAGTCGCTGGAAAACTATGTCAAGCGCATCGAGAAGCTGGAAGACATCGCGAAGTCCTTCGACGGTGTGGAGCAGACCTTTGCCGTGCAGGCAGGGCGCGAGATACGCGTCATGGTCAAGCCCGAAAAGGTGGACGACGCGGCAACGGTGTTCCTTGCGCGCGAGATCGCCGAAAAGCTGGAAAACGAGCTGGAATATCCCGGGCAGATCAAGGTCAACGTCATCCGCGAGGTGAGAAGCGTAGATTATGCGAAATGATCACGTCAAGAGCACGGAAGAGCTCGCGCTCATGCGCCGTGCGGCACGCATCACCGACGACGTTTACGAGCATATCCTGGGCATCGTGCGCGAGGGCGTGACCGAACGCGAACTTGCGGACGAGATATTGCATAAGACCCTTGAACTGGGGGCGGAAGGAGTGTCCTTCGACACGATAGTCGCTTTCGGCGCCGGCGGTGCGGAACCTCATCACGTTCCCACGGACACGCCGCTTGAACGGGGCGTACTCGTCACGATAGACATGGGCTCCGTGGTGGGCGGACTGTGCTCCGATTTTACTCGGACGTTCGCTTTCGGCGAGGTCGGAGAGGAGGAGCGCGAGATATACGCCATCGTTCTGGAAGCGCAGAAGAGGGCGCTCGCTGCGGTCGCGGACGGGGCAAGGTGCAGTGCGGTCGATGCCGTCGCGCGCAACTATATCGCGGAGCGCGGCTACGGCGAGTTCTACATTCACGGCACCGGACACGGGGTAGGGACGGAGATACACGAGCCTCCGACCCTCAACGGAAAGAGCGAGGAAACCCTCGCGGCAGGTCAGGCGGTCACCGTGGAGCCGGGCATATACCTCCCGGGCAGGATGGGCGTGCGCATCGAAGACATGGTGCTTGTGGGAGAGGGGAAACCTTTCAGCAGGCATACGACGGAGCTTTTGACGCTCCGATAAGAAATCAACGACAGGAGATAAATTTATGGCACAAATTATGGCAGGCGACCTCCGCAAAGGAGTCACGTTCCTCTATGAGAACAACATCATGACGGTTGTGGATTTCCAGCACGTCAAACCCGGAAAGGGCGCGGCTTTCGTCCGCACCAAGATGAAGAACGTCGTCACGGGCAGCGTGCTCGAAAAGACGTTCAACCCCACCGAAAAGTTCGACCTCGCTCACATCGAAACCAAGAATATGGAGTATCTCTACAACGACGGCGAGTTCTACTACTTCATGGACAGCGAAACGTATGAGCAGATCCCCCTCAACCACAGCCAGGTGGAGGACGCTCTCAACTTCGTCAAAGAGAATATGAACGTCACCATGAAGTTCTTCCAGGGCGCGCCTTTCTCCGTCGAGCCCCCGAACTTCGTCGAGCTCAAGATCACCGTCTGCGAGCCGGCAGTCGTCGGCAACACCGCCACCAACGCCACCAAGCCCGCGACCCTCGAAACCGGTTACTCCCTGCAAGTCCCGATGTTCGTGAACGAAGGGGATACTATACGTATAGATACGCGCACGGGCGAGTACATGTCCCGTGTCTGAGGGCACTATTCGGCGAATAACATCGTCAAATCCCCCGTCGTGGATGCTCACGTACGTCGTTGTACGCTCCGCCTCCCGACGGGGGCTTTTCCTTGTTCTTCATCCGAATATTGCCCTCAGAGAAGTCTGAAGTCCTCATTTAGCGAACAACATCGTCAAAACTCCTGCCGTGGATGCTCACGTACGTCGTTGTACGCTCCGCCTCCCGACGGGGGCTTTTCCTTGTTCTTCATCCGAATATTGCC
>CALVKQ010000011.1 GCA_944332815.1 uncultured Clostridia bacterium
CGGGCGCTACCGGCGCCACGGGACCGCAAGGGGTGCAAGGACAGCAGGGCATACAGGGTCTGCAAGGCGCGCAGGGCGATGAAGGACCGACAGGTCCCACCGGACCTACGGGACCCACGGGACCGCAAGGGGTGCAAGGACAGCAGGGCATACAGGGTCTGCAAGGCGCGCAGGGCAATGAAGGACCGACAGGTCCCACCGGACCTACGGGACCCACGGGACCGCAAGGTGTGCAAGGGCAGCAGGGCATACAGGGTCTGCAAGGCGCGCAGGGCGACGAAGGGCCGACAGGTCCCACCGGACCTACGGGACCCACGGGCCCGGAAGGTCCTCAGGGACAGCAGGGCATACAGGGGCTGCAAGGCGCGCAGGGTGACGAAGGACCGACAGGTCCCACCGGACCTACGGGACCCACGGGCCCGGAAGGTCCGCAAGGACAGCAGGGCATACAAGGTCTGCAGGGCGCGCAGGGTGACGAAGGGCCGACAGGCCCCACCGGACCTACGGGCCCCACGGGACCGGAAGGGCCTCAGGGACAGCAGGGCATACAAGGTCTGCAAGGCGCGCAGGGTGACGAAGGGCCGACAGGTCCCACCGGACCTACGGGACCCACGGGCCCTACCGGACCCGTCGTGCAGGGGACTGCCGTGGCGGATGTGGCGACCACCGCGGACGCGGAAACGCTGGCGAACAAGGTCAACGAACTGCTTGCTTCGCTGCGTGCGGCGGACATCATCGAAACCTGACGTAGCAAAGGGCGCGCGGCAACGCCGCGCGCCCTCTCGCTTCTTGCGGTTTACGACTCTCAAAACTTCCCGAAAAAGGATATCCGTCGGTCGGGGAACAATTTCATAGCCATTGCAAAAAGATTAAATTATCATAACATATGCCGAACGGACTTGAAAGTCCGCCTTTTTTGTTTTATTATTCAAGTAATAATTTAATTAAAATTTAATGCGTGTGAAAAGGACACCGTTCGCGCTTTTTCATTTCGCACAGGAGGCGCATATGCGATTGCTGGTTGTGGAAGACGACGAAAAACTCGCCAAGATACTGTCAACTTCTTTGAGTGTCATAGGGGATGTGGACATCGCTCTGTCCGGCGAAAAAGCGTTGCAGGATGTGGAAAAGACCTACTACGACCTCGTCATTCTGGATCTCATGCTGGGCAAGCTGTCGGGCATGGACGTGCTCAAAGAGATCCGCCGCACCTATCTCATGCCCATCATCGTGCTGTCCGCGCTCAGCGATATAGACAAAAAGATAGACTGTTTCAGGCTGGGGGCGGACGACTATATGACCAAACCTTTCGCGCGTGAGGAGCTCATGGCGAGGGTGGAGGCGTGCCTGAGGCGCACGGGCGGCAATTTCAGCAGCACGCATTATAAGTTCCGCAACATGGAAGTCAACTTCGTCAACAAGATGATGACCGTGGACGGGAACTACGTCCCCATGAACAGAAAGACGTACGAGATCCTGGAACTGCTTGTCCGCAACAAGGAGATAATCATGACCAAGCAGCAGATATTTGACAGGATCTGGGGATATTACTCCACGACGGGGACTTCGGTGATAGAAATAAACATCTTCCGTTTGCGCAAAATACTTGCCGAATACGGTCTGGACGTCTGCCTGAAAACCATTAAGGCGACGGGATACATGTGGACGGAGAAGATCTGATGGTGAACGTCGATCGTGACATTAAAAAGAGATGGATGGTGTTCGCACTCGTCAATCTGGGTCTGGTGATCCTGATCTTCGGCGCGCTCATCGCCGGTTTCGGCGCGTACGTTGCGACGGAGCAGAGGGATCAGCTGCGCGACGGCGTGCGCGAATACGCGCAGGAGCTCGCGGCTCTGGGCTATGACGAGCTGCGCAGCGTGATAAACAGCGATTCCGCTTTGACGTTGGATGCGCCCGAGTACCGTTTTGCGCTCTACACGGTGACGGGCGGCGACGTGATGATAGAAACGTCGGACGATTTCCTTTTCAACAATTCCCCCTCGCTCGGCGGCAGGGCGAACGAGCACCGCACCGAGAACGTGGGAGGGCACACCTTCGAAACTTACACGGTGCAGACCTTCCCGTCGGAGGAGGACGGCGCGTACCATTACGTCAAAGTGTTCGCCGTGTGCGACTCTCTGACGGCGGCGCTCGACGAGATATCCGTCTATTGCATCCCCTTCGTGATCGCGTTCATAGTGGTCGCGGTGGTGTTCAGTTTCGTGTGGGGATACATCGCGATAAAGCCCATCATGACGGACTACGTGAAGCAGAAGGATTTCATAAACGATATGTCGCATGAGATCCGCACTCCGCTGGCGGTCATCAAAGGCAATCTGGAAAACGTGCTCGCTTCCCCCGATTCCACCGTATCGGAGCAGTCGGAGATGCTGTACGCCAGCCTGGAAGAGGTGGACTACATGACGGACATATCCTCGGGGCTGCTCAACATCGTGAGGGGCAGGAGCGCGAGCCGCGGCAAGGAAACCAAGATGAGCGACGTCATCAGCGAAACGGTGGATATGTTCGCGGACATGGCTACGATGGCGAACAAGGCGCTCATCGCGAATATCGAGTACTGCGACCTGCCCGTGGACAGGGAGAAGATAAAACAGCTCGCGTCCGTGCTCATCGAGAACGCGGTGAAGTACACCGCGGAGGGCGACAGGATAACGGTGCGTCTGAAAAACACCAACGACGGCTGCGTATTCACGGTGACGGACACGGGGATAGGCGTGCCGAAAGGGGACCTGGAAACCATATTCGACAGGTTCTACCGCGCGGAGAACGCAAAGGACATCCCGGGGACGGGGCTGGGGCTTTCCATAGCCAAAGCCATAGTGGAAGGGATGGGGGGCAGCATCAGGGCTGCAGCCAATGTCCCCTGCGGTTTGGAGATAACCTGCGTGTTCAAGAACAACAAGGGCGCAAGCGCGGCAAACAGGGTCTGACGATGCGATTTCACAAGATAAAAGCCGGGTTTGTGCAAAACATCGTAAGAGCGGAGGGCGGTGAAAGATGAAAAGGAAGGCGGTCATCATAATAGCGGCGGTGCTGGTGTTATGTCTTTTCGCCACGCTTTTTGCCGCCTGCAACAAGCGCGACGAACTGCCTTCCGCCACGCCCGTTTCCTGGGAAAAGCATCTGCGCGACGCCGCCGACAGGCTGGCGGAAAGCATCATGTTGTCGGGCGGCAGGATGGGCGTCAAACTCACGGCGGAGATCCTTGCTCCCGAGGGGAGGAGGGAACTGCTTTTCGGCATTAACTACGACCTCAACGACGCGAGCGCGTCCTGCGCCGTACTGACGCTCGGCGACGGCGCTACGGCGGACGCGAGCGCGGCGGCGGACGGGGTGTTGTTTTCGATCGTGAGCAATTCCACCACGACCTGGGTGGACATCGCGCCCGGGCTCGCGCTTCCCGACGCCAGGATGAAGATAGAGAACCTCAACGTCTTCGACCTTTTGGGCACGGTGTACAACGAAGAGAATGCGGAGAGCGCCGTGAGCGCTTTTTCGGATATGCTGGTGAACCTCGGCAAGACCTTTTTCGGGGGAGTCAGGGCAGGCGCGGACGAATATCACTTTTTCGTGAACGGCGACTATAAACAGGACGGCGCGGAGTATTTTTCCGCGGTGATGACCGTGCTGGGCGAAAACGTGGCAGGCGCGCTGCTTTCCGCTTTCGGGATATCCGACGCGGAGGAGCTTCTGGGGCTGTTCCCGGACATGAGCGGCGAAGTGACGCTCACCTTCACGGATGGCGGAGCGGAGCTTGCCACCGACGGACTGACCGTGGAGGGCGGCGCGGCGGCGAGTGCGGAGTTCACGACCTCCTCCGACCTTTACCCCGAACTTGCGGAGATGGTCCCGGACGACTCCGAAACGGGCTATGTGGTCACCAAGATAGGCAATTCGCACATGGAAGGCACGCTGGACGCCATGTCCTCCGGGCGCGTCGTGATGAGCTACGACTATGTACTGGACGCCAACATCGACCTGCTCACCCTCATGCTGAACGATTATGACCTCGGCGCGCTGGAAGAGGACAACTATCTGCACCTGCGCATATCCCACAAATGCGACGCGAGCTGCGGCTCCTTCTGCAAGAGCAGGTTCGGGGCGGCGCGCGGAGCGGTGCTGGACATCGCGTTCTCGCCGCGCGACTTCGAGTCGTACAACGTATATTTTTCCGTGGCGTTACAGGCATTGATAGGCGCGGACGCAGTGGACGCCGTCACGGAAGACCTGGGCATCAGCGCATCTATGCTGCTGCCCGAATACACGCTTTTCACCTATCCGCGCGAAAAGTTTGACGAAGACTCGTACGTGTGCATAATGTTGCGCATGCTGTATGCGGAGAATATGTTTTCCACCGACAGCGTGCAGGTGGGCACGGCGTGGATAGTGGTGATATTGTCCCATCTGTTCGAGGACGATATGATGGATAGCACGGACTCTTTCGTGTTCAACGTCGAACTGAACGAATTCGGCATGGCGCAGCCGCACGACATATACGGTCAGACGGTGTACATCGCGGACGATTCGGACGGTGAGGTGAAGAACTACGGCTCCGGGGCGGGCTCGCTCGCGCTGGACTGGGAGTGGGAGCAGCCCTCCGCGGACGGACTGACGGCGCTTTACGGCGAGAGCGGCGAACTGTTGCACGGCGACGGCGTCCCCATGAGCCCGGAGGAACTTTCGGGGATGATGGGGGAATATCACATCCGCGCGGACTGCGTCGGGTTGGACAGGAGTTCGACCTTCACATTTGACGCGCGCGTGGTGGACATCAAAGGGTTGGACTCCGCTTCGAGAGAGGTGCAGGAAGTGACCCTCGTGGTGGAATATCCCGGTCCGTATTCGACTCTCGATCTGTTGGATCCCGACGCGGTGACGACGCTCGACCTCACGTGTGAAGTGCCTGCGCGCATCCTGCTGACCGACCGCACCACGGCGGAAGTGGTGTTCACGCCGCACGTGGCGGCGGACTCCGCGCTGGACATCCTCCATGCGGACTCTCCGTCCTCGTCGGGGGAGTACAGCGGACAGGTGCGCGAGCTCCCCGAGTTCCTGCTTGCGGACGCCAGGGTGGAGTACGTCAACGGTTACGTCAAGGAGATGACGGTGATAGGGGAGAGCGACGCCGTGGGAGTCAGGGAGATGTTGATAATGGACGACCTTTACTATTCCGCGCGCGTCGGGGACGTTTCCGTGCAATGGGAGTTCATGGACGGCGAATACACCTGCGGCTATTATGTCACTCCGCCGGACAGGATGGAGTATGAGATAAACGAGGAACGCATGCCTGTGAGCGCGGTGGGCTCCACCGTGTATATGGCGAGCATCCTGAACCGTGACTACGTCAAAGCCACTGCGGTGTACGGCGACAAACGCGTGGGCATCTATCTTTCGGCGGCGGACGTGTTCATCAACGACATCCCTCTCACCATGAGCGGCAGATACTGGACGAGCAGCAAAATGCTGCTGGGAGGTTACAGCATAGTTTTCAATGCCGCAAACGACTACGAGTGCAGGCTGAAACCGCTGGGCATGACGGGCGAAGAGGACAAAGAGATGTGGAGCGACACCTTCGTCAAGCGCATAGAGGCGTATTCGGGCGCGGACGCGACCTACAAGTTCGTTGAAACCTCACTTGAACGTCCCTTCTGGTTCACGGGCAAGGCATACACCTTCTCGGGTGGGATAACGAACGCCACGCACGGCGTGAACGACCAACCGCAACGCGAGCTCATCCTTACGGTGGAGCGCTACGACGCGGCGCATCCGGCGGTCCCCGTGGCGGTGGACATTTCCTCTCCTGACGCGGCGGTGACGCTCACTGCGAACTCCTTCACCGCAAGCAGATACTTCCTGCCCGACGCGTCGCAGGCAGGGGTGCTTGTGGCGGAGGAGTTCCCTGCGCTGATAACGAGCGCTGTCAACGTGTCCTTCCGCCTGACTTTCAACGAACCGGGATACTACGAGATAACGCTGCGCCTCAGCGGAAGCGGCGGTTTCAGGCAGGAGTGGTACATCACCGTAGCGGAGTGACGGCGGAGCGCGGCGTAAGTCGGCGCGAGCCGCGTGACGGAGAAAGGATAAAAGCAAGGGGCTGCCCGAAGGGCTGCCTCTTTTTTATGCGGTGAAGTAAGAGCGCGGCGGCAAAATCAAATGTAGGGTGGCGGAGCAGGGCACACGGCGGTGAAATGAGATGTGCGGAGGCGGAGTCGGGCACACGGCGGCGAAATTAAAAATGTACGGCGGAGCAGGAGGCATATATAATAAGGTCTTATATAACATTGATATTTTAATTTAATATAAATGGAGGGGAGATAATGTCCCCGAAAAGTCGCGTCTGCCCCGTCAAACCGCAGTGGGAAGGGGAGTGTTTCGACAAATATCGCGTCCGTCCGACAACCTCAGATCATATTTACATATACATTTCATGAAGTTTACTGAAATTTTTAATACACTTGTATCGTTTGCGTGTCGGCGGTCTTTTTTCGGTAATTTTAATTTAATTTTGGTGTAAAAAAGTAATTATCTTTAACGCGAAACGCCGATATTTAATTTTGATTTAATTTAAATGATAGGCAGGTTAAATAAACTGATAGTAGGCAAATAATGCCCAAATCATACCTATAAAGGAGAAGAATTATGAAGCGGAAACTGTTTCTTGTTGTCATAGCAGCGCTGATACTGAGCCTCATGTGCGGTATGCTCTTCGTTGCGTGCAATGACAAGAAAGACGATCCGGGCACCGACATCGACACCCCGGTTGATCCCGTCGATCCGGATGATCCGGACGATCCCGACGATCCCGACGAGCCGGAAGTGCCCGACTACGAGGATTACGATCCCGACGTCAGCAGCATCAAGAGCGCAACGGACGCGTTCATCGCTCTCGTTGAAGAGCTCCACATCGTCGAGATCGACCAGCGCAAGAGCTTTAACTTCGGCTTGCAGATCATGAAGACCGGCGAAACGGACGAGCAGATTTTTGCGCTCACCACCGAGAAAGCGGACGGCAAGGATTATCTCTACGGCGCGGTCGGCACCACCGTGTTCACCAAGTTCAACGGTCTTGATATCGGCGAAGTGGTGTACACCGTGTTGCAGTGGCTGGGACCCATCCAGATCAGCGATTTCCTCGACATGCCCATCAAGGCGGGTCTTGACTACGAGAGCATGACCAACAGCATCGTCGCAGGCATACTGACCAACATGGCGATAAGCGATTGGGACATCTCCGAAAGCGGCAACACCATCATGATGGAGCTGGGGCTTGAGAAGCTGCTTAACACCGTGATAGGCTTCATGGGCGGCGTTCCCGAGGGCAGCACCGTTTACCAAGTGCTCGAAACCAAGATCATGGGTGCTCTCGCAGGGCTGGACGTCGATCAGGCGACCATCAACACCGTCATCGGCGCAGTCGCAGGCTTCCTCGGCATCGAGGCAGGCGAAGAGGGCGCAGAGATAGGTCTTGCGGAGGTCATCCAAGCGATCGCCACCACTTACACCATCAAGCTGTACTTCGGGTTTGACGAAGCCACCGCAGGCGGCGTAGCCGATCCTTTCGACGGCATGATCCCCGGTGTGCTCGCGGCACGCGGCACTTACGATCCTGCGACGGATTCCTTCGTTGCAAAAGAAGCCAAAAACATCCTCAACTTCACGCTTGACGGTTCTGCGCTGCTCACCCAGAAAGCCACCGAAGGCGAGGGCGAGGAAGGCGGCGAAACCGCGGCAGAAGGTGACGTTGTGGAAGAAGTCGTGCACGGCATTTATGACATCGACGTTGACATCGACCTCAACCCCTTCGCGCTCATAGGCTTGCTCGACTTCGTTGGCAACAACGGCAAGGGCGTCACGGAAGAGGGCTTCGCGCTCACCTTCAATGTTGACGATCCTCAGAAGATAGCCGAAATGGCTAAAGGCCTCGGCTACATCAACGTCACGGTCGACGAAATGAACGAAGACGGCACCGTGAAGAAGAACGTCCTCACCATCCACTCCGTTGCCGAGGAGGGCAACCTCATCGCACAACTCGACAGCGAAACCATCATTCTTTACAAGGTCGGCATCGGCGGCGTGTTCGATTTCGACGCCCTTGCGGACTATGTTGCGGCAATGATCACCGGCGGCATGGCGCAGGCTGACGAAGAAACCGGCGACCAGACGGGAGCAGGCGGCGAGCAGCCCATCGACATCATGAAGATACTGGGCGGCATCCTTGCCCTCACCAACTTCAACGCGCTTGATGAGAACTTTGATTTCAACACCGCGCTTGCGGACATCAAAGCAAACGGCTTCGTGATCAACATGGGTGGCATCATGGACTTCGTTGATACGCTTATGGATGTCGACAGCGAAATCGCACTGGGCTTTACTCTGCGCGATCTCATCCCCTACGTCTGGAGGGGCAACGAGGGCGCAGACACCCTGAGCATCAAGATAGACGGAGTGACCTACGGCAAAGCCGTGAGGAAGGAAACTCCCACCATCACCGCTATCACCAAGAACTCTACCTCCAAGGCGCTTGTTGAGGGCGAAGGCATCACCGTTGACGGGCTGCCCACCGACATCCTGGACGGCAGCACCATAGAGAAAGGGCTCGGCAAGACCTACAAGATGCACGGCACCTCCATCGCGACGGGTGAACCCGTTGACTTCAGCGGCTACATCATCGGCGTGAGCGGCTTCAAGGCGGGTCAGGCAGGCAAGCAGACCCTGAAGCTGTACGTTGCGGCAGGCAACAGCGGCAAGAGCCTCATCAATATGGTCGGCGACTTCCTCGACCTCTCCGCATACCCCATCTTCGGCATCTACGAAGTGGAACACGAATTCAACGTCATCGTGCCCGATAAGAATGCGGAAGTTGAACTGGAAGGCATCGTGGAAGGCAGCTACATCCCCGTGGCGAAGGGCAGCACTATATGGTCCAACATCGCGGTGAGCGATCCCATGCATTTCGTGGTGGACGGGCTCAAGACCACCGTCACTTCCGACATGGTGCAGCTGTATAAGGACGGCGTCCTCATCCCCACCACGGACACCAATGTCTTCGACAAGGACGGCAACATCATCGCAGAAGGCAAGTACGAAGTGCGCATAGTCAAGCGTGACTTCTCTTACTCCTTCGACATCCAGGTGCTCGAGATAACGGACACCACCGAAGCGACCTTCTACGCGCTCGACGGCACCGATGCAAGCATCCTGACCGACGGCGTTACCCTCGGCACCACCTTCCAGTGGGCTGGCATCGGCATCCAGATCGGCGAGTACAAGTTCGACATGGTGCCCAACGGCTCCAACTTCGACTTCGCCACCATCAGCAGCGCTGTGGACGGCAACAGCTACACCCTCGTGAAGGACGCAAGCAAAGCCGGCGACAAGACCTTCAAGTGGACGTTGAAGACCGCCACCGCCACCAAGGACTTCACCGCGACGATCAGCGTCAAGTCGCCTCTTGAAGTGACGAAAGCAAGCTATCATTACTTTGGCAACACCATAGACAAAGCGTTTACCAAGTTCAATTATGACGGCGTTGCCTACACCATCTCTTACGAGAACGGCGCATGGGTCGCAAAAGATGCGGACGGCACCGCACTCCAAGGCTTCACCGCCACTTTCGAGTGGGAGAAGGCAGGCAGCGGCAATAACGTCACCGTGAACGAGGAAGGCTATATCAGCAATTATCCCAACGAGAATAAGAGCAGCCCGCGTTACACGCGTGTGTACTACACGGTTTCCGTGGACGGGTTCTCTTACTCCGACTACTTCTATGCCTATGAACTCTCTGCTTTCAATGAGGATGTCAATATCAATGGAACTCTCGACAATTTCATCATCAATGCTGACAAAATTGCAGAGAATGCCGCATTCAAGTGGGGCAGCGAGGGTTACGGCATCTATGCAGAAGACGGCAGCCTCATCGTGGCAGTGAACGTCAGAGTGTATGCTGCGGCAGATAAGGAGAACGCCACTGATCTTGCTTCCACCGTCATCAGCTCCGAAAACGGCGCCCTGACTCAGGCAGGTTCCTACAAGATCGAGTACGAACTCACCTATAAGGGCGTGAACCAGAAGTTCTACCACACCGTCAATGTGTTGCCCGACATCAACTCCGTCACCCCCGAGAACCCCACCGTCGGCATGAACCTTGAAGGTCTTGTGCCCGATTGCAGCGGACTGGGCGAAGGGCTCTCCTTCAAGTACAACGCAGAAGCGGATGCCTATGGCATCTACAATGCGGACGGCGAGAAGGTCTACTCCGTTGAGGTCGAGGTCAAGGAGGGCACCGGCTGGTTAGCTCCCGATTACACTCTCGTCAACGGTACCATCGCAAAAGAAGGTACCTTCAAAGTCAGCATCACCATCGATTACAACGGCATGGACGTTGAACTCGACGACGTGACGCTTGAAATCCCGGCTGCGGCAGAAGAAGCATAAGAACGGTTCCGTTTCAGACCGATCAGTCCTAAAACTCCTTTCGGACCCCGAAGCCCCCTCCCACGAGGGGGCTTCGGCGTTGCTTGAACGCCTTGGGACAATAGGGGACGGGGTAAAGTCGGGGTCCCCGTCACGAAATCTCTGATTTCGGGATGGGGCTGAAAATCGGGGTCCCCGGGCGAAAATCCTTGATTTTCGGCTGGGGCTGCATCCGGGGTCCCCATCTTTGATAGGGTTTGGACACTTGGGGACAGGTTTATTTTGTCCAAAACTCATGCTTCACGTTATACCGCAACAGGAACGCATTGAAACTAATGGGGACGGGGTAAAGCCGGGGTCCCCATCTTTGATGGGGCTCGGGGGCGCAAATGTCCAATGAGGGGCAAAGTGTGTCCCTCATTGGACATTTTTACCCCGTCCCCATTTGTTTCGGATAAAGTAAGAACTCTCTAAACCAGTGCGTTTTGGGAATTAAGTCTAACAGGCTCGCGTCCCCTGACATGGGAGTATTGCCCCCCCCTTCTTCCCCGAACAGGAACGCATTGAACAATTGGGGACGGGCTTATTTTGTTCAAAAATTGGACAAATCAAACACGTCCCCAAATGTTCAAAAATTGAACAAAATAAGCCCGTCCCCAATTGTTCAAAACCTGTCCCCAAGTGTCCCGAACTCGTTCGAAGGCGGAACCACGCGCCGCTCAGCCAAGCGTTCACAGGCGGCGTGCCGCCGCTTGAACGCCGCGGCGCGAAAAGTGAGTGCCGAGCGCTGACGAAGCATTAAGTAGACACGGGCGTAGTGCGCGAGTGCCGAATTCCTCCGCCCGTGCCGGGTTCTCGGTGGGTGCAGTTCTCCGCTTGATTATGGGAGTGCAAGAAATAAACTTTTTTAGAGGCGGAAAATTAGTCCTGCATGATGCGAGGAGTACAGCCCTTTCGGCACGGGGGAGGAAAGCCCGAAGGGAAGGAGGGGGTTCAATACTCCCATGTCAGGGGACTTTGGCAAGTTTTATATTCTTTGAGTGCGATGTGAACTTTGAGTGAGCGCATTTGAGCGCGACGCACACTTTGAGCGAGATTGTTTGATTTCACGTATAACTCCGAAACAAATGGGGACGGGGTAAAAATGTCCAATGAGGGGCAAAGTGTGTCCCTCATTGGACATTTGCGCCCCCAAGCCCCATCAAAGATGGGTACCCCGGCTTTACCCCGTCCCCATTGGTTTCAATCGGGATGCGTTCCAGTAAGGAGGGGGTACAATACTCCCATGTCAGAGGAATGTCGCCCATTAAACTTTATTCCCCCACGCGCAGGCGTTCTGCGCGCCGTGAACTTGGTGGCTTCCACCTTGACGAAAGGGCATCTTTCCCCACGTGCACGCGTTGTCGCGCGTTGCAAAGAGGGAGAAACGAGATGTTCATCATGCATCTTTCCCCACGTGCACGCGTTCTGCGCGTGGATTTAAGCTTTATTTAATCCATATTAAAGGATTGTTGAGAAAACTCAAACAAGGGAAACACTTCCGCGATTTTGTGTAGTTTGGAAGTAGGTCTGATAATGGGCTGAGTTTATTATAAGGAAGGAGCAAATTATGAAGAAGAAGATTTTTCTCATAGTCATTGCCGTTTTGGTGGTGTGCCTCATGTGCGGCATGCTGTTCGTCGCGTGCAATGAAAAGGAAGAGAACACCGACCCCGGCATCGACCCCCCCGTTGGTCCCGTCGATCCGGATGATCCCGTCGATCCGGACGATCCCGACGAGCCGGAAGTGCCCGACGACGAGGATTACGATCCCGACGTCAGCAGCATCAAGAGCGCATCGAACGCGTTCGTGGCTATCGTCGAGGAGTTGCACAACGTGGAGCTCAATCAGGAAAAGAGCTTTAACTTCGGCTTGCAGATCATGAGGAAGTCCGGCGAAGCGGACGAGCAGATCTTTGCGCTCACCACCGAGAAAGTGGACGGCAAGGATTATCTCTACGGCGCGGTCGGCACCCCCGTGTTCACCAAGTTCAACGGTCTTGACATCGGCGAAGTGGTGTACACCGTGTTGCAGTGGCTGGGTCCCATCCAGATCAGTGATTTCATCGACATGCCCATCAAGGCGGGTATTGACTACGTGAGCATGAAGAACAGCATCGTCGCAGGCATACTGACCAACATGGCGATAAGCGATTGGGACATCTCCGAAAGCGGCAACACCATCATGATGGAGCTGGGGCTTGAGAAGCTGCTTAACACCGTGATAGGCTTCATGGGCGGCGTTCCCGAGGGCAGCACCGTTTACCAAGTGCTCGAAACCAAGATCATGGGTGCTCTCGCAGGGCTGGACGTCGATCAGGCGACCATCAACACCGTCATCGGCGCAGTCGCAGGCTTCCTCGGCATCGAGGCAGGCGAAGAGGGCGCAGAGATAGGTCTTGCGGAGGTCATCCAAGCGCTTGCCACTACTTTCTCCATCAAGCTGTACTTCGGGTTTGACGAAGCCACCGCAGGCGGCGAAGCCGATCCTTTCGACGAAATGATCCCCGGTGTGCTCGGGGCACGCAACACTTTCGATCCTGCGACGGGTTCCTTCGTTGATAATGAAGCCAAGAACCTCATCAACTTCAACGGTGAGATATTCGTTGAAGCAGGCACCGTTCAGGCGGCAGGCGGCGAAACCGGCGAAGCGGCAGCGGACAGCGAAGAGCCCGTGGCTCCTGCGACCGAGTTTGTTGCCGGCACCAATTACGTCATCGACATAGACGTTGACCTCAACATCTTCGCTATGATCGGCTTGCTCGACTTCGTGGGCAACAACGGTAAGGGCGTCATGGAAGATGGCTTCAAGCTCGAATTCAAGGACTTCAACGTGTCCGACATCACCACCATGATAGAGGACATCGGCTACATCCACATCTCTATGGATGAAGTCACCGTGGGCGAGGACGGCGTCAAGACCCCCGTCAAGAACGTGTTCACCCTGCATTACGATTCCGCAAAGGGCGCGGCGGTCGTTTCCGCAACGCTGGTGGATCAGTTGGCAGGGAATGACTACGCGATAGGCGGCGTCTACAATGTGGAAGCGCTCGCAAACCTCGTGGACAGGATAATCAAAAAGACCGTCGCTCCTGCAGGCGGCGCGGCAGAAGGCGGTTTCGATTTCATCGGGTTCGTCGGCAAATTGATGGGGCAGCTCGGCACCTTCGGCTCTCAGGCAGAGAACGGCGCTATCATCGTCAACCTCGAGCCCGTGGCGGAATTCCTGCTCAACGAGTTCCTCACCATCCAGGATCCGGAAAAGAAAGCGGCGACCATCGCGAGCGTCAAGCAGCTCATCGCACCGGTCTTCGGCGGCAATGTGCTCCGCATCAGCGTCGCGCAAGGTGCGTTCACCTTCGGCAAGCAGGTCACCAGGATCGATTATGACGAACTCGTGTTCAACCTGCGTCAGGACGCCGAGCTCACCGGCACCAACGATGACACCTACGTCGAAAGCATCGTCAGCATTGGCGGCGACATCGTGGTGGGCGGCACCGTGACCGTCAACGGCAAGGACTTCGCAGGTGAAGACGTCGTGACTAACGGCATCATCATGGATGCGGTCGAAGTCGAGGGCGGCACCGTCTACTATGTGGGCATCCTCACCGACCTTGCGGCAAACTTCGACGAGTTGAAGGCTCTCATCGGTACGATCAGCGCTGACCTCGCCGGCAAAATGGATACCATGCCTCCTTCCTGGCCCTTCTACGGCGTGTTGGCGACCCCCGTCATCGCGTAAACCGCAAAATAACGGATATGTCCGTTCAACGACCCTCGCCCTGCGGCGAGGGTCGTCCCTTTGCGGAATGACCACCGGCTTAATCTGTGGTCATTCCGCAAACCAAAACGACCGGCTTGGCAGGTCGTTTTGGTTTCGGGGCGCGGCTCATTTTTACGCGGAGCGGCGCGCGTCCCTGGGAGGAGGTGTGCCGCGTAAGTGCAGCCTGCGCGCGCGTTTCGGTTTATTGTTTACGCGGCGGCGATTTTGTGTTATCATAATTTCATAGTCGCGTGTATGCGCGCGTTTCGGAGGAGTCATGAGGTTAGCCGACCTTTTCAAAAGCAAAAAAGCCGTTCTTTCGTTCGAAGTGTTTCCGCCCAAGGTGCAGTCGGGGATGGAGGGCATAAACGCCACCCTCGCAAGCCTCGGCGACCTTGCGCCCGATTACGTTTCGGTCACTTACAGCGCAGGCGGAAGCCGCAATGCCCACACGGCGGAGGTGGCGCGCAAAGTGCGCGCTCTCGGCATGGAGCCCCTCGCCCATATCACTTGCGTCAATTCCACCGCGGGGGAGGTCAAAAACGCGCTGTCGGAGCTCGCGGACGCAGGCGTCGAGAATGTGCTCGCTCTGCGCGGCGACAGGGTGGAGGGTGCGACCGCAGGCGACTTCTCTTATGCGTCCGACCTCATACGCTTCATCCGCGAACAGGGCTTCTCCTTCGACATCTCCGCGGCGTGTTACCCCGAGGGGCACCCCGAGTGCGACAGCCTGCGCGACGATATCACCAACCTCAAACGTAAGGTGGATCTCGGCGTCACGCACCTCAACACGCAGCTCTTCTTCGACAACGACGACTTCTTCCGCTTCATGGACATGGTGAGGCTCGCAGGCATAAACGTCCCCGTTCAGGCAGGCGTCATGCCTTTGGTCAAAGCCTCGCAGTTCGGCGGCATAGTCAAGATGACCGCCGCAAAGATACCGTCCAAGATCTCGCGTATGTACGCGCGTTTCGCAGACGACCCCGAGTCCCTGACCGAGGCAGGCATCGCTTACGCCACCGATCAGATCATCGATCTGCTCAGCGGCGGCGTGGACGGCATCCACCTCTATATCATGAACAACGCCTACGTCGCGCGGAGAATAACCGAAAATATCCGCCCCTTCCTCGCAAAACTCAACTCGGAGGACGGGAAATGAGGATAGACAGGGCGGAAACGCTGCGCTATCTCGGGCACCGCGGTCAGGAGCTTTCCGCCGCGGACGAGCGCAATTTCGCGCGCGCGGAGCAGCTTTGCCTCGCTGCCGCGCAGCCTCGCACCGTTTGGGCGCGTTATCCGCTGGACGAGGACGGGGTCACGCTTTCGGGCGCGGGGGTCACTTTCCGCGGCAATGCGATAAAAAAACACCTCTCCGGGTGCGTGGCGGCGTACGTCGTCGCAGGGACGCTCGGGCTGGAAACGGATAAGCTGATAAGACGCCTCATGACGGAGGACCCTGCCGTGGGCGTCATCGCGGACGCCGCCGCCGTGTCGGCGATTGAGAGCGTCATGGACGAGCTCTCTTCGGATATCGCCGCGCGCGAGCAGGGCAGGATCACCCACCGCTTCTCGTGCGGTTATGCGGATTTCCCCCTCGAACAACAGACGGATTTCATGCGCCTGTTGGATATGGGGAGAAAACTGGGGGTCTATATCGGGGCTAATATGCTCATGACGCCGCAAAAGACCGTCACCGCCGTCATAGGCGTGCGCGGTGAGAAAGGCGTTCACGGGGAAAGGATATGAAAAGAGATTTTTCGGCATTCGCAAAAAAGGGTTTCGTGCTGCTGGACGGCGGCTTCGGGACGGAATTGCAAAAACAGGGGCTGCCGGGCGGCGTCGCGCCCGAAAGCCTCAACCTCTCCGACCCCGAAAGAGTGAAGGATATCCACCGCGCTTACGCGAGAGCGGGCGCGGATGTCATCTGCTCCAACACGTTCGGCGCGAACCGCCGCAAACATACTCGCAGCGGCGAGGCTGCTGCTCTTACGGCGGCAGGCGTCCGCCTTGCGCGCGAAGCGGTGGGAGAGGATAAGTTCGTCGCGCTGGACATAGGACCCACAGGCGCGCTCACGGAGCCGCTCGGCGACCTCTCCTTCGAGGAGGCGTACGACGTGTTCAGGGAGCAGATCGCAGCGGCAGGGGAGTTTGCGGACGTTATCCTCATAGAAACAATGTCCGACCTCACGGAGCTCAAGGCGGCGGCGCTCGCCGCGCGCGAGAACAGCTCTCTGCCCGTCATGTGCTCCATGACCTTCGACGAGAGCGGCAGGACGTTCACGGGGTGCAGCGTGGAGTGCTTCGGGCTCACCGCCTCCGCGTACGCGGACTTTTTGGGCATCAACTGTTCGCTGGGGCCCGACAAGATATTCCCACTTATAAAACGACTGCTCGCGGTCAGCCGCGTGCCCGTTTTCGTGAAGGCTAACGCAGGACTTCCCGACAGCATGATGAACTATCCCGTAGGCGCGGAGGAGTTCGCAGGGGAGTACGGAAATTATGTCGATATAGGGGTGTCCGTCTTGGGCGGCTGCTGCGGCACGACGCCGGGACATATCGCGGCGGTGAAAGAGATGTTGTCCGCAAAAAAGCCGGTTAAACATGACATTCCGTATGTTTCAGCCGTCTGTTCTGCCACGAAAACCGTTTTTATCGACGGCGTGCGCGTCGTGGGCGAACGCATAAATCCCACGGGCAAAAAGGCGATGAAAGAGGCGCTTTTGAACGGGGATAACGCTTATATCGCGGCGCAGACCCTCGAACAGGTCGAGGCAGGGGCGGATATCCTGGACGTCAACTGCGGTCTGCCCGGCATCGACGAGGGGGAGATGTTGGAAAGGGTGGTGAAGTTTGTCGGCGCCCTTACCGACCTTCCGTTGCAGATTGACTGCGGCAAGGCGGACGCCGTGGAACGCGCGCTGCGCGCTTACACCGGCAAAGCCATCGTCAATTCCGTCACCGCGGACGACGAGTCGCTGGACGCGTTGCTGCCCGTCGTCAAAAAGTACGGCGCGGCGGTGGTCGGGCTCACGGTGGGCAGGGAAGGCGTGCCGCATACCGTGGATGAGAGGCTCGCGCTCGCGCGCAAGATAGTCGCCGCCGCAAAAAAGTTCGGCATCCCCGAACAGGACATTTTCATAGATTGCCTCACCCTCACCGTGGGGGCGGAGCAGGAACAGGCGATGAACACCCTCGCCGCCATCACCGCGGTGAAGCGCGAGTTCGACGTCAGGACCACCCTCGGGGTGTCCAACGTGTCCTTCGGACTGCCGGCAAGAAAACTGCTCAACACCGCTTTCCTTACTATGGCGATGTACGCAGGGCTGGATCTGCCCATCCTCAACCCGAATATCCCCGAAAATATGCAGGCGGTGGACGCTTTCAACGTGCTGTCGGGCAGGGACGCAGGGTGCGGATGTTATGCGGAAAAGTACGCCGGGTTTAAGGACGCGCCCTCAAAACCGCTTGCCGCGCATAAGCCTGCGTCGGAAGGGGCAGAGCCCGGGCAGGGGGACGCGAAAGAGGAGCTGTTTTATTGCATATCCAAAGGGCTGGACAGGGCTGTTGACGTGACAAGAGCGGCGCTTGCCGTACACGACGGCTTGTGGGTAATTGACGAGATGCTCATCCCTGCGCTCGACCGCGTGGGAGAGAATTACGCCGCAGGGCGCATCTTCCTGCCCCAGCTCATCACTTCCGCCGAAACCGCAAAGAAGTGTTTTGACGAAGTGCGCGCCACGTTCGCGGACGCGAGCGGCGCGGATAAGGGCGTGATAGTGCTCGCCACCGTCAAGGGAGATGTCCACGACATAGGCAAGAACATCGTTAAGACGGTGCTGGAAAATTACGGCTACCGCATAGTGGACCTGGGCAAGAACGTGCCGCCCGAAGAGGTGGTCGCAGCCTGCGAGCGGCACTCCGCAAAACTGTGCGGACTCAGCGCGCTCATGACTACCACGGTGGATAATATGCGCGTCACGACGGAGGCGGTGCACAGGGCGTGTCCGCAGTGCAAAGTCATGGTCGGCGGCGCGGTGCTCACCGCAGAATATGCCCGAAAGATAGGTGCGGACAGATACTGCCGCGACGCGGCGGAGAGTGCGAGATACGCCGAAGAGATATTCGCGGATGCGAAGAAGTGAAGGGCAGAGTTCGCCCGAAATGACGTTTTAACTGTCCGATATGTCAAAAAAAGCTGCCGTTCCGCACATTGTACGGAACGGCAGCCTACTGCTTGTCCGCTCGCGCGGACTTGGGAGGAAGCGTTATTCTCCGATTATTTTTATCATGATGCGCTTTTGGCGCATGCCGTCGAATTCACCGTAAAAGATCTGTTCCCAAGTGCCGAAATCAAGCTTGCCTTCGGTGATGGCGACGACCACTTCGCGCCCCATGATGGTGCGTTTGAGGTGCGCGTCGGCGTTGTCCTCGTAGCCGTTGTGGGCGTATTGAGAGTAGGGCTTCTCGGGGGCGAGTTTTTCAAGCCAGCGTTCGTAGTCGGAGTGCAGTCCGCTTTCGTCGTCGTTGATGAACACGCTGGCGGTGATATTCATTGCGTTGACCAGCACCAGCCCTTCCTGTACGCCCGATTCGCGCACAGCCTGCGCCACCTGCGGCGTGATGTTCAGAAATCCTCTGCGAGAGGGGATGTTGACGGTCAGCACTTTGCGGTAACTCTTCATGTAAGCTCCTTGCGCGTGCGCGCCCTTTTTTTTGAATATAACGCAATATCTCCCTCCTGTCAAGACCGAAACCGCGCGGCATGGAGATGCGTCCCTTTTGTGCGCCGCCGAAAATGAGGAGGGATGCCGCGTTAAACACTGTTGCCCGAAAGGACGGAAAGTAGTATGATAGATATGCGGCGTTGCAGCCGTAAGGAAGACGGACGTGAAAGAGGACTCGCTTTACCGAAAACTGAGCGCGCTGAGATCGTCGGACATACTGCCTATGCATATGCCCGGGCATAAGCGCGCCCTTGCCGAGTTTCCGTGGCTCGCCGACCTCGGGGCGGCTTTCGATATCACGGAAACGGAGGGGTTCGACGACTTGTACGCACCCTGCGGAACGCTCAAAAACTTGCTTTGCCGCCTCGCTTCCATCTGGGGCAGCCGCCGCGCGTTCCTGTCCGTGAACGGCAGCACGGGGGCGATGTTTGCCGCGCTCTCCGCCGTAGGGGAGAAGGGTGTCATCGCGGCGAGGAACTGCCACCGTTCCGTTTTCAATGCGATAGAGAGGTTGAAACTGCCTTCCGCGACCGTCCTCCCCGACATCGCGGAGGGGATGGGCTTTTACGGCAGCGTGTCGCCGCAGGCGGTGGCGGAGGCTCTGGACGCGACGGGCTACAAAGCCGTGGTGCTCACTTCGCCCACCTATGAGGGGATATTGAGCGATGTGCGCGCGATAGCCGACGTCGCGCATGAGAGGGGAGCGTTGCTCATTCTGGACGCGGCGCACGGCGCGCACCTCGGGCTCTCGGATGCTTTCCCGAAAGGCGGCGTTCGGGAGGGAGCGGACATCGTGGTCATGAGCCTGCATAAAACCTTGCCCTCGCTCACGCAGACCGCCGTGCTGCATATCGCGACGGAAAGAGCGGACGCTTCGGACATCGCATCCGCAATTGCCGCATTCAACACCAGCAGCCCCTCCTACGTGTTCATGGCAGGGGTGGACGGCATGGCGGAGTATCTGGAAAAACGTGGCAGGGACAAACTGACGGAGCTTGCGTCCGAGCTTGCCGCGTTTAGGAAAAAAGCCTCTTCATTCAGGCGGCTGCGCCTTTTCGACGGCAGGGCGCGCGATGGACGAGTTTTCGATATCGACGGTTCAAAGCTATATTTCGACTGCTTAAAGTGCGGTTTTAGCGGATATGAGTTAAAAAAGCGGTTGCTTTCGGAGTTCGGCATCGAGGCGGAGAGCGCCTATCCTCACGGGGTGTTGGCGTACGCGACCGTGGGCGACGGCAGCGCGAGTCTTGGCAGACTGTTCGAGGCTTGCGCCGCCATAGACGATAGCGGTGAAGCGGCAGAAAACGCGGAGCCCGTGTCCGCGCCCGTCTTCGGGGAGAGGGCGGAGGAGTTGTTCCGCGCCGCAAGGCTTCCCTCCGAAAAGGTGATTTTTCAGGGCGCGGTGGGCAGAGTGGCGGCGGAAAGCGTTTGGGTGTATCCCCCCGGCATCCCCGTACTGTTGCCCGGAGAGAGGGTGACGGAGGGGTGCGTGCGCTATCTCGCAGGGGCGGAGCGCCGCGGCGCGGAAGTGGCGGCAGGCGGCGGACAGGCGCGCGGCAGCGTTCGGGTGACGGCGGAGCGCGACCCGAAGATATGACGGAAAGGAACAATTGACAAAAGTATAAAACGTAGGTATAATCATAGTAATAAAACAACACGACAAGGAGCATATCATGAAAAGAATAATCTCTTTGAACACGCGCAATCTCGAAACCAGCAAGAAAGACGGCGGCTGCGGCGAATGCCAGACCTCCTGCCAGTCCGCTTGCAAGACTTCCTGCGGCGTCGCGAACCAGAAGTGCGAAAAGTCCGCGAAGTGACCTTGCGGCAGCCTACATCCGTTTTCGGATGAATATCCGCCCGAAACGGGCGGATTTTTGCAGATTTATGGTACATCTTTTCAAGAGGTTGGGATATAACGTGGCGGTGGACACCGCTTCCGCTTCCGTGCACGTGCTGGACGACGTGGCGTACGAGGCGGTTTCCCTTTACGGCAAGACGGAGAGGGAGGAGATAAAGAGCGCGCTTAAAGAGCGTTTCGGCGTGAGCGATGCGGAGGCGGAGGATTGCCTTTCGGATATAGACTCGCTCGTCGCCGAGGGCAAGTTGTTCTCGGAGGACAAATTCCGCCCCGATGTGGACGCGCTCGCAAAGCGTTCCCCCGTCGTCAAGGCGCTCTGTCTGCACGTGGCGCACACTTGCAATCTGGACTGCGAGTACTGTTTCGCAAGCCAGGGCAAGTATCACGGGGAGCGTGCGCTGATGTCCTTTGAGGTGGGCAAGCGCGCGATAGATTTCCTCATTGAAAATTCGGGCAGCCGCCATAATTTGGAAGTGGACTTTTTCGGCGGCGAGCCTCTCATGAATTTCGGCGTAGTAAAACAAATTGTCGCGTACGCGCGTGAGCGCGAAGCCGAATGCGGCAAGCATTTCCGTTTCACCCTCACCACCAACGGCATGTTGGTGGACGACGACGTGATAGAGTTCAGCAACCGCGAGATGGACAACGTGGTCATGAGCCTGGACGGCAGGAAGGAGGTCAACGACCGTTTCAGGAAGACGGTGGGCGGCGTTGGCAGCTTTGACGTCATAGTGCCCAAGTTCCGAAAGTTCGCGGCGGCAAGAGGGGAGCGTGAGTATTACATCCGCGGCACTTTCACCCACCTCAACCCCGATTTCATGAAGGATATCGACGTCATGCTCGATCTGGGTTTTGACAGGCTCAGTATGGAGCCGGTCGTCGCGCCGCAGGATTCCCCGTATGCATTGACCGAGGAGGACAAAGCCGTGATCGAAGAGCAGTACGAACTACTTGCGGAGAGGATGATAAAAAGAGAGGAAGAGGGCAGACCTTTCGTGTTCTATCATTACATGCTCGACCTCGAACACGGTCCTTGCATCTACAAGCGCATTTCTGGCTGCGGCTCCGGGACGGAGTACATGGCGGTCACGCCGACGGGCGAGCTCTACCCCTGCCACCAGTTCGTGGGAGAAAAGGAGTTCCTGATGGGGAACGTCTTTGACGGCATATCCGAAAACGGCGAAAAGGTGAGGGCGGATTTCAAGCGTTGCAACGCTTACTCCAAGCCCGAATGCGACGAGTGCTGGGCGCGGCTGTACTGTTCGGGCGGCTGTGCGGCGAACGCATGGCACGCCACCGGGGACGTGAACGGGGTCTACGCCTACGGATGCGACCTCTTCCGTTGCAGGATGGAGTGCGCCATCGCCGTGAAAGCGGCGGAAGCGGTGAGAGGGGACGCGGAGTGAGCGCTCGGTCAAATCAAACAAACGAAAAAACGGCGCACGCGCCGTTTTTTGATTTGTCCGTAATTGTTTTCGTTTCGACGGTCTTACGCGTCCTGAGCGTCCTGCGGAGGATTGAAGCCGTTGCCCTTGACCTCGCGCGCTTTGGTGATGAAGGTGAATGCCAGCGGATCGCAGTCCTGGATTATGCGCTTGACGGTGTTTATCTGTTTGCGTCTGACCACACACACCAGCACCTTGTGCTCCTCGCCCGTGTAATAGCCTATGCCGCTCATGATGGTGACGCCGCGGTGCATTTCGCGCGTGATGTGTTCCGCTATCTCGTTCTGCTTGTCCGAGATTATGTTGAACACCAGCGAGGACTGGAAGCCCGACTGCAACACGTCCGCGACCTGCGAGGTGGTGAGCTGGGAGAGGAAGGAGTAGATCATCGGCGAGAGCACTGCGGTGATGAGGGGAGTGTAATCTCCGTCGCCGACTATCGCGTCGATGTCCAGCCCTATGAAGCCGAGTCCGCCGGAGGCGATGACTATGATGCAGTCGCACATGAAGATGAGCCATTGCACGTCCGCGACGGGGTTCTTTGCGTAGATGAGTTTGCCTATGACGTCGGTGCCGCCCAGGGAAGTGTTGTAGCGCAGCATAAAGCCGAGGCTGAGCCCTGCCAGCGCGCCGCCGGCAAGAGAGGCGAGCAGTTTATAACCGCTTTCGGGCTGTTCGACCGCGTACGTGGGCATGTCCACCGCTCTGAACACCGCCATGAACGCTGCGTAGACCGTCACGCAGAAGAAGGTGTTGAACGCGAATTTCCTGTCCAGCACGATGAATGCCGCGATGAAAAGAGGGATGTTCAGCACGATGGCGGTGACGGAGGGGTCGAAGATCCATTCCACCCACGTTTCCAGGTTGTCGAAGGAATTGTTGATGGCGTTGTAGATGATGGAGGAAAGACCGGTTATGCCGCTGGGCGCGAACCCGTTGGGCACTATGAAGATGTACGCGGAAAGCGCGCGGACGAGCGCGAGCACGGCGAGGAAAAGGTAGAACCTGGTCGCGTGCATCACTTTTTTGGGAGTGATCTCTCTCATCCTTGCCGAAAGAGGAAGTTTTTCGGAGCCGTTGTTTTTGTCCATATAGGTTTATCCTCCCGTGCGGACCGCGTATCTTCGCAAGTCCCGTCCGACTTTTCGGCGTGCGTATCATGCGCGCGCGTCGGGGTTTCGGTCGCCACAAATATAATCATTTTGCACGGGCAAGTCAAGAAAAAAACGGCCGCTTTTTCATATGCTTTCGTCCCGTTGAGGTTTAACCGCACACGCGTGCGGAAGTGTAGAGTTATCGGGAGGTCGCCCTCCCCTCTGCAAGGGGAGAGAGGGGAGCGTTTTCCCCTCCTGATTTCAGTTGGTCAAAAAAAACAGCCCACTTATGTGGGCTGCCTTTTCTCAGCGGGTTTTGCCTTTCTTGCAGTCCAGGATGTAGGACTCCAGCTCCGGATCCTTCTTGAACCCTCTTATGAAGCGTCCGAACCCTCCTTTCGTGCCGTTGCACATATCCACCAGTCCTTCCACGCATTCCATGGAGAGCATTCCGCCCGTAAAGCCCATGAAGCCGCGCAGAGGCATGTCTATCGCAGAATGCACCATCATCTCGCGGTTGGTGGCGCTGCCTGCGATGAGCCCGACGCCGAAGGTTATGATGTTGTTCAGGAACTTGCCCACGCCGGACACCGAAACGTCGCCGACGCTGCAATTTGCGTTGAATTCACCTTTGGCGTAAGGCACGTTGTCTACCACGGACGCGCCGTAGAGCGCGGCGAACTGTTCGATGGGGATGGTGCGCTTTTGCTCGTTGGTTTCCGTGAGGTCGTAGTAGTAGGGCGCGGTGGCGCGGTAATCGGGGACGGGCGCGGAGGGGGCGGCGGACGTCACGTTCACCGTCGCTTTCAGGCGGATGTCCTGCGAGGACGCGCCGACGAGGATATCGAACGCTCCGCTCTCGATGTGCCAGTCCTTGATGAGCACGTTGTAGTAAGAGAACGCGCGGCTGTCGAGGGTGAGGGTGACCTCCTTTTCCTCGCCTGCTTTGAGGAAGACTTTCTTGAAGCCTTTGAGTTCCTTCTTCGGGCGGAAGACGGAACTTTGCACGTCCGCGACGTAAAGCTGCGCGACTTCCGCGCCGTCGCGGCTGCCTTTGTTTTTGACTTTGAAGGTGACGGTGAGGGGTTCGCCCTCATCGATGTCGGTGTCGGAGAGTTTGAGGTCGGAGTACTCGAACTCGGTGTAGGAGAGCCCGTAGCCGAAGGGGTAGAGCACGGGTTTTTCTGCCGCTTCGTAATAGCGGTAGCCGACGTATACGCTCTCGCGATACTGCACCGTGCGCGGTCCCATGGGGAAGTAGCGGTCCACGATGTTGTCTTTTTTGAGGAAGGGGAAGGTTTCCGCCAGTTTGCCGGAGGGGTTGACCTTGCCGTAGATGAGGTCGTACGCCGCCTTGCCCGACGCCTGACCGCCGAGATACAGATTGAGGATGCCTTTGACTTTGGGTTCCGCCTCGTCGAGCGCGACGGGGGAGCCGCAGGAGAGCACGAGCACGATGTTGGGGTTGACCTTCGCGATCTCGTCTATGAGGGCGTAGTGCGCGTCGGGCATATTGATGTGCGTGCGGTCGAAGCCTTCGGATTCGTACTCGGGGGTGAGCCCGACAAAGAGCAGCACCGCGTCCTTGCCCATCGCGGTTTCCACCGCCTGCGCGATAAGGCGTTTGCTCATGCCGTCGCCTTTGAGTTTGTAGCCGTCCGCGTACTCGTACTTTTGTCCGGCGTTGTCCATCGCGTCCAGGAAAGAGGTGATCTTGGTGGGGTTGATGAGGCTGGAACCGGAACCCTGATAGCGCGGAGTCTTGGCGAGCGCGCCGATGACCGCAACTTTCTTTGCGGAGGTGAGGGGAAGGATGTCCCCGTCGTTTTTGAGGAGGACGGCGCCGTTTGCCGCCACCTTTGCCGCAAGAGCGTCGTTCGCGTTGAAGTCGGGTTTGACTTTTCTGTCCTCTTTGGCTTTGCATTCGAAGGCGAACTTTATCATGCGCAGCGCGGCTTTATCAAGCTCCTCCATCGAGAGGATGCCGTCCTTGACCGCTTTGACCACAAACTTATCGTTCGCGCCGCGGTTGCCGGGCATTTCCAGATCCATGCCGGCTTTGACGCCTGCCACGCGGTCGTTCACCGCGCCCCAGTCGCTGACCACGATGCCTTTGAAGCCCCATTCGTCGCGGAGGACGTCCGTGAGCATATGCTTGTTGTCGGAAAGGTAGGTGCCGTTAAGACGGTTGTAAGAGCACATCACGGTTGAGGGCTGTTCCGTCTTGACGATATACTCGAAAGCGGGGAGATATATCTCGCGCAGAGCGCGCTCATCCACTATGGTGTCGATGCTCATGCGGAGGTGTTCCTGATTGTTGGCGCAGAAATGTTTCAAAGACACGCCGACGCCGTTTTTCTGCACGCCGTGCACCCATGCCGCGCCCATACGACCTGCCAGGAATGGGTCTTCCGAGAAATACTCGAAGTTCCTGCCGCAGAGAGGGGAGCGCTTGATGTTGACGCCGGGGCCGAGCACGGTGGACACGCCGAGGGCTTTCGCTTCGACGGCTATCGCCTCGCCGACCTTTTCGAGCAGCTCGGGATCCCAGGTGCTGGCGGACGTGACGGCAGGGGGGAAGCAGGTCGCAGGATGGGACTGCTTCATGATGTTGGTGCCGCTGCCGCTCTCCATCTCGCTGCGCAGCCCGTGAGGGCCGTCGGTCATGCGGACGGAAGGTATTTTGTGTTTATCTATCGCGACGGTGTTCCAGAAAGTGAGCCCGGAGAGCAGCGCCGCTTTTTCTTCGAGGGTGAGTTTTTTAAGTATGGCGACGTACTTGTCGTCGTTTTCGGAAACGGATGTTTTTTTGTTTTCGTTGTCTGACATATGACCTCCCGAGGCGAGCTTGACGCCCGTGTGCGCACGCGTATCCGCGAGATATGCGCACTATTATAAATATGTTATCATCACTTGCGGCATTTATCAACATTTTATTGCAAAAAAGCGTTCTTTTCATGCCCGAACGCGCGCTTAAAGGCGCGATAGGCGCGGAAAATGTTGACGTCGTGCAAAAAAATGTTAAAATCGGTGTAACCTCCGCAGGCGGCGGTCGTATATTCTGTGAGAACGGCAGCGACGGCAAACGATGAAGAACGAAGCATTTGAAAGACTATTCAGAAGATACTTCAACGAGGCGAAACTTTATGTCACGACGCTCTGTCACGACGAAGCCCTCGCCGAGGATATAGTGTCGGAGTCCTTCGTCAAAGCCTTCACCCTCATCGACGAGGAGAGAGAAAGTTTCAAGTTCTGGCTCCTTAAAGTGTGCCGCAACGCGTACTTCGACTATCTCAAAAAGGCGAAGAGGCTCACTCCCGTGCGCGACACCATGCGCGACGAAGGAGGGGACATCGCCGAAAAGATCATCGAGGACGAGGAGTATAAAGCGCTCTACCGCGCCATCGCCCTTCTCAAAGACAATCACCGCGAAGTCATCTTGCTCTATTACTTCGACGGGCTCTCCGTTTCCGAGATCGCCGGCATCACGGGTCAGACGGTGCAGAACGTAAAGGTGCTTATGCACAGGGCGAGAATGAAACTAAAAGAGATCCTGGAGGACTGACATGAATTACGAAGAAGCTATCAGGCATTACCGCGAAGGGACCGCGACAGAGGAGGAAAAAGCCTTTGTGCAGGACGAGATAGCCAAGGCGAAGGCGCTGTCCACGCTGCTCGACGACGAGGCTCTCGCAGTCAAGCCCGCGCCCATCAAACAGGCGGAAGCAAAAGAAGTCAAGGACGCCAAACAACACATAGTGTGGAAGCGCGTTCTGGCAGGGCTCATCGCCGTGGTGGTGCTGCTCGTGGTGCTCGGCGCGGTGCTTGGCGGAGTGTTCGGCTCTGCGGCGTCCTACGCCAGGGACAACATCGCTCTGCATAAGACGGAAATGGCAGCCATCGCGGAAGAATTCGCGATACTCGACGCCGAAAAAAGAGGGTACACCGTTGTGAATGCCTTCACCGAGCCCCCTCGCGAGATGGAAGAGAAGTTCAATTTCGAAACCGACCTCAAAAGCAGCTATTACAGCTACGAAGTGGAGGTCACGCTCTGGTCGGATAAAGGCCACGAGCTGGACTACGAGATAGTGGTCAACTCCCACACGGGCAGTTCTTACGTCAAGGAATTCGAGGTAGATTACGAAGGCCGCCGTTAACGGCGCGGGGAGGACGGCGTCTTGCGGCGCGCGGTGCGTGCCGCTCGATGTCGTGATAAAAGTGAGCGAGGCGCGTTTGCGCCCCGTTTTCTTTTGCCCGACGCAGCGCAGATATTTCTGTCAGGAATAATATGGACCGGGTCCCACGCCGCCGATCACCGCCCTGACCGCGCCATCCGCCTTGCTGATACAGACGGCAGGCGGCGAAACTTTTCAGGCGACGCAAATTATTCCTTTCCGCCGTGGCGTAAAAAAACTTCCGCCTTGCATAGAATATATCCGAGGTGTGTATGTGGTCTAACGTCATCAGCATAGACAAGGGGTTCGGAAGGGAGATAGAATTCATGCTCGGCAGGCTGGACAGGATAAAACATCTGTCCTACGCCGTCGAGGAAAGCAAGGACAGAGTGTTCATCTACATCGCCTCCGTGTGCGAGCGCAGGGAGGAGGTGGAGGAAAAGGTGAAGAGCCTGTTGCAGACGGTTTTATTGGTCTTCATGAAAACGCGTTTTTTTCTGGAACATTTGCAGAATCCGGACTTAAACCATGCAAATTGCGCGTTGATAAGCTCGCTTGTGCATTTTGATTCCGATTACGAGAGGGGAGCCGTCACGCGCGTGCTTTCGGAAACTTCCGATTACGCCGTGGACGGGATAGTCAATTTCAGGCTGCGCCCCCTCACGGAAAATTGGGCGGAACTGGCTGCGCTCGCCGTGCGTCTGCTCTCGTCGGGCGGCGGCGATATCTACGACATCGCTTCCTTCATCACGGGCACGGACGGAGCAAAAAACAGGGTGGCGCTCTCTCGCGATTCCCTGTTCAATCTCACCGTGCGCCGTCCCGTCGAGGTGATAGACCTCTTCGGCAAGCCGGAGCTCAATCTCATAAACGCGATAATCCGCGAACGCCCTTGCGAGATACTTTTGAGAGGCGCCAGTCTGTCCGCCCCCATGAACAGCACCTTGCGCCATATCGCCAGAGTGGTGGTGGAGCAGGGGTGACCACGCGCACCGTTCTGCGCGACGTCGCGCATTCGCGGACGGTTTGCGCCTCCCCGGCAACCGAGTCCTCCGTTTCGGAGCCACCCGGCGCGCATCCTCGGTGACCGTAGCTGCCGTACACGAATTGATCGCGGAAGAAAGCGGCTTAAGAGTAAAATTACAAAAGCGAGGGTTTATGCCTCGCTTTTGTGTTGTTTAACACTTTTGTTGCGTGTATTTTAGGTTTTGCGGAAGAGAGCTTGCGCCGCGGAAAGGGCGCTGACACATCACTTTATGACGCGCACTCTGATGACCCCTTTCACGGCTTCCAGCGCTTTGGCGTCGATGACTTCGTCCGTGTCGATGAGGGTGTAGGTGTAGCCCTTCGCGGTGGAGGAGATGCCGTCCGTACCGAGCGCCGTGCCTTCCTCTGCGATGACAGCGACGCGGTGTTTGGTTTTGAGTTCCGCTTTCAGAGAGGGCAGGTTGACGGAGTTGACGATGTTGCCGTTTTCGATGTAGTCTTTGAGCTCGTTTGCCGCCATCACCGCGCAGTTGTCCTCGGCTTCTTCCGTGGACGCGCCGAGGTGAGGCACCGCGATGATGCCGTCGCAGGCGTTGATCTCCGCGGTGGGGAAGTCGCACACGTACTTGTGGATCTTGCCGCTCGCTATCGCTGCTTTGACGTCGGCGACCACGGCGAGTTCGCCGCGCGCGGCGTTGACTATGACCGCACCGTCAGCCATCCTGGCGATCGCTGCGGCATTTATCATGCCTTTGGTTTCCTCCGTGGCAGGCATGTGCAGGGAAACGAAATCCGCCCCTTCGTACGCCTGTTCTGCGGTGGGGCACACTTCCACGAAGGGGATCTCCGCCGCGGCTGCCTCGGAGAGGTAGGGGTCGTAACCTTTCACGGTCATGCCGAGGGCGTTTGCCGCAGTTGCGACCTTTCTGCCTATCGCGCCCAACCCGAGCACGCAGAGCGTCTTGCCTGCGATCTCGTGTCCGACGAACTGTTTCTTGCCCTTTTCCACCTGCTTTGCCACGTCGTCGCCGGTGAGGGAAGAAGTCCACTTCACGCCTTCGACGAGATTGCGTGCGGCGAGCATGAACTCGCATATGACCATCTCTTTGACGGCATTCGCGTTCGCGCCGGGGGTGTTGAACACCACGACGCCCAGTTTTGCGTAATCCGCATGGGGGATGTTGTTGACGCCGGCGCCTGCTCTTGCGACGGCGAGCACGGAGGAGGGCAGAGCGTACTCCGCCATATTGGCGCTCCTCACGAGGATGCCGACGGGAGCCGCGCTCTCGTCCACGAGGTCATATCCTTGCATTATCTTATTCGCCAAAGGGGAGATGGCGTTGAGTTTGAGAATATCCATTGAAAGCCTCACTTGTTTTCCAGCTCGAACTTCTTCATGAAGTCGATGAGGGCTTTGACGCCTTCCACGGGCATCGCGTTATAGATGGACGCGCGCATGCCGCCTGCAAGACGGTGACCTTTGAGGGAAACCAGCCCGTTTGCTTCCGCTTCCTTGATGAACTTGGCGTCCAGCTCCGCGGAGGGAGTGACGAAGGGTACGTTCATGAGAGAGCGGTCCTCGGGGTTGACTTTGTTGGTGTAGAACGCGGAATTGTCGATGAAGTCGTACAGCATCCCGGCTTTTTCGCGGTTGATCTTCTCCATCGCAGGCACGCCGCCCATCTTTTTGAGATAGCGCATGTTCAGCATCATGACATAGATCGCCCAGCAGGGAGGAGTGTTATAGAGGCTGTCGTTCGCCGCCTGCACGGAGTATTTGAGCATGGTGGGGCAGATGGGCATCTCGCCGCCAAGCATATCCTTTCTCACGATGACGAGGGTGACGCCGGCAGGGGCGAGGTTCTTCTGCGCTCCGGCATAGATCAGGGCGTACTTGTTGACGTCCGCGACCTCGCTCATGATGCAGGAGGACATATCCGAAACCAGCGGTGCGCCGCAGTCGGGGGTGTAGTTCCACTTGGTGCCGAAGATGGTGTTGTTCTCGGTGATGTGGACATAGTCGATGTCATCCCTGAAATCCGCACGCGTGACTTTGGGGATGTAGGTATAGCCTGCCTCTTCGGAGGACGCCACCAGGCGGATGTCGCCGTACTTGATCGCCTCTTTGTACGCCTTCTTGGAGAAGTTGCCCGTGACCACATAGTCCGCGCGTCCCTTCTTCAACAGGTTGAGGGGGACCGCCTCGAACTGAGTGGACGCGCCGCCTTGCACCAGCAGCACTTCGTACTCGTCGGAGATGTTCATCAGCTCGCGCACGAGGGCGATGCACTCGTTGTGGATGGGCTCATAGACTTTGCCGCGATGGCTGAGTTCCATGACGCTCATGCCCGAACCTTCGTAATCGGTGATCTGTCTGCCTGCCTCTTCCAGCACTTCCATCGGGAGCATGCTGGGACCTGCGGAAAAGTTGTAAACTCGCATAGTGCCTCCTTAAAACGGTCGAACCGAGATAATACATGCAACATTATACAACACTCCGCGCCGCCGTGTAAAGAATTTGACTGCGCAAATCGGGAGGGAAGGTCAATTTTTCGGATGCCGTCCACGCGCTTGCCTTGCTCGCGTGTTTTCTGTATAATATACTTTAATTTGAGAAAAAATCGAGAAACGGATGCGCGGCAGGACCGCGCGTGGGGCGGCGCTTCGTATGCGTCGAGGCGGTGAGCCCCGAAGGAGAAGTATGGCAAAATCGGTCAAAGTTATTTTTTTGGGCGGCGTAGGCGAGATAGGCAAAAACATGACCGCCCTCGAATTCGGTGACGACATCATCATCGTGGATTGCGGCGTGGAGTTCCCCCAGGGCGACAGCCCCGGCATAGACGCCATCATCCCGGATATCACTTACATCCGCGAGAACAGGAAAAAACTGCGCGGCATCGTCCTCACCCACGGGCATGAGGATCACATCGGCGCACTGCCTTATTATGCGGACGAACTGAACGTCCCCGTTTACGGCACGGCGCTCACCCTCGGGCTGTTGGAGCGCAAACTCGCGGAGCGCGGCGTCAAAGCGCAGCTTAACAAGGTGAAAGAAGGGGACGTCGTTACTCTCGGATGCTTCGAAGTGGAGTTCATCAAGGTGGCGCACTCCATGGCTGGTGCCTGCGCGCTGTCAGTGACCACGCCCATAGGCGTCATCTTCGTCACGGGCGATTTCAAGATAGACAACACCCCCATAGACGGCAAGAAGACGGATTTGCAGCGCATCGCGGAGATAGGCGCAAAGGGCGTCATGCTCATGCTCGGCGAGTCCACCAACGTGGAGCGTAAAGGTTCCTCCACCTCCGAACGCGTCGTGGGGCAGGGGCTGGAAAACATCTTCGTCGCAAATGCGGACAAGCGCATAGTCGTGGCGTGTTTCGCCTCTTCCAATTACAGGGTGCAGCAGATACTCTGGCTTGCCGAGAAGTACGGCAGAAAAGTGGTGCTGGCAGGCAGGAGCATGAAGGGCATAGTCGAGGTCGCGTCCAGAGTGGGCGAGTTGCAGGTGCCCAAGGGCATCATCGCGGACGGCGTGGGCAAGCTGCCTCCCGAAAAGCTGGTGGTCATCGCAACGGGTTCGCAGGGCGAGCCTTCCAGCGCGCTCAACCGCATGAGCCGCGGCGATTTCAACAAGGTGTCTGTCGGGCCCGACGACGTGGTGGTGCTGTCCTCCACGCCCATCCCCGGCAACGAAAAATCGGTGTACGACGTCATCAACAATCTGTTCCGCAAAGGCGCGAACGTCATTTACGAGGCGATGAACGAGGTGCACGTTTCCGGGCACGCCTATGAGGAGGAGTTGAAGATCATGCTCTCCCTCGTGCGCCCCAAGTTCTTCATGCCCGTGCACGGCGAGTACCGCCACCAGTTCAAGCATGCGGAGATCGCCAAGTCCCTCGGCATCAAGGACAGCAGCATCGTCATCCCCAATATCGGAGAGGTGTATGGGGTGAATATGCACTCCGTCAAACAGCACTCCAACGTGCCTGCCGGCAACGTGTACGTGGACGGCGTGGTGCTGGAAGACGGTTCCTCCGTGGTGTCCGACCGCAGATCGCTCGCGGAGTACGGGATGCTGCTCGTGCTGGCGTCCGTGGACACAGAGAAAGGGGTCATGGCAGGCGATGCCGACGTCATAGCCAGAGGTTTCAACCTCACCGACGAGATAGAAAAGGAGATCGCCGACACCGTGCGCGACACCGTGAACGGGTCGGATTTCGACGAGAACGGGCTGGGAGAGCTCGCGCGCTCGGTCAAGAAAGCGGTGCGCAAACTCTTCTACCGCGACAGACAGTTCCCGATCATCATCCCCATAATAGTGGAGGACTGATATGCAGCGCAAACCCGTCGTACTCATCCTCACATCCTCCGACGAACGCGGCGGCGCGGCAGAGAACCTCGCCGCGGCTATCCGCGCGGACGGGGAGTTCAACACGGTCGTGTTGGACGAGAGCGAGTACGGCAGAAGGCCGCTCTTCGGAAGGACGGCGGCTGTGGCGTTCGGCGCGGATAAGCGCAGATTGCTCGCAAGCGGCGCGGCGTCCGCAGGCAGGCTGCTAAAAAAAGGAGGACGTCAGGGCAAACTGTACGGCAGGAACAGGCGCGTCGCAAACGCGCTCAAACGCTATGCGCCGGAGTACGTCCTCACCGTCACACCCTATGCGCAGGCGGCGTTCGTCGAGGCGAAACGCAGATCGGGAGCGGACGTGCGGTCGGTGCATTCCGTACAGGCGTTCGTGCTGCCCGAGGAGGAGCACCCTGCGTATGCGGCGGATATGTATCTCGTTGAAAACGCCGACATCAAGGAGGCGCTGGTGTCAAGGGGCATCCCCTCCAAACACGTGGTCGTGACGGGGCTGCCTTTCGACGCGCCCGAGGTCACTCCCATAGAGATGGAGGAGGGCAAACAGGAATTGGGGCTTCCGCGCACTCCCACCGTGTTCGTAAATGCGGACGGCAGGGATGCGGTGGAGATCATGGGGTTGCTCGCGGACCAGGGGGACATCATCAACATCGTGTGCTACGCGGAGGACGTCAAACTGCTCGCCGCGCTGCGTGCGAAAGCGGACAATGCGGAAACGCGCAGCAATATCGTGCTGCTCACGCGCAGGGATATGTTCGACGAATATCTGCTTATGAGCGACATAGTAGTCACGCGTTACGAGCCCGTCATCATCTATAAGTGTTTCAAAGCAGGCAAACCCGTCATCGCCTTTGCAAAGACGGCGGCGGCGACCCGAAACCTTGACTATCTTGCCGAGCGCAAACTCATCATGAAGGCGAGTTCGGACATCGACGTCGTGGCGCTGATATACAAGTTCATGCAGACGGACACCGCGTCGGAGTACGTCAAAAACGGCAGGGAGCGCACGGCGATGTTTTCCACGGCAAACACGGCGAATTACCTCGCCGCACACCTCGGAGGGTGATATGGCGAAGATAAAAACGCTGGGAAGAGCGGCAAGACACGCAGGACTGCGCGTGGGCGACGAGTTGACCTCGCTTGGAGGAACTCCCGTCGAGGATGTGTTGGACTGCCTTTATTACGACGGAGAAGAGAAGTTCGACGCCGAGGTAGTGCGCGGCGGAAAGAAGCGCGTGTTCAGGATAAAAAAGCGCGCCGACGAGCCTCTCGGCATAGAACTGGAAGAGGAGATGCGTCCCATGCGCTGCCGCAACAAGTGCGTGTTCTGCTTTGTGGACCAGCTCCCGAAAGGTATGCGAGAAAGCCTTTACGTCAAGGACGACGACTACCGTTACAGTTTCATAAGCGGCAGTTACGTCACGTTGACCAACCTTTCCGACGGGGACGTGGACAGGGTGATCCGCTTGCATCTCAGTCCGATATACATCTCCGTGCACGCGTTCGACGGCGAAGTGAGGAGGCGGTTGGTCACAAATCCCAACACGGATAAGCTGATAGAACGGATGGAGAAACTGGGCGCAAACGGCATAAAGATGCATACGCAGCTGGTCGTCGTGCCCGGCATCAACGACGGCGCAGAGCTGGAAAAGAGCATACGCGGTCTGCATTCCGTGGAAGGGGTGGAGAGCGTAGCCGTCGTACCGGTGGGGCTCACCGCGCACAGGGAGGGGCTTGCCCGACTGCGCGTGGCGACAAAGGAGGAGTCCTCGGAGGCGGTCGCCCTCACCGAAAAGCTCAATGAGGAATTCGGCGGCTTTTGCTGGTGTTCGGACGAGTACTACATAAAAGCCGGGCTGCCCCCGAGAGAGTACGGTTATTACGGCGATTTCGAGCAGATAGAGAACGGCGTCGGGCTGTTTGCGGAGTTCTACGACAACGTGGACTATGAGCTGTCGGAGCGCCCCGATATGCGCCTCGGGAAAAAACTGGCGCTCATAACGGGGGTGGATTTCGCCCCTTATCTGAAAGAGAAAATGAAGGAAGTGGACGCCAAACTAGGCACTTCAAGCACGGTTTTTGGCATAATAAACCACTTTTTCGGTGAAACCATCACCGTCGCGGGTCTGGTGACCGCAGGCGATATCATGGCGCAGGCGGATTGCACGGGAATGGACGCGGCGGTTATACCCGACAATATGTTGAAGGAGTTCGGCGACGTGTTTTTGGACAACGTGACGGTGAGCGAAGTGGAGCGCGCCCTCGGGGTGCCCGTCATCGTGGTGTCGCACAGCGGAGCCGATCTGGTCGGACGTATCGCGGGATTTTTCCGTGGGGAGGAGAGAGAATGAAACCCCTTATCGCAATAGTGGGACGCCCCAATGTCGGCAAGTCCACTCTGTTCAACCGCATAGCAGGCGGCAAGATCGCCATTGTCGAGGACACTCCCGGCGTCACGCGCGACAGGATATACGCCGACTGCGAATGGTGCGGACACGCATTCACCCTCATCGACACCGGAGGTCTGGAACTCAAAAGCGAGGACGAGATGTGGGTGCACATCCGCGCGCAGGTGGAGATAGCGGTGGAGGCAGCCGACGCGATAATCTATGTCGTGGACGGCAAGACGGGGCTGACCCTGGACGACGAGGCGATAGCGGCGTATCTGCGCAAGGCGAAAGTGCCTGTGCTGCTCGCCGTCAACAAGATAGACAACAACGAACTGCATGAGGCGTACAGGTTCTATTCGCTGGGGTTCGGCGAGCCTTATCCCGTGTCCGCGGCGCAGGGCAAGGGCATGGGCGAACTGCTGGACGCGGTGACGGACGCAGTGCCTGCCGTCGCGCCGGAGGAGGATGACGACGTCATCAGGATCGCCATCGTGGGCAAGCCCAACGCAGGCAAGAGTTCCATCGTCAACAGGCTGCTCGGCTACGAGCGCGTCATCGTCAGCAACGTGGCAGGCACGACGCGCGACGCGATAGACACCCCTCTCACGGTGGGTGGGGACAATTACGTCCTCATCGACACCGCAGGCATACGCAAAAAGAAGGCGGTGGGCGAGGGATTGGAGCGTTACAGCGTCATCAGGAGCCTGCTCGCGGTCAGGCGCGCGGACGTTGTGGTCGTGGTGCTGGACGCGGCGGAAGGCGTCACCGAACAGGACGTCAAGATAGCCGGCTATGTTCACGAGCAGGGCAAACCCTCCGTCATCGTCATGAACAAATGGGACCTTGTCGCAAAGGACACGCATACGATAGAGAAGTACGAAAAACGGTTGCGTGAGGATCTGAAATTCATGGACTACTTCAAGTCCGTGTACGTGTCGGCGATGACGGGCAAGCGTGCGGACGGCATACTGCCTGCGTGCAGGAAGGTGCTGACCAACAGCCGCCGCAGGATCGCCACGGGGCTGCTCAACGAGGTGTTGACCGACGCCACCAGGATAAGCGAGCCGCCCTCCAAACTCGGCAAACGTCTGAAACTTTATTACATCACGGAGGTGTCCGTGGCGCCCCCCACCTTTGTGGTGAAGGTCAACGACCCCGACCTTATGCATTTCAGCTACAAGAGGTATCTTGAAAACGCGCTTCGCCGCAGTTTCGATTTCTCGGGCACGCCCATCCGCATACTCGTGCGCGGCGGCAGCGAAGAAGAATAATTGCGCTTGCGCTTCGCCGCCTTTTGTGGTAGGATAATTGAAAACGTTCGCGGAACTTCCGCGCCATGCCGTGACCCACGGCTTTAAGGAGGATCATGGATTATAAGTCTTTTTCCGTTAAGGAACTCGAAGCCCTGTTGCAGGACGAGCAAAAGAGGTTCAAGAAGCTGGTGAAGGAGGGCAGAAACGTGGATATGACGCGCGGCAGACCCTCCAAAGAACAGCTGGATATCGCGCTGCCCATGCTCCAAAACGCAGGCAGTTATAACTATTCGGCGGAAACGTCCGACGCGCGCAACTATGGCGACCTCGGCGGCACCAAAGCGTGCAAGGCGTTGTTTGCGGAGCTGTTCGGCGTGAAGCCCGAGGAAGTGTTCGTCGGGGACGGCAGCAGCCTGGATCTGATGTACACCCTCGTGCATTTCGCAAAACAGTTCGGCGTGCTGGGCGGCACTCCCTGGAACAACCTCAAAAAGGTGAAGTTCATCTGCCCGGCGCCCGGTTACGACCGTCATTTTTCCATTTGCCAGCAGTTCGGCATCGATATGATCACCGTGCGCATGCTGGACGACGGTCCCGATATGGACGTCGTGGAAGCCCTCGTCAGAGAGGACGATTCCATAAAGGGCATCTGGTGCGTGCCCAAGTACTCCAATCCCACGGGCATAACCGTCTCGGACAGCGTGGTGGAGAGGCTCGCCACCATGAAGACGGCGGCAAGCGATTTCCGCATTTTCTGGGACAACGCCTATATGGTGCACAGCCTTTACGACGAGGACGACAAACTCAAAAACATATTCGACGTCGCGCGTAAGGCAGGCACGATGAACAGGATATATTCCTTTGCCTCCACCTCGAAGATCACCTTCGCAGGCAGCGGCATTTCCGCCATCGCGGCGTCCGAGGAGAACATCAAGGACATCATGGCGAAGATGTTCTTCAAGTGCATCAACGCCAACAAGGTCAACCAGGTCATGCACGTCAACTTCCTCAAAAACGCGGACGGCGTGAGGGAAGTCATGAAAAAGCACGCCGCGCTCCTGCGTCCCAAGTTCGAGCTGTTTGACCGCAAGTTCACCGAGGCGTTCGACGGCGACCAATATGTCAAGTGGTCCAAGCCGCGCGGAGGTTACTTCATTTCCGTGGACGTCAAGTCCTGCGCCAAGCGTATTGTGGAACTCGCCGCCACCGCAGGCGTCAAGTTCACCGCAGCAGGAGCCACCTTCCCCTATAAGCTGGACGATATGGACAGCAACATCCGCGTCGCGCCCTCCGTGCCTTCCCTCGAAGAGATGGAGTTCGCGATCGACGTCATGATCTCCGCCATACGCCAGGCGCGCATGGAACTCGTCCTCTCCAAGTCCTAAGCGGACGGCTGACTATGGGCGACGTTCCTATATAAGTGACGGCGGCTAAGCGCAGGGCTGGCTATGTGGTAGATCCCTGCATAAATCCTGAGCGGACGGCTGACTATTTGGTAAATCCCTGCATAAGTCCTGAGCGGACAGCTGACTATGGGCGACGTCCCTATATAAGTGACGGTGGCTAAGCGCAGGGCTGGCTATGTGGTAGATCCCTGCATAAATCCTGAGCGGACAGCTGGCTATGGGATACATAAGATACAACATAAACATCATCACACCGGGACATCCGGCAAAGAAAACAGCGAGCAGATGCTCGCTGTTTTTGTATCGACGAAGTGATGTGTTCCATATCAAGTAACATTGCACACATACGAAACGTAAAGGACTCCGTCCTTGATCTCACAGTTGTACGAAATGATATAACGTTTTTTTCCTGCGGTCAAGACCTCTCCTAAGGGAAAGAGGCGAGTCCGCGCTCGGATTTCGGCGCGGATGTGTTTATGTGGGCGGTGTGACAGCTCTCTTTTGCGCGCGGATGTTCCTGCGCGGTGCGGCGCGGAGCTGTCGTTTGACGTTTTGTCGCGCTCCGTCGGAATAATTTGCGCCGAGGGGTCATACATATCAGTAAACCGAAACGGAGGAGTTTATGGACAAATTCGACCTTTATCGCGACATTGCCACTCGCACGGGAGGGGACGTCTATGTCGGCGTCGTCGGACCCGTGAGGACGGGCAAATCCACTATCATCAAACAGTTTATGGAGAAGCTGGTGGTCGGCGGCATCGAGAATAAGGATGTGCGCGCACGCGCCGTTGACGAGATACCGCAGTCCGCAGACGGCAAGACCATCATGACCACGCAGCCCAAGTTCGTGCCGGCGGATGCGGTGAGGGTAGTCTTTCAGGATAACCTTGCGGTCAACATGAGGCTCATCGATTGCGTCGGCTATATGGTGGACGGCGCGCTCGGCGGCGCGGAGGAGGGCAGAGAACGCATGGTGACCACCCCGTGGTCGGATGAGGAGATGCCCTTTTCGGAGGCGGCGGCGCTCGGCACCGATAAGGTCATCCGCGAGCACAGCACCGTGGCTATCGCGGTGACCACCGACGGGTCGTTCACCGACATCCCACGTTCCGCCTACGAGCCTGCGGAGGAGCGCGTCATAGAGGAGCTCAAACGCACGGGCAAACCCTTTTCCATCGTGCTCAACACCGCCGATCCTTCCTCCGAGAGCGCATATGCGCTGAAATGCGAGTTGGAGGAAAAGTACGGCGTCGCGGTTTCCCTCGTCAATGCGGTCAACATGAGCGAAAGTGACATTTCCGGCATAATGGAGGACATTTTGTTGGAGTTCGGCGTCAGGCTCATCGATTTCGATCTGCCGCGCTGGGTGCAGGCGCTCACCCCCGACGACGACGTGGTGCGCGAGATAGTCGCCGCCGTTCGCGAGATGGGGGACAAGGTGGACAAGATGAAGGATTACACCCTTGCGGACGAGTTCTTCGAAGGGAAGGAATTCTGGCAGACGCCTGCCAAGGTGGAACTGGACGCAGGAAAGGGCAGGATACACATCGCCGTTGAACCCAAGGAAGACGTGTTCTTCAAGGTGGCGAGCAGAGAGTGCGGCATGGAGATAGCGGACGATTTCGCCCTCCTCCTCCACCTCAAACAGCTTGCGCACGCCCGCAAGAAGACGGAGAAACTCCTCGACGCGCTGGATCAGGTGGACACCCTCGGCTACGGCATTGTGCTGCCCACCATGGAAGAGATGGTGCTGGAAGAGCCGGAGATAATCCGTCAGGGGCAGCAATACGGCGTAAGGCTCAAAGCCAGCGCGCCCTCCCTCCACATCATGAAAGTGGACGTAGAAACGGAGGTGCGTCCCATCGTGGGCAGCGAGCAACAGAGTTCGGAACTGGTGGACGCTATGCTCGGCGACTTCGAGCATGACAAGCAAGCCATCTGGGACACCAACATATTCGGGAGGTCGCTGTCCTCCCTGGTCGCGGACGGCATCAACAACAAGCTGATGAGCGTGCCCACCGACGCGGAACAGAAACTGCGCAAGACCCTCGGACGCATAGTCAACGAAGGCAAGGGCGGAGTGATCTGCATCCTGCTGTGAGCCGCCGGAGCGCTGTCGCACTTGCCGGAAAGCGGCACAAACAGGAGTTTATGATGCCGAAACGCAGAGTAAAACCGTGATTTATGCAAACCGAAGAAACCCATAAAGAAACGCGGAGAGCGTCGCTCTCCGCGTTTCGCCTGTCCTGCCGAGCGTCCGTCCGAGGGTGCATGCGAGACGCTTTCGGCGGCATCTTTAATTCTTGAAGCTGTGTATGGGGGCAGGGATGCGTCCGCCGCGCGCGATGAAGGCGTCGGCGTTCTCCTTGCCTACGGGCATTATGGGAGCGTGACCGAGCAGTCCGCCGAACTCCACTTCCCCCTCCTCTTTGCCGCAGACGGGGATGACGCGCACCGCGGTGGTCTTGTTGTTGATGACGCCTATCGCCGCTTCGTCCGCGATGATGGCGGACACGGTCGCCGCGCTCGTGCTGCCGGGGATGGCTATCATATCCAGTCCGACGCTGCACACCGAGGTCATGGCTTCCAGTTTGTCCAGCGACAGCGCGCCTTTACGCACCGCTTCTATCATGCCTATGTCTTCGCTGACGGGGATGAACGCGCCCGACAGTCCTCCGACGTGCGAGCTCGCCATCGTGCCTCCCTTTTTTACCGCGTCGTTGAGCATCGCAAGACAGGCGGTGGTGCCGTGCGCACCCACGGCGGAGAGTCCCATCTCTTCCAGCACTTCGCCCACGCTGTCGTTGCGGATCGGGGTGGGGGCGAGGGAGAGGTCCACGATGCCGAACGCCGCGCCCAACGCTTTTGCCGCTTCGCGTCCGACCAGTTCGCCCATCCTCGTTATCTTGAAGGAGGTGTTTTTTATGGTTTCGGACAGCACGTCGCAGCTTTCGCCGCGTATGCTTTCAAGCGCCGCTTTGACGACGCCGGGACCCGATATTCCCACGTTCACCACGCAGTCGCCCTCGCTCACGCCGTTGAAAGAACCTGCCATGAAGGGGTTGTCGTCCACCGCGTTCGCGAATACGACCAGTTTCGCGCAGCCTATCCCGTCGCGGTCCGCGGTGAGGTCGGCGGTGCGTTTTATGACTTCGCCCATCAGTTTAACGGCGTCCATGTTTATGCCTGCGCGCGTAGAGCCGACGTTCACGCTCGCGCACACGCGGTCGGTGGAGGCAAGCACTTCCGGGATGGTGAGGATGAACGCCTCCTCCTCTTTGGTCATCGCCTTTTGCACGAGGGCGGAGTAGCCGCCGATGAAGTCCACGCCTACCGTTTTTGCGGCGTCGTCCATGGCGAGCGCGATCTCTCGCCAGCCGCCGCTCGCCGCCCCTATCAGGCTTACGGGGCTTACGGAAAGCCGCTTGTTCACGATGGGTATGCCATATTTGGATTGTATCTCTTCCACCACCTCTTTCAGCCTGCCTGCGCGCGAGAGCAGCTTGCGCTTCACGTTGTCCGCGGTGCGCGCGGCGTCCTCCGAGATGCAGTCGAAAAGACTGAGGTGCATCGTGACGGTGCGGATGTCGAGATGCTGGTCCTTGATCATCGAGATGGTCTGGATTATTTCCTGTCTGTTAAGCATGCTTCCCCCGTCAGATCCTGTGCATTGAGTTGAAGATGTCCTCGTGCTGGACGCGGATCTCCACCCCCAGCTCCTCCGCCACCGATTGCAGCGCGTCGCCTACCGTGCCTATCGCAAGCCCTTCTTTCAGGGTGATGAGCATGATCATGGTGAAGTAAGACCCGTGCATGACCGTCTGCGAGATGTCTTCGACGTTGCAGCCGAGTTCGAAAAGACGCATGGTGACTTTGGCTATTATGCCCGTGCGGTCTTTGCCTATTACGGAAACTATGGCTCTCATAAGCCCTCCAACGGATTTTTTCCAGCCGATTATAGCACACGCGCGCACGCAAGGCAACAAAAAGGACGGCTGTCGCCGCCCTTTGCGCCGTTTTCAGAACGTTCCGGTCAGTCGTCGCTGCGGCTGGGCAGACACTCTATCAGGGTCATGTCGCCGGACGCGCGGAACTTTCCTCTCGCCGCATAAGGCATGAACCAGTAGTCCCCCTTGTGCAGTTCGCGCGAGTAATTTTCGCCGACGAGCGTGCCGCGCCCTTCAACGACCGCGAACACCGACGGTCCGCTTGAAAGGGTGACGCTGCCCCCCGAGAGGGTATACCTCTTCTCACCGAAACAGGGGGTGTGCTCCTTTCCGATGAGGAGTTCCGTCAGCACTCCGTCGCCGCGGAAGAGCGTTTTCGGGGATATCTTGCACTGCGCGACGGCGCTTTCGCCGTACTTTCCGAAGTCGAACACACTCATCGCCACATCGCGAGGCAGTCCCAGATATTTTTCCTGTTCGGTCACGCGTGAAGAGCCGCACCAGTTTTCTATCTGTATGGTGAAATCGGTGGGTTCCTGCACTTCCAGGATGGTGCATCCGGCGCCTATGGCGTGTATCAGCCCTGCGTTGATGAGATAGACGTCGCCCACCTCGACTTTTACGGGATTTATGAGCTCCGTCAGCACGTCGCGCTCGTCAAGACTGCGGTCGGCGTAGGCTTTCAGAGTGTCAAGGTCTATCTTGTCGCGGAAGCCGAAGTACAGGCAGGCGTCTTCGCTGCGTTTGGCAAGCACCAACCATGCCTCGGTCTTGCCGTAAGGGCTGCCGAAATGCGCCTTTGAGAACTCGGGAGTGGGGTGGACCTGCACGGGGAGGCGTATCGCGCTGTCCAGATACTTCACCAGGCAGTCGTATTCTATGCCGCCCAGCATCTCGTCCGGGCGCGCGGCGAGCAGATCGTCAAGGAACATATCCGTGCCTTCCACCACCGACACTCCGTCGCGTTCGCCGAAATAAACGGGATTGATCGCCTTGACCTTGCTTGCCAGCCACTCTTCGGGGAAGGAATTGTCCCCCGTAGGATCGGACATGAGGGTGCGGAACCCTTCGCCGCCTATGTAATTGCGGAAGACGCGGTTGCGTTCAAAAAACACGGGAGCGTGCACTGTTTTATCAAGAGCTGCGGCGCAGACGCCGCCCGAAATTTCGTCTTTCATTTGAGTCCCTCCGCTTCTTTAAGAGTGGGCATCGAGGGCGCCCCTCCTTTTTTTGATACCACGCAGGCACAGGCGCGCACGGCTAGATCCATGGCGTCTTTCATCCCTTCCGCAGTAAGTTCCGCTTCACCCCGGAGCAGTTTGTAAATGACGCTGCCGATAAAGCAATCTCCTGCCCCCGTGGTGTCCTCCACACGGGTGGGATATGCCTCGCGCGATATCGCGTTCATGGCGCGGTCATACACCGCGGAACCCTTTTCTCCGCGCGTCACGAAGACCAGTTTTGCGGAAGCCGATGAGTCAAAAAGGCATTTTACACCTTCTTTTTCATCGGATAAACCCGTGATGAATGCAAGTTCGTCATCCGTCACTTTCACGATGTCCGCCAGGGGGAGAAACTCTCTCACCGCCTCTTTCAACGCCTTTTCGCTCTTCCACAAATGCAGTCTTACATTGACGTCGAAGCTCACGTACGCACCGCGTTCGCGAGCGCATACCGCCGCCTTTTTTATCGCGTGACGGGTGGGGGATTCGGGCAGCGAGATGGAGCAGAAGTGCATTACGTCCCCTGCGCGGAAGATATCTCCGTCCACCTCTTCCGGGGAGAGTGCGGCGTCCGCAGGCGTGTCGCGGTAGAAGAAAAAGTCGCGGTCGCCGTTCTGTTTCAGATCCACGAATGCCAGCCCCGTTTTGCAGGCGCCGTCCGTGACTACAAGGGAAGTGTCTATGCCGAGCGACGCCATCTCGCCCAGCAGGAAACGCCCGAACGCGTCCTCCGCCAATTTGCCGAAAAAGCAGGCTTTGCCGCCGAGTTTGGCGACGGCGGCGCACACGTTCACGGGCGCTCCGCCCATCTTTGCCTGGTAATCCACCGCTCCGGGCGCGGAGGGCAGAAGATCCACTATGCAGTCGCCCATGCTGACAAGTTTACGCATATTACTCCTTTTTCGGCGCGCCGCTTTCCGCAAGTCGCCGACCGCTTCGATTATAAACCAACAGGGGAGGGATTGGCAACAGTTGTTAAGCGTCGTGCGCGTGCGTAAAGCGTTTTAAGTTCCGAATTTACGAGTCGCATGGGGGAATTGCGCTTTTGATATTGAATGTGCGCGCGCGATAGGGTATAATCAAACAAACGGAGGATATTATGGTCCAGGGCATCATGGAGCTGCTGTTCGATGCGGCGTATCTCATCTTCACTTTCGCCGTCGGCGTTTATCTCATCGCAAAAGGGCGCAGCAAGTTTATAAAACTGTTCGGCATCATGGCGGTAGTGCTCTCTTCTGGGGACGCGTTCCACCTCATACCGCGCGTTTATGCGCTGCTGTCCACGGGCATAGAGGCAAATGCGTTCGCGCTGGGGCTCGGGAAGCTCATCACCTCCGTCACCATGACAGGGTTTTATGTCATACTTTACTTCATCCTCGAAATGGTCTGGCAGCCGGATAAGCGCACCGCATGGTGGAGCAGGATCGCCCTCATAGTCCTTGCGGCGGCAAGGGTCATCCTGTGTATGTTTCCGCAAAACGAATGGTTCTCCGGAGAGGGTCCTCTCGTTTGGGGTATCGCGCGCAACATCCCGTTCGCGCTCATCGGGCTCGGTATCATCGTCATCTGCTTCCTTACGGCAAAAAAGACCGCCGACAAGAGTTACGTTTTCATGGGAATAATGGTCATCCTGTCCTTCGGGTTCTACATCCCCGTCGTGGTGCTTGCAAGCACCGTTCCCGTCATCGGCACGCTGATGATACCCAAGACCCTTGCGTACGTCGGGGTAGTCGTTGTCGGGCTCGTCAAACACCGCAAGTATATCCGCACTCCTTCCTGCGACTTCGCGTACGCAAGGACCTCCGCCCCGGACGACGGGGAAGAGGAGTGACGGCGGATAACATATAAACGGGTATGAGCGTCATTATCAGGAAATACCGCGACGAGGACCTTCCCATCGTCGCGCAATTATTTTATAATACCGTACACTCCGTGAATGCGGCAGATTATACGGAGCAACAGTTGTACGCATGGGCGCCCGACGAGCGATATCTGCTTGAAAAGCGCGCGGCGTTGCTGCGTCAGAACACTTTCGTGGCGGAAGACGACGGCGAGGTCGTGGGCTTTGCAAGCGCAGACGGGGAGTGCTTGGATATGCTTTTCGTGCGCCACGACCGCCTGCGCGAAGGCATTGCCTCCGCGCTTTGCGATATGTGTGAAAAAGGAGCGCGCAGCGTCACGACTTTTGCCTCCGTCACGGCAAGACGTTTCTTTGAAAGACGCGGTTATACGGTCGTGAAAGAGCAGACCGTAACTCGCCGCGGCACTCTGCTCAAAAACTATGAGATGCGCAAATCCTGAAAACGGAAAATATCTACGATATTTACGGTGACTTTTTTCCGAAATTTTGACATCAAATTTGACATCAAATTTTTATGATTTTGATGTCAGATTAACAAAGTAAACTAATCACGGGGAATGAAAAAACCCACTGTTTAGTGGGTTTGGTGGTGCGCCCTCAGGGATTCGTAGGCAGCCCAGCCGGCTGCCGTAATAGGGAAAATTCATCATTTGATCCGCGTGCGGAGTTCACGTGGGTTGCAAGGGGTCCCCGGGCGAAAATCTTTGATTTTCGGCTGGGGTTAAATTTTCACGTCAGCCGGGGCGTGTCCCGGGTCAGGCGGCGCGAGCCGCCCTTTTCGAAGAAAAGAAGAAGCCCGTTCGGGCGCATTGAAAAAACACCGCCGATGCGGTGTTTTGGTGGTGCGCCCTCAGGGATTCG
>CALVKQ010000012.1 GCA_944332815.1 uncultured Clostridia bacterium
CGTGCTCACCGCACTTCGTCATAGAGGGCGCGCTTTCACCGCACATGTCGCCGAAAGCGCGGAAATATCCAAGGGGCTCCACCCCTTGACCCCGGTGGGGATGTCATCCCCACGCCCCGAGTTTTATATAACAATGCGCCGAGCATTTGCGACATGACCGCAAACGCTCGGCGCACTTTTTAATTCACGTTCCGCACTAGTACGGGGGTGTGGGGGTATAATACCCCCACGAGGTCACATTCTGGTAGACTTGTCTTCGCCGATGCCGAGCATCCCGTCCACGACGTACTTCTTGCCGTTGGTATCCTTCACAAAGCCGTATATCTTTCCGAAGGGGAGGGCGTAATAGACGTCCACCACGAGGAAGTGCATGGGCATACAGAACGTGTCCGCTATCTCGAAACGGATGTCCACGCAGCCGTGTTCGTCGTGTATGCGCCAGGTCTTTGCCTTGCGGCTCTCGCGCTCGAAGACGACGGGGGGCAGGGGATAACTCTTGCCGTCCACCCAGATGAGGTTCTCGTTGTACGCGTCCTGATCGATGGACTGGTTGCGCGTGAGGTTGAACGCGAAGTACTTCATTTCGCCGTCCACGTTGCACTTGCCCATTGTGGTCAGCCAATCGTAGTGCGCGCGGTAGGGGTAATAGCCCTTGTGGTCGTCGATGATACTGACGGAATTCTCGTTTGTGACGAACTTTTCGCCGTTGACCGCGATGTATCCCGTGGCTTTGAAGAAATCCTTTTCGGAGTAAAGAGGTTTGTTGGGGCCGAAGGGGATGCTCACGTTGGAGGGAGGCGCGAGGCGTTCCACCGACATATCGATCTCAAAGCGGCCGCTCTTGCCTTCCGACCAGCCTTTTGCGCTGGCTTTGCCGTTCATGAGGTCGTTTTTGATGACGTATTCGCTCTTTTTGACTTTGAGTTCGCAATAGTCGTTCACAAGCTGCGACGCCACTTTCGCCTTTTTGACGGGGACGATGTTGCACCACTTGTATATCTTGCCCGTGCGTTTGTCGAACCAAATGAAAATGGAAAACCCGAAGGGGCCCGTGTTGTAGATGGCGGACACCAGCGCGCCCTCGTCAAGATGCACTTCGAACGCTTCCCATTCGGTGAGGCGTCCCTTTTTCATGAAGTCGGGCATGAGTTTTCCGCAGGGTTTCTCGCAGTCGATGAGATTGAGTTTTTCAAAGGGCTTGTCAAAAGTGCCGAAATGCGCCTGTCCGTTCTCGACGATGCTCTTCGGAGTGGGGACTGGACGGCGTTTTTCTGAAATGTAACCGGGATAATCGCTCATTTTTATCTCCTCCTTTTTCGCCTTAAAAATAACACGCTTCGCCTTTTTTTGCAATTGATATCTGTTCAAAAACACCGAAAACGGACACTTGGTGTACGATTGTTCAACATCTGCCGCATTACGCCACACACCCACGCCGCACAGTTCAGCAAAAAAGGCGGAGCCGAGCCCTCCGTCCGCCACGCGGCACGCCGGGTGTGAATAATAACATTAAAACGCTTGACATTATCGGCGTCGTGTCGTATTATCTATAAGCATCATTCGTCGCGGGGTAGAGCAGTCGGTAGCTCGTCGGGCTCATAACCCGGAGGTCGTTGGTTCGAATCCTTCCCCCGCAACCACTTGCGACGGCTTCGCAAAACGCGAAGCCGCCGTACGATAAGGCGGCGTAGCTTAGTTGGTTATAGCGGCCGGTTCATACCCGGCAGGTCGTTGGTTCGAATCCGACCGCCGCTACCAAAATCGGCCCCATGGTCAAGCGGTTAAGACATCGCCCTTTCACGGCGGTAACCCGAGTTCGAGTCTCGGTGGGGTCACCACATCAAACAACCGCTCCCTGAAAAGAGCGGTTGTTTTGTTTTCGGGGTCCCCGTCGCGAAATCTTTGATTTCGGGATGGGGCTAAATTCGGGGTCCCCGGACGAAAATCTGTGATTTTCGGCTGGGGCAAATTCGGGGTCCCCGGACGAGAATCTGTGATTTTCGGCTGGGGCTAAATTCGGGGTCCGTATGGTGCCCCTTCACAAAATGCAAATCGTGGGCAGATCATCGCGAAACACGCATTCTGACCGCCTCAATCGCGAGTCCGCCCCACGCTCATAAGGAGATTTAGCTCAGTTGGTTAGAGCACTTGCCTTACAAGCAAGGGGTCAACGGTTCAAGTCCGCTAATCTCCACCAAAAGCAAACAAAATCGAACCTGATTTTGTTTGCTTTTTTGTGTCGCCGCGGACTTCGGGCGCGGCGCGCCTGCCGCAAGTATGCGGCGAACCGTTGACAAGTCAACGCTGACGCTCACGGAAAAATGCTCATATCTCGTCCCGTTGCGATTTGCGGACATTCCTCCGCCGTTCGGCTACGTTGGTCGGAAGACGAGCATGTTCGCAGAAGGCGCGTTGATTTTTCCGTTCCGCTGTTCCGTCCTCGCGTTGCTCGTCCTTACAAGTCCGCTAATCTCCACCATCAAACGCAATGAGGGGCGCACCTTGCGCCCTTTTTGCGTGACTCTGATTTCGGTCACGTACGCCAAGTACGCTCCCTCATCCTCGCACTTAAAAGAACGCAACACGGGGTCCCCGTAAAGTACCGGAGCAAGCATAGCGTGCGAGGACACTTTATGGGGTGTTAGCGCATCCCCTCATTGCGTTTGGACAGTTAGTAAATGACGATTTTGTTTGCTTTTTTATGTCGCCGCGGACTTCGAGCGCGGCGCGCCTGCCGCAAGTATGCGGCGAACCGTTGACAAGTCAACGCTGACGCTCACGGAAAAATGCTCATATCTCGTCCCGTTGCGATTTGCGGACATTCCTCCGCACGCTTGTCAATCGGCTACGATGAATCCGAATATCTCCTGCCAGGCGAGGCGGCTTTCTTTCAACCGTGGGAACATATACATGAAATCGTGCCACATCCCGTCAAACACATGAAGCCGGACAGGGCATCCCTTTTCCGACAATCCGTCGTAAAGCATCAGACTATCGCTCAATGAGGTTTCCGTGCCGCCGCATATGATGAGCGTTTTCGGGAATCCGCGGAAATCGGCATATGCAGGCGAAAGATATGGGTCGGTCAGGGGAGTATTGCCGCAATACGGCGATATGCGGCGGATATTTTTTTCGTGTTCCTCAAAGCTGTAACGCCTCGGCAGAGCATAAATGGGGTCTTTGCGGCAATTCTCCTTGTAGGAGTTCCCTGAAGCCGCCATATCGATGAAAGGGCAAACGCAAACAATGGCGGAAGGCAGCGGAAGCCCTTCGCGCTCGGCTCTCAAACAGGAGGAAAGAAGCAGGTTTGCGCCGAAACTGTCACCTATGGCGACAAAATCGCCGCTTGAAAGCGTTGTTTTGCAAAGTTCCGCATACGCCAGATAGCATTCGTCATGCACGGAAGGGTAGACAAGGTCGGCTCCGGTGCGGTGATCGATGCTGTAAACGGTGCAGCCGCAATTCGCGGCAAGCCGCTCCGCCGCCTTTCGGTACATATCGTTCATCGTCGCCGTGTGGCCGCCGCCGTGGAACTGCAGAATTTTTCCGCTGCCGACGTCGGGCGGCGCTAACTTTTCCACTTGAACGCCACCGTACGTTTCCTTGTTGAAGACATATCCTTTCGGCGGCTTATAAGGGCTGTTTTTCAAGGCAACGGAGCGTGACAATGAGGCAAAGCGCTTTCTGTAAGGATAGGCATAGCACCTGATCGCCGCCCGTATGATCGCCGCGCTCAAAGAGATCATAACTCTTTCAGCCTTTTGTTCATGTTTTTCACGAGCGGATCCATGATAAGACCGATCAAAACGCCCGATCTGATATAGCAAAAAACTTCATTCCAAAGCCCGTAGAAGGCAAGTTTTTGCATACAATAACGGCTTGCTCCGTATTTTTCGATGTACGTTTCGCGCAGGAAGAAGCGTTTGCCTGTCAGGTTATCGAACTGGAACAAGTCGTACTCTCTGTCGGCGTATGCCGAGTTGAGAGGATCGATGAAGCCGGTGATCTTATAACCTTTCCCCACCATGATATTGCCGACGTTGAGGTCGCCGTGGATGAGGCACGCTTCTTTGACCTCTTCGGAAAATATGACGTCAAACTTTTCCCAAGCCGCACGCATGGCATTTATGACATTTCCTTTCAATTTTCCTGCCGCGTGATATTCTTCGGCTGTTTTCAAAACCTCCGCGGCGAAGGGGCGGTAGTGGTCTAGCCAACCGTCGCAGTCGGCATTCATCGTGTCGCCGAACTTGTCGTTTTTGCAGGAATGGATGGCGTGTAACGCCGCAGTGACTTGGTCGGCAAATTGTTTTCTGCGTTTTTTGCCGAGGAAAAGCATCCCGTGCGCGAAGAGAGAGCTCTTTCCCTCTATCTGCTCCATGCCGTAACAATCCACGGGGATCTCGCTGTCGCCGAGGCGAGTGAAGAGCACGTCGGGCACTTTGACCGTACTGTATTTCGCAAGCAGTTTAAGGTCATGCGCCTCTTTTTGCATCATGCCCTTGGCGCGCAAAAATTTTACGACGAGCTTTTGTCCGTCTTTGCATTTGACCGACGCGGCACGGCCGAACGATCCGCCGCCCAGATAGCCGACCTTTTCGGCGGTCTTGCCTAACTTTTGCCAGACGACTCTTTTGGCATATTCCAATGTCTGTTCTTTTGTGAGCGGCAGGGCTTGTATCCTTTCGACCTTCATTGCTATCCACCTCTTTACCCGATCATACCATTTCCGCGGACGGCGGCAGTCATGTCCTCTTCCGAGCGGGTCGACATATCGTCCTCTCTCTCCTGCCCGAGCAAAATGTCCCGAAATGATTTGTCCATACCCATCTCACAACGACCGTGATTTATCCCCGTAGACCGGCAGATCGTCCTTAACATTATACCTCTTCTCTCTACAAAATCAAACCCGTCCGCCGCTATGTTCACGGAATAAGGCTGTGAGAACAAAAAAGACCTCCCGGAAGGGGAGGTGACACGGAAAAGTTTATATTATGAGGTGGCGGTACGTCAAATGTTTTTTTGTCGGTATCGGAGATTTTTTTGCGGCGGAGATGGGGGGTGGGATATTTTCAGAAAATCGCGAAAAAAGTTCTTGACTTCGGGGGAGGTGCGGTTTTAATATGGCGGCATATTTTTTTTTGAAAGGCGAGATATGTACACTACCGTTCTGGTGTCCGAGGCGAATCGCGAACGTCTGAACCGGCTGCTTGGGAAGGTCGGAACGGTCCTCACCCTCTCTTCGGAGGAGGAATGCCTGGGAGTGTTGACACGCGGCGGCGCGGATTTTGCGGTGGTGGTGCAGCACGAAGACGGCAGGGGAGTGGAATTCGCATTGAAGTGCGCGGCGTTATCGGACGCGACCGTGGTATTCGTGCCCGTGTGCGCGTTGCCGAAGGCGCTTTCGGACAAACTTGTGCGAGGGGGCGTATGCGTGCTCGCGTCCGTGGAGGACGAAGCCGCGTGCGAAACGTTTTTCGGGCAGCTTGCCGCGGTGCGTGCGGTGTACGGGGCGCTCATGCGTGAAAACGCAGGGCTGCGGCGCAAGGTTTTGGAGGCACAGGCGGTCGGGAGAGCGAAGTGTCTTTTGGTGGAGCGGCGCAAGATGACTGAACAGGCGGCGCACCGTTTCATAGAAAAGACGGCGATGGATAACAGGCTCACGCGTTATGCGGTGGCAAAGGATATTATAAGAGGCTATGAGAGAAAAGGGACATCAGACAATATTGGTGCTTGATTTCGGCGGACAGTATAAGGAGCTTATCGCGCGTTCGGTGCGAGGGCTCAAAGTGCATTCCGTCATACTGCCGGGCTCTACGTCCGCGGAAGAGGTGCGCGCGCTCGCGCCGATAGGCATTATCCTGACGGGAGGCCCGTTCAGCGTTTACGCAGAGGACGCTCCGAAAGCCGACCCCGAGCTGTTCGGGCTGGGCATACCCGTGCTGGGCATATGCTACGGCATGCAGATGATGAGCGCGGCGCTGGGGGGCGAAGTGCTGCCCTGCAAGGTGTCCGAGTACGGCACGACGGAGGTCGCCGTCACCGCTCCGTGCGTGCTGTTCGACGGGGTGAAAAGCCCCATGCGCGCCCTCATGAGCCATACTGACTACGTGGCGAAAACGCCCGAGGGATTTCGTGTGACGGCTGTCACCGAGAATTGCCCCGCGGCAGCGATAGCCTTTGATGAACGGAAACTGTACGGCGTGCAGTTCCACCCCGAAGTGGAGCGCACCCACGGCGGAAAGCGGCTGCTCAAAAACTTCTTGTATAAGGTTTGTGGCGCGGTGGGCGACTACACCATGGACGCGTACATCGAGAGCGAAGTGAAAAAGATACGCGACACGGTGGGGGAACACGAAGTCGTGCTCGGGCTGTCCGGCGGAGTGGATTCCGCAGTGGCGGCGGCGCTCATCGAACGCGCGGTGCCCGATAAGCTCACGTGCATATTCGTGGATCACGGCATGATGCGCAAAAACGAAGGGGAGGAGATAAGGGCGGCATTCGGAGGCAGGTCCCTCAGGCTGGTGTGCGTGGACGCCGCGGATCGTTTTTGCTCAAAGCTCGCAGGCGTCACAGACCCCGAACAAAAGCGCAAGATCATCGGCGAAGAGTTCGTGCGCGTGTTCGAGGAGGAGAGCGCGAGATATAAAGGCTGCTTCCTCGCGCAGGGCACCATATATCCCGACGTGATAGAAAGCGGCGCGATAGGCGGAGCCAACATCAAGAGCCACCATAACGTGGGAGGACTGCCCAAAGAGAGCAAATTCATCGGCATAGTGGAACCGCTCAGAGGGCTTTTCAAGGACGAAGTGCGCGCGCTCGGGCGCAAGCTTGGGCTTGCGGAAAGCATAGTCGGGCGGCAACCATTCCCGGGCCCCGGGCTTGCGGTGCGGTGCCTCGGAGAGGTGACCAAAGAGAAACTGGACATCCTGCGCGACGCCGATATCATCTTCCGCGAAGAGATGGCAAGAAGCAAGGTGAAAGCGGATCAGTATTTTGCCGTGCTGACCTCCGTGCGCAGCGTGGGCGTGGTGGGCGACTTCCGTGCATACGGTTATGTGGTCGCGCTGCGTGCCGTGCGCACATCCGACTTTATGACGTGCGAATACGTCCGCGTGCCCTATACGGTGCTCGACCGCGCGGCAAAGCGCATAGTGGACGAGATACCCGGCGTGGGCAGAGTGGTGTACGACATCACGGGCAAACCGCCTGCCACGATAGAGTGGGAGTGACGCAGGGCACGCGCATAGTCATCACGGCATTTATTAAAAAAAGAAATAGTGCGAGCGAACGCGGTGAATGCGTAACACGTGCGAGCAGAGGCGCACGGACAAGGAGCAGCCGAAGTGCGGCAAAGGAGAGGAATGATGACCAAGTATGTTTTTGTGACGGGAGGCGTGGTTTCCGGGCTCGGAAAGGGGATAGTCACGGCGTCCCTGGGGCGGCTTTTGAAGGCGCGCGGTTTCAAGGTCGCGGCGCAGAAACTGGACCCGTATATCAATGTCGACCCGGGCACCATGAGCCCCTATCAGCACGGGGAGGTGTTCGTCACGGAGGACGGCGCGGAAACAGACCTCGATCTGGGGCATTACGAGCGCTTCATCGACGAGGACCTGAACAGGTTTTCCAACCTCACCACGGGCAGGGTGTACAGCGACGTGCTCGCTCGCGAGCGGCGAGGGGAGTATCTCGGAGAAACGGTGCAGATCATCCCTCATATCACGGGGGCAATAAAGGATTATATTTATGCGCTGGGCAAAAAGACGGCGGCGGACATCGTGCTGACGGAGATCGGCGGCACGATAGGCGACATAGAGAGTCAGCCCTTCCTCGAAGCGGTCAGGCAGATAGGGAGGGAAGTCGGCAGAGAGAATTGCCTTTACATCCACGTCACCCTGGTGCCGTACATCGCCTCGTCGGGGGAGCAGAAGACCAAGCCCACGCAGCATTCGGTCAAGGAACTAAGACAAGTTGGCATCTCTCCCGACATCATAGTGACCAGACAGGAGCTGCCGCTTGACGAGGGAGCAAGGAGCAAGATCGCGCTGTTCTGCGACGTCAAGCCGGACTGTATAATCGAGAACCTGACCGTGCCCTGCATTTACGAGGCGCCCGTCATGCTGGAATGCGGAGGCTTTTCTTCCGTCGTCGTAAGGGAACTCGGGCTTGCCGCGCCCATGCCCGATATGTCTGATTGGGACGCGATGCTGCAAAGAGCGACAGCCCCGTCGGGCAGGGTGAAGATAGCGTTGGTCGGAAAGTACGTGAAAATGCGCGACGCCTATCTTTCGGTGGCGGAGGCGCTGCGGCACGGCGGTTTCGAAAACGCCGTGCACACGGAGATAGAGTGGATAGAGGCGGAGGACGTGACGGAGGAGAGCGCGGAAAGGCTGCTCGGCGACGCGGACGGCATCCTTGTGCCGGGAGGTTTCGGCGAGAGAGGGACGGAAGGCAAGACGGAAGCCGCGCGCTTTGCCCGTGAACACGACGTGCCGTATCTCGGGATATGCCTTGGGATGCAGACCGCCGTCATCGAATTCGCGCGTGACGTGGCAGGCATCGCGGACGCGTGTTCGGGTGAGTTTTCGGAGGAGGGCAGCAAGGTGATAGACCTCATGCCCGACCAGCACGGCGACATCCCCAAAGGGGGAACGATGAGGCTGGGGGCATACGAATGCGCGTTGCAAAAGGACGGGATGCTCCGTGGGATATACCGCGCGGACAGCATCCGCGAAAGGCATCGTCATCGCTACGAATTCAACAACGCATACCGCGCCGTTTTGGAAGAGAAAGGGCTTCGGATAGAGGGGCTTTCTCCGGACGGCAGACTGGTGGAAGCGGTGAGCGTCCCGGGGTGCGCGTTCTTTGTAGGAGTGCAGTATCATCCGGAGTTCAAGTCACGTCCCAACAAGGCGCATCCTCTCTTTGCGGCGTTCATACGGGCAGCGGCGGAGCGTGCGAGGAGCGCAAAGGACCGAAACTGCGATCAATAACGTATCGAAGTGTTAAATTGCTTATATTGCACGATAAAACGGTTATTCAGCGAAGACCGGCGTTTTATTAGATGTGCTTTATCGGTCTTTACAGGAGTCGGATATGTGTACAGTAATGGTTTATACGGGGCAGGATATGCCCGACGAAGTGTTTGCAAAGGCGCTCTGTAAGACGGCGTCGAGAGGACCGGATATGCAGCGGATCGTAAGGTTCGGCGGAGGCATCGTAGGCTTTCAGCGGCTTTCGATAATGGGGCTTTCCGAAGAGGGCATGCAGCCCTTTTTCATGGACGGCAGCTGCGCTGTGTGCAACGGGGAGATATACGGTTTCAGGGAGTTGAAAAAGTCGCTTGCGGACAAGTACTCTTTTGCGAGCGACAGCGACTGTGAACTTATCCTGCCGCTGTACAAGGAGTTCGGCGTCGGGATGTTCGAGAGGCTGGACGCGGAGTTCGCGATGGTCATTTACGACGCGGCGAGGGGCGGTTTCGTCGCCGCGCGCGACCCCATAGGCATTCGCCCTCTCTTTTACGGTTATTCGGAGAGCGGACGCATCATCTTCGCTTCCGAAGCCAAGAACCTCACGGACATCGCCGACGAGGTGCGCGCCTTCCCTCCCGGGTGCTACTACGCGGACGGCGAGTTCGTGCGTTATGCGGACGCGGCTTATCCCGGGGCGACGTCAAGTGACGACCTCGACACCGTCACCGCCAACATCCGCGAGAAGCTGGTGGCAGGCATACGCAAGAGGCTGGACGCGGACGCGCCGTTAGGTTTTCTGCTTTCGGGCGGACTGGACAGCAGCATAGTCTGCGCCGTGGCGGCACGCATCCTCGGAAAGCCGGTGCGGACGTTCGCGATAGGTATGGACACGGACGCCATTGACCTCAAATACGCGGCGCGCGTCGCGGACTATATAGGCGCGGAACACACGGAAGTCATCATGGACAAAAACGATGTGCTGTCCTCCCTCGAAGACGTGGTGGCGGCGCTCGGGACGTTCGACATCACCACCGTCCGCGCGAGCGTAGGGATGTACTCCGTGTGCAAGTACATCCGCGAGCATACGGACATAAAGGTGCTTCTCACGGGGGAGGTTTCGGACGAGCTGTTCGGCTATAAGTACACCGATTTCGCGCCCACGCCGCAGGCGTTCAGGCAGGAGGCGGAAAAGAGGATGAGGGAGCTTTATATGTACGACGTCCTGCGCGCGGACAGATGCATCTCGGTGCACGGCATGGAGGCGAGAGTGCCGTTCGGCGACCTGGACTTCGTGAAGTACGTCATGCGCATAGACCCTGCGATGAAGATGAACGTTTACGGCAAAGGGAAGTATCTCCTGCGCAAGGCGTTTGAAGGCGATCTGTTGCCTGCGGACATCCTTTGGAGGGAAAAGGCGGCGTTCTCGGACGCGGTGGGGCACTCCATGGTGGGCATCATACGTGAGTATGCGGAGAGCAGGTTCACGGACGAGGAGTTCGAGGTAAAAAGAGCGCGTTACTCTCACGCCCGTCCCTTCACGAAAGAGAGTTTACTCTACCGCGAACTGTTTGAAAAGTATTATCCGCGCACCTCGTCCTCCATTGCGGATTTCTGGATGCCCAACCGCGAATGGGAGGGACTGCGCGGCGTCAAAGACCCGTCGGCGCGAGTGCTCTCGAACTACGGCGCGAGCGGTATATAAAGGAGAAAGATCATGCGATTCGTAAAAATGAACGGCTGCGGCAACGATTATGTTTATTTCGACCTCACTTCTCGCGAAGCGGCGGAGCGCGGCGCGGATATCATCGCCGCCGTCCCTGCCATCAGTGACAGGCATTTCGGCGTGGGCGGCGACGGAGTGGTGCTCATACTGCCAAGCGGCTGCGCGGACGTCAGGATGAGAATGTTCAACGCGGACGGCAGCGAGGGCAGGATGTGCGGCAACGCCGTGCGGTGCGTGGGCAAATACGCTTATGAGGCAGGGCTCACCGAGGGCAGAGCGGAGGTCACGGTGGAAACGGCGAGCGGAGTGAAAACGCTTTCCCTCATCCTGGACGGCGGTAAGTGCGTGGGCGCGTCCGTCGATATGGGCAGGGCGGAGTTCGAAGCGTCCGCAGTTCCTTTGGACGAAAGTTTTCTTCCGGACGGCTATGTTCCTGCGGACACCGCCTTCGGAAGGGTGTGGAAGGATGTCCCCGTATATGTGTACGGGAAGCATTGGAAGGGCACCGCGCTGTCCGTCGGCAATCCGCATTTCGTCATCTTCACGGAGGAGGATGTGGAGGGGCTCGACATCGAAAAGGTGGGCAAGCTCATCGAAACGCACCGTCTTTTCCCCGAGAGGGTGAACGTCGAGTTCGTCAACGTGCTTTCTCCGAGGCGGTTCAGGATGCGCGTGTGGGAGAGGGGCAGCGGCGAAACCATGGCGTGCGGCACGGGCAGCTGCGCAACGGTGGCGGCGGCTGTGGCAAACGGTATAGCGCGCGAGGGCGAGGAGGCGGAAGTCCTGCTCAACGGGGGCGTCCTCCGTATCCTTTTCTCCGCGGACGGCATCAGGATGACCGGCGGCGCGGAAACCAATTTTGTGGGAGATCTTCGGATATGAAACTCAACGGGAATTACGCAAGACTGAGCGACAGCTATCTTTTTTCAAACATCGCAGCCAAGGTGAGGGCGTATAAGGAGGCGCACCCCGACGAGGAAGTGGTGAGCCTGGGTATAGGCGACGTCACCCGTCCCCTCGCGCCCGATGTCATACGCGAGATGTCGGCGGCAACTCGGGATCTCGCCTCGGAGGCGACATTCCGCGGCTACGGACCCGAGCAGGGTTATGCCTTCCTTCGCGACGCGATAGTGCGCCATTACGCGGAAAAGGGGGTCGTCTTGCGCGCGGACGAGATATTTGTGGGCGACGGCGCCAAGAGCGACCTCGGCAATATGGTGGAACTCTTCGGACGAAGCCGCGTGCTTCTGCCCGATCCCGTCTATCCGGCTTACAGGGACGTCAACGTCATGGCAGGTAACAGCATACACTTCGCCGTGGGCAACGGACGGAACGGCTTCAAGCCAATGCCGCCTTACGGAAAGAGATTTGACATCATCTACATCTGTTCGCCCGGCAATCCCACGGGGGCGGTGTACACTCGCGAGGAATTGAAAGAGTGGGTGGACTATGCGCTGGCGACGGGTGCGGTCATATTTTTCGACGCGGCGTACGAAGCGTTCGTGAGCGACGCCTCTCTGCCGACCTCCGTGTTCGAGATAGAGGGCGCAAGAGAGTGTGCGGTGGAGTTCAACTCTCTGTCGAAATCGGCAGGTTTCACCGGGATGCGCTGCGGCTGGACGGTGGTCCCGTCCGAGCTTGCGGACGGGGCGCTCAATAAGATGTGGCTGAGGAGGCAGACCACCAAGTTCAACGGCGCGAGTTATGTGGTCCAGCGCGCCGCAGCCGCCGCGCTCGGCAGCCGCGGAGAAAAGCAGTGCCGTGAAAGCGTGGAGTATTATATGTCCAACGCACGCGTCATGCACGAAGCTCTCACCGCCGCGCATATCCGTCACACCGGCGGCGTCAATTCGCCGTATATATGGATGCAGTGCCCCAAGGGTATGACTTCGTGGGAGTACTTCGACCTGCTGCTCAACAAAGCTGCCGTCGTCGGCACCCCCGGGGTGGGCTTCGGCAGACACGGGGAGGGCTACTTCCGCCTCACCGCATTCGGCAACGCGGAAAAGACAGCCCGGGCGATCGCCCGTCTTGTCGAAGTCACCTCCTCGTTGAAGTGAAAACAACAATATCCCCCCCTACGCCCCCACTTAAAACAGCATAAAACAGCACAAAAGCGCGAGCGACCGCTCACGCTTTTGCATATGCTGTATCCTTTCGCTTATTGCGGAGAGTATTTCCGGGTATGGGCAAGAGTTAAGGTGTGTGGTGTGGCGGTCGGAAGAGGGTGGAGTCGGCGAAGGCGGCGAGCCAGGCGAAACTTGCCCAGTACTCGTCGTCGGCGAGGACGGGGGCGAGAGCGGTGCGCTCATCCGCGCCTTCCGCGATGCGGATGCGTGCTGCGGCGTAGGCGACGATGAGGCGTGTCAGGTCGTCGTAGCGGCACGCCTGCTCTTCCGCGTCGCAGAGGGTGAGTTCGCCTTTGAAAACGCGGCAGACGATGGCGTAGCCGAAGTGATGCCCGAGGGGCAGCGAGTCGTCGTAAAGGCGCGCGGCGGCATTTGCGTTTTCCCCCGAGCGCAGCAGGGAGAGCGCGAGCCAATATACTGCGGCGACGTGCATATCTCCGTCCGCCGCCAGCGGCACACATCTGCGGAAAAGGCGTGCGGCGCGAGGGAAATCGCCGCGGTAATAGGCACAGAGAGCGATGCGGTAATTGATGTCCAAGGGGTCGCTTTCGTTGTCGTCCAGGGAGTGGAGCGCGGCTTCCGCTTCCGTGAACATGCCCGTTTTCATCCTGCACAGGGCAAGCCTGCGCACCGCCGCGCGGCGTATGGGGAAACTTTGCGCGGCTTCGTCATAATATTTTGCCGCTTCGCGATAGCGCAGCTGCGCGGAGAGGGCGTCGCCGAGGGTGAATATCTCTTTCGCGCCTCCGTTCTCTGCCGCCTGCCTCGCCTGTGCGACGGCAGGGGAGTCCTTGACCGTTTCGGGCGCGCCCGTAAGTTCCGCGCGCCAGCTCGCGTGCGGATCGACGAAAAGCCCGTTGTGGGGGAGATGGGAGTGCGTGTGTGCGTTTCCGTTACACATAAGTCCGTCCTTATTTCAGTCTGCGTAGCTTCTGCCGCTGACGTCGCGCGAGCGGTGTTCGGCGAAGTACCAAACGCACCAGAACGCCAGTGCGAGCAGCATTATCGCGGCGCCGGGGGCGAGCAGCCACCCGTAGGCGTCCATGGCGAAGCCTCCTCTTCTGTAAGCGAGATTGATCATTGTGCCCCAGGTGGGGGAGGAGATGTCGCCGAGCCCCAGAAAACTCAACGTGGCTTCCGTCATTATACACCCGGCGACGGTGGTGACAAATCGCGTCAGGATCACTTCGAGAGTGTTCGGGAGGATGTGCTTGAAAGCGATCCCTGCTTTGGGATAGCCTGCCGCGGTGAGCGCGTCGACGAAAGGTCTGCCGTTGAGATGAGCAACTTTCGCTCTGACCGCACGCGCCGTGGTCACCCACCCGAACACCGCGATGACCGTCACCGTCTGCGCGATACCTCCGCCGGCGAACGCGGCGACGACTATGGTGGCAGGCAGTTTGGGTATCATGGCGAAGATATCTATCACGGCGTTTGCGACGGCGCCCACCACTCCGCCGTATCCTGCGGCTAGCCCTGCCAACACACCGAGCGCGAGCGCGAGCGCGGCGGACGCCACCCCCGTAAGCAGGGTGCGCCCGGTGGCGTACACCAGCGATGTGAACACGTCCGCGCCCGTATCGTCCGTGCCGAACACGTGCTCCGAAGAGGAGGGGAGCCACGGGTCGAAGGTTTGGGTGGGGGAGTAGGGCGCAAAGGCGGAGGGCGCGCATGCCGCCAGCAGGAACACCGCAAGCATGACGCATCCCATCGCGAGCGCGGCTGTCGCCGCCCCCTTTCCGCCCGGGATGCGGAGGCGCTTTTGTTTTTTGAGTCGGAGGTCAGCGCGCATGGCTCTTCCTCCTTATCTCGGGGTCGGCAAGGATGAGCACGATGTCCGTGAGCACCGTGACTCCGAGGATGAAAGCGGATATGACGGTAAGGCATCCTTGCAGGGTGGGATAGTCCAGATCCCCGACCGCCTGCGACACCAGCATCCCCATGCCGTTCACGGAAAAAATGGTTTCCACCACCACGGAACCGCCCAGCATCGCGCCCAGGTTCAGCCCCGTCATCGCAAGGAAGGGCTGCCCGACGTTCGGGAAGATGTGGCGGAAGGAAAGCCTGTTGCCGTCCACGCCTTTGGAGCGCGCGTACAGCACGTATTTTTCCTCCGAAGCCTTTTCCGCATTAGAGCGGATCATCATATATTTGGAAGGTGTTGTGGCGAGGGTCAATGTCGCTATCGGCAGGATGAGATGTGCGATACGGTCGAAAAAACCCTCGATAGTGCCGGGATCCACCCCGGGAGAGTTGAGGTTGCCGTAGGGCAGCCAACCCAGCGTGAAGGAGAAAAACACCACCATTATCATGCCTGCGAGGAAGGTGGGCACCGCGCCGAGAAGAGCGGCGCTCGCGGTCATCGCCGTGTCCGCGATACCCCTGGGACGCCGCGCCGCAGTCAGCCCCGTCCACATGGCGAGGAGGGTGGATATGACTATCGCAGGCAGCACGATCTGCAATGTCGCAGGCAGGCTGTCCGCGATGAGCGACGCCACGTCCGCGTTGTGGCGGTAGGAGAATCCCAGCCCTCCGCCGAACACGTCCGCAAGATAATCGCCGAACTGTTCCGCAAGCGGCTTGTCCAGCCCCAGCGCGGTGTAGTAGGAGTCGTAGAGTTCCCGGGAAAGCACTTCCGCGTCAAAGCCCGTGAGCAAAAACACCGGGTCGCCGGGGAGCATCCTGGGCAGGGCGAAATTGACGATGATTATCGCCAGGAACGCCGTCAGCGCGATCAGGATGTGGCGGATGTATTTGCTCATAGTGCCTCTGTGCGCTCAGGCTCGCCGCAGGGTCTGCCAGGTGCGCATATTCACGATGCCGAAGTCGGCGTCCGTGACGAAGCCCGTCCAGCCGGGCGACACGACTTGCAGCTGCGCGTCCCAGAACAGCGCGACGGCAGGGAAGTTCTCGGCGTACCACTTCTGACATTCCGCAGCAGCGGCGGCGTATTCTTCCGATGTGGATGCGGAGGAGAGTTTGTCCAGAATGCCGTCAAAATCCTCGTCGAACACCTGCGACACGCCTTGTACCGGGTGGGTGCCGTCCATATATATCGTCCCCAGTCCGCCCATCATTTTCATGCCGTTTGAGGTGTAGCCTATTATGCACGCCTGATGGGTGACGTTTCCGCCGCTGTTGGTGGTGGATGCCTGGAAGTCGTTCTTGGTCATTGCTTTGATATCCACCCCTATGCCCACCTCTTCGAGTTGCAGTTTCAGGGTCTTCGCGTAGCTGACGTGCAGTTCGTTGTCGGCGTTCACGGAGAGGGTGAATGAGAGCGAGGACCACCCTTTACGCGCGAGTCCTGCTTGCAGATGTGCGCGCGCAAGGTCCGGGTCGCGCGCGAGCGTCGGAGTGTCGGCGGTGTAGCCGAGCGTGGTGGGAGGGACGAACCCGGCATGAGGAGTTTGGGCAGACGCGGAGGCGAAGAGCGCGCCGAACCTCGCGTAGTCTATGGCATACACCACCGCTTTGCGAAGGTCCGCGTCGTCGAAGGGGGAGAAGGAAGTGTTGAACGCCAGCACCGCAGGCAGGTTGTCTGTGGCAACGGCGATGACCTCCGCCTTTCCCTCCGAACGCAGTTTTTCCGCGAACGCCGGTTCCGCGCCTCCCGAGTATTTCCACACGGTGTCCAGTTCTCCGTTGCGCATGGCAAGTTGCAACGCGCTGTCGGAGGAGAACAGCCTCACGGTCACGCGTTTTACGGCAAGTTCGCCCTCCGCAGGGTAGTGTTCGTTGGGCAGGAAGGTGATGGTGCCTGCCTCGCGGGAGTAGCTTTCAAAGCGATACACGCCGCACCCCACGCGGTTTTCGGCGGCGGAGGCTGTTTCCACGGTCTTGCCTTCATAGATATGCCGCGGCATGACGCGCACGGAGGTGAGGTCCGCAAGCGCGCGGACGTCCGCTTCGCGGTAACGGAACGTGATGCTGCGCCCGTCAGCCGATACGTCGGCGGAGAGCAGCTTGGACGGAGTGAGAGCGCCTGCGGTGTCCGTGACGTCGCGGAGCCAGTTGCCGCTCTCGTGCGAGTCAACATAATTCAGGGTGAACAGGATGTCCTCCGCCGTGACGGGCACGCCGTCATCCCAGGACATCCCTTCGCGCACGGTGAACGTGATGTCCCTGCCGTCCTCGGATTCGGAAAATTCCGCAAGCAGGGGAGAGTAAGTCCCGTCCGTATTCCTTGCGACCAGCGCCTGCTGGGTGAGCCCTGCGGAAAGCTGGTCGAAGTTATAGTCGCTCCTGTCCGCGCTCGTGATGACGGCGGACGTGCCGATGACGAACTCGTCCTTTGCGCGCCCGTTCTTATTGCAGGCGGCGAACAACGTCGCGATAAGCGCGACGGCGAACAACAATGCGGCAAACAAAGATATGCGTTTCGGCTTGGTTTTCGACATGAGTTCAGTCCTCCCGATCCGACGGCAGCAGCACGCCGTCTTTCAGAGTGAGTATGCGATCCGCCGCAATGTCCAGCAGATCGGCGTCGTGGGATATGAAGATGAGGGACAATCCGCGGTCGCGGTTGAGCTCCGTGAGCAGGCGGACGATCTGCGCCTGCGACGTCACGTCCAGCATCGACGTCGCCTCGTCCGCGATGAGCACTTCGGGGGAGAGGGCGAGCGCCCTCGCTATCGCGACGCGCTGCGCCTGACCGCCGGAGAGCGCGGAGGGACGCCTTTCCGCAAGCGAAAGAGGCAGCCTGACCAGTTCGAAGAGTTCGTCGCGTTTCTTCACGGCTTGCTTTCTGTCCTTTGCGCCTCCCGAAAAGAGCAGCGCCTCCTCCACGGCGCGCCCTGCTTTCTGCATTGGGTCCAGCGAGTCGTAAGGGGATTGAAAGACCATCTGTATCTTTCGCCCGTGCGCCCTGTCGTAGCGCGGACGTTTGCCGCCGCTCCAAAGGGACACGCCGTTAAGTTCGACGCTTCCTCCGTCCGGGCGTTCCAACCCCGTGAGTATACGCGCGAGGGTGCTTTTACCCACGCCGCTCACCCCTGCGACCGCGAGCTTTTCCCCGTCCTCCAAAGTGAACGAAATGTCGGAAAGCACGGTCACAGCGTTCTTTTTGCCCTTATTAAACGTCTTTTCGAGCGAAGAAACCTTTAACATAGGAAGCACCTCGTCATGTGTCCTTCCGCTGTTTCGGCAGGGGGGAGGAATGCGGCGCAGCGGTTTTGAGCCGAGGGGCATTCCGCGTAAAACGGGCATCCGGAAGGAGAGGGCTCGCGCAGAGAGGAGCGCGCTTCAAGCCCGTTGGACGGCAATGCGGCGATAAGGCTTCGGGTGTAGGGGTGCCGGGGAGAGTTCAGCACTTCGGAGGCGGCGCCGAGTTCCATCGCGTGCCCGTTCAGCATGACCAACACCCTGTCCGCGTCGGCGGCTACGGAAATGTCGTGGGTTATAACGACGACCGCAGCGTGGGGGAAGAGCTGTTTTATGTTCCCGAGAAAGGCGTCCGCGCCCTCCCTGTCTATGCCTTTGGTGGGTTCGTCGGCGATGAGCAGGCGCACGCTGTCGCAGCACGCCGCGGCAATGACAGCCTTCTGTGCCTGACCGCCCGAAAGTTCGAAAGGATAGCGCGCAAGAAAACTTTCCGCGTCCTCCGCTCCGGCGCGCGTCAGACGTTCTATCGCGACCTCACGGCGCAGTTTTCTTGCCACTCCCTGTCTTGCCAGCGACTCGTAAAGCTGGGCGGATATCTTCATCGTCGGGTCGAGAAATTCCGCGCCGCTTTGGGGCACGAAGCATATCTTCCTGCCGCGCAGCGCGCGCAGTTTTCGTTCGGGCAGGCCGATCAGCTCCTCGCCGTCCAGCCGCACGCTGCCGAAAGCGACGCAATTGGTGGGGAGCAGCCCCATCACAGCGAGAGCGGTCATGGTCTTGCCGCAGCCGGACTCGCCGACTATGGCAAGCGTTTCGCCCTCTTCCGCCCAAAAGGAAAGATCGGACACGATGTTTTGCGTGCCCTTTCGCAACCTTGCGGTGACAGTCAGTCCGTCTATGCGGAGCGCCATATCATCTCCCGTGCCGCGCGCCCGTAGGGTAGTGGGACGCGGTGATAACCATTCTAACACACGCAGGCGCGCGCGTCAACGCGTGCCCGTCCACGGGAGCTCGTCCCGTTTTGTTCGGTAATGTTAAACCGCCGAAAACGGCGGTCCATATCGCAAATTCGGATGTTAAACCCGGGTTTGTGCTAATCGCTCCTCTCGCGCTCGGTATATTCCGCGGCGAAGCGGAAGCAGGTTTTGCCTCCCGTGCGCCCCACGCAGAATATCTTGCCGTCGCGTTCGGAGTGGTCGATGTAAAGGCGCCTTCCCGGCTTCACCTCCGACTTGTATTCTATCTCGAAAGAGGTCAGGCGATGGGCGAGCAAAAACTTCGTGCCGAGGGCGTCTTCCACCGCATCCACGTAACGCGCGTTGTTCATGTGTCCGTTGATGTCCACGTCGCTGAACCTTACGGGATGCAGGAAAGTGGACTCCGTTTCCCCGTCGGCGACGCCTGTGGGGAGGGGGAGTTCGCTGCCCGTGCGGACCGTAGGAAGGCGCACGCCGTATTTTTCGGGGAACGCCATTTTGCGCGTCCGCTCGTCCATGAGCATCCAAAGGGCGGAGGCGCGCACCAGGACCTCGCCGTTTTCGGAAAGCAGTTCGTAATAGCGAGGGAAGAGGACGTGCATCGTCGCCCCGGGCCAGGAGCGGATGACCACTTTTTCGTCATATTCCGGCATCCTGTTTATCTGCGCTTTCAGGCGCACGATGATCCAGAGCGCACCCTTGTCCAGGGTCTTGTCCCTGCCTGCGCCCAGGGCTTCCGTGTGGGCGATGGACGCCTCCTGAACGGTGCGCAAAAACACGGAAGTGCGCAGCTCCCGGAGCATATTCACGTCATCCGCGAGAATTTTTTTTGACGCGGAGTAGACGCGTTTCATTTCTTTTTCTTTTTGACCGCCGCGTCCACCGCGAACACAACGTCCGCGACGGTGCGCAGTTTGCGCCAGGTCTTGTCGGGGATCTTGATGTCGTAGTCGCTTTCTATCTCGCATATGAGCATGATGAAGTTGAGCGACTCGAACCCGTCGATGTTGATGTTGGAGTCCGGGGTGACTTCGCCCAGCTGTTCCATTATCTTGGGCATATAGCGGTGGGCGAATTTAAGGACTTTTTCGTAGATCTGCTGTTGTTCCGGCGTGAAGACCGTCTGACTCATATTTTACCTCTCGGTTGGATTTTCAAAGCATCCATCTCTTGACCTTGCCCGTGGCGGTGCGAGGAAGAGGAGTGCGCGTGACGACGAGTTTGCTCACCTGCATATCGAAGGGTTTTGTGCGGTTGAACGCGGTGAGTTTTGCGTTCAGTTCCTTTTCGTCGGCGGAGCCGTCCTTGTCCACGACGAGCGCGCACACCACGCCCTCTTTCATGCACACGGCGAGTTCCTCAACACCGAGCGCTGCGGAGAGTTCGCTTTCCCACTCGGGCAGGTATATCTTGTTGCCGTTGGGCAGCACGAGGATATCCTTTTTCCTGCCCGTGATATGCAGCGCGCCGTTTTCGTCAAAGCTGCCCAGGTCGCCCGTGGAAAGCACTCCGTCGCGCAGCACCGCGGCGGTGGCGTCGGGCAGTTTGTAGTAGCCTTTCATCATGCATTCGGGGCAGTGGATCATGATCTCGCCGTCCTCCGCCAGCGTGATGGTGCTGTCATGGCAGACGGTCATCGCAAACGGATCCTCTCCCGTGCTTATCGCAACGCCGCTCGCGGTTTCGGTGAGCCCGTAGCCGAAGTGCACTTCGTAGCCCATGGCTTTGGCTGCGGCAAGCACCTTTTCGTCCACGGGGCCCGCGCCCACGAGTATGACGCGCAGTTCGGGGTTGAGCGCACGCTTCGCCACCAGAAAGGCGGCGAGCGACGGCACGACGGAAATGACCGTCGGCTTGAAGAACGCGCAGTCGTCGAAGAGATGCCTCATCCCTCGCGACAGCGACACGCACGCCCCCTGCGAAAGCGGCCACATCATGGAACAGACAAAGCCGAACACGTGGGAGAAGGGCAGCATCGCAAGCAGATCGTCGTCGGGGCGGCACACCAGCTTATCGTTGCCGTTCCACGCGCTCGCGCACATATTCCGCGAAGTGAGCACCACGGCTTTGCTCGCGCCCGTCGTGCCCGAAGTGAAGAAGAGCAGATCGCCTTCCCCCTCCGCGGTCGGGACCACGGCGTCCGAGAGCCGCACTTTTTCCGCTTCTTCCGCCGTGAACGCGTCGGAGAGGATGTGCGCGGCATCCGAATAAATTATCACGCGCTGCAACAATTCCCCTTCCACGGACGGGTCGATGAGCACGGTCTGTCTGCCTGCCGTCACGGAGGCGAACATATCGCGCACCCAGGAATAGGAATTGACCTGATACACCGCGACTGCGCCTTCGGGCAGCGCGGCTATCTCCTCTCTGCGCGCTTTCACGTCGGCATAAAACTCGGCGTGCGTTTTGGTCGTTATGCCGCCGTCCGGCGCGGCGAACCTGAATGCGGCGTTTGCCGCGCGCGTTTCGGCGTTTCTTTTGAGCAATTCTTCAAACGAACGGTATTTCATGTTTCTTCCCCTTTTTCAGAATTATAGCACGCCGCAACGGTGATTGAAAGAGGCTTTTTCTTTTTTTTGGAGAGGGCGGCGGACAAAACCGCAAAAATATACGGATAGCGTGTGCAAGAAGCGTTTTTGTGCATTAGAAACGGTATTTTTGGTGGTTTACAAAAGATATAGGCGATGATATAATATTAAAAAAACGGGGAGTCGGGCGCTTTGTGCTTCTTTCCCCGGAGTTATAAGGAGTGGAAGCTTTATGAACAAAGACGCTAAGATCTGCATTATCGGCGGCGGCCCCGCAGGGTTGTCGGCGGCGGTCCATCTCGAAAAGAAAGGGTACACCAATTATACCATCCTCGAAAAGGAAAATTGGGTGGGCGGCAAGTGCCATTCTCCTCACTACAATGGCAAGAGATACGAGATGGGCGCGATCATGGGTTGCCCCACCTACTATGCCGTGCACGAGCTCGAGGAGTTCGGCGGCGCCTCTCATGATGGCGGTCCCAAGCTGGAACGCGGCTACCGTCGTCTGAACGGCAAACCCTACGACCCGTTCGACCCCAAACGCAATCCTCTGCTCATCCCCCGTCTGCTCAAGACCAAGAAACAGGTCAAGAAGCTGGGGTCCATCCTCAAGACCAAATACAAGGGCTATGAGTACACCGGTCACCGCGGAGTGGCGGAAGGCAAATATGACGGTTTCGACCCCGTCACCGGCGAGCATATCACGGGCGAGAACCCCAACCTCAAAGACCTCGCGATGCCTTTCGATAAGTTCTGCAAGCTCAACGGTGTGGAACTTTGCCAGGACATCTGGATCGCGCCTTTCACCGCTTTCGGTTACGGCTACTTCGACGAGATCCCTGCCGCTTACGTCCTTAAATATCTGGACTTCGAAACCGCGATGTACTTCGTCAACAAGAACCTGTGGACTTGGACGGAAGGCACCCAGAGCATTTACGAGTGCGTCAACGACAAGCTCAAACATCCTGCGCGCCTCGGCGTCAAGATCGAGAAGGTCACGCGCGAGAACGGCAAAGTCCAGGTCTATATCGGCGGCGAGATGGAGGAGTACGACGCCATCATCGTCACCTCTCCTCTCCAATTCCTGCCCGACTACTTCGATGCCACCGATAAGGAGAAAGAGTACTTCTCCAAGATCGATTACGAGCGTTATGACGTCACCGCGAATGTCATGAAGCCCGGCACCGAGTACCCCGATATGTCCTACTATATCTTCGACAACATGAAGCCCGAACGCATCGGCAACCTCATGGTCTTCTACGTGCGCTGGAAGAAGAACCCCGATCAGGTCATCACCACCTATATCCTGCGCAACCATAAGGGCAAAGAGCTCCTCGATTACGAAAAGGGCAAGAAGCTCGCAGCCGACGGGCTCAAGACCTGCGGCATGACCGTTGACAAACTCGTCTACGAGCGCGACTGGTACTACTTCCCCCACGTCTTCGAGAAGGATTACGCCGCCGGCTGGTACGACAAAGTCGAAGCCATGCAAGGCAACCTCAACACCTACTACGCCGGTGAGATAATGAGCTTCGGCGATATGGAAGAGACGGTGCAGTACAGTAAGGATCTGGTCGCACGCTTCTTCTAAAGCGCGCTATTTTGCGTGATACTGCGTCAAAGCCTTCCCACACTGCGAGTCACGTACGACCTAGTACGCTCCGGCGTCACAGCGGATGATAATTCACAGGCACTGCCACATTTGTGGCAGTGCCTTGTTTTTTTTACATCCGCTGTTCCTTATCGCGTCATGAAAATGCACAGACGTTCGCTTTGCTCCTCGTTCCTCGGGAACTATCGCGCAGCTCACTCATTTTCACTCCGCGTAGCGATGGCTCGCGCCATCGTTTTTATGGGCGTTTTCGCGTTCTGCATCAAATATCGCCGTTTAGTGATAAGTTGTGGGTATGGCGCAGAACTTTGTCAGCCCCACATCTCCGACCGCTTATGTACAAGGAGTACACTGCGCGTCCGTGGAACGCGGTTTTTCCTTGTCTGACGCTAAAATATCGCGCTTTAGCAAGCCAAACGCCGCTATTTGGCGAATAGCTTTGTCAGCCCCACATCTCCGACCGCTTATGTGCATCGGGGTCCCCGGGTGAAAATCCTCTGATTTTCAGCTGGGGCAAAAAGAGTACACCGCGCGTCCGGATATGTGGGGCTTTCGCGCCACGGGGTCCCCGTCGCGAAATCTTTGATTTCGGGATGGGGAAAATTTCATCCAAATATCGCCGTTTAGTGATATGCTTTGAGTAAGGCGTGATACTGCGTCAAAGCCTTCCCACACTGCGAGTCACGTACGACCTAGTACGCTCCTCTTGTGTGGGAGGGCTTTTCCTTGTCAGACGCTAAAATATCGCGCTTTAACGAAGTATACTTTCACTCATTCGAAGACGGAACAACGCGCCGCTCAGCCAAGCGTTCACAGGCGGCTTGCCGCCGCTTGAACGCCGCGGCGCGAACCTGCGACCTCGCAAGCTAGATGAAAATTAAGTAAACACGGGCTCGGTGCGCGTCGAGTCGCCCTCCTCGCCCCACGAGCGACGTTTAGCGAGTACTGTTCGCCGCTTGATTATGTCAGTGCGATAAACAAACTTTTTCAGGAGGTGTTTTCATAAAGGCGCACCGCCTGCGCCTTTATGAAAAAGTAAGTTCCGCATTTTAGGAGGATTGTCCTCTATTCCGAGTGGGGGAGGAGTCCCGAATGGGGCTCCCCACAAAATGCAT
>CALVKQ010000013.1 GCA_944332815.1 uncultured Clostridia bacterium
GCTTCTCACCCTTGGCTGACGCGAGTTGTTCGGCGGCGACTTGTTTTTCCTGCACAACCTCCGTTGTTCCACGGCGCCGCGACGACCATCCCACACCGCTTACGTTTCACCTCACATCCTCGCTATTCCGTCGCTTCGCTCCTTACGAATCTCCTCGTCTCCACCACAAAAAGCACTTGCAATGCAAGTGCTTTTCTCTTTTGAGCGAGGAGCTTCTCACCCTTGGCTGACGCGAGTTGTTCGGCGGCGACTTGTTTTTCCTGCACAACCTCCGTTGTTCCACGGCGCCGCGACGACCATCCCACACCGCTTACGTTTCACCTCACATCCTCGCTATTCCGTCGCTTCGCTCCTTACGGATCCCCTCGTCTCCACCACAAAAAGCACTTGCAAAGCAAGTGCTTTTCTCTTTTGAGCGAGGAGCTTCTCTCCCTTGGCTGACGCGAGTTGTTCGACGGCGACTTGTTTTTCCTGCACAACCTTCGTTGTTCCACGGCGCCGCGACGACCATCCCACACTGCTTACGTTTCACCTCACATCCTCGCTATTCCGTTGCTTCGCTCCTTACGAATCCCCTCGCCGCCACGGGAGCGAACCGGCGCGCAACATTTCACAAATGCGTGTTGTTTTGCTCTTCATTTTTTCGGAAGCGCGACGATCTTTCGTGCGCGCAGGTTCGGCGGCGGCGCAGCCGACGCTTTCGCCCTTTTTCGCTGCCCGTGGCGTGTCGGAGCCTTTCTCCCAAACGCGTCTTATCTTCGTTGCTTCACCATTATGGCGAATATCCCCTCGTCTGTCCGGTAGTTTGAACGAGATGAGTTGCTTGTAAGACCTCTTTTTTTGCGTGTTTTGGCGCTCGGGCGTGGGGCAGAGGAGCGATCTTATATTCGTGTGCTTAAACGGTGCAGGGCGCGACTTTCGGTTTGCGCGGCGGAGGGGCTTTGCTTTTGGAAGTATTTTCATCCGGCATACCCCATTGACGACAGCGGAGAGGAGTGTTATCCTCATATAAATAGATTTATCATAAGCCGCAGGCGGAAAGGAGCGAATATGAAAAAGACATACGACCCCAAGCCCATAGACACTTCCGACGTAAAGCTGGACGCGGATATAACCGCGCTCGGGGAGCAGATCGCCGCAAACACGCATGACGTGTGGGCGAGAGGGAAGCTGGACGAAGGGTGGACTTATGCAGACACGCTGGACCGCGACAAGAAGACGCATCCTTTGCTGGTGCCGTACGAGGAATTGTCCGAAAGCGACAAGGATTATGACAGACGCACGTCCGAGGAGGCGTTGAAGCTGGTGTTGAAGCTCGGGTTCGACATCGTGAAAAGGCGCTGACCGAATGCCTGAGCAGCACGCAGGACTAAGCGACACCGAAGCACGGAAGGGTAGGGAAAATGAGTGTAGAATGTAAAGTGTTGTTGACGATAGCCGCCGTCATTGCGATGGTACTATTGTACATCGGCACCATGTTTTTATATTTTTGGTTCAAGAGGGTGCGTCCGCAATGGCGGTGGAGTTCCGAGATCATCGTGATCGGAGGGGTGCTGCTGTTCGGGATAGTCGTGCGAGTTGTAATACTTTGTATGGCAAAAGAGGGTGACGCCTCTGCCGTTCATGACGAAGGCACCTGGATAGGGCAGGTGTGGCATGCCATTTATCAGGCGATAGGCGTCGCGTCGTTCGAAGGCGTAAACGAAACGCTGTTGGAAAAAGCCGGGGGCGCCGCACTGTCGAGTTTGTTTTACGGCAGCGCGCTTTATACCGGGCTGGTCGTGCTCAGCGTCGCGACCATGCGCCTGAACTACGAGATATCCAGCTTAGTGCGCAACCGTTTCCACTCCCACCGCAATGACGCTTACGTTTTCACGGCGGTCACGGAGGACGCGGTGACGCTTGCGCACAGCATAGCGCAGAAGTACAGCGAAGAAGCCCCCGAAGACGGCTCGCGCACCCAAAAATGTGACATCTATTTTGCCGGGGACGAACTTCCTCCTTTCGACCACAGGGATCCCCTTCACCGCGATATAATGAGCAACGGCTGGTATTACATCTCGTGGTACAAGCCCGTGCGCAGGAACAAGCCGCCGTTCAAGTGCTTGTGCAAAAAGAAAAAAGAAGAACAGACAAACGGCAGGAGCGGCGCGCCCGTCGCTCACAAGTTGAGATTGACGGAAAATGCCCGTCCGCCGAAGCGGAGGGAGAAAGTTGTCCCCAAGATACACGTCATTGCGATGAGGCTGGACGAAAACGAGCACGGCGCGGAGAACCACAACAGCGATTTTGTGCTGGACGACATCGCAAACGTCTTGGCATATCGGGGGCGGCACGGAAAGCGTCTGAAAGCGAGGTCGAGGTGCGCGCGGAAGGAGGAGAACAGCCTTTCGGCGTGGAACATCGAGTATCACATCCTGGTGGACGGCAAGATAAATTACGAGTTTTATGACCGCGCCGTGGCGGCGAAAGCGAACGATGAACTGCGGAAGATGACGATCCTCGCGGCAAAAAAGATGAGGGAGCGCGCGAAGTCCTTGGAAAACAAAAATCGCGCGGCGGCTTTGCCGAAACGGTTCCACATCAAAAGAGTTTCCGACAGCACGCTCGTAAGACTTTACGACGCCCTGAAAGAGTGGGATAAAAGGGCGGAGGACTTTATCAGCGACAACGCGCCGAACGCGCCCGGCGGCAGTGCGGACAGATGTATAAAGGCATACACGAAAACCTTTTTGAGGTATGAGCCGAACAACGCGAAAGCGTATGTTGCCGACATGTACTTTTTGCGTTGGGATCTTTTGTGCGCAAGCAAAAGGAGGGCGTGGAAGAGATTTTTCGCACTGATAGACAGCCTGAACGCCGAAATAAAGCGCATGAGTTCCGCCGTCGCCGCAAAAAAGGAAAGGCAGAGCTTCCAGATCAACGTGTGCAGCGAGGCATATCTTTCGGCATACGACCTGGCAAAGCGCAGGAACGAGGAGTTCGGCATTCTGGACGGCAGGGAAAAGCCCGAATGGAAGGGCAGCGTGTTCCAACGGGATGTGGACGTCTTCGGGGCACAGAAGGGCATATACCACGTCTACGTGCTGGGCTTCGGCAGGACAGGGCAGGAAGCGATGGACATGCTGTTCAGGCAGACGGCGTACATAAAGAATGTCGGGGGTGATACGGACGACTGGCGGACTAGCATATTTCTTGCGGACGTGTTCGACACGGACATGGAAGACCGTTCGGGAGTGTTCGCCTACGAACATCCGCTGTATTGCTGCGATGTCGGCTCGTCCAAGGACGCTGCCGCCAGCACGGAGAAACTGGCGGAGCGCAAACTCAACGGATGGAAGTATAAGGAGGACGGGAAGGTCGTCCGGGTGCCTGCGCAGACCAATAAGGCGCACGACAGGATATATGAAAAATACGGAGAGGTGTTGAAGGCGCTCGGAGGAAAGCTCCCGACACCCGAAGAACGCCGCAAACAGGTCAACCTGAAAATGGGGTTTCCCGTCATCCTATCTCACAAAAGGTCCTGTCTGGACCTCCGCTTCCTGAAAAAGCTGGACGAGAGCAGCGGTGAAGGCGACAAGCCGAAGCGTCATCCGAGGGCGTACATCATCTGCATGGGAGATGACGAAAAGAATATAGGGCTCGCCAACGCGCTGATAAGCGACATCAAACGAGAATTGAGCGGCAATAATGACGAGAACGAGATGCAGACGGTCTACGTCAGGATACGCGACGACAACAACCTCGGGCGGCTGAATTGGTCCGACCGCGACCGTGAGGAGCTCGCAAAGCGGCACTTTTACGTGGTGACGTTCGGGTCCGTGAAGTCCATTTACGATTACGAGAGCGTCATAGAAGAAGATGGCGCGATGGCGTTCCACTCCGCATACGAAATGGTGGGCAGCGGCAACGACAAGGCGACCCCCGCCATCGCGGCGGCGCTGGACGATCTGGTGAAGAGGGGGACGTTGTCCCGAACGACGCTGGACGAGGCGTTAAGAGAGAAGAACGAGTTGCGGAAGGAGGAGTATGCCGAGAAATACGCGAGGTGGAAAAAGATAAGCACCAATTTCAAGCAGGAGTCCAATAAGGCGGTGCACGCGTTTTCCAAGGTGTACGAGCTGCTCGCAAAGGGCGTGAGCAACGGAGCAGGGCTCGAAGTCGATCCGGTCAGGCTGGAAAAGGTGAGATGGATAAGAGCGTATATGTCCGGAGGCTGGGTGTACGACGGGAAGAAGCAGGAAGAGGAGAAGAAGCATTGCAATCTTTACCCGTACGAGTGCGAAAACAGTGACACAAACAAACGCTACGATGCGATAAACTTTTTGGTGTCGGCAAAAAAAGACTGAAACATGACCGCACGGAAGGAGGAGAGATAATGAAGATCGCGGAGATAGAAAGAAAACAGATAGACAAGGTCCGGACGGGCAGACAGCTGCAAGTGCTGCGCTTGGACAACGAAAACCTTAGGCGGTATGTGTGCAGCGCGTTGAATTACGACAAAAACGAGTGCGACGGCAATTGCGAGGACTGCGATCCTCGCTACACGCGGCGCGGCCACGGCATGGACCTCAGCATAAGTCAGCGCGAACTGGCGCAGGTGTTCGGCGTGGGCACCAGCGTCGTCGCCAACTGGGAGAGCGGACGCTCCCTCCCTCCGATAGAGGACCTCATGCTGTACGGAGAGATGTGCAAGGTGGACTGGATAAGGGATATCCTGGTGTTCGAATGAGCTCTTAGAAGACGAGGAGGGGATCCTCCGAACGGGCGGAAGCGCCCGACGGACGTTTGCGGCATGCAAACGTCTTTTATTTTTTGCGAGAGTCCTGCAAGACCGACGGGCAGTCTTGCAAGAAAGGACGTCGTTTGCGCGCGACTGCGGCACAGGCGCCGCGTTAGCCTTTTTTCGTGACCGAAAGGGAGGGAAAGGATGAAGAGAGGCGATAACGGCGCGAACGGGCAGGGCGAAGACATCAGAAGAGTGCTGACGGATCCGAACGACGGGTCGGACATCTATCTTTCAGACGGCGACGGCAGAGTGTACGGTTTCGGGCAGGCGGCGTCCGTTCTTATCGGAGAGGAACTATATTGCGTGCTGTATCCGCTGTGGGAGGGCAAGAGGAACGGGGAATACGTCGTGTTCGCGGCAGAGGAGCGTTCCGGGCAGACCGTGCTCCGAAGAGTGACGGACACAAAGACGTTGGAGCGCGTGTTTGCCGTGCGCGGCAGGGAGAGCGACGAAACAAAAGTTCACGAATGAGGGTAAGCTCCGGGACGCGGCTTGCAAAAATTGCAAGACGTCTGCAACAAGTGCGCAGGGTTCGCAAAACGCGAAGAACTCTTGTCCGAAAAAGGGGGAAACGAGGCTGAAAACGCCGCGCGGAAGGGGCTATGATACATGCACGGACCAAGGGGCGGCAGCCCTGCGGAAGGAGGTGAAAGCAAAGTGGGCTAGGCAGACTTCTTAAAATTTATCCCATGGGCGACAGCCCGAAAAAGAAGAAAACCGCAAAAACAAAAAAAGGAGGATGAACTATGATGGCAAGCAAGTTTTGGGCGTTTTGCAACAAGATCGGTCGCAACGCCGACAAGGAACTGGTCGCCGATGTGACATTCCACGGCGACGAAGAATTGGTCGCGGACGTGACTTTCCACGGCGACGAGGAGCTGGTCGCGGATGTGACTTTCCACGGTGATGAGGAACTTGTCGCGGACGTGACCTTCCACGGGGGCAGACGTACTGCCTGAGCGCTGTCCGACGGAAAGGACGGCACAAGCGTCCGAGAGAAAAGGACGCAAAGAGATCGGGTGGGTGACCCGAAGGAGGGCGGCGGCGGATAACTCCGCCGCCGCGGAGGAGAAAAAAATGAGGATTACCGAGAAAACGTACGACGAGATAATGCAAAGCATCGGCAGGATGCGTCCCGAAGAGGGAGGCGCGCTGTTTTCCGACGACGGAGGACGCACCGTCACGAGGTTCGAACACGACAGGAGAGGGGATAGGTCCGGAACGACTTATTCACCGAACACGGGGTTTATCAACGCGTTAATACAGCGTGATCGCAGTATTGGGTCGGTTTTCGTCGGGATCGTCCACACCCATCCCTGCACGAACGTCATGTCGCGAGGCGGCTGCGGGAACGGTCATACCGCAAGCGACGAAGAGGCGTTCGTCAAGCTGCTCCGCGGCATGAAGGGGACAAGGAAACTCTACTTCCCCATCATCGGCGGCAGCACGGCTTACGGCGCTCCGTCAATGAGGGTGTATGTTTGCGAAAAGGATTGCAACGACCGCATCGCCATATACGAAGAAGGCTTGGAGATAGTGCGCTCAAACGACGCCGCGGCTTGCATGAGCGCCAAGGCGTTGGGGGGAGAAAAGAGGAGAAATCAGGCGGTGCTTTTCGCCGGCGCTAAAGGTCGCTGGGAATGCGCCGAAAGGCTTGCACGCGAAGGGGTGTCGACGTTCGTATTCGCGGATGCGTCCAGATATGACGACCCGAGCGAACTTCGCGGTGAGGCACGCGCAAAGGATATCAAACGCTATGTGACGGACTGTTTTGCGGAGCGCGTGTCCGAGATAAATCCGGCGTCAAATTGCCGCAGCGTGCGTGAAGATCTTTCCGAGATCGACGATGAGAGTTTCGAGCGGTTGGTGAGGACACTCGACTGCGAAGAAATGGTCGTTTATATCGCGGCGACAGACAAAAAAGTCCGCGAGCGCGCGCTGCAGCTGATGCGATCCGTCGATATCGCCGTGGTGGAGGTAGCCGAGGAGAAAGACGGTGTGAAAGCGTATGTTTCCGCATATAAGCAGAAAGAGAAAATAAAGTGCGCGGAGGCGAAGTTCCCGAGCGGTACGGGCGAGAAAACGGCGGCGACGATAACGGCGCAGACGGCGTCCGAAGCGGTGCTCAAAGCGTTGGATTCCGTGAGGGCGGCGCGCGCGGCGGCTGCCGCGACGCTCAAGTCTTACGGCAACGCCGGGAGGAAGTCGGCGTACGATCTTGCCGGCGGCAAATGGGAAAGTCTTTATCCGAGGGAGGAGATGGAAAGGAAGGTCGTGGTCGTGGTCGGCTGCGGAGGTTCGCGCTCCTACATAGAGGATATGGCGCGCCACGGCGTGAGGAAGTTCGTGCTGATAGACGGCGACACATACTCCGAGAGCAACTTGCAGACGCAGATGTGTTATGCCGACGAGATGGGAAGGAACAAGGCGGAGGCGATCGCCGCTAGCATCAGGAGGCTGGATCCGAGCCTGCGTGTCGTGGCTCTGCCGCGCATGCTGGACGAAAGCATAACCGACGAAACTTTTGCCGCCTGGGTGGGGGAAGAGCTCACGCAGTCGCCCCACGACGTGCTCATCGCCGGTTGCACGGACAACTTCCGTGCCCAGGCACGCTGCTCGCGGCTCGCGCTCAAATACGGATGTCCTTACATCCAGGCAGGCATAGCGGAGGGCGGCAGAGTGCAGGACATCGAGTTCTTTCATCCTGCGGTGTCGCACGCCTGTCCCAGATGCATACTCGAAAAGCGTTACAGGGCGAATTTGGGCTCGGAAGAGCGGAGGAAGGCTGCCGTATCGGACGGGACGAGCGTGTTCTTTACGGAGGCGTTGAACGCAAACAAGGGGTTTATCTCACTCGCTTTGCTGCTTTATCACGCTCCCGGGACGGATCCGCGCTTTTCGGAGTTTCTGGACGACAACAAGTGGCCCGCGAAAAAGTTCGGGAAAAAGAGCCTCCGCTACGACCGCAACCTCATGTTTTACACGTATGACTGCGACATCACGAAGCATACGGGCAGGAAGAAGACGGTGGCGTTCGACAAGTGGGGCAGAAAGCTGGGCAGCCGTTATCAGGCAGGGCTCACCGTGTTCAGCAAGACCAAGCCGGCAAAGGGCTGTCCCGATTGCGGCGGCACGGGCGACCTCGCCGCCGTTAAGGGCAGGATAAGGGACACGAGAGAGGGGATATATCCGGCATTCCCCGAGGAGGAGAGAGAAAATGAGAAAGTTTATAAACGGGACGCAGGCGCAGTTCGCGGAACTGTGGGGCAGGCTGACGAGCGGTCCTGCCAAAAGGATATCGTTCGACGTAACTCTTCCCGAAGGGGATGTGGCGAGGCTTACGTTCGAAACTGCGCAGGCAGGCAGAGTGGCGGTAAAGATGAGGAGAAAGGGAAGTCTTTTTGCGGAGGCGGAAGCTTCCGACCTCAACCTTAACCGCCTGGAAAGCGGACAGACGCTGGAATGCGGTTCCGCGGAAGAGCTGAGGCAGGTGTTTTCGGGGATGGCTCCCGATTACCTGGCCGCGCAGGATCCGTTCGGGGAACAGCCTCGGCAGAGAGCGGCAAACGTCTACATCGACCCGACGGCGCTGGCTGCCGCGATAAAGGGGAGGATAGTGGGGCAGGACGCGCAGATAGACGGGCTCGCGATGTGCGTATGCAACCACTTGAAGAAGAAGGACCCCAAAAAGCCTTTGACCGTCATGCTCCCCGGTCCCACCGGAACGGGCAAGACCGCGACGGCAAAGTGTCTTGCGGAAGAATTGCAGAAGGTGTTGGGGAAGGAGAACTTCCCTTTCATCCTCATCAATTGCAACGAGATGAGGGAGGGGTACAGGATATCCCAGCTCATAGGCTCGCCTGCCGGGTACGTCGGATACGGCGACAAGTGCGTCATGGAGCCTTTGCGGAAGACGTCCACCGCGCTGATAGTGTTTGACGAGTACGAAAAGGCGGCGTCCGACATCCATACGGCGGTCATGAACTGGATGGACAGCGGCAGGGTCACCTTGTCAAGAGCGAAAGACGGGGAGGAGGCGGAGCTGGACTGCGCCGGTTCCGTGATAGTCCTGACCTCCAACATCGATATGTCCGCAGGGAAGAGGACGCGGATGCGGTTCGATACGGGCGAGGGGGCGGACGTCGCAGAAAGGGCGTCGGACAGCGACAGGTGCAGGAAGGCGATGGTCGCAAACGGGTTCAGACCCGAGATAGCGGGGCGTGTGTCCTACTTCTTCGAGTTCAACGAGCTGTCGGCGGCGGACATAAGAAAGATCACGGAACTCACGCTTTGCAGGAAAGCGGCGGAGTACGGGCTGAACGTGACGGAGGTTTCCTCGTCGCTGCTTGACGCGCTTGCGGAAAGGTACGGGATAGGGACGTTCGGCGTCAGGGTGCTGGAAAGCGACCTTGACAGGCTGATAGGCGAGAAGGTGACCGAGGCTCCCGACGCGGACGCGGAGTACGCGCTCTCCGGGACGCCCGACGACATCACCGTGACAAGGAGGGAGGCATGAGGAGATTGGTGTATGACGCGCTGCCGCTCTTTACGGAGATAGACAGGCGCCTTCGCGGCGGAGAAAGGGTGGTGTCCTTCCCCTGCGACCTGCCGCCCGGGTGTGCTCCGACGAGAGGAAAGATATATTTTTTCCGGCAGGGCAACGGTGTAGTGGTCGGGATATGCGACTGCGAGAACAGGAAGACGGTGCGCTATGACGGCGACAACAGGGATCTGAAATATCTCGTGACCCATCAGGCGATATTCTACGACAATATCTATCAGATATTCAACTTGTTCTACCGCATGGACGCCGTCTACTCCACCACGGGCAACTTCCTGACCTATTACATAGACGGCCACGGCTATTACACGGACGGGAAGTACCGCTTCGAACTGGCAAAGGCGGGAGGGTCGTGGAGGGCGTACATCTTGCAGATGCCCTCTCTGAACGACAGACCCTCCTCTTCAAGCGCCACGCACCGCCTGACGGGTGAGGACGGCAGAAGGTATGTGTGCGTGCAGGGTAACGTGCCCACCAAGGAGCGCATGGTGCAGATCGCGAAGAAGTGGGCGAACTGCCTGCAACACTACATCAAAACGGGCGAACATTTTTGAGAGAGGGGACGATGAACATCTTTGAAAAACTGCTGTCGGCCATAAAGGGGGAGGAGATAGTGTACTATCAGGCTTCCGAAGAGGCGACGGGCAGCGAGGGGAGATACAAATTTGCCGTCAGATACGTCGCGGGCGGCTGGCGCGCTTATGTGCTGGAATGCCCGGTGTGTTCCGCAAGAAAGACCAGCGGCGACGTGATACACCTGTACGGCGACGGCAAAGGCGGCGTGTACGTCTGCGTGACCGAAAAGGTCAAGAGCAAGAGCAGGATGATCGCCATCGCCAAACTGTGGGCGCGGCGCTATCAGCGCTATGTCGCCACGGGCAAGGATTTCAACGAATGAACGGAGGTGAAAACATGAGAGATATCAAGGATCTTTCCGACAGTTATTTGCTGGAACAGGGCATAGTCATGCTCACGGGACCGGTGGACAGGGTGTCCGCGCAGGTCGTCGTGTGTCAGATGCAGTATCTCGCTTCCAAATATCCCGAAAGGCCCATCCAGTTCTGGATAAACTCGCCGGGTGGGGATGTGACGGCAGGGCTCGCCATCTATGACGTGATGAACTACGTGAACACGGAAGTGCACACCGTCGCCATAGGGATGGCGGCGTCCATGGCGGCGATATTGCTGTCTTCGGGAACGCGCGGAAAAAGGTTCGCGCTGCCCAATGCGGAGGTGCTGATACACCAGCCGGCAGGCGGAGTGCAGGGGCAGACCACCGACGTCATCAACGCGGCGAAACATATGGAGAAGATACGCGCGGCGATCAACGCCATCCTGGCAGGCAACACGGGCAGGACGACGGAACAGATCGCGGCGGACACCGACCGCGACTACATCATGTCCGCGGCAGAAGCCAAAGAATACGGGCTGATAGACGGAGTGATACGCACCACTCCGCAAACGGAAAGACGCCCGACAGACGCATAAAAACCGGACGTCGCGCCCGTGCGCGGCGCATATAGCGAGCGCTCGTCCCACACGCGGTGCGCGTGTAATAAAGATACTAAATGAATTTTATTTATATTGCGATAAATGTCGAACCGTGTTATACTGATAAAGACATTGTTCGTAGGAGAAAAAATGAGCAGTAGCACTTATGTCACAAAAGAGATCGTTCTCAATATCGCATTGGATCTCGGCAGTGATACACTGAAAATAGCGTTTGCGTACGTGGACACGAAGGGCGTGACGCGGTTCGGGAAAATTGCCCCGAACAATATGGCGACGAGAGCTGCGATACCTGCCGTGGCGTATTATGACGAAGGGTCGCGAAAGTGGGTTTTCGGCAATGAAGTCGGACGTCGCGACGTGAAGTCGTTCGCAAACGTGGTCAAGATCAAGAGTCTGCTTTCGCTTTGCGACAGCGTGGATGCCGCAGATCTGCCGCGGGGGGTGGACCGAAACGTCGTGATGCAGAAAAATCAGACGTACTATCACGACCGCAACGAGTTTCCGCGGTTTGCTTTCCCCAGAAGGTACAACGGGAAGGATTTTGAGCGGCTCTATCTCGACAGGCAGACATTCAATGCCGCCCCGTTTACTCCGCGAGATGTGTGCGCGGGGTTCTTCCGTTATGCGGCTGACCTCACGAAGAAGAGGGTGGACGACCTCGAAAAAGCGCTGGGGGTCACTGTCGCGAAGAAACGCATCATCCTGGTGTATCCGCCGAAGACGAGGGCAACTTACATCGAGGAATACGAAACGCTGGTCAAAGAAGCATTCAAAACGCGTCCCGAGCAGAAGCTCAATTCCATAAAGGCGCTCACCATGTATGCCAAACACCGTGGGAGCATCATGCCCGGGGACACTTTCCTCATCTTTGATATGGGGGAGGAGGATATATCCGTTGCCAAAGCCACTCTCATATGGAATCCGCGCACCCGAGAGGAGAGCCTTGCCGTGGATGGCGCGGACGGCCACAATCCTCCGCGCGACATAGGAGGCAACGATATCGACGAAGCGGTGGCAAAATACTTTGACGGATATGCCGCCGTGAGCGAAACTCCAGGCACCCCTTCTTACGGGCAAGAAGGGCATATCGTGGAGCAGACGCTGGATTCCAAACAATATCTCTTCCTCAAAAGCATCAAGGACGCAAAGGTGCTTTTGGGACTGCTGGGGTCAGACGAAGCGTACGCTCCCGTTCAGTTGGAGCGCGCTTTGGTCATGCACGGCAGACTGACGGGCAAGGAATTCCGGGAGTGCGTCGGGTGCGTTGCGGACGGTGTGCGCAGAGGTTCCGTTGCGGAACAGATGGTGGGCTATATCCTGGAAGAATTGCGGCGTCCCATGAACGGGAATGTCGGCAAGATAATACTCGCCGGCGGCGTGACGGAAACATATGGCATGACGGACTACATAAGGAGCGTGATAAAAGGCGCAGCGCCTTCCGTGAAGGTCATGACGTTGGAAACAAAGGGAGGCGCGGCGTCGAATGCTTTTGTCATCACTTCGGATGAGGATTCCGTATATTCTGCGGCGGTCGGCGCGGCCATCTTGCTTGCGACGGGGTATAAACTCAAAACAGTGCTCTCTCTTTCTTACGGCACGTGGGTGACGGCAGTGGAGAATGATTACATAAAGATCCTCAAAATATTCGCTTCAAAAGGCGAAGAGGTGAAAGAACTGTATCTTTCCGGACAGATAGCCGTAGGGGAGGAAGGAGAGACACGTTCGACTATACCGAAAGAAGAGATATTCTCCGTTCCGCTCACACAGGAGGATATGAGGATCATGCATAGCGCCGGGAATTCTCGTGCATTCATGTGCCGCGGAGGGAATCCCGTTATGATCGTCGGCGAACCAGATTCTGCGGAGCGAGCTGAGGCGATAAAGGTAGGACTGAAAACGGAGGGAGGAGGCAAAGGAACGACGATAATCTTTGAATATAAAGGGAAGGCTATCCTGGTCCCCGGGAGCCTCGCCTTTTGTGAGGGGATCAGGGTGGACAGCGATGGCAGGGCGCAAGCCGTGATAGGAACGGCAGCGTCTTTCCAAGAATACGCGAAGACGCGCGCAAACACACAGCACAAGGTTGTCGTCCAACAAACGAGGACGGCGCTGAATGTGTACGAAAAGGACATAACCGTCAGGTTCGGTGGGGAAGGAATAAATGACTTTTCCGTGGGCATGGGGGATTGACAAGATGGGAATGATCAACGAAGACAAAGACTTCAAGCTGGAAATCAGCAGAGCCGTTGATGTTAAGGCGCAGAGGGGGAATATCCCCAATCGGCTGCATCGTTACGACAGAAAGATTGCGGATAGCAATAAGTTGATCGAGGAGATCGACCGTTATGACGATTTCGCCGGACTCCGCATTTCGCCGGATGTTTATGAAAACCAAGGTGGCGTTTACGGCATAAAGAGATCGACGATACACGGCGGCGACAGCGTAATACTCGATCATCAACAAAAAGCGGCGGACAGGTTGTTGCGCGAACTGCGCGGTTTCGGGATGCTGGCAGACGTCGTCGGCAGCGGAAAGACGTATGAAGCAGGGGTGGTGCTCAGCGAGCTTGCCGTACGCGGTAAGGTGCGTTCCTTGCTGATAATAGCGCCGGAAGCCATCATCGATGACTGGACGACAGTGATGGAAATGGATTTCGGGCTTGGTAAGGGCGTTTTGCTTCGCGTGCACGAAGATTTGTTCACATCAGGCTTTGAAACGGAGCGCACACCCGATCGGTTCACCCTTCCGAAGCGCCCCGTGATAGTCAGCACGGAAGACTTTGTTCAATGGGACGAAAGGGCTGCAAATGTGCTTTTTGACGTGATAGTCGTGGACGAGGCGCACCGTTTTTGCAGTGAGGAAGGAAAGTATGCCAACGCCATGCGTTTGCTCTCGCTCATGATGAAGGTCAAGAAGAAGGCGGAAAGACCTTATTGCCTGCTGCTGTCCGCAACGCCCCATTCCGGAAATCTGGAAAAGATGTTCCGCTTGTGGTATTTCATCCGCTGCCGTGGGGGAAATCCCGACGACTTTGCGGAAAAGAGCGACAGCGAGCGCACCCGGGAGTATCTCACCGAAAAAAAGTACTACAAGGAGCACGTGTGCAACGGGGCTTCCACCGTCATGGAATTCGTCAAGCGCGGAAAAGTAAGCGCCGTTCAGATGCTGCCGTCATGCAGAGAAAAATTCGCCACGTTCCTCAAGGAGAACAGGCTTTACGAGCAGTTCTATGGTGAGGCTGCCACATACGGAGAAAAGCATGCGACGGTCGAGATGTTTTTGAATGCCCTTCCCAAAGAAGAGAAAAACGTCATCGCCGCAGAAGTGGATAAGTTCGTTGCGGACGCATATCACAACGGCGTTCTCGGGTCGATCATGATCCGAGGCGGAGCAAACGGCGTGAGCAAGAAGAAGAACGTGGTCAATCTGTTCTTTTTCCCGATCACGGGCAAAGCGCCGAAAAACGGCGAACTGGAAGTTGCATTCACTACGGCAAGGGGCAACCAAGTGGAGGGCATTTTCAAGCCGGAAGCACTTTACTCCGCCGGGAAAAAATTCCGTGTGAAAGTGGACGGCGCGGTGTATGACCTTACATTGGACGAGATCGCAGAGCTGAACATCGTATCGAATCTTTTAGGCGACGCAAAGAATATCGCTGTAAGGCGCGCGCGCAGCCATATCATCGTCAACGATATTTTCGGCGGCGTGTCCGGGCAGCGTGATGATTTCGATCCGAAGCAGTTCGCCAAGCGCGGCAGCCGGCAATATTATAACGAACAGCTTGCCGATTGCCCTGCGGAAGTGGAAAACAGGATATATCCCGTCTACCGCAACCCTGAGATGAACAGCAGCCAAAAAGAAGAGCTGTCCTACCAAAACAAGTTGAATGCGGCAAAGCGGCTGATGCGGCAACATCAGAACGAGCGCATCATTGTTTTCTTTGATTACTCCGGGAAAAGAGGAGAGGTAAGCAATCGCTTTGTCGAGGACATGAAAAAGGAGTCCGATCTGGCGAGCAGATTGATCGTGGGCGGCAAAGACGGGTTGAACAGGATAGATTTGAAAAAGATACAGGAGGATTTTTCCGACAAGCAAGATGCGGTGCTCGTTGTCAAGGAAGCAACGTTGACGGAAGGCGTGAACTTGCAAAAGTGCAACATCATCATAAACTTCCAGGTGACTTCCGACCCTGTGGCTATGGATCAGAGTATAGGCAGAGTGTTCAGGCTGGGGCAGGAAAACAACGTCACTATATACTCCTTTGCAGACATGGAGGCGCTGGAAGGGTACGTGCTGGCGTATTTCTCGCGGATAGGTTTGATGTCAAGCAACGGCGGGGACGCGACGATAATCGCAGGCAGCAACAGCGAGAGCATGGTCGCGGTCAGATGTCGTGCCTGCCACAGCGTGGCGCTCTATTCCAAAGAAGATTACGACAGGATGAAAGCAAATGACGATAAAAACCTCCGATGCAGGAACACACCGGTGTGCACCGCAAATGACCCCAACGGCACTTATATGCAGCAGATCACCATATGCGATTTCAAGTGCAGCGCATGCGAGGCGGCGATGATACGTTCGGCAGACGGCGAAGGTTACGGGTGTTTCAACGACACGTTCAGGGGAAAACTGTGCGTGGAGATATCCAAAGACGTCAACAACCAGACCCTTGAAGGTCGCCGTTATTATTGCAACAAGATATGTGCCATGATGCATTGCCGGAAGTTCATGGAAGGCGGCGAACTTGAAAACTGCCCGGCGCTCGCGCTGTACAGGGAAGATAAGACGGCATCGCCGTCGGCTCTTGTCAAGACTTGCAAGATGTGCAACAAACCGAGTTGTCCGGCAACATGCCGATATTCGGACGGACCGGAAGGCATCCGGCCGTGTATCGGTTGCAGAGAGTCGCAATGTTCACCGGGCGTATATCAGTTCGACGAGAATTGGCAGATGCCATGCCCGAAATGCGGAAGCGGCATCATACATCCCGTAGAGGCAAGTACATTCGCTCTGTATATACGTGCGTTGTGGGACTTCCGCTATGACGATTACACTTTCTGTAAGGAATTGAGGAAGGAGTCCGCAAAGGTCGCCGACGTTGCGCGGATGCTCGCCGGAGCAAGGGGGAGAGCGCGATGAGATACTACATAAGCAGTGAACACAAGAAAGCGTTTGACAGCATATATAGTCTTTATTCCGAAGGCGGAGCGCTTTTTGGTGAAGACAACGACGTTCGTGCAGATAGAGAAGGAGGCAAAGCTGTCATCATAACGGCGGCAGGGAACCGCTTTTACTACGACGACGGAGCTGAGGGGTTCTCCGACAGCGATGCGCGGCAGAGCATGAACACGGACGGAGCAAGCTGGTTTGCAGCATTGCGCAGTGAAAGGACATCCGAGAACAGTTCTGCCGATTGGACGGGGCTCATCGAAAGAGTGTCGAAGGAATATCACAAACGCTATTCCCTATTGGAATTCAAGCAGAGCGACGTTCGCTCTTCGTCCGAAGAGGATGAAGTCAAACGCAAGCTCGAGAATGTGACGAGAGTGCTTTTCCCGGGCAGGGATGTGCGTGTCGTTCCCATGCAGGAAAACCGCGCGCATGATGTGTACGGGGTCACTTTTCTCGCCGGTCTGAGCGCGGTGGGTGAGTCCGTTCCCGTGCTATGCAAAATGTATTTCCGCGGAGAAACCGTTTCCGGGCAAACGATCCTTCACCGGATAGGCGGAGAAGAGGCCGCGCAGATAGACAAAAACATAATCTCGAACATCGGTGACGACGGGGGAGAGGTGACGGATTCCGGCAGCATAGCTTCAGAAATGATAGACAAGGTGCTCGGCGAACTCGATATCGTTCTGCAAGGAGGGGAGGCTGCGGACTATATAGTGCCGGCAGGCGCTCCCGACGAGCAGGTCCTGAAAGACATGGTGAAAAACGGACCGCACGGTATCGTCATCATAACATGCAAGAGTGTCAAGGTGCTTGGCATCTCTCACGTCAGATGGTCGGATGCGATGTACGACATAAAGCTTGACGGCAAGCAGGCGCTCTTCGCCACGACAGGGCTCAGCGGCGCCGTAAACATCATCTGCCGCAACTGCAACAAGACCATCGTTGACGCGAACAAGATCGTTCTGACCGAGCAGGGCAAGGAGCGTACCGTCACCATAGATCCGACCGTCAATGGGCTGAGGCTCAGCGGCGCGGATGCGGAAGCGCTGGCGAGCAAAGTAATGAGAGAGCATCTCATCGAAAAGGAGTGCAGGATCGTCGCGCGCGGCGATCAAAAATGTTCTCGCATCGTATGTGCCGGGCAACTCATCTCTTTGCAGGACAGCACGAATCGTAGGCTGCAACTTTGCAAGGATTGTCCGCATGAGGAATGCGCATTCCGCACTTCATCCGGTGGGCTTGCGCCCACAAGGGACCTGGCATTCGTGCGCGACTGTATGACGCTGATAAACAAAGATGATGTGAAGACATGCCGCTGCTGCGGCAGGAAGTTCGCATCGCTTGACGAAGAAGGGTTTTGCAGGTTTTGCGGCGATGCTTCCTCTGTCGCACGGCAGGGGATCAAGGCGGCGAATGAGAAGGTTCGCGAGGCGGCAAAACGGGCAAAGCGCAAATATATGAAGTTTTCCTCCGTCTTGCCACTCAAAGACAGGATCGCTGGAATTGCGAAAGGAAAGTTTTGCTTCGAGGCGGAGGAGCTGCTTCTCTTCGCCGTCGGAAAAGAATGGTATGTGTTCGACAAGAGCAGCGCAAAGGAGAAAGGCTATATAGCGCAACCTGAACGCGTGAGTGACAGACGCAGTCTGACTTCCGGAAAGAGTCGGGAGGAGAGCAAGTGAAAAAGACGACGGATTGGTCAAAGGTGACGACCCAAAATATTCGGAGCAAAAAAGGCCCGTTGCTTGTGGCTACGGCGGTCGCGTCCTGTGTGGACGTGGCGGCGCTGGCAGCCGTGTTGTATGAGGGTGTCGCATGGCAGTTTTTGTTGCTCGCCGCGCTGATGCTCGCGGCGGACATCCTGTTCCTGACGCTCGCGGCGGTGTCCAATTTCCGATTCAAATACGCACGGCCGCAGTGGATCGCTTACATACTGGTGACGGTGGCACTCACCGTTGCGACGATAACGGTGAACTTTGCGACCGGAAGCACGGCAATGACCTTTATTGCCGCGATATTTATCGCAGCCATACATCTTGTATGCATCATAGTCGTATTTTTTGCCGCTTTGCGCGCCGCAGCGACCAAGAGGAGCCCGGCATTGCCCGGAATGGCGGCTGCGCTGGTGGTGCTGCTCGCATGCACCGCAGTGTATATAGGCTTCACGGTCCGCGACGGTTACTTCGGACAGGGTGAGGACGATGTTTTCCGTGCGGTCGTGTATGAGCTTGACGGCGACGGTTATGCCGTCACCGGAGTCGCGGAAGGCAAAGGTAATGCCGTCGTCATCCCGGATGAGATCAATGGTAAAGAAGTCACGGGTTTTTCGGCGTCCATTCTTGCGGATGACAGCATAAACAAGATTGTCGTCGAAGGGGAAGAGTACATAGAGATAGAGGGTCTTTCGACGCTGTCAGCCACCGTGCGTAACGTTAGGATGGAAGCGGACAGAAAAGTCGTCGATCTTTACAGAAAGACTTTTTACGACGAACCGCGATCCGTGGCAAGAGGGCTTGCGGAAGTGGCAAACACCATCGTGCCCACAGGACTTGCTGAGGACGAGGTCTATGTGACTTTTGCTTATGACGCCGACGGACTGGAAGAGGCCGATGGAGAGTATATCCCGACCTACATCGCGAAGAAAGGCAGCAGAGCGGACATCGCCGTTATGGGGAAGGGGATCGAGTATGTGCAACACAGCGACGTCAGCGACCCCGAAGATATGCATTATTGCTATCTTTACAATGACCGCTTAATGATGCAGGCAGTGAACGGCACTACGGGTAGCGCGTTTACTACGGGCGTGCTTTTGGAGGATATGCGCCTCGACATCACTTTCGTGCGCGTGTTCCGGGTGTCGCTCGGCATCGGGAACGACACGAAATATACCGCTCCCGGCGATTTTGCGAAGGCGGTCATAGACGGGGTAAGACGCGATTATTCGTATGTCACGGCGGACACGATAGACGCTCTTGCGGCGGAGCTCCCACACAGGGAGGGTTTTGATCTGCAATGGGATCTCGGTACGGCGTTAGGGGGGAAGGTGGACGACCTGTCCGCCGCACTCTCCACCGACTACGCTCAAAGGTTTGTCCGTGCTTTCGCCATGACTCCGCATTGGACAATGCATGCGCCGAACGTGAGCATCGTTTCCGTCGGGACTTCTCCTTCTTCTCTTATCTACGGTGACGGATTGAGGCTTGAAGCGAATGTGACGGCTCCGTTTGACGGTTGTACGTTGAAGTACGAGTGGAAGAACGCGGCAGGTGAACAAGTGGCGAGCACGATGAACTACACCGACGAATTACCTTTGCCCTCCGACAGCGGAATGTACACTCTTACCGTGACGGCGAGCGCGTCCTCGACTTCTTTGACATCGACCTCGGCAGCGAGCATGAGCGTGCGTGTGTCCAAGCGCGCTCTCACGTTGGATTGGACGGTCCCCACGGCGGAAGGGACGGGCAATATATACAGTGGCAACGACTTCGCTATCGCGGCGTCTGCGGCGAATGCCGTGGACGGCGACATCCCTGTCATATCGGTCACTCCCGGCAGTGTACGGAACGCCGGAACTTATATTGCGACGGCATCCATCGATGACGATGCGTCCGAAAGATACACGTTGGCGGCGACCACCGCGAAAAAGACGTTCTCTGTGCTGCCATATACTATCGCCGCTCCCGAGTGGGGTTCGGAGATGAGCTTTGTTTACGATGGTGAAGAACATCTGCCCTCGGCAAGCGTGCAGGGCGTCGGGCAGGATGGCGAGCTCACCCTCGAAATAACAGGTACGGCACGCAATGCAGGCAATTACACCGCTACGGTGAAATTGTCGGGCGAGCATGCGGACAATTATACGATAACGGATCCCGATGTTGAGTTCGTCATCACGCCTCGTCCCGTGACCGCAGTTTGGGAGAACGCGACTTTCACCTATGACGGCAGGATACAGTATCCTCGTGTGCAGTCTGTGACGGGAACGGTGGTAGGCGAAGAAACCGTCCCTCTCGCAGGCATCACTTACCGAGGGACAGCCGATTGTGTCGGAGCCGGTGAGCACACCGTTCAAGCGCTGCTTGCAAGCGACAACTACATGTTTGCCCAAGAACAGACAAAAGAATTTACCATCCTGCAAAGGGCATTGACAGTGAATGCAAAGGACGCGCAAAAAGAATATGACGGCAGAAGCTACACATTCACAACGTCGGATATCTCCGTGGAGGGGCTTGCCGACACCGATGTGTTACAACAAGTTATAACGGCCGTAAAGGCGTCCGGAGAAGGAGCAACAGCCGTTCACGCCGGCATAACGGAGTTCACGTTGCAGCTCGTGTCGGGGAGCAAGGTCGGCAACTATAAGATAAGCGGCGATCTTACGGCGGAGCTTAACATAACCAAACGCGGAGTCACGCTCGTGTGGGGCGAAACCGTGTTCGAATATAACGGCAAGGTGCAGCGTCCTGCCGTTGTGGCTGTAACGGACGCTGTGCTCGGAGAAGAGGATACGGTGAAAGGGCAGCTCGTCTACGGCGGCGATACCGACACGGTGAACGTGGGCGAGTATGCTGTGAGCGCAACTCTGCCCGAGGACAGCAACTACACGCTTGCCACCGTTGCGAGCAGGGATTTCAGGATAACCAAACGTGAGGTCACGCTCGTGTGGGGCGAAGCCGAGTTCGAATATAACGGCGAGGTGCAGCGTCCTGTCGTTGTGGCTGTAACGGACGCCGTGCTCGGAGAAGAGGATACGGTGAAAGGGCAGCTCATCTACGGCAGCGACATCAACGCGGTGAACGTGGGCGAGTATGCTGTGAGCGCAACTCTGCCCGAGGACAGCAACTACACGCTTGCCACCGTTGCGAGC
>CALVKQ010000014.1 GCA_944332815.1 uncultured Clostridia bacterium
GGATTACAGCGACGATAAGCGGAGGAGATAGCGCCGCACGACCGCAGACGCGTCGAAGCACCCGAAACGAAGTTTAAGGAGCGGACATCCGCTTCTGCAAAACGGGGACGAAAGGGTCCCCGTTTTGCGTGCGGAAACACGCTGATGATGGCGTCTGTCATGGGCGTTATAAGAACACATCCGCGCGAGCAAGATGCGCAGAACGAGCGCGGACGTTTGTGTGCAGCCGATTTTGCGGCGGATTATACTTTTTTTTCCATGTAAGAGGACGGGCGGCGCGCAAAAAATAATCCCATGAGGAAGATCATCGAATTTTTGTTGTCCGCCGCGCTGTTTACGGGCGTGCTGTCCGCAGGGACGGGCGGCGCGGCTTTTGCCGCGGCGGAGGAGAGATACGTGTACGTGGGCGGCGTGCCGCTCGGGATAACCCTGTCCGCGGACGGGCTCATCGTCACCTGTGTGGGCGGAGTGTTGACCGCGGAAGGGGAGGTCAATCCGCTGGAGGGCAAGGACTTGCAAGTGGGGGACGTCGTGACGGGCATAGACGGCGAGGACGCGGACAACCTTTACGGTTTCCGCAGAGCGGTCGCGGAGTCGGAAGGTGAGGTCACGCTCACGGTACAGCGTGACGGAAGGAGTTTTGAAGTGACCGCGACTCCTGCGCGCGAAGTTGCGTCGGGAGATAACCGCCTGGGCGTATGCTTAAAAGAGGACGTCGGCGGAGTGGGCACGCTCACGTTCGTGACGGAGAGCGGCGCGTATGCCGCGCTGGGACATCACGTTGCCGACCCCGAAACGGGATTGTGCGCGGAGTTGCAGAGCGGTAAAGTGTTCGACGTCGAGATAGACGGCGTACAGAAGGGGGAACCCGGCAGAGCCGGCGGACTGCATGCGGAGCTCAACAGGCTGGCGCCTGCGGTGGGAGTGAACACCGAAAACACCGAAATAGGCATATACGGCGAATGGAAGGGCGCGCCGCGCGGAGAGCGTATCCGCGTTGCCGAAAGGGGAGAGGCGGTGCCCGGACACGCGCAGATACTGACGACGGTGCAAGGCGGCAGACCCGAGAGTTACGCGGTGGACATCGTAAAGGTGGAGCCGCAGCGCGAACGCGCGCAAAAAGGGTTGGTGATAGCCGTTCGCGACAAGAGGCTGCTCGAATCTGCCGGGGGGATAGTGCAGGGCATGAGCGGCAGCCCCATCATCCAGAACGGGGTGTTGGTCGGCGCGGTGACGCACGTGTTCGTGACCGACCCGACGCGCGGTTACGGCGTGCACGCCGAGTTCATGCTGGACGAAGCGGAAAAGGCGGTCGCGCGCGAACAGGCTCTTGCGGCTTGACGGCGCGAGAGAAGGATAAAAGGAAAAGCCCCTTGAAGGGGCTTTTTCTGCGCATAACCGAAAAGCGCGCGTCACTCCCGTTCCGCGTCAAGGAAGGACTGCGCGGAAAGTCTTTCAAGGGCGGTGAGCAGAAATTGTTTGTTGGTGGGTTTGCCTTTGTCTTCGTCCAGCGTTTCGCCGAATTCGCGGTACAGCACGTCCACATTGCCTCTGAGCCATGCGGCGGAGATGGCGTTTTGGATGTCCTTTTCCACGCTCGCTTCTCCCACGCCGAACTCCGACGCCAGGCGTTTGTAGCCGAAGTATTTGAGGGGCATGACTTCCGCGCCCTCTTCCGCGAGGGCGATGAGCCTTGCCAGCAGCCGGTATCCTTTCAGGTTAGGCTGAAAACCTAGTTTCAAAAGATATAATTTTATGCGCGGCGGCACTTGTTCCATGCCGAGAGTGTACCACTTTACGGCTGCCGATTTTTGACCGCCTTGCACCCAAATCCTCTCTTAATGGCGAAGGCTGTCAAAAGTGGGGGTGCGGAGGTACGTGAAAAGGACATATCCGCAAACCGCGGCGCATATGTTTTTGGTATGAAAGGGACGGGAGCGCGCGCGGCGCGCGGCATGATAAAGGATTTTTGCCGTGACAACAAAAAGAGCCTTATAAGTTTCGCGGCGGTGTTCGCGCTGGGCATAGTGCTCGGCATATTCATCACGATAAGCGCGGCAGGAGGGGAGTTCGAACGGGTCGCCCGAGCGGACATGGAATTCGGCGCAGTCAAGGTGTTTTTCAGCACTTCGTTCACGGTGTTGATAGGCTACGGAGTGGTACTGCTTTCCGCCTGCGCTCAGGTGCTTGCCATAGCGAGCCTGCTCGCGTACGCGCTGCTCGGCTACTATTTCGGCAAGTATATGTGCCTGCTGGTGGCGGTCTACGGCGCGACGGGGGTGCTCAATATGGTGGTGATATACATCCCCTTCTTTTTGGTGACCTTCCTCCTCATGTGCGTCGCCGGGGCAAAGGCGGCGTGCGCGGTGGGGTGTGACCGCCTGAAAAGAACCGCGCTCACGCTCGCGAAGATATACGGGCTGAACATCGCGGCAAATTTTGTCATTTTCGTCATTGTGGGAGCGTTTTCAAAAGTTATAGTCGTGGGATTCTGACGCGTGGCGCGTGAGGCGGAGGGGGCTGTATAATTTCCTCCGCTTTACGCAATCTAGCCGCGAGGTGGATAATGAAAACTCGAGTGAGAGATGTTTCAACAAAACTGCTCATCCTGCCCGTGGTGCTGCTGTTTGCGGTGTGCGCCTTGCTTTCGGCGGTGTTTTCGCCGCGTGCGGCCGCACGGGCGGAAGAGTTCGCGGCGGAGGGTAAAGCCGCGTATCTCATGGACGCCGCGACGGGCACGGTGCTTTATTCCGAAAACGAGAACGACCGCCTGCCCATCGCCAGTATGGTGAAGATAATGACGGCGCTGCTCACCCTGGAAGCGATGGAGAGGGGAGAGCTGTCCCCCGACGAGATGGTGCACGTCAGTTCGGAAGCCGCGTCCATGGGGGGATCGCAGGTGTTTCTCGATGCGGACACGGAGCACAGGGCAGGGGACCTTTTGAAGTCGGTCATAGTCGCCAGTGCGAACGACAGCTGCGTCGCGCTTGCGGAAAGGCTGTGCGGAAGCGTGCAGGGCTTCGTGAACGCCATGAACGCGAGAGCCGCCGAACTCGGGATGACGGACACCAATTTCGTCAACTGCACGGGGCTCCCTGCTGCGGAGGGCTACTCGTCCGCAAAGGACGTGGCGACCATGTTCGCCGAAGTGATAAAACATCCCGTCTACTTCGAGGACGCAGGAGTGTGGCTGGAAGATTACGTGCATCCCGACGGGCGCACCACCGTCATGACCAACACCAACAAACTCATCAGGTCATATAACGGGTGCGACGGCGGAAAGACGGGGTTCACGTCGGAAGCGAAGTTCTGTCTTGCCGCCACGGCGGAGCGCGACGGACTGCGCGTGGTCGCGGTCGTGATAGGCGCCGACAGCTCAAAAGGCAGGTTCAACGCCGTAAGTGGGATGTTCAACCACGCGTTCGGTAACTATGTCGCAAAAGACGTATTCACGGCAGGCGAGAGCGTCGGGCGCTCCGTGCGAGTGTCCGGAGGGAAAGTCAGGCAGCTTGACGTCACCGTGTCCGAGGACGTTTCCGTCCTGAAAGAAAGAGCGGACAGGTCGGAGGAGGAGGTAAGACTCGAGCTCCCCGACAAAGTGAAAGCCCCCGTCAGAAAAGGGGATGTGCTCGGAAAAGGTTATGTGATAAGGGAAGGAAACGTCGTGAGCGAATTCGACCTCGTTGCGGCGGAGGACGTCGGGCGCGCAAGCATCTGGGACCTCATAAAGCGTATAGGTTCGCCGAGATGAACAAGCCCGTGAAGGGCATCGCGCGGACACATCAGGGAAACGGGACGGAACTGCCGTCCCGTTTTTGCGTCCGGTACGGCATGCCAGACAGGGTTCGGACGTAAAACCTTTGGCGCAGGGCTTTTCGCGTTATTTCGGCAGGGCGCGCCGTGATTGACTTTTTTGCGCGCGTGTGATAACATATCAAAAATCGGAGAACATATGAACACACGCGACACCCTTTATGTGAAAGACGGAAGCCTTTATATCGGCGCCTTCCGCGCCACCGAACTTGCGGAAAAGTTCGGCACCCCTTTGTATGTCATGGACGCGCAGTACATCGCCGAAGTCTGCGATGCTTTTGTCGCCGCAGTGAACAAGTCGGGGGAGGGCGCGGTGGCTTTTGCGAACAAAGCGTTTGCCGCCGTTGCCACCGCCAAACTTGCCGCGGCGCACGGGCTTTGGTTCGACGTCGTGTCCGGCGGAGAGCTTTACCTGGTGCAAAATGCAGGCGCGGACATGAAGAAGGTGCTTTTCCACGGCAACAACAAGACGCCGCGCGAGATAGACGAAGGTCTGGACGCAGGCATCGGATATTTCGTGATAGACAGCCTCAACGAGATCGAGCTGCTCGACAAAAAGGCAGGGGAACGCGGCGTCGTTCAGGATGTGTTGGTCAGGGTGAACCCCGGCGTGTCCGCGCATACTTACGAGGCGGTCATGACGGCGGCGCCTTTCAGCAAATTCGGCTTCGACGTGCACGGTGACGCCGCGGATGTGATAAAGGACATCGCGTCGCGCAAACACCTGCGTTTTTGCGGTTTGCACGTGCATATCGGCTCGCAGATATACGATCACTCTTCCTATGACACGGCGATAGACGTCGTGACGGACTTCATGCGCGGACTTGCTGCCGACGGCATCACGACGGACGTTTTGGACATGGGCGGCGGCTACGGCATCTATTACACGGACGAAGACCCGAAGTTCACCCCCAGACGCTATGCGTACACGGTGGAGAATATCGCGTTGCGAGCGCGCGAAAAGTCGGCGGAAAAGGGGTTGAAACAGCCCTTCATCATCGTCGAGCCCGGGCGCAGCATAGTGGGTGAAGCAGGGATCACGCTGTACACGGTAGGCGCGGTGAAGGATTTTCCCGGCGTGCGCAAGTACGTTGCGGTGGACGGCGGCATGTTCGAAAATCCGCGTTACGCGCTGTACGAGTCCCGTTACTCCGCCATGATCGCGAATAAGGCGGACAAGCCTGCCGACGAGGTGGTCACGATAGCCGGAAAGTGCTGCGAGAGCGGCGACCTGATAGGCAAGGATATGCCCTTGCAGCACGCGGAAACGGGGGACATCCTCGCGGTCTTTTCCACGGGGGCGTACAATTACTCCATGGCGTCCAACTACAACCTCAATGCGGTGCCGCCCGTCGTCTTGGTGGACGGCGATAAGGCAGGGTACATAGTCAAGCCGCAGACATATCGGGATCTTTTGAGGAACAATACGGTGCCGGAATGGATGAAATGACGGAAGATATCTTAAAAGCGGAAGAGGGCGGAGAACTCCCGGACCTTCCCGAAACCGCGCTGTCCGATGAGGAGAGCGGCGTTGCCGCGCCCGGAGGCGACGTGAAAAGAGAGGATGACGACACTTTCCGCGGAGAGATAGTCACCGAGGCGGTCAGACACGAGCGCAGGATAGCGCATTCCTCGGAGCTTTCAGCCACGATAGAGGTGTCCGAAAACCATGCGGAAGGGGAGATGACGGACTCCGAATTTTTGGCAGGAGAGAAGCCCGTCATCCATTATCACCTGAGCGATTACGACGGCCCTTTGGATCTGCTGCTCCAACTCATAAACGCGGCAAAGATAGACATCGACGACATCTTCATATCCGACGTCACGCGGCAGTATGTGGAGATAATCACCTCCATACCGCGCGAAGAGCTGGACTTCGAGTACGCAGGCGAGTTCATAACCATGGCGGCGGAACTGGTGTATCTCAAATCCCTGCGCACGCTGCCCGGCGACGACGACGAGGACGACGACTCATTCGAAGACCCCGAATGGCAGAGGGCGGAACTGCTGCGCAAACTGAAAGCGTATCAGCTCATGCAGGAAGAGGCGGCGAAGCTCAAAGAGCAGGAAACCGTGAACCGTTTTTACCGCCTGCCCACTTATACGGAAAAGGACTATCGCGTGGTGCTCACCAACTTCTCCCTCCCCAAACTGGTGGAGGCTTTTGCGAGGGTGATGGTGAACGCGTCGAGAAGGGAGGCGTCCGTCATCCCGAAGAAGGTGGTGAAGGAGCGCATTTCCGTGTCCGATCAGATGAAGCATATCCTGGAACTCACGAGCGTGGAAGAGAGTTTCCCTTTCACATCGCTGTTCGAGCCCGATTTTGATAAGACGGACATAATCACCACATTCCTGGCGGTGCTGGAACTGCTCAAATACGGCAGACTGCGCGCAGTGCAGGAGGAAGTGTTCGGCGACATAATGCTGTATGCGGCGGAGGAGCCCTCCGACGAGCCTATGGATATGGACGAGTTCAAGGAGGAAACGGATGGAAAATATTAAGAACGTGGTGGAGGCGCTCATCTTTTCCTCGGGGATGCCTCTCGCAAAGAAAGATATCGTGGACAAGCTGCCCGAGCTCACCTCTCGCAAGCTGGATTCCATCGTGACGGAGCTTAAAAAGAGGTACACGGGGGAGAGCGGCATCGTACTGCTGGAATTCAACGGGAAACTGCAGTTCAGCTCCAATCCGCGCTACGGCGAGATACTTGCGGAGATACTCACTCCGCTGCGCGAACGTCAGCTCAGCAAGACCCTGCTGGAAGTGCTCGCCACCATAGCCTATCAGCAGCCCATAACGCGTACGGAACTGGAAGAGATGCGCGGTTCGACGAGCAGCTGCGAGTACGCTCTTTCGGGGCTGCTCAAAGCAGGGCTCATCCAGGTGGTGGGCAGAAAGGAGGCGGTGGGCAGACCCTTCCTTTACGGGACTACCGACGAGTTTTTGAAAAAGTTCCAGCTCACGGACCTTGAGGACCTGCCCGACTATACGGAGGTCATGGAGAAACTGAAAGAGATATACGCGCCGGAAGGGGAGGACCTCTTCCAGAAGCGCTCCATACTCGGCGCGGAGGAGGAAGCCGCCGCGGATGTCGAAGAGGAAGAGGAGATCCCGGACTTCCTCATCGGGGAGGACATCAAGACCTACGAGTGACGCGCTCCGCACGGGCGAGCCGCAGGACATTCCCGATACATATTTCCGACAAAAGACGCCACAATAACCACGTGGCGTTTTTTATTGTGCTCATAGCCGTCGAAGCGGTGCTCGTTCTGCTCGCCGCGCCCGTGAAAGTGTGCGTGAAAGCGTATGCCGACGTGGTGAGCCTGCGCCTTGTGGGGGAGGTGAGAGCGTGGGGCGCAAGGGTGCTTGAAGTGGCGTCTGAAAAGGGAAAATACGGCGTTAGATTGCGGATAAACGGCAAAATGGCAAGTCGGGAGGAGCGCTCCGTCAAACCGTCGCGGGCAGGGGCGGAACTGCTTTCGGAGTTCAAGTCAAAAGTGCGGATAAACTCCGGGATGCTGTTGCTTTCGGTTGGAGGCGAGGACGCCGCGACGGGCGCGATGATGTGGGGGAGCGCAGCCGCTCTTTGCTCTTTGCTCCCTTCTTCCATACGCAGGCGCATCATATATTCCCCGTGCGAAAAGAAATTCACCCTTCAAATCGTGCTCGACCTGCGCATAAGCGTGCTTTCCGCAACTCTCATCGCGCTCTCGGCGCTAAAACGCTTCCGCGCCGCTCGCGGATAGGCGCGGAAGGTACATATCGGGAGGGAATATGACTCAACTTGACGACATTCTGCAAAAGACGATAGAGCGTATGCGCGCGGTCACGGACTGCGACGCGGTGGTGGGAAAACCCGTGGTCGCGCAGGACGGCACCGTTCTGCTGCCCGTCAACAAAGTCAGCTACGGGTTTGTGGCAGGCGGAGGCGAATACGGCGCGCGGGCGGAGGGCAATTATCCCTACGCCGCCGCGAGCGGAGGGGGAATCACCGTCACGCCGCTGGGATTTTTGGTGTGCGGCAAGGAAAAACGCTTTGTCCCCGTCGCCGAAACGGAGAGCAAAGAGGAGGAATGGAAGACCCTGCTCCGCACCGCGCTGCATGCCATGAAGGGGAAAGAGGATGAGTAAGAAAGGCATTTTAATGCGCGGCACAAGCGTTTTGCTTTTGGCGGCGCTGTCCGTCGCCCTGTTCACCGCCGCGATATGCGGCAGCGGAGAAGCATTCGCAGGCGGAGGCTCTTCTGCCGTTGTCATGGAGGTCACGACGGGCAGGGTGCTTTTCGCAGAGCGTGCGGACGCGCGCGCCTATCCTGCCAGCACGACCAAGATACTCACCGCTCTCGTAGTGCTGGAAACTCTGCCGCTGGATATGGAGGTGGTCATACCTCGCGAAGCGGTGGGGGTGGAAGGCTCCTCCGTATATCTCCGCGAGGGGGAAAGGCTTACCGTGGAAGAACTGTTGTACGGCTTGATGCTGCGCAGCGGCAACGACGCCGCGACCGCGCTCGCGCTTGCCTCGGGAGGGAGCATACCCGGTTTTGCGGCGATGATGAACGAAAGGGCGGCAAGGTGCGGAGCGGTGAACTCTCATTTCGTAAATCCGCACGGACTGCACGATGAGGAGCATTACACCACGGCGAGGGATCTTGCGCTATTAACCGCGGAAGCGTACGGTTCGGAGGAGTTCAGGCGCATAGTTTCCACGCGTAGCGTGGCCGTGGGCGAGGGCGAGAGCAGACGGCTCTTCGTGAACAAAAATAAACTTTTGGGGAGCTTCGAGGGCGCGAACGGCGTCAAGACGGGGTTCACCACAAAGAGCGGAAGGTGTCTTGTCGGGGGAGCGTACCGTGACGGGATGCAGCTCATCTCCGTGGTGTTGGACCGTTACGATATGTGGGAGGCGACCGAAGCCCTGCTGAACAGAGCGTTTGAGGAATATTCCATGCGCGACGTACTGTCCCTGCCTCTTGCGGAGGAGGGGGAGGAGGGCATAGCCGTCCGCTTCACCGAGTCGGGAGCCCCCGAGCCTGCGGCGTATCCCTTGAAGAAGTCGGGAGAGAAGATAAGCGTGCGCTACGCGTGAAATGCGCGCTCTCGCGCGAACGCTTGCATTCGGGCGGAGAAGTATGTATAATATTACCGTTCGCGGCGGTTTCGGGGGCGAGCTCGCCCCGGACCCCGAAACGGGCGCACGACGGAATGTCGGGCGCGGCTATGGGCGGTAATTTATGCGTTTGAACAAATATCTCGCCGAATGCGGCGTGTGTTCCAGAAGGAAGGCGGACGAGCTGATCGCCGCCGGCCGCGTGAGCGTGGGCGGCAAAAAGGTGACGGAACTCGGCACGGAAGTGCGCGAAAAGGACTCCGTGTTCCTGGACGGGAAAAGGATAGTGCCCGTCACTCATTACGAATATGTCATGTTGAACAAGCCCAAGGGCTGCGTGACCACCCGTTCCGACGAGAAGGGCAGAAAGACGGTGTACGACTATTTGAAGACGGAACGTCGCCTCGTCCCCGTCGGTCGGTTGGACTACGACAGCGAAGGGCTTTTGCTTTTCACCGACGACGGAGAACTGACCAACAGGCTCACTCATCCTTCCTCCGCCGTTTCCAAGACCTATATCGTCAAAATAGAGGGCGACATACAGGAAAGCGACCTTGCCATACTCCGAAAGGGCGCGACCTACCAAGGGGTGAAATACTCCAAGTGCAAGGTCAAGCTGCTCGGCGAAGAGAACGGGCAGAGCCGCCTTGAAGTGGTCATCACGGAGGGGAAGAACCGCGAAGTGCGCAATATGTTCGCCGCGGTGGAAAAGAACGTGGTGTTTTTGAAGAGGGTCGCCATAGGCGAATTGCGTCTGGGCGGGCTGGGACGCGGCGCTTCCAGGGAGCTGAACGAGCGCGAGATAGCCTATCTCAAATCACTGTAAGGCGGCGTGTAAGATGAAGATATTGCTCACCAACGACGACGGGTATTCGGCGGAGGGGATAATCTCTCTCGCGCTTGCGCTTGCCGACGAGCACGATGTGTACGTCAGCGCGCCGGCAACGGAAAAGTCGGGCGCAGGGCACGCGCTCACGTTCAACAGGACCCTTTGCTGGACGCAGGTGTCCCCCTCCGAAATGTTGCTTAAAAACGCGGCAGGCAGGGATATCCCTTTTCACGCCGTGCACGGCTCGCCTGCGGACGCGGTGAAGTTCGCATTGGAATACATATACCGCGGCGAAAAATTCGACCTTGTGATATCCGGCATCAACAGCGTGCTGAACGTCGGGTCGGACATCATCTATTCGGGGACGTTCGGCGCAGCCGAAGAGGGCAGCGTGCTGGGCGTGCCGGGGATAGCGGTGTCCACCGTAGCGGCGGACGGAGGTTATGAACTCGCCGCGCGCTTCGTGAAGGAGAATCTGAACGCGCTGTATGCCGCCACTTCCCCCTACGTCACGGTGAACGTCAACGTCCCGTCCGGCAGAAGGGAAAAGATAAAAGGAGTGGCTGTCGCGCCCCTCGGCGTCAGGAGATATAACGACTGGTACGAGTACGACGGCAGCCGCGGTTTTGTGCTTTACGGCTCTCCCAACGACTATTCGGGGGACGCGGAACACACCGACTGCAAGCTCTCCGATCTGGGCTACATCACGGTGACGCCCGTGAGGGTGCTTTGCACGGACGAGGGCAGTCTGGGCAGGATTAGCGCGACGGAGTGGAAAGTGTGAAAGTCACGGTGATAGGCGGAGGGGCTTCGGGCGCCATGTGTGCGATACTGTGCGCGCGTGGAGGAGCGGAAGTCACCCTTTTGGAAAAGAACGAGAAGACGGGCAAAAAGCTCTTCATAACGGGCAAAGGCAGGTGCAATCTTACCGCCGATCTCCCTCCGCGCGAATTTTTGGAGGGAGTGGTGCGCGGCGAAAAGTTCCTGCGTTCCGCCGTCTGGTCGTTCACGCCGGAGGACACGAAGTCCTTCTTTGAAAACGAGGGCGTGCCTTTGGTGACGGAGAGGGGGAACAGGGTCTTCCCTGCGTCCGGAAAGTCATCCGACATCACGAGGGCGCTGGACCGCGCTCTCAAAGAGAGCGGAGTCAGCGTAAGACTGCATTCCGAGGTGTCGAAAGTGTCCAAAGACGGAGAGGTCTTCACCGCCTGCCTCGCCTGCGGAGAGAGGGTGACTTCGGATGTGCTGGTCGTGGCGACGGGCGGCAAAAGCTATCCGTCCACGGGCTCGACGGGGGACGGCTACGCCTTTGCCAAAAGTTTCGGGCATTCCGTCGTGAAGCCCGTGCCGTCGTTGGTGCAGCTGCTCACGAAAGAGGATGTGTCCGCCCTCAACGGTATCTCCCTAAAAAACGTGACCCTCACCGCACAGCCGGGCGAGGGGAAGAGCGTTTCGGAGTTCGGTGAGATGCTGTTCACGAGGAGGGGGCTGAGCGGACCCATCGCGCTTTCGCTGTCGGCAAGGCTGAACAGGACGAGCGGAGGGACGCTGCATCTCGACCTCAAACCGGCGCTCGACGCCGAAAAACTGGACGCGCGCGTGCTTCGCGATTTTGCGCAGCGTAGCAATGCGGACCTCAAAAACGTAACGCGCGCCCTGCTGCCCGAAAAACTCAATCTTTACGTCCTGCGCAGGGCAGGGCTAAGCGAGAGCAAGAAGGTGAACTCCGTCACCAAAGAGGAGAGGGAGCGGCTGGTGAGAACGGTCAAGGATCTGACTTTTTCCTTTCTCTCGGTGGGCCCTTTCGAGGAGGCGGTGGTGACTTCCGGCGGAGTGGAACTTAAAGAGCTCACTCCGAGATGCGAGAGCCGTCTGGTGCCCGGGCTGTACTTTATAGGCGAGGTGACGGACGCGGACGCATATACCGGCGGATACAATTTGCAGATAGCCTTTTCCACCGCCGCCGCGTGCGCGAGGGATATTGCCGAAAAAGCGGAAAAGGAGAAAGCGTAAAAAGGCGCGGACTTAAGTCCGCGAGGGAGAACTTATGATAAACATAGCGATAGACGGACCTGCCGGAGCAGGCAAGAGCACCATCGCAAAAGCCGTGGCAAAGCGGCTGGGGATGATATATCTGGACACGGGCGCCATGTACAGGAGCGTGGCGTACTATGTGCTGGAACACGGCGCGGACGTCAACGACGAGCGCGCGGTCGAGGCGCTGCTGCCCGGCATAGAGATGGACATCCGTTACGAAAACGGGATGCAGCAGATATACGTTTCGGGCAAAAACGTTACGCCTTATCTTCGCGAGCCGCATATGTCCAAAGCCGCTTCCGACGTGTCCGCGCTGCCTTGCGTGCGCTATAAGATGGTGGAATTGCAACGGGAGTTCGCGGCAAGCCACGACGTGGTCCTGGACGGCAGGGACATAGGCACCTTCGTGCTTCCCGACGCGAATTGCAAGTTCTTCATGACCGCATCTCCCGAGGAGAGGGCGAAGCGCAGGTTCAAAGAGCTTACGGAAAAGGGGAGCGTATGCACCTTCGAAGAGGTGCTTGCCGACATCAACAAACGCGACTATAACGATTCTCACCGTGCCGTCGCCCCTCTTAAACAGGCGGAGGACGCGGTCAGGATAGACACCACCGACATGAGCATAGAGCAAGTGACCGAGTGCGTGGAACGCATAGTAAAGGAGAAGACGAAATGAGTGAAAAGAATGCCCCCGTCGGGGAAGAGAAGAAGGCGGCAAAAACGGGCGCGGCAAAGCCCGTAAAAAAGAAAAAAGAGGAAAGTTTCCGCTTTTACAGGGTGGTGCGCTGCGTGCTCACACCTCTCATCAAGCTGCTTTGGCCCACCAAGGTGGTGGGTAAGGAGCGCTTTGACGCGATGCAGGGCGGTCTTGTGATATGCAACCATTACGCCATACCCGACACCCTCATCCCGGTGGCGTCCCTTTACAAAAAGGAGCTCCACGTGCTCGCCAAGGCGGAAGCGTTCGAGTGCGCGAAGATAGCGAATTGGTTCCTGCGCAAAGCAGGCGCCATCCCGGTGCACCGCGGCGAGGCGGACATAAACGCCGTCAAAGAGGTGCTGTCCGTGCTGCGCGCCGACAAGAAACTGGTGATGTACCCCGAGGGCACACGCAACCGGGAGGGCACCAAAGAGATGCTGGAATTCAAGCAGGGGGCGGCGCGTTTTGCGATAAAGGCGCGCAAACCCATCCTGCCCATGGTGTATTACAGGATGCACAAAGTGTTCAGGCGCAACTGGCTGTACATCGGCGAACCCATCACGTTGGAGGAGTTTTACAACACTCACGATCCGGGCGATTACGAGCGCGCCACCAAGAAGGTGTACGACGGTATGCTCGCAACGCGCAAAGCGTGCGACGAGTACGTGGAAGAAAAACTCGGGAAGAAGGACGGCGGCAAAGAGAAATGAAAGTGACCGTGGCTGAAAACGCCGGGTTTTGCCGAGGAGTGAAGAACGCCGTGGACAGCGCGCTCGCGCTTGCCGAAAAGTACGGCGAAGTCTTCACCATAGGTGAACTCATCCACAACGAGGGCGTCGTCGAGCACCTGAAAAAGAAGGGGGTCAGAGCCATCTCCCTCGATGAGGCGCGCGAACTGCCGGAGGGGAGCGTCGCGCTCATCCGCGCGCACGGCATCCCTCGCGAGGACGAGGCGCTTTTGCGCGCGCACGGCGTGAAACTGTTCGACGCCACCTGTCCCGTGGTCAAGCGCATACACCGCATAGTGGAGGAGAGGAGCGCGGCAGGCGACGACGTCATAATCGTCGGCGACCGCAATCACGACGAGGTGCTGGGCGCTGCCAGCTACGGGAAAAACGTCACCGTCGTTTCCGACAAAGAGGAGCCCGTTTTTTCCGATCGCCCCACTTCGGTGGTGTTTCAGACCACCGTTTTGGCGGACAGGCTGGGGGAAATAGCGAGAAGTGCTGAAAATTTGCAAAAAAACGAGGGTAAAACAGTTGGAATTTTCAACACTATTTGTTATACTACCATAAGCAGACAAAACGAGGCGCGCGAACTTGCGCGTACGCATGACGCCGTGATAGTGCTGGGCAGCCGCACGAGCGCGAATACGCGCCGGCTGTACGAAGTGGCGTCCGACGTCAATCCGAACACCTTTTTCGTCACCTGCGCCGAGGAACTGCCTGCAAAGATCAAACATTCGGATAGTATATCGATCGTGGCGGGAGCATCCACTCCGCCGTGGTTGATACAGGAGGTAACAAATCTTATGAGTGAAACCCAAAACATCGCCGCAGAAGAGATCAACGTGGCGAAAGAAGAAGCGAAAGAAGAGGCAACGCTTCGCGAAGAAAATGCGGCGGAAGATAAGTCCGCAGGCGAAAAGGCATTTACCATGGAGGACGTCGTCGCATCGACGCGCGCCGCAGGTTTTGTCAACTACAAGGTCGGCAAACGTGTTCCCGGCAAGGTCATCAGCGCGGACGAGTCCGGCATCTATGTCAGCATAGGCGGCAAGAAGGACGGTTTCATTGATAAGGCAGACGCAACCGCCGATGGCAATTACGACCCGGCGGACTACAAGCCCGGCGACGATATCGAAGCGAACATTATCGCCGTCAAGCAGGAGTACGTGGCTCTTTCCAAGAAGGAAGTGGACATCAGACGCGCCGAGGACGAGGCTGCCGAAAAGGCGCTCTCTTCCGGGGAATTCTCCCTCAAAATGACGGAGGTCGTCAAGGGCGGTCTGCGCGGCAGGATGGGCAAGTACACGGTCTTTGTGCCGGCGTCCCAGATCCGCATCGGCTACGTCAAGAACTTGGAGGACTACAAGGATAAGACCCTGCGTCTTACGCTCATGCCTCCCAAGGAAAAGGAACACGCAGAGGGCGAAGAGGCGGAAGTCGCCGAAAGCAAGCCCGAGAAGAAGTCCAGATATCTCTTCGCTTCCCAGCGCATGATACTCGAGCGCGAGAAGCAGGAGAAAGAAGACAATTTCTGGAACAATATCCACGTCAACGACATCGTGGAAGGCAAGGTCAAGAGGTTCACGCAGTTCGGCGCGTTCGTCAATGTGCGCGGCTTCGACTGCCTGGCTCACATCTCCGAGCTCAGCTGGAACAAGATCGACGATCCTTCCCTGGTGTTGAAGATAGGCGAAACTTACGAGTTCGTCGTCCTCAAACTCGACAGAGAGCAGAACAGAGTTTCTCTCGGCTATAAGCAGCTGCAAAAGAAGCCCTATGAGCTCGCGGCAGAGAAGTATCCCGTCGGTTCCGTCGTCAAGGGCAAGGTGGAGCGCATCTTCCCCTTCGGAGCGTTCATCTCCATAGCGGACGGCGTGGACGGTCTGGTGCATGTGTCCGAGATCTCCCACAGCTGGATCAAGGACGCGAACGAAGCGTTCAAGGTCGGCGACGAAGTGGAAGCCAAGATCATCAGCTTTGAAGACAACCGCATCACCCTGTCCGTCAAGGAGCTTCTGCCCGAACCCGAAGCCAACGCGGCGTCCGAAGCGGCGGAAAGCGAGAGCGGCGAGGAGAGAAGCGCGCGCCGTGCGTCCAGAATGAAGAAGTTTGCGGAAAAACTGGATGCCAGCGAGGAGAGGAAGGAGCGTCGCCCCAGGAAAGAATCCTCCAACGAGCCCAAGGAATGGGTTTCCGGTTCCAGCAGCGCCACCTTCGGCGACCTGATCAAGAACCTGGATCTGCAGCTTGACGATGCGGCGGAGGAAGCCCCTGCGGAAGAGGAGGCTCCCAAGAAGAAGACCACTCGCAAGAAGAAGACGGAGGAAGCTCCCGCCGAAGAAACTTCCGCAGAGTGACACACACGAAGAATTTGCGCCGCGGCGGTCCTGCCGCGGCGTTTTCATATCTCTTTCGGGCTACTATGTCGGACCGGAATAATGAAAACCGACATCGGAAGGATTTTTTCGGCGCTTTCGCACAGCCGAAACTTGTGGGTGCGTGAACTATTGCCTGCGTTCCGCCCGTGCAGGCGTGCGGCGGCACGCGAGAGGCGATGCGCAGGGGAGGGTTTTGCTCCCGTATTCGCGCAGGCATATTGACTATTTCGCGCGCGTGAATTAAAATTATACGGTAACGGGAGAATATTTTGGAAAACGATAACGTCTTGTCGGCGCAAGCCGCATCCGAAAACGGCGGAGGGAGCGTGGCCCCCTCCGGAAAGAAAGGCAAAAAGCTCACGCGCCGCGAGAAGGGCAGGATAGTCCTTATCGTGTTCGGGGCGATCGCCGCGCTCATAGCGCTGCTTGCGGTCATACTTGCCCCCATCATCGTGGAGGGTAACAAAGTGATAGTTCGCGACAGTGTGGAGCCCGACGTGTATCTCACGGAGTGGATGAGCTTCATCGCCGACGAAACCCCGATCACGGATATGGCGATCCCCGGCTCGCACGACAGCGGCTGCATCGAGATGCCGTGGTATGCCGCGACGCAGGATCTGACGTTTGCCGAGCAGCTGGACCGCGGCGTGAGGTACTTCGACATCCGCGTCAATAAGAAGGGCGACGACCTCGTCATTTTCCACGGCATAGTGAACGGAGTGGGGTATGAGGGCATATTGCGCGATATAGAAGCGTTCATGACCGCGCATCCGAGCGAGTTTTTGCTGCTTGATTTCTCGCATTTCAAAAACGATTCCGAAGAAGAAGTGTTCAGGCTGTTCGACGAGATAGTGAGCGCGGAGAGGCTGGTGAACGATTCCGGCAAGTCGGACACGGAGTTTTTGGATTCCATCACTCTTGAAGAAGTCAGAGGGAAGTGCATAGTGTTTGTGGACCCCGACGAAACGGATTACGACGGGCGCGAGTACCTTTTCAAACGGGCGAATGACAAGGAGGAGTTCCCCGAAGCGTCCCTGGTGTCGCCGTATAAAATGATGTGGAACGGACGCTCCGCGTCGCGCTTTATCGAGAAGACTCTTTGGAGCTACATAGACATTTTCAAGGGAGTGGACAGCGGATTTTTTGTGTTGCAGAGCCAGCTCACCGACTGCGCGCTCATCTTCGGACCGCGCTACCGCGAGGGAGAATTGATAGGCTATGCTGCGGACTTTTTCAAAGCGCTTTACAGCGATACCGACACCCTCCCGTACATCAACATCGTGATGTGCGACTTTGTGACCTGTGAAAAGACCGCGCTCATCATCAGGCTGAATGTCGCAAAAGGGTATGTTGAGCCGGGCGTTGCGGAGGAGTTCTCCGCAGCAGTGGACAAATTCGCAAATATAACGGAATAGGCGGTTTAACGGTCGTTTCGCACCGTTAAACAATTGTGTATGAATATAAGAGGTGTGCAATGATAGATAAAGCGGCAGCGTTGCAAACAGTGGAAGAACTTAAAAAGCGTGGTTTCGGCGCGTATTTCTGCGAGTCGGCGGAAGAGGCGAAGGAACTCGCGCTCTCCCTTATCCCGTCAGGGGACACCGTGGCGTGGGGCGGCTCGGTCACGGCGGAGCAGATAGGGCTGATACAGGCGGTCAAAAGCAGAGATGACATCACGCGCATAGACCGCGATCTTGCCAAAACTCCCGAGGAAAAGCGCGAACTCATGCGCCGCGGTCTGCTTGCCGACACCTTCATCGCAGGCGTGAACGGCATTTCGCGCGACGGCTGGCTGGTCAACATCGACGGCACGGGCAACCGCGTCGCCGCGATAACCTTCGGACCCGAAAACGTGATATTGGTGGCAGGCGTGAATAAAATAGAAAATGACGTAGCCTCAGCAATGGAGCGTGCGCGCAACGTCGCCGCGCCCCTCAATGTCAAGCGCCTTTCCATCCCCGATCCCTGTCTGAAAAGCGGAAAGTGCATGGATTGCAGGGCACAGACCACGATATGCTGTCACTTTGCGGAGCACCGCTTCTGCAAACCTGCCGGCAGGATAAAAGTAATCCTTATCGGGGAGAAACTGGGGTTCTGACCTCTTTTTCCTTGAAGCAAAGCGACCTGCCAAAAGGCAGGTCACTGTGGCAGGGGAGCGCGATACGTAAGGAGCGGAAGCGACGGAATAG
>CALVKQ010000015.1 GCA_944332815.1 uncultured Clostridia bacterium
TTACTATAGCTCCCCATCTCGCCCCCCTATCTCGCGCTTGCGCACAACAGCGGCGCGTAAAAGAAAAATCACCGTTCACGGTGCGCTGCATTGGATCCCCAAAAAGAAGCCCTCAGGAAGCTCCGCCTCCAAGCGGAGCATTACTATAGCTCCCCATCTCGCCCCCTATCTCGCGCTTGCGCACAACAGCGGCGCGTAAAAGAAAAATCACCGTTCGCGGTGCGCTGCATTGGATCCCCCAAAAAGGAGCCCTCAGGAAGCTCCGCCTCCAAGCGGAGCATTACTATAGCTCCTGCTGCTTTGATGGGATTTCTGCGCACAGCGCAGAAATTTCACTGCGTCGAATTTGCAAATGCTTTGCATTACTCGCGAAAGCGAAAGTATCCGCACGGGCATAAATTCCCGACGGATACTTTCGCTTTGCGAACGCTACGCGCTTGCAAATTCTTCCTTGTGGTCGAAGTGGCGAGATTTGTAGCTAGCACGAGCCTAGTTTAGTAAGGCTCGCGTTAGCGTAATAGCGAAACATAGTGTAGCGTCACGGGACAGTTTTTTCTCGCCACGTGACCCTATATGAAAACCGCGTGCATTCACGCGGTTTTCTGATGGTCGGAGTGGCGAGATTTGAACTCGCGGCCTTACGGTCCCGAACCGTACGCGCTACCAAACTGCGCTACACCCCGATAGTAATATTAAATTGTTTCTTTCTATTCCTGCGATAGGAACGGAGGTTTGTGTTTGGTAGCGCGGCGCGCTCACCGAAGGTTTTGCGCCATGCCCACCGATATCACGAGGCGTCACGCAGATTTATCCCGAGCGGCTGTTGCAATGTTTTGCGTCTTCGCAACCCAAACTGCGCTACACCCCGATAGTATTATTAAATTGTTTCTTTCCATTCCTACAATAGGAACGGCGGCTTATGCTCCGTTTAGCGCAAATATCTTATCAACATTCCGAAGCGATGTCAAGGAAATTGCGGTGGGTGTCACCTCTCCCTTCGCTTTGCTTAAAGCAAACTGAAAATGCGCTTTGCGCGTCGGGATGTTTGACTTCGCGTGCGGCGGATACTATATTCAAGTCGATGGGCGATTATTTCATCTCAACGGACATGACGGCGGATTTCCCTCCCGAACTCGCGGAGGATGATTTCCGCATACTGCCCATGCCCTATGTGCTGGACGGCGTGGGATATGACGGGGAGGAAAGGGCTTTCCTCTCCCCTCACGACTTTTACGCCGCGCTGGAAGAGGGCAAGACGGCGAGCACTTCCATGGTGCCCGTCCATGTCGCGCGCGACTATTTCGCCGATATGCTGAAAGAGGGAAAGGACGTCCTGCACATCTCCTTCCCTGCGGCGATGTCGGGGTGCTACGACGGCTATCTTAAAGCCGCGAAGCTTGCTGAAAGCGACTTCCCCGGGCGCAAAGTGGTGGTGCTGGACGGCAAATGCGCCTCCTCCGGCGAAGGACTGCTCGCTTACTACGCGCTCAAAAAGCGCGCGGAGGGCGCAACCATAGAAGACAATGCCGCCTACCTTGCCGAACTGCGCGACCACGTAGGACACGCATTCACCGTGAGCGACCTCAAACACCTCTATCGCGGAGGCAGGTTGAGCCGCGGCGCGGCGGCGGTGGGACAAGCCATAAAACTGAACCCTATCCTCATGGTGGACGAAAACGGCGCGTTGGTGCATATCGGCAACGTAATGGGCAGAAAGAACGCAATGCGCGCTTTAACTGCCAAAATGAAAAGAGAAAGTGCCGGTCATGTCAACGACGTGATGATAGTCGCGCACGGCGACTGCCTGCACGACGCCGAGTTCGTCGCCGAAGAAGTGAAAAACATACTTCCCGGTCAACGAGTACTTATAACGGACGTCGGTCCGATAATAGGCAGCCATTGCGGCAAGGGCATGTTGGCATTGATATATCTCGGCAGCGGCAAAACGGACAGGCGGATCTAAGGCTGCGGACGAATATCGAGGGCTGCGGACGAAAACGCGTTTTCGGAAAATTTTCCGCACGGGCGGCGCTAGGCAAATTTTCAAAAATGCAAAACGACAAGCAAGGCGAATGACGCAGTCCGGGCGGTGATCTGCGGCGCAGGACTTGGTTTTTATTTTTCCGCTCCGGCATACGATAAAACGGGCGGCACATCGAGTGCCGCCCGTTTGCGTCCGCCGCGTTTATTCGGCGAATTTCTTCATGAATGCGAGATACTCCTGCGCTCTCCCCTCCGCGCACGAAGCGCAGGGCGCGGATGCCGCGGCGTAAAATTTCAGTTTGGGCTCGGTGCCCGAAGGACGGGCGCATATCCAATCGCCGCCTGCGAGGTGGATCTTGAGGGCGTTGGTGGCGGGAAGGCCTATATGCTCCGTCGCGCCGTCCGCACGTTTGCGCACCCCCGTCACCAAGTCGTCCGACGCGAGCACGCGCGTGCCGCATATGGCATCGAACTCCGCGCCGCGAAGTTTTTGCATTATGCCACGCATCTTGTCCATACCGTCCACGCCGCCGAACGCCACGGAGGCGGACCTTTCCGCAAACCAGCCGTACTTCGCGTATAACCCTTGCAGGACCTGCCAGAGAGAGGTGTGCAAAGAGTCGTAATAGCATATCATTTCCGCAAATATCATCGCGGCGGCGACAGCGTCCTTATCTCGGGCGTGAGTGCCCACGAGAGAGCCGTAGCTTTCCTCAAACCCGAAGAGGTAAACGTACTCGCCGGAAACCTCCCACTCCTTGATCTTCTCGCCTATATACTTGAACCCCGTGAGCACGTCGAAAGTGGCGACGCCATAGTCCTCCGCGATCTTGCGCGCGAGTTCCGTGGTGACGATGGTCTTGACGATGGCTCCGTTGACGGGCAGCGTGCCGCTTTCCTTCCTGCGGCGGAGGATATATTCCGTCATGAGCGCGCCCGTCTGATTGCCGTTGAGCAACACGAACTTCCCCTCACCGTCACGGATGGCAACGCCCATTCTGTCCGCGTCGGGGTCCGTGCCGATGACGACGTCGCTGCCTATCTCGTCGGCAAGTTTCACCCCGAGCGCAAGAGTGTCCGCTTCCTCTGGGTTGGGGACGCGCACCGTGGAAAACTCCGTGTCCGGTTTTGCCTGTTCGGGCACGACGGACACGCTGATGCCCATATGCGAAAGCACCTTCGTCACGGGCATATATCCCGTGCCGTGCACGGGCGTGTACACGATCTTCACCTTTCCGCCGAACTCACGCACCGCGTCGGGGGAAAGCCCCAGCTTCTCGACGGCGGCAAAATACTTGGCGTCTACGGACGCGCCTATCACGGTGATATTCTCCGCCACGCAGACGTTGTCCAGCCCTTTGACGCTATCTGGCGTAATGCCCCCGTTTGCGCACTTTATGCCGAAATACGGGGTTTTATCGATGAAAGCGACCACTTTATCCGTGCTTTCGGGCGACATCTGTGCGCCGTCCGCGCCGTACACTTTATAGCCGTTGTATATCTTCGGGTTGTGGGAAGCGGTGATCATGACGCCTGCCTCCGCGCCGAGTTCACGCACGGCGAAGGAACACATCGGCACCGGGCGGACGTCCTCGAAAAGGTAGGCGCGGATGCCGTTTGCCGCAAGTATCCCTGCGGTAAGCACGGCAAACTCGTCCGAGCTCCGACGCGTGTCGCGCGCTATCACGACTCCCCTCTTTTTGGCATCCTCGCCGAGCGAGCACACGTAGTCAGCAAGCCCTTGCGTCGCGCGGCCCACGGTGAAACGGTTCATCCTGTTCACGCCAATGTCTATTATGCCGCGCATGCCTGCGGTGCCGAACTCCAACGGCGCCCAGAAACATTCCTTTATCTCGTCGTCGGTCATGCTCTTGACCCTTGCCTTTTCCGCGTCGGTGAGTTCCTCCGAAGCGAGCCATGCACGATAGTTTTCGCGATAGTCCATCTTATACCTCTCACAAGCGTCCGCACGGGACGCCGGCGCTCTATGCGCCGCCCTTTTGGTTTTATACGATTATATTATAAGCCGTCTTTCCTGTCAATGCCGGGCGCGAGGAGGCACGCTCGTGCAGGACGGCATATCCCGTCCAAAAGCAGACATACTAATCTCATGTCATACAGCGTCGTTACTCATCACGCGGCGGCTGCCGCAATTTGCATTTTGCTGCTGTTCGGCATATCATGCGGTATGACGCTCTCTTATCCTGCCGCGCGTGCGGAACAGCCCGAAATCGTCCTCATCGCAAAATTCTCGACCTATTACGGCGACAGCTCCGAAAACCGCAAACATAACGTCGCTCTCGCGGCGAAAGCGATAGACGGGATCGTGCTCTCTCCCGAAGAGGAATTTTCCTTCAACGACACCGTGGGGGCGCGCACGGAGGAGCGCGGTTACCGCACCGCATACATCATTTCGGAAGGCAATTTCGTGGAAGGAGTGGGAGGCGGCGTATGCCAGGTGTCCGGCACGCTGTATAACTGCGCCCTGCTCGCGGACCTCGCCGTGACCTGCGTGCACCCTCACTCTCTGCCCGTGAGCTATGTCGCGCCATCCTTTGACGCCATGGTTTCCTCCGCAAGCGACCTGCGCTTTGCCAACACCCTCTCCGCACCCGTCACCATACGCATGATCGCGGACGGGAAATACCTTCGCGCGGAGATATACGGAGTGCCCGGCGGCTACGATATCCGCCGCCGCTCGCAGACCCTCGAAACCATCCCCAAACAGACGGAGTATGTCCCCGACGCCTCCCTCGCACCGGGAGAGGAAAAAGTGGACACCTGGGGCAAGGACGGGCTGCGCTCGGAGGGTTGGCTGGAATACTTCCGAAACGGCGAACTCGTCAAAAACATCCGCATCCGCCGCGACACCTATAAGCCGCAGAAACGCATCATCCTCGTAGCCGACGGCGAGGGTGTTACACCCCCTTGCGAGGGATTTAATCCCTCGCGCTCCCATACTATTGCGGAACGTGAATAACAGACTGTCGTGCGTGGTGTAAAGCAATAGCCAGCTGTGCGCTAGCACCCTCGCGCTCCCATACTAGTACGGAACGTTAATAACATATTGTTGTGCGTGGTGTAAAGCAATAGCCAGCTGTGCGCTCTTAGTGGGGGTATTATAACCCCACACCCCCGTACTGGTGCGGAACGTTAATAACATACTGTTGTGCGTGAAGTAAAGCAATAGCCAGCTGTGCGCTAGCACCCTCGCGCTCCCGTACTAGTGCTGACCGTGAATAACAAGACTGTTGTGCGTGAAGTAAAACAATAGCCAGCCGTAAACGCTCGGCACAACATTATCAAAGTTCGGGGTGTGGGGATGATATCCCCACCGGGGTCTAGGGGCAGAGCCCCTCGGATAATCTCGCGCTTTCGGCGGCATGTACGGTGAAAGTGCGCCCTCTATGACGAAGTGCGGTAAGCGCGCCTGCGTGCGGAGCACGAGGAATGGAGTCCGACCAAAATGGCGACGCAGGTCGCCATTTTGCGTTTGGTCGGAGATGTGGTCTAGGGGCAGAGCCCCTCGGAAAATCTCGCGCTTTCGGCGGCATGTACGGTGAAAGCGCGCCCTCTATGACGAAGTGCGGTGAGCACGCCTGCGTGCGGAGCACGAGGAATGGAGTCCGACCGAAAAGGCGGCATATGCCGCCTTTTCGCGATTGGTCGGGGAAGGTAGGGGCAGAGCCCCTGCCCACAACACATCACTTCACGCCGAGAACGCGGAGGGTGGCGGAAGAGGGACGGTAATCGAGGGCTTTATCGGCTTCGCCGTGGTAATCGCTGCCTCCCGTCTTGACCATCCCGTAGCAGTCGGCGACGGCGGAGATGGCGGCAACGTCCTCGGGGGAATGGGTGGGATAATAAGTTTCGATGCCTTTCAGCCCGAAAGGCTTCAATCCTTCCACAAGCAGCCGCAGCGTCTTCTGCTGCAAATACTTTTTGGGGTGCGCGAGCACGGGCACTCCGCCGAACTCGGCGATGAGTTTGACCGCACCGAGCGGCGACATCCTGCGAGTGTCGGCGTATGCCGCACCGTCAGGACCGAGAAAACGGTTGAACGCTTCCTGGACATCCTTGACGTAGCCCTCGTCCACCATGGCGCGCGCGATGTTCATGCGCCCCAACCCGTTCGCGGAAAAATCGATGTCCGGTTTCACACCGCAGGCGGCGAGCTTCTCCCCTATCATGATATTGCGCGTGCGGCGCATCTCCTTGACTTTTGCTATTTCTTCACGAAAAACGGGGTTTTTATGGTCAATATTGTACCCTAAAATATGGATCTCGCTGTTTGAGTGCGCGGATATCTCTATTCCGGGCAGGAATTTCATCCCTATGGCACGGCAGGTTTCCGCCGCGGCGTCCAGCCCGTCCACGGTGTCGTGATCGGTGACGGCGACGAGTTCCACGCCGAGTTCGCGCATATGTTCCATTGCCTCGCGCGGCGTTTTGAGCCCGTCCGACGCGGAAGTATGTATGTGCAGATCCGCCCTCATTCCTCCTCCTCCGCAGGAGCGTCAAGGCTTGCCGCGGCTTCCGGCAGCTGCGGCTCCACATCCTCGAACTTGTCAAGTTTGCGCACTATCTGCTGGTTGCGGAAGTCGATGTCTTCCACGGCTTTGACCACGCTTTCCGCGCGCGTCTTGACGGTGCGGATGAGCTCGGTGAACTTGCCGAAGTCCTTTTTGACTTTGACCATGAGCTTCATCATCTCGCCGCTCTGCTTTTGTATCTTCAATGTGGTGAACCCCACTTGCAGGCTGTTGAGGAGGGCTGCGATGGTGGTGGGACCGCACACCGTCACCCTGCACTGCGACTGCAAGTCGCTGACGAAAGCGCCGTCGCGCATTATCTCCGCATACAGCCCTTCGTTGGGCACGTACATCACCGCGAAATTGGTGGTGGTGGGCGGCTTGATGTACTTGGCGGCAATGCTCTTCGCCTCGCTCTTCACTCTCTCCAAAAGCGCCTTGCGCGCGAGTTCGACCGCCGCCTTGTCCCCTGCCTCCGACGCGTCCACCAACCGGCTGTAATCCTCCAACGGGAATTTTGCGTCAACGGGCAGATAAACCTTCTCGTCCGCCTGACCGGGCATGACTATGGCGAAGTCCACCGCCTCCTGCGAGCGCGGACTCAGGCGGAACTGCACCTCGTACTGCTCGGGGTTGAGGATCTGTTCGAACAAACTTTGAAGGGCGACTTCCCCCCAGCTGCCGCGCTTTTTGACATTGGAGAAGATGCGGTTGAGGTCGCCCACCTGCGAGGTGAGCCGCTGCATCTCTCCGAAGCCCTTTTGCACGCTGTCCAGCCTGTCGCTCACCTGTTTGAACGCGTCCTGCACCCTCTTTTCCAGAGTTTCGGAGAGCTTCTCGTCCACGGTGGCGCGCATCTTTTCCAGCTGTTTTTCGTTGTCGGCGCGCACTTCGTTCAGGCGCGCCTGCATCTCCGCACGCATGCGGTCGACGTTGGCGTTCAACTCCTTGCGTATCTCCGAAAACTGCTTTTGGAGTTCGTCGCGCACACCGGCAACGCCCTCTTTCAGTTCCGTCTTTACGGAGTCCATGCTCTTTCCGAGCGTTTCGCCCGTCTTTTCGGCGTTTGTCTTCTCCTCCTCGGAGAGCTTTGCCATCGCCTGCTCGACCTTTGCGGCGAGCGCCGACGAATTCTTTTCCGCAGCGCCCAGATAAGCGTTCAGCATATTGGCGACGGCGGTATTGCTCTGCGTGTTGGAGTCGCCTATGGACCTGCGCGCAAAGTCTATCTCCTGCACGATATCTTCCTTGGCTCGCTTCTGTTCCTCGCGGAGCGCGCGGTCGTCAAAAGTGCCGCTCCTTCTCCTTGCGAACAGGCATACCAAAAGCGCGCCGACGGCGCCCAACGCCGCAATTGCGGCAAACACGATGACTACTATTATTTCCGAAGTGCTCATTTGCCGGATCTCCCTTCTGTTTTCTCCGCTCTTTTTTTAAGGAAAGCGAGCGCCTTCTCCCTGCTGCGGAGGTGCGGATCGGTGACGGACGCGCACAACAGCGCGTCAAGCGCCTCTCCTATCCCTCTGCCCGTGAACCCTGCCGCCGCGGCGTCATCGCCGTCCACGGGAAGATCTTTGACGGAAAGCGGAGTGCCGTCCTCCTGCATCTCCCTCCATATCCTGCCTATGCGCGGCTCGCCGACGTCATGCCCTACGGTGGCGTGCGCGTCCGCCCTCTTCAACGCTATGAGGTCGTCCGCTATGTCCGAATGCCGCATGAGGAACACCCGAAGTTTGAACTCGGACATATCCCCTTTCAGATCGGTCATATGCAACCGCACCAGTTCGACGACTCGTTCCGCTCTGCGGCGCGGCATCCCGAGCGCGTCCAGCCGCGCTCGGACCAGTTCGGTGCCGACGATTTCGTGCCCGTGCATATTCCCTTGCGCGTCGCTCGTCGGGCGCTTGCCTACATCGTGCAGCAGCGCCGCCCATCTCACCTCGGGAGGGGCGACGGCAAAGGTTTCGTCCGAATGCCTCCTCGCGTCGTAGATGTGATACTTGGCAGGCTGTTTAAGTCCGTTCAGCGCTGCAAGTTCGGGCAGCAACAGCTCCGTGAGCCCCAGCCTGTCCGCGAGCCGCAGACCGCGGATATGCCCGTCATGCACCCCGAGTTCGGGATAAGCGGTGTCCGCGACGAATATCTTGTCCAGCTCTGCAAGCACCCTTTCCTTTGTTATGTCGCGCACGCGCCACGCATTACGCGCGGCGGCGGCTTCCGTGGCGGCGTCGGGGGTGAACCCGAGTTCCGCCGCGAACCTTACCAGCCGCAGCACCCTGAGCCCGTCCTCGCCGAACACCTCGTCGGGAGTGCGGACGGCGCGGAGCGTCCCCGTCTTTATGTCCTCCGTTCCGCCGAAAAAGTCAGTGTAACCTTCCGTGAGCGGATCGAAATAAACGGCGTTCGCCGTAAAATCCCTCCTTTTCGCGTCCTCGCGGATGTCCCCCGTGAAAGTGACTTTCTCCGGGCGGTGCGCGCCGCTCATTTCGGGATAGCTGTCCGTGCGGAACGCGGTGTACTCCGCCGAGAACCCCTCGCGGTATATCCTCGCCGTCCCGAGCCTCATGCTCTTTTCGCTCACGGCAAATCCGCTGCCCGAAAGCAGTTCCCTGACCTCCTCCGCCCTCAATGCGGAACAGACGTCAAGGTCGCGCGGAACTACGCCGAGCAGCCTGTCGCGGCAGTAACCTCCCACGGCATACAGCGTCGCTCTCCCCGAAAAGAGGGCCGCGAGCTCCTTGAACGCGGCGGCGTCAACCCCCATAGACCTCGGGCGCAAGCACGCACACGTCGGGCAGATTGCGGAATTTCTCCGCATAGTCGAGCCCGAACCCCACGACGTATTCGTTGGGGATCTCGAAACCGATGTAATCCCCTTTCAGCTCCACCTTCCTGCGCGACGGCTTGTCCAGCAGCGCGCAGAGTTTGACGGACGCCGGACCTCTTGCTTCCAACAGTTTTTTGAGGTAGACCAGCGTGACTCCCGTGTCGATTATGTCCTCCACGATGAGCAGATTTTTGCCTGCGACGGGAGAGGAAAAGTCTTTGAGCATCTTGACCTCTCCCGACGTCGTCGCGCCCGAACCGTAGCTGGACACCGCGATGAAGTCCACCTCCACGTCCCCCGTCAGTTCGCGGAACAGATCCGCGAAAAATATGGTCGCGCCGCGGAGAATGCACACCACAAGGAGCGGCTTCCCCTCGTAGTCGCGGTTTATCTCCGCCGCCAGCTGTTTTACTCTCTCGGCTATCTCCTCGCGCGAAACGAGGACCTTTGCTATCTCTTTACCGTACATCTTTATCCTCTGTTATTTTGATGATATGTTCGGTCGCGTCGGTGATCTTTATCTTGTCGGATATCTCCACCCCCACGACAAAAAACACTTCTTTGCCGAGCGCGCACACCGTGAGCGCGTCGCGCTTCCTTAACGGCACTTTCCTGTCCGTAAGGAAATCCCCCAGACTCTTTGTGCCGCCGCCGAACTTGGTGATGACGTCGCCTTCGCGCCTGTTGCGCAACGCCGCGCCGCGAGGCAGCTTGTCCGCGTCGGCGAACAAAGCGCCCCTCCCCGGGACCGCCTGCTCCCTCTCCGCCGGCGTTATCACCGTACCGTGCGCGCGGAACTCCGCGGCGGACAGATCATCGGGCAAAGCAGCCTCCTCGCACTCTCTCTGCGCCGAGGCTCTCTTTGCAAAGACTATCTCCTTCCCTTCCGCGTGCGCCGTGACCCCGTGCGTGAGCTCTATGCGCTTACCTCTCTCCATGGACGCGAGCGCGATGACCGCGGCGTAATGTTTGTCTTCCACATCCTGTTCCGCGCCCAGCGCCGCGCAGGCGCGCATCACCGCCCGTTTTGCCGTGAGCGGCTCCACGAATGCGGAAACGGGCAGCCTGACTTCACCCTCCGTGACGGTGAGGACGGGGGTACGCGCGTCTATGAACGCGTCCGCCTCCGCCGCATGAGCGGCGAGCCTCGCCACCGCGCGGTTGACGGAGGGGAACCTTTCCTTTATCCTCGCGAGTTCCGCACGCAGGAAGTTGCGCGTGTAACTCTCGTCCGCGTTGGTCGCGTCCTCCGTGAACGGGATATCCCTCTCCTCCGCATACGCGTTTATCTCGTCGCGTGAAACAAAGAGCAACGGACGGATATACTTCCCCGTGCGTGCCGACATCCCTTTCAGACCCCTTATCCCGGTGCCGCGCAGAATGCGCATGAGCACTGTTTCCGTCTGGTCGTCGGCGTGGTGCGCGAGCGCCACGAGGTCGCATTCCCCCGACGCGAGCAGGCTCTCGAACACGCCGTAACGCAATTTGCGCGCCGCCTGTTCCAGCGTCAAGCCCTCCGCTTTCGCGCACCCGGGAGCGTCCACTCCGAACACTCTGCACTCCACTCCGCGCGAAGCGGAAAACTCCTCTGCGAACTTTGCGTCCGAAAGAGAGTCCGCCCCTCTTATGCCGTGTTCGACGTGAACGGCGAAAAAGTCCGCCCCGGCGCTTTTCAGCATATCGAAAAGCACGGCGGAATCCCTCCCCCCGGAAAACGCGAGCGCGATGCGCGCGCCCTGCGGCAGATCGAGGCGAAACTCTTCTCCCGTTATCGTCTTCATAGCGTCAGCACCTGTCGCGCGTTGCCGTCATCACGGAACGCGGACTCAGGCGCAATACTCGCACAGCGTGGTTTCCGCGAGTATGCTGAGCTGCGTCTTGATGTCGTCCCTGGTGTAGTTGGGCTCTTCCAGCAGCCACCATTTTATGAGGGAGATTATGCCGCCCGCGAAGAACTCCGCAAGGATGTCGGCAGGGATCTTGCCTGCCCCGTCCTTGGGTTTTGCCTTGCTCAGCCTGCCCACGATGTTGTGAGTGAGGATCTCGTGCACCTTGTCGAACACGAGCGCGCTGTCCGCTTTGAGGATGATGGTGCGCAGGCGCTTGCGGTGCTGGGCAAGGAAATTGATGCCCAGGGACATGACCTCGTTGTAGTAGGTTATGAGGTCGTTCTCGCCGTGCGCCTGTTTGACCTGTTCGTGCAAGCCGTACATCACATCGCTGATACACTTGTCGAGCAGCTGATACTTATCCTCGAAATGGGTGTAAAAGGTGCCGCGGTTGATGAGTGCGCGGTTGCATATGTCTATGACCGTGATAGACCCGAAGGACTTCTCGTCCAACAGTTCGTAAAACGCATCGACTATCGCCTTTTGCGTGCGCTGGATGCGCAGGTCGGTCTTGTTCTCATTCTTATTCATAAAGCCCTCCGTCAGCTTATGTTTTTTATTTTGCGCATGAGCGGCGCCTCGCTCCGTGCGTCGCGCCCCATACGCGCGTTGATCGCTCTTGCCGCGAACGCGGCGAGCAGCACGGACAACACGTCCTTCGCGATATAAGGCAGGGACACGGCGACAGCCGCCGCAGGGAGCGGATTGCCCGTCACCAACGCGTACTGTCCCACGCCCAGCATATGACACAGCGCAAGCCCCGTAAGCGCAAGGAAGATGGAAACCGGCGACAACGGACGGCTGCTCCCCATCCCTGCGAGCGCGACGACGGGGAAGAACCCCCAGATGAATCCGCCCGTAAGGTCTGCCAGTTTGTACGCCCCTCCCGTGAAAGAGGCGAACACGGGCGCGCCGCACACACCGAGCAACACGTAAACGCCGACCGCCGCAAGCCCGTATCTGCACCCGAGGAAAAACCCCGTGAGCGCCACCGCGAAGGTCTGCAACGTGAGGGGCACTCCCGAGGGCAACGGGATGCTGATCTGCGAAAGCGCCGCGGTCAACGCGACCGCGACCGCAACGCGGACGAGCCCCTTCGTCCTCTCTGCGGAACTTTCCTTCTTGCGCCCTCTCATTTCCCGAATGCGGCTTTTATGCGCACGATCGCTTCGTTCAACTCCTCGATCGGTATGTTTACGGGTGGAGCGAAGCGTATCGTCCGTTCGTGTGTTTCCTTTGCCAGGATGCCCTCTTCCGCGAGCCTTGCGACATACGGTGCGGCAGGCACGGAAAACTCCACGCCGATGAGCAGCCCTCTGCCGCGGATATCCTTTATCTCGTCGTTTTCTATGCTGCGGAGCTCTGACATGAACAGCTCCCCTTTCTCGCGCGCCATGCGCGGATAATCGTCGCGGCGGACTATCTCCATCGCTTTGAGCGCGACGGCGCAGGCGAGCGGATTGCCCCCGAAAGTCGAGCCGTGCGAACCGGGCTCGAAGACGCCCAGGATGTCCTCGTCCGCACACACGGCGCTGACCGGCATTATGCCGCCGCCGAGCGCTTTGCCGAGGACGTAGACGTCGGGGGTCACCCCCTCATGGTCGCAGGCGAACATATCTCCCGTGCGCGCAAACCCCGTCTGCACCTCGTCGGCGATCATGAGTATGCCCTTTTCCGAACATATCCTGCGCACCTCTTTGAGATACCCCTCCGGGGGGACTATGATGCCTGCCTCGCCCTGTATGGGCTCGAACAGGAACGCCACCGTGTCGGGAGTGACGGCGGCGGCGAGCGCCTCCGCGTCCCCGTAAGGTATCACGTCAAACCCGGGCGTGAAAGGGGAATAGCCCCTGCGTGCGCTTTGGTCGGTGCTCATGCTCACGACGGTTATGGTCCTGCCGTGGAAATTGTTTTCGCAGCAGATGACGCGCTGTCTGCCCTCGGGAACGCCTTTTACGAACGCGCCCCACCTGCGCGCGGTCTTGAGAGCGGTTTCCACCGCCTCCGCGCCCGTGTTCATCGGGAGCGCCATCCCCTTCCCCGTAAGAGTGCAAAGCGCGGCGCAGAACTCGCCCAGAAGTTCGCTGTAAAAAGCTCTGGACGTCAAGGTTATCTTTCCAAGCTGTTCCTCCGCCGCAGCCACTATCTCGGGATGTCTGTGCCCGAAATTCAACGCACTGTAAGCGGAGAGCATATCGAAATACTCCCTGCCGTCCGCGTCTTTGACGCGCGCGCCGGATCCTTCCGTCACGACGACGTGTTTGGACGCGTAATTGTGCGCACAACACTTTTCCGTCTGTGCAATGATGCGCTCGGACGCGCTGTTTTCGTGTGTCGTAATATTCTCCTTCCGCGCTGTGCGCGTATCAAAAAACGCCCTCTCGCACATACATTTAGGCATATGCGGTGCCTTGTCGGCAAAATAATACAACTGTCTATTACATCATAGTCCATAAACGGACACTCGTCAATAACATGCACGGCTTTTCATACGCATTTTAACATATCCCACGCGCACCCCGGACGGGACGCCGCAGCCGCCTCTCGGGAGGGCGGCGAAGGAAAATTCCCCCGATTTTTTTTAGACACTGCACAATTGACCGTGCGTTTATGTTGATTAACTCGAAAAAAAGTAGTATAATCCTCTTCAAATATAAAAAAGAGGACGTTGTATGCCGGAAAGAGCAAAGGATAAAGTGGTCGTCATCACGGGCGCCACGGCAGGCATAGGCAGGGCTGCCGCCGCGATGTTCAAGGCGCGCGGCGCGAAGGTGGTTTGCCTTGCGCGCAGACGTTCGGAGGAATTCGACAGCATACAGACGGACATCACCGACCGCGATGCCGTGAACGCCGCAGTGTCCGAGATCGTGAAAAAGTACGGCAGGATAGACGTGCTGGTCAACAACGCCGGCATGGGCATTTCGGGCGCGGCGGAGGACACCGACCAAGCCGCCGTGAGGAAGATATTCGAGCTGAACTTTTTCGGCGCGCTGAACATGGTCCAAGCGGTCGTCCCCGTGATGCGCTCCCAAGGCGGAGGCAGCATAGTCAACGTCAGTTCGGTGGCTGCCGAACTCGCCATCCCCTTCCAATCCTTTTACTCGGCGACGAAGGCTGCGCTCTCCTCTCTGTCGGCAGCGCTCCGCAACGAGCTCCGTCCCTTCGGCATAAAGGTGACGGCGGTGCTCCCCGGCGACGTTAAGACGGATTTCACCTCCTCTCGCGAGAAAAACGCCGCGGACGATCCGGCATACGGCGACAGGATAGCAAAGTCCGTCGCGGTGATGGAACGCGACGAGCGCAACGGGATGTCCCCCGACGTCATCGCGAAACTCATCGTGCGCGGCGCGCTTGAAAAAAATCCCCCCGTGAGCCGCGTCGGCGGAGCAAAATACGTCCTGCTCGTGCGCCTCGCGCATATGCTCCCGAAAAGGCTGGTTTCGTACATTCTCGGCAAACTGTACTGATAGCCTTTTTGTCGGGATATCCATGCGGATATGCCCCGAAGAAGCGTTTAATGCTTCTTTAAGCTAATAATAAAATAATCTAACAGCAAACTAATCATATTGCTGATCGGAGAGAAATCCATATGAGAATTTTGCTTGTCGAAGACGAAAAAGACCTTTCGCGCGCCATTGCGAAAATGCTCACGAAGGACGGTTACGACGTCGACTGCGTCTACGACGGCGTGGACGGGCTCAGCTTCTCGCTGTCCGGGCTATACGACCTCATCATGCTGGATGTGATAATGCCCAAGATTAACGGCTTCGAAGTGCTGTCCGAGCTGCGCCGCAAAAAGGTGGAGACCCCCATACTCATGCTCACCGCTCTCGGTGACGAACAGGATAAGATCGCAGGGCTTGACCGCGGCGCGGACGACTATGTTTCCAAACCCTTCTCCTTTGACGAACTCGCCGCGCGCATCCGCGCGCTCCTCCGCAGACGCGGCAAACTGGTGACGGACAACAAGCTGGAATATGCCGAAGCCACCCTGGACCTCACCACCTACACCCTCTCCACCCCCAAAGGTGAGATAGGTCTGACCGCAAAAGAGTTCGAATTGCTGCGCTATATGTTCGAGTATCCCAACTTCGTCGCAGGTAAAGAGGACCTCATCTTAAAGGCGTGGGGGCTGGACAGCGACTTCGAGTCCAACAACCTGGAAGTGTACATCTCCTTCATCCGCAAGAAGCTCAATCACCTGGACGCTTCCTTCACGATAGAAGCCGTGCGCGGAGTGGGATACCGCTTCGTTCCCAGGCGCAAAAACTGACATCGGACGCCGTGCGACAGCACGGCGTTTTGCTCTCTCTCCATGATGCGTCAAAAACCGCCGCGCAGGCGGTAAACGCCGCAAAACGACGTTCATCGGCGCGTTTCGGCAGGATAAACATCGGGTTAGGAAAATGGAAGCATCGCTCAAAAAACTGCGCATACGTTTTACCGTCACCATGGGGCTGCTCGCAGGAGCCCTGCTTTTGGTGCTTTGCTTAGTGCTGTGCATGGGGCTTTACGCTTCCTCCGAACTCACCTGCGCCAACGTCCTGGACACCCTTGTGGAGCGACCCTTAGACAAAGTGGTGGACGAGATGGGCAGACCCTGTTTCGTTTTTACGGCGTCCCCTCAAGGTCCCTACGTCCCCGACAACTACGCCGAACGGGTGGCTGTCTACGGCGACCTGAGCGACGAAATAATGGAAAAGGCGATGCGGACGGGCGACGGCAAGTTCGACGTGGACGGGCTTTACTTCCGCGTGCGCTCCGCGCGCATCACGGACGACACCACCCTCTATGCGGTGGTGGACCGCACCTCGGACAGACATAACCTCATCACCGTGGCGTCATTCGTCATCCTGATATACATCACCTCCCTCATCGTCGCGGTGCTGTTTTTCTACATCTACTCCTCTTACGCGCTCGCGCCCGTTGCGGATTCCATGAAAAAACAGCGCGACCTCATCGCCAACGCCTCCCATGAATTGAAGACCCCGATCACGGTCATCGCCACTAATCTTGCCGTCATGAAATCGGAGCCGCACTCCACCGTGGAGGAAAACGCCAAATGGATGGACGCCATCGAAGCCCAGCTCAAACGCATGAACGGGCTCATCGTCAGCATGCTGCAACTCTCCAAAATGGAAAATGCTCCGCTCGAACTTCAGGATACGGATCTCAGCGAGATCACGGAAGGCGCCTGCCTGGGCTTTGACGCGGTGTGCTTTGAAAAGGGGCTGCGCCTGGTGACCAAGATCGCCCCCGGCATCCGTGTGATGGGGGACAAAGACGCCCTGGAAAGGCTGGTGGCAAGCCTGCTGGACAACGCCACGAAGTACTGCGGCGCGGAGGGTAAGATAGGTTTGCTTTTGAGTGCGGACAACAGACGCGCGAAACTCTGCGTGATGAACACGGGCGAGGCGATCTCCGACGAGGACGCACAGCACGTCTTTGAAAGGTTTTACCGCTCCGACGGTGCGCGCAGTAATCCGGACGGCAACAGTTTCGGGCTGGGGCTCGCGATAGCTCGCGCAACGGTGCTCGCGCACGGCGGCTCAATAACCTGCCGCGGCATAAAAGGGAAAGGCACCGTGTTCGAAGTGCTCCTCCCCCTCGCAAAGACTTCCGCGCGCAAAACGGACCAACGCGGCGGCGGCACGGTGAACGACTCCGCCATCGCCGACTTCGACTCTTATTCCGCCGAATGCCTGCCCGAAGTTCCCTCCGACAACGGAGAGGAAAACACGGGCGAAACTCCATCGGAAAACAATTAACTTTAATTTTAATGTAATGCCGTTAATTTTAATGTAATTTTGAAAATCCACTGTTTAGTTGGGTTTTCGAGCAAATATTACAAATTTATAAAAAATTTTTAGAGAAAAAAGTTCATTTAATTTTAATTTAACAGCACCGTTTTACACTCTAACCAAAGAGAGCGATCTCTTCCCCACATAAACTTGCATTTCCTCTGCTGCCCGTGCAAGCCCAAAAGCGAACTTCCCCATTCTATGCTGATTTCTTAAGCCCTTATAATACTCCGGCAGAGGACCAGAAACACTCGCAGACGCGGGTGTTTTTGATGTAGACGGGGGAGGAAAGGAGGCGAGCATAAACGGTGGAGGGATCTTTTGCGCGCCCTCGGGCGGATAGCTCTTGCTAATATGTATACTATTACCTGCGCGCTCTCCGTCCGAGGTCATCACAAAATCTCTTCTCCACCGCTCACGCCCCCTCACTTCCCTCCCCCGTCG
>CALVKQ010000016.1 GCA_944332815.1 uncultured Clostridia bacterium
AAGTGCCGATCGCGTCAGCCACAGGGAGAGAGTTCCTTCGCGGCAAAGAGAAACTCCCCATAAAATATGGGGAGTTGCGCTGGTGCAGTCGAAGGGACTCGAACCCATACGGTTTCCCATCGGAACCTAAATCCGACGCGTCTGCCAATTTCGCCACGACTGCGCAAAATCATTATATCACAAGGCGGCAATAAGTAAAGCGTTTCAAATTCCCGATGATTTTTTGCAAAAAGGCACATAAAAACAGTTGCTTTTTGTCGCATTCTTTGATATATTATAACTCGCTCGCGGGAGTGACTCAGTGGTAGAGTGTCACCTTGCCAAGGTGAAAGTCGCGGGTCCGAATCCCGTCTCCCGCTCCAATCGCAAAGGCTCGCCTTTGCACAAAGTTAGCGACGATGACCGCAAAACTGCGTACTCGTCGCGTATGCGCCCTTAGCTCAGCTGGTAGAGCAACTGACTCTTAATCAGTGGGTCCCGGGTTCGAATCCCTGAGGGCGCACCACCAAACCCACTAAACAGTGGGTTTTTTCATACCCCGTGATTAGTTTACTTTGTTAATCTGACATCAAAATCATAAAAATTTGATGTCAAATTTGATGTCAAAATTTCGGAAAAAAGTCACCGTAAATATCGTAGATATTTTCCGCCTTCACATCCGGTGTGAACGTGGTATAGACGTCGTTTGTCATAGGGCTGCCGGAAGCATGCCCCATGTACTCTTGACGGTCTTTTTCCGGCACGCCGATGATATAGAGGTTCGTCGCAAAAGTGTGACGCAGCGTGTAGATGTCTACATCGTAATCAATGCCTGCCGCAGCGCACGCTTTTTGCAGCCGGATTCGAAATTTTTTGCTGTCAAAGCGGAAAAACTCGTCCGGTGCATTGAGCAACATCCGATACATCCTCTCGGAGATCTTCACCCAGCGCGTCGCCTTCGCCGTCTTGGTGCCGTTAATTTTCACCCAGCCCGGGCGCAGCTCATCCTTGCGAACTGTCGCAAACTCCGAAGGTCGCGCTCCGGTGCAGAGATAGAACATCACACGTCTGCCGAAAGTGTCGTCTTTGAGAGAGCCGACAAGCGCGCGTTGCTCTTCGAGATTGAGTGCTCGTCGCGTCGCTTTCTGGATCCTGCCGCATTCCAAAAACTGCGAGATGTCTTTTTTGACGAGATCCAACTCGTGCGCCTTGCGGAAGATCTGCCGGATGAGTTGATACACCGCAGTGCGTATCCTCGTCGCCGGCAAGCGATTGAGTAATTCCTGCATCTGCACCACTGTCACTTTGTTCAGGGGAGTGGAGATGTTCAGATGACTGCGAGCGATCGCAAGATAGTCTTTGTAAGTCCGATCCGCGACATTGCCTTTTTTGTAGGTTTCGAGGTAGTAGATCGCAAAAGCCGCGACGCTCTGGATCTTCGGTGATTTTTTCCTTTTAGTGTTCAGTCGTTTGAGTTTTTCGTAACATTCCATTTGCGTCCGACCGTAAACAAAAACCCGTTGACCGTTTATAGTCTTCGAGCCTTGCCATCTGCCGTCCGCACGCTTAGTCAGATATTTCATCCGCACCTCCGTTTCAGATTGGACGTTGCAGTCTGACTCGCGCTGCATCACATTCTCCGCATCACCCCCTTTTGCTTTTACATAAAGGCGGAACGCGCCCATCTGAGCCGCAAAGCGCATTCCGTTTGTCAACAATGCCGGAGGATCCGCCGGCGGTGGAGAGGACGCTCCTGCATCCGCTCCGGCGAGGAAAGAGTCCAGCGCCTCAAGCTGGCGCTTCAGCCCCTCCCTCAGCTCCTTCAAAAAATCTTCCGTAAACCGCTGCATATAACCCCCTGTGTAAATCAGGGACTATATTACAACGGTTTTCTATGGTTAAATCGGACAGAAAAATTGCTTCGAATTTTTCTGTCGGGTTTTATATGGTGATTAACTTGTCATGTGAAAGGATACGATAACGCCATCTGTTAAATGCTCGCCAGTATTGTAGTTAGTATCAATATCAAATTCCACGGTGTAGGGGACTTCTCCTTCAGGATCCTTATAAAAGTAGATAGAATATCCGTGAGATTTTACATAGCATTGGCACGTCTGGGACAGCAGCATCGGTAGCCCGTTGGAATATCTAATATAAAAATCGAATTCGATTCTTGCCTTACCCAAATCAGTGTTCAGACTTGTTTTATAATTCACATCTGAAGTCAAGTTATGCACTCTTTTATAACTTTTATCTGTTATGTCATCACTTGTCATTAAAACCCAGTTGTTTCGTGAAGGCGTGGCAGCACCATTTAGAGCCTCTTCTGGTGTATAACTCCCAAATATAACATTAGCTGTCTGTATAGTAAACTCATGTTGCGATTCAATGGAAAAGTAGAGCGTTTTTATGGCTCGCATATGCGGCTTTCCCAAAGCATTCCGTATTTCAAGTTCATTCTGAGATTCCTCGCTTAAACAAGCCGTAAATGTAAATGTTGCGAATATAATGAGAATGATTACGGCTATTACTTTTCGAAGCCTCATACTTTTCTCCTTTGCGTAGAATAAAACTGTTCATCCGGCGCGGATGCGGCAAGCATCCCCCGGGCATAGTTGATGAGGTTCGACTGCTGTTGGGGAGTCATCAGCTCGTAGAGTTCCATTATCTCCGGACGCTCCACTCTGGCATCATCGAAAAGCTGTTCCTCATTCGATATTCCTAGAAGATAATCGGCGGAAACATTATATAAGTTTGCCACCCGTATTAATATTTGCGGATCTGGAAAGGTTTTGTTTCCTTCCCACTTTGATACCGCCGTTTTATTTAAGCCTAAAATATCAGCCACTTCAGTTTGAGAGAGTCCTTTTTTCACTCTTGCGATATAAAATCTGTTGCTCTTATCCATACCTCAATCATTGTCAAAAAATCCCCCCACAAGCAACATGAATATAAAAAAAATCAATTTGTAGCTTGACAGGGCACTTTTTTAAGTGTATTTTAATTATGAAGTTGCCTGTAAGGGCACTTACGGGGCGTTGGAGTTGCGGACGGAGTTTGAGTCGAGGACATCTCCACCGCCGCGCACAACGCGCTACACGCGCACACGGAGGGTTTTATGAACAGGGAAAGAAGGAATCGGATCGCGGAGATCATGGACAGACTGAACGAGATCGCGGATGAGATCTGCGAGGTCGCTCAGGAAGAGCGGGACGCTTTTGACAATCTCCCGGAGTCACTGCAGTACGGCGAGCGCGGCGAGGCGATGGAAGCCGCGGCGGATGAGCTGGAGGATGTTTCGGGCGAGGTGTCGGAACTGGCGAGCCGCCTTGAGGAACTTATCAATTCGTGAACATTGCCCGGAGCGCAAAACCCTCTGTATTTTGCGTTCCGGGCGTTCAACTTTTAAGACAAGGAGGAAGCAATGAGCAAGAAAGCAAAGAGCATGATCCCGATGACGGGAGAGGAGAAGAACGCGCTGCATCAGATCGCGCGCTTCGACAGCCGCATTACGGACGATAACACGGTGGTGCGCCTGGATAAGACGGTGCGCAACAAGGACGGAAGCAAGGTGAAGAAGTACGTCATCGCGCAGGGAGAGAAGGTGAAGTACAAGGCGGACTTCATCGAGGACAGCCGCCGGCAGAAGCTGGTGCAGATAGTGTCCATCAAGCGCGTGGAGAAGCTGCCTGAGCGGAAGGCAGCGGTGAAGAAAAAGCCGGCAAAGTCGCCCGTGGTGAGCGGCTGAAATAACCGGGCGCCGGGGTTTCGCTAACTTTACCCGGTGCAAAACGAAAATAAGCCGAAAGGCACAAAAATAGGAGGAAGCAATGCCTAAACAAACGAACAACAGCAGCAACAATGCGGCGTTGAAAGGGTTCGCGCTGACGCTGGTGATCCTGATCCTTGCGGTGTGCGTAATGGCAGCCATGACGGAGGGGTTCAGCAACTGGAATCCCTACGGCTGGTTTGACGAAGAGTCCGCCGCCGAACAGCAGCCGGACGGCGAAGAGACCGGGGAAGAATCTGCGCCGATCGAAGCGACGATCTCAAACGGTAAAGGGATCAGCCTTGCATATGCGGCAGCCACTACTGCGGCAGAAAGCGCTGAGCTCACGGCGACTGTCACTGCAGAAATCACTCCGGCGGACTACGGATTTACACTCGGATGGAGTCTGGAATGGGTGGATCCCGAACAGGATGCAAACATCGGCGATTACGTCACCATTACCAACGAAGGCAATGTATGTACGATCCATGTCACGGCACCGTTCGATATGTCGGATATTATTCTTCGCGCCACTATAAACGAAACAGGGGCGAGTGCTACGTGCGTACTGAGTTATGCAGGTTTGCCGAGCGAGATATATATTAGTGATCTTGACGGACTTACCGAATATCAGTCTTCGGGTTGGGGTAAGAATATGTACATTGCCCAAAATGGCAGCACCTATGCAATACAGCTTGAGGGCAAAAACGCAATAAATGACATTTACACCGATTTCAGCAATATAACGGCAAAAGTCTCTTTGCATGGCTCTTTCAAAGTAAAGAAACAGGTCAGGCAGTTCGGCACGGGAAAACTCACCGATTATGGGACGGTTACGATAGATTTTGACAAGGCATCCGGGTCCGGTGCGACAACAGAAGAGAGAAATGCTTTGATTTATATCAGCGAGTACATGATAGGGTTCAGCGTGCTTAATCAAGATTATGAAGGGTTTGATATAAGTGGCAATCTTATCACAATTGACTGCTTGAACGCAATCGAAAAAATTAATTTGCTTGATGTCGGTTATTGGACGGATGTACGATCCAAGATTGTTTACACTTTTGACAGTTGGGTAGATTCTGCTAAATTGCCGTACATCCAAATCGACATAACGGACAATACGACAGGGCTTACCACCCAAATAAACATCTTAATCCAGGCAAATGGCGGCATCTCCCTGAGCGACGAAACGATCGTCTTCTGAGGCACCTATGAAAACGGCGGCATTTGTGTTTAAGTTTGTGATCACGCTGGTGGCGATCGTGGCGGCGTTTTTCGTCGCGGTCGCCCTCATCGGCGTGTTCAAAGGCGTGAGCACTGCGGAGGTGCTGCGCGCCATCGGCGACGCCAGCATTTTCACTAAAGAATTTTGGACTAATACGGGCGTCGCACAAGCGCTCGGAGGTGTGATATGAGCGCAAAGGCAGAAAAAGCAGCGATCACCGCCTGCACCGTCATTTTGGTCATTTTGGCAGTGATCGGCGTGTTCATCATCGCGGCATGGGCGATCGTCACGCTCGGAGATCTGGATCCCGTGACAACTGCGCAAGCCTACGTCAACACCGTCACGACTAAGGACGGTGAGGAGCGGTACTTCATGGAGATCGAGTACTGGGAAAACGCAGACGGCAAAGGCAAAGAGGTGTTTGAGTTCACTTTCAACGCCTATGCGGACATCAACATGCAGACCGTCACGGGCAAAGGGATCCAGTTCGTGTCCGGAGAAACTCGGCAAGGGCTTGAAGATCTTGTCGGGAAGTTTGCGTCCATAGACGACGTGCTCGGCGTAATCGGCGGATGGGACACCTACGCCTACGATGTTGATGACTATGGCGGCAGCTGGGCGAGCACGGACGAAGTCGAGTTCGGCGACAAAATGTATCTTGACATCGGCGACGTGCTTTATGCCGTGGCAATGGACGGGACTTATACGGTCGAGGAAAAGAGCTTTAATCTCGGCAAATCGATAGTCAACGGCTTGCGCTGCATCTTTTCGGATTGGAACGGCTTCAATCACGATGAAAACTGGTGGGACACCCACGTGTACGAGTACGAGTACACGATGAAGGACTTCTATAACGAGGTGCTTTACGCTGCGGCACATAACAATAAGGGCTACGGCTCGTCGGTGCTCAACCTTGTCAATCTCGGCAAGTACATGAGCGTGTACGAGTTCAACGATAACGGACAGCTTGAAGAAGTGACGAGCCGCGACATCAACGACGTGTATTTTGCCGTCAAAGTCACGAGACATCGCGAGGGCTTCCGCAGAGCCGCCGAGTCCAACTTCGGGCAGCTGCTCGGCGATCAGTTCTTCACGACGGTGGACAGTGATAACTACTACAACGACTACTCGAGCACGGCAGTGCTGCCCACTCTCACCGGCACGGACTTTGACTACTACGAAGCGTCCGAGCCGGGCGGATATATCGCCGTGATCAAGCCGGAGGTGCTTGAGGATATCACTGCACGCGGTGTGCGAGAAGTGGTGGTGGATCTCAACGTCAACGACTCATACTTCGGCGGCAACACGCAGCTGATCGGCGTGGCGACTTCGAGCTTCGGCGGACTTAAACTCAAAGAGCTGCGCGTGACTCTCTATCAGGACACCGAGGACGTGAAGCCCTTCTACATCTTCGAGCCCGATACCTTCGAGAGCGTGACGGGGCTTGCGATCGACGATGTCGAGCTGACGTCCGTCGGGCGTTATGACTCCGCGGTGCAGCTTGTCCCGAATCGGTTCCCGGTGCAGCTCACACCCGATACGGACGGCGAGGAGGTGGCGGCATGAGTAATGAGGTGAAAGGCAAGCTCGGCATCGTGTGCGCGATCTGCGTCGTGCTCATTGTTGTGGGCGCGGTGGCAGGATGGCAGCTATATGAGATATTCACCGAAACGAGTACAGTCGTAGGATCTCCCGGCGAGATCCTTGAAGGCGGCTTCGAGCTTTCGGACGACGAAAGCGTGTTTTTCTCGTACACGATCGACGCTTTAACCTTCGATATTGACGACAAAGGCAACTACACGCAGACGATCACCTTCGAGCCGATGACCTATGACGCGACGGGCTACGACTACGACTTCTACTTCAACTCGCAGCGCGCGTCGTCCGCCGCAACGGTGGGACGCATCAATGCGCGGATGGACTACATCTTCTATCTCCCGGACGGCGGCGAGTACAATGCGGAGCTCAACGTCGCGCTGACCTTCTTCAACGACAGGACGGAGCTGACGCTCATCGTGGCGGACAGGGAAACGACGGGTTATCTCAATCAGATGACGAAGTCCGGGATGAAGATCGTCGTGATCGCGTCGCCGCATGAAGGCGGCTTCGAGCTCGCCGGTACGGCAGACATCGAAGGCGTGGTGCTGGACAAGGATCACATCATTTTCTGACGGCATGAGAAGACGAGCGATGAAAGCAGAAACACCGAGCGAGAGGATCCTTGTACAGGACATCCTGAACTACGTACAGCAGATCATCATCGATGAGCAGCGTGCAGGACGCGCCATCGAGGACGAATACCAGGCGCAGCTCGGCGCTGCTCTGGACGAGGACATCCCTCCGCTCCCGTTCCCTGAAGTCCCGGCGCAGTCCGGGGCGAAAAAGCCCGGGCGCGTGTCGGATCTCGCGGCGCAGCGCAGAGCTGCGAACGAAAAAGCGGAGCCCGGTCAGATCCATATTGACGAGGCGATCGCTGCGGCGGATAAACCGTCCGTGGCGAGCTCGTCCTCCATGCGGAGGAAATATTCGCCGCGGAAAGAAGCAAGACGGATCGCAAAGATCTGGAAGAAGAAAAAGATCCGCCGCTGCCGTGAGCGCGTGGCTGCGCTCGTCAAGGTGCGGCGATATCTGGAGGAGATGCTCGCGGAATGATCGTTTACTCCGGTGCGTGCATAGTGCTCATATCGATCGCGAGCTCCGCTTTAACCGTGTGGGGCGCGTACGCGATCTTCAAGGCGGCATACAAGCCGAAGCAAGACCGCCCGTATACCTTCACGGAGCAGCTCAAAGAGCAGCGGATGCCGTCCGGGTTTTTCGTCATTGCCGGGCAACAGGGCGCCGGCAAGACGTCCCTCATGGCGGCGATCACGATCACGGATTATCTCTATCACGGGCGCGAACGGTTGAACGAAGCCCGTGCAGAGATCGAGTACATGAACGCCATCGACGGCAGCTGGCAGCTGCACACGCCTCCGCTGGCGTATCGCGGCAAAGACGTCGTGCATCTGGATCCGCGCGCCGGTGTGGACTCGCTGCACATCGACATCACGCGCTTCGGGCTTCCCGGCGGAAGTCTGGACGTGCAATATCTGCCGCCGGGGACGTTTCTTTGTTTCCCGGAGCTCGACGCGGATCTCAACTGCCGTGAGTGGACAAAGACGCCGATGGAGATCATCGACGCCATCAAGTGGCTGCGGCATCAGGATTTGACGATCATGGCGGACATGCAGTCCTTCGATCGCGTCGACGCAGCATTGCGCGAGCTGACGACGGATCTCTGGTACGTCATAGATCGCAGGGACAGATACGAGCGCGTGAAGTGGTGGTCCAAGCGCAAGAAGCTTGCGTCGACGGAGTGGACGTTCATCTGGCTCAAGCCGCAGCAGAATGCGGTGCTGCGCGACGTGTTGCGCAATGATTTGACACCGCATGTGGAGAAGATGCTGCGCAAGTGTCTAGCGGAAGGCTCTCGCATTTGCCGCTTTGTGTTCGAGGGGAACATCTATGAGAGGTACAACTCGCATAGCGGCAAGGCGTACTTCTACCGGGGGATTGAAGACTTCTACGTGGAGTCTCATGTGCCGGTGGATTATAGCCGAGCGAGTGTCGAGGCTTTCAGTGAAAGCAATCCGCTGACGTTTTTAAAGAAAAACGGCGGCGAGAAATAGCCTGCGCGCCGTTTTGCCGCGGCGGAGCGGCTTCGGCGCGCAGGCGTTTCGGTGGGGTAACTAACTCCGCCGATCGAGCAAGGAATCTTGATTCCTTGCGTCAAGGACACTTGTGTCCTGTAAAAGCGCGAGGGAATTTTAATTCACTCGCGCGGCGGACGGAAGTCCCCGGAATGAAGGAGGTGATCGCAAGATGAAGATCTCAAAGACGGAGTACTATATCCGCCTGACGGAGTTTCTCCGGGCGGACGGGATCCGCGACAAGGTGACGTTCTTCGACGACGGCTTTACATATATGAGTCGCACCCTTGCAATATCTTTCGAGCGAGAGAGCAAGAGCAATTACCGTGTCGTCATCATCTGCCCGGAAAGCGCTATGCAGCAGACCTACTCGAACATCGCCGGTGCGATAGCCGACGTGCGCGAGCTCGTCATCTTCGAAAACCCTGACGAGGCGGCGGCATGAAGATACGAGTCATGGGAACGAAGGAAGAATGCGAACAGGCACGGAGATATTATTCGGCGCTGTCCGGGGACGAGAACGTCAAGAGTGTAAGCATCTCGGAACTTTACCCGAACCGCAACAGTTTTAACATCTTCCGTATCTATATCGACGTGGAGTATTACAGCATCGCCGCGTCGCCGGCGGCAGCTCTCAATGAAAAAGCCCGTAAAACGCGCTGAGCCGCCGCGGCAACAAAAACCCGAGCGATTGCCCGGGCAAAATTGCCCGAAATTATGCAAGGAGAATGAATAAAAATGCGCAAAAAGAAAACTACACCTAACGAATCAAAGAGAATCCCAAAGGGGCGTACGGTGCAAACGCGCGACGAGTACATAGCTGGCGGCTATCCGAAGCCTGGATACGAAAAGAAAGGCAACTATCGCAAAGGCGTAGTTATAGACACAAACGAGCTTGACGAGCTTGCCATTGTGGTCCTCATTACATCCCCAAAAGGGAAAGCCATATCAAAGGGTGCAAAGGAACGCTATAAGCCCTATGTAGAAACAAAGGATAGTGAGGGCAAGCCCGTGCGTATAGGAAAGAAATTTATTGAGAACCCACCGAAGAAAGATATACCGGCGGAAACGGTATGTGCTATCCGCAAAGACTGTGACAAGTATGAGAGCAATCGCAAGAAACTCAATGATCTTAAATCCCGGCGTAAAAGTTCGAAGAAAAAATAAAAGCGCAAGGCGAACATCTTACGAACAGTCTTCCTTGCGCACAGGATGTGGCACACCCTGACCGAGTCCCCTACAAGAGAGGCGCGCCCGATTGTCATCGGGAAATCTCTTTCGAGATTGATTATATTCTAGCCTTTCCCGACGAGATTGTCAAGCGCTTTGCCTTAACACCTAAATCAGACGATATCCGGCGCTCCGCGCGCCGTCTAGATAACCGCACTCAATAGACTTTTCCATACCCTCCGAGTGGGGGTAAGGGGGAGATATATGCATCAAAGGCGCAGCCGCTGGCTGTGCGGCGTAGGGACCGAGTCCCCGGGTATATCGTATAGGACGCGCTAGCAGGCACCCAGGCGCGTGACAGCCGGGTAAGTCGTACGGCAGGACTGACGTAAAAAAACTGCCGGATGGCGAGTACGGTCGTAAACGGTACGGAGGATCCGATCTGTGGGGTTCTGCCGCCGTCTGAGCTGCGGGGTCGGATGCAGTTAGGCGGCAGATAAAGCGACGCGCCCTGGCTCCATACGGGCTCGAGAAGCTTATCCCTCTGCATTTGCAGGGGGATATTCCGCTCTGCGGAGCCTTCACCACCGGGCTCAACGCAGTATATGAAGCGTGTCTGAAAGGCTTCCTGAGCTTACTCCGAGGACGGTATGAGCATCTAAGAGGAGTAATGCTTGACTGCGCGCAAAGGGTGGCATCGTCCTGGAGGGGGCATTACGCGCCCCCTCCGAGGACGCAGAAAAGGGGTATGACCTATGATTTTTATGGCAATACATCGTGAGCGCTCGGGGTTCGTATCCGTTACGCCGGGTACGGGCGCCGAGTGCAAAGCAAGCCGCAGCATTCTGCGGCGCGGTAGTTGAGATCCGCCGCGCAGCGCCGCACTTCTTTTTTGCTTCTTTTTTCTTGTGCAGTGCTGTCAAAAGCTGTCTTCAAAAATGATGTCAACGCGATGTCACGACTGCGAAAAGTCCACTATTTAGTAGGGTTTTGAGGGCTATATAGATACCTCTTAATCAGTGGGTCCCGGGTTCGAATCCCTGAGGGCGCACCACCAAAACACCGCATCGGCGGTGTTTTTTCAATGCGCCCGAACGGGCTTCTTCTTTTCTTCGAAAAGGGCGGCTCGCGCCGCCTGACCCGGGACACGCCCCGGCTGACGTGAAAATTTAACCCCAGCCGAAAATCAAAGATTTTCGCCCGGGGACCCCTTGCAACCCACGTGAACTCCGCACGCGGATCAAATGATGAATTTTCCCTATTACGGCAGCCGGCTGGGCTGCCTACGAATCCCTGAGGGCGCACCACCAAA
>CALVKQ010000017.1 GCA_944332815.1 uncultured Clostridia bacterium
CTTTCAACAAATGTAGCGGATTGACGTCCGTTACCATCCCAAGCAGTGTGGAGAACATAGGGGAATATGCTTTCAACGGATGCGGCGATTTGACCTCCGTTACTATCCCGGCAGGCGTGACGAGCATAGGGAAGAGGGCTTTCTGCGGATGCAGCAGCTTGAAAGCCGTTACATTTCCAAATAGCGTGACACGTATAGGGGAGGCTGCTTTCTGGGGGTGTAGTCATCTTACACGCATTAAATATGCCGGGACAAAGAAGCAATGGAGGATAATAGAAAAGGGCGAAGACTGGGCTTACGGTGTTAAGTGTAGAATGGTTATTTGCAGGAATGGTTTGGTCAGGATATGAACGGGTATGACGGCATTGAAGAGAAGGATGAGCGACGCGCAGTGACATGCGAGTGCAGGTGCGGAAGAGAGTGAGGCGGAGAAGAGATGATTTACGTGACGGGGGATACGCACGGCGAGCATGATTTTGAGAAGCTTGTTGCATTTGCGGAGAGGCGTCCGCAGCTTACGAAAGAGGACTATGTTATAATAGCCGGGGATTTTGGCGGCGTATGGCGGAGGGAAAGCCTCGCCGAGGATCTGCTGCCTTATGAATCGTTGCCCTTTTCCGTGCTGTTTGTTGACGGCAATCATGAGAACTTCGATCTGCTGGGCGCTTATCCCGTGACGATGTGGCACGGGGGCAAGGTGCACATCATCAAGCCCGACATCATACACCTTATGCGCGGTCAGGTCTTTGAACTTGACGGGCGGACGATCTTCACGTTCGGCGGAGCGACCTCGATAGACAGGCACATGCGGCGCGAAGGGGTGTCGTGGTGGAAGGAGGAGGCGCCGACATTCGCGGAGTTGGATGAGGGGATAGCCAATTTGCGGCGGTACGGCAACAAGGTGGACTGCGTGATCACTCATTCCTGCGGCGAGCGCGCGCTCATGTATCCGCCGCTGCGCACGCGCGATGTGCGGATGGAGGTGTATCCCGAAAATCGGATGTTGTCCTATTTCGAGGACGTTTTAGAGTTCGGACATTGGTATTTCGGGCACTATCATCTTGACGGCAGATTGAACGACAGGATGACCGTGCTGTATAACGAGATAGTTTTGCTCGGGGAATAGCGGCGGTCTGCGGTCAGAGGGCAAAGAGCGTGAGCTCGGTGGGGTGGAGCGGCGTGCCTTTGCTGCGCAGATAAAAGGCGTAGTCCGAGCGGATGGAATCGATCAGGTGCGGAACGGCGGTGAGGTCCTCGTTGCCGTGGTAGACGGAGATGAGCAGCTTCGGCCGCTCGTTTTTTATGTGGTTCTCCGCGCCTTTCAATGCCTGCCGTTCGGAGCCTTCGATGTCCGCCTTGATGAGGGTCACGGGTTCCGGTATGTCCGCGTCGAGGGTGGTGACTTCGACGTCGCACACGCCTTCGCTCCCCAGCGTATTGGCTGAGGAACTCGTTTTGCACACGTTCAGCCGCATGACGCCCGGACGGTCGCTCACCCCCTTTTGGCGCAGACTGACGCGAGGTATGTCGCGCAATGTGCGTTCGAGCGCGGCGAAGACTTCAGGCGTGATCTCGTAACAGTATATCCGCTTGTAACACTCCGCGCCGTAGTTGAGCAGATACGACACCACGCTGTCCCCCACATACGCCCCAAGATCCACAAAAACTTCCTCCGGTGTGCAGCGGAGCAGATCCAAGTCAAAGTACTCGTCAAAGAGATTTTCGCGCGCCCGTGCCAAACTCTCGAAGTCGTAGCGTGATCGGTTGGAAAGCACCGCGTAAAGTGTGAATTTGGAGCGCTGGTCCGCAAGTCGGTCGTAAAGCGCGCGATAGTCAGCGCAGTGTGCGGAAAGAGCGGCGGCTTTTTGCGCTATCTCCTCGAACACGCCGGCGTCTTCGTCCAGCCGCCCCCAATAGCCGTACGCGTTGAAAAAACGTGCCAGCGAGGCGCGTATCTCGCGCGGCAGGGCAGAGAATGCCTTGCGCATCCTGTTGTAAAGTTCCTCGGCGTCGCTTGATTCTAATTCGCGCATGAGCTCGTCGAATTTCCTGTCCGTTGCGTTCACATCTCCCTCCGCCCGAAATCGTCCGCATGACACTATATGCCCCGAAAGCCGCGCAGGTTTCCCCTCCGTCGCATAAAAGAGGATATGGAATGGCACTCATCACGCCTCAGACGGCGGATCCGCGCGAAGTTCGCGCCTGTTCGTTGCTATGCTGGTGGAGACAACAAGACATTCGCCGCAATGGGCGGAGGGCGTGAGAAGGAGAGTGCGTTTCCGACGAGGTGTACATTCCCGTTCGGCGGGACGCAGGGCGGCGAAAGCGTCTTGCGAAAGGGTGAGTGTTCCTTTTGGGTGAGCGTCGGCAAGCCGCCGAACTTGCGCGCATGGGGCATAATGAAACGCTCGGATATACGGAAAAGTAAAAAGGGATGCGACACGCATCAATGGTGGTTTGCGCGCGAAGTTCGCGCCTGTTCGTTGCCGGGCAGCATAGCGAAAGGGACGGCGTGTACCGTCCCTTTTGCTATGCTGGTGGAGCGGTAGTAACGTAAAACGAATTTTGTTTAAGCCCAATTCCATAAAAGTATTTGCTTATATAATTCAGCACGTTCATTTATAGAACTATGTTTGAAGTCTGTATATGCCTTAAACGGCAATCCGCTATTATGAACAAAGCGTAGAAAATCGGGGTTATTTATATATTTACGTTTATTTAATGATTGTGCAAGTATATTTTGTTCAAAATATTGCTCAACCTTTACGTTATATGGTGAATCATTGTATGAAGCATTAAAACTTTTCGGCAAAACAAGTAAATCACCGATATTATTTCTTGCTGCTGCAAATGTGTTTTTATCGGAAAACTCGTCGGTGTGTTGTTCGTAATGGTCAGCCCAAATATGTTCAACTTCTATATCGGGCTTATTAAGCATATAATCTGCGCATTTTGATTCTTTTGCTACAATTTCAGTTATTAACGCTAATAATACTTTAATTTTTTGTTTATTTTGTTGATTTAATGTCGGTGCATTATCTAAACTCGGTAAATCAATAGGGTTGTTATTTAACGTCACAGTTAAAGTTTCAATATCCATATCACGTATTTGCTTGCATAATGTGTAAATGTGACTTTCCATTGAACTTTGAGAAATCATCCAATGATTCCAAATGCGCCATGTTAAAACTTTGGTTAAATATTTTGAAATGATTTGTATTTTTTTGGTAACGATTTCATCGGTATCATTATACTTGATTGCTGACAGTATCAACGCAGGTTGTAATGTAAACCCATAGTCGTTGTTTACAATTAAATATAAATACTTGTTTGTGTTTCGCTCATTTATCAATGAATTGATTTTTTCATATTGTTTTGCAAAATACGCAATTTGGGACACAAACTCTATGTAATCAGACGAATTGCGTAACCCGAGCAATGTTTTATCGTTATCGCGTACCCATCTGTGAAATTCCTTACCAATACGAATAAAATCAGAATTTGAATCTTTATTCTGCGAAAAATCTTCCGCATAATGTCCTCTAAAATACATCTTGAAAAATTCAAATTCGGCTTTTGATTTGGAGGCCAATTTTATATTCACAAGTCTTTTTACAATTTCGTCAAATTGCTGAATAGCATTATTTCTATTTTCGCTATCAATATTTGCAAGCAAAAAACTTCTTAACATTTCTACTTGCGTAAGCGACAGTCCTCTATCGTTCATCGTTTCAAAAATGACATAGGCAAATTCGTCATTATTAGTCCACACTTTTGAAAAAACCACTTTTTCTTTTATCCAATAGGCAAAATTAACGGCATTGTTCTCGTTTATTTGTTCATTCCAGCATTCACTTATATCATTATATCTATCTACAATATTTTGTACATATTGTTTATCTGTTTCGGTAGGCGTATATGTTCCATTTCTGAACAATGACAACATACAATTATTTCGTTGTTCAATATCCAAATTAAATCTCGGGGTGCCGAAATCATCACTATAAATGGCCTTTTCTACATCGGCACACGGAAATAGCGGTAAATGACCGTATGTTTTCAACAAATAAATAAGTAACAACGTAAATGTAGTGATGCGTTGCTGACCGTCTATGATTGAACTGCGTGCTCCGTCTTTATATGATAAAACTATTTCGCCCATAAAATATGGGTCGTATGAACGCACCTTGTCGGGGGTATCGCCAATAGTCCAATTTTTTAAGAACTCAACCGATAGGTCAGTAAGCAAATCTTCTAATTGTTTTTTTTGCCAAACATATTCTCGTTGATAAAAGTCAACATCAAATTTATCTAAAAACAATTCTTTCAATGGATATGCTTTGCTATCCACAGTTTTCTGCGACATAAAGGCACCTCATATTTTTTATATATTATAGCATATTTGAAAATGAAAATCAACGTTTTTACAACAACGGGGAGTTTCCACATCGCGTGTTATATTCAAGGGACTCCTGCGCAAAAGGAGCCGATCTCTGCCGAAATTTCCCCTGTTTAGACCTCTTTGCTTCAAGAAAAATTTTTCTCTTACACGCCTTTTGGGACCCCCCCCACAACAACGATAAATGGGCACTATGGCGGGTGCTTGAATAAACGAGCGGCTCGGCTGCGCCTCGCCGTTCAAGCACCCGCCATATGGGAAGACGGAACAA